>JBFWRC010000001.1:0-372753 GCA_050249115.1 Beijerinckiaceae bacterium
TTCTGGACGCTCGCGAGCGCCTTAAGGGCGCATGAAGGACGGATATGGGTCGAGTTCCAGAAAATCCACCCGAGCGTGTCGCGGAGCCGAAGATTGCCGACGCGTTTTCACACGGTCTGGACCGTTTTCAGATATCTGAAAGTGTCCGGAAAATATGTCCGGAATTTCTGTCAGGACACCAACGAAAGACGCATTTCGGGACTGCAAAATTACCCTTAAAACACATAGCCTTATCTTGACTTTTCTGCAAGGTGAAGGTGTAGTAGCCCGGTCACTCACCTCCACGCATGCAATTGCGTAGCCAGTCATCAAGGGGGAAGCGATCATGAGCGCGGGGCGAGAGCCGAACCTGAACAAGCGGGCGATCTATCTTCAGGTCTTCGATCTGCTGGAGCGACGCATTACAAAGGGCCAACTTGCTAGCGGGAGCTATCTGCCCAACGAATATGAGCTGGCCCGCGAGCTGGAGGTCAGCATCGGGACCATTCGCAAGGCGGTGGACTTGCTTGCAGAAAAGCAGATGGTCGTCCGTCAGCAAGGCAAAGGCACTCTTGTATCTGATCGGCGGTGGAGCGTTCTGCATGAGAGGCTCAACCGCATCCGATTTGAAAGAGATGCCCAAATGGCTGATTGGCGCTACACGCAACTAGCCTATGAAATGAAGCCTGCCGGCGAAGAGGTCGCCAATTTCCTGCGAATGGACCCGCTTGATCCAATTCACTACATCCACGATTTGCGGGAATTTCCCCCGAACTCCAAAGGGCACGATTTCATTCATATTCCGGTGTCGCAAATATCCGACATCAGGCTACGCGATCAGAGCTATCCAACAATCATAAGATTGGCACGAGAGTATCGGATTGTCATCGGTGAGGTAGATGAGCGGCTTTATGCCGTAGCGGCTGACGCTCTCGAAGCGAAGATGCTTTCAATTGCAGAAGGATCGCCGATCTTCAAAAGGGTTCGCGTTATCTATACGAGTGACGGAACGCCACTTGAGTACCGCCTGTCATTTATTTCGACGCCAGACGGATATTATTGGGCGCCTTCCGATTGAGGCTACCTTCGAGCTGGCATGTTGTTTCGCGGATGGCGCCAGTTTCGCATCGGCTGATCAGCTCGCTTTGTCCCTTTCGCTGGAGACGCCTCCCTTGCGGCCAGCGAATGCAGCAAGTGCCTTGTCCCCCGCAACAGATATGTTTTCCGGCACAACAGACTTGCCTCCGCTGGAAACTGTTTCCCGCCGGTGCTCAGGCGTCATTGACGCCAAACGACGACTGGATTCTGGCCTGTTGGCAATCTGGATCGATCGGGACAAGGGCGCGGCCGGTTCGGCCCCGCGCAAGGACGGTTGCGCGATCGGTTATTGATGCTTCGGAGAGACTGCCGGAGCCGGCGTTTGCCTGCAGTGCGCATGGCTTTGCCGACAAACAGGTTGGCAAAGGCTCACCGCCGGCACGTTGGCTGCGATTGTTTGTTCAATGAAATTGCAGTGCAGCAAATTTTGTGTGCAACACAGCATTAGCAATAGTTATCGCCGCCCAAAACATTTATAACTATCTGTTTTATTGATGTTTCAGTGCATTCTCCAAATCTGGATAGACCGCTGCCGCCGGTTCCGTTTCTGCTTCCATCGAGGAGACCTGACGCACTCCGGCTCCGACAGGGCGCCGCCGGAAACGCAGAACTGTCGAAACTTAAATCTAATATACTGTTTTTACTGCATTCACGACTTTGGCACGTTTGATGCAAACGTTAGTTCGTGGCGGTTTCAACCGCATTACGCAAGCTAATGGAGCGTCGAATGCCCGAACAGGTTCGCCTGAAACTCGAAAATGTTTCGATGGTATTCAACACGGATGGCCAGGACTTCGTCGCCCTCGCACCAGTCGACCTTGAGGTGCCGGCCGGCCGTTTCATATCGCTGATCGGGCCGTCCGGCTGCGGCAAGAGCACGATCTTCAACATTGTCGCCGGACTGCTGCATCCAACTACCGGTCGCGTGCTGATAGACGGGCAAGACGCAACCGGCATGATCGGGCAAGTCGGCTACATGTTGCAGAAGGACCTCCTGCTGCCGTGGCGTACGGTCCTCGACAATGTCGCGCTGGGCATAGAAATCCGGGGCGTTCCGATAGCCGAAGCGCGCGAACGCGCGGCGCCATTGCTGCAACGCTATGGGCTGGGCGGTTTCGAGACGCGCTACCCATCCGCTTTGTCCGGCGGCATGCGCCAACGCGCGGCGCTGTTGCGCACACTGCTTATCGACATGGACGTCGTCCTTCTGGACGAACCTTTCGGCGCGCTGGATGCGCAAACGAAATCGCAGATGCAGGAATGGCTCCTGCAGTTGTTCAACGACTTCGGCAGGACGGTTGTCTTTGTCACGCACGATGTCGAGGAAGCGGTCTTTCTGTCGGACGACATATACGTGATGGCGAGCCGGCCCGGCCGGCTGATCGACACTATGCCGGTCGACTTGCCGCGACCGCGCGACCGCTCGATCGTCAGCACGCCACGCTTTGTGGCGATGAAAAAGTACTGCCTCGATCTCTTGCACACAAACGCGCCGGCGGATGCATCCGAAGCTGCCGCCGCGTGACTGCCGAATTCGAACAAAGGAGACCCGCCCATGAACACCAATGCTCTCACAGCGACGGCAAGGCTGCTGCAAGCGCCCTGGAAAGGGACAGCGCGAACAAGCTATACGCCGCAGAGAAAGATTGCACGAAAACTGCCGGTTCAGAGGATTTGGAGCTCGACTGTTCTGATCGCTGTCCAGGTATCGATCCTTGTCGGTTTGATCCTGCTGTGGGAGATCGCGGCAAACGCGAAGATTATCGATCCGTTCTTCTGGTCGCAGCCCAGCCTGATCTGGCCAACCATGATCACCTTCCTGTTCGGCGGACAGGCGTTCACCGATATCGCGTTTACTTTCAGGTCGACGATCTTCGGCTTTCTTATCGGCACCACGGCCGGATCGATACTGGGCATGTCATTCTGGTGGTCGCGCAATTACGCCCTGATCATGCAACCTTACATCATCTGTCTGGAATCGATTCCCAAGCTTGCCCTTGCGCCCCTCATTATTCTCGTTTTCGGAATGGGGCTGGCGTCCAAGGTCGCCATTGCAACGGCCCTGACGCTGATCGTTACGACATTGACTGTCTACGCGGGCGTACAGGCCGTCGACAAGGATCAGGAAAAGCTCTTCTACTCCCTGGGCGCCAGCCGCTGGCAGATATTCCAGAAGCTTGTCATGCCCTCTTGCATTCCCTGGATCATATCGATCCTGCGCGTGAACATCGGACTTGCCTTGACTGGCGCAATCGTCGGCGAGTTCGTCGCTTCCCAGCACGGCCTCGGACGTACGATCCTCTATGCGGGATCAACCTATGAAATCGCGCTGGTCTGGGTCGCCGTCATCGTCCTCTCCGCACTTTCGATGGTGATGTACGCCACGGTCTCGTGGCTCGAAAAGGTTCTGCAAAAAGGCATTGTCCACTAGCGGTATTGCCTTCCGAACCAACAACTCCCTTCTGCCCCAACAAGGAGACGTCAGATGTCCATAAGAGCAACGAAAACATTCGCGAAGTTCGCTATCGCGGGCGCTATCGCAGGATCGCTAATGACGGCGACAGCCAATGCGCAAAAGATGAAGACACTCGTTGTAGCAGAACCTGTGCACAGCACCGGCTATCTGCCACTTTATGTCGCCATCCACAACGGATACTTCAAAGAGGCCAATCTCGACATCAAGATCTATACGTCGGAAGGCGGCGGCGCGCATACCAACGCGGTGTTGACGAAACAGGCCTTCGCCTTCATCGGTGGGCCGGAGCATAATGCTTTCGCGAAAATCAAGGGCGCCGAACTTCGCGCGGTTGTGAATGTCGTCGATCGCGGAAACGTCTATCTCGTTGCAAAGAAGGGAATGGGCCCGAAGTCGGGCGAATCCCTGTCAGCCTATTTCAAAGGCAAGAACGTCGCCACGGGCTTTTTCGGCGGCACGCCCAATTCCATAACCCGCTATCTGCTCGCGACGTGGAAACTCGATGCGAAGAAGGATGTCGTGTTGCAGGAAATGTCGAACGGCGCAATCCTCGCGGCTGTTCGCACCGGCGCAGCGACGATCGGCGTGACCTCCGAGCCGATCCTGACGCGCGGCGTCAAGGCCGGGATCTGGGAGGAACCTTTCTTCAATGTCCCGAAAGAGCTTGGTCCGTACGCCTATTCGACTCTCAACATCCGTCTTGAGTCCATGAAAAGCGATCCGAAAATGGTTCAGGACTTCGTGCGTGCCGTGATCCGGGGCTTGAAATTTACCTATGCCGAACCCGCCAAGGCCGTGGCAGTTGCGAAGAAGGAGTTCCCGACCATGTCGCCCGAAGACCTCAAAGCAACGCTCGACCGCTCTTTCGCCGATAGTCTGTGGAGCAAGGACGGCATGATCTCCCCCGAATCCTGGAAGACCGGAGGCTCCGTCGTGCGGACCGCCAACATCCTCAAGAAGGACGTAGCATACGACGAAATCATCGACATGCAGTTCGTGAAAACCGCTCTGTCGATGCTCAAGCAATAACCCGCGAAACCCATTGGCCCGGCGCAATCGGGCGCCCGGCATAGCTGGAGAAAAACAATGTCCGAACCAATCTGGAACCAGTTTTTGACAGAGCGCGACAAGCAGGTATTTGCCGCATCCGGATACGGAACACGCGGAGGCTTCGGAAAGCGCCCGGCCCTTCTCGTCATCGACGTCAACTACGCCTTTTGCGGCGACAAGTCCGAACCCATTCTCGAATCCATCAAGCGATGGCGCAATTCCTGCGGCGAGGAATCCTGGCCTGCCGTTGCGGCCATCAAATCCCTCATCGACAAGGCGCATGACAAAGGTTTGCCGGTTATATACACGACCGGAATTCGTCGCGAAGATAATTGGGACTCAGGCTCCTGGAGCTGGAAGAACAGCCGCAGCAAAGAGCAACCGCAGGTTCCAGCAACCAATATCGACGGCAATCAGATCGTGGATGAAATCGCTCCGGCGCCACAGGACATCGTCATCTACAAGCAGAAGCCGTCCGGCTTCTTCGGCACGAACATGACGAGCTATCTGACGCTTTTGGGCTGCGACAGCGTCATCGTCACCGGAACCACCACTTCGGGATGCGTGCGCGCCACCGTTCTCGATGCTTTCAGCCAGAACTACCGTGTCGCGCTGGCCGAGGAAGGCTGTTTCGACCGCTCGCAGGCCAGTCACGCCATCAACCTCTGCGACATGAACGCCAAATATGCAGATGTCGTCAAAACGGCTGAAGTGTTGGAGTTCTTCGACACTCTACCCGAGGCGCTGTTCGACCTGCCAAAGGGTGTTGCGCCGTCCATGCCTGCTGCAGCCAACTTCTAGGAGTCTAGCTATGGACGAACAAGCCACCAACGCACGCATATGGGATCAATACCTGACTGAGCGCGACAAGAAAGTGTTCGAGACTTCGGGCTTTGGAGCCTGCGCGGGGTTCGGTAAACGACCAGCACTCCTCGTGATCGACGTGAGCTATGGCTTTGCCGGCGACCAGCCCGAACCAATCCTGGATTCGATCAAGCGCTGGAGCAATTCCTGCGGTTCGGAAAGCTGGGACGCAATCGCCCGCATCGGCGAACTTTGTGGTGCGTTTCACGAGCGAAAAATGCCGGTTATCTATACGACCGGCGTGACGCGCGAAGACGGCTGGGACATTGGCAGTTGGGCGTGGAAGAACAATCGGGTCGAAGAATCTGTGCCACAGCCCGATCAGAACCTGGATGCGAACGAGATCGTTGCCGCCATTGCGCCGGCGCCTCAGGATATCGTCATACTCAAGCAGAAGCCCTCCGGCTTTTTCGGTACGAACATGCTCAGCTATCTCACGTTGCTGGGCTGCGACAGCGTCATCGTTACCGGAACGACAACATCCGGCTGCGTTCGCGCAACAGTCATCGACGCTTTCAGCAACAACTTCCGCGTTACCGTTGCGGAGGACGCCTGTTTCGACCGTTCACAGGCCAGTCACGCCATCAACTTGTGCGACATGCATGCCAAATATGCCGACGTGATGTCGACATCGGAAATCGTTGCCCATATTACCAGCCAACCGGAAACACTTTTTCCAAATCTTCCAACGGGAAAAATGTCTCCGGCCGCCCCCGGCCTGCGACTTGTCGCTTCGGCATAGGATTTGCAAGCCGATCGTCAAAGTGTTCCGCGGCCAGGCCGCGGGACACAAAGGGGTTGTTTGCCTGCATCGTGTTTGCGCAAGACAGACCTCCGCGAGGCTCAATTGGATCTGCGCAGTATCGAGATATTTCTCGCCATCTGCCGCGAAGGGGGCTTTACAGCGGCTGCCCAGGCGCTCGGCCTAACGCAGGCAGCCGTTTCGCAGCACATCACCAAACTGGAGAAGGAATTGGGCGTCGGACTTATCGACCGGGGACATCGCCCACAAAGGCTCACCGCCGCCGGCGAACATCTGCAGCGCCGCGGAAGCATCTTGCTGGATAATCTGCACAGCGTGCAGGATGAACTGCGGCACTACCGCAACTACGAAATACCGGTTCTTCGTCTCGGCCTTATCGAATCCGTAGCCGGATCGATGGTGCCGCTCATTGTGCAGCGGCTCGGCGGCAAGATCGGTTCTCTCTCGATCACGAGCGGGACGACGCATCCTTTGATGCCAGAGCTTATGGCTGGAGCCTTCGATCTGCTCGTGACGAGTGAGCAGTTTGAGGAGACGGGCAGCCTGCATTCGATTTGCCTGTTGGTCGAACCGATTGTTCTGATCTTGCCGAAAGGAACGCCAGTTCCGGCAGATTGGGACGAAATGGCGCGGCTGGCGCGATCACTTGACTTTGTCAGCTATGGCATACGGCGGCGTATCGGCCGGATCGTGAATCGGGTTCTCGAACGTCACCAGATCGAAACCAGCGGTACTCTGGCGTTCGACTCCTCGCCCGCACTGCTCGATTGCATCAAGGCCGGCGCGAATTGGGGAGCAACAACGCCCATGTGCCTCCTCAGCGCGGGGGCCAACCCTGCCGACTTCGAGATTGCGCCGTTTCCGGACGCCATGCCCATCCGCGGCATAAACGCCGTATGGCAAGCCAGGCGCGACGGCGTCGAAACAGACCTTGCGCTCGAAGCAATCCGGGCGATCGTGTCCGAAAAAATATACCCGCAATTGAGTGCTTATGCCGGCTGGATAGCCGACCGGCTTCATATACCCGACCGCGATCTTGCTGCGAAAGCTTCATGACTCTTGGCCGGATGCAATACGATGCGAGCTGAAAGAACCGCTGATGTCCGAAATAGAAACGCGACTCAAAGCTCTCGGTCTCGCGCTACCATCGCCCTGGACGCCGCGTGGAATGTTTCTTCCCTGGCGCAAGGCCGGTGACCTCGTCTTTCTTTCGGGGCAAATCTGCGAATGGGATGGCGCTGTTGTCTGCGAAGGTCCGGTTGGGACGCAGCTGGATGTTACGCAGGCCCGAAAAGCCGCACAAATATGCGCGCTAAATCTCCTCTATTGCCTCAAACAGTCGTGCGACACGCTCGACGCGGTTGCCCAGGTCATAAGACTCGGCGGATTTGTGAACTGCGTCCCGGGCTTTCCGGACTCCCCCAAGGTCATCGACGGCGCCAGCCAGCTGTTCATCGACCTCTATGGCGAGACCGGCCGGCATGTACGTACGGCGGTCGGCGTCGCGGGCCTGCCCGGCAATGCCGCGGTCGAAGTGGACGCGGTGTTTCGATTGAAATCATAGCAACGCGACCTTAAGAACGGATGGAAAGCAAGGCGATTATCAGCATAGCATGACTGGAGACAGACGATGAGCCAGCAGGAAAAGGCCGACACGACCGAAGCGTTCGAAGTTTGCGAAGCAACCTTCGAGCAAATCCATAAAGCCTATCAATCTGGCGCTCTGAGCGTTCGCCAGCTTGTCGAAACCTATCTCGAGCGGATCGAGAAGATTGATCGAAGCGGTCCTGCCCTCAACTCGATTATCTCGGTCAATCCTCGTGCTCTGGAGGAGGCAGACCGGCTCGATGCCGTCTACGCAAAATCCGGGCCTGTCGGTCCGCTGCACGGATTGCCGCTGGTGATGAAGGATCAGGCCGACGTCAAAGACATGCCGACCACCATGGGTTCGGTGCTTTTTCGCGAGCACATGCCGGACAGGGATTGTTTCGTCGCCGCCAAACTCAAAGCTGCGGGCGCGATTTTCATCGCCAAGACGACGCTGGGGGAACTCGGCGCAGGGGACACGCACGGTTCGCTCTTCGGCTCAACGCGATGCGTTTACGATCTCGAACGTACGGCGGGCGGCTCTTCGGGCGGCTCCGGCGCTGCCGCATCGGCGAATCTTTGCGCCGCTGCGATCGGCCAGGAAGGACTGGCTTCGATCCGCCGTCCATCCATCTGGAATGGCATCGTCGGCATGCGGCCGACGGCAGGTCTCGTCAGCCGCGGCGGGGTATATGCGGGCTGGCCCTCGGTCTTCGGGTCGCTGGGGCCGATGACCCGGACGGTTGTCGACGCGGCGAAGTTGCTGGACGTTATGGTTGGATACGATCCGCAAGATCCGGTGACTGCCGCCGGTGTCGGCAAGGCGCCCTCCAGCTTCAGCGACAAACTGGACGCAGGCGCATTGAAGGGCGCGCGGCTTGGCGTTCTGCGCAATATCCACGGCTATCATTCCGATCCGGCGGCGCCCGATTACGCCCGCATCACCACCCTGTTCGACAGGTCTCTTGGCGAACTTCAGGATGCGGGCGCCGTTCTCGTCGAGATCGATATTCCTGATCTGAAATCCATCCTCGCCAAGCGGGCGAACGAGCCAGGTGTCGAAGAAGCTTCGTACAGCCACTATCTCGAAAGCAGTGCATCCAAACCCTATGCGTCCATGGCCGAGGCCATGCGCTCGCCCCTCTACCAGTCAGTCACCCGTGGCGTGAAGCAGCGTTGGGAGGCCGTGCCGACGGCAGAGGCTCATTACGAGTATCTGAAAGCCCGCGACGAATTGATGTTCACGTTTTTGAACATCATGGCCGAACACAAGCTTGATGCGATCGTCCATAAAGCCGTCGAACATGAACCGACGCTGATCAGCGAAGGCATCGCTCCGCCCTACACGACGCAGAAGGGCGCGCCGACAATCAATACATTCCTCACCTACGTGCCCACGATCGTCGTGCCGGCTGGCTTCACCGAGGCGAACCTTCCCGGTGGCGTGACATTTCTGGGCCGGCCGTATTCGGATATGCTGATGCTGTCCCTGGCCTATTCCTACGAACAGGCGACGCGGCATCGCCGGGGGCCAACGTTTGGTGAATGAACGCACAATTGCCGCGCTATAACGGACCGGGGACGACCGTAACAAAGACGATCGTCCTGGCCACAAAAAGCCAACCGAGAGAAGGCGAGCCGTTTATTCATACGATGCGGGCCCAAACGCTGTCATTGCCGCCGATGAAGATTGAATCGAGATGGTTCTATCGCCACGGTGGATTTTCGACGTCCGCGGCCGGCGTACGGGCGCCCTTTCGATAATTCAGCCGAAAGACATTACCCTCGGGATCGGCCAGCACGCTCTGCCGGGCGTTGTAATATGTATCGTAAGGCTCTTTCACGATCCGCCCGCCCAATTCCACCGCGCGGCCTGCGAGCGTGTCGATTTCCGCCAAGTCCGATGTTTCATAGGTTAAATAGACGCTTGTTGCGATGTTCCGGCTCTGGGCCGTGTCGTCCAGATTCAATAGTTCCCGCGCGAGCGGCGCATTGAACCCAAGTTCGACCCCGCCGGCATCGAGACAGCGATAGATCGGCGACCTGTGACTCTCGATTTCCGGAAAGCCGAATAGATCAATATAGAAACGAGACAGCGCTTCGATGTCTTCGGCAAGAATATTGGCATACGCTAATCGAGCCGTCATTGCGCCAACCTCACGATGCAGGCGAAAAGCCATAGGAACGCTCGAACATCTCGCGCATGTGATCGGCCGCGGTGCAAACCGGATAGATTTGCGGACGATCACTGGCAACGCAACCGGGCATCGGTTCGATACACACGTCAGGCCGTGGACCCAGAAAGAACGCCATCGAATAGCGGTCCTGCCGGACGTTCCGGTTATTTATGACGCGATGCATATTCGAGGCATAGACGCCATTGGTCCAGCGCGCCATGAGGTCGCCGAGATTGACAACGAATGTTCCGGGTACCGGCGGCGCCGCTATCCATTCGCCAGCGAGGTTGCGCACTTCAAGGCCTCCGGCGTCGTCCTGCGCCAGTAGCGTGATTCCGCCCCAGTCCGTATGGGCGCCTGCACCGATCTGGTTGAAGGCGGCATCCTGCGGATGCGGCGGATAATGGATCAGACGCAATGTAGCCGACGCCATTTCGAAATGCGGTTCGAACCAGTCTTCCTCCAGCGCCAGCGACAAGGCCAGCATCGCCAGCACCCGGTCGCCCAATGCGCGCACTGCGGCATAATATTCGACCATCGTCGCACGGAAGTCCGCTGGCGCCGGTGGCCATTGGTTGTGGCCATAATTGCGGATCCGGCGGACCGACCATGCGTGATCGTCCGCAAGCTCCATGCCGATGTAAAAGCTCTCCTTCAGGTCGGGCGGAGACTTTTCCGAACCGGCATCCTGGCTGTCGAGCTGCTGGCCGCCGATTGGTTCGTATCCCGCGTTCGAAGGCGAGCGGCGCATGTCGAACGTCTTCTTTGTCTCGTCAGGTAGCGCAAAGAAAGTCCGTGCACTGGTAAAGGCCTGTTCGACCAGACCTGCAGAGACGCCATGATTGGCGAGATAAAAGAAGCCGATGTCGCGGCAGGCGCGGTGTATTGCTTCCGCGACCTGCGCGCGCTCTTCCCGTTTGCCGGAAAGAGCGCCCGAGAAATCGACGATGGGAACAGAGCGTGCGGGCTTTGCTGGGGTGTAAATGATCATCGTACCACTCCTGGCTGGATCGGCGGGCAGCGCCGGCGCCGCTAGCCCTTGGGCCATCAGGATTTCTTGCCTGCGAAATTCGCAGCGATCCGTTGCTGCAGATAGTCGTGCGCCGTGATCGGTGCATATCGCTTCCCCGGTCCCTGAATAATTGCATCGCGATTGGCCTGGCAGAAGAACGCTATGGAATAACGCGCGCCCTGGTACTCGTCCGGCCGCGGCATGCGCACACGGTGCAGGGTCGATGGCAGCGCATCGTCGCTCCAGCGCATCAGCATGTCGCCGATATTGCAGGTGATGACGCCCGGAAGCGGCTCCACCAGTGTCCACTCGTGCGAGTCGAACTCCTTGCCAGGGCAGACCTGCAGCCCGCCCTGACCGGGACGCTGGTGCAGAAGGGTCAGGCAATCGTAGTCTGTATGCGCTCCCGCGCGCCAGAGTTTGAAGTCGTCCGGCTTGGCGTCGAGCATTGGGAGATAATGCAAGAGGCGCAGCGTGCTTTGGTACTCAGGCGATGACGGATCGTGCCGTTCGGTGAAGAAGTCCTCGTCGAAGCCCAGTTTCATGGCGAAGCAGGACAAGACGCGCATGCCCAGCTCCCAGTTCATGCGCTCGAAATCCAGCATGCGTTGCTTGAAACCGGCGAGTTCCTGTTCCGTTGGCCACAAGGCAGCCATGCGGGGTAGCGTGATCTGGTAGGATTCCTTGCGGTCGGCGGTCCCTGTCGAGGGGCGGACCTGCGCCATGAATTCCCAACCGGAGTTGGTGCCACCCAGCATGGGATATTGCGCTTTCACCTGCTCAGGAAGGGCGAAGAATTTCTCCGACATTTCGAAAGCGAGATCAACCTCACTTTGCGGAATGCCGTGATTTACCAATTGAAAAAAGCCAGACTCTGTCGAAGCTGCCCACAGTTCGCCGGCGATTTCTGCTTTCCGGTTTGCGAAATCGGCTAGATCAATGCGCCGGATATCGCGCGCCTTGTCCCTGCCCGCATCGCCAATAGTTGTTTCCTTCTTCAACTCGTCGAGGCCGTAAAATCCGGCGCGTTCAGATGCGGTTTGCATGTGAGTCTCCGTTCGATGTATTGCGGCCTGTGCCGCGTTGTGAAAGGAGCAATGACCGGCGCCTGAGGCGTTGACTGCTTATACTCCCGGATACTGTACGGGCTGGCGACCCTGATAGCCTTCCGTTCCCCTATGCTGCCTTGCTGGCCATGCGGCGCACGACGCGTTCCGCATCTGCGGCAAGCTGATCCATATCCAGCCAGGGAATAGCACCATCACGAACGATTTCCCGGCCTGCGACATAGCTGCGGCGGATGCGCGGTTCGCCGCCCGACACGATCGGTCCGACGAGAGGATCGTGCTGGCCGAAGTACCGCGGCGCGCGCGTCTCGTAGAGAACAAGATCTGCGGATTTCCCCGCTTCGATTGTTCCAACCGCTTCGAGGCCAAGCACTTTTGCCCCGCCGGCTGTCGCCCAATGCAAAGCGCGCTCGGCGCTGATGGCTGCAACGCCTTTTGATGCGCGATGAATTGTGAACGCCGAATAAAGTGCGGTGATCATGTCGGCGGCTTCGTTTCCGGCCGCACCGTCGACCGCCAGCGATACTGTCCCACCCAAATCTGCAAGGAGATCGGCCGGTGCGATGCCCGAGCCAAGTCGCGCGTTCTCTTGCGGACAATGCGCCATGCCCGTGCCGGTGTCGAACAACAGTTTGACCTCTTCCGGTTCGCATGTAACCAGATGCGCGAACCATACGTCCGGTCCCAGCCAGTCGTGCTGCGCAATCCAGTCGACCGGTCGCATATTGTATTTCGACAAGGTGTAATTGTTGTAGTCGGTATTTTCCGAAAGGTGCGAATGCAGACGCAGTCCAAGCGCCCGACCCGCAGCGGCAATCTCTTTCAGCTCGCCTTCTTCCAGCGAGAAGGTTGGCGTCGTAGGGGCCATCACGATCCGTCGCATTGCATCCGGCGCGGGATCGTTCCATTTCCCTGCTGCGTCCTCCACCGCACCGATCATTGCTTCGACCGTTTCCGTCGGCAGCGGAGTTGTATTGTCGCCGTCGAAGTTGCGCCCTTTCGTGGCGCCGCCGCGGCAGAGAACAAACCGCACGCCAAAACGGCCCGCTACGCCGAACAGGGTTTCGAGCGGATCGAAATCGTATTGCGGCGAGAACAGGTAGTGGTGATCGGCCACACTCGTCGCTCCTGACAGAACAAGTTCGGCGAGACCGATTGTGGCCGATACGCGCAAGGCCTCTTCGTCAATTGCATCCCAATAGCGATAGGGAACCAGACGCAGCCATTTGGCCAGCTCTTCGTTGATGCCCTGTGGTGCGGCTTTCATCACGCTCTGGAACAGGTGGTGATGGGTATTGACCAGCCCGGGTGTAACCACGCAGCCGCTCGCATCGACAATCTCTTCGTCCCGTTCCGGCGTCAGCGTGCCAATCTCGGCGATCATTCCGTCGCGCACCCGGATATCGCCGGCTTGTCTTGCGCGAGCGCCATCTAAACCGGTCAATATTCCCTTCGGGTTGCTGATCAGAAAACTGCTCATTTGGCGTCCTTGGGAATGCTCCAGGGGAAGAAGGTGCGTTGTACGAGAGCAACGGTCTGGAACAGCACCAATGACATCAGGACCAGTATGACCAGGCCGGCCCATGCTTCGGGCAGTTTGAAAAGCGATGTCGAGAACTGGATGAAATAGCCGATACCTTTTTCGGCCGCGACAAATTCGGCTACGACGGCGCCGATTACCGCGAGCGTTATGGAGATTTTCAGAGCCGAAAAAATGTAGGGAATGGCGTATGGCAGCCGAATCTGCGTGAACTCCCGCGACACGGAGGCGCGCAAGCTACGAGAGAGTTCAATAAGTTCCGGCGGCGTCGCCATAAGACCTGTCGCCGTAGACACGACAAGCGGGAAGAACGTAATCAGGCAGGTGATGACGATGCGCGGTGCATCGCCCGCTCCCAACACGACAATGATGATCGGCGCAATCGCCACGACCGGCGTTGACTGCACAACGACAAGCATCGGATACAGGCATGCCGACAATGTCTTCGATTTGGTCAGACCGATCGCCAGCGGCAGGGCTATGGCGATGGAAATGAAATAGCCGATGAGGGCGACGCGCAACGTCGCCCACACATGGTCCACCCAGCGTGAGAATGTCACAGCATCGAAACCGGACGCTATGCGGCTTGGCGCTGGCAATACGTAGGACGGTATGGCGAAGATGAAGGATGCCGCCTCCCACAGGATCAATATGCCCAGGAAGGTCGCCAGCGGCAGAATAACCGGCGTATAGGCCCGGAGGGCGGAATCTGCAAAGCGCGGGCGTCCCAAGTCAAGCGGCGCGCTTGAGGAGGAGGCTGCGGAGTTGTCCCGAGAAGTCATGCATCACCTTGGAAGTCGTCGTTTCGATCCCCCGCGGGCGCGGCAGAGGAACCTGCATGTCACGCATGACGTGCCCTGGTCGTTCGCTCATGACCAGGACGCGATCAGCAAGCAATACAGCTTCGTTGATCGAATGGGTGATAAAGAGAACAGTCTTTGGACGAGCTTCCCATATGCGCAGCAGTTCGAAGCCCATTTCTTCGCGGGTCAGCGCATCGAGGGCGGAAAATGGCTCGTCCATCAGCAGTATGTCGGGATCCAGCAATAGTGCGCGTGCAATTCCCACGCGCTGTTGCATCCCTCCGGACAGTTCCGCCGGCATGCGCTTTTCGAAACCCGCCAGTCCGACCGTGCGCAACAGGGCGCGGGCTTCGTCCCGATCCTGTTGCGAAACCCTGCCGGTCTTGTGACGGATGGGAAATACAACATTGTCCTCGACATTCGCCCAGGGAAGCAGCGTCGGCTTTTGGAAAACGATGCCGATATCGTCGCGCGGTTCTGATACGGGCATGCCGAATACCGACACATGACCAGACGTCGGCGTCAAAAGTCCGGCAATCGACCGCAACAGAGTCGACTTCCCACATCCCGAAGGTCCAAGAACCGCAACGAATTCGTACCGGTCTACGGAGAAGTTGACGCCGCGAAGGGCTTCGATACGGCCTGAGGCCGTATCGAAAATTTGTCCCAGATCGTGGAACGCAATGGCAGCCGGCGCTTGGGTCATGATCCACTTTTCGGCGTGAAGCTGCGCTCTACGATGGATTCCGGTTTGATCGCAGCCGGATCGAGCTTCAACGACTTCGAAACGCGTACCCAGGTTTCGGCCAGCCTTTTCGATTCAATTGCGCCCAGACCATCCTTCTCCGTAACTTCGTTGAACATCAGGACCATGGCGTCCTTGAGCTGACCTTCGACGTTCTTGGGCGTCAGCTCGGGAACACGCTTGACGACGGCCTCAACTGCTCCGGCAGGATTGTTCTTCACGTATTCCATCGACTTGCGGAAGGCCGTAATAAAGCGACGGGCGACTTCGGGACGCTCCTTCAGGAATTTCTCCGATGCGACGAGCGAGGCCGAATACAGGTTCAATCCCTGGGTCGACCAGGGAAACACCATGATCTGCTTGCCCGCGGCGTTCGCCTGGTTGGTGTAGCGGGCGACGTCCGTCATCCATGCGATGATGGCGTCGGTGGATCCGGTCATCAGCATCGGGCCAAGCGCACCGGGATCGGCCTTTGTCAGCTTGATGTCCTTTTCGCTCATCCCCATGTCGGCGAGCACAAGCGGCAGGAAAACGTTGGAAGCGGTGAATGGCGAAGTCGCAATCTTCTTGCCCTTTACATCCGCGATCTTTTCGATGCCGTTGCCCTTGACCGTGAAGAATGCGTGCGGTCCCTTGTTGAAGATCGACATGACAGCTTTCACAGGCACCTTTTCCTTGGCGCGCGCAGCCATCAGGGCTTCGATACCGGCCGAGCCGATATCCGACGATCCCGTGGCGATCTTTGTTATCGCTTCGGTCGATCCGCGGCCGGATGCTATCGTCACATCGAGGCCGGCTTCCTTGCAGAATCCTTTTTCGACGCAAACATAGATAGGCGCCTTGTCGCCACCGGGCAGCCAGTCGAGCTGGTATGTAACCTTGTCAGCCGCAAACGCTGACGCAGCAACTGTGCAGGCCAAGACGCCTGCGCCGAGAACTTTTCCGATTATCGACATGTTACGCATGGAGTTCCCCTTGTCTTTTATACATGGGCGACCGTCCGCAGGGAGGGTGCGGACAGCCGCTTCCGGTGATGGGAGAATTGGCAAAACAGGCGCGGGCATAGGCATGACGGAGGTTCCGGATAAAGAGCCTTGTATGCCGAGCAATGTCCCGGACCGGGGCCCTGACCGCTTCTACTCGCAGACCGAAAGCAGCAAGACGCATGCCAGAAAACTTCCCGGCCTTTTCCAGATATCTTGCCGCTTTTCTGGGCGACCGGCCTCCGGAAGCAGCGAAGTGCCGAAGCAGCAGGCGTGACGTCTACCCGGTAAAGCGCTGACGTATACGCAAGCCGGGCACGGCGTTTGCTTGGCCGCCGCATATTCGGAGGAGACCGACAATGGCTATATCGGACCGGGACCTGGTGCTGCTGCAACGTTCCTTCGCCGTGGCGAGCCAATCGCGCCAACGCGGCGATCATCCCTTCGGGGCAATACTCACCGGACCCGATGGCGCGGTATTGATGGAGGCCATGAATACCTGCGGGACGAAAGCTGACCGCACCGGCCATGCCGAGCGCAATCTGATGACAAGAGCCTCGCAGCAATACGAAGCAGCATTCATGCGGCAATGCACGATGTACACCAGTGCAGAACCTTGCGCCATGTGCGCCGGAGCCGCCTATTGGGCCGGACTGGGCCGGATTGTTTACGGACTGAGCGAAAAGCGGCTCAAGGACTTCATCGGACCCAACGAGGAAAACCTCACCATGAACATGCCCTGCCGGGAAGTGCTTGCTACGGGGCAAAGAGAAATATCGATCGAGGGGCCGTTGCTTGAGGATGAAGCACTTGAGATTCACAAGGGCTTCTGGTGAAAGTGTCGGCTATTGGTGTAAAGCAGACGTCTGAAGACAAGCCGCTGTTCAAGTACGGCGCAGCGAAGACGCGCGTATCCCTGATTGTGTATGGCGATCCAGTGCCGGTCAGCCATTCCGCCGTCTCTCGCGCGCGTATCGCGTTGTCGCGATGCTCAGAAAAAATGAGGTCGGATCGCGCGAAATTAGATCAGGTGTATGAAATTACGCCATAAATTTTCCAGCGGAAGCTATGTCTTTACACTGCAATCGGATAGTCCCACTTGTAATCTGCGAGACTGCTATTTGACTTATAGATTTTTGTAAACAGCGTTCTGCTTTACAGAGCAGCGCGAAGCTGTTCCAGCAAGTCGCGTTCTGGCGAGGACGCTTTGACGGAAGCGCGATCTGCAGAAGATCCAGCCCGCTCCTGGTGCGTCCGCGCGTAGTACGTTGGAAAGATATTATCGGCTGAACACCTGGCGCCTGGTGCTGATCGGATGCTTGACTGCGTAGCACGCATGACTACCGTCTTCAGACCAGCTTGGGATGGCGTTGACCCCGTGCCCCTTCCGTATCCGCAGCCCTGCGGCGTAACCTGCGTGGAAACTTCTTCTTCTCAACTTTGCCGGAGGTCCCTCCTCCAAACCGCAATGCTACCGCTTCGATATTCCTGCTCGCCGGTCGCCTGAGCGGCGCGGGATGGCTTTTGCGCGTGAGCCGACATGCTCGCGATTGACTCTTCGCCGGCCGGATCGTACTTTCGGATTAGCAAACGATTTTCGTATTCCGAAATTCAATGTCCATGGGGCCAGGACCATAGGGAAGGAATGCAATTGACGACGTCTCGGCAGGGAGAAGCAGATGGCGGTGCAGGCAATCTGCGAATTGCGGTCGACATCGGCGGCACTTTCACCGATCTCGCAGCATTTGACGAAGCACGGGGCGCCCTTTCGTTTGGTAAGGCCCTTTCGACGCATGACTGGCTCGTCGAGGGCATAGAGAACACGATGGCCGGCGCGGGCGTCGTATACAAGGACGCGCGGCTGTTCCTGCATGGTTCAACGATTGCGATCAACACGCTGCTGGAGCGCACCGGAGCGCAGACGGCGCTCTTGATCACCGAAGGTTTTCGCGATGTTTACGAGATTGGCCGGGTGAACAGACCCGATGCCTACAATCTCTTTTTCTCCAAGCACACGCCGCTGATCGAGCGATCCCTCCGCTACGAAGTGCCGGAACGCATGCGCGCCGACGGAGAGCAGATCAAACCTCTCGACGAGGCGCGCGTGCGAGACATCGCGCGGGAGTTGAAACAGCGCGGTATCGAATCCGTTGCGGTGCTTCTGTTACATTCGTATCGCAACCCTGCCAACGAAAGCCGCGTCAAGGCCGTGTTGGAAGAGGAACTTCCCGGTGTGTTCGTCACCGCATCGCACGAACTCAGCCAGGAATATCGCGAGTTTGAGCGCGTATCGACAACCGCGGCGAATGCCTATGTCGGGCCGCGCGTTGCAAATTATCTTGGCGAGCTGCAGGACCACCTTGGCCACAAGGGGTTTGGCGGCAGTTTCTTTGCCGTGCAATCCACGGGCGGGCTGTTTCCGGTTGAACATGCGCGGCGCCATTGTGTACGCATGCTGGAATCCGGACCTGCGGCTGGCGTTGTCGGCACGCAGGCCATGTGTGCGCAACTTGGAATGAAGGATGCCATAGCCTTCGACATGGGCGGCACGACGGCAAAGGCCGGTGTCATCCACGACGGCAAGCCGCTCACAACCGGCAGCGCCCTTATCGGCGGCTACGAGAAGGCTTTGCCGATCCAGATCCCGATGATCGACATCTTCGAAGCCGGCACGGGTGGCGGCAGCATTGCGCGCGTGGTGGAAGGCGGCGGCTTGCGCGTCGGGCCGCAAAGCGCAGGCTCTATGCCGGGGCCTGCCTGCTATGCGCGCGGTGGTGCGGAACCAACCGTAACCGATGCAAACCTGTTGCTCGGCCGGCTCGACCCGGAGCACTTTCTCGGTGGGCAAATGGCGCTCGACGTTGCCGCAGCCGAAGCGGCAATGCAGACCGTTGCTGCCCCGTTGGGACTTTCAACGACACACGCCGCCGAAGGCATTGTGCGTATCGCAATAACCTCCATGGCGCATGTGGTGCGGGCCGTCACCACAGACCGTGGTCTTGATGCGGGCAAGTTCGCACTTGTCGTTTATGGCGGAGCGGGCCCGTTGCACGCTTCCGCCATTGCCCGGGAGATCGGCATTCGCAATGTCATCATTCCATATGCGCCTGGCTACTTCTCCGCATACGGAATGCTGTTCGGCGATCTGCGCTACGATTACGTGCGCTCGTGCTTCCACAGGCTCGCGACAGCGGAGTTCAACGAACTGGCAGACATGTGGTCTGCAATGGAGCAGGAAGGGCGCGACGCCATCGCACAATCCTCCGTACAGCCCGACGATATCTCGATCGAATACGCAGCAGACATGCGCTACGTCGGTCAGGAACACGCGGTCACCGTCGATCTTCCCGCGAAGTATATCCACAACAGCGATCGCGCCGCCATCAAGCGTCATTTCGATGAGGTGCACGAAGTGCGCTACGGGACATCAGCTCCGGGTGAGCCATCCGAAATCGTAAGTCTGCGTCTTACAGTATCGGGTCTCATGCGCAAGCCACCGCAACAGGCCACAGATGAAGGGGACCCGGAGGCTTCGTCCGCGGTTGCACGTTCGAAGAAAGTGTATTTCCGGACAACAGGCGATTTCGTCGACACTCCGGTGTACGACCGCACAAGATTGCGTGCCGGACACATTTTTGCCGGGCCCGCGCTGGTTGAAGAACATGCTTCCACAACCGTTATACAACCCGGAGACAATGTGCGCGTCGATCGTTTCGGCAATCTTAATCTCTCCATCGGGAGCGAACGCTGATGAATGTGCAGACTCCTGTTCGCGCGGACGTCGATCCGGTAACGGTCGAGATAATTCGCAACGGACTTATCGCCGTTACGGAGGACATGAAGACCAACCTTATGCGCACCGCCTATAACATGATCATCTACGAGGCGCTGGATTTCACGGTCGGTCTTTTCACCGCGCAGGGCGAAACTGTTTCCATCGGCCTCGGGTTGCCGATGTTCATTCGCGGCATGGCGGAAACGGTCAAAGCAAAGATCGCGAAATACGGGCTCGAAGGCATCAAGCCGGGCGACATACTCGTCACCAATGACGCCTATATTACCGGCAGCCATCTCAATCATTTCACCTTCACAATTCCGGTATTTCACGACGGCGAGATTGTCGCTTTTGCCTGCTGCATGGCCCATTGGCTCGATGTTGGCGGCTCCATTGGTCAGATCACGACAGACATCTATTCCGAAGGCATTCAGATTCCGATCGTGAAATACCGGCGAGAAGGGGTTGTGAATGAGGAACTCGTCGATATCATTGCCATGAACGTGCGCATGCCCGAGCGGGCCATGGGAGATCTCCGTGCGCAGATAACAGCTATCACGACCGGCGAACGGGGTTTCTCCGAACTGGTCAAACGCTACGGCAGACACGAAGTTCTTTCCGCCATCGCCTCGATCATGGATCAGACAGAAGCGCAAGCCAGAGCAAATACCCTCAACATTCCCGACGGCGTCTACGAAGCGGAAAGCTTCATGGACGACGATGGCCTCGACATCGGCCAGCGAATTCCGATCAAGGTAAGAGTCGAAGTCAAGGGCGAACGTATGACGGTCGACCTGACGGATGTCGGTGCGCAGGTGCGCGGCTTTTACAATTCGGGTATCACAACAGGCATTGCCTGTGCGCAGGTCGCCTACAAGTGTCTGACGACACCAACCGAATATCCCGTCAATGACGGCAGCTTCCGTTCGCTCGATGTGATCGTGCCGAAAGGCCGCGTCATCAGCGCCGAACGTCCCTTCCCCATGCGGGTCTGGATGACGTTTCCGATGACTGTCATCGACACGATATTCAAGGCGCTCGCTCCGGCGATGCCCGACCGTGTCATTGCAGGCCATCACGCCGACTTGCTGATGACCTATTTCCACGGCCTTTCGCCAAAGGACGGCAAGTTCTACATTGCCGGTATTGGCCCGCTCGGAGGCGGCTGGGGCGCAAAGAAGAATGAAGACGGCATTTCCGCGACAGTTTGCATAAACGATGGCGACACACACAATTCGCCTATCGAGCAGCTTGAAACAAAGTATCCGTTTCTCATCGAGTATTTCCGGTTGCGCAACGACAGCGGCGGCGCGGGTCTGAAGCGTGGGGGGCTGGGCGTCGAAATGTGCATGCAGGCGCTGGCGCCGATGACCATCACGTCACGCGTCGACCGCATGCACTGCAGGCCCTGGGGCCTGGAAGGCGGTCACGATGCGATGGGCAACGTGGTGCGCGTCCGCCGTGGCAGCGAATGGCTGCCGGAGCCAGAGAATGCGAAGCTTCTGGGCGACCGCTTGCGAGCAGGCGATGCATTCCTAGCGCAATCGGGCGGCGGCGGCGGCTTTGGCGACCCGCTGGACCGGGATCCCGAGATCGTCGCGAACGATCTTAAGCAGGAATATATCAGCGAAGTCGTGGCCCGCGATGTCTATGGCCTTGCAATAGGCGTCGACGGCAATGTGGACAAGGTTGCTACCGGCAACTTGCGCGCGCAAATTCGCGCGCAGCGGAAGGCCGCTATGGAAGCAGGGACAGCGTAATGAGCCGTTTGCGAACGGACAGTTGACTGAAACGGCCCGGCGCGAGACGCTGCGGCAGAACGACAGTGTGGCGGAGAGGACGCAAAGGCATGGCGAGGACGGCAGGCAGGGAGCAAACAAGCGCTGGCAAGCGTGGACTTGCCGGCGGCTCTGTGTCCGTCTCCGCGCCCGCAGCAGACGCCCGCAGTCTCGTCAATTCCCTCATCAAGGGTCTCAAGGTCCTTGAGGCGTTTTCGGCCGAGCGTCCCGAACTGACACTAAGCGAGGCGGCGCAATTGTCGGGCCTCGATCCGGGCACAACGTACCGGCTTCTCAATACGCTTGTGACGCATGGTTACGTCGAGAAAGTCGAAGGGACCAGGCTTTTCAGGCTCACGTTGAAGGTGCTGGATCTCGGCTTTCGCGCATTGTCACGCCATTCCATTTCCGATCTTGCGCGTCCGGTGTTGCACGCGCTGGTCAGCGAAGTGCATGAAGCCGCCAGTCTTGGCGTGCTGGTAGGCGGCGACGTTCTATATGTGGAACGCGTGCGCGCCGGTAATGACCGGCTGGGAGTGGAAATCCGCATTGGCAGCACGATACCGGCCCATTGCAGCGCCATTGGCCATGCGGTGCTGGCGTTTATGCCCCAGGCCGAACTCCGGCAAGTCCTGGCCACGCCGTCGCGCAGCGCCGACATGCCGCCTGTGCCGCTGGGAGACCGCGAACTGCATGCCTCCCTGACCGAGGTCAGGAAGAAGGGTTACGCATTGCGCGATTCCTATTTCGCGAACGGGTTGCGTGTGCTTGCCGTACCCGTTCTCGATGCGGGCGGACGGCCATTGGCCGCCATAAGTATCACCGGGCTTGCGATGCGCACGCCTGCCGAAGAATTTCGTGATCGTGCGCTCGGCCCCGCGCTTGCCGCCGCACGAAACATTGCGCAAGCGCTGAAGGTGACAGGCGGAGTATCCTATCCGCACGCCAGACTTTGATGGAGGGAACAATCATGAAAGCAAAGCTACGACTGTTTGCGGCCGCAGCCGCATTCACTGCACTTGCCGGCATGACCGCCGTGCCGGCAACGGCAAAGGATATCCGCATTGGCGCGATGCAGACCGGATCGGCCTGGTACGTTTTCGCGGCAACGCTGGAAAAGCTGCTCGAACCGAACATGAAAGGCACTAACATCGAAATCATTGCGCGCGGTGGCGGTGTTGCCAATCCGATGGTGGTGCAGGCAGGAAGAGCCGAAGTCGCACTGAGCAACGTCGCTACGGCCGTTTGGGCCAAGGACGGCGACGATATCTACAAGGGCAGAAAGGCTGATAAAATCCGCGCGCTGGTTGGCGGCCTGAATTCCGTCTATGTCGGCGTCATGGTGCGCGAGGACTTCATCAAGAAGATGGGCACAGACGATCTGGGTGCCATTATAAAATCCGGCAAACCTGTGAGAATCGTGCTTAAGCCGCCGGGTTCTGCGGCAGGTCCTGCAGTAGATATCATCCTGAAGTCACTAGGCTCGAGCCGCGACAAGATCAAGAAGGACGGCGGTGAAATCATCCAGGTTGCCACGCCACAGATTCCCGAAGTGATCCGCAACGGCAAGGCCGACGTGTATGTCGATACGATCATCAAGGGGCATCCGACGATCACCGAAGTCGCTTTGACGGGCGATGTGCGCTTTGTCGATCTGCCCAAGGAAAGCCTTGCGGCTCTTGCCAAGGGCGGACTGAACCCCGGCAAATACGGACCCAAATGGTTCAAGGGGCAGTCAGCCAGCAATACGGGCGCTGACCTCGGTACGGTGCTGATCGCCAATGCCGCCCTTTCCGATGCGGACGCCTATGCCATCACAAAAACACTCATCGAAAACGCAGCAAAACTGGGGGATGCCCATGCGGCCTGGAAGCGCTTCAATCCGGAGAATGCATGGAAGCCGGAATCGACCGGTCTGCCGCTCCATCCTGGCGCAGCAAAATACTACAAGGAACGCGGCTGGCTAAAATAGCCGCAAAGCAAAACAACGCCGGGCATCGCGCCCGGCGTTGCGATACAGGGGCGAGGAAGGGCTACGTCGATGCGCCGCTTTATGGATTTGCGCCTCTGGCTTGGCGTCGCGTTCATTGCATTTCAGGTCTGGATCCTGTTGCATCCGCAGCAACCGCTGTTCGAACGGCCCGTGCATCTCATCTTCGCAATGGCGCTTCTGTTCCTGTGGCGGCCATTGCGGTGGCAGGGAGGTCTGCGGCTTGCCGGCCGGGTTGTCGACGGCCTGCTTCTGGCCGGCGTTGCCGGTATCGCTGCTTATTACCTGATAGAAGGCGAACGTCTTTCGACACGCATCGAGAACGTCTCGGAGATACTGCCGGTCGATATCGCTGCCGCCGCCGTATTGTTCGTGCTGTTGATGGAAGGTGTACGAAGGGCCGTTGGCATGGTTCTCTTCATAGTGATCGCCATCTTTTTGCTCTACGTCCCCCTTGGTCCCTATATGCCCTCCTGGCTTTATTTCCGCGGTTTCGGAATTCCCGAGACGGTCGAGATCATGACCATGACGACGACCGGCATACTCGGCGTCACGACTGCAACGTCAGCGCAATTCGTATTCTACTTCATCATTTTCGGATCGATTTATGCAGCGGTCGGCGGAGGACAATTGTTTATCGACGTAGCCCTGCGTCTTGCCGGGCGCGCTACGGGTGGAGCGCCCAAGGCGGCGATCATTTCCAGCAGCCTCATGGGCACCATCTCCGGCAGCGCTGTCGCTAATGTAACCGCAACGGGTGTATTCACGATACCGTTGATGCGGCGATGCGGCCTGTCTGCGGAACGCGCCGGCGCCTACGAAGCGATAGCATCTACCGGCGGCCAGCTCATGCCGCCGATCATGGGCGTTGCAGCTTTCGTGATGGCCGAGCTGTTGAACGTGCCATACGCGCGCATAGCGCTGGCCGGTCTCATTCCCGCAGTTGCATTTTATCTTTCGCTTTACCTTATCGCTGATCTTTCATCGCGCCGCGACGGCACAGAACGCTTGCCGGAGAGCGATATGCAGAACATCGCACGGATCATGCCGCGTCTGCATTTGCTGTTGCCGCCTCTCATTCTGATCGGTTCGCTCATGTGGGGGTATTCGGCGCAATATGCCGCCGTGCAGGCGACTGTCGCCAGTTTGCTTGCGGCGTTTCTGCACCGCTCCACGTTCATGTCGCTTGACGCCGTGCTGGAGGCGATCCGCGATGCGACGAAACAGGTAGCCGAAATCGCAGTTCCAATTGCCGCCATCGGCATCATCATCGCCGTTTCTGTGCAATCAAATCTCGCGCTCAAATTTGCCGGCGCCATGATTGGAGCCAGCGGCGGCACCGCAATCGGATCGCTCGTTCTGGTAATCCTCGGCTGCATCATCATGGGCATGGGACTGCCGACGGTTGCAGCCTATATCATCGGCGCAGTACTGTATGTTCCCGCGCTCAAGGGCTATGGCATCAGCGCATTGTCGGCGCATTTCTTCATCTTCTATTACTGCGTGCTATCGATGGTGACACCGCCCGTAGCACTTGCAGCCTATGCTGCTGCGGGTCTGTCCGGCGGCGGAGTGATGCGCACGAGCATGGCCGCATTTGGTCTTTCAGCGGTTGCGTTCTTCGTGCCATTCAGTTTCATTTATGACGAGGCGGTGCTTTTCACGGGCTCTTACGCAAAGATCGCCTATGTCTCTGCGGGTCTGTTTCTGGCGACGACGATCTGGGCAGTATCGCTTGGCGGTTATTGGCGCCGGCGGCTTTCGAATGTGGAGCGCGGAGCAGCAGCCCTGCTCGGATTGACCGCGGTACTTGCGCCCACCGGAACGCTGGCCTGGGGCATAGGTCTAGGGCTGGGCACACTGCTGTTGGTTTGGTTCTGGTACGGTCCACAGGGCAAGACCGGGCGCACGCCCGTGCAGGTCGGCGCATGAGCCGGGGCGCGCATTTCCAACCTGAGGCGCGTTGGCTCATAGATGAGTTGTCCGGCCGGCGCGTGCGTCAGGTGACAGCGCATCCAAGCGTGCATCACCATCCGTTTTTCTTCGTGCCCGCCTACGATGCGGCGATGAAGAAGCTTTTCTTCGTTTCATGGCGCAGCGGCACACCGCAGATCTACTTCGAAGATATTGCAAGCGGCGATCTGGTGCAGATAACCGACCGTCCGGATATCGCGGAATGGTCGCTGATCGCCTCGCGCGATGGCCGCTACGTATATTACACGGCAGGAGCCGCCGCATGGCGCACCGACACGCAGTCGTTTGAAGAGATGCAACTGGCCGACTTCGGCACAGCTGAAATGCGCGAGAAGGGCATGGTTGGCGCTGCAATGGGCACGACAGCGCTTAGCGCCAACGGCCGTTGGTGGGCGATCCCGGTGCGCAACGGTAATATCACGCGCTTCGTACTTGTGGACACCGCGACGGGCGCAAACAGCGTTATCATCGAACGCGATACGATCGGACATCCGCAATTCTGTCCGGACGACGATGACCTTATCCTCTATGCGGGGCCGCTGACGGACCGGGTGTGGTTGACAGACCGGTCCGGTGCGAAGAACCGGCGGCTCTATGCGCGCGAAGATGCCATGCAATGGGTCACACACGAAGTCTGGGTTCCGGGCTTGAAACAGGTCGCGTTTGTCGATTGGGCGCGTGGTTACAGGCTGATTGACGAAACGCGTGGCGAGGCGCGGTGGTTGTCCCGGTTTCCTGCCTGGCATGCAGCTCCCGACGATTCAGGTCAGCGCTTCGTATGCGATACGAATTTTCCCGATCAAGGCCTGCACATAATTCCTCTGCAGGCCGGAGAGAGCCGTGCACACTTCGTTTGTGCTTCGCAGGCGACCTCCGAAGGGGCGCACTGGGCCGGACCATTTCCATATAACGATGGGCCCGTCGAAGTGCAGGCCCGCCAGCATACCCATCCGCATCCGCGCTTTTCGCCCGATGGCAAGCGGATTGTCTTCACGTCCGACCGCAGCGGCTTCGCACAAATATACGAAGCCATGCTGGAGGATTGACCGGAGAAAACGTGGCGATGCAAGATACCAGCGACGTTCTGTTTCCTGACCTCTCCTTTCCGCCGGCTCCGTCACATCCGCTCGATTCTGGGGGCGAAAGCGTCTCGGTGCGCCGCAAAATCCGGTCCGGAGAACTTTCCGGCACAAGCCGCGGGCTGGCGCATGGCTTCGTACAATGCAATCTCGCCATCCTGCCGAAGGCTTACGCCTTCGATTTTCTGCTATATTGCCAGCGCAACCAGCGCGCCTGTCCGGTGCTCGAAGTGCTGGAGCCGGGCGATCCATACCCGCGCAGGCTCTGCATCGATGCCGACGTAAGAACGGATTGCGCGAAATACGCGATCTATCGCGATGGCGTTCGTGAGGACGATGTCACGGACATTCACGCCCTATGGCGCGACGATCTTACGACGTTCCTCATCGGCTCCGGCATCACCTTCGATGGCGCTTTGGAAGAAGCCGGCGTACCGACAGACCGGCATCGCTGGGTCCTCAACACACGCGTACCGACTGCGCCCGCCGGTATCTTTCAAGGCCCGCTTGTCGTCACGATGCGCTGGCTGACACCGGCACAATCCATCATCGCGACGCAAATCAGCGCCCGCTTCCCGTTCAATCACGGAGCCCCGATCCACATCGGCGATCCGGCAACTATCGGCGCCAACCTCGAGCAGCCGCTCTTCGGCGGAGCGGTAGGGCCTTGCCCACCAGAACTCACTCCGGTCTTCTGGGCTTGCGGGGTGACACCTCAGGCGGCCGCGGTGGCAGCACGATTGCCACTGTTCCTGGCGCATGCCCCCGCGCATTCCTTCATCACCGACTATCCTGCAACTGGATTGCGCCTTGCGTAGACTTGCATTGAACTTTGCGGCGACATTGTCGGTCACGCCTTCTGGCCAAAGAAAACATTCGACGGCATATCGAACTGGTCCACCTTGGATTGCCAGACAGACGGCGCAGACAGGCAACTTGCCACTGAGGGTTTGATCCTCTGCCGCGTGAACTCCCGGTGGCCGGACAGTGCTGGCAAAGCAGCACCACTAGGGCTCCACCACCCTGCCCCAGATCCGCTCAGCGGCCTCCACTACATTCGCCAACTTTCGCTTCTGCGTCTCCTCGTCAATCCATGTCCTGGCGGCGCCGCCGGAGAATCCGCAATTGGGAGATATGCTTAAACAATCCACTGAGACATGTTTTGCAGCTTCTTCCACGCGACGCTGGATAAAATCAACAGCCTCCACCTGAGGATCACGCGTGTTTGGAATACCCAGACAGATATTCTTGTTTGCAGGAATATGCCGTAAAGCATCGGCACCGCCAGTTCGTTCGGAAAACTCGATCAGAAATACATCTGCATTCAATTCGCCGATCATCCGCCCAAGCAATTCGGATTCATACGCTCCCGCACCGCCGAGCGGACCCTGCGCGCCAAGGATGAACGTACCCAGACAAATGTGCACGGCCGTAACCCTGCCAGGTCCGGACCCCGCAGCCAGGCACTTGTTTTCGGCCTTGATGGAAACATCGAGTTCCTCATCGAAGTCGATGTCGAACTTCCTGAGACTTGCGCGCCGGTCTGGAAGCAGGTAGCGCGCATAATGGGGCGCATCCAGTTGCAAATAGGCGACACCGTCACGCGCCATATCGCGAACCTCTTCTGCTACAAGATCCGTATACGCGGCAAACAAATCGTGCCAGCTGGAATAAACCCGGTCGCTTACGCCTTTTCGGTAGGCTGTCGGGGCGAGCGTTACGGGACTGGGCAGAGTAAGTTTATAGGGGCCAGGCGAATTGGCTTTCAGGAACGCAGCTTCACGGTCGGTTATCCGCTTCCTTCGCGCGAGCTTGCCGGTCGCGATTGGATTGGGTGGCACGAGAATATCGCTGTTCTCTATAGCTTTCCCTTTCAGGAACGGATGCTTCACAAGGTCCATTCCTTCATTGGTAAGCCCCTCGAAATATTCCTCCGACACGGCCGACAACCAGAAGTCGCGCCTGAACTCACCATCGCTGAATATGGGCATGCCAACTTGCTTTTGCAGATCGATGGCGGCAAGAATCGCATCATCTTCAGCCCTTTCAAGCTCTTCAGCCGACAGGCTTCCGCGCCGGTAGGCCAGCCGCGCATCGCGAAGCGCTTGGGGACGAACAAGACTTCCTCCGTGGTCCGCCCGATAAACGATCTTGCTCATTTTCATGCCTCATTCGGCTTGGATTATCTGGCCATTGTCGACGGCAGCCAAAGCGTGAGAACCGGAAAAGCGACCAACACGACAAGCTTGAAGAAGTCCGCGAGACAGAACGGAAGAACGCCTTGATACATTCGCACCAGCGATACTCCGGGTAGCATGCTCTTGAGCACAAACAGATGGAGTCCAAACGGCGGAGTTATCAGCCCCACCTCAACGACAATCAGATTCACGACTCCCCACCAGAGCATGTCGTATCCCATCGACAGCACAACCGGCGTAATGATCGGGACAGTCACAATCATTACAGTGAACGAATCCATTATACAGCCAAGCAGTAGATAACAGACCAGTATCACGATCAGCACTAGGATCGGAGGAAGCGTTAACGCGCCTATAAACTCGGTTGCGCGTTCGGGCAGTGCGCTGGCGGCAACGAAAAACGAAAATATCAACACGCCGAATATCAGCGAGTATATGAGCGCGGTGGAAAGAGTCGTCTCGCTCATGACATCCCAGAACCGCTCCCGGTTCAATCGTCCGCGAATTAAAGCAAGGAGAAATGCGCCAATTGCGCCAACGGCCGCCGCCTCCGTGGCGGTGAATATGCCGGAATACATACCGCCAATCACGGTTCCAAAGAGCAACGCTACCGGACCACAGTTCCTGACAGCCTTTCCGATCTCGCCGGCCGGCGGGCGTTCCCGTGGAGGCGCTAGCGAAGGCCGGACACGAACGGCGACGACGATAGCAAGCAGGTAGAACAAGACCGCAAGCAAACCCGGTATCACTGCCGCAACGAACAATTGACCGATGGACGCTTCTGTGAGCAGGGCAAATATAATCAGGGCGCCGGAAGGCGGAATAAGGGCCCCCAATGTGCCGCCGGCCGCAACGCAACCCGCCGCGAACTCCGGAGCGTAGCGGCGCGCGTCCATCTGCGGCAGCGCGACCCGGCCGAACGTCGCGACAGTTGCCAACGAAGAGCCTGTAACAGCGCCAAATCCCGCACAGCCGCCAATCGTCGCCATCGCAAGGCCACCGCGAAATCGCCCAAGCACTGCCTGAGCCAAGCTGTAGATATCGTCGGCTATGCCCGAAACCGCAGCAAAGCTGCCCATCATCAGGAACATGGGCAAAGTGGCTACTTGATAGTTTGCGAGAAATCCTTCTGCCTCGGTGGCAAATGCACTCAACGTCGCTTCGCTACTCAGCAACAGACTTGATCCGATCAGCCCGACGATCGCCAGTACAGCCGCGAGTGGCAGCAGCATAAGCAGCAACAGCCACATGCATCCAAATGCGATCAACACCGCCTTCACCGGATTGTCCTGGCACCAGTAGCTGACTTCCTGCCATTCGACCATGAGCAAAACACAAGCGCTGCCTGTAAACAGCAACATCAACACGAGGAACATATCTGCCGCGCGCCACTCAATCTTCTCCTGAACGCCGCTAAACTCCTCCACCTGTCTTGCGACGGCGACCAGTTGCACCGCAGTTGCAATGCCAAGCAGGATCGTTGACGCCCATATGAATGGCGCGCGCGGAATGAGCAAAATAACCGTGGTGCGGCCTTCCGCGTACAATGCCTGAGCGTAGTTACCCATACGCCACGTCAGAATGCCGAAGACGCACAGCAGGCAAAGGCCGCCAAACGCCTTCATGGCGACAGACAATTTACGGCTGGCGAAACGCTCCAGTATATCGATCGTGATCCCCACCCCGGCTGCCAGGCCGGACGGCAAGCAAGCTGTAATAGCAACCGCAAAAGCCAACGCCACGATCTCGTTCAATGCCGGCACCGCGGCATTCGCCAGCCAACGAACAAGAACATCGAGCACTGTTGCAGTAGCTGCCACGAACATCCCGATAATGCCAACGAAGGCGATCGGCCGGGTCCAGACAATGGTTTGCGCGCGAAGTCTCTGTATAACACCAATTTCGGGCGCAGTTGCTTCTGCGGGGATGCCGGCGTCATTCATTTCGGCACCGAAGCGCCGCCGGGGGAGTTCCCGGCACGGCCATATTCCGCGCAGCAGCTCCCTGCATGCCCAATGCACGACAGCAATATGTCACAGCGCCCTAGAACACGGCGAGCCTCGACAACGTAGCAGGGCAACACGTGCAACATGAAGGCCGTCATCGGTTTCGCTATCCCCAGAGTACCTTGGTCGCGATATTCGCCCCTTCCACAAGCGCCTCCAATTTTGCCCAACCGACATCGGCATGAACTTCATCACCTGCGGCGGAAGTCGCAAAACCACAATCGTTGGAGGCAATCACATTCTCCCGCCCGACGACGCGGGCAAATCGCACCAAACGCTGGGCAACCAGCTCCGGATGTTCCACGATTGTCGAACAATGTGTCACAACCCCGGGCACCAGTATTTTGCCCGCCGGGAGCCTGGCTTCTTCGAACACCTGCCACTCGTGCTCGTGCCGCGGATTGGACGCCTCTATCGAATACGCCTGCGCCTTGATCTCGAACATCTGGTCGACATAGTGCCGAAGCTCGAGATCGTGCACGCGCGGCGCGACGTTGACGCTGTAGCAGGTATGAAACCGCACCTTTTCCTCTGGAATGCCCTTCAGGGAATAGTTCAACGCCTCAACACGCTGGGCTATGAAACGCCGGTTCTCCGCTAGATCTATTCCGGGACTGCGATTGTAGTGCGTAATCAGGCGGGGATCGTCGATCTGCAAAAGAAACCCGGCGTCGACGATGCGCCTGTATTCCTGATTCATCGCTTCGGACAATGCGGCAAGATATTCCTCGTCCGAATTATAATAGCGATTGGGATAATACAATTCGAGATTGGTCGGAGAAATTGCCGTCATGAACGCATGTTCGCGCGGCGTGTCACCCAATGCCGCAGACAGCATAGCAATGTCGCTGTCGACCTGCGCTTCCCCAATGAACTTGATTGGCCCAACGCAGGCCATGTTCGCCATGGGACGTGGAAACCCTCGCTGCTTTACCCGCGCTCCGTATATCTCCCCCAGTTCCTTATACACGGCTGCGAACGCGGCAGAATCCCGCGTCTCGCCTCGAAAACCAGCCTTCTCCGGATTGGGCGCAAGCCCGGACAGCCGCAACTGCGCGTAGGACGAGAAGCTGATCTTCGAATGTTCCCCATCGTTGATGAAATCGATTCCAATCTTCTTCTGCCGTCCAACCACGCCGGCTATGGAGGCCTTGCAGGCCTCCATCAACTTGCCCTCATCACTTTCCGGTTCCCCGAACTGACGTGCCTGAAGCAATCTGATCAGTTCGTCAGGTCTCGGGAGGCTTCCGACATGTGTCGTCAATATCCTTTCCGTACTGCGGAGCATGTTGCCAATCCCCTGCCTACTTCGTTTCGGCATAGAGCGATCGATAGGTATCGATCAGCTTGCCTCCATCCGGCACGCTCTTCGCCCAATCGGCGTGAAGCCCGGCAACCTTGTCACGCCAAACTTTTTCCTGATCAGGCGTCGGCTTGACAATTTCATGCTTCCCGCTCTTGACTACCGCAGCGCGAACTCCATCTCCCTGGCCGCCGAAAAACTGACCCAAAGCTATCGATTGCTTTTCGCCACCGTTATCGAGCAATGCCTTCCGTGCCTTTTCGGGAAGTGCGTCAAACTTCTTCTTCGACATGAAGAACATGCTGGAAGACTGGCCTATCGGAACTTCGATGTGATAATTGGTCACTTCCTGCAGCTTGTACGGTGCGAAGGCTGACCATGAGGTCACAATCCCGTCAATCGTCCGCCGCTGAAGCGCCTCGTACATCGCACCCCCCGGCAGCGAAATGGACGCACCACCAAGCAGCCGCACCAATTCACTTGGTTCCTTTCCATTCACCCTGATTTTCATACCAGAGAGATCGGTGATCGAGGCGGGCTTTCTGTTGAAATGGAGACCAGCAGAACCCAGACAAGCAAACATGATCGGCACGACATCCTTGTACTCGCTATCAACCAGCCCTGACTTGTAGAGCTTCCAGAGCGTCGCCGAACAGCGGCCGTTGTCGTCGGACAAAAAGGGCAATCCCGAAACCGCGGTCTTTGGGAATTTGCCGGCAACAAGTCCGTGAATAGCCCAGCCGATCTGCACAGCATCGCTCATTGTCCGGTCGTAGGAATTGCGAAAGTTCGCAAGTGTAGTGCCGTCCCGGACCACTATCCGCAGTGTGCCATCGCTTGCCTTGTTAACTCTTTCCGCCCACTCGTTGAAGTACTTGCTGTTGGGAGTCTTTGCCGGACTGAGGGATGTCATCGTCAACCGTGTTTGTTGCGCCGAAGCGTGCAATGTCGTACCCGCCAGGACGAACACCGCAGCCAGAATCTGGTAGCCGTTGGTTTTCATGTTTTCCTCCCTGCTATGTCTGTGTTTATGCTTTGCCGGTTCGCCTGTGCGAGCCAGTTGTCGGATCACGCTATCGCCTCCTGCAGGTTCCGGTAATGTCCGACTTTTGAGATCGGCGGCAAACCGTCCGCAATCTTGCGCCAGCTCGTTGCCTGATCGGAACTGGCGTACACCTCGCCATCCGTGTTGGCGCAAAGCAGCAGCATTCCGCCCGGGAACCTTGCTGCATTGAATGCCTCGATATTTGCACGGCCCTGCTTGGGAAGCCCGTTGTCGGAATGCACCCACGAGCGGCCGCCATCTTCGGAACGCAGGACCGTTCCATGCGCCTGATGTGACCGTCGCCAACTGCTCGGATCGCGATGCGCGCCGGACATCAGCATGCTCTTTCCTCCTTCGAGAAAAATCAGCTGATCCGGGTAGCCGATGGAATCATCTATGCCCGTAAGATGCTCCCACGTTTCGCCTCTATCGGACGAGACGAACAAGCCCATTCCCGTAACAAGATACAAGCGGTCGAACGCTATCGGGTCACGAACTATTCTGTGAATATCCTTGTACCAGACATGATCGCGACTATAGAAGCTGTCGAGTTCGCGCCAGCTTTCGCCACTGTCGTTGGATTTTAGCAGCGCGCCCTGTTCCACGCCGGCATAGATCGTATCAGGATCTTCAGGTTCAAACAGGAAACACTTGGTGTGGGCCAAATGCGGTGGAGGCGGGAACGTCCACTTGTCGTTGCCCGGCACTTTTCCGATTGCCGGAAGTTCCTGCCATGACAGGCCATTATCCTCGCTGCGCAGCAGAGAAACAGGCTCCGTACCGGCATACAGAACACTACCGCTTTTATAGTTGCAAAAGTCGAGGCTGAAAATATGCCTGTCCTTCAGTTCGTCGGCAACACTCGCCCAGATCCTCCCCTCATCGGCGCTCCTATAGAGCCCGCCGCTATGTGCGCCCGCGAAAACCGCGCCCTGATCACCCGGCAGCATGAGTGAGCTGATATGCGCCTCGCCCAAAGCGCTCCCGGCACGTTCCCACATCACCCCGCCGGAACTGCGTTCGAGTGCGATAACACCCTTCAACGTCGCGACCAGTATGCGATCGGGCTCGCGGTCAACCTCACAAACGGCGGGACCATTCGTCGACAAACACATTGCAGTCATCCCGTTCCTCCCGTTTTCAGAAATACCAGGCCCCGGTTCTACTGGCCGATGCGGAAACTGGGACTTGGAGGCAAACCAAGTATCTCCCGGCCATACATCGTGCCCCCACGCTCAGTCTGGAAGGCTGCATGCGCAGCGCCTGCATTGATGTCGCACCATATGCTGTTCAATCCATGTGTCGCGTAGATCGCGCTTCCACCACTTGCTTCATACAGACGGTTGACGGCGGCGCGGCATTTCTGGATCGCGTGCGATACGTTGCGGATATATCTGGCGCGATTCAGCGGCGTAAGGCTTTCGGGTGCGCCCACATTGTCGATCAGGTCGCAGTCTGCCTGAACAAGCGCGAAAGCAGCGTCGATCTCGGCGCTGACATCCGAAACAAGCAGGTAGGTCGGCGTCTGTTCGGCGAGTTCCACCTCGCTTGCTGCGCCGAGCTTTTCCGCCTTCGCGTCAACAAAAACTTTTACTGCCGCTTTTGCGAGCCCCAGTGGCGCACCAGCCAGTTGTAAAGGCAATATCTGGGGAAACGGCGCCCGATAAATCGCTGCGTCCAGACTGGCCAAACCCGGCGCTTGCCCCGACGCGATTGTCTTCATCGACAGGACGCGATGCCCCGGAACGAACAGCTCCTCAATACTGAAGGACTTGCTCCCGGTTCCACGCATGCCCGAAGTATGCCAATCGTCGATTATCTCGGCAGAAGACTGCGGCACAATGATTATGCCCGGCGCAGTGTTGCCGTCGCCCTCTTCAATTCTGGCGACCAGCACAATCCAGCCGGCATGATCGATACCGCTGCAGAAGCGCCCCCGCACACCATGCAGAGATACTCCTCCGCCCTCCCGCCGGATATCCCCCACGGCGCGGGTACAGGAGGCACTGAGTGGGTTGGTACTTTGAAATATCTCGGCTTGCGCCTCATCGGCGAACAGGCTGATCAACCAATTGTGCCCGGCGAACACCTGGAACACCCAGGCGGTCGAACCACAACATTCTGCAATCCGCGCCGTCGTTGACACAAGCGTCCCAAGACCCAGTTCGCTCCCGCCATATTTTAATGGTGTCATCAAATCAAACAGACCGACGCCCGATAGCGCCTCAATCGTCCCCGCATGCAGCCTGCGCTCTTCCCGGGCCGCCCGGCTGTGCTTTCGGATGAGTTCCGCCAGATTTCCAACCGCGTCCAGGGCGTCCTTTTCGCTACGGATGGATGCGCGGACCCGGGATGCACCAACCTGCTCTTCGCTTCCATCCAGATCCACGGAATGCAACGTCACCGGCATCTCCTGTGTTTGGAATTGGCCTTCACTCAATTCCAGGCAGCATGAACAAAACCATAGTCTGTCAGTGTTGGCCCTATAATTTTGAAAGTTGCTTCATCTCCTGGAGCAGCGATGGCGGTGTCGCAACCAGTTCAGCTATAGTCTTCTCCAATTCCTCACCCGGCGCAACTGAGGTGATTGGCAAGCCGATCTTGTTCGCCTGCGCGACAAGTTCCGGATCCGCCATTGCAGCGTCAAATGCTTTCCGCAGTGCTGCGACACGGTCCGCCGGCACGCCGGGCGGTGCAAGCATCGGCCGGCCGATCTCGCTCGAAACTGCGAGAAGGGAAAGCAGGCGCCGCTGCCGTTCCGTTTTTGCAAACTTGAAGATCGACGGCGCATCAAGCCCCTTGACCGGCTTTTGCTCCATATTGAAGAGCACACGCACAGTGCCGGATTTCAGCTCTCCCGGAAATCCGGTTTCGACGGATGTCAGAGTTACAAAGACACCCTGTACCTCGTTCTTCTTCATCGCGAGAATGATCCCGCCCATCCCGCGATACCCCTCTACGAGCTTGAATTTGGTTCCCAGCAGCTTGTTCAAGATCATGGGCATCAGGCTCACGGCCGTGCCGGCGCCTGCCCCGCCTACCAGCAACTGCTTCTGGAACAATTCTTCGGCGCTTTTTACAGAGGCGTCGCCACGCGCAAGGGCAACCGTATTTCCTTTTTCGGGACTACCGATCCAGTTGAACTTCGCCGGATCGAAGCGGATGTTTTTCAGCTTCATGACAGCTTGATACGGGAGGTTGCGTCCGATCATGCCGATCACGCTGCCATCGCGCGGCGCACGCAAGTAGAGATGATTTGCAGCTATGATGCCACCGGCACCCGGCATGTTGATTGCGACAATGGACGGATTGCCCGGGAGATACTTGGTAAGATACGGCGCAATGAGACGCGCCCAGCTATCATAGGCTCCACCAGTCGTACTGTGGATGATCAGCCTGACTTCGCGCCCCTTGTAAAATGCCTCGAGCGAAGCTGCATCGGCGAAAGCTTTCCCTGTCATCCCGCACAAGAGAGTGACAGCGCAGAACGCGGGAACAAGCCCTTCATTCAGACACTTGCGCGGATTTTTCCAATCCATGAGCGTGCCTCCTGTTGCGAACCATTCCGCCTTTTCATTGAGCAAACGATACAACAACCGTTGGACATAATCTAATATGACAAACCTATGGCTGACATAGGATTTTCTTATGGTGGAAAGTTCGACAAAGCCGGAACATGAGAGCAAGAGGGCGAGACTGTGGATCACGCCTGAGGCGCCGTCTAGTCGAGCGCCCGCGCATATCGGCCTGCGCCCTTCAACAAGGCGTCGGCAATTTTGCCGATCATTCCCTGTATCTTCGCGTTGTTCGAATAGCGTGTTCGCCCGAACTTCTCAACGACGTAGAGAACCCTGCCTAAATGCGGGCGATCGATCAGTGTGCCGTACAATTCCCCGCTTTTCAGTTCTTTTGCCGCGAGGATCCACGGAATGATAGTGCCAACTGGTTCACGGAAGAGCAAAGCCTTGGTTGCATCAATGGAGTGAACCTCATAGGCCAGCTCCAGCCTTAGCGCCAGCCGTTTGGCCTCCTGTTCGATTCTGCTGCGGATCATGCCGCTTTCCCCCGTGAGAATGAGCTTCCCCCTGAGCGCCCTTGTAAAGCTGATCGTGGACTGACGGGGAAATTCATTGGAACCGCTGACATACAGATAGTCTTCTTCAACGAGTGCATGGCGTGAAATCGTGTTGCGCTCGGGGACATCGTAGGCAAGCGCAATATCCAGCACTCCCGCTTCCAGCGAACGAAGCAACGCCGGACTTCGATCTTCTATGAGATTGATCGTAACGCCCGGGCTTCTCAGCAAATCGTTCAGCACAAACTTCGTGCCCAGAAAGCGCGCCAAACTCGGTGAAATGCCAAGCGAAAGTTGAATCGTGTCGGGATCGCTGAAAGCCGCCAGAGCAATCTCGATATCCTCCGCCTCGGCCAGCAGCTTCTTCGCGCGATCCAGCAAGACCCGTCCGGCAGTGGTCATTTGGACACCCCGCGAGTGGCGTGTCAGTAAAGGTGTATCGAGTTGTTTCTCAAGTTCCTTTATCTGGGTAGCAAGAGCGGGTTGGGCAATATGCAGCTTCTCGGCCGCAGCGGTTATATTGCCCATTTCCGCTGCAGTCGTGTAGTAAAGCAATTGACGAAGATTCAGGACCATCTCAAACCCGTTCTTCGCAGCGCCGATTGCCCGGCGCCTGAATGGCGCCCAACGGCCCGATGGATGCGAGCGCAGCCTATCCCGCTCCATTCTCCCAGCCAACATGCAATTTTGACAACGTCAAAACCTCTCGACGGAAGCCCGTCTTCAACCTAAGCTGACCGGCAATCGGGAACTCAAATCTCTCGCGACGGCGAGACAGCACAAGCGGATGGGGAGGCGCTCCGATGCACCGTAGCAATGATCGCTTTTTGACAACGCATGTCGGTTCGTTGCCGACCATTACGCATTTGAGCGATGAAGACTGGGCTGACGACAAGCATCTTGGCAAAACTGTCGATGAAGTTGTCGCCAAGCAACGCGCCATCGGAATCGATGTTGTTAATGAAGGCGAATACACCAAGGGCGGCGATTGGCTGTCCTTCGTGGAAAACAGGTTCGATGGTTTCGAAGCCCGGGACTGGCCGGAAGGAGAATTGCCGTTGTTGCTGCGCGGCAAGGATCGCAAGGATTTCGCGGCCTACTACCAGTATGCGTCCGAGAAAGGCATTCTGTTCTACAATCCCGGCGGCCAAATGCGCCATTCCGGACGAAAGATGTGGGTAGGGACCAAACCGATCGCCTATTCAGGTTCCGCGGAGCTTGCCAGAGAGATCGCAATAACAAAGAGTATCGCGGGAACGGACAACGTGTTCCTGACCACCACCGCACCGGCAAGCATCGAACCCTATCGCCGTAACGAATACTATAAATCCCAGGAAGAGTTCCTCTTTGCTCTGGCCGATGCGCTGGCTGAGGAATACAGGGCAATTGTCGATGCGGGATTTATCTTGCAAGTCGACGACGCCTGGTTACCGGCCCTTTGGGATCGCATCGGGCTGGACATGGGGATGCAGGCATTTCGCAAACACTGTGCATTGCGATGCGAAGCCCTGAACCACGCTTTGAAGGGACTGCCGGAAGACCGCATTCGCTACCATCTGTGCTGGGGCTCCTGGCATGGTCCGCACGCCTACGACATTGAACTGAAAAACATGGTCGACATCATGTTGAGTGTCAACGCGCAGGCCTATCTCATTGAAGGCGGCAACGTTCGGCACGAACATGAATGGGCTGTGTGGAAGGATGTCAAATTGCCGGACGGAAAAATATTGATTCCCGGCGTCATCAGTCATGCAACGGAGACGATTGAACATCCGGAACTTGTCGCGCAGAGGATTGGGCGATACGCAGATGTTGTCGGGAAGGAAAACGTCATAGCAGGCGCAGACTGCGGCTTCGGAGGAAGATCGCACCCGCAGATCGCTTGGGCAAAACTGCAATCCCTCGTCGAAGGCGCAGCCATCGCCAGCAAGGCCTATTTCTGACTGAAACCGGATCGCACGCGCATTCCGGCCCCGGCGCGAAACAAGCGGCAGCGATCTTGCCGGGATTTTCCACTATGGGCCGGAAGCATACGTGTCCTGTTAAGGAGACGCGGATCCCGCCGACTGCAGGAGAAGGGAAAACCGGGTCCGCCTCTGCACTTGCCGCTCCCACTCCAGTGAGAACGGTTCGAGCAGCGCGTCGGGCTCCATCCGTACAGCGGCCGGCCGGCAAGGTTTGCTTCGACGAAGGCGGTCGCGAGAAGGGTCAGGCGCAAGAAAGGTCTGGCAAAAGAACGCGGCTGACGCGCGACAAGCGAAGTATTCCGCCCGCGCAGTGACTGCGATGAACAGGCAGCTCCTGGATTCCAGCAGCTGGTCCCGGCGCCGGGGAGCTGTCCCCGGCGTCTTTGCTCGAACGCTACGAGGCGCGCCCCTGCTCCATCAACGCCAGCAGCTTGGGCGGCGACATCGGCAGCGATGTCGGCCGAACGCCGATGGCATTGGCGATCGCGCTGCCGACAGCGGCGGGGCCCGGCGTCAGCGGGACTTCGCCAACGCCGCGCAGGCCATAGGGATGCTTCGGGTTCGGCACTTCGACAATCACCGTGTCGATCATCGGCACGTCGGAAGCGACCGGCATACGGTAGTCGAGGAAACCGGCGTTCTGCAAACGCCCGTCCGCGCCGTAGACATATTCCTCGTTCAGCGCCCAGCCGATGGCTTGCACCGCTGCGCCCTGCAACTGGCCCTCTACCTGGATCGGATTGATCATCTTGCCGGCATCCTCGACGATCGTATAGCGCTTGACGGCGACGAATCCGGTTTCCTTGTCGACGTCCACATCGACGATATGCACAGCAAAGCCCGGCCCTGCGCCGGTGACGTTCATCTCCGAATGTGCCGAAATCGCGCCCATCGTGTAAGTCGTCTTCGAGGAAATTTCCTTCATCGACATCGGCTCGAAATCGCCGACGTTGGAACTTGCCGGCCGGCAGAAGCCGTCTTCGAAGACAACGCCGTCCTCCGGCACTTTCCACATTTTTGCCGCGCGCCGGCATAATTCTCCGATGATCTGGCGCGCGTTGTTCACAACCACCATGCCGGACGAAAACGTCGTGCGGCTGCCTGCCGTGACGCGATTGAATCCGAGCGCATTGGTATCGGCGAGCGTTGCGCGCACGCGATCAACCGGAATGCCGAATTCTTCGGCCGCCATCATCGCCATCGACATGCGCGAACCGGCGACGTCGGCGGTGCCGAGGATGATGTTGATCGTGCCATCCGGCGCAAGGCTCATCGTGCCGGTGGTTTCGCCGCCGCGATTGAACCAGAAGCCGCAGGCGATCCCGCGCCCCTGCCCTTCCGGCACCGGCGAATTGTAATGCTCGCAGGCCTTGGCGGCCTCGATCGTCTCGATGAGACCGATCTCGTCGAACTTCTGTCCGTAGATCGTCGTGTGGCCCTTCGCCACTGCGTTTTTCAGCCGGAAGTCGAGTTCGTCCATACCGATGGCCTGCGCCAGTTCGGTGATGACGGCTTCCGCGCCGAAGATGACCTGCGGCACGCAGGGCGCACGGAACGACGCCACCTTCGGCCGGTTGGACGCGACTTCGTAGCACAGCGTCTCGACGTTCGGGATATCGTAACGCGTCCAGATGGCCTGCTGCGCATTGACGAAAGCCGAGCCGGTATAGGGTCCGGTCTGGAACACCAGTTCCGACTGCGCTGCGACGATCTTTCCGTCCTTCGTGCAGCCGACCTTGATCTTCGAATGCGTGCCCGAGACGGGTCCCGTTCCCTTGAGGACTTCCGCCCGCGTCATCGTCATCTTGACGGCCGCCTTCGCCTTGCGCGAGAGCGCCACCGCCAGAGGTTCGATATAGAATGTCGTCTTGCCGCCAAAGCCGCCGCCAAGTTCCGACTGCTGGATTTTGATCTTGGACGAATCGATATCCATGATCGCCGTCAACCGGTCGCGATAAACCCAGGGCGCCTGGGTGCAGCACCACAGGTCCACCTGTCCGTCGTCCGAGCAATTGGCGATACAGGACTGCAATTCGATATAGCCCTGATGCATGGGCTTGGAATCGAACGTCCGCTCGATCACGACGTCGGCCGCAGCAAAACCCTTGGCGATATCGCCCTGCTTGAGCAGGCTCTTCTCGATAATGTTGGTCGGCCGCTCGGCGTCCGGCCCGCTCGCCCCCTTCGTGCGCAGATAGTCGTGCAGCACCGGCGCATCCGGCTTCATCGCCTCGACTTCGTCGATGACGAACGGCAGCACCTCGTATTCCACTTCAATAAGCTTCAGAGCGTTTTTCGCGGCGCGTTCGCTGGTGGCCGCGACGGCAGCAACCGGGTGCCCTTCCCAGAGAACTTTTTCGCGAGCAATCACCATGCGCGTCATGTCGCCCGCGCCTGTGCCGGCCTTCTTTTCGGGAAAGTCGTCGCGGGTTATGATCGCCTTTACGCCCGGGGCTTTTTCGGCCTTCGACGTGTCTATCTTCTTCAGCACCGCGTGCGGATGCGGACTGCGCAGCACCTTGCCCACGAGCATGCCGGGCGCGAAAGCATCGGCGGCGAATTTCGCCCGCCCGGTTACCTTGTCGTAACCGTCGTGTTTGACCGGCGAGGTTCCGACCACCTTGTACTGCGCATCGGGATTGAAGCCCGACTTATCCAGAATGTCGTGCATGATCAGGCTCCTCTCATGTCCTGGGCCGCGGCCATGACCGCGCGGATGATCTTGTCGTAACCGGTGCAGCGGCACAGATTGCCCGCCAGCCAGTAGCGGACTTCCGTTTCGTCGGGATCGGGATTGCGTTCGAGCAGCGATTTTGCCGCCACCAGAATGCCTGGCGTGCAGATGCCGCATTGCAGTCCGTTCATCTCCAGAAACTTCTGCTGCAACGGATGCAGGACGCCACCTTTCGCCATGCCCTCGATCGTCTCGACCTTGCGGCCTTCGAGTTCAGGCGCCAATACCAGGCACGAACAGGTAAGCCTGCCGTCGACCGTCACGCTGCACGCGCCGCAATCGCCTGTGGCGCAGCCTTCCTTCGTGCCGGTGAGTTTGAGTTCATCGCGCAGCACGTCCAGAAGCGTCATCTGCGGTTCGGCAAGGCACTCGTATTCGTCGCCGTTCACAGTCAAGGATACGTGATATTTCTTGCTCATGCCGCAGCCCTCGCGCGTTCCAGTGCCTTCTGCGCGACGCGCTTCGCCAGCACGCCCGCCACCTTGATGCGGAAGTCCTTCGTGCCCCGCTTGTCGTCGATAGGTTTGCACGCGGCCGAAGCTGCGGCCGCCAGCTTGTCGAGCGCGGCTTCGTCCACCTTCGTGCCGATCAGCGCTGCTGCGCAGGCTTCCGGAACAAGCACTGTCGGCGCAACAGCCCCCAGTGCGACGCGCGCGGCGGTGCAGACCCCGTCGGGCCCAAGCGTCAGATTGACCGCGACGCCGACGACGGCGATATCCATCTCCGTGCGCGGGGTGAAGCGAAGATAGGCATCGCCCGAACCCCTGGGACGCGCGGGGAGCAAAAACGACTCAATCACTTCGCCCTTGCCGAGCGACGTTTTGCCCGGGCCAGCAGGTATCTGCTCGACCGGAATATCGCGCTCGCCATCGGGACCGATAACATGGGCGATGGCTCCCGCCGTGACGAGAGGCGGCACGCTGTCTGCGCCCGGCGAAGCGTTACAGAGATTTCCTGCGACCGTCGCGCGGGCGCGCACCTGTACCGATCCGATCAGCTTGACGCCATCGATCAGACCCGGCCAGGCTGCGCAAAGCTCTGCGTGTTCCAGCATTTCCATGCCGCTGACCGCCGCGCCGATGCGAAAGCCGCCGTTTTCCCTGTCGATGCGCTTGAGCGTCGGAATGCGTTTGATATCGACCAGAAGTTCCGGCTCGATGAGATCGGTTTCCATCTGGACAATAACGTCGGTGCCGCCGGCAAGCACCCGCGCCGGACCGGCGGAGGCCGCCAGCAATTTTACTGCGTCGGCCAGACTGCCGGGCGCCTCGAAACGAAGATCGGGCATTTCCTCTCCTGTGTAATCCCGCAATTCCGGATTGGTCTCCGGTTGAACGCCATCATTGCGCAAAAAGCCGCGCCCGCCAAGGCCGGAGGCAAGACCCGAAGTAAGTCCCGCAGACATTCCGGCAGACGGCCCGGCGGGCGGCGCCGATAGAAGGGACTTGATCGGGAAATGACGATCCGCGAAATACATCCAATGCCAGACGCAAACGCATTCCGCATCTCGGCCCACACGGTCCCGCCGGCCGCCCTTTGCAGCGCCATGAGCGATCTGTGGGTCGCCGCATGGTCGCGCGCCATGCCGGGCATCGATTTCGAGGCGCGGCGGCCGTGGCTGTTGCAGCGCATCGGCGAATGGCCGCTCGTGCTGACGTTGGACGGCGAGGCTGGCGACCTGCTTGGATTTGCCCTGCTCGACCCGCACAGGCAATGGCTGGACCAGATAGCTGTCGCGCCGGCAGCCCATGGCTCCGGCGCGGCCAGCCGGTTGCTCGATGAAGTGAAAGCGCGTTGCGGCGCTTGCGTCGGCTTGGATGTCAACGCCGACAACCACCGCGCCGTCGCCTTCTACAGGCGCGAGGGATTTGTGGCTGGCGCCACGGGAACCAATCCCAATTCCGGCCTGCCCGTCGTCCGCATGCGCTGGACGCAAAACGTCAGCGCGCCGGATCGCTGATCCGCACTCTATGCTTATTTGCGGCTGGCCGCGGCCTCATGCGCGACAGGATCGCCTCCGTTTCGGAACGCCAGCCGGGCCGTGCTTGGGTAATCAACGGACGCGCGTCCGCCGCCGGCACAAGATGGACAATGCGATAGCCTCCAGCTTTCAGCGCCCGCAGGAAGGCCGGCATCATCGCCGCCGTCGATGGATGGGTATCGTGAAACAGAACTATGCCGCCGCGCGATTTCGCCAGCCGGCCCATGACCAGCCGCAGTTCTGCTTCCGGCGACATGCGCTGCCAGTCGGACGCCCAGAGGTCGGCGCCGAACACTCCAATGCCCCGCTTGTCGAGCCAGGCTTTCGTGGCCGGCGTATCGGCAAAACCGGGAAACCGGAAAAACGGCACGCGCGCCGCCCCGCCAGCGTAAACCGTTCCATAAGCGGCCATTTCGACCGCCGCAATGCCGCGCCGGATTTCCTCGATGCCGCCGTTTTCCGGCAAGCCGCGCAAGGTCACGGGCGGATGCGACCAGGAATGATGGCCGACCGTGTGACCCTCGGCGATTTCCCGGCGCACGATGGACGGATTTGCCTGCGCATTGCGCCCGATCAGGAAAAATGTCGCCTTGACGCATTCGGCCCGGAGCGCATCCAGCACCTTGCCGGTCGTCGCCGGCAGGGGTCCGTCATCGAAGGTAAGAACGACTTCCTTGTCTTTCAGGAACAGCGTCCGCGGATAGCTCTTCAGCCCGATGTGCAGCCCGCCCTTCGCACCGACAGCAATCGTCCGGCTGACCCCGAGCGCGCCGGGACGGGCGCAATCCTGTCCTGCGGCTGACGTGAGGGGCTGCGTGAAAAAAATGACTGCGGAAAAAAATAAAGCGAAACGGAACATCAAATCCTCTTGCAGCGGCAGAAGCTCACGCGCGACGCCTTATCCTACGCCTCCGCAAAATTGCCAACGAAAATGCATCGTCCGGGCTTACCGGACTATGGAGGAAGGTAAACGGCCTGCATGACGCAACCGGTCATGCGCACAGGCTTGTGATTGGACAGCACCAAATTCGTTGCGCATCGTGGCGGTATGCGAAGCAATTCGTCGTTTCCGGCGTAATTGCGGTCGCAACCCGCCTCACGGTGAAAAGAAAGGAGTTTCAATCGTGAAAATGTCTTTTGCTGCGGCGTTTGCCTCTGCCCTTGTGGTGGCAACCGCTGTTCCGGCCAGAGCCGGGGAAGGCACGGTCCAGTACAAGGCCGGGCCTGTCGAAGCGGCGATCGCCAAGGGCGACACCGTCCTGCTCCATTACAAGTCGACCTGGTGACCGACCTGCGCGCAACAAAATCGCGTGCTCTCCCGGCTCCGTGCGAGCTCACCCAAATACAACCAGGCCATCACTTTCGTTAACGTCGACTGGGATACGTTCAAAAGTCAGCCCGTCACCGTGCAGCGGAAGGTGCCACGCCGGTCTACCTTCCTGCTGTTTGTCAAGGGCAAGGAAGTCGAGCGCCTCGTGGCTGCGACCGACGAAGGCGTTCTCAAGGCGATGCTCGAAAAAGGCGTTGCCGGCAAATAGCCAAACACCGCAAAGCGATTGAAGCCCGGCCATGCGGCCGGGCTTTTGCGTGCAAGGGCTTTGGTTTCAAGCACCGCGCGCGATGTCCAGCACCTTGCGCGCATCGGCCGGCATGGCGTCGCCGCGCCAGCAGGAATGGCCGTCCGGCCGCACCAGAACGAGCTTGCGTTCGTAGGCTTTCGCGACATCCGGCTCGTCGCAGGAAACGATATCAAGGGGAACGCCCGCATCCTGCGCCGCCTGCACAAAGGCCGCCCCGTCAGGCGCATCCGCGCCGATGCGCACGAGTACAAAGCCTTTGCCGTACCAGTCGATGGTGGACGTCCCATCTTTCAGCCAGACATGCGGCGCGCGCGAACCGGGGCGCGCCGTCTGTTCGTAAATCGTCGGATCGAGCGTCGGCGCAGGCGTTCCATCCGGCACGATGATCGGCGAGTTCTCATAGACGTAGCCGAGATGAATGCCGAGCGTCCGCCACTCGCGCATCATCGCTTCGGCGAAATCCTTGCCGATGCGCGTGCGTTCGGCCTCGCCTTCCGGCGTATCCTTCAGAAAATCCGGCCCCGGCTGCGGCGACAGCATGCGGCCCAGATTGCCGCTCGCCTCTCGCACATTGCGGGTCGCGACAGGCTGGCGTTCGACGAAATAGGAAGCGAGCAGCTTCGGCCCGCCCCATCCGCGCATGACCGCATCAAGCTTCCACGTCAGGTCGACCGTATCGCCGACGCCCATGTTCATGCCGAAGCCGCCGGTCGGCGACGTGGCGTGGGCTGAATCCCCTGCCAGAAAGATGCGTCCGCGCCGGTATTCGTCGGCAACGAGTTCGCGCCGCGTCCACGGCATGATCGACACGATTTCGTAGTCGAAGTCCACGCCGACTGCCTTGCGGATCGCCGCACGCACTTCCTCCTCGGTAAGGTCGCGGCTGCCGTCGCCGGAGCGGATGATGGAAAACCGCCAGTGATCCTTGCCGTCGATCGCGACGATTGTCGCCCAGGTGCCCTCGCCGTCAATGAAAATGAAGCGATAGCCGATCTTGCGGCCATGGATTTTCTCGAATCCGTCGCAGCGGAAGATGACATTGGTCGTGAACGTGAGCGCCGGCTGGCCGCTTTGCGCGATTCCCAGTTCCCGCCGCACGCGCGAATTGGCACCGTCGCATGCGACCATATATTGCGCACTTACGGTTTTGATATCGCCATTGTCCAGATTTTCCAGCGTTGCGGTCACGCCGGTTTCGTCCTGCGCGAAGGAGACAAGCCTGTGCCGATACAAGATGTTGACGCTGTCGAACGACCGGGCGAATTTCGCCAGAATCGGATCGAACATGTTCTGCGGACAACGCTCGCGGATTTGCGGGCTCTGCGGCGGCGGCTTGTCCTGCCCCATCGGCGGAACGACGTAGCGGCCGATTTCCCAGCCGCCGACCAGCGGCCCCGCCATATACATGTTGTCCTGCGGATAATCGCGCGGATAGGGGCAGTTCACCACATCCTCGACAATGCCCCAGCGGCGGCAGAATTCCATCGTGCGCACGCCTACCAGATCCTGCCGCGGCTGAAAGATCGAGCCGTCCGTCTGTTCGGCGACGATGCAGCTTTGCCCGCGCCAGCCAAGGTCGCCGGCCATTGCAAGGCCAACCGGGCCTGCCCCGATAACCAGCACCGGTGTGTCGAGCTTTTCCGCCATGTGTATGCGCTCCTCCTGAACTTTCTTACCTCATGCCTTGCGCGCCCGCCTTTTGCAATTGCGCGATATGGCGCGCCTTTCCATCTATGCTAGGATTGCCGCGAACGAAAAGGCGGTTACGCCGCGCGGGAGGCAGGAGAGCGAGCGCCATGGGCACGGAACAGGTGACAAATACCGCCGAGCGGGAAATCTTCTATGGCAAAGTGGCGCAGACCGGCCACCTCTCGCCGCTGTGGACGACAACGCTCGTGCCGCCGCTGCCGGAGAAATTCGTCAGGGCGCAGCCGCATCTGTGGGATTTCGATAACGAGATGAAACCGTTGCTCCTGCAGGCGGGCGGGCTGATCACGGCAAAGGAAGCCAACCGGCGGGTGCTCAATCTCGTTAACCCGGGCTTCGACGGCCAGCCGAAAATCCTGGAATCCCTTTACGCCGGCCTGCAGATGATCATGCCCGGCGAATGCGCACCCGCCCACAAGCACACGCCTTCCGCGCTGCGCTTCATCATGGAGGGCAAGGGCGCATGGACCGCCGTCTCGGGCGAGAAGAGCTTCATGGAACCCGGCGACTTTATCATAACGCCGTCGATGACGTGGCACGACCACGGCCACGATGGCGACGAACCCTTCTTCTGGATGGACGGCCTCGACATTCCGATTATCGGCTGTTTCGGCGCGATGTTCTTCGAGGCCTACCCGGACGACCGCGCCCCGCAGACCCGCCAGCCCGGCGACAGTTCCGCCCGCTACGGCGCCAACATGCGGCCGGTGACCGGCTCTTGGGACAAGCCGGAATCGCCGATCTTCCACTATCCATACGCCCGCTCGCGCGAGGCGCTGGAAACCTTGCGCAAGAACGGCGAGCTCGATCCTTACGACGGTGTGAAACTGGAATATATCGACCCGACACGCGGCGGTTCGGCCATGCCGACCATTTCGTCGTTCCTGCAATTACTGCCGAAAGGTTTCCGGACCGAGAGCTACCGCACGACCGAGAACATCGTGTTTTCGCCGGTCGAAGGAACGGGCAAAATCGTCACCGGCGAGCCGGGCGCCGAAAAGGAGATGGCCTTCAAGCCGCGCGACATTTTCGCCGTCCCCTGCTGGGTGCCGTTCCGGCTGGAAGCGGACAGCGAATGCTGCCTGTTCAGCTATTCCGACCGCGTGTCGCAGCAGAAGCTCGGCTTCTGGCGTGAACAGCGGGGCAATGCTTGAAGCGGACGGTCGTCCCGGAGAAAGCGCAGCGGAGAGCCGGGACCTGCCTGTTGAAGAGAGCGATCCCGGATCGCCTTCAGCGTCCGGCGTCCAACGTCCTGGAAGACTGCCTGCCCTTCACAGCAAATGCGCCACCTGATCGTGCATATAAAAGCGGGCCCGGTAGACGGTGTTGTCAAAAACGCCGGCTGACTCCGCGAAATGCGGATTGATATATTCCCACACAACCTCGCCGTCGCGCGTCACCTGAAACAACCGTCCCGTCTGCCCTTCGCAGACAAGCACATTGCCGTTAGGACACGGATCGACACCGGAAATATACGAGCTGAAAAAACTCGTGCGCGGCTTGTCCTCATAGGACCACACGATCTTGCCGCTGCCGCGCTCGAATTCAACGACACGCGAATACGCATGCGAATCCGGGCGTTCCCAACCGTTGTCGAAGATAAGGATATTGCCGTTCGGCAAGAGACGCGGATCGTGTTGGCCGTAGATAGCCGTACCCGTTGTCGCCGGACTGTAGCGTTCGCGCACCGCCCCTGTGTGCCGGTCGATCACCATGACCGAATGGAAATAGCGCGCGCTCACGGTAAAAGTGCCGTCGCCGCCCAGCTCGATGGCGTTGAGATGCATCCAAAGGCCCGGCCCGCGCCGGAAACGGTTTTTGGGATCTTCGAGATCGAAATGTTCCCATGACCGCCAGCGCCAGATTTCCGTCCCGTCCGGTTCTGACGAGATCACGACGTCGGCGTAGATCGGACCTTCCCAATCGGGCGCCAGTTTTCGCGCATATTCCTGCGGCATGCGCTCGGCGGCGATTCGCATGAGGCCGCCTTCGCGCCTGCGCTTCGAATCGTGATGATGGGAAGGATCGTTGCATTCCCAGACGATCTTGCCGTCGCGGTCGAGTTCCTGGATGGCCCCGCCGCGAAAATTACTGAACACAGGCCCAAGGTGATTGACATTTCCGGCTGGCCTGGCGTCGTAATGAATGTTGCCGTTCTTCAACAGGCTGGTGTAGCCGCCGCGCATACCCTCGTGCGCCCAGCGCCGGACTTCGTTCCCCCGCCCATCGATCAGCACCGTAAAGCTCGACGAATTATGCGGCGTGAACAGCACGTAGCCTTCGCAAGCCTTAGCGATATCGCTATCGATGAAACCGGTTCGGACGATGCGTTGCCAGGTTGTTTGTTCCAAGGGATGCGTTCTCGTGAGTGATGCACATATAGCCGGACGGCGAACGGGATCGGCTGCTGACCGGAGCGATACGGGTAAGAATTTGACGCATCAGCGCCGGGAACAAAACGCAGCGGGTCTCACGCGCGCGGCTTCGGCGCGGCCCCGTATTGCTCGTCGCTCACATGTTCCATCCAGGTCACGTGCTCGCCGTTTACCGCTTCCTGCATGGCGATATGCACCATGTGATGACCGGGGGCTGCGCCATGCCAGTGCTTTTCATCCGGCTCGAAATAGCATGTATCGCCCGGATGCAACTCGATCACGGGCCCACCCCAGGCCTGCACCCGCGCGACACCGGATTCGATGACGATGGTCTGGCCAAGCGGATGCGTATGCCAGGCCGTGCGGGACTTGGGAGCGAAGAAAACCCGCAGCGCCCGCAAATTCGCCGGCGGATCGAGTTCCACGAAAGGCTCCTGCCAGACTTCGCCGGTAAAGCGTTCGGCGGGCCCCTTGCGCGATGTCTGGTCGGCGGTGCGGGTAATCTTCATTCTCGTGTCTCCCAAAAGCATCGAATAACTCTTAGCACTGACTAGCACACAGGGCGCTGGTGCGCGAAGCGCGGCTAATCTTTCTTCACATCGCCCTGGCCGAGATGCGTACCGTGGCCCCAGGTGCTCTCGTAATCCCGCTGCGCGTCGGCTGGCATGTATTTTTCTTCCAGCTCGCGCACTTTCGCCGCGCCGGTAATCTGCGCAAAGTTCATCGCTCCATACGGCGAAGCCTCCACTTGCGCGCGCCAGTCCTTCAGCGCCTGAACACCGCGTGTCCTGAAATCGTTCAGCACATGCCAGGACGCCTGCAAGCCAGCCGAGGCAGCAAGAACGGGATACAGGGCGATCTTGAGGCCGGTCTTTTCCAGTGCGTCGAAATCCGGACCCGGCGGGGCGCCGCCCCAGATCATCAGAACAGGTTTGGGGCAATCCGCACACAGCTTTTCTAGTTGGCCCAGGGTCTGCGCCGAATTCAGCCAGACGACATCGGCGCCGCCGTCGGTCGCATAGGCCATGCAGCGCTCGTAGGCAGCTTCGAACGATCCACCCTCCGCGCCGAGCAGATCGCAGCGCGCCACGATGGAAAAAGCCGGGTCGATTTCGTCCCGCGCTGCGCACGCCGCCTGCAGCTTGCCGACCATTTCTTCGGCGGAAATGCAACGCCGCCCCGCGCTGGTGCCCGATTTCTTCGGCGCTTCCTGATCTTCGAAAGACATCGCCGCCACCCCGGCATTGGCGATTTCCTGCACGGTGTAATAGACGTTCACGGCATTGCCGAAACCGGTGTCGCCATCGAGAAGGATGGGCACATCGGACCGGGCCGCCATGTGCCTTGCATGATCGGCCATGTCGCGAAGCCCGATAATGCCGGTATCGGGAACGCCGAGCAGATAGGCCGACATCTGCGAGCCCGCCGCGAAGAAACACTCGAAACCGGCCATCTGCGCGGCCCGCGCGTAGATGGGCGAAAATCCGCCGGGCATGACTGTCAGCCCCGGCCGCTCCAGCAGCGCGCGGAAAGCCAGCCGCTTGCGCCGCGCGGGCGCGATGAAGGCGTCAGTCATGTCTGCCTCGTTTGCCGCATCACCATTTGGCGGCCAGTTCCGTCTCGAACACAGTTCGCCAGTCTGCATCGGCTTCGAGATAATTGTCGTGCGGCCGCACATTGCCGTGGCTGGCCGGGTCGAGTCCGGGAGGATCCTCGCCTTCTGCAACGGCGTCGATGGAACGCAGCATCAGCCGCCGCATGGCGACAATTGCCCTGTCCGACGTGCCGAGGTTTTCGCGGCTGCGGTCGACAATGGCGCCCATGCCCTCTTGCAGCGCGTAATCCTGCGTGTTTACGCCTTCGATGCCCGTAAACGTCTTCGACTTCTGCAAGGCACGGTCGATGAAATAGTCGTTCGAGGCGTTCGCCTTCAATCTGAACGTGCCCGGTATGTGATGTTCCGGCCCGCGGCCTGCCCGCGACTCCCAGTCCATCACGATCTCGCGCGGCAGCGGCGTAGCGGCGTCGTAGCTATACATGGTGTTGAAGACGAAGCAGCTCTCGTCGTCGATAGGAACCCAGATATGCCCGTCAAAGCGCGGGTACTTCGCCCGTCCGCCCTCGATGGCGATGACGCTGCCGCGAATTTGCTGGGCTGGCATGATGTATTGATACACACGAACGTAATTCTGTCCGGCGTCTCCGCGCCGCGTCGAGATATAGCGATAACCGTAATCTGTCAGCTCCACCTCGAGGCTGGGCGCGGTATCCCGGTTGCGCGGCATGTTTCTGTTGCCGATATCGTTGTTGTGCGCAAAAGACGAGTGCGCTGTGTCGAGCCCGCCTTCCAGCGCCTGGAGATAATTGCAAGCCTCGAACGTCTTCGACACGAAACGATGGCTGTCCGGTGCACGCATCCATTCGTAATCCGGGACTGGCGGCTGCTTCTCCTTCGGCCCCATGTAGGCCCAGACGACGCCAGCCTTCTCCACGGCAGGATATGCCTTGATCCTGACACGGGCCTGCAGCGGCGTACCGGCAGGCTCCGAAGGCATGTCGACGCAGTCGCCGTTCCGGTCGAATTTCCAGCCATGGTAGACACAGCGCAGGCCGCATTCCTCGTTGCGGCCGAAGAACATGGGAGCGCGCCGGTGCGGGCAATAGGCGTCGATCAACCCGATTGCACCGCCACTGTCGCGAAACGCAACGAGATCCTCGCCAAGCAACCGCACCCGCACCGGGGCGCCGTCGGCCTCCGGCAATTCCGTTGAAAGCAGAACAGGTTGCCAGTAACGCCGCAAAAATTCGCCGCCCGGCGTGCCGGGCCCGACGCGCGTGACTTTTTCGTTGTCTTCCTTGCGAAGCATGTGCGCCTCCCCGAATGTTTGCCGCATGCTACGCCAATTGCGATGTCATGCAAATATAGGCCGGACCCTGATCCGGACACCGCAGCCACAAGATTGCCAGCTCCCGCGCAGCGCCCTATTGTGCGCACACTGCCCGAAAAGGGCTGACCAAACTGCCGGGACAGCACCCGGCGCTGCCGGAATCACGGCCATATCGGGAGAAGCGCAATGGCGGACGTCGACACATCCTTCAATTACGAAACCATCAGGATCGAGCGCGAAGAAGGCGGTATCACCTGGCTGATCCTGAACCGCCCAGACAAGCGCAACGCGATGAGCCCGCAACTCCACGCCGATTGTAACGACGCCTTGTTCAACCTGGCCACGGATCCGAAGACGCGCGTGCTGATCCTGACCGGAGCCGGCGAAGCCTATTGCGCGGGCCAGGACCTGCGGCTGTTTTTCCGCGCCACCGACAACGCCCCGCGCGAGCGCTTTGTCTCCGGCGAAAACTCCCATGCGTGGCGCTGGACCCGCCTGTCGAAATTCCCCAAGCCTACGATAGCCATGGTCAACGGCTTTTGTTTCGGCGGCGCCTTCACGCATCTTATCGGCTGCGATCTCGCCATCGCGGCCGACGACGCAATATTCGGCCTGTCGGAAGTCAATTGGGGCATCATCCCCGGCGGCATCGTGAGCTGGAACGTCACCCAGGTCATGAACCAGCGCGACTCTATGTACTACGCCATCACCGGCGATCCCTTCGACGGCAAGGAAGCCGCCCGCATCGGGCTCGTGAACCGCTCCGTACCGAAAGACCGGCTGCGCGAAGAAACATTGCAGCTCGCCCGCAAGCTGGCCGAGAAAAATCCCGCCACCGTGCGCTACACAAAAGAGGGTATGCGCCAGGTGCGCGGCATGACCGAATCCCAGGCTGCCGACTATCTCGCAGCAAAGGGCGACGCCCTGCGCTTCCGCGATGCGGAAGGCGGACGCGAGGAGGCCATGAAGCAGTTCCTGGATGAAAAGGTTTTTCGACCGGGCCTCGAGAATTATATTCGGGAAGGGCAGGACAAGCCGCCGGCCCGCAAGCGCTAGCCTGCAGGGCAGCGCCCTTTCAGGCCCGTCCATGCAAGTCCTTGCCCCCGCTGCGAAAGCGCCGCGTCCTTTGGGCGACCGGTTGCCGTCGCGGCGAACGGGCGCAGGGACGCATGGCGCTTGCCGTTCAATCAGGAATGCGTGTGTACGATACGCCTCGCCACAGCGGGCAATCGCGATGAACAATCCGGCGATGGCCAATCCAGAGAAGGGCTTCTGGAGCTCATGAGCGAAAGCATCGCTTTTCGCCAACAGGTTTGTCCGGTTTTTGCGCCCGGTTTGTGCGATCCTTTTATGGCCTTATTTGTCGCCCAAGCAAACACCATGAACCGTGCCGGACAATCGCAACTTGCCCGGGCGCTCCGCAATATGCCTGGGGCGCCGGAAGCAGAAGCTATCTTGCCAGACACGCGTCTGAGCCGGTCCCGGTCTAATGCACTGTTGCCTGCGGTAGTATTTATGGCGGCCGTACTTACCGGAACGCCCGCCGCATTGGCCCAGAAGCGTCTGCCCGAGCGGGCGCCGCTCCCGCCCGAAAGACCCGCCGCCGTGACGCCGGCTGATCAGCCGCGCGGCCTCCCCGCGCACCGCCCGGAAGCTCGCGAGCGTCCCGGCGAAAAGCCGGCGCAAAAATCTGAAGAGCCACTACAGCCGCCGGAGCGCCCCAATCCTATCGCAGCGCCAGGCCCGATTGCGCCTTTGCGCCCGGCCATCCGTGCATGCATCGCCGAATGGCGGGACCTGCAAAAAGCCGGCGCAACGTCCGGCACGTTATGGCGGGATTTTTCCGGCGCGTGTATCGCACGCCACATGGGAACCCGGAACGCTCCTCCGGCGCGCTGACCTGCGGCAGGCCCGCCTGTCGCGCGACGACCACTGTACGCTGTCCCCGTAACCAGTCCGGAATACAAAAATCCCCGGCACGATGTACCGGGGATTTTTTCTTGTTCCTGCAGTTGGATTCGAGAACCTCTTCGTTTCGATCCGGTGAGACGGTAGCAGCCGGAGTTACGGCTTTTCCAGTCGTGCCAATACTGCAAGTTAAAAGCGTCGCCGCTATCAGGCCTTTTTGGCGGCCTTGCGAGCGCCCTTCTTGGCCGCTTTCTTTGCGCCCTTCTTGGCTGCTTTCTTGGCGCCCTTCTTGGCCGCTTTCTTTGCGCCCTTCTTGGCCGCTTTCTTTGCGCCCTTCTTGGCTGCCGACTTCTTGGCGCCCTTCTTGGCCGCCTTCTTCGCGCCCTTCTTGGCTGCCGTCTTCTTCACGCCCTTCTTGGCCGCCTTCTTGGCGCCCTTCTTGGCTGCCTTCTTGCCTGCACCCTTTTTCGCTGCCTTCACCATGAGAGGTCCCCTCTAACAGATGACACTCGACGAATTGATCAATTCGCCAATACCAAACAGCGATAGGGTAGCTTGGTTAAGAGATCGTGCAAGAGCATCTTTGCAACGAGGCTTGCAACTCGCCCTTTCGTAGGAGGAAACCGGGCGATCGCCTGCGCGACATTTGCTTCAAACAAGGAGCAATCCGGCAATCGAAATTGCAAGCGCATCGAACCGGAAAAATCGGCGCGCCCGATTTGCGCGCAAAGCATCCAAGAAAGCAGACGTTCCTTGCCGTTGTATCTTCGCCCGCGGCTGGCTGCGCGCAAGACAAAATAAAAGATATTGAAAATAAATCGATATCGATCAGCATACGGCGCGCTTGGATGCATGCATCGCGATGCAATCCCGGTGCCGGTGCAATCGCATCGCAAGCCCGCTGTCTTCGCCTGCATGGTGCGCGGCGATGTTGCCTGCGGCATGCGGCGATCTTTATGTTTGCCGATTACCAGTGAATGCGACGTGACTGGAAGGGGCCGACGGCAGACGAAAGAAACACCTAAAAAAAATTTTGCACAGTCGAAAAAAAATCGCGTCCGCGTCGTCTGCGCGAGACGAAATCGCGCAAACGAGGCCGAATCGATGCAAAGTGATTCGCGCTTTTAAAGACCGAGTTTGCTCTTGAGCAGTTCGTTGACCGCCTGCGGATTGGCTTTGCCGCCGGTCTGTTTCATCACCTGTCCGACGAACCATCCGATCATGTTCGGCTTGTCCTTGACCTGCGCGACCTTGTCGGCGTTGCCGGCGACGATAGCGTCTATCGCCGCTTCGATGGCGCCGGTGTCGGTCACCTGCTTCATACCGCGCTCTTCGACAAGCCGCACCGGATCGCCGCCTTCGGTCCATACGATGTCGAACAGATCCTTCGCAATCTTTCCCGAGATGGTGCCGTCGCCGATGAGACTGACTATCGCGCCGAGCTGATCGGCCGTTACGGGAGAAGCTGCGATCGAAAGGCCTTCCTTGTTCAGCCGGCCGAAGAATTCGTTGATGACCCAGTTCGCAGCAGTCTTTGCATCGCGGCCCTTTGCGACGGCTTCGAAGAAGTCGGCCGACTCCCGCTCTGCAACCAGCACGCCGGCATCGTACGAGGACAACCCGTAATCGGCCACGAAGCGGGCCTTCTTTTCGTCGGGCAGTTCCGGCAGCGTTTGCGCTATCGCGTCGACGTAGGCCTGATCGAATTCGAGCGGCAAAAGATCCGGGTCCGGGAAATAACGGTAGTCGTGCGCCTCTTCCTTCGAGCGCATGGATCGCGTCTCGCCGCGGCCGGGATCGAACAGGCGGGTCTCCTGATCGACCGTCCCGCCGTCCTCGATAAGCGCTATCTGCCGGCGCGCTTCGACCTCGACCGCCTGTCCGATGAACCGGATCGAGTTGACGTTCTTGATCTCGCAGCGCGTACCCAGTTCATCCCCCGGCCGCCGTACCGAGACGTTCACGTCTGCACGCAGGTTGCCCTTTTCCATGTCGCCGTCGCATGTTCCCAGGTAGCGCAGGATGCTGCGCAACTTGGTCACATAGGCACGCGCCTCTTCGGCCGAACGCAAGTCCGGCCGCGAGACGATTTCCATGAGCGCTACGCCCGAGCGATTGAGATCGACATAGCTCTTGTCCGGCGCCTGGTCGTGCAGGGACTTGCCGGCATCCTGTTCCAGATGCAGCCGCTCGATACCGACCTTGATTTGCTCGTCGGCGGTGACATCGACGATAACTTCCCCCTCGCCGACAATCGGGTTCTTGAACTGGCTGATCTGATACCCTTGCGGCAGATCCGGATAAAAATAGTTCTTGCGGTCGAAGACGCTGCGCTTGTTGATCTGGGCCTTCAGACCGAGCCCCGTGCGGATCGCCTGCCTGACGCATTCTTCGTTGATGACCGGCAGCATGCCCGGCATGGCCGCATCGACGAGAGAGACGTGGGAGTTTTCCTCGCCGCCAAATTCGGTGGACGCCCCCGAAAACAGTTTCGAACGGGAATTGACCTGTGCATGGATTTCCATGCCGATCACGATCTCCCAATCGCCCGTTGCACCTTTGAGGTACTTCGACTTGGTGGCCTTTCCGGCCGCTGCAGCGCCAGTCATCTGATGGTTCCGTCCGTCGTTCGCGAACCGGGTCTGAAGCGCACGTCTGCGCCGGTCCGGCTTACCCGGCAAGGAAGTATAGCCTGCCCGGCGTTCAGGCAAGCCTCGCGCGCAGGCTTGCCCATATGGCTGCAATTGTCCGGATGCCGCCCTAGGCGTCAAATTCGAGCGAATGCACGCTGAACAGCTTGTCTGCATCCGTCCACACTTGCTGTGGCCGCCATCCGGCGGAACGCACCAACGCCTGAAATTCGTCGACCGTATATTTGTGAGAATTCTCGGTATGGATGCTTTCGCCTCCCGCAAACCGGAACTCCTTGCCGGCCACATGCGCAGTCTGGGCCTTCAGGGACACCAGATGCATCTCGATCCGGCCCTTGCCGTCGTTCCAGCGCGCCTCGTGCGCGAATGCGTCCGGGTCGAAATCGCCGTCGAGTTCGCGATTGATGCGCACCAGGATATTCTTGTTGAAAGCCGCCGTGACGCCGAGCGCGTCGTCGTAAGCCGGTATCAGGCGCGACAACGGCTTCTTCAGATCGACGCCGGCGACGAAGCGCGCATTCGGCCCGAGCACATGGCCGAAATGACGCATCAGCTTGATAGCCTCTCCCCGTGTCAAATTGCCGATGGTGGAGCCGGGAAAGAAGCCGACGACAGACCTGCCGGCAAAGCCCTCCGGCAATTCCACGGGTTCGGCAAAATCGGCCACAAGCGTTTCGACGCGCAGGCCGGGAAAACGTTTGCGGATGCGGGCGCTCGCTTCGTCCAGCGCCGATTGCGAGACGTCGATGCAAACGTAGACGCCGAGCTTGTCGAGCGCCTCCAGCAATATCTCGGTCTTGGTGCTGGACCCCGACCCGAACTCCACCAGCATCGCGCCGGCGGGCGTATGCGCGGCGATCTCGCCAGCGCAAGCGTGCAGGATGTCAGCCTCCGTCCGCGTCGGATAATATTCTTCAAGCTCCGTGATCTCTTCGAAGAGTTCACTCCCGCGCGCATCGTAGAAAAAACGGCACGGCAGAGTCTTCTGCCCGCCGGACAGGCCATCGACGACAGCGCGGGCGAAATCGTCGCGTTCGATGCCGCGATCGGCGACCAGGGATGCATCCGGCATTTGGGTGTCCGTCATTGTCCGTCGTCCGCAAGCCGCAGTCCCATGAACTGCCAGCGCTGGTGAGGATAGAAGAAATTGCGGTAGCTGTGGCGCGAATGATCGCCGGCTGTCGCACACGATGCGCCGCGCAAGATATGCTGGTTGACCATGAACTTGCCGTTGTATTCCCCGACCGCGCCTTGCGGCGGACGAAAGCCGGGATACGGGAGATAGGCGCTTGCGGTCCATTCCCAGACATCGCCCATCATTTGTTGCAAACCGCCGCCGGCAGGCGCCGGCATCGGTTTCAAGGCGCCGCTCGCAAGCGTATTGCCCTGCGCCGCGGCATTCGAACTCGCGGCCGCGTTTTCCCATTCGAATTCGCTTGGCAGGCGCTTGCCCGCCCAGCGGGCGAAGGCATCCGCCTCGTAATAACTGACATGACACACTGGCGCATGTGGATCGGGTTCCACAAGCCCGTGCAGGCTCATCTGCAGCCAGTGCCCGTCCTGCTCCTCCCAATACAATGGCGCGCGCCAGCCTTCGGCTCGCACAACCGCCCATCCATCCGAAAGCCAGAGCGCTGCATTTTCGTATCCGCCATCGGCCATGAACTCGCGCCATTGCGCGTTCGTCACCGCAGCGCTCGCAAGACGGTAGCGGCGGAGCAGAACTTCGTGCCTTGGCGTCTCGTTGTCGAAACAAAATCCGTCGCCGCGATGCCCCGCCTCGCGTATTCCGCCGTCGAAGCCGATCCATTGCAATTCATGGCGTTCTTCGGGCGCAGCGGACGAAGCGCTTCCCGCATAGGCCGGACGCAGCGGGTTACGCGCGAACAACGCCAGAATATCGGTGAGCAGCAATTCCTGGTGCTGTTGCTCGTGATTGATACCGAGTTCGGCGAGTTCCGCGGCAGGTCCGCGCTCGAACGCACCAGCCGCAGCCAACCGCTCCAGGCCTTCGTCCACATGGGCGCGGTAATCCAGCACCTGTTGTTGCGACGGCCGTGTCAACAAACCCCGGAACGGGCGTGGATGCCGCGGCCCTTCCGCCTCGTAGTATGAATTGAAGCAATAGTGAAAACTTTCGTCGAACACCCTGTAACCGGACAAATACTTGCTCAGCAGGAATGTTTCGAAGAACCATGTCGTATGCGCCAGATGCCACTTCGTCGGGCTCGCGTCGTCCATGGCCTGCACGGTCTGGTCTTCCGCGCTCAAGGACGACGCAAGCGCGAGCGACATTTCCCGCGTGGCCGCCAGGCGTTCATGAAGAGTTTTTTCGGCGGCCGGAATCGCGCCGGATTGCCTTTCCAGAACGGTATGGGCCGTCATCTGCTCTTCCCTGTCTTTTGCCTGCCGGGCTGGAGTACACTGGTTATGCTGGCGTCAAAGTTTCTGCGAGAAAGGTGCGGGTGCAACATTTAGCTCATATTGGGCCGATAACGTCCAATTTCCAGCATCTGCCATCAAAACAGTTGGAAACTCCGATCGTTCCATGCGTGGACGCGCTTAGAGCTTCTCGATCGCACGCTTTGCGTACAAGGCAACGCAACCTGCTATGCAGAATGCAGCTGCAAGGACAAGATTCGCCACCGGGTTGGCGCCAGCATCGCCACGGAAATACTGGACGGCAATGAGGAGGAACAGCAACGCGCCGACCAGCCAAAGCGTCCATTGCAACGCAAGCGTGCAGCCATAAAGGACGGCTTTGGAGACCGGCCCCAACGTCAGGTCCACCAGGCTTGCGGCAACCGGACCTTCCCGGCTGCCTGCTCGATAGCCGCACCGAGCGCAAACAAAGTCTCTTCGCGGAATGGCTGTCCGATCAACTGAAGACCGAGAGGCAGACCATCGCCGGAAAGGCCGGCAGGCAAAGCGAGCCCGGGAAGGCCCGCCATGTTGACCGTGACCGTGAAAATATCATTGAGATACATTTCCACCGGATCGGCCCCGGCCTTTTCGCCGATCGCGAAAGCAGCCGACGGGGTCGCAGGTGTCAACAAGGCGTCGACGCCGCTGTCGAAAACGGTTTCGAAATCCCGTTTGATCAGGGTGCGTATTTTCTGCGCCCGCAGATAATACGCGTCGTAATACCCCGCCGACAGAACATAGGTCCCGATCAGCACACGCCGCCGCACTTCCTTGCCGAAGCCCGCGGCGCGGGTCTTCTCGTACATGTCGGCGATGTCCTTGCCCGGCACGCGCAGACCGTATCGCACGCCGTCATACCGCGCGAGGTTCGAGGACGCCTCCGCCGGCGCGACAATATAATAAGCAGGCAGCGCCGTCTTCGTATGCGGAAGAGACACTTCGACCACTTCCGCTCCCGCGTCTTTGAGCCAGGCAATTCCCTTCTGCCACAACGCTTCAATCTCTTCCGACATGCCTTCGACGCGATATTCTTTCGGAATGCCGATCTTCATTCCCTTGACGGACGCACCGACGCTCGCCTCGTAGTCGGGAACCGGCAGATCGGCGCAAGTCGTATCCTTCGGATCGTGGCCGGCCATGGACCGGAGCATGATTGCCGCGTCCCGGACGTTGCGGGTAATCGGGCCGGCCTGATCGAGAGACGAAGCGAACGCGACCATGCCCCAGCGCGAGCAGCGGCCATAGGTCGGCTTTATTCCGGTGGTTCCGGTAAACGCAGCCGGCTGGCGTATCGATCCGCCCGTGTCGGATGCCGTGGCGGCAAGGCACAGATGCGCAGCAACTGCCGAGGCCGAACCGCCCGACGAACCGCCTGGAACGAGAAGCCCTTCCTTGCCCGGAGAAGCCAGGGCAGCGCGCGCCTTGTCTTGCGTCCAGTTCGGCGGCAGCCACGGCGAGGCGACCGGTCCGTAATATGATGTCTCGTTCGACGAGCCCATCGCAAATTCGTCCATGTTCAGCTTGCCAAGCATCACCGCGCCATCGCGCCAGAGATTGGCGGTCACCGTCGATTCGTAGTTCGGCTTGAACCCGTCGAGGATATGGCTGCAGGCCTGGGTGTGAACGTCCTTCGTCGCGTAGAGATCCTTGATACCGAGCGGCATCCCGTCGAGCGGAAGCGCATCGCCCGACTTGCGGCGCGCGTCGGATTGCGCCGCCATCGAGCGCGCCAGTTCCGGCGTCTCGACGATATAGGCGTTCAGGCCGCGCGCTTGCTCCATTGCCGCCAAATGCGCGTCGGTCAGTTCCACTGCCGAAAAATCGCCGCGCGCCAGCCCGTCCCGCGCTTCGGCAATCGACAGCTTGGTCAATTCACTCATTCGTTCAATATCCCGTTCGCATCGCGCCTTGGCGCGGTCTATTCGACAACTTTCGGCACCGAGAAGAAATGATCTTCATGTTCGGGCGCATTGGCGACCACGGCATCGGCGCCTGCATGATCGGTTACAACGTCGGAACGCATCTTCATCTTCATCGGCGTCACAGACGTCATCGGCTCGACGCCCTCCACATCGACCGCACCCAGTTCTTCCACAAACGCGAGGATGGCGTTCAGCTCATCCTGCAAATGCGGCACTTCTTCGTCGGTAACGGCGATGCGCGCAAGACGCGCGATACGCCGAACGGTTGTCTGATCGACGGACATGATGTCTCCCGGTTTTCGGCTGAAACCGAACCAGCGTTTCGCACGCAGCGGCCGCGCCCGGGCCGCTGCAAATTCGGCCCGGCTATAGCACCGGCCCGCCGCACGATGCAATGCGGCAAGAAATGGAAGGCTGCCCCGGCGCACACGTGCAATGACAAGCGCGCGCCAGCGTGGTACCGCCACGCCATGTCCTCAAATCTGTCCTCAAATCTGTCCTCGAATCTGCTTTCCCTGGAAGAATTGCACGCAAGGCTGGCGGTGCAAGAGCGTCTGCTTGGCGTCGATCTCGGTACCAAGACAATCGGCGTCGCAATCTGCGATCCCGGCCGGCGCATCGCCACACCTTTGCTAACGATCCGCCGCACGAAGTTTCGTGCAGATGCGGAAAAGCTTGCCGAAGCGGCGAACCGCTACGGCGCCACGGCCTTCGTGATCGGCATGCCCTTCAATATGGACGGGTCGGAAGGCCCGCGGGCGCAGGCGACGCGCGCCTTCATCCGCAACATGGCTGCGCTGGACGAACGTCCTTTCGTGCTGTGGGACGAACGGCTGTCGACCGCCGCAGTGACGCGGGAGCTGATCGCTCAGGACGCATCGCGTGCCAAACGCGCCGAAGTCGTCGACAGCCACGCGGCGGCATTCATCCTGCAGGGCGCTCTCGACAGGTTCGCCGCACTCGACCGGACCACAGACGCAGGCGCATAAGGCGGCGCGCCGCGAATTGCATGCGCGCTTCGCAGTAACAACGACGAATTCGCACAAATTCGCGCGAATTCGCAAAAAAAAGCGCTCCAAACCATGTCCGGTCAGGAGCGCTTGCCGCAACGCTGCGAACAATCCGGCCACGGGAGGATGCGGCCGGACATTTTCGTGGCTGTTACCGCCAGCGGGCGCCGCGGAAGGCGCGGCCAGCGCCGCCAAACCGGACGCCGCCAGCTACGGGGGCACGCACAACGCGAGGGCCGGTATAGATGCGCGGGCCGGCGTAGACCGGCCGGGCTGCCCGCGGATACCAGACCTGACGGGCCGGACGGTATATCCGGGCGCGCGGCTGGCGGACATAGACCGGGCCGCCGTAGACAGGAACGGGCGCAGCGTAGACGTCGGCGTAGCCATAGTCCGGGTAATACCCATACCCCGGATCGTAGACCGGGTAGCCAGGTGCGTAGACCGGATGATAGCTGCGGCGGCTTTCGGCGGCGATGGCAGCGGCTGCAACAGCGCCGAAGGCGCCGATGATGGCGGCAGGTCCGGGACCGCGATGGCGGTAGCCGCGCACGGCGCGCGGACGCACGAAACGGCTGCTGCGAACAACGCGCCCGCGCCGGACAGTGCGTTTGCCCGAACGGAACTTCGCCTGAACGAGAGCGGTTTCAGCTGTCACAGCCTGCGCCGGCAGCACGCCGAACGGCGCAGCCGAAGCCGCGCGCGGCGCGAGCCCGGAAAAGCCGAGCGCCAGAACCGAGGCGCCGAGAAGTCCGCTGGCGAACGAGGTGAATTTGAAAGCATTCATAACCGCTCCCTCCGTCTGTACGAGACCCGATGGATTGCGCGCCAACCGGCGCGGCTGCTGGACGTATTTGCCGGAGAAGCCGCGCCGGTCTGCCCGACCTTTGCCGCTTCCCGGCCGTTACGACCGATAGCGCAATGGTTAACGGTTTACATATGAACCGCCCCTGAACGCGTCGTGCAGCTCTGCGTTCAGAAAACGGGAGCCCGACAATTTATCGAAAAATCAGGTTTCTATTCAAATACACGGCAATGTTGAGCAAAGCTGCTACCGGGCCGGATACCTTCGCGAAAAAATTGTATCGCGTTACAAAATACAACCTTGACGTTACATTTTAGCTGAACTATTTCTGCTTTACATTTTTAACCATTACCGTGGGTTTTTGAAAGAGGTTGTTTTCATGGTCGGCATCGCGTCAAGACGGTCCTCTCCAAAACCGAAACGCGCTACCTCCAGCCGGCTGCCGTCCGAATACGGTCAAACCGCCGGCAGTCTTTCGGAAGAGCGCAGGTATACGCGGGACAACAGCCAAACCATCGCCTACATCGCAGAGCTTACGGAAGAACTTGCCAGGCTTGCCAGATCGATAGACCAGGACTCCCTCGCCTATTTCCTCTCGATGGCGCGGGCCGAGGCCGAACTCGCTGCGCTCGAGCAGCACCGCAGGTCTGACGGGCGCTACCCGGAAAGCTGAAATCCCGGAGCCGCGACCTCAACGGGCCAGCGACACCAGGTCGCCGCCGTGCCGTTCAATGCGGCCTTCGAGTTCCAGGTCAAGCAGCGCCATTTTGACTTCCGCCACGCTAAGCCCCGAAAGACGCACCAGTTCGTCTATGGACACAGGTGCTGCGCCCAACAGATCCTGCACGCAGTGCATGGTGTCATCCCCTCCGCTGCCTGCGCGAATCGGCGCACCGGTAAGAACGCCTGTTCCCTCTTCATCAAGTTCGAAACCGGCGCTCGTTGCCGGCACATCGGGTCTCCCGAACATATCGGTCTCGTCCCACAGGTTCTCCGGCTGCCCGCCGTCCGCGCCCGGATCGTCGAACAGGTTCGGCCTGATCGGTCCCGCCTCGCGCATCGGCGCGAGGGCCTCGACCACACTGGCCGCAGACAGGCAAAGGCTCGCGCCCTGGCGCAACAATTCGTTCGGCCCTTCGGCGCGGGGATCAAGCGGCGAACCCGGCACCGCGAACACCTCCCTGCCCTGCTCGTTGGCAAAGCGCGCCGTTATGAGCGAACCCGACCGCCGCGAGGCCTCGACAACGATCGTGCCGTAAGACATTCCCGAGACGATGCGGTTGCGCCGTGGAAAATCGCGCCCGCGCGGCTGCCAGCCAAGCGGCATTTCGCTCACCAAAGCACCGTGCTCGCAGATCGCTTCCGCCAGACCGCGATGTTCGGACGGATAGATATGCTCGAAACCGCCTGCCAACACGGCGATCGTTCCGGTTTTCAATGTTGCGGCGTGCGCCTGACGATCGACACCCCGCGCAAGGCCGGAGACGATGCAATAGCCCTCCGCCGCAAGCTCTCCCGCCAACCGCTCAGTCAGGACAAGACCAGCGGCGGAAGCATTGCGCGCGCCGACGATTGCGACCGCCGGCAGTCGCAGCGCCGGGAGATTGCCGACTACGGAAATCATCGGCGGTGGCGAGTCGATCAATCGCAGCAACGGCGGATAGTCCTGTTCTCCCATGGCAACGAAGCGCCCGCCAAGCCGGACCAGCGCTTCGATCTCGCGCTCGCAGGCGCTGCGATCGGCAAGACGTATCTTCCGCGATCCGCCAGCCTTTGCGATGAGCTCCGGCAGGGCGCGCAAGGCCGCGGCGGCGCCGCCGTAACGATTGACAAGCTGAAGAAAAGTCCGCGGTCCAATGTTGTCGGAGCGGATGAGTTGCAGCCAGTCGAGCCGCTGGGCGTCGCTCAGCCGCGCCACTGCCCCATCCCCGTCGCGCGGATCCCGATTGTTTCTCGCCGTCACGCCTTCTCGCCTATTTTGCCTTCGGTGCCATTCATCAGCCGCTGGATATTCGGCCAATGTTTGAACCAAAGCAATATAGTCAAGGCAACGAACAGTTCCGCAGGCTGCGTCCGGCCCATGGCCCACAAGGCGAGTGGAGTCGCCAGCGAGGCGATCAGCGCGGCCGCGGACGAATAGCGCGTGATATAGGCGCTTGCCAGCCAGACCGCCGCAAATACCAGAAATCCGGGCCATGCCAGCCCCAGCAGGCAGCCAAGATAGGTCGCGACGCCCTTGCCGCCCTGAAACCGGAGCCAGACCGGATAGAGATGGCCGAGAAATGCTCCGAGCCCGGCCATGATCGCCGCGTATGGCGAGAACATGCCCGCAAGGAGGACAGCCACGGTACCCTTCAACGCATCGCCCAGCAAGGTTGCTGCGGCCAGGCCTTTCCGGCCGGTACGAAGTACATTGGTGGCGCCGATGTTGCCGGACCCAATGGAACGCAGGTCCTCGGTCCCGGCAAACCGCGTCAGCAATATGCCGAACGGGATGGAGCCGCAGAGATAGCCGAACGCAAGCGCCAGCAGGTTGGAGCCAAAATCGGGTTGCAACATGGACATGCCTCACACTGCGGAGATGCCGTGTCTGTGCGCCGGTTATTCCGCGGATCGCCCGGCATTCAGCATGGCCTCGACCCCTTCGTCAAACTCCATGGCTAGCGCATCGTCGAAGGCGCTGGTGTCCGCGTCGCTGTCGCCCGCCCGCCAATACGGATCGGCGCCGCGCTCACATAGCAGTGCGATGGCCTCTGTGTCGCGGGCATTGACCGCAAGATGCAGCGGCGTCCATTCGTTGTATCCGGTCTGCATGACATCGGCGCCTGCGTCGATCAAAGACTGCATGATGGCGATGCGGTCGTCGCGTTCGCAAAGAATGGCGGCAAACAACGGCGGCGTATCGCCCTCGCCGTAGTTGACGCCGGCGCCGGCTTGCAGCAACGCGCGTATGAATTCGAGCGGCCCTACATGAATGGCGTGGTGCAGGATGTGTTCGCCAATTTCCAGCTCCGGCGGCAACGGTGTGTCGGGGAACTCCCCTGTATTACCCAGCGCAGCCCGCAAGCGGTCCATGTCGCCGTCGCGGCAAGCCTGGTCGATGGCCATGAAGCGGGAAAAAAGATCGGGCGTTTCGCCGGCGCTTGGAGTTTCGTTCATTTTCCTACCCTGGAGCATCGTGCGACAAAGTGGCTGCGGTTCTTCGCGCGATTCTCTACATTTTGGAATCGATCAGCTTTTGTACGTTCGAAGGATTCCATTTGAACGCAAGCTGATCTGGCGGGGCGGGCTGCAAAGGCCGCGTGGCACGATCAACGAACCTCACACGAAGGTCCCGCTTTCCTGGACGATCCTGCCGCCCACCATCGTCATTTTGACCCGGCCTTCGAGCCGCGCTTCGTCGAAGGGCGTGTTCTTGGACCGCGAATGCAGCGCGTGCGGATCGACCACGAAGGGCTCGTCCGGATCGAACACGATCAGGTCCGACGGCGCGCCTGGCTGCAGGCGACCTTGCGGTACGCCCAGAATATCCGCAGGCCGCAGGCTCATCGCCGCTATCAGTTTCGGCAGGGAAACATGTCCCGATTTGACCAGCCGCAGCGCAGCAGCAAGCATGGTCTCAAGACCGATTGCACCGTATTCGGCTTCGGCAAACGGCAGCCTCTTGGCCTCGACGTCTTGCGGATTATGGTCCGATACAATCACGTCGATGATCCCTCCGGCAAGCGCCTCGACCAGAGCAAGTCTTTCGGCTTCGGACCTCAGTGGCGGCGCAACTTTCATGAAAGTGCGATAATCGCCAATATCGTTCTCGTTCAGGGTCAGATGATTGATCGACGTCGCACAGGAAACATTCAACCCGGCGGCTTTCGCCCTTGCGATGACCTCGAGCGACAGGACGTTGGTCACATGGGCTGCATGGTAACGCACGCCTGTCATCGCCACCAGGCGCATGTCGCGCTCGAGCATGATCGTCTCGGCTTCGCGCGGAATGCTCATCAGACCAAGCCGGGTCGCGAGTTCGCCCTCGTTCATCACGCCGTTGCGGGCCAGGTCGGCATCTTCCGGCGCATGAATGACCAGCGCATCGAAGTCTCTGGCGTAAATCATCGCCCGCCGCATGACCTGCGAGGATCGGACAGACCGGTAACCGTTGGAAAAAGCTGCGGCGCCAGCTTCCTTGAGCAGCCCGTATTCGCAGATTTCTTCCCCCGCGAGCCCTTTCGTCAAGGCTGCCGCCGGCAGGACGCGCACGCATGCGTTTTCTCGCGCGCGCTGTCGCACGAATTCAACCGTAGCCGATCCGTCGATGGGCGGGCTCGTGTCCGGCAACGCCAGAATTGTGGTGACGCCGCCGATCGCGGCCGCTGCGCTCGCCGTCGCGATCGTTTCGCGATGGCTCGCTCCCGGTTCGCCAAGGAATGCGCGTAAATCGACCAGCCCGGGCGCAAGCACCTGGCCGCGGCAATCGAATATCTGCGCATCGGCGCCGGTGTTGGCAGGCGTCACGTCCGGGCCAACGGCGACGATGCGTTCGCCGTCCACCAGAACGCCGCCAGCCGCCGTCGAGTCCTTTTCCGGATCGGCAATGACAGCGTTGACGAGCGCGATTTTTTTTGTGCGGGCGGGAAACGTCATCGCATCACCCGTTCGGAAGGTTTTGTGCGAGTACGCTCAAAACAGCCATGCGCACTGCAACGCCCATCTCGACCTGCTCGTTGATCAGCGAACGCGGGCCGTCCGCCACTGCCGACGTTATCTCGACGCCGCGATTTATGGGACCGGGGTGCATGACAAGGGCGTCGGGCTTTGCCCATGCCAACTTCTCGTCATCGAGACCGAAAAACCGCGCGAATTCCTTCAGCGACGGCAAGAATGCGCCGTCCATGCGTTCGCGCTGCACGCGCAGCATCATGACGATGTCAGCGTCCTTCAACCCGTTCTTCATGGATACATGCGGCGTGACGCCAAGACGTTCAATGCCTGCGGGCATCAGCGTCGAAGGCGCGACCACCCGGACATTCGCTCCCAACGCCGACAGAAGAATGATATTCGACCGCGCAACACGGGAATGCGCAACATCGCCGCAAATGGCAATGTTCAAACCCTCGATCCTGCCCTTGTTGCGGCGGATGGTCAGCGCGTCCAGCAGCGCCTGCGTCGGATGCTCGTGCGAACCGTCGCCGGCATTGATCACCGAACAGGACAATTGCTTGGCCAGCAGATGCACCGCCCCGGAATTCTGGTGCCGTACGACGATCATGTCCGGCCGCATGGAATTGAGCGTCACGGCGGTATCGATCAGCGTCTCGCCCTTGCGCACGGAAGATGTCGCGACCGACATGTTCATGACATCGGCTCCGAGGCGCTTGCCAGCCAGTTCGAACGAAGCCTGCGTGCGCGTGGAGTTTTCGAAGAACAGATTGATGAGCGTCCGGCCGGCCAGATCGTTCTGGCGCTTCTGCACCTGCCGGGAAATTGCAATGAACTCTTGCGACCGGTCGAGCAGGAACTCGATCTCCGGCCGGCTCAAACCTTCGATGCCGAGAAGGTGCCGGTGCGAGAATGCGGTATTCGGTGAATCTGGGGCCATTGGGGGCCCTCTATAGGACGCACTGCCATCCCGCGGCAAGCAAACGCTGGCCGCGGGCAATCAGTTTCACACCGTTTTCAGCTAGCGGAACAGCTCGTTGGTCACCTTGCGCCAGCCGACCAGACTGTCGTCGATTTCCTGCGGGTTCAGGACCACGGCTTTGAAGTTGCCGTTTTCCGGTTTCAGCGTCGCCTCGCTTGCCGGAATTTTGGGATCGACCGGCAGGTAATTGGCCTTCTGGAAAATCTTCTGCCCCTCCTCCGAGGTCAGAAAATCCAACATCAGCCGCGCGGCATTCGGATGCGGTGCATTCTTGGTTATTCCGGCGACCGAGAGCACGACCATGCTGAGATCGAGCGGCAGCCACTTGACCGGTGCGCCCTTGCGCGAACTGATGACCGAGTGGTGATTGAAGGTCTGCAACGCGATGGCATATTCGCCCGCCATCACCCGGTCGAGCACCTTGCGGGCCGAAAACTTGACGTTTGCGACATTCTGTCCGGCAAGCTTTTTCAGAAAATCCATCCCCTTGTCCTGCCCCATCTCGGTCAGCACAAGGCCGGCGAAGCCCGGGGCGGAGGAACTGGATTCCAGCGACGACCACACCAGCTTGCCCTTCCACATCGGGTCCAGCAGGTCGGTCCATTTTTTCGGAACCTTGTCCTTGGGCACGAGTTCGGTGTTGTAGGCCGCCGTGTGGACATAGACGTTGACCGCGACCCAATTGCCGTCCTTGTCGAGGTATTTGGGCGGAAAGCGCTTGGCGTTGTCGGGAATGTACTGCGCCATGATGCCCTGGCGTTTCAGTGGCTCGACAACAGATGTCCCGTCCACCATGTCGGCCTGCATCCTGCCGGCCTTGTGTTCGTTCGACACCCGCAAAATGATGTCGGACGTGTTCTGGCGAATGGCGTTGACCTTGATGCCGTATTTTTTCTCGAAGGCTGCAGCCATCGGCCGAACGAGCTGATTGACGATGAGGGTCGTGTACCAGGTCACGCTCCCCTCTTTCTTCGCCGCTGCGATCAACTTGGCGTCCGCTGCCAGGCCCGGCGATGCAGCCAGAAAGAGGGTTGCCGACAGCGCGGCGGCGTGCGGCCAAAGGCGCATTACAGGTGTCATTTTTTCCTCCCCATTTCAGGTTTCCGTATTCTTGGCCTGCATACGGGGAATGTAAATGGCGAACTTCGCAATCGCTGACGGGACCTCTGCGTTTTTTATGAAAGCAAAACCATGACAGTAAGATGCGATTTGACTTAATCGTCCCGCTCCCCCATTTTCCGCCGCACTTTTGCGGCTGCCGGCCAGTCATGGTCCGGACTGAAACGATCTGCAAAGCCGTATTCATCCTACAATCAGGCTATTGCGCCTGTCCGAGGCCATCGAAGCATGAATGCCGTCGTTATCGTCGAATCGCCTGCCAAGGCCAAAACGATCAACAAGTATCTTGGCCGTGGCTATGAGGTTCTGGCCTCGTTCGGACATGTTCGCGACCTGCCAGCAAAGGACGGGTCGGTCGATCCCGAAGACGATTTCGCCATGCGCTGGGCTGTTGACACCAAGGCCTCCAAGCGCCTCACCGACATCGCCAATGCGGTGAAGGAGGCCGACAAGGTCATTCTGGCGACCGACCCCGACCGCGAGGGCGAAGCCATTTCCTGGCACGTGCTGGAAGTGCTCAAGAACAAGCGGGTCCTCAAGGACAAGCAGATCGAGCGTGTCGTCTTCAACGCCATCACCAAGAACGCCATTCTCGAGGCCATGCGCCATCCGCGCCAGATCGACGAGGCGCTGGTGGAAGCCTATCTCGCCCGCCGCGCACTGGACTATCTTGTCGGCTTCAATCTTTCGCCGGTGCTGTGGCGCAAACTGCCCGGCGCCCGTTCTGCTGGCCGCGTGCAATCGGTCTCCCTGCGTCTGGTCTGCGATCGGGAACTTGAGATCGAAAAATTCGTGCCGCGCGAATACTGGTCGATCAACGCCCATTTGCAGACGAAGGACAAGGCGTCTTTCATCGCGCGGCTCTCCGGCGCAGGCGGCAAGCGCATCCAGCGCCTCGATGTCGGGACGAAAGAGGAAGCCGAGGGGCTGAAATCCGCTCTCGATGCGGCTGCTTTCAATGTGAAGTCGGTCGAAGCCAAGCCCGCGCGCCGCAACCCCTACGCGCCTTTCACGACGTCCACGCTGCAACAGGAAGCCAGCCGCAAGCTGGGTCTGGCGCCCGCCATCACAATGCGCATCGCCCAGCGCCTTTACGAGGGCATAGACATGGACGGCGAGACCGTCGGTCTCATTACCTATATGCGGACGGACGGTGTCGACATTGCACCCGAGGCGATCCAGGGCATCCGCACGGTGATCGAGAAGGACTATGGCAAGAAATACCTGCCTGACATTCCCCGCAAATATCAGACCAAGCAAAAAAATGCGCAGGAAGCGCACGAAGCCATTCGCCCGACCGACATCACGCGGCTGCCAAAACACGTCGCCAGGATGCTCGACAAGGATCAGGCCCGTCTCTACGAGCTGATCTGGACGCGTACCCTTGCCAGCCAGATGGAATCGGCCGAACTGGAGCGCACTACCGTCGAGATCGAAGCAAAAATTCCCGCCGGCCAGAAGTATAAATCCATCGACCTGCGCGCCACCGGACAGGTCGTGCGCTTCGACGGCTTTCTCGTTCTCTATACCGAAGGCAAGGACGACGAGGAGGACGACGAATCCGGTCGCCTGCCGCCGATGGCGCAGGGCGATGCCCTGAAGCGCGAAAGGATCGAGACCGGCCAGCACTTCACCGAACCGCCGCCGCGCTTTACCGAAGCGACGCTGGTCAAGCGCATGGAAGAACTCGGCATAGGCCGTCCTTCGACATACGCATCCACGCTCGCGGTGCTGAAAGATCGCGACTACATCCGCATCGACAAGAAGCGCATCGTCCCGCAGGACAAGGGCCGCATCGTCACTGCGTTTCTGGAAAGCTTTTTCTCCCGCTATGTCGAATACGATTTCACCGCCGGTCTCGAGGAAAAGCTCGACAGGGTTTCAAATTCCGAGATCGACTGGAAGCAGGTGCTGCGCGAGTTCTGGAAGGAGTTTTCCGCCGCCATCGACAGCACCAAAGACCTCCGCACGACCGAAGTTCTCGACAATCTCAACGAACTGCTTGGCTCCCACCTTTTTCCGGCCAAGGAAGACGGAAGCGACCCGCGTGGCTGTCCCGCCTGCGCCAGCGGGCGCCTCTCGTTGAAAGTCGGCCGCTACGGCGCGTTTGTCGGCTGCTCGAACTATCCCGAATGCAATTTCACGCGCACGCTGTCCGAGCAGGCGACAGGCGAGAACGAGGAAGGCTCCGGCCCCCGCGTGCTCGGTACGGCCCCTGAAAGCGGCGACGAAGTGACCCTGCGCGACGGCCGTTTCGGCCCCTACGTGCAGCTTGGCGAAGGCGAGAAACCCAAGCGCTCGTCTCTGCCCCGAGGCATGCAACGCGAGGATGTCGACCTCGAAAAGGCGCTTGCGCTTCTGTCGCTGCCGCGCGAAGTCGCCAAACATCCCACAAGCGGCGAACCGATTTTGGCCGGCATCGGCCGGTACGGTCCGTACGTTCAGCACGGCAAGGTCTATGCGTCGCTGACGCGCGACGACGACGTGCTCGAAATCGGCGCCAACCGCGCCATAGATTTGATCGTCACCAAGGAACAGGGCGGCGGACGCGGCGGCGGTTCGGCTTCGGCGCGCAACGTAGGCGACCATCCCGAGGGCGGCGCAATCGCCGTCAAGGCCGGGCGCTTCGGCCCCTATGTGAGCTGGAACAAGGTCAACGCCACCATCCCGCGCGACAAGAACCCCGACGAGCTGACACTCGACGAAGCTGTGGCGCTCATCAAGGCGCGGCAGGAAGGCCAGGCCGCATCCGCCGGCCGCGTGCTCGGCGAACATCCCGAAGGCGGCACGATAACCGTGCGCGACGGGCGTTTCGGGCCTTACGTCAACGTCAACAAGGTCAACGCCACCCTGCCGAAGGACATGTCGTCCGACAGCGTCACGCTGGAAGACGCCATTGCGCTGATCGACGAGAAGGGCGGACCGGGCAAAGCGCCGGCAAAGAAAGGCGCTGCGAAGAAAGCCCCGGCGAAGAAAGCCCCGGCTAAAAAGGCTGCCGCGAAGAAAAAGCCGGCGAAAAAAGCTGCCGCCAAAAAAGCTCCTGCGAAAAAGGCGGCCGCGAAAAAGGGCTCTGCGAAAAAGCCATCGTCCGGCGGCAACGAGGATCCGCCGTTCTAGAGCATCGTGCGAAAAAGCGGTTCCTGCTTTTCGCCCACAACGATGCTCTACCATTTGGTATCGATCAGCTTTTGTGCGTTCAAATGATTCCATTTGAACGCACGCTGATCTAGAGCCGCGCGGCCCGCGCCGCAAAATGTAACAACGAAAAGCCCTGCCCTGCGGGGCTTTTTGCATTTCAGGCCGGCGAAAATTCGCGCCCCCATTTTCCCACAGAATCGTTTGCCGAAAAGCGCTGTCAATCCCTTGGCGAAGACCGGAGCCGCGCCTTACAAGAGCCACGGAACGCATGTTCCCTTGAGTCGAAACAGTCTGTGCCGGAGCTGCAATGAAATCGATTGGTCTGCGTATTGCCGAAGAGCTGAACGTCCGCGAGCAGCAGGTCGATGCCGCCATTGGTTTGATCGACGAAGGCTCCACCGTTCCCTTCATTGCGCGCTACCGCAAGGAGGTGACTGGCGGGCTCGACGATACGCAATTGCGCACGCTGGAAGAGCGGCTGCGGTATCTGCGCGAGCTAGAAGAGCGCCGCAAGGCCATCGTCGATTCCATCGACAGCCAGGGCAAGCTGACGGACGAACTGAAGAAGCAGATTTTCGAAGCCGATTCCAAGGCGCGCCTCGAAGACATTTATCTCCCCTACAAGCAAAAGCGCCGCACGAAAGCGCAGATTGCCCGCGAGGCCGGCCTCGAGCCGCTGGCCGACGCCATTCTGGTCGACCCCAGGCTTGTCCCCGAAGACGCCGCGAGCGCCTATATCGACACCGCAAAAGGCGTGGAGACGGCGCAGGCCGCGTTGGAAGGCGCACGCGCCATCCTCGTCGAGCGCATGTCCGAAGATGCAGAGCTTGTCGGCCGGCTGCGCGAGGACTTCTGGACCGGCGGACATCTCGTTTCGAAAGTACGCGACGGCAAACAGACGGACGGCGCGAAATTCTCCGATTATTTCGACTTCTTCGAACCGCTGACCAAACTGCCGTCGCATCGCATTCTCGCGCTCATGCGCGGCGAGAAGGAAGAATTTCTCGACATCTCTCTCGTCGCCGAACCCGGCAAGGAAGACGACCGCACGCCCGGCCGCTTCGAAAAAGCCATCGCCCATCGCTTCGGCATCGCCGCCCTTGGCCGGGCCGGCGACAAATGGTTGACAGACACCGTGCGCGCAGCCTGGCGTTATCGCCTGCAATCCTCGCTGTCGATCGACCTGCGCCTGCGCCTGTGGCAGGCCGCCGAAGACGAAGCGGTGAAAGTCTTCGCTTCCAACCTGCGCGATCTTCTGCTGGCCGCGCCCGCAGGCACACGCGCGACGCTTGGCCTCGATCCCGGCTATCGTACCGGCGTCAAGGTTGCCGTCATCGACGCCACCGGCAAGGTTGTCGACACCGGCGTCATCTATCCGCACGAGCCCAAGCGCCTGTGGGACCAGTCGATCGCCGTGCTTGCAGCGCTGTGCGCGAAGCACAAGGTCGAACTCGTCGCCATCGGCAACGGCACAGCCTCACGCGAGACGGAAAAACTCGCCGCCGAACTCGCGAAGAAATATCCCGAGCTGAAACTGACGAAAGTCGTCGTGTCGGAGGCCGGCGCGTCGGTCTATTCGGCCTCGGCCTTCGCGGCGCAGGAGCTTCCGGACCTCGACGTCACCCTGCGTGGCGCGGTGTCCATCGCGCGGCGTTTGCAGGACCCGCTGGCCGAACTCGTGAAGATCGATCCGAAGTCCATCGGCGTCGGCCAGTACCAGCACGATCTGGCGGAATTCAAACTGTCGCGCGCGCTTGACGCCGTGGTGGAAGATTGCGTCAACGGCGTCGGCGTCGATGTGAACACGGCCTCCGCGCCGCTGCTGGCGCGCGTGTCGGGCCTCGGCGAATCCCTGTCGCAGAACATCGTTCTGCACCGCGACGCCAACGGCCCGTTCAAATCGCGCGCCGATCTCAAGAAGGTCGCACGGCTCGGGCCGAAAGCGTTCGAACAGGCTGCCGGCTTTCTGCGTATCAGAGGCGGCGACAATCCGCTCGATTTTTCCTCCGTCCATCCCGAGGCCTATCCGGTCGTGAAGAAAATCATGGCCTCGACGAAGTGCGAAATCGGCGCGCTGATGGGCAATGCGCAGGTGCTGCGCGGACTGAAAGCCCAGGCCTTCGCCGACGAGACCTTCGGCATCCCGACCGTCACCGACATTCTGAAGGAACTGGAAAAGCCCGGCCGCGACCCGCGCCCCGCCTTCAAGACCGCCGAATTCATGGAAGGTGTCGAAACGCTGGACGATCTCAAGCCCGGCATGATTCTCGAAGGCACGGTGACGAACGTCGCCGCCTTCGGCGCCTTCGTCGATATCGGCGTACATCAGGACGGGCTGGTGCACATCTCCGCCATGTCGAAGACTTTCATCAAGGACCCGCGCGAAGCCGCCAAGCCCGGCGATATCGTGAAAGTAAAGGTCATGGACGTCGACAAGCCGCGCAAGCGCATCGCGCTGTCCATGCGCCTCGACGATCAGCCCGGCAGCCAGGGCGGCAAGCGCGAAGGCGGCGCGCCCAACCGCAACGTCCAGCGCGACATGGCGCGGGTGAATGCGCCGGCGCGCAACGGCGGTGGAGGATCGGGCGGAGGCGGCAATGCGTTTGCGGAGGCGTTTGCGAAGGCGGGATTGAGGGGGGCGGTAAAGCGGGTTCGGGAAGGCTCGGCCTCATGCTAGGCTCTCCCGGCCGAATCTTGCTGCATCCGCGCCCGCACCCCATATTCCGGCACTGAAAGGACCTCCGTGCCGAAGAAACCCCACCATGCCGATCACGACGCCCTGCCCTCGCGCGAGGACATTCTCGCCTTCATTGCGCGCGAGAAGAAAGACGCGCGCGAGCGCGGGCACAACGGGCCGCTGAAGATCGGCAAGCGCGAGATCGCCCGCGAATTCGGCGTCAGGGGCGGGCAGAAGATCGCCCTGAAGCAGCTTTTGCGCGACATGCAGGACGACGGCGCGCTCGAAAAGCGCGGCAAGCGCCTGCACAAGGCCGGCGAACTGCCCCCCGTCCTGCTCTGCGACATTACCGGGCGCGACAGCGACGGCGAACTTGTGGCCGCGCCCGCCGAATGGGAGGCCGAGGACGGCAGTCCGGCCCCGCGCATCATTCTGGTGTCGCGCAAGGCCCGGCGCGGCGAGCCCGCCCCCGGCGTCGGCGACCGCGCACTGGTGCGCGTCGAGAAGGAAGGCACGCACCACACCAAGCCGCAATATACCGGCCGCATCATCAAGCTGCTGAACAAGGCGCGCCCGCGCACGTTGGGCATCTACCGCCGCCTGCCCTCCGGCATCGGCCGCATCGAGCCGGTCGACAAGAAGCGCATCGGCCAGGACCTCGACGTGATTGCGGATTCCTCCATCGAGGTGGCCGATGGCGATCTGGTCTCCGTCGACATTCTGAAAACCGGCCGCTACGGCCTGCCGCGCGCCAAGATCAAGGAGCGGCTGGGCAAAATCGGTTCGGAAAAATCCATCGCTCATATCGCCGTGCTGACCCACGGCATTCCGAACGTCTTCTCCGAAAAGGCGCTGACGGAAGCCGAAAGCGCCGAGCCCGCGACGATGAAGGGCCGCGAGGACTGGCGCGAACTGCCGCTTCTCACCATCGACCCAGCAGACGCGAAGGACCACGACGACGCGGTGCATGCCGTGCCTGACGAGGACCCGGCCAATAGAGGCGGCTTCGTTCTCACTGTCGCCATCGCCGATGTCGCGGCTTATGTGACGCCCGGCAGCGCCCTCGACCGCGAGGCGCTGGACCGCGGCAACTCGGTCTATTTCCCCGGCCAGGTCGTGCCGATGTTGCCCGAGCGGATATCGAACGATTTGTGCTCCCTGCGTCCGCTGGAGGACCGTCCGTCGATGGCCGTGCGCATGGTGATCGACGCCAACGGCCGAAAGATTGGTCATTCCTTCCACCGCGTCATGATGCGCTCGGCCGCGAAACTCGCCTACCAGCAGGCGCAGGCGGCCATCGACGGCCAACCCGACGAGACTTCCGCGCCCCTGCTCGAGCCTGTGCTCAAGCCGCTCTGGGCCGCATATGAGGTCCTGAAAAAGGCCCGCGATGCGCGCCATCCGCTCGATCTCGACCTGCCCGAACGCCGCCTCGTTCTCGATGCCGAGGGCAAGGTCGACCGGGTCATCGTGCCGCCCCGCCTCGACGCCCACCGGCTGATCGAGGAATTCATGATACTCGCCAATGTCGCGGCGGCCGAAACGCTGGAAGCTCATTCCCAACGCCTGATCTACCGCGCCCATGACGAGCCCTCCGTCGAAAAGCTCAACGGCCTTGGCGAATTTCTCGCCAGCATCGGCATCAAACTCGCCAAGGGGCAGGTTCTGAAGCCGGAGCAGTTCAACGGCATTCTGGCGCGCGTGAAGGGCGGCGAATACGAAAACGCCGTCAACGAGGTCGTGCTGCGCACGCAGGCGCAGGCCGAATATGTCGCCGACAATTACGGCCACTTCGGCCTCAACCTGCGCCGCTACGCGCATTTCACTTCGCCCATCCGGCGCTATGCCGATCTCATCGTCCATCGCGCGCTGATCAAGGCGCTCGGCCTCGGCAAGGACGGCCTTCCCGACTCGACCGTACCCGAACTGCCCGAAATCGCCGCCCGCATCTCTGCCGCCGAACGCCGCGCGATGGCGGCCGAACGGGAAACCACCGACCGGCTCATCGCCAATCATCTGAGCGAACAGATCGGCGCGACGTTTCAGGGCCGCATTTCCGGCGTCACCCGCTCCGGGCTTTTCGTAAAGCTGGCGGAGACCGGGGCCGACGGCTTCGTGCCGATCTCGACGCTGGGTTACGAGCGCTACCATTATGACGAGGCCTCGCACGCGCTGATCGCATCGCGCTCGGGCGAGACATTCCGCATTGGCGACACGGTCGACGTAAAGCTCGTCGAAGCGCTGCCGATGGCCGGCGCGCTGCGCTTCGAAGTGCTGAGCGAGGGGCGCAAGGCCGGCCGCATCGGCCTCAAGACAGGGCGCGGCAACAAGCCCCCTTTCCGCGGCGGCAAAGGTAAGGCAAAAGCAGGCCAACGCCGCCCGGGCCGGAAAAGCCGATGAGCGAAGCCCCTGCCGGGACGACCCATTCCACGAAAGAGAATTCGATGAGCACAAGCATGAGCGCCACCGCCGCACCGACCCGGCTCTACGCCGATGCCGAGCCTGTGACTCGCGAACCGCGAGACTGGCAGCAGGCCGCAAAGCGCGGCTGGCGCCAACGCTGCCCGCATTGCGGCGAAGGCCGGCTATTCTACAAATATCTGAAAACGTGTGATGTCTGCGAGACTTGCGGCGAGGAGCTGCATCACCACCGCGCCGATGACGCCCCGCCCTATCTCACCATTTTCGTCGTCGGCCATATCATCGGCGCGATCATGCTGGCCGGGCACGAATACAATTTCAATCTCGGCGTCTGGACAGAAGCAATCCTGTATCCGCTTGTCGGCTTCGCCTGCGCGCTCTGGTTTCTGCCACGTATCAAGGGTGCGCTGATTGCCTATCAATGGGCGCTGCACATGCATGGTTTTGCATTGGCCAAGCGTCCCGTCAGCGCACAGACCGGGGCCGTCGAATCTTGAACGCGGTGGGTGAAAAAGCCGCCGGGCCAGCCGGATACAACCATCTGCTGATGGCGGAGATCTGGCCGCGCATCAAAGGCCTTACGCCAAACGGCGTGCTGGCCAAACCGGCCGCCACGCTTATCCTGATCAACCGTTCGGGCAAGCAGCCAAAGGTTCTGATGGGCCGGCGTAATCCGAACAACAGATTCATGCCGGGCAAGTTCGTCTTCCCCGGCGGCCAGCTTGATCCCGAAGACAGGATCATGCCCGCCGCCGGGGCGCTCGACCGCCATGTCGAGGACCGGCTCGGCAGAATTCGCGGCAAATCCAACGCCCGCGCCATTGCCATGGCCGGCATTCGCGAAACCTTCGAGGAAACCGGCATCGTGCTGGGTAGTTCAGCCGAAGGCGAGCCTGTTGTCGCCCCGGCCGGCGGCTGGAGCGATTTCGCCGCGCAGGGTCAATTGCCCAACCTTGAAGCCATTCACTTCGTCGGCCGCGCCATTACCCCGCCGCGCCTGCCGCGCCGCTTCGACACGATCTTTCTCGCTGCCGAAGCCGATCACATCACCGGCCGCAACGACGGCTTCGTCGGCCCCGACAAGGAACTGGTGGAACTTGCCTGGGTGCCGGTGAATGACGCTCTCGCCATGCCGGAGGTCGCCACCATCACCGGAGTTATCCTGCGCGAGCTCGAAGACCGCATTGCATCGGGCTTCTCCCACCGCCTGCCAGTCCCGTGGTACGGCGTGCAGCACCCCAAGGGCTGGGTGCGGCGGGAGATGTGAGCCGCTCCCGAATGGTCCAACTCAGCCCTTTACCCGCTCGGCCTTGAACGGCTTCTCGCCGTCCTTCGTCTTCACGGTCCCTTCCATCACATCGCCGGTAATCTTGGCGCTATATTCGGCGCCATCGCCCGCAGTGAAGCCAATCTTGTCGTGATTGATCTTGCCCTGCTTGATCGCCGCGACGACATTGCCGTTCGCAATGTTGCCGGCAACCGTCTGGTATTTCTGCTTGAACTCAATCGTGCCGCCATCGGCGGTTTTCCACTTGCCTTCGACCCGCTCCGGCACGATCCACAAATAAGCCTTGCAGTAACGCGTGCAGCCGGCCGGCGCTTCCGCCGTCTGCTCCGGCAGCCAGTCGCCCATGTCGAACGAGTTGGAAACGACGCGCGTGCCCGGCTTCATGGCGAGAATCTTCGGCCGCAGGCGGACATTCAGGTCCGGCAGCAGAAACAGGGTGATGACCGTCGCCTTGGAAAAATCGGTTTCGAAGATGTCGGCCTTCATGAAGGTCGCCTTGTCCGAAACGCCTTCCTTGGCGGCATTCTTGCGCGACAATTCCACCATGTCGGGATTGTATTCGATGCCGATGGCCGTGGCGCCCCGCTTGGCCGCGGTTATCACCGTGCGCCCGTCACCGGAGCCAAGGTCCATAACCGTGTCGTCTTTCGTTACCTTCGCCATGTCGAGCATCTTGTCGACAAGCCCCTGCGCCGTCGGCAGCCAGACGACATCCTTGCCGGACTGGTACTCTGTCGGTTCGTAGGCCTGTTCGGGCGGCTTCTTGGGGGCAGGCTGGGAAGCCACTCGATGGGCTGAAAGAATACTCGCAGCGAAAAGGGCTGCACCTGCAATTGCAAAAACGCGCTTGTTGAAACCGACCACCGGCATGCTTGCCTCCATATCCATAGCCTCTGGATGAAAACTAACGCCGGCGTGAGTGGGAAGTAAAGCGCCAGCCAGACGGCGTTTCGATGAGGCGCCCATTTCGCCGGAATTTCCCGATTGCAGGATGATCTCGTAAGCAAAAGCATACTTCCGGCAGGAAATTCGCCTCCCCACGCCTTGACTTCGGCGGCTTTGCACGTATTTTGCGCCCAACTCCATTCAGGATACGGGACTTCCAGCCATGGCCAAGGCCAATACGATCAAGATCAAGCTCGAATCGACCGCCGACACCGGTTTTTTCTACGTCACCAAGAAGAACGCTCGGACCAAGACCGAGAAGCTGACGATGAAGAAATACGATCCCGTCGCCAAGAAGCACGTGGAATTCAAGGAAACCAAGATCAAGTGATCTGCCGCCGTCCGCGGGACGGCACAGGTGATTTGCAAAAAGGCCGTCCGTCCGGGCGGCTTTTTCTTTTGCCGGGTATTGGCGCTTGCGATGTGGGCTCTGCGCGGGAAGCTGGCGATACGCAAAAAGCCGCCCGGACGGACGGCTTTGCCATGGCAGGTTTGAAAGTGGCTGATTTGAAAAAGGCCGGTTTGAAAGTCGCTGGTTCGAATACCGCGTAACTGTTAAGCGCGGCGGAAAATGGTGGCCGGCCAGCTACGGCACCGAGGAGGCCACTCCTATGCCATAACCGACCGGCCAACCCCACGGACCCAGGAGATGCGGCGGACCTGAGCACTCCGCAGGGTGTTCTGTTCCTGCGTCCGCTGCTCCGTTTCCTTCGGCCTTTCTTTGAACCGGCGGGAGACTCACAGCGGGCAAACAGAAACTACTTCGCCTGCCGCTCCGGAGCAACGGCAGAAACGGTCCAAGCCGCGTTAATCGACTGTTTACCTAAACGATTTGGGTTAACCGGGGCGTTAAGGGCGGGTGCCGGGCAAGGCCGCCCGGTCGCTTACGCCGCGTCGGCTGTCACCCGGTTGCGGCCCTCGTTCTTCGAACGGTAGAGCGCCCTGTCGGCACGGCGGAACAGCGCATCTGGATCGGCGTCCGGCGTTGTCTGCGCCAGACCGATGGAAACCGTCACCGGAATGGCGCGGGCTCCGCCATCGATCGTGAAGGGCTCTGCCTGCACCGAACCGCGGATACGCTCGGCAATCGTCTGCGCCAGCGCGAGATTGGTCTCGGGCATAACGACAACGAATTCCTCGCCGCCGAGACGGCACATCAGGTCGGCCCCGCGAACGACCCGCTTCACGCGTTCCGCGAAGCCTTTCAAGACTTCGTCACCCGCATCATGGCCGTAACTGTCGTTGACCATCTTGAAGTGATCGATATCGAGGATCGCCATCACAAGATTGCGTCCGTTCTTCACCGAATGATCGAGCATTGCAGCAAGATGGTTTTCCAGATAGCGGCGGTTGTGCAAGCCGGTGAGCGCATCGGTCAGCGCCAGTTCGATCGACGCCTGAACGTTGTCGCGCAACGCTGCAGCATAGCGCCGGCGGCGCAATTGCGTGCGTACCCGCGCGACCAACTCGTTGCGGTCGACAGGTCGCGAAAGGTAGTCGTTCACGCCGAGATCCAGCCCGCGCAGCACCCGCTGACGGTCTTCCAGATCCGCGATCATCAGGATCGGCGTCTGTCGCGTGCGCTCAACAGAACGCAACTGGCTGCACAGGCGCAAACCGTCGTAGTCTTTCAGTCCGAGGCTGACGAGCACCAGATCGTAGTCGCCCTCCACGGCGCGGAACAGTGCTTCCTGCGGACCGGCTTCCACATCGACTTGATGATGCGCAGTCAGGGCGGACTGCAGCCGCTCCGCCGAATTCGGCCGGTCGTCGACCAGAAGGATACGGCCGTTGAATCCGTCGTCGCCGATGACTTCGGCCAACTTGTTCGGCACGCCGAGGCTGGCCGCCGTCAGGGCGCGCGAGCGCAATTCGTCGAGCGACACCTTGAGCCGCGAAAGCGACCGGACGCGGGCGATCAAGGCAACTTCGTCGACGGGCTTCGTCAGAAAGTCGTCGGCGCCGGCATCGAGACCGCGCACACGGTCGGCCGGCTGATCGAGCGCGGTCACCATGACCACGGGAATATGCGCCGTCGCGACATCGGACTTGAGCCTGCGGCAGACTTCGAACCCGTCCATCCCCGGCATCATGACGTCGAGCAGAACGATGTCGCATTTGCCTTCGCCGCAAATGGCCAATGCCTCGGGACCGCTCATTGCCGTCAGCACGTCGAAATATTCAGCGCTCAGCCGCGCTTCCAGCAACTTCACGTTCGGCAGAATGTCGTCGACTACAAGAACCCGCGCCGTCATAATCTGTCACTCTCACTTGTCGCCGATATAATTGCGGACCGTTTCAAGAAATTTCGTCACCTGGATCGGTTTGGAAAGATAGGCCTCGCAACCACCCTGCCGGATACGCTCCTCGTCGCCCTTCATGGCGAATGCAGTAACGGCAATGACCGGGATGTGGGCGAGGTTCTCGTCGTCCTTGATCCACTGGGTGACCTGAAGCCCGGATACTTCCGGAAGCTGAATATCCATCAGGATCAGGTCCGGCTTGTGCTGAAGCGCCAGTTCGACCGCCTCGACCCCATTCCGCGTCTGAATCGTGCGGTATCCGTGCGCCTCGAGGAGGTCGTTGAAGAGCTTCATGTTGAGCTCGTTGTCCTCGACTATCAGAACGGTCTTCGCCATATGGTTTCCAAACGGTTTACAGGAGCCTCCCGCCAGCCATACTGAAACCGGGATGCGCCTTTGGATTGAACGCTATCCGAGGAAAATTTACGAAACCAAAACGTCCGGCATCAGGAGACCGGTATGCTTACACATTCCTCAACGTCGCGCGGAGGCAAGGCCGCGATGTCCCGCGATGCAGCGCAGGACATCGCCGTTGCTGCGCTTGGATTCATGGCTCAGGATACTGAAATAATTGGCCATTTCATGGAACAGGTCGGCGTCGATCCCGCAGGCCTTCGGCAGGCGGCTCGCAGTCCGGGCTTCCTTGCAGCCGTGCTCGACTATCTTTGCAACAACGAAAGCCAGTTGCTGGCCTTTGCCGCCAACCACGGCCTGAACCCGCAAACAGTCGATTCGGCGCGCCAGCGGCTGGCCGGTCCGGAGCACGAGCGGAGCGTCTGATGCTTTCGGGCAGCGCCCTCGCCGTCCTTTGCCGCGACTGTTTTCATACCGCTGCGGTCCCTGCACCGGAGGCGCCGGGCTCCGGCCGGGCGCCGCGCCGCAGATGTGAGGCTTGTGGTTCGCCGCGCACCCTAACCCATATGGAGCTGGCCGGGCTCTCGATCGCCCACATCGATTGCGACGCCTTCTATGCCGCCATCGAAAAGCGCGACGATCCTTCGCTGGCAGAAAAACCGGTTATCGTCGGTGGCGGGACGCGCGGCGTAGTCTCCACCTGTTGCTACGTCGCCCGCACTTATGGCGTCCATTCGGCCATGCCCATGTTCAAGGCGCGCCAGCTTTGTCCGGATGCCGTCGTCATTCGTCCCGACATGGCGAAATATGCGGCGGTTGGCCGGGAAGTCCGGGCGCTGATGGGAGAGTTGACCCCGCTGGTCGAGCCCCTGTCGATCGACGAAGCCTTTCTCGACCTGTCTGGCACGGCGCGTCTGCATCACGCCGCACCTGCCGAAACGCTGGCGCGCTTTGCCGCCCGCATCGAAAGCTCGCTTGGAATAACGGTGTCGGTCGGCCTGTCCTATTGCAAGTTTCTGGCGAAAATCGCCTCCGATCTCGACAAGCCGCGCGGCTTTGCCGTGATCGGCAAAGCAGAGACCTTCTCTTTTCTGGCCGACAAGCCCGCAGGGCTTATCTGGGGCGTCGGCAAGGTCGCGCAGGCAAAGCTCGCGGACGCTGGCGTGCGGACCATCGGCGACATCCAGCGTATGGAGGAAACCGATGCGATCCGCCGCTTCGGCAGCGAAGGCCAGCGCCTGTGGCGACTTGCCCGCGGCATCGACACCCGTCCGGTAAGTCCCGAGCGCGAAACGAAAAGCATTTCCGCCGAATCCACCTTTGATCGTGACATTGCCGACCGGGACGAACTGGCGCGCATACTTTATCTACTCAGCGACAAGGTGTCGGGGCGCATGAAGGCGCAGGGCCACGCCGGCACGAACGTAACCTTGAAGCTCAAGACGAAAGATTTTCGCATCCGCACCCGCGCCCGCATGTTGCCGGCGCCGACGCAACTGGCGGGCCGGATTTTCGACGCGGCCAGCGAACTGCTGTCGAAGGAGACCGACGGTACGCAGTTCCGGCTGATTGGCGTCGGCGTATCGCACCTCTGCCCGCCGGAGGACGCCGATCTCGGCGATCTTGCCGACACGACCGCGAAACGCGAGAAAGCAACCGAAACTGCGGTCGACAAGCTACGCGAGAAATTCGGCAAGGACGTCATCTACAAGGGGATCGCCCTGCCCCGCAAATAGGCCTGCATGCGAAAGTCAAAACGGTCTATTTCGAGCACGGTTTGGCCGCGAACATTTCCAGTTTCGTCATGCGGCCTACCAGGGTGAAGTCGCCATAGTCGATGATCACGTTGCTGGAAATGCCGTTCTCCCACATTTCGAAGGTCAAGGCGTAAAGCGCCGAGCCTTCGGTGTTCTTGAGATCAAAGCTGCTCGCAACGACCCGCCAGCGTTTCATCCCCTTCATCGAGGCCTGGTCTGCGGTCAGATCGCCAGCCGGTTTTTCGATCGGCGCGCCTATGATCTGCAACGAATGAAACGCGGTCTTGCCGTCGTCCGACCCGTCGTAGGTTTTCAGCTCCAGGACACGTTCACCGGCCTTGGCCGCCGCCAATGTCCGCAGGGTTTGCTGGACAGGAAACAGCGGCTCGATCCCCAGCTCCACTGTTTCCGTCGCGGGCTTTGTCATCTTGATAGCCATCCCGCCGGACAGTTTTTCGGCTGTGCCTTCAACAGTGCGCACGATCTGTCCGTTCGAAAACGTATCGGAATGGAAACGGAATTTCTTCCCGTCCGGATATTCGAACGTCGCCGAGCGCACGTCCGCCGAACGCACTTCCCCTTCCGGCGGCGTCACTTCGGTCGCCTGGCGGAAATTGATGGAATAGCCTGTGCAGGCATCCCCCCTCACTTCGTAGACGATGCGCCCGGTCGCTGCGGACGGACCTTTTTGTCCTACCGACTTCCCCAGAACGAAATCGTATGTCGCCCTGTGCGGCGCCAGCACTGTCTCGGCCCGCGACGGCGCGCCGGAAACAATCGCCGCCAGAACTGCGGTGGCAAGCAATGACGGCAGGCGGGCTAGACGCATTGGGGGCTCCAGGGTGACTCATGCTCATTGGCTGCGGCAGTTATTGCCCCGGCCCGGTGGCGAAATTGCGGTAGAGAGCTTAAAACCATACAGCACGGGGACAAAGCCGGCAGATGCATAGCAATACGCGCAACTGCCCTTATCCGCCGCTTTTTTCGCCAGAATCGGCGCATGCAACCGGAGATTACGATGCCGACACCGGAAAGCCGACTGAAAGCGCTGGGAATCGTACTGCCCCGGCCAGCTGCGCCCGTCGCCAATTATCTGCCCTTTGTGATCGCCGGCAGCCTGCTTGTGGTGTCCGGCCAGTTGCCGTTCGACGCCAATGGCAAATTGCAATCAGAACACACGGGCAAACTCGGCAAGGACATCTTCAACGAAGCCGGACAGGAAGCGGCGCGGCTTTGTGCAATCAACATTCTCTCCCAGGCGCGCGAAGCGCTGGGTTCGCTGTCCCGCATCAGGCATTGCATCCGTCTGGGTGGTTATGTGAACGCCGCCCCCGGCTTTTCGACCATCCCGGCAATCGTCAACGGCGCCTCGGACCTCATGGTCGCCGTGCTTGGCGAAAAGGGCAAACACGCCCGCGCGGCGGTCGGCGTAGCCGAATTGCCGATGGATGCGGCAGTGGAAGTCGAGGCCATGTTCGAGATCGAGCCGTGAGCGACCGGCCCGATTGGTGCGGCTGGCTGACCGCCCGGCCCATTGCCCATCGCGGCCTGCACGCACAGGACCGCGGGATCGTGGAGAACTCTCTCGGGGCCGCGGAGGCAGCTATCGCCCGCAAGTTCGCCATAGAATGCGACGTGCAACTGACCGCTGACGGCGAGGCGCTCGTCTTCCACGACTATACGCTTGAACGTCTCACCCATGCGGCAGGCGCCGTTGCAGAGCGAACGGCGGCGGAGGCAGGCGCGCTCCCCTTCAGGAACAGCGCGGGAACGCCGCCTACGCTGCCCGCCTTTCTCGACGCCATCGCCGGGCGGACGCCACTCGTCATCGAAATCAAGAGCGATTTTTCCGGCGATACGCGCCTGGCCGCCCGCACGGCAGAAATCGTGGCGCAGCGTTCGCATCCGGTCGCCCTCAAAAGTTTCGATCCGCACATCATGACCTTTCTGCGCGCCAACGCTGCAACACTGGGCATCGCGCACATGCCTCTGGGTATGGTCGCCGAGGCAAACTACGACCACCCGGAATGGTCGCGCCTCGATGCGCGGTTGCGGCAAAACCTGAGCCAGTTTCTGCATTGGGAAGACACTCGCCCGGACTTCCTGTCCTGGAATATCACCGACCTGCCGCACGCCACGCCCCATCTGTTGCGCAAAGCCCTCGGGCTGCCCGTCATGACCTGGACCGTTCGCACCGCGGCCCAGCGCGAAAACGCAGCGCGATGGGCCGACCAGATCGTTTTCGAGGAAACGCAGGGGCTGAGGGTGGAGTGACTTGCGCGCGCTTGTTCCGCAATGCCCATTCGCTCTCTTTCGCGCGCCGTGCTAGCACCCCTCCATGCTCGCACGCATTCCGCCTCTCGCCATCTATTGTCTCGCCGCCTTCTCAGCCGCCATGGCGAACCGGGCAATGGATCCCCTCGTCTCGGAGCTGGCGCGCGATTTCAACGTCGCTGTGGCGACGGCGGCTGGCGTCATCTCCATCTACGCCCTGCCCTATGCCTTTGCTCAGCCAGTGCTCGGCCCGCTGGGAGATTATTACGGCAAGGGCCGCGTGCTGCGCATCTGCATGTGGGCGTTATGCGCCTCGCTCGTGTTGACCATCGCCAGCCCGACCATCGGCATATTGATGGCGGCACGGTTTTTCGGCGGCATCTCCTCAGCCGGGATCATGCCGGTCGGCATGGCCTCCATTGGCGATCTCTACGGGCCAACGGAACGCCAGCAGAAGATCGGAACTTATGTCGCAGTTGCGCTGACGGGTTACACGTTCTCCGCCGCCGTTGCCGGCATACTGGCTGTCTGGCTGAGCTGGCGCACGATCTTCGTCATTACGCTGGTCTTTGCCGTGGCAGCCGCCATCATGCTGTCGCGCATCGTCGAAACGAAACCCCGCCCTGACAAGCCGATGCGGATCGGCGACGCCATCGCCGGCTACAAGAAGCTCTTCGCAAATCCGCGCGCGAAGTTTTGTTTCGGCGCAGTGTTTCTCGAAGGCGTCGCGCTGTGGGGCACGCTGCCCTTCATCTCGCCGATCCTCGTCGCCCGCAACGAGGGCGGCGCCGGCGAGGCCGGGCTCATCATCACCGGCATGGGACTTGGCGGCCTGTTGTTCACCGCGACAGTGAAATACTGGCTGCGGCTGGCCTCGCCCTACCGGCTGATGTTTCTCGGCGGGCTGATCACAGCTCTTGGCCCTGTATCGCTGGCGTTCCACGCCGCATGGCCGTGGTACGCTGCGGTGTTCTTCGTTGCGGGATTCGGCTTCATGGCCATGCACAATTCGATCCAGGCGGAAGTGGCCAATCTTGCGCCAGAACTTCGCGGCTCGGCCTTTTCCATGCACTCCTGCTCTCTTTTCATGGGGCATTCGCTTGGGCCTCTCATATTCACCATCGGCTCGGCGCTGGCAGGACAGACCGCAATGCTGGCAATATTCAGCCTGATCCTGGCGGCTATCGGCCCGACGATCTCGATCGCCTTCACGCGCATGGGCGGGCTTGCGCCGAAGTAAACCGCGATGCGGCGGGCAGCGGTCATGCCGGTTGCGCATGGCTAACGCCGGGCCAAAGGGTATCGCCTGCCGCCCGAATATGGGAAACAGGCCGTCGTTCTCGCCTGCCTGAACTCTCGCTTCGCGTCCTTCCAGCTGCACCGGACACGCCCTTGCATTTCGTCGCCTTCTTTTTCTGCGGTTTCGCCAGCGCGATCGCCAATCGCACCACCGATCCGCTGACCGTCGAGATCGCGACAGACCTTGGCGTGCCGGTCTCGAGCGTAGCTCTACTGGCCTCCGTGCTTGCCTTCATGTACGCGGCGGGCCAGCCGGTCATCGGGCCTGCCGGAGACCACTTCGGAAAGGCGCGTATACTGAAAATCGCCATGTGGGTGGCCGGCCTCTCGGTGCTCGCCAGCGCCTTTGCGCCCAATTTTCAAGTATTGATGGCGCTGCGGCCAATTACCGGCCTCGCGTCGGGTGGAATCGTCCCAATCGGCATGGCGATGATCGGCGATCTCTATCCGGCCAAGGGCCGGCAGGTGGCGCTGGCGCGTTTCATCATGTCGGCGATTATCGGACAGATGGCTGGCGCGCTGCTGGCCGGCTCCCTCGCCGCCTGGATTGGCTGGCGCGGCGTTATGCTGGTCTGCGCCGCCATCGTCCTGACAGCCGCCCTCGCCACCACCCTGCTGCTGCCTTCAACCCCGGCCCGGAAGGACAGCCATTTCAACATTGCAACCATGCGCGCAAACTACGCCAAGGTTCTCGCCTCGCCGCGGGCGCGCGTCTGCTTTTCTTCGCCCTTCATCATCGGCGGCCTCACCTTCGGACTCTTGCCCTTTATCGCCGCGATACTGGAAAGCCAGGGCAACGGCGGCGCGCGCGAGGCGGGCTTTATCATTGCTGGCTTCGGCGGCGGCGCGCTGCTGCTGGCGGCCGGCCTGCCCTTCGTGCTGCGCTATGTCAAACGCCCCGCCATGATCGTCATCGGATCGATCGTGGCGGCAGCAAGCCTTGCGGCCTATGCCCTCGGCCTGCACTGGAGTGTGCAGATCGTTCTGCTGACGGTTTTCGGATTCGGCTTCTTCATGCAGCATAATTCGATCCAGGCCGAAGTTTCCGAACTCGCCCCGGATGCGCGCGCCACCGCCTATTCGATGCATTCCTCGGCGATGTTTCTGGGCCAGGCTTTGGGACCCGCAATTTACGGTGTCGAAATCGCGACCCTCGGCGCGCCCGCGACGCTTATGGCAAATGCCCTTGTCATCCTTGTTGCGGGAATCCTGATCGGCCGGTACTTCCTGCACCAGCACAGGCGCTTCGGCTCGGGAGGCATTTCCTGATGCTCTATGCGCTTTTGCTCGGCATTGGCTTCTCCAGTTCGCTCGCCCTGCGCAGTCTGGATCCGCTCACCGTTTCCATAGCCGGCGACCTGGCTGTTGCGCCGGAAACGGCGGCGCTTCTGGGCACGGCGCTCTCGATACCCTACGCCCTGTCAAACCCTTTGCTCGGACCGACGGGCGACCATTTCGGCAAAGGCCGCCTCATAACCATTTGCCTTTGGCTCATAACGATTTCGGTCTTCGTCAGCGCGTTCGCGCCGACATTCTTTGTCCTGGCCATCCTGCGCGCGGTCACCGGCATGTCCGCAGGTGGCATCGTGCCGCTCGGACAGGCCATGATCGGCGACATGTTCAAGGCCAGCGAGCGCCAGATCGCGATCGCGCGCTCAACCGCGGTGATCTTTCTTGGCCAGCTCGCCGGCGCCAGCCTTGCCGGCATCGCAGACGCCTGGATCGGATGGCGCGGCGTCCTCATTGCCTGCGCCTGCGTCACCGGAACGGCAGCCCTCGCCGCGACATGGAAAATGCCGCCCCCGCCCCCAAGGCGCAGCGCCGCTTTCAGCCCACGCACCATCGTGCAGAGCTACCTCGTCATTCTGCGCATGCCGCGCGCCTGGGTCTGCTACGCCAATTGCTATGTCCAGGCCGGCATCATGTTCGGGTTGATGCCCTTCATCTCTCTGATCCTTGAACGCCTGCAACTGGGCGGCGCGCGCGAAGCCGGTTTCGTCATCGCCGGTTTCAGCGCCGGTTCCCTGCTGTTCGTTCTCAGCATTCGCCTGACGGTCCGCATGCTTTCGCGTCCCGCGCTGCTCGTCGCAGGCGCCATTGTGGGTACGGCAGGCCTTCTGTTCGCATCAACGGGGCCAGCCTGGTACTGGCTGGTTGCGATCTTCGCCGGCAGCGGCTTCGGCTATTTCCTGCAGCACAATGCAATTCAGGGCGCTGTCGCCGACCTCAGCGAACACTACCGCGCCTCGGCCTATTCCATGCACGCCTCGATGTTCTTTCTCGGCACGGCGACCGCGCCCATAGCCTACCGCTTCGCTATTTCGAACTTCGGCGTCCACGCAACGCTGACCGGCGCGGCGCTGGTTTTCCTTTGTGTCGGGCTTGCCACCAGCGCATTATTCTCCCGCTTTCAGCGTCAGGAGATGCGCGCGTGACGAGCCGGACAGAAGAGACAGGATTGCCGTCGATGGACGCGGGTAGCGCGGCCGGGCAATCCGGCTCGCTGGTCTATTCGCTGCTGTTGCTGTTCGGTTTCACCAGCGCGCTCGCCCAGCGCAGTCTCGACCCGCTGACAATCCGCATTTCGGCCGATCTGTCTGTCGCGCCGGAGACCGTCGCCCTGTTATCGACAGCCATCGCGGTTCCCTTCGCCCTCGCCCAGCCGGTGCTCGGACCCCTCGGCGATCATTTCGGCAAGGACAAGGTGATCAAGGGAGCTCTCTGGCTGCTGGCGCTGTCGACATTCGCCAGCGCATTCGCTCCGGCTTTCGCCTTCCTGATGGGCCTGCGCGTACTGTCGGGGGCAGCCTCCGGCGGAATCATCCCGATCAGCCAGGCTATCGTGGCCGATCTCTACACTGGCCACAGACGGCAGATTTGTATCGCACGCATCACGATGGCCGCCTTTATCGGCCAGCTTGCCGGTGCGAGCTTCGCCGGCATGGTCGTCGGCTGGATCGGCTGGCGCGGCGTGCTGCTGGCCTGCAGCGTCGTGGTGTTCGCCGCGGCAGCCCTCGCCAGCGCGAGAATACCCAGACCGCCGCCGATGAATCGCGGCCCTCTGAGCATAAGGACCGTTCTGCACAATTACCGCCTGCTGTTTCGCATGCCGCGCGCCTGGGCCTGCTACGCCACCGGCTTCATGCAGAGCGGCACCTTGTTCGGCCTCCTGCCGTTCATCGCCTATCTGCTCGAAAAGCAGGACAACGGCGGCCCGCGCGAGGCCGGCCTCGTCATCGCCGGCTTTTGCATGGGATCGCTCGTCTTCGCGCTCTCGGCTGGCTGGATTCTGCGCGTCCTGAAACGCCCGCAACTCATCGTATCGGGAGCCATAGTGACCGCGGCCGGCCTGTTTTTCTTCGCGCAGGGCTATGACTGGACCCTTCAGATCGCGATTTTCACGGTGGTCGGCTTCGGCTTCTTCCTGCAGCACAACGCCATCCAGGGCGAAGTCTCCAACCTTAGCGAGGAGCTGCGCGCCTCCGCCTATTCCATGCACGCCTTCGCCTTTTGCGCCGGCACCGCACTCTCGCCGGTCCTTTATGGTCTGGCGTTTCCCGCCCTGGGCTACCAGACGACTTTGACCCTTGCGGGCCTGTCGTTTCTGTTTGTCGGATTGACCTCGGCAACGGCCTTCTTTGTCATGCACCGGCGCGGCGTGTGACAATGCGCAATCGACCGCCCGCACTTGCTCCGCCGTGCCGGCGCGCTAATCTGCAGACTGCGCCGCGATGTTCGGCCGGCATCCTTGAAGCATGACACGCAACAAAACCGCATGAACGACGCAGAAACTTCCCCCCGCCTGTCCGTGCGCATCGCGCGCTCGCTCGGCGACGTCAAGGCGGATGCCTGGGACGCCTGCGCCAATCCCACAGCCGAAGCGCTGACCGCGCATCCCATGCCGGACGCGCCACGCGGACAGAAGGAGCGGTTCAATCCGTTCGTCTCGCACGCGTTTCTGTCCGCACTGGAGCAATCCGGTTCGGCGACCGGGAAAACCGGCTGGGGCGGTGCGCACATTCTCGTCGAGGACGAAACAGGCGCCCTGCTAGGCTGTGCACCCGCCTATCTCAAAACCCATTCGATGGGCGAATACGTGTTCGACTACGCCTGGGCGGACGCCTACGAACGCGCCGGCGGACGTTATTACCCGAAACTGCTTGCCGCCGTTCCCTTCACGCCCGCGCAAGGCAGGCGTCTGCTGGTCGCGCCGGGGCCGCGCGCCGACACGGCGCGCAGGGCGCTGGCGGCAGGATTGAAATCGCTTGCCGAAAAAGCCGGGGCGAGTTCCATCCATGTCAACTTCGGCGTCGACGCAGATAACGCCGTGCTGGCCGAGACCGGATTTCTTCCACGCACGAACAAGCAGTTCCACTTTTTCAATCAGGGTTATGGCACTTTCGACGGTTTCCTCGCCGCCCTTTCCTCTCGCAAACGCAAGACCATCAAACGCGAGCGGCGCGATGCTCTCGCCAACGACATCGCCATCGAATGGGTCACAGGCGATGCGATCACCGAAGCCCATTGGGACGCGTTTTTCTCGTTTTATATGGACACCGGCTCGCGCAAATGGGGACGCCCCTATCTGACGCGGCAATATTATTCGCTGGCCGGAGAAAGCCTCAGGCACCGCATCCTGCTGGTCATGGCCAAACGCAACGGACGCTATGTCGCCGGCGCGATCAACTTCATAGGCGACGACGCGCTCTACGGCCGCAACTGGGGCTGCGTCGAAGACCATCCGTTTCTGCATTTCGAAGTCTGCTACTATCAGGCAATCCAGTTCGCCATCGAGCGCGGATTGTCGCGCGTCGAGGCTGGAGCCCAGGGTGAACACAAGCTGTTGCGCGGCTACGAGCCCGTGACCACCCATTCGGCACATTATTTTTCCGATCCCCGCCTGTCCCGTGCGGTTGCGGATTTTCTCCAGCACGAACGGGAACAGATAGCCGAAGCGATCGAGATGTATGGGCAATATGTGCCGTTCCGAAAGGACCAGGCGCGCGAAGCCGAACAGGACTATTGAGAGCGTTCCGCTCGCATTTGCAAATGCCGCGTTTTCGATTAGCCTGCCCCAAATGCAGCTACCGTCGGGGGAAGCGCTATTGGCGCGAAGATTGCTTGGATAAACCGGAGCAACATCAGGGGAGAAGAACAATGATCCGATTTGGCAAATCCGCCGCCGCCGCAGGGCTGCTGATGCTGGCGGCGACGCATACCCCGCAGGCGGCGGAGATCGAATTGAAGGCAGTCGCCGGCCTGCCTGCCCAAAGCGTTGTCACGCAAGTGTTCCTGAACTGGGTAAAAGGCGTCAACGAGCGCGGAAAAGGGATCGTCCAGATCAAATTCATCGGCGCAGGCGAAATTACGCCGGTCTTCCAGCAGCCTGCAGCCGTCAAACGCGGTCTCTTCGACATCCTCTACACACCGGCCGCCTTCTACGCGGGCACGAACAAGCATGTCGATGCTTTGCTGGCCTCCAACGTGCCGATCGAGACCATGCGCACGAACGGCGCGATGAAGGAAATCGAAAGGCTCTGGCAACAGCAGCTCGGCGTCCACATGCTCGGCTGGTTTGATACCTACGTGAACTTCAGCATGTTCATGGGCGCCAACGGCAAGTACAACATGCCCAAGACGCCCGCCGACCTGAAGACCATGTTCAAAGGCGTCAAAATGTGGACGACGCCGACATTTCGCGAGTTTCTTGCCGCTCTCGGCGCGACGCCGGTGGCAATGACGCCGACCGACATCCTGCCCGCCCTCGATAAGGGTGTCATTCAAGGCTACGGCTATCCCGAATACGGCATTGTCGGCATGGGTCTGCAGCGCGCCACAAAGACCGTCTTCTTCCCCACATATTACCGGGGCAACACGATGGCCATGGTCAACACACGCAAGTGGAATTCCCTGCCGCAGAACGTAAGGGACTTCCTGACCAAGGAGGCGCTGGCCTACGAAACCGGATCGAAGTCCTTCATTCGCGCGGGTGTCGACAAGGAAATGGAGATACTGAAGAAAGAGGGCGCCAATTTCGTCACCCTGCCTACCGAAGTTGGCAAAGCCTATCGCCGCCTTGCCAGCGAAGTAGCCTGGGAACGCCTCGCCAAGCGCGCGCCGAAGGAATCAGCGGCTTTGCGCAAGCTGATGTACGATCCCGCTCTCGACTGAGACATCCCGTGTCATGGCAAACATAGTCAGGGCTTACGACTGGCTGATCGGAGCGCTCGCATGGATCGCGGGCCTCCTGATCTTCTTGATATTCGCATTCATAATCCTGGACGTAACCTCGCGCGAACTGATCGGATATTCCTTCAAGTTCACGATCGGAACCGTCGAATACATGATGCTGTATCTGACCTGCCTGTCAGCGCCCTGGCTTTTGCGCACGCACGGCCATGTCTACATCGAGGCGTTCACCTCCCGCGTGCCGCCCGTAGCAAAACGCGCCTGCGAAATTCTCGTATGCGTCTTTTCGATCTTCGCAGCGGGCGTTTTCACGTGGATCGCGATGCAGCTTCTGATGGAAAAGCTGGCGTCCGGCGAAGTGGACATTCGCGATATCGATATTCCCGGATGGATGATCGCAGCGCCTCTGCCGGTCTGTTACAGCCTGATCGCGATCGAGTGCCTGCGATTTCTTTTCGGCAGGGACTCGATCTGGCGCGGCGACAATGCACCGCCGGAGGCCCTCTAGTCCATGCCCTGGTATCTGGCGCTCCTGACGCTTCTCAGCCTGATCATTTTCTGCATGGCGATCGGCATGCCGATAGCCATGGCGTTTTTGATGACCAATATCGTCGGCGTCATGATCTTCATGGGCGGCGTTCAGGGCCTGATCCAGATCGCGGAAAATTCGACGGCGCTGATCACCAGCTTCGCCCTCGCCCCCGTTCCGCTGTTCATCCTGATGGGGGCCCTGTTTTTTCACACCGGCCTGGCGCGCCGCGTATTCGATGCGCTCGACAAACTGCTCGGCAGCCTGCCCGGCCGACTTGCTTACCTCACCGTGACGGGCGGCACGCTGTTTTCGACCCTGACCGGCAATACGCTCGCCAACACTGCGATGCTAGGCGCCTTGTTGTCGCCGGAAATGCAGCGGCGCGGCTATAACCGTGCGCTCTCACTCGGCCCTATTGTCGGCACCGGCGGCCTGGCGATGATCATCCCGCCATCCGGCCTCGCCGTTCTGCTCGGCAGTATTGCCCAGATCGATATCGGCAAGCTGTTGATCGCCGGCTTCCTCCCCGGCATGATTCTGGCCGGAATGTTCGTCGTTCTGATTGCCCTGCAGGTGCGGTTCGATCCCACCGCCGCGCCCAGCTACGACATCCCGGCGGTTTCCCTGCGCGAAAAACTCTACGCCTTTGTCGTCAACATCCTGCCGATGTCGCTGGTCGTGGTGATGGTGATCGGCTTCATCCTGATGGGCATTGCCACGCCATCGGAATCCGCGGCATTCGGCGCACTGGGCGTCATCATCCTCGCCATCGCCTTTCGCCAGCTGACGTGGCATTCGATCCGGACGTCGATTGTCGCGACCCTGCGCGTCACCTGCATGGTCTTTTTCATCATCATGGGATCGTCGGCCTATTCCAATCTGCTGGCGTTTTCCGGCGCGTCTGCTGGCCTGCTGAACTGGGCAACCGCCTTCGACCTGAATCCGGTCGTGCTATTGCTCATCATGTTTGCGGTGCTGCTGTTTCTTGGAACCTTCATGGATCAGGTTTCGATGATGCTGATCACGGTGCCGATCTTCTTTCCGCTTTCGGCAAAACTCGGCTTCGATCCAATCTGGTTCGGCGTGATCGTGCTGCTGGCGCTGGAAATGAGCCTCATGACGCCGCCGTTTGGCCTGCTGCTCTACGTCATGCTGGGCGTTGCCCCGGAAGGAACGAAAATCTCGCATGTCGTCCAGGCCGCGATTCCCTATCTCGTGTGCGACATCATTCTAGTCGGTCTGCTGATTTTGTTCCCGTCCATCGCGCTGTATTTGCCCGCTCTGATGAAGTAGCGCGAAGACCGGCCAGCGAAAGCGGCTTCAGGCGAAACGGAAACCGGTTGGCGTCGAGACCACGCATCGAGGCGAACTAGCGCGGTTTCAGAAAACCAGTGATGAGATCCCGCGTTTCCTGCAGCACGATATTGTCCGCCATGCGCGCGCCGGCCAGAGCATAGGCCTCTGCCTCGCTCATGCCGAGCTGACGCCAGAACAGGTCCTTGCCCAGTTCGACAGCGGCCGGCAATTTTCCTGCCACTGCGTGTGCGACGGCCTCTACCGCGCCCTCGAGTTCCTGCGCTGGAACGGCGCGATTGATGAGGCCTGTTTCCACTGCCCGCGCGGCATCGATCAACTGGCCGGTCAGCAGCAATTCCATTGCCTGCTTCGGCATGACGGCGCGCGACAGCGCGACAGACGGCGTCGAGCAGAACAGGCCGAGATTGATGCCGTTGACGCCGAACTTCGCTTGTTCGGCTGCATAGGCAAGATCGCAACTGGCGGCAAGCTGGCAGCCTGCCGCAACGGCTGCGCCCTGTATCTTCGCAATCACGGGCTTCTTCGCACGGCGGATCGTCAGCATCATGCGCGAACAGCGCGCGAAGAGCCTTTCGAACATTGCCTGCGAAGCGGGCCCGGAATTCGCGGCCTGCATTTCGGCAAGATCGTGCCCGGCACAGAAGATTTTACCCGCGGCGCCAATGATTATAACGCGCACGTCCGCGTTCGCGTCCGCATGGTGAACGGCCTCCTCCAGCCTGTCCATAAGCTCTTGCGACAGGGTATTGGCCTGCGCCGGGCGGTTGAGCGTCAGCGTCGCGACGGGACCGCGAAACTCCTGCAGCAGAACGGCGCTGTCCGGCATTGCCTCAGCCTTCCTGTTTGGCCCTGTCGCGCAGCACGAATTTCTGGATCTTGCCGGTGGACGTGCGCGGCAGATCGGTGAACACGACATGCCTGGGCAATTTGAATCGCGCCAGATGTTTGCCGCACCAGTCGATCAGTTCCTGCGCGTTCGCGCTGGCGCCCGGTTTCAATTCGACGAAGGCGCACGGCGTTTCGCCCCATTTCTCGTCGGGCTTTGCGACCACCGCAGCGCCGGAGACGGCAGGATGCTTGTAGAGCGCGTCCTCCACCTCGATGGAGGAAATGTTCTCGCCGCCGGAAATGATAATATCCTTCGAGCGGTCCTTCAGTTGAATATATCCGTCCGGATGGATGACGCCGAGGTCGCCGGAATGAAACCAGCCGCCGGCGAGCGCCTCTTCGGTCGCCTGCCGGTTTTTCAGATAGCCCTTCATCACAACATTGCCGCGGAACATGACCTCGCCCATTGTCTGCCCGTCGCGAGGAACCGGCTGCATCGTTTCGGGGTCAAGCACGTCCAGCGCGTCCAGCATCGTGTAGCGCACGCCCTGCCGCGCCTTGAGCGCCGCCCATTCCTCCGGCGCAAGCGCGTTCCATTCGTCTTTCCACGCGTTGACGACCGCAGGGCCATAGACTTCCGTCAACCCGTACAGATGCGTGACGTCGAAGCCGGCCGCCTTGGCCGCGGCAAGTACGGCTTCCGGCGGAGGCGCGCCTGCCGTCATGAAATGGATCGCATGCGGCAGTGGCCTCTTCTCCGCCGCCGGCGCATTGCTCACCGTGGAAAGCACGATCGGTGCGCCGCACATATGCGTGACCTTGTGTTCAGCGATGAGATCGTAGATCGGCGCTGCCCGCACTGCGCGCAGACATACATGCGTTCCCGCCACGACGCTCACCGTCCAGGGGAAACACCAGCCGTTGCAATGGAACATCGGCAGCGTCCACAGATACACCGCCCCCGAGGGCATGGCGCAGGTCAGCACGTTGTCGAGCGCCAGAAGATGCGCGCCGCGATGATGATACACCACCCCCTTAGGCCGCGCCGTCGTGCCGGAAGTGTAGTTCAGCGCAATCGCATCCCATTCGTCGAGCGGAAAGCGGCGCACGTATTCGGCATCGCCGCTTTGCAGAAACGCCTCGTAATCCAGCGTTCCCAGCCTCTCGCCGGTCTGGGGAAATTGCAGATCGTCGTAGTCGATCACCAGCGGCTTTACCGAAGCGAGCGTTAGCGCTTCCTTCACCGCCGGCGCGAATTCGCGGTCGGTGATCAGAACCTTCGCCTCGCCGTGATCGAGAATATAGGCGATGGTCGCAGCGTCCAGCCGCGTGTTCAGCGCATTGAGCACGCCGCCGCACATCGGCACGCCATAATGGCATTCGATCATCGCCGGCGTATTGGCCAGCATGGCAGCCACCGTATCGCCGCGCCCGATGCCCCTGTGCGCCAGCGCCGAGGCCAGCTTGCGGCAGCGCGCATGCAAGTCCGCATACGTGGTGCGCTGCGCGCCGTGCACGACGGCCAAGCGCTCCGGATAGACGTCCGCCGCGCGTTCGAGAAATGTCATCGGCGTAAGCGGCTGGAAGTTCGCCGGCGTTTTCGGCAGGTCGCGATCGTAAATCATGTCGGTCATGACGGGGCTCTCGAACGAATAGCCGCGCATTGTTCTCCATCGCGCCTTGTCCGTCCAGCCCCGGCGGCTTGTTTGACGTCTTGACGAAGACCTTCCCCAACCGCGATGATGCTCTGGTTAAGGAGCGCGCGATGACCGGCAAGACCACTTACGATTCCAGCAACATATTTGCGAAGATCCTGCGCGGGGAGATCCCCTGCCACAGGATTTTCGAAGACGAACACGCTCTCGCCTTCATGGACATCATGCCGCAGACGGATGGGCATACGCTGGTTATACCGAAAGTCGAGGCCACCAGCCTGCTCGACATGCCGGCCGATGCCTGGGGCCCCTACATGTTGCGGGTGCAAAAAGTCGCCCGTGCGGTGAAAAAGGGAATGAAAGCGGAAGGGCTTCTGGTGCAGCAGTTCAACGGCGCGGTCGCTGGCCAGACCGTTTTCCATCTGCATTTTCACCTTTTGCCGCGCTGGAACGGCGTGCCGCTGCGGCGGCACGAAGGCGGAATGGAAAAACCCGAGGTGCTGGCGGCCAACGCGCAAAAGATTATCGCCGCGCTGCAATAGGTCAGCCCGCGAAATACCAGGCCGCGGCGATCACGGTACCAACGCCGGCCAGAACGCCATTGATCACGGAGCGGCCTGTCAGGAAATAAACGGCAAGGCCAATCCCCATCGCACCCAGCCGCGCCGCGAGCGGAACTTTCGCCAGGGCGCCTGAGGGCGCCAGCAGAATGTTGGCGACGACGCCCGCGAGCAGCGTCGTCGAAACCGCCCGCACCCACTGAAACACTTCGGATTTCTCGTCGATGCCGCTGGCGATGTAGATCGACATCAGCCGCCAGACTTCGCTGGGCAAAAATCCGAAAATCACAAGCGCAAGATACGGCCACAGCCCGCCGCTCCAGTCATGAAAGTTCATGGCTGCGGCCTTCTTTGCGCGCGCGTCTTCCACATGCGCTGACCGGCATAGGCTATCGTACCGCCAATGAGGCCAAGCGCCAGTAGGTCGAAGCCGGAGCCGAACAGGTATCGCATCGCCGGCGCAAGCAGGAAGCCGACGCCCAGCGACATCCAGTCGATCGCTTCGCGGGCGTTGCGCACCAGCGCAAGCGTGAAATAGACAGGCGTCACGAACAGCATGCCCGCGCCGATTTGCGCTGGCAGAACTCCCGATGCCGTATAGCCGATGAAGGTTGCCGCCAGGGCGCTCGCAATCAGACCATGCGCCAAGCCAAGAAACCACGGCGTGCGACGCGATTGCTCCATGCCCGGCAAGCGATGGATAGATTCGACCCATGCCGTCACTGCTACATTGTGCGCGCAATAAATCCGGGTGAGCAGCGATTGATCCTTGCTGCGCAGCAGCGGCAACAGGGAAACGCACATCGGCAGCAGACGTACGGAGGAAAGCGAAATCGACAAGGCAATCGCCGGCAGGGTCAGGCCGTTGATGATCGCGCCGAGAAATATGACCTGTGCTGGCCCCGCCCAGATCAGAATCGTCGCCAGCAGGGTTACCCCCAGCGGGACATCCGCTTCGTATGCCAGCGACCCGACGCCGAGAAATGTGAGCCCGAGATACAGGAACGGTCCGCGCCCTGCTACGCGCAGTCCGTCCAGGAATGCGTCCGCCACCGTTCCGGACACAGGCAACGCCGGGTTTTGCGTTGCGCCTTTGCCGGATGCGCCGGGATTTTTATCGGGTGGAACTGTCAAACGCGCCTCGCGATTCGCACGCAAAATCGCTCAAACAGCAGCACATGACAAGAAGCGCCTCGGCCAGATGATTTCGGCAACCGCGCCGCAGCACGCACCGGCAGTGCGGAACATCGTCGGCAAACGCGCCACCGCAGACCTCAGCGGTGGCGCATCGCAGATCAGTTCTTCAACGGCACCTTGGGCACGAAACCGCTTTTGGAACCGCCGCCGCCCTCGGGATCGCCTTTCGGCGGATCGGCGGGACCTTCGTCCGGCGCAGCCTCGTTGCCATCGGCCCCGGGCCTGGTTTTCCGGCTTTTGGCCTTGCGAACTTCCGGCTCGTCCTTGAGCTTTTTCTTCCCCGCTTCCAGAACTTCCTTGTCCGGTTTCGGCAAGGCAGGACCATCGGGAAAGACGAATGCGAGCTTGCTCTTGTCGTTTTCGTCCTTCGCCACGACGACACGCACGGTTCCGCCACCCTTCAACCGGCCGAACAACACTTCGTCAGCGAGCGGCGTTTTGATGTGCTGCTGAATCACGCGCGCCATAGGCCGCGCGCCCATTGCCTCGTCATAACCGTTCTCGATGAGCCAGTTGCGCGCTTCCTCGGACAGTTCGATCGTGACGTTCCGGTCGCCAAGCTGCGTCTCGAGTTGCATAACGAACTTGTCGACAACCTTCCCGATGACAGATTTCGGCAAGCGGCCGAAAGCCACCGTCGCGTCGAGACGATTGCGGAATTCGGGTGTGAACATCTTGTTGATCGCTTCGAGATCGTCGCCCGTGCGTTTCCCGCCCGAGAAGCCGAAGGTTTCGCGCGCAAGATCGGCGGCGCCCGCATTGGTCGTCATGATCAGGATGACATTACGGAAGTCGATCTGCTTGCCATTATGATCGGTCAGCTTGCCGTGATCCATGACCTGCAACAGGATGTTGTAGAGGTCCGGATGGGCCTTTTCGATCTCGTCGAGCAACAGGACCGAATGCGGGTGCTGGTCGATAGCGTCGGTTAGCATGCCGCCCTGGTCGAAGCCGACATAGCCCGGAGGTGCGCCGATCAGGCGGCTCACCGTATGGCGCTCCATATATTCGGACATGTCGAACCGGATGAGCTCGACGCCGAGCGCTGTCGCCAGTTGCCGCGCCACTTCCGTCTTGCCGACGCCGGTCGGGCCGGAGAAGAGGTAGCAACCGATCGGCTTTTCGCCATCGCGCAAGCCGGCGCGCGCCAGCTTGATGGACGCGGTCAGCGCCTGGATAGCGCTGTCCTGGCCATAGACAACCCGCTTGAGGCTCTCTTCCAAATGCTGCAGCACTTCGGCATCGTCTTTGGAGACGGACTTGGGAGGAATGCGCGCCATCGTTGCGATGGTGGCTTCGATTTCCTTGATGCCTATTGTCTTGCGGCGCTTTGCCTCCGGCACGAGCATCTGGCTCGCGCCCGTTTCGTCGATCACGTCGATAGCCTTGTCGGGCAACTTGCGATCGTTGATATATTTGGCAGATAGCTCAACCGCCGCCTTGATCGCTTCGCTTGTGTAGCGAATCTTGTGGAACTCTTCGAAATACGGCTTCAGCCCCTTCATGATCGCAATCGTGTCGGGGATCGACGGTTCGTTGATGTCTATCTTCTGGAATCGGCGCACCAGCGCGCGATCCTTCTCGAAGTACTGACGGTATTCCTTGTAGGTCGTGGAGCCGATGCAACGCAGCGTACCCTGCGCAAGCGCCGGCTTCAGAAGGTTGGATGCGTCCATGGCGCCACCGGAAGTCGCTCCCGCGCCGATGACCGTATGGATTTCGTCGATGAAGAGAATCGCGCCCTTATGCTGCTCGATTTCTTTCATCACCTGCTTCAGACGCTCTTCGAAATCGCCGCGATAGCGTGTACCCGCCAGTAGCGTGCCCATATCAAGCGCGAACACCGTGGCGTTGTTCAACACTTCGGGCACTTCGCCGTTCACGATCTTGCGGGCAAGGCCTTCGGCAATCGCCGTCTTGCCAACGCCGGGATCGCCGACGAACAACGGATTGTTCTTCGACCTGCGGCACAGAACCTGGATCGTCCGCAACACTTCCTTTTCGCGTCCAATCAGCGGATCAATGCGGCCGTCCTTCGCCTTCTTGTTCAAGTTGACGCAATAGGCCTCCAGCGCACCTTCCTTCTTCTTGCTGTCGGAAGGTTCGCTGCGTTCGTTGCGCTGCTCGCGATGCTCTTCTTCCTCGGCGCCGCGCGGCGATTTCGAAGGATTGGAGAGCCCGGGCCGTTTCGCAATGCCATGGCTGATATAATTCACAGCATCGTAGCGCGTCATGTCCTGCTCTTGCAGGAAGTAGGCGGCATGACTTTCCCGCTCTGCGAAAATGGCCACCAGCACGTTGGCGCCCGTCACTTCCTCACGGCCCGACGACTGAACATGAATGACCGCACGCTGGATGACGCGTTGAAAGCCGGCCGTCGGTTTGGCTTCGTCGTTCTTGCCGTTGGTGACGAGATTGGCGAGCTCGTTGTCGACATAATCGAGCAGGTTCTTTTTCAGAACATCGATATCGACCGAACAGGCACGCATGACAGCAGCCGAATCGGTGTCTTCAATAAGGCTGAGCAGCAAATGCTCCAGCGTCGCGTACTCGTGACGGCGCTCGTTTGCGATGGCCAGCGCGCGGTGCAGTGTCTGTTCGAGATTGCGGGAGAAAGACGGCATGATCGCTCCAGTCTATTTCTTTTCCATGATGCACTGCAAAGGATGCTGATGCTTTCGGGCAAAATCCATCACTTGCGTGACTTTGGTTTCGGCTACCTCATAGGTAAAAACACCGCACTCCCCCACGCCGTTCCGGTGCACATGCAACATGATACGCGTTGCTTCGTCAGCTGTTTTGTTGAAATAGCGCTGCAAGACGACGATGACGAACTCCATTGGCGTATAGTCGTCGTTCAACAGCAAGACGCGGTACATGCTCGGCTTTTTGGTTTGGGTTCGCGTTCGCGTGATGACCGCGGTTCCCGTACCGTTGTCGCCGTTGTCGAACTTCTTTCCTGCATCCCGGTCGCCGGGCGACTTCGCGGCGAAAATTCCAAAGCTCCTGCCATTCGCAACATTTGTGAGCCAGCGTTGGCGCAGCAGCGACGGCGCAGCCAGAATCATTGCCGCCAGGCGCGACCAACGCGATCCTTTCTGTGGTCTTCCCGAACTCCGGGACGAGTCACTGGCCACTTGCTGCAAACCTTTCCGGCCTTAGCTTCTCGCGAAGCAATGGTGTGATGCAAACACCGAACGGCGTATCCTGCAAGCAAGATTTTTCGGCCATTTGGACACTCGCGTGCTTGACAGCCATAATCTAGGTATCGTGGGCGTTTGATGCCAGCTTTCCCAAAAAAGTTCTTTTGGCGATTCGCCAGCCAGCTCCGTGCACGTGGCGATCCCGACAGCGCTGCCGATGTTTCATGCCGGAGCAGCGCCGGTTCGGGGTTCCTTGATCGACGAGCGATTGCAGGTCCGGCAACTCGAAAAAAGACGAGCATCGCGAGGAGATAAAATTTGCCGCAATAAAAAAGCCCGGCGCGGGCCGGGCTTAACAGATCGGTACTAACAATGCCTCACGTGAGGCGCTGGATTACTTCGCAGCAGCCTGGGTCTTCGCAACGACCGTTTCGACCGGCTTGAACGTATCCTTGGCCAGAGTGGTGTAGAGGTCGCCCATCTTCTTGGCCTGGGCGACGAATGCTTCGTAAGCCTGCTTGGCGTAGTCGGTCTGGACCTGAACAGCGGCTTCGAAGGACTTGGCGCCAGCCAGTTGCTCGGCTGCCGAGCTGGCCTGTTCGAACGACTTCTTCGAGTAATCGGAAGCTTCGGTGGCGATTTTCTGAACGCCCTTCGAGAAGGCGGTCGAAACCGACGCCATCGCATCGAACTGGTCTTTGCCGTATTTCTGCATCTCATCCATGGACTTGAACATCGATAAACTCCGGTTTTGCCGCTTGCGGCGCGATATCAGGCTCCTCTTTATATGCGCTGCACAAATTAAAGTCAATATTTTTTATTGCAGCGCACAAAAATCGGCGGACTGGCGGCTGCTCCGGTGAAGATCCCTGCCCAAAATCGGCAAAACCATCGCATTTTTCGGACTTTTATGATCAAATTTAAGGCTTTTAACCGCCGGGTAACCGCACCCTCCTATCCTGACACGATGTTGCGTAGCTGCCACGCACATCCGGACGGGTTCGGTGCGGAGAGCGTGGCCTGCCTTTCGGGGATTTGGCATGGCGTTCGGCGTAAGGGACTTTCGGGGTGCGGGCTGGAAAACCCTCACGGCAGGATTTTGTGCAGGTCTTATCGTCTTGACCTCCGCAACAGGGGCAGATGCACGGCGCAAGAAGAAGCGCGTCCATTATTCTCCGCCTTACGCTTCCATCGTCATTGACGCCAATTCCGGCCGCGTCTTGCAGGCGTCCAACCCGGACGCACCGCGGTTTCCGGCATCGATCACCAAGGTCATGACCCTCTACATGCTGTTCGAGCAGCTTGAAGCAGGCCGGATGAACCTTCGTACACCCATCCAGTTTTCGCACCACGCATCCAGCCAGTCGCCATCGAAGCTCGGCATACGCCCCGGCCGGTCAATCAGCACGGAACAGGCGATCCTCGCCCTGGTGACCAAATCCGCGAACGACGTGGCGGCGGCTGTAGCCGAAGCCATCGGCGGGAGCGAACCCGCCTTCGCGGCGATGATGACGGCCAAAGCCAGGTCCCTGGGCATGCGCAATACCTCGTTTGGCAATGCGTCGGGTCTGCCCAACCCCCGCAACGTGACAACGGCCCGCGATCTGGCCCGGCTGGGCCGTGCAATTCACAGTCACTTTCCGCGTTACTATTCCTATTTCGCGACTCCATCGTTCCGGTTCGGCCGCGCCAACATGCGCAACCACAACCGGTTGCTGGGACGGGTCAGGGGCGTCGACGGCATCAAGACAGGGTACACCCGCGCTTCCGGCTTCAACCTTCTGACGTCCGCCCATCTCGGCAACCGCCGGATTGTGGCGGTTGTGCTCGGCGGACGTAGCGGCCGCATTCGCGACAACATCATGGCCGATCTCGTCGTCGCCAACATCCAGCGCGGCGCCAGCCATGTCACTGTCGCTGCAATTCCCAAGCCCTCCGCAACGCGCCGCACCCAGATCGCAGCCGAAGCGCCCAAGCCGCAACCGCGCCCCGTCGAAGTCGAGGCGGTTCCCGCAGCGCCTGCACGCCGGATCGCTTCCATGCCCAAGCCCGCACCGCAGATCCTTCCGGCCGGCAAGCCCGTTGCGCTCTCGGCCTACGCACGCATCGCGAGCACTGCTGCGACCGGACAGCCAGCCGTTGTCAGCGGCACGATCGCCCCTGCCGACCTGATCCCGACCGCTTCGATCCCAGATCGTCCGGCTGTGATCGACGGGTCGACCCGCGTTCGCGCCGTTCAGGCCCGCACCGACGCCGCGCGCAGCTTCACCCGCACAGCGACGCCGTCCGAACTGCGCTGGATCCGTGGCCGCGAGGGTGTCAGCCGCTCGCTCGTGCCGGCACGCAACATCGGCCAGGCCACCGCCCCGGCGCCGCGGGCCAAACTGGCAGCGCGCGCGACGCCAGTTGAAGCACCGGCGCCGAAAAAGCAGCGCAGGGCCGCCGCCGTAACCGAAGTCCCGCCCACACCGCCGGCCGCAATTCCGGCCAGGGCCCGCCCCAAGGCCGCCCTCAGCGGCGTCATGATCCAGATCGGCGCGGCGGAAAACCCGGAAAAGGCGCAGGCCCTGCTATCGAAGGCCAAATCCAAGAGCCCCGGCGCTCTTGCCGGCGCCAAGCCCTTTACCGAGCCGGTCCGCGTGAAAGGTTCGACCCTCTACCGCGCCCGCTTCGCCGGCCTCGACGAACAGGCCGCCCAGCGCGCCTGCAAGACCCTGAAACGCTCCGGCTTCGGCTGTTTCACGACCCGGAACTGAATAACCCTGTTGTGCGAACCCTGTTGTGCAAACGCTGTTGTGCAAACCCTGTTGTGCAAACCCTGTTGTGTATGAGTGGAGTGCCTAGTGATGGCGACGCATGAGTATGTCCTTGGCTTCGTTGACGCGCGCCGCCAGAGCCGTCGACCCCCCGTGATCGGGATGCAGTTTCTTCATGAGGGAGCGATGCGCCCGCGCAACATCTTCCCGCGAGGCGCCCTTCTGAAGCCCAAGAATTTCGTAAGCTTCGTCCTCCGTCATTACGGCAAAGCCGCCGCGCTGCCGGTCGCCGCCCCCCGCGTCTCCGTCGCCCTGTCCTGCCGGACGCCAGCCGGGAAACCGGCGGTCGAGATACGCCTCTAGCAGCCGCGCCCCGTCCGGATCGTCGGCCAGACAGGTCCGGTACAGGTCCTCGCACTGCGGCCGGGTGAGTTCGCCCAGCCGCTTGCCCTCGAAACCGCCGGCCAGAACCTCCCCGTCCATCGCGCCTGTTTCGTGATCAAGCTCCATCTCGATCATCGCCGAACGCACGCGCGAAACGCCCTGCCCGTTCGAGCCCGCCTTGCGGAAGCCTTTCATCCAGCCCGGCTGGTTGCCCATGCCCAGCAGCCACAGGCCAAGTGCGCCGGCCGCTGCGCCAAAATCGACCCGTCCGCGCACGAACAGCAGGCCCGCCAGCCCGAGCGCGCCGAGGCCAGCCCCCTGTTTCACGAGTTTCGCCAGCTGCTGCGGCGGCGTCCGCGACATCAGCCGCAACGCGAAGACCAGGCCAAGAAACAGCAGCAGAATGACAAACAACGCGGGCATTGCGCGAATCCCTATTTCATCTGCGTCAACAGCGCCCGGGCGGCTTCCCCGCCCCTGCGCGCCTGCTCTTCCAGCGCCGCCCGCCCGCCGGCCGCATAGGCGGCCGCGGCGCCGAGCAGATCGGCCAGCCGCGACGGCGCGCTGCGGTCGAAGGCCGCATAGGCTCCGCCCGTCAGCCGCGCGATCTCACGAAACGTAGACCCGGCGTCCGCATCGTGACCCTCATGGAACAGGAAGGCCTTGACCCCGAGCAACCCCAGTTCGCCGGCCAGCTGGCACAATTCGTCGGCGTCTTCTTCCATGGCGTCGCCGACATAGACCAGCGCGCCGACCTTCGCCTTTTTCGTTTCGCCCAGCACATGCCGCAGCACCTTGGCGATCTGCGTCTGGCCGCCGCGCACGTCGATCTTGCCCATCAGCCCGGCAAGCCCCGCCCCGTCGGCGATGAACCGCGAGGCCCGGCATTCCATGAAGCCGCGGAAATAGACCAGCTGGACATCGAGCCCGCCAAGGGCAGACGCCGTCTCGAACATCCGCGCCTGCACCCCCTGTGCAATGTCCCAGGTCGGCTGCCGGCTCATCGTGGCGTCGAGCGCGAACACGAGCCGCCCGCGCCCGCCGGAATGGGGAACCGGCGCGTTGGCCACAGCGTCGAGAAAGGCCTCGACACCGCCGGACGATGCCGGGGCGGGCGCCTTGCCGCGAATATTTTCCGGAACCTTGGCCATGACTTTCGGCGGAGCGCCTCGCTTGAATGTGCACATGCCGGCGGGATTGCCTCCGGCAAGGGAAAGATCGGGTCTATTGCCGTGATTGGCAAGCGCGGCAGCGCCGAATTATTGCCCGACTTGCTGGCGCCGCAGCCAAACCCGGATTCGACATTCCAGACTGCGCAACCTGCGAATCCCTTCTCCCCTTGCGGGAGAAGGCGTCGCGGCAGAGCGTCGAAAGACGCCCGTCTTTCGACGGGCCATCCAGCGGATGAGGGGGCGCTGCCGCGCTATGCGTCCGCCATAGATTGTCCGCGATAGTCGGCAGCCCGCTCGAGACTGGCCCCTCGCGAGGACGGCGATGGGCGAATTATGCGGGCGATAACAGGGAGGGGAATCTTCTTTTTTGTTTGGATTCAATCGGTAGAGAAAGCCCTCATCCTGAGGAACAGCGCGCAGCGCTGTGTCTCGAAGGATGGGTCGCACACGCATTCCACAGATCAAAGTGCCTGTGACCCGCCCTCGTGCTTCGAGACGCCCGGCTATACCGGGCTCCTCAGCATGAGGGCTTGTGGCTTTCTCCACATCTCCGGGGCCGGGGAAGCCGGAACCCGGAGCCTAGAGGCGCAATCAACATCCGCTTTTCTCAGCCCCTGGGCCCCAGCGCTCCGGCCAGGGATGTGCAAATGGCGAGGCAAAATTACTCTCTACTTTCGTAAAACACGTCCGTGGCCAACGCCATTCCAATTGCGCTATCCGCGCGATAGGGTGCGCACCACGCAACCGCAAAATCCCCGGAGGAAACCCCATGCGCCTGTTCGCCTGTGCCTGCTGTTCGCCCTATGCCGCCCGTTACGCCAGCCCCGCCGACGCCGGATCGGGCGGCGCGCGGCCCCGGCATGCATCCGGCGGCAAGGTCGATCCGGCCCTGCTCGACGATCTCGTCGCGGCGAACCTCATTCTGGCGAGCGAGGGCGTACTCGATGGCTATGGCCATGTCTCCATGCGCCATCCGGACAATCCGGAGCGCTATTTCATCTCGCGCTCCCTCGCCCCGGCGACAGTGACGCGCCAGGACCTCGTCGAATGCACGCTGGATTCGGACTATGTCGATCCCGATGCGCCGGCTTCCTATCTCGAGCGCTATATTCACGGCTCGATCTACAAGGCCCGGCCGGACGTGAACTGCGTCGTCCACAGCCATTCGCCCACCGTCATTCCCTTCGCCAATTCGAAGACGCCGCTACGCGCCATGGGCCATGTCGCGGGCTTTCTGGCCGGGCGCGTGCCGGTGTTCGACATCAAGGACAAGTTCGGCGCTACCGACATGCTGGTGAAGAACAACGACCACGGCGCGGCGCTGGCCGAGGTGCTGGGCGACCGGCCTATCGCGCTGATGCGCGGTCACGGCAATGTGGTGACGGCGCCGGACGTGAAGGTCGGCGTCTTCCGCGCCTATTACACCGAGGTCAACGCCCGCCAGCAGATCCAGGTGCAGAGCCTCGACGGCCCCGTGACCTATCTGGACGAGGCCGAAGGCGAGAAATGCAACGAAATGATCGCCGCCACCAGCGAACGGCCGTGGCTGTTGTGGAAGAAGAAGGTCGGGATGGGGTGAGGCGGAGGACATATTTTGCTGCGCACTTTGACATGCATAACGTTTTGCGTTGTATTCTTGGAATGAACGCGTGATCCGGTCCGTTCGCGATACAGAAACGGCGCGCGTTTGGCGTGGCGAGCGGAGCCGCCGGCTGCCCGCGGCATCCAGAACACTGCGTTGCGCAAGCTGCGCCTGATTAACGCCGCCAAAGCCCTGGACGATTTGCGTGTCCCGCCGGGAAAATCGCTTGGAGGCGCTTCGAGGCGACAGGGAAAGTCGACATTCGATCCCGATCAACGATCAATGGCGGATCTGCTTCAAGTGGAGCGATTGAGGAGCCTGCTATGTCGAAATCGTCGACTGCCAAGACTGAATTGCTGCAAAACCCCCATCCCGGCGAAATTCTTCTGGCCGACTTTCTCGAGCCGATGGAATTGAGCCAGAGCGCGTTGGCGCGAGCAGTCGGTGTACCTCCCCGCCGTATAAATGAAATTGTCCTCGGCAAACGCGCCGTAACAGCCGACACCGACCTGCGCCTGGCCCGCTATTTCGGCATGAGCGACGGCTTTTTCCTCGCCTTGCAAACAGAATACGAATTGATGGATCAGCGGCGCAAGATCGGCGAGCTGCTGAAGAGAATCAAGCCGCGCGCCGCCTGATCACCCCTCCGCACACGGCGGCAGGCCGTCGATCCACGCGCGGACCGCAGGCGCGACGACCGCTGCGGGCTCTATCGAGCTGACGCAACCGGCCTTGCCCTCCGCGGCCGTACGCACTTTCAGCGAACCCGTATCGAAGACGCGCCACAGGTTCGCTGCTTGCGCATATGCCGGCAGGTTGGCCGCCGAGCGGATAAATCGGCGGCGCACGTCGGGCTCGGGAACATCGTGACCGCCTTCGCTCACCCGGCGCGCCACACGCGCAAGGCAGGTTTCTACGGAATCGGGCGAAAAATACAGCAGAACGACTTTGAAACCTGCGTCGCGCGCCGCCTTCAACGTGCGTAAATGCGTCCGGCCAGCGAGCGTCCTCTCGATGGAAAATGGCACGCCAGAGCGAATAAAGTCCGCAGTCATGTCCAGCGCAACCCGGGCGGCGCGCTGCCGGGCCAGCTCCGGGGCGAGTGGCGCGAGGCCGCGTGCTATTTCGTCCAGATTGACAAATTGGGCGGTACCGGAAACCGCCCGGATATGCCGGAACGCATAGGTCGTCTTGCCCGCCCCGTTGGGACCGGCGATCATGAATAGATGCGGGCGCGCGTTTGCCATCACGTATGTTTACCGCATCATGACTGCCTGCTCCAGTCGCATCAATCCGTCGTCACCGCCTGCATCGTATCGTAGACGTGATGGCCCGAGCGCGACGGGAAGCCGCCGCGCACGGCCCCTGCCCTGCGGTCGCGATAGATGACGTGCATGGCGTCGGACAATTCGCGCGAATTGGGCACCGACAGCCACATGCGCAGCAAATGCCGCTTGCGGTCCTCGTCCTCGAAATCGGTGAACTCGGTGCGCGAGTGGACCGCGACGTGGTTGTTCAAAAGCTGCATGTCGCCGGGATGGAACTCGTAGACGATGCGGAACTCATCGCTCGAGGCCAGCTTGTCGAACAGCGCCATCGCTTCGGTCTGTTGCGGCGTGAGGCGCGGCGCATCGGCAAAGCGCTGCGAATTCTCAATCTGCTTTCTGACATAGCGGCAACAGAACTTGCCCTTGTGAACGGAAAACAGCGGCTGCAGATACCACGGCGCTTCGCCCGCAGGCTCCTGCTTGTTCCAGCTCCACGGCAACGGCTCGTAGAGCGCCGCGGCGAGATCGGGCCGCGTGCGGACCATTTCGTTATGCACGGCAAGCGAGGACGCCAGAATCGACAGCCCGCCCTCTTTCGCGGTACGCAGCACCATCAGCCCGACCACGTCGCAGGTGTCGGTGTGATAGGAAAGCTGCTGGCGGCTGCGATAGCCGCGCCCGTCGGCGGAATTGATGTCCGAGCCGAAGTCCCGCACATCGCCAAGAATATCGCCGAAATGGCTTTGCGACACCGCCGTGCCCAGATGGCGGCCGAAGCCCCAGTAGATCAGCCGCGCATCGGCCTTGGACAGGGCCTCGATCGGCGCGCCGCGGAACTGGAAAATGCCGGGCCCCTCTTCCAGCATATCGCGCGCATGCGCCAGCGCTTTGGAAAACTGCGGCAGCGGGAAATTCTCTGCCGTCATCGTTTCGAAGGAAACGCCATTCTTTTTCGCGGCAGCAAGCGCGGTAAGAATTTCGTCCTTTTCGGACGCCGACAGTTCGTGGATCCAGGCCGTCCGCTTCAGCATGTCCGGCCCGCGCCAGTCGGCGGGCGAGTTGATGATGTCGACCATGGGCGCCTCCCGAAAAATAAATGTATGATTATGTGCGATGGAAACAGTCCAAGGATAAAAAAGTCAAATACTATCCTTAAGTTTTGAGAAATCTGGGCATGCTTCCCAACCGGTTATAAGCTTAACTTGAATGCGTGTATTTGGCACGCTATCCAATACCTTTTCATTCTCAACTTGAATTAATGTTGGAATGTTAACGTCTTCTATCGAACCTAAGCTTATGTGAAACCAATTTCTGTCCAAGTAGACGCGATGCTGGCAGTATTGATTCCACATACGTTGATTTTCGATCGCAACTGCACGGTAATTTTTCGTCATGACCTCAGCGATATCGCTTGGTATTGGCAGGCTGTTAAATGGTCCAAAGGAATGGTTCCAAGGATGGAGCGCAGCATATCTTTCGAGTAAAGACTTAGCTGAATCCAAGCCATCTTCAATAGAACTCAACTCGAATTTGGCGGGCGATTCTGCGCTTCTCTTTTGGACCTCCGTGATCCTCGCCGGATCAGGGAAACGAAAGCCAACGCGCTTGTTCAAAAAGTTGAAAATCTTCACGGGATTGTTCGCGTGGAGTATATTCCGTGAATGCAATTCGTGGCGAGACATCTCTATTAAAACCCAGCTCTGCGCAATACCTTCAATGATTTTTCGCTGTTGCTGGCATAGGTTTTCGAATCCAAATATCGACCGATCCGAAAAAGCAATCCTACGAGCCTCAATAAATCGGAGCTTTATTATGTACCAATGGTGAAAATACTTTTCTATTGGCATAACCCCTCACATCCTGAACACCCCGAAACGCGTCTCCGCTATCGGCGCGTTGAGGCTGGCTGCCAGCGCGAGCGCCAGCACCTGCCGCGTCTCCGACGGCAGGATGATGCCGTCGTCCCACAGCCGCGCCGTGGCGTAATAGGGCGAGCCTTCGCGCTCGTAGGTCTCGCGGACCGGGGCCTTGAAGGCTTCTTCTTCCTCCGCATTCCATGTCTTGCCTGCGCGCTCCAGCCCATCGCGGCGCACGGTGGCGAGCACGCTGGCCGCCTGTTCGCCGCCCATGACGGAAATGCGCGCATTCGGCCAGGTGAACAGAAACCGCGGATCGTAGGCTCTGCCGCACATGCCGTAATTGCCCGCGCCGAAAGAGCCGCCAACGATCAGCGTGATCTTCGGCACCGCCGCGCAGGCGACCGCCGTCACCAGCTTCGCGCCGTCTTTCGCTATGCCGCCGGTCTCGTACTCCTTGCCGACCATGAAGCCGGAGATGTTCTGCAGGAACAGCAGCGGTATTTTCCGCTGGCAGCACAATTCGATGAAATGCGCGCCCTTCAGAGCGCTTTGCGAAAACAATATGCCGTTGTTGGCGAGAATGCCGACGGGCATGCCGGCAAGATGCGCAAAGCCGGTCACCAAAGTCTCGCCGTAGAGCGGCTTGAATTCGTCGAACTCGGAGGCATCGACGAGTCGTGCGATGATCTCGCGCGCATCGTATTGCCGCTTGAGATCGACCGGCACTGCGTAATCCAGTTCGCCCGCCGGATGCAGCGGCTCGCGCGCCTTGCGGACATCCAGCCGCGCGTCCTGACCTGCCGGCACATGCGCCAAGATGCTGCGGACGATTTCGAGCGCGTGCGCGTCGTTCTCCGCCAGATGGTCGGCAACCCCGGACATGCGCGTATGCACATCCGCGCCGCCCAGCTCTTCGGCCGATACGGTTTCGCCCGTGGCCGCTTTCACCAGCGGCGGGCCGGCAAGAAAAATCGTGCCCTGCCCTTTGACGATCACTGTCTGGTCCGACATCGCCGGCACGTAGGCGCCGCCGGCCGTGCAGGAGCCCATGACCGCTGCGATCTGCGCGATGCCGGCCGACGACATTTGCGCCTGATTGAAAAAGATGCGGCCGAAGTGATCGCGGTCCGGAAAAACCTCTGCCTGATGCGGCAGGTTTGCGCCGCCGGAGTCCACCAGATAGATGCACGGCAGACGGTTCGCCTGTGCGATTTCCTGCGCCCGCAGATGTTTCTTCACCGTCATCGGATAGTAGGCGCCGCCCTTGATGGTGGCGTCATTCGCAACGATCATCGCCAGTTTGCCGCACACGCGGCCGATCCCCGCGACAAGGCTCGCGCCGTGCACGTCGCCCTCATACATGCCGAAGGCTGCGAGCGGAGCGATTTCCAGAAACGGCGAACCGGGATCGATCAGGCCCGTGACGCGTTCGCGCGGAAGCAGTTTGCCGCGCGCGGTATGGCGGGCGCGCGCTGCGTCCGGCCCGCCCAGGGAGGCGGTGCTACGCCGCGTCTGCAACTCCGCGGCCAGCGCCCGCCACGCGGCGGCATTGGCTGCAGCCTCGGCGCTGTCGCTGTCTATCGCAGTCGGCAAAACCGCCACTGGGCCCTCACATCGTGTCGTAGGTTTCGTTGCGCCATTTCTCCTGCGCGGCATCCTTGTGCCACGCGACCCACGCCGGCAATTCCATTATCGCGCGCATATAGTCGCGCGCCGGTTTTTTCACCGGCACGTCATAGGCGTAAAGACGGTTCACGACCGGCGCGAACATGGCGTCGGCGGCGCAGAATTCGCCATAGAGGAAAGGCCCTTTCTGGCCGAAACGGCGGCGTGCGTCGGCCCAGGCGTCCTCGATGCGTTTGACGTTTGCCAACGCCGCGTCGTCGATGACTCGCGCCTTTGGCTCACGCCGGAAATTCGTCGGCAATTGCTGGCGCAGCGGGACAAAGCCCGCGTGCATTTCATTCGACAGGGAGCGTGCATGGGCGCGCGCGGCTACCGCCTTCGGCCAGATCGCCTTGGCGGGGTATTTCTCGGCCAGATGTTCGACGATCGCCATCGATTCCCAGATGCGGATTTCGCCGTCAATCAGCACGGGCGCCTTGCCCGTCGGCGACTGGCGCTTCAATGCACGCTGGCCCTTGTCGTCATAGATATTGATGACCGTTTCCTCGAACGGGATATGAAAATGCGCCATCAATATCCACGGCCGCAGCGACCAGGACGAATAGGCCTTGTTGGCGATGACCAGTTGCAGATGAGACGATGCCGCCATGTTTCGCACCAGATTTGAAATTGAAACGAACGTTCAGAATTTCTTCGCTTCGCCGCCATCGGCCGGGGCTGGCATATCGACCGGCGCACCGGATTTTTTCCACGCTCCGAAACCTCCGGCGATATGCGCGACCGGTTCCAGCCCCATGTCCTGCGCCGTTTTCGCCGCCAGCGCCGAGCGCCACCCCGCCGCGCAGAAGAAGACGAATTTGGCCTCCTCCTGAAATTCCTTGCGCGCATAGGGGCTTTCCGGATCGAGCCAGAACTCCAGCATGCCGCGCGGGCAATGGAATGCGCCCGGCATGCGCCCCTCGCGTTGCAGCTCGCGCGGATCGCGCAGATCGACAAAAACAACGCCGGCTCCGCCTGCCGCGTGCAGCGCCCGCGCGGCTTCGACATCAAGCGTTTCGATGCCCGCTTCCGCCTCGGCGATGAGTTGCTTGTAGCCCTTTTTGATCTTCAACGGCATGCGCGCGCCCGGAATCGTTACACGATGCGCGCAAGCCTATATTACCCGCACGCTCCTGGCCAAATTTATCCGTGATGCCCGAACTCCTGCTGCGCACCGGCGCATTCTCCGCTATAGACGCTGCATGAACAGTGAATCGCAAACGTCGGCCGGCGGCAAGCCGCAGAAGCGCACCCTCGAACAGGTCATTTCCGACCTGTGCCGGGTGCAGGGACCGGACAAGACAATCTGCCCGACAGACGCCGCCAAAGCTTTCGCCGCCGAACGGGGCGAGGACGATCTGGGATGGCGCAAATGGCTGCAACAGGTACGCTCGACCGCAGTCGGCATGACGCGCAAGGGCGAGCTGGTCATTTACCGCAAAGGCAAGCCGGCCGACCCGGACACGTTCCGCGGCGTCTACCGGCTGGGGCTTCCGCGCAGCGATTGAGCAGCGCCCTGCCCGGTTTGCGCCGGCCCCGGCAACAGCGCGTCCGAGCGCCCGGTCAGATAGTAAGCAAGCAGCCCGATCCATTCGCGTGCGGCGGTATCGGTATAGACGAGGTTTTCGCTAAAACTCCGGGTAGGCCACCAATAGTCGGTGCTGTCCCCGTCTGTCTTGTAGTCCGAAGGATAAGGGACCACGCGAAAGCCGGCCTTGCGAAAGATGCCGACCGACCGTGGCATGTGAAACGCCGACGTCACGAGTATCCAGGTCTCACCCGGCTTCGGCTGTAAAAGATTGCGGGTGAAAATCGCATTCTCGTACGTGTCGCGCGAACGATCCTCGAATACGAGACGCGACCGTTCCAATCCCATCGCGACGAAGAATTTCTCCGCCCCCGCCGCTTCGCTGACCGGAATGCCGATCTCGGGCGCCGAGCCGCCGGAAAAGACCATTTTGGCCTTGGGAAACCGTTTCGCCAGCGCAGCAGCGACGACCATCCGTCCGCCGCTGAAATTGAGTTGCGGCTGCCCGCGCGCAATTGTGCGCATCTGGTCGACGCCACCGCCAAGCACGACAATGCCGGTGACGTCCTTTCCCGCGAGATCGGGCATCGGAAACCGGTCTTCGAGCGGGCGCAGCAGCCAGGCGTTCAGCGGAAGAGGCCCGGCGGCCAGAAACAGCAGGACCGCAAGCCAGGCCATCCAAAGCGCCACCCGGCGATATCCGGACGTCAAGGCGATCGCAGCGGTGACTATCAGGAAAAACAGAAAGTTCGTCGGCGCAGCGAACAGCCAGAAGACTTTTGCCAGGTAATAGAACATCGCGCGACCGGCTGCCTCGAGTTATTGATCCGGCGCCGGCAGCAAAGCGCTGGCCCGCCCCGATATGCGATAGGCGAGAAGGCCAATCCATTCGCGCACCGCGCGATCGGTCAGCTTCAGCCCCTTGCTTGGAGGCAGGTTCGGACGCAGAAAGTCCTTGGACGTTCCGAGTGTCGAATAATCCGCCGGCCAGGCTGTCACGGGGAAGTCTGCCTTACGAAAAATCCCGATCGCGCGCGGCATGTGGTAGGCGGATGTGACAAGCAGCCAGACATCGCCCGCTCGAGGCGCGGCAATCTTCTTCACGTTAACGGCGTTCTCGTGCGTATTGCGGGAAGCGTCTTCAAGTTCGATCCGTTCTGGCGCGATGCCTTGTTCGATAAAGAATCGCCGGGCCGCTGCGGCCTCCGTAACAGTGCTGCCGGTAAGCGCTGCCGAACCGCCGGTAAATAGCAACCGCGCATCGGGATACAGCTTCGCAAGCCGGACGGCCTCCGTCATGCGCCCGCCCTGTTCGGTCAGTTCCGATGTGTTGCGGGCCGCGCCCATCACCTCGTCGATGCCGCCGCCAAGAACGAGGATGCCGACCGGAGGCGCAGGAAGATTGGCCGGCCTCACAAAGCGGTCCTCCAATGGGCGCAAGAGGGCCTGTCCCAGCGGCGCCCATCCCGCAATCGCATACGCCGCCAGCGCAAAAACAAGGAGATTGCGGCCCGCCCGCACGCGTCCGGCCGCCATTGCCAGAAGGGCTGCGGCAAGTGCGAGTCCAATCAGACCGGACGGCGCCGCAACGGCCCAAAAAATCTTCGACAAATAAAAAAACATGCGGTCACCCGAACCGGCAACGCACGAATCGCTGCGATGTTTCGGCCCGCAAGCGTATATCAGCTAATCGGTTCGACGATCACCTTCTTCGCCGAAGCGCGCTGCATGAGCGCATCGAACCAGCGTCGCAGGTTCGGGAATTCCCTGTGCGCGATGGGAAGATTGTACCAGCGGTGGACGCTGGGCCCGAGCACGCAATCGGCAACGCCGAATTCCTTGCCGCTGATCTGTACGTTGTTGGCCAGCCAGGCGTCCAGCATGGCCAGAACCTGCTCGCTTTGCTGCCGTCCCTTTTCGATCGCTTCCGGACTCTTGTCCCCCATCCCCCGGATCAGCGGCGCAAACATGGCGTTGATGGGCCCCACCATTGTCGTCTGTTGCCAGTCCATCCAGCGGTCCTGATTGGCCTGCGCGCGCACGTCGTCCTGCGGCCAGAGTTTGCCGTTGCCGTATTTGCGCGCGATGTAACGGGCGACAGTGTTGGACTCCCACAGGATAAAGCCATCGTCGTCGATGGCCGGGACACGCCCGTTGGGGTTCATCGCCAGATATTCCGGCGTGTTGTTGACGCCGAATTGCAGGCCGGCGTCGATGCGCTCGTAGGGAACCTGCAATTCCTCAAGCACCATCAACGGCTTCTGCACGTTGATGGAATTCGTCCGCCCCCAGATTTTCAGCATGGATACCCCGTCTCAGAACACGGCGCGGATGCCCATGCCGCCGTGCAGCGAATTGCCGATCGGCTTCGGTCCCGACGCTCCTATCAGGAATGTATCGAGCGTCAACGATTTGTTGATGCGGAAGCCGACGCGTGCGCCGTATTCGAACCACGTCTTGTTTTGCAGCGTCGGCGTGAACAGGCCCAGCGGCGCGATAACCGCCTTGAGACCGGATTGCACGTCGAAGCTGTGCGACACGCCGGCGTTCACGTGCAATTCGACGCGCGATCCGAACAGGTGGACATGCTGCGCCGTGATGCGCACAACATTCATCGTGTCGGTTCCGGGCAGATAGACCGCGGGGAACGGATTGGCCACGCCGCCTGTCTCCGTGGCACGGCCAGCGATGTGCCATTGCCGCACCAGGTCGCCGAAGATCGAGAATTCGTCGCGCGGCGTTACGCGCCAGACCCAGCCCATGCGGCCATAGACCATATAGGTTTCGCTGCGCGCCTTGACTGCGGACACGAACGGCAATCCGGCAACGGTGTAGGTGCGCACGGATTTGGTTTTTTCGGTCGGCGACATCGATCCGCCGAATTCGAAGAACGGCCGGCTCTTGCCCCAGTCGACGAAATCGTACCGCAACGCCATCGCTGCGATCAGCGCGCTGCGCGAACTGACCGTCCCGGACTTGTATTCGTTGATCGAGAAGCCGCCGAGAATGCTGAGCCGGTCGGTCAGATACTTGCGGCCGTGGAAGCCGGCGCTGAAACTGCCGACCGACCCGAAGGCCGATATGCAGGTATTGATGCAGTTGATCTGCTCGTAGCTGCCAAGAAGTATCCGCGCGAATTGCGCATTCTGCACCATGTTGCGCACGCGCTCGCCGGCGATCTTGTCGATGGCTGCGCCGGGATTTTCCGGACAGGGCGTGTAGTAATATGCCGTCTCGCCGGCCGGCAGCTTGTTGGCGCTGATAGAGCCTCCGCCGTAATACGGGTCGTAACAGGTGACCGTGCTGACCTGTGCAACTGCGCGTCCCTGCGCCGCGTCGGCCGCAAGCCACGCAGCGGTCATGACGGTGGCGAGTCCGAACGCCCTGGTTGCGCTGGCTACGCCAAATTTCAACTTCAGCGACCGCATAGCGCATCCCCCAGGTTGTCGCCCGGCGGTGACAGGGCATCGGATGCGTCCGCAATCTGCGATTGCGAACACAGTCCCGGATTGGAGCCGCAGATGGATGCGAACGAGAAAGTCCGGCCGGTGCCGGTGGTGCGCCGGATACCCGACGACGTGACGATCACGCTATCGCCGGCGCCACGCAATTCCAGACATTGCCCGGCGACCGAACAGACCAGCGCGATGCTCTCGTCCACCATGCGCACGATCGTGCTGCCGCCCCGCGCCAGAATGTCGAGGATCGTGCCACGCACGCCAATGGTCGCGACCGGCGTGTTGATCTTGTAGGCGCGCTTGTCCAGAACGCCGGTGGTGAAGCGGAACGCGCCACGCGCCAGATTGACGTTGAGCGCCTGCGAAGGCCCGCTGGAATAGACGAACTGGTTGAGCACGACGCTCGAAACCGGACCGATGGCGAGGTTGGTGCGGTCGAGAAAGACGAGCTTGGCCGAAGACGCCTTGCCGGTGCGCACGGTTTCGTTGCGGAAGATCGAACCGCCCGCCGCCAGGCCGCTGCTGCGCCCGGCGCTGACGCGCACGACCTGATTGCGCACCGATTGCGCTTCGCCGATACGCTGCTGTGCGGCTGCCCCCTGCGCGCATGCCGCGAGACCGGCAACAAGCGCCAAGGCGGCAAGTCCGCCCCGCACCACGCGCGCCCCGAAATATGGGATTTCGTTCATTTACAATGCCTTCCAGCACAAATGGGGGTCCGACCGGTCTCAATCCGGCCGCATAATGTCCCGAAAGCGGCTGGCAATCAACGGATTAAGGCGGGAAAGTGACGCGAGGAAAAGGATTCGAAACCGCCGTTGCCGCATTGCAACTATCTTACCCCGTCTTCGCAAACAGCTCCCGCCCGATCAGCATGCGGCGGATTTCGCTCGTGCCGGCGCCGATTTCGTAGAGTTTTGCATCGCGCAGCAGGCGGCCGGTGGGATAGTCGTTGATATAGCCGTTGCCGCCCAGAAGCTGGATCGCGTCGAGGGCGGCTTTGGTGGCGGCTTCCGCGGCGTAGAGGATGGCGCCCGCGGCGTCCTCGCGGGTGGTCTTGCCGGCGTCGCAGGCGCGCGCGACGGCATAGACGTAGGCGCGGCAGGCGTTCATGGATGTGTACATGTCCGCGACCTTGCCCTGCACGAGCTGAAATTCCCCGATCGCCTGACCGAACTGCTTTCGTTCGTGGACATAGGGCAGAACCACATCCATCGCCGCCTGCATGATGCCGAGCGGCCCTGCGGCCAGCACCGCGCGCTCGTAATCGAGCCCGCTCATCAAGACGTTGACGCCCTTGCCCTCCGCGCCGAGCACGTTGTCGTCCCGAACCTCGCAATCCTCGAACACGAGTTCGCATGTATCCGAACCGCGCATGCCGAGCTTGTCGAGTTTCTGCGCGGTGGAAAAGCCCTTCATACCTTTCTCGATCAGAAAGGCCGTGATGCCGCGCGCTCCGGCTGCGGGATCGGTCTTGGCGTAGACGATCAGCGTCTCGGCGACGGGACCGTTGGTGATCCACATCTTGGCGCCGTTGAGGATGTAACGGTCGCCGCGCTTTTCGGCGCGCGTTCTCATCGAGACGACATCGGAGCCGGCGCCCGGTTCGGACATGGCGAGCGCGCCGACATGTTCGCCTGAAATCAGCTTCGGCAAATAGCGCTGCTTCTGGTCCGCGCTGCCGTTGCGCCTGATCTGGTTGACGCAAAGGTTCGAATGCGCCCCGTAGCTGAGACCGACGCTGGCCGAGGCGCGGCTGATTTCCTCCATGGCGATGCAATGTTCGAGATAGCCGAGGCCCGAACCTCCCCATTCCTCCTCCACGGTGATGCCATGCAGGCCGAGTTCGCCCAGCCGCGGCCAGAGATCGCGCGGAAATGTGTTGGTGCGGTCGATTTCCGCCGCCCGCGGCGCTATTTCGCTGGCGGCGAAACCGGCCACCGTCTCGCGCAGCATGTCCGCTGTCTCGCCAAGGCCGAAATCGAACGCAGGCATGGTATTGGGAATCATCGGGCGGGCTCCGGAAAATGGACCGGGCCGATCTGAAGACATTTCGACGGCATTCGCAACATTTGCGCAACATTAGCGCAACATCCCGCGCGACAGACAGGGCCGAAGCAGCATGAGCCAGGACGATCTCCAATCCCGCGATGCATCCAGCCGTTTCGTCTGGCCGCCAGTGATCTATACCGCTTCCTGCCTGGCCGCCTATGCGTTGCACCGGCTCGTTCCCCTGCCGCTCGTTCCGGCGGAACTCCTCTGGCCAGCGCAGATTCTCGGCGCGATCCTCGGGCTTGCCGGTCTGGCCGTGGCCGGGATCGCGGAAGTGCAATTTCTGCTCGCCCGCACAGCCACCCTGCCGGTGCGCCCGACATCGGCCATCGTCGCCACAGGTGTTTACAGGATCAGCCGAAATCCCATGTACCTCGGCATGAGCCTCGTCACGGCGGCGCTCGGCTTCTGGCTGAATGCACTGTGGTTTCTCGCGATCCTGCCGCTGGCGGTCGTAGCCGTCACGAAACTCGCCATCGAACGTGAGGAACGCTACCTCGAACGCAAATTCGGCGACGGCTATCTCGCCTACAAAAACGGCACGCGCCGCTGGCTGTGAAATCTTTACGGATGCAACCCGTTGCCGCATACTGCATTTCGTGAACAGCAGGTATCCGGGACTTTCGTGGAGGAAGGCGTATGAAGATCCTGAAAACCGCATCCATTGCTCTGGCGCTTGGCATGATGGCCGGCTTGCCCGCGATAACCAAGCCGGCAATCGCGCAGGGAGCAGCGGCGCCTTCTGCTGCCCAGCGGCAGGCGGAAATCACCTTCTGGACATCCATCAAGGATTCGAAGAACGCCGAAGAGTACAAGGCGTACCTGGAGGCCTTCCCGAACGGCTTGTTCGCCGCCCTCGCCAGACTGCGCATCAAGCAGCTGGCCAGTGCCCCCGCTGCGCCATCGGCCCCGCCGGCAGCAGCGCCGCCCAGGACAGCCCAGCCCTCGGCCCCGCCGCCACCGCCGCAAACCGCGCAGCCGCCTGCGCCGCCGCCGCCGCCGACCGAACCACCCAAGACAGCCCAGCCGCCATCGGCCCCGCCTGCCCCGCCGCCGACTGTGGCGGGCCCGCCGGAGCCCGAAGCCGGCCCGCCCTCCGCAAACGAGCCGCCCGCCGGCGCGCCAGCCGCTCCGCCTCCCTCAGGCTCCCCGCCGGTGCGCCAGGCGCAGCCCGCGCCGCCGCAACAGACATCCCGGATCGACTACACGAACGCGGAATTTCTGCGGGAACTGCAGCAGAAGCTGTACGATCTGAACTACGCCGTCTCTCGCGTAACCGGCGTGTTCGATGCGGATACCTACAAATCCATTCTCGCGGTTCAGAGAAATTTGCGTCATCCGCAAACAGGAGAACTTACCGAATCCGAATGGCGGGCGATCCAGCGTGCGCGGGCAAGCAACGTCTGGGGCGCTATCGCCTACAACGCCAACTCGACGCACGCATTTGTTTACAAGCGCGCCAGCCGCAGTGAAGCCGAAAGCGCCGCACGCGCGGCCTGTCTGCGCCGCGCCGGACGCAAGGCCAAGTGCCTGATACTGGCCGCCAAGGACAATCAGTGCATCGCGATGGCGAAATACCGGGAGCGCTGGGGCAAAAGCACGTACTTCGGCGTCAGGGTCAATCGCGACGGGACGCTGGACGAAGCCCGCAGGAGCGCGATCGCCGATTGCGGCAAGCAGGAGCGCAGCCGCGGCAATTGCGAGCCGGTCCGCTCCTTCTGCGCCAATGGCAGCCACGAAGGACAGGACGGACAGTAGGGCGTTCGGATGCGCCGGGTGGCGAATTACCGCCCGGTTTTGAGCCAGCGGACCCAGTCGCTGCGGCTGCCGTAGAACGCGTTCTTGTCGACATTGCCGCGGATGCCAGGCACGCGCCCGTCCGACTGATATTGCCAGAACGTCCAGCGCCGGCCCGGATACGGGACGCCCGGCGCGTGTTTGGTCGAGCGTACCCAGACTGCGTAATCGGAAAACTCGTTCGGATGCATGATCGAGGCATAGAAATCGACGGTGACGTAGATTACCGGCTTCTTGCCGTAATGACGCTCCATCGCGTCGAGCATGATCTTCATGTCGCGCAAGGTCTCTTCGCGGTAGAGTTTGCGCTTGCAGGTTTTTGACTTTGGCGTTGCCTCGACGTCCAGCACCGGAGGCAGCGCGTGCGGGTCGACAGGGACGTGCCGTGTGAACCAGGCGATTTCTTCCAGCGGCGGCCGGCACCAGTACACGAAGTGATAGGCGCCGCGCGGAATGCCGGCGGCTTTCGCGCCATGCCAATTCTGCTGAAAGCGGGAATCGGCATGGTCCGCGCCTTCCGTCGCCTTGATCCATGCGAATTTGACGCCGGAACGCCGCACTGCATGCCAGTCGATATTGCCCTGGTACTTGGACACATCAATCCCGTGGATCGCGTAGTGATTGGGATGGGCGTTCTGGAAATGCTCGTTGCCAGCGCCAGCCCGGCCACCCTCGCCATCGTCCATCGTGAGCATGGGCGAAGACCCGCCGCAGCCGGAAAGCGCGGCAGCGGCAAGAACGAGCAGACCGGCACATATTGCCTTGGAAAATAACAGCTTCACGGGACAACCTGACGAGTGTTTGGACGCCACGGCTCAAATTAGAGCGACGACGGTAAAGTTTCGTTAATAAGCGCGTCGTCCGAATCGTTTTTTCCTGCCTCGCTTACCACAGCTTGAAAATCAGCGTCGCCAGCCCGAGGAAAGCGAAATTTCCCACGACATCCGTAACCGTGGTCACGAATGCGCCCGAGGACACCGCCGGATCGAGTTCGTACCTGTCGAGCAGCATCGGCACCAGCACGCCGCCTAGAACGCCCGCTGCGAGATTGATGGTCATTGCGAGCGCAATGACGAGCCCCAGCACCGGCATGCCGAACCAGATCGTGGCGCCGATCCCGGTTATGAGTCCGAAGCCGAGCCCGTTGATGAGCCCAACCAGCAATTCGCGCCGGACGATGCGCGGAGCGTTGGTCCGCGACAGTTCCCGGGTCGCCAGGGCCCGCACGGCGACAGTCATGGTCTGCGTTGCGGCGTTTCCGCCCTGGCTGGCGACGATGGGAACCAGAACCGCCAGCGCCACCATCTTCTGGATCTGGCCTTCGAACTGGCCGATGACAAATGCAGCAGCAAACGCCGTCAGCAGGTTCACGAAGAGCCAGAGAAAGCGGCTGCGGGCAATACCCAGCACGGAATCGGACAATTCTTCGCTGGCGCGCACGCCGCCGAGCGCTTTGACGTCTTCGTCCGCCTCCTGCTGGATAACGTCGACGATGTCATCGATGGTGATCACGCCAACAAGCCGTTCGCCCTCGTCCACAACAGGCACCGAAACCAGATTGTAGCGCTCGAACAGGCGCGCCACTTCTTCCTGGTCGTCGGTCACGCCGACGCGGAAGCGCTCGCGGTCCATCAGTTCCTCGAGCGGCTGCGTGCGGCGTGCGCGCACCAGCGTATCGAGAAAGACGTTGCCTAGAAACCGGTGCGCCGGATCGACGACAAAGACCTCGTAGAACTCGTCCGGCAGCAGGCTTTCGTCGACATCGTGGATATGGTCGAGCATCTGGCCCGCTGTCCAGAAAGGCGGCGCCATGACCATCGTGGTCTGCATGAGACGTCCAGCCGATTCCTCCGGATAATCGAGCGAGCGCCGCAGGGCGACCTGATCCTCCGGCGGCATCGCCTCGAGAATCTCCTGCTGGTCTTCCTCATTCAGGTCCTCGAGAATGGCGACGGCATCGTCCGCCTCGAGTTCGGACATGCCCTCGACGATTGCCTCGGTCGGCAACTCCTCGAGAATTTCCTCGCGCATCGCATCGGACACTTCCGTGAGCGCGATGAAATCGAAATCCTCGCCAAGCAGCGTGATGAAGACCGTCCGCTGGTCCTGCTCCAGCGCTTCGAGCAGAGAGCCGACGTCTGCCTCGTGCAGATCCCCCGCCAGTTCGCGTGTCAGCGCCGCATTGCCCGCGGCGACGGCGGCAGCGACTTCGGCTACGAAACTTTCGCGCAGGTCGCCATGCTCGTCGCGCACGTCGTGCGGTTCGTCCACTGCGCTGGCGGCCGGTGTGGCGTCGGTCATGGCGGCGTCCGGGATATGAGGTTGCCTGGAAAACGGCGCTTGCCGGCTGCCCGGCGCGATGCGCAGCCGCCGTTCTACCTATCGCTGTCGCTGCTGGCCACCCCGCAGAGCGGAAAGACGGCGCTTCGGACTGGAAATTTGCCGGTAAGACACGGATCCAGGGCCGGCGTTTGGGGCGGGCTTTCCCGCCTCTCCCCAGGCCGGGGTGGTGCGACCAAGAGGACTCGAACCTCCACTGGTGTTACCCAACTAGCACCTCAAGCTAGCGCGTCTACCAATTCCGCCATGGTCGCATAGGAAAACCGGCATCCGCGGGAGCGCCGGTCTCGGTCCCGTACGCCCGGCGGGCGAACGGCAGGCGCGTCGTCTAACAAATAGCCGGGAGGCTGGCAAGCGCCGTTGCGGAAAGCCGACCGGGCATTGTCTTCCTTACCCGCCCTTCCAGACATCCGCCGCCACCTGCCCCACAAGCCGCAGCTTTGCCGCCTGCTGCTCGTGCGTCATTGTCGTGGCGTATTCACCGGAAGCAAAGCCGCATTGCGGGCTCAACGCCAGCCGATCCAATGGCAGGCATCTTGCAGCCTCCGCGATCCGTGCCTTCAACCCGTTCGCGTCTTCCAGCCGCCCGTCCTTGGTCGTGACGAGCCCCAGCGCGACAGCCGTCTGTCCCGGCGTATGGGCGATCGGCGCAAAGTCGCCGGCACGTGGCGAATCGTATTCAAGCAACAGGACGTCGTAGTTCGACAGTCGCGGGAACAGCCGCTCGGCAATGGCGCCATAACCGCCATCGGCAAGCCAGCGCCCGCCCGGCGCATTTCCCCGGCACAGGTGAATGCCCTTGGTCACCTTGTCCATGCCGGCCACGCCGTCGAATACCGCATTGTCGATTTCTGCGTCCTCGATGAGTTCCGCATCGAGATCGCGCCCCCAGCTTTCGAACACCGCGCGGATTTGCGGGTCGATGTGCCACTGCGAATAATTGGGCGCATCGAGATGAACGTAGTCGCATCCTGCGGCCACGAGCTTGCGCAGCACCTCGCGCGTGATCGCGGTAATGTCTTCGAGGAAATCGCGCACGTGCGGATAGGCGCCGCGGGAAAAATCGGGATGCCAGTTGAGCCTGTGCCAGCTCGGCGCAGGAAATGTGAATTTTTCGCGGGCCTTCTTCGCGCTCTGCTTGAGAAACAGAAACTCCTCTGCGACAAGGTCTTTTTTCAACGCAATCTTTTCCGTGACAATGGATTGCGCGCCCTTTTCGAGCGTGCCGAAGCCGCCGGACGATCCGTCCGGCATTTTCCAGAGTCCCATGTAATTGCGGCTTGCTTCTATCGTCGAAAAGCCGGACAGGCAGCCATCGTCCGCATTGCGAACCCCGACCGTGGCGACGAAATTGAAGCGCCGGAATTCCCCGTCCGTGATGGCGTCGAGACCAGCGTCCTCCTGCAGCGCAATCGCTTCGCGGATGGCCCGATCCTCGGCCGCGCGCACATCTCCGGCGCTTGCGCGTCCCTCACGGCCTTCACGCCGTGCCTCGAGCAGAAAGGGCGGACGCAGCAGCGACCCGATGACATCGGCGCGGGCGATTTTCGGCATTGCGGTCATTTCCTTTGCAACGAGGCGCGTCAGATGCCGAACATGCCCATCGGCTGGCCGAAATGCAGGCGCGCAAGGCCCGAGCCGAGGTTCTGCACCTGCGACGACGTATGGCTGCGGTACATGGCGCAATCGCGATAATAGCGCTCCATCCGCTGGCCCTTGCGCGCCGCAGTGGAGCTTGCCGCCGCGAACATCAGATCGACGGCGCGGCACGCCAGATGCCCGCCCTGCATGATGACGCCCCACAGACGCATGCTGTCTTCGGCAGAGAAATGGCGCCCGGTTTCAGCCCATGCGCGGCAATGCGCCATGTATTGCTCGAGGCCCTGCACCATCAGCGCTTCGGCGCTGTCTGCCAGCATCAAGGCCTCGCCGAAGGGCCGCTGCACGTCGGCGCTGTTTTGCCAGGACCCGAACGGCGGCCAGCGCAATTCGCGCCGCCCGGAAATGTCCTCGAATTCGTCGAGCGCAGCCCGCGCCGCGCCGATGACCGGCACGACAAGAGACGCATGGTAGGGACCCATCATCCGGCACAGGTACATGGGATTGCCGTGAATGCGCGTACCAGGCGTCCCGTCCGGATGCGGGTCGGACGACCACAGGCCGGGGCCCATCGGCACGACGTATTTTTCGTCCACGAAGGTGCGCGCCATGCGAACGGAATTGGAGCCCGACGCACGCATGCCGAGCGTTGCGTCGCCGCCCCAGTCGTCCAGCACGTCGACTTTACTGCGCGGAACGATGAAAACGATCTGCTGCGGCGGGCCATCCCTGGTTTCGACACTGCAATTGCCGATGAAATGGGTGGCGTAGGGAATGCCCGAGCACCAGGCCCACAACCCCTCGATCCAATAGCCGCCTTTGGCCCGCTCGCAGGATGCCTTCACCGGCACAGCGCGGTGGGGCGCGACGAAATGGCCGTCCGCGCCGAATATTTCCTCCTGCACCTCCAGCGGCCAGAAAGCGGCAAGGATCGCCGCATGCGATGCACCGAGCGTGACGCACCATCCGATGCCCGGGGAGCCGCGCGAGATCTCCGCCATGACCTTGTAGAACGTCGGATAGTCGAACTCGTAGCCGCCGAAGAGTTTGGGCTGCAGGATGCGATAGACGCCGGCCTCCACGAAGGCTTTCTGCAAGTCCGGCGAATGATGGCCGCGCGCGTCTGCTGCATCCGCATCGGCGCGGATCGCCTCGCGCATGGCCCGTGCGCGGTCGAGAAGGATGTCCGTCGTGAGGCCGGTTTCGGGCGCAGCGAGCGGGCGGGCTGGAGCAGCCTTTACGCCACCGCGTTCCCCGGTCCCTGCCGGGGTAAAGCCGCCGGTCCCGCCCTGCCTCCGGCGGCGCTTCTTCATTGCTGTCTGTGTAATGATCGGGCTCACCGATACGCCACCCCGCGACAATCAAAGGTTTGATTGGAGGCAGAGTTCCAGCCGAAGCTAAGACTGTCAAGGCGCAAACCCCGGCAGGCTCCACCAGCGCGCCACTGGAGCATCGCGCGAACAAGGGGCTACGGTTTTTCGCGTTAAATCATGCTCCAATCCATGGAATTGATCGACTTTTGTGCGCTCAAATGATTCCATTTGAACGCACGCCGATCTGATGCATAGCGGCTGCGGCTGTCCTATATTTGATGGATGACGACTTTGGATTCCGTTTCCTGCCCCATCGCGCCCGAACGCGGCAGCCTCTCCCACCTGATGCGTGCACCCGAAGAGCATCCGCCGCCGGAATGGCGGATTTCCGATGCGCCCGCCGCTTACGAGGAAACGATAGCTGCGATGGAGGCGCGCGCCGAAGCCATTGCGGCTGGCGCCGCCGGGGAACTTGTCTGGCTGCTCGAGCACCCGCCCCTTTACACTGCGGGCACTTCTGCGAAGGAGACCGACCTGCGCGAGGTTCGTTTCCCGGTCTTTCGCACGGGACGCGGCGGCCAGTTCACCTATCACGGCCCCGGCCAGCGCGTGGCCTATGTCATGCTCGACCTGAAACAACGCCGCCCGGACGTGCGCGCCTATGTCTGCGCACTGGAGGACTGGATCATCGCCACGCTCGCGGCCTTCAACGTCCGTGGCGAACGGCGGGCGGACCGGGTCGGCGTCTGGGTGCAGCGGCCGGACAAGCCGCGCGGGGCAAAAGGGGAAATGGCGGAGGACAAGATCGCCGCCGTCGGCATCCGCATCCGCCGCTGGGTGACCTTCCACGGGATTTCGCTGAATGTCGAGCCGGACCTGTCACACTTTTCCGGCATCGTGCCCTGCGGCATCGCAGAAGCGCATCTCGGCGTCACAAGCCTTGTCGACCTCGGCCTGCCGGTGACCATGCCGGAAGTTGACGCCGTCATGCGCGCGGAATTTGCGAAGATTTTCTGACTGCCTTCATTTTGTTGGCAGAACGACGAAGCCCGCTCCGAACGCTGGCGCCAGCGCGTCCTCGCCCGCCTCGTGCGCATTGACACCGGTGACCCGGCAGCCGTGCGGGCCACGCAACAGGCATTCGGCCATCGCTGCGACCGGATCGGCATCGCCGGCGAAAACCGCCTCCACAGTCCCGTCGGACCGATTGCGCACCCAGCCCTTCAAGCCGAGGCGATAGGCTTCGCGCGCTGTCCAGGCGCGATAGCCGACGCCCTGCACGCGCCCGCTGACGACCACCTGGATAATCCGCTGCGTCACGATCTGTCGCCCCTTCAGCTGCGATCCAACGGGCTCGCAAAACGCGGCCTGACCTTGATATTTCCTGCCTCGTCGCGGTCGGCCGTTACGGGAGCCGCACGCACGCTTTGCGCGGCCCGCGCAGGAGATTGCACAGGAGATCGCGCAGGAGAACGCGTAACCTTCTGTCCGCCCGCGTTGGCGAGACCGGCAAGCGCGGCCCTGTAGGCGGGCGGAAACTCCAGCCGCTCCGCGGCAGCCAGCACGCCTTCGAGATAACCGGGAAGCGGAGCCCCGCCGCCATCGCTGTGTCCGACATACACAAGCGCCTGCTGCAACGGCCGCACCCCCTCGCCACCGATGCGCTTCACCGGTTGCGTAATCTTCCGGTAGAGGCCCGTCGCAACGCTCTCGTAGCGGTCGAGCGCCCGCACATCCGAAAGCGCGACGTCCCACAAAAGTCCGTAAACGCTGGAGCGCGGATCGCGCACAACCGAAGCATAGCCCTCCTGCATGATGACGAAGCGATGCCGGTGCAGCACGGCTGTCCCCAGCGCCTGCGAATTCGGGCAGCGCCCGGCCATTGCGCTTTCATCCATATTGGAGCCGTAGGCGAAATAGAGGGGCAACTATCTTTCCTCCGGTCCCGAATAAGACCGTTCGACGCGCGCGACACGGACTTCATAGTGTTCGTACCAGCGCTCCTTGCCCAGCCGCTGGGCAACCAAATGTTCGACATTGGCTTTCCAGCCCACGATAGCATGCTCATCGCGGAAGTAGCTTATCGTAATGCCAAAGCCGTCTGTGCCGCGAACACTTTCGAAACCAAGACACCCCGGTTGCTCTAGCGCCAATTTCTCCATTGCCGCAGCCATGGCCTCATATCCTGCGTCTTCGCTTGACGTTCGGCGACTGGAAAATATCACAGCGTAGTACGGCGGCACAGGCAATTTCATGGAACCGCCCTACCCGAACTCCATGATCACCGCATCCACCGGCAGGCTGTCGCCTTCCTTGGCGAGGATCTTTTTCACCTTCGCGTCACGTTCGGCGCGCAGGATGTTTTCCATCTTCATCGCCTCGACGACGCACAGCGCCTCGCCGGCTTTGACGTCTTGCCCCTCGCTCACCTGGATCGCGCGCACGAGGCCGGGCATCGGGCAGAGCAGCACTTTCGACGTATCCGCGCCCTTCTTCTCGGGCATCAGCGCCGCGAGTTCCGCCTCGCGCCGTGTGTAGACATGGGCCGGCAGGCGCACGCCCGCATGGGAGAGCAGGAAACCATTGAGGATCGGGCGTATCTGCACGGCGACATCGTCGCCATCGACCGTACCTCGCCAGAGGATGCGTCCGGGCGACCAGTCGCTGGAAACATGATGGGCGTGGCCCGATCCGTCGTCGAAGCGCACAAGCAACTCGGCCCCGCTGTCGTCCACGCGCACGTCGATGCGTTGGCCGCCGAGAAGCACGGCGCGTTCGCGCTCGAATGTCACAAGGCGCTGCGTCTGCATCTGTCCGGAGATCTGCCGCTTGCGCTCGTTCAGGATGTGATCGGCGGCGGCCGCGACTGCAGCCAGCACATGCAGCGTCTCGTGGCTGGCCTCATGCGCATTGAACCCTTCCGGATATTCCTCGGCGATAAACCCCGTGGACAGGGCGCCTTCGCTCCAGCGGGGATGGCGCATGAGCGCCGAAAGAAACGAGATATTGTGGCGAATGCCGTCGATGACGAATTCGTCCAGGGCCTTGGCGTGCGCGTCGATGGCCGCCTGGCGGTCGCCGGCGTGGGTGACCAGCTTGGCGATCATCGGATCGTAGTAGATCGAGATTTCGCCGCCTTCGTAGACGCCGGTATCGTTGCGGATCGTGACGCCATCCGCGTGCAATTCGGCGGGCGGCTCGTATTTCGTCAGCCGGCCGGTGGAAGGCAAAAAATTACGCTCGGGATCCTCGGCATAAACGCGGCTTTCCACGGCCCAGCCGCGCAGGTGAATGTCCTCCTGTTTCAGCGCCAACGGTTCGCCGGCGGCAACCCGGATCATCTGCTCGACCAGATCGATGCCGGTCACCAGTTCGGTCACCGGATGCTCGACCTGCAGACGCGTGTTCATTTCGAGGAAATAGAAACTGCGGTCCTGTCCGGCGACAAATTCCACGGTCCCGGCGGAATCGTAATTGACGGCCTTGGCCAATGCCACGGCCTGCTCGCCCATCTTCCGCCGCGTGGCTTCGTCCAGCAAGGGCGACGGCGCTTCCTCGATAACCTTCTGGTTGCGGCGCTGAATGGAACATTCGCGCTCGCCGAGATAGATGACATTGCCGTGCTTGTCGCCGAGTACCTGAATTTCGATATGGCGCGGATTGACGATGAATTTTTCGACGAACACCCGGTCGTCGCCGAACGAGGACGCTGCCTCGGACTTCGCGCGCTCGAAACCTTCGGCCACTTCCTCGCGCGAATGGGCGATACGCATGCCTTTGCCGCCGCCGCCGGCAGATGCCTTGATCATCACGGGGTAGCCGATCTCGTCCGCGATCTGCACCGCGTGTCCGGGATTTTCGATCAGGCCGAGAAATCCCGGCACGGTCGAAACTTTTGCGGCGTTTGCGAATTTCTTGGATTCGATCTTGTCGCCCATCGCCGCGATGGCTTTGGCGTTCGGACCTATAAAAGCGATCTCGGCGGCTGCCAGTGCTTCGGCAAAGGCTTCGCGCTCCGAGAGAAAACCGTAGCCGGGATGAACCGCTTCTGCGCCGGTCTGCTTGCAGGCAGCGACGATTTTTTCAATGACGAGATAGGATTGGGCCGCGGCGGCCGGGCCGATGTGCACCGCTTCGTCCGCCATGCGCACATGCAGGGCGTTGGCGTCAGCGTCCGAATAGACCGCAACCGTTGCAATCCCCATGCGCTTTGCCGTCTTCATGACACGGCAGGCGATTTCCCCGCGATTGGCTATCAGTATCTTGCCGAACATGACGCTCCCCGGTCCAGCCGTATCCGAAATGGTGGCCAGACCTCCCGGCGCCAGCCTTTTCCCAGTCATAAGTCCCCTGCGTGGGTACGTCCATTGGCCTTAGGTCGGGCCGTAAACAAAGAAAAGGTCCCGGACTTCTCCGGGACCAAGGTGGAAGCGAACCTGATTGGAGCTTACGCAGCTTTCCCTAAAAGCTCGCGCAATTGCGGGTGCACGTCCGGCGCCTCCTCGCGGATGAATTCGAGAAGCGCGCGTTGGTTCGGACAAACGTGGCCATTGTTGAGGATACGCTGTTTCAGCCAGAGCGCATCGACCTCGCCGATCTGGCTGGCGGCCTCATCGGTGGCCGCGCCCTCTTCCGGCTCCGCATAGGCAGCCAGAGTGTCGCGCCAGCCGGAAATCATGCGCCCGAAAAATCCGGAAACCGATGAATCGTCATCGTCGAGCCAGGCCTGCCGCGCAAGGGCGCTCGTCCGCGACGGCACGCTGTAGCCCGACAGGGACATGAGATGGTTGGCCACGGCCCTGACGAAGAGATCCTGCCAGGCTGGATCGTTATCGCCATTCAGCGTGGCGTCGTTGATGTCGAAGAGGACTTCGGCCTCCTCCCGCGTGATCGCGATATTGCCGCTGCCGCCGAAGGCGTAAAGGATGCGCCGCAGGAGATCGACTTCCGCCGCGCCAATGGAGCCGGGCTTCAGCGCCATGCCCTTGCGGGTGGGGCCGGAACCCGTCAGTACGCCCTCTTTTACTTTGGACAACGCGAACGCAACCAGTGAAGGCGGACCGGACATGGCCTTGTCAAGGACTTGGACGAGCAGCTCGAGTTCCGTATCGCTCCACACCGCGCCATCGCGCGATATGGCCGCAATCAGCCACTGGGCGTTGTCCTCGCTCACGTAGCCTTCGGGCTCGGCCTGCCGGACCACGAAATCGGTGAGCGCCTCGATGAAGAATGGCTGCCAGTCGTCGCAGGAGGGCAGACGTTTCCGCGCAAGAGAGAAAAGCGCTTCGGCCTCGTGAGGCCAGACGCGCTCGTCCGCGAAGACGCAACGCCGCAGAGCGCGGACGTCTTCGTAGGAAATGTGGCGCGTGCTTTCGATCAGGGTTACCAAATCGATAATCGGCGAGGGATTTGGGGCAAGATTCAGGGAAGGATTCAGGGAAGGATTCATGGCGCTGTCTCCGGATCGCGGCTGTATCAGGCAGCCTGAAGACTGTCCTCGCGGGCAGCTTCCAGCGCTTCGTTGACGCCCGGCCAGCCGGCAGCGGCGCGGCCGCGGGCAGCGGCAGGCAGCCATTGCGGCACGCGATGAGCTTCCGCCAGAATGTTGATAAGGGCCGCCAGAGCCGTGATCGTCTTGGTCCGGTCGACCTGCTCGATCAGCCACTCGGCCTGAGGCGTATTGACGACGCCGGTCGGACGCGCCTGATACACGGCATGATCGGTGATGGCCTCGACGAAGAAAGCCGTCCATTCCGGCGAATTGGCGATGCCCGAACGTTCAAGGGCGAAAAGCGCCTCGGCGTCGTCGCGGGAGATGCAACCTTCCGCGAATACCTCGCGGCGAAGGCGAAGCACGTCCTCGACGGACATGGTGCCGCGCTGCAGAATTTCCATGATTGCCGCACGTCCCGCATCGAGGTGGCGCGCTGCCGTTTCGATATTCGTGTTCATCCTGTCCGCTCCTGTCTGCTGGGCTTTTGCCCTTGTCATGAGAACAGAATGCGGGCCGGCCCTTGCCAACATATGAACGCGAGCGGGTTAACGCGCGTAAGGGTTAAGGCGGATTCAAACCCTTTGGTTGAGCAAGGTTTAACCGCCGGATCGGGCGATCTGGAACTTTTGGCGCGCCACCGGCGTTTCCGCAACGCCGGCGCACGTCCTCCATACGCTGCAGGTTTCGGTAGGGGCGGTACAGGATGAAAGCAGCGAACGGAATTGGATCACGCGGCAGCGGCGCAAGCAACCCTGCGCAAATTCCGATGGCAGGCTGGCAAGAAATCCTGTGGCGCGTCTACGACCAGATTTCGAGCGATCGCGTCATGCTGGTGGCCGCCGGCGTGACGTTTTACATTTTGCTGGCATTCGTTCCCGCAATGTCGGCGTTCATTTCATTATACAGCATGTTTTTGGACACAGCGACGATACGCGAACATCTCACCTTGCTCGAAGGCATCATCCCCGGCGGCGGTCTGGAAATCATTCGCCAGCAACTCACGCGCATAACGGCGCAAGGAGACGCGGCGCTGGGTATCGCATCGGCGGTCTCCATCGTGCTGGCGATGTGGAGCGCCAACGCAGGCGCAAAGGCGTTTTTCGAAGCCATGAACGTCGCCTACAATGAAAACGAAAAGCGATCCTTCATCAGATTGAACCTCGTGACGCTCTGCTTCACGCTGTCCGCCATAGCGATATTGATAGCTTTCATGGGCGTGATCGTCCTGGTTCCCACGGTTGTGTCCTATCTGGGGATCGGAGAATCCGCCAAACTGCTGATCCGCTCCGTTGCGTTTGCGGGAATGTTCCTTTTGTTTCTGGCATCGATCGCTGTGCTCTACCGTTGGGGGCCCAGCCGCAAGAACCCGCGCTGGCGCTGGATAACGCCAGGCGCGGTGCTAGCCGTCGTCGTCACGATAGCGGTCTCGATCGGCTTCAGCTCGTATGTCAGCCAGTTTGGTTCGTACAACGCCACCTACGGTTCGCTGGGCGCACTTGTGGGCTTTGTGACCTGGATATGGATCGTCACCATCATACTCATTATCGGCGCAGAGCTTAACGCGGAGGCGGAGCTGCAAAGCATGCCCCGTCGCACCCGCGATAATCGCCGGGCCAGGGCAGATGCCAAACGTCCTGCTGGCGCCGTTCCGCGCGCTCCGGACACGAACGATATCGTAAGCGGCCGGATCGCCCCCACGGGCCAGGAACTGGCGGAAGACATGGCGGAAGACATGGCGGAAGACATGGCGGAACCGGCCGGCGCGCGGTTGAAGCTCGGAACTCTTGCCTTCGCCATCCCGGCGGCAGCGGTTCTTCTGTGGTATGCGAAACGCTATCAGGCGCCGGCCGTCGACCCGGCTACGTCCGACACGTAAAGCGAAACCCGCCAGGACCGTCCGGACCCAACGGGAACCCGAACTTTTGCATCCGGCCGGAGCATCGCGCCTACAACGGAATGTTGTCGTGCTTTTTCCAGGGGTTTTCGAGTTCCTTGTGCCGTAGCATCGCCAGCGCCCTGGCAATGCGCCGGCGCGTCGAATGCGGCATGATGACTTCGTCGATATAGCCGCGCTCGGCAGCGACAAACGGCGACAGAAAGCGCTCTTCGTATTCCTTCGTGCGCGCGGCGATCTTGTCTGGATCCTTGATGTCGGCGCGGAAGATGATTTCAACTGCGCCTTTGGCCCCCATCACCGCGATCTGCGCCGAAGGCCAGGCGTAATTGACGTCGCCGCGCAGATGCTTCGATGCCATGACGTCGTAGGCCCCGCCAAACGCCTTGCGCGTGATAACCGTCACCTTCGGCACTGTTGCCTCGGCGTAGGCAAACAGCAGTTTCGCGCCGTGCTTGATGAGCCCGCCGTATTCCTGCGCTGTGCCCGGCAGGAACCCCGGAACGTCAACGAAGGTGACAATGGGGATGCCGAAACAATCGCAGAAGCGCACGAAACGCGCCGCCTTGCGCGAGGAGTCGCTGTCGAGTACGCCAGCCAGCACCATCGGCTGGTTGGCGACGAAGCCCACGGTGCGCCCTTCGATACGGCCGAAGCCGGTGACGATATTGCGCGCATGGCTTGCCTGGATTTCGAAGAAATCTCCCTCGTCCGCAACTTTGTGTATCAGCTCCTTGATGTCGTAAGGCTGGTTGGCGTTGTCGGGAATGAGCGTGTCGAGCGACATGTCGACCCGCGCGCTGTCGTCGAAGCCCGGCAGTTCGGGTACATCGTCGCGATTGGAACTCGGCAGAAAATCGATCAGCCGGCGCATTTGCAACAATGCTTCGAGATCGTTGTCGTAGGCCCCGTCCGCGACAGAAGACTTAACGGCATGAACGGAGGCGCCGCCAAGTTCTTCCGCCGTCACCGTCTCGTTGGTTACGGTCTTCACGACATCCGGTCCGGTGACGAACATGTAGCTGGTATCGCGCACCATGAAGATGAAATCGGTCATCGCTGGCGAATAGACGTCGCCGCCCGCGCACGGCCCCATGATCAGCGATATCTGCGGAATGACGCCGGACGCCAGCACATTGCGCTGGAAGATTTCGGCATAGCCGCCCAGCGCCGCAACGCCCTCCTGGATGCGCGCGCCGCCCGCGTCGAACAGACCGATGACCGGCGCGCGGTTGCGCAGCGCCATGTCCTGTATCTTCGTGATCTTCTGCGCGTGGGCTTCCGACAACGATCCGCCGAAAACCGTAAAATCCTTGGCAAAAACGAAGACCGTACGTCCGTTGACCGTACCCCAGCCAGTGACGACGCCGTCGCCTGGTATCTTCGCCTGCTTGTCCATGCCGAAATCCGTGCAGCGATGCTGCACGAACATGTCGAACTCCTCGAACGAACCGTGATCGAGCAGAAGATCGATGCGCTCGCGCGCGGTCAGCTTGCCGCGCTTGTGCTGGGTGTCGATGCGGGCCTGCCCGCCGCCAAGCCGCGCCTCGGCGCGGCGCTCTTCGAGGGATTCGAGAATTTGTTTCATGGTCTTCCGTATCGCCCAGGCAGAACGCCCATCTCAGAATAGCTAGCACTTCGCCCGAGAATTGAAAATTTAGACCATTGGCCTGTTGCGCCTCCGTTTTAGCGGCAAAAAGCCTTGAAGTCGGAGGCCAGGACAGCGAATTGCGTATGCTTTATCCGCTCGAGCAAACGCATATCGGCAGTCAAGAACGTCGTCCGCAGGCGGTCTGCGAGGGTCAAGTATAGACAATCGTATATCGGAAGGTCCACCGACACTGCAATTCCGTAAGCATCCGGCAGCAGATCCGAGTCGCTATGCCATTGTTGCACGACGCGCAGAACTTCCGCCTCAGCCGAATTCCATGCTTCCCGGCCAACCCGGCCTGCTGCGACATTGCGCCTGAAAATATTTGCTATCTCTACCCGCAACAAATCCGGCGCGTGGAATATATTGTCTGTTTCGAGCAAGGTGTCGGCAAGCGCGCTGTCCGTTTCCGGAAGATACCATTTCGCAACAACGCTCGCGTCAATTACCAGCGCGCTCAATCGAGTCCTTCTCGGATTTCGTCGAGCGCCATTGACGGCACGACCCCGGGAGTGAGGGCGCGAATCCGCCGCGCCGCCGCGACCCGCTCGGCGGGCGTGTATTTCGCCTGCGCCTCGATCAGCTCGCGCACCTCCTGCTCCAGGGAGGTGCCCTTATGCTTTGCCCGCTCGCGCAGGGTTTCCAGCGCCTGATCCGAGACGTTCCGCACAAGTATCTGACCCATATGGGTATCTCCCGGCTGACCGAGCATGCCCACTGGCTTGGAATAAGCCGTAAAGCCAAATGATATCAATCATGATATCATCTTTCCACCACCGGAACAATTTGCGCGGCAACGTTTACCCCGCCAGCACCCGCACGGCAGCGTCCATATCCGCCCATCGGCGCGCGCGGCGGGCTTTGGCTTCGGCGTCCTCGCCCCAGACGCGGATCTGGAAATCCTCGTCCACATGCGCCGCCGCCCAGGCTTGCGCCGGCCTCAGGTGGCCCGCGGCAACGGCAAGCGCCAGCAGCGCCGATCCTGTCAGCGTCGTCATCACATGCAGCGCCGCCAGGCGCAGCGGACGGCCGGCCTCTTCGCCCGCGTCCACGATGCCTTCCAGCGCCTTGCGGAAGGCTTTCGTCGCCTCCGGCGGCTGGCTGGCGAACATGACGCCCTCAGCGAGAACGAACCGCGCGCCGTGCGCGTCGCGCATCCACGCCAGCACCGGGTCCCAGGCGGCGGCCTGCTCCGCGACCAGCGTTTCCGGTTCGCCCGCCCGGTAGCACAGCAAATCCGATCCGGCATATTTCACGATATCGTCGGCGACCGCGAGCATTTCGCGCGCAACGCCGTCGAGCGCCGAATTGACGATACGCGTCAGCGGCATCTGCGCCGGATCGATATGTTCGTCCTGTGCCGCCCATTCGTCCGCCAGCGCCTGCGCCAGCGGCTCGCCGGGCACAAGCAGGAGATTGCGCTGCGGAGTGCGCACCGGACGCCCGTCGAGCAGAATGCAGAAACCTGTACCTTCCTCCGCCGGAGCCGCGGCAGCTTCCGTGTAAAAGCGCTTCGGCAACGAACCCTTCATGTCGCGCCGGGCCAACTCGAACGGATCGATATTCTCGCCAGCGGCGGGGGAGAGATCGCTGGCCAGATCGTTGCGCGGTGTTTCGCCGCTGCCGTTTGCGGATTCGCCGGCCATGTCCGCCTCTATTCCGGCAGGCGCGACATGCGGCTGCCATCGGGCGTTTGCACACGCGCCACATTCATCGTCATCGCGAGCAGCGAGTAATAGCCGGTGACACCGCAGATATCGACCAGCGCCTTTTCACCGAAAAGAGCCTTTGCACGCTCGAACGTCATATCGCTCACCCGGCGTGTGGTGAGAATTTCGCTGACGTAGTCGTAAACGATCTGCTCGTCCTCTTTCAGCCCGTCCGGCCGCCGGCCCTCGGCGATGGCGTCGACAACGTCTTGCGAAAGGCCTTCCTTTACGGCGATTTTCGAATGCGCATACCATTCGAAATCGGCGCTCCAGTGGCGCGCGACCAGCAGGATCGCCAGTTCCGACAACCTGCCGGAAATCGCACAGCGGTAGCGCAGATATTCGCCCATGCGCTGGGTGAGGGTGAGCAGTTCCGGGCTGCGGATGAAAATGCCCCAGGGCCCTGCGAAAGCCCCTGCCTGCGGCGCGCCGCCCAGATGCTTGCCGCGCGTGGCGTAAAATTCCTCGTGCGCCTGTTTCTGCTCGGGCGAATAGGCCACCGGAGAAACCGGCGGCATGCGACAGGGATAGGCATTGGTCATGGGTCTACTCCGGAGCGTCGTCGATCGGATCGTATTGCTGGATGTCGAAACCGAACATGTCGAAGGTCTTCTGCATATGTGGCGGCAGCGGCGCGGTGACGTCCAGAATGCCGCCGCGCGGATTGGGCAATATGAGCCGCCGCGCCAGAAGATGCAGCTTGTTTTCGATGCCGGACGGCAGCGCGCGCAACGGATCGCTGTTGCGCGGATCGTTGACGGCCAGCGCGAGCGCGTACTTCGGATCGCCGATGATCGGATGCCCGATCGCTTCCGCATGGGCGCGCAATTGATGCGTGCGTCCGGTAATCGGCTTCATCGACAGCCACGCCAGCCGTGGCGCGACCTTGTCGACGATGGTGTAATAGGTCACCGAATGCTGGGCGTCGTCGTCGCCATGTTTGGCGATCTGCATTTTTTCCGGATCGCCGCGAAAGCCCTGCTGCCCCCCGCCGGAACCATGGCGCTGCGACGAGCGCAGCGAACGCTCGCCGGTCATGCCCGGCCCTTTCTTCAGGAACAACGATATCCGCCCCTGCGCCGGCTTGGGAACGCCGCGCACCACCGACCAGTAGATTTTCTTGGTCTGCCGGGTGCGGAATATTTCGCCGAGATCGGCCGCCATCTTGCGCGTGCGCGCGACCAGCAGAACGCCGGACGTATCCCGGTCGATGCGATGGACGAGGCGCGGCTTCTGGCCGTTGTGGGTGAGGACCTCCAGCAGTCCGTCGACATGGCGCTTGACGCCCGGCCCGCCCTGCACCGCCAGCCCGAAAGGCTTGTTGAGCACGAGAATATGCGCATCCTCGTAGAGAGTGATCGATTGGAGGAATGCCAGGTCGGCTTCGTTCTCCACCGCGCGGCGCACAGCAGGCAGCGCCGGATCGTCCAGCCGCAACGGCGGCACGCGAACGGCGTCGCCCGTTTCCAGCCGCGTCGCCGTTTCGGCGCGCTTGCCGTTGACCCGCACCTCGCCCTTGCGCACGATGCGGTTGAGGTGGGACATCGCCAGCCCCGGAAACCGGTGCCGGAACCACCGGTCGAGCCGCATGTCCTGCTCGTCCTCGACAACCTGCAAGGTCTGAACGCCAGCGGCTGCAGCAGCAGCAAGCGGCGCATCCGGCTTGCGCGCGGGCTTCGGCGGTCTGTTGTCTTCGCGCATCGCCTTGGGCTTCTCACGGCGCGCCTGCACCGCGCCGGACGGCGTGCTTGTCTTCGCGCCGGTGGCCTTGCCGCCGCGCCTGGCCGGTTTGCCTTTGGTTGCAGACTTTCTGGCGGGCGGTTTCACGACAGCGACCTCATAAGCGCGAGCCCGGCAAACACCGCAGCAAGGGACAGAACGACAGACGCCACAACGTAACTCGCAGCAGCGGCGATGGCGCCGCGCTCCCACAACAGGGCCGCGTCGAGCGAAAACGAAGAGAAGGTCGTGAAGCCGCCCAGCACGCCGGTGATAAGCAACAGCCGCATGTGCTGGCTGACGCCGCCAGAGCCACGGAAAGCGAACCACGCCGCCGCCAGGCCAATAACAAAACTGCCGATGATATTGACGCCGAGCGTGCCGAAGGGAAAATGCCCGCCAAACAGGCGCCCGCAGCCCACGTTGAAAAGGTGGCGCAGGACGCCCCCGATTCCGGCGCCAAGAAAAACATAAAACGATGCGATCATGCCCGGCTTATACAGGGCAGCGCGCGGCCCGTCATCGGGGTATCCGACCCCTTGCCGGTCGCTCCAGCCCTATCCGCCACGCTCCTTGCGCAGCTTGGCCCAGTACTGCAGCCGTTTGGAAATGTCGCGCTCGAAGCCACGATCGACGGGATTGTAAAGACTGCGGCGGCCGATTTCCTCCGGCCAGTAATTCTGGCCGGAAAACCCGTCAGGCTCGTCATGGTCGTAACGGTAGCCCGCGCCGTAACCTTCCTCCTTCATCATGCGTGTCGGCGCGTTGAGAATGGCCCGCGGCGGCATGACCGAACCATGCTCTTTCGCCAGGCGCTGCGCCGCCCCGAAGGCCTTGTAGGCGGCGTTCGATTTCGGCGCCGTCGCCATGTAGATCACCGCCTGTGCAATGGCGAGCTCGCCTTCCGGCGAGCCGAGAAAATCGTAGGCGTCCTTTGCCGCGTTGGCGATGGCAAGCGCCTGCGGGTCGGCCATGCCTATGTCTTCCACCGCCATACGCACCACGCGCCGCGCGATGAAAAGCGGATCTTCCCCGCCGTCGAGCATGCGCGCCAGATAATAGAGAGCCGCATCGGGATCGGAACCGCGCACACACTTGTGCAGCGCGCTGATGAGGTTGTAGTGCCCCTCCTGCGCCTTGTCGTAAATCGGCGCGCGCCGCTGCACCACGTCGCCAAGCATGCGCGTATCAAGGATTTCGCCGGCACGCGCCGCCCGCCACACTTCCTCGGCCAGCGTAAGCGCCGCGCGCCCGTCGCCATCGGCCATGCCTGCGAGCGCAAGACGCGCATCGGCGTCGAGGGGCAGAGGCTTGCCTTCAAGCGCTTCCGCGCGGCGCAGCAATTGCTCGATGGCCTCTTCGTCCAGTCGCCGGAAGGTCAGCACGCGCGCACGCGACAGCAGGGCCGCGTTGAGTTCGAACGAAGGATTTTCCGTTGTTGCGCCTATCAGCGTGATTGTGCCGTTTTCCATCACGGGAAGAAACGAATCCTGCTGCGCCCGGTTGAAGCGATGAATCTCGTCGACGAAGAGGAGCGTCCCCTGTCCGGCGGCGCGTCGCGCGCGCGCCTGTTCGAACGTTTTCTTCAACTCCGCAACGCCGGAAAAGATGGCCGATATCTGTTGAAATGCGAGGCTTGTCTCTTCCGCGAGCAGGCGCGCAACCGTCGTCTTGCCGGTGCCGGGCGGGCCCCAGAAGACGAGACTGCCGAGCGAATGCGATTGCACGAGACGCGTCAGAATGCCGTTCTCGCCCAGAAGGTGCTGCTGTCCGGCTACATCGGCCAACCGTTGCGGGCGCAACTTGTCGGCAAGCGGACGCGGCGCGTCGCCTTCCAGACCAGCACTTGCAAACAAATCGTTCATCGATATTTCGCCGCTTGCCCCCGCGTGATGCCGTCGCGCTGTCTCATGATCGTCCTTGAACCTGCGCCGCATGCGCAACGCCGTGCAAGACTAGAGCGAACCGCTCCGAAAAAGTCTGCAGCGCGGCAAGTTCTGCCGAGCAGAAACGATACGCTAACGCATAAGTGCATTTAACAATTTCCGGTTGCAATGACAATCACATGTCACTTAGATTTCAACTAACTGCACTGTGATTCGCAGCCGCGTTCGCGTACCAAGGAACTTTAACGGCCGGTTTTCATCCGGTGCATCATTTAAACGGTAGCGCCTTTTTGCTCCGACCATTTGCAAAAGGGAGCTTTGCCCGGCTTGGGACAGCCGCGGCAACGGGAAGGATCGCAAATGCGTATTCTATCACTTGTGACTCAAAAAGGCGGCTCGGGAAAAAGTACCATCGCATCGTCGCTGGCAATTGCTGCACACGAAGCAGGCGAGCGCGTATTCATTGTCGACATGGACCCTCAGGCCTCGCTGGTGCGCTGGTACGGCGCACGCGCAGACAAGAACGTCGCCGTCGAAGCCGTTAGCGCTGGCAAACTTCCTGTGGCCTTGAAGGCCCTCGAGAAGGCGGGCGTTTCGCTTGTCATCATCGACACGCCGGGAACCGAATCCAAAGCGGCCGAAGCTGCCATGAAAGCAGCAGACCTTTGCCTTATTCCCTCGCGCCCGAATGTTTTCGATCTGTGGGCGAGCGAAAATACGCGTCAGAGCCTGCGCAGCATGCGCAAGGAATACGCCTTCCTTCTCAACCAGTGTCCGCCCGCGCAACAAAGCGCGCGCGTCGAACAGGGCGCTGCCGCCTTGCAGGCGATGGGCGGGCTGATGCTGCCGTTCATATCCTCGCTTGTCGATTTTCAGGAGGCTTCGCGCAAGGGGCTCGGAGTCACCGAACTTTCCAACGGCGGCGTGGCGGCCAGCGAAATGCGCCAGCTTTGGAAAAACGTCAAACGCCGCTTCGCGCAGGGCAAGACCAAGTCCGGAACAAAGAATGGCAAGGACGCCAAGGGCAAGCCTGCTGCGGCCCCCGCCAAGCCGGTCAAGAAAGCCGCATAGAACGGCTTTTTTCCGAAGTAACAAGCCCCCTGCAAAGTTGCTCTTTGCAGGGTTTTTTGTTTTGCCGGATCAGCTTTAACCGCCGAAGATCGAGTTCAGCACCTGCCCCTTGCGGCTGATCGAAAGCTTCCAGAACATGCGGCGCTCGCGCGTTGCATTTCGTAAATCCGCTGTTTTCTTGATGCTGGTGTCGTTGATCGACAGTATTACGTCGCCCGGCTGCAAACCGACCTGCGCCGCGTTCGATCCATCCTTGATCTCCGCAATGAGGACGGCCTTGTCGAAATCGCCCTGCACGGAATATTCGTCCGCGGTCGCCGGCGAATAATTGACGACGACAGCACCGGCGAACGGCGATGGTCCGGCAATCGTGATCTGTTCGCGCGGCGGCGTCTCGGGCGCAGCTTCCATGCGCACGTTGAGCGCGACTTTCTTGCCTTGCCGCAGAATGCTTATGGCGGATGTCGAACCCAGCGCTTTCGTCGCCAGACGGTAGCCGAAGCTTTCCGGGTCCGGCACCTCGCGCCCGTCGACCGCCACGATGATATCGCCCCGGCGCATGCCCGCACGCAATGCCGCGCTATCGGGATGAATTTTCGAAATCAGCGCGCCAAGCGGACGGTCCATGCCCAGCGAATCTGCGATCTCCTTCGTCACCGCCTGCAGCGTTGCACCCACCCACGGACGCTGGATCTTGCCGCCGCCCTTGGCCGCGCGCACGATGGATTCGACCATGTTGACCGGGATTGCAAAGCCGATGCCGACCGAGCCACCGCTGCGCGAATAGATTGCCGTATTGATGCCGGCGAGCCGTCCCTGCACATCCACCAGAGCGCCGCCGGAATTTCCCGGATTGATCGCCGCGTCCGTCTGGATGAAAAAGCCGTAATCGGAAATGCCTGTCTGCGTACGCGCGAGACCGGAAACTATGCCCTGCGTAACCGTCTGCCCGACGCCGAACGGATTGCCGACGGCAAGCACGAGATCGCCGACCTCAAGCGCATCGGAATCGCCGAATGATATGGCGGGAAAGTTCTTGCCTTCCTTGATGCGCAAAACGGCAAGGTCCGTCCGCTGGTCGCGCAGGATCACTTCGGCCTGCAATTCGCGCCTGTCGGACAGCGCGACGCGTACTTCCGTCATACCTGCAATGACGTGATTATTGGTGACAACCAGGCCGCTGGAATCGACGATGACGCCCGAGCCAAGGGAGCGCTGCGTTTGCGGCCGCGCGCCGAAAAACTGCCGGAAGAAGGGATCGTCGAAGAGCGGATTGATCTGCTGCCGTTCCACTCTCTGCGCATAAACGTTGACGACCGCCGGCAGCACTTTTTTCACGACCGGCGCAAACGAGAGCGTCACTTCTGCCTTGGCTTGCGGAACCTGGCGCTGCGCCGTCTGCGCTTGCGCCTGCTGCACCACGGAAACAGCGGGCAAGCCCGCAAGAGCGGCGCCAAAAGCGAGCGCCCGCCAGTAGGAGGCTCTGCGGCCGGCTGCAAATCCCGGCCGGGGCCGCTTGCCGCCCTCCCGCATCGCATGGGTCTGTGGCGTTGTCGGGATCATGGCTCGCTCCGGTAGGATCACTTCCAGAACATCGTGCGAAAAAGTGGTTCCGGCTTTTCGCGCACAACGATGCTCTAATCTATGGATTCGATCAGCGTTGTGCGATCAAATGATTCCATTTGAACGTACGCTGATCTAGCCGCAACATAGGAATTGCGGGCCTTCGCCGCAATGCAGCCTCCGCGCAGACGACAAGATGGGCGTCACCGAGCGCCGGCCCGTTGCAGAAGAGACACGATTGCGCTCTGGCCGCGGCGGCGTGCATGCTCCAGCGGGCGGATGCCGTCCTTGTCCGCAATGTTGGGATCGGCTTTGGCCGCGAGCAACTGCCTGACGATACCGGTATGTGTTTTCCCGCCATTGCCCAGCAGAATTGCCTCGAGCAGCGCCGTCCAGCCGAGATTGTTGACGTGGTTCACATCGACCGCAGTTTGCAGAAGGATGCGGACGGTTTCGGCATGACCGTGATGGGCGGCAGGAATCAGCGCCGTGCCGCCATAGCGGTTGACGTCTTTGACGTTTGCACCAGCCGCCAGCGTCAGCTTCAATATGGCGTTGCGCCCTTCCGCCCCGGCATAGAGGAACGGCGTATCCTGAATGGAATCCTTGGCGTTGACATCGGCGCCGGCCTCGATCAGCAAGCGCGCGACTTCGACGTGGTCGTTGTGGGTTGCGATCATCAGCGCCGTGCGGCCGCGCAAATCGCGCGAATCGGCGGGAACGCCATCCGCCAGCGCGGCCTTGACCGCATTCACATCGCCACGGCCCGCCGCCAGCAGCAATTCACGCGGCGTTCCGGCTTGAGCAGAGCCGCCGAAAAGCATCCCGAGCGCACTCAGCGAAAAGATCGGAAACAGGCCCAGGACGGGCCTTCGGGCCATAACGCGACGCATTGTTTCTCCCGGTCAAGCCCGATGAATGCAGAATGAATGACGCCCTTTCGATAACGGCAAATACGGAAAGAAAAAGGGCGGCCCGTCTGGACCGCCCGCTTATAACGCGATTGTGATTGCAGGATCAGGCTGCAGCCGACGCCGTCTCCCGCGCCTCGGCATTGACCGGACCGGAGTCCTGGCCCTTCGCGTCGGGGTCGCGATCGACGAATTCGATGACGGCCATCGGCGCATTGTCGCCGAAGCGGAAGCCGGCCTTGAGCACGCGGGTGTAGCCGCCATTGCGCTCCTTGTAGCGTGGGCCCAGCACGTCGAAGAGCTTCTTGACGAGTTCGGCATCGCGCAGACGCGAAATCGCCTGACGGCGGGCATGCAGGTCGCCGCGCTTGCCGAGCGTGACGAGCTTCTCGACGACCGGACGCAGGTCCTTCGCCTTCGGCAGCGTGGTGACGATCTGTTCGTGCTTGATCAGCGCCTGCGCCATGTTCGCGAACATCGCCTTGCGATGCTCGGACGTGCGGTTGAAGCGGCGCTTCTTGTGACCATGATACATTGCGGCTCTCCTTTGTGATTACGGCCGCCGTGCCAAGGAACGGCCGTCGTTTCAGGCAGTAGGCAGAAGGCAGCAGGAAACAGTGGTTTCCCGATTGCCTGCTGCCTTCGCCCTGTTGCCTCTAGTAGTGTTCCTCGAAGCGCTTGGCCAGATCGTCGATGTTATCCGGCGGCCAGCCATTCACTTCCATGCCGAGGTGCAGGCCCATCTGCGCCAGCACTTCCTTGATCTCGTTGAGCGACTTGCGGCCGAAATTCGGCGTCCGCAGCATTTCGCCTTCGCTCTTCTGGATGAGATCGCCGATGTAGACGATGTTGTCGTTCTTCAGACAGTTTGCCGAGCGGACCGACAGTTCCAGTTCGTCGACCTTCTTGAGCAACGCCGGATTGAAGGCGAGCTCCGGTATCGACGGCGCAGCCTCTTCGCGCTTCGGCTCGTCGAAATTGACGAAGACGTTGAGCTGGTCCTGCAGGATGCGCGCGGCATAGGCGATCGCATCTTCCGGCGTGATTGCGCCGTTGGTCTCGACGGTCATCGTCAGCTTGTCGTAATCGAGAATCTGGCCTTCGCGCGTATTCTCGATGCGGTAGCTGACCTTCTTGACCGGCGAATAGATGCTGTCCACCGGGATGAGACCGATGGGCGAATCTTCCGAGCGATTGCGATCGGCAGGCACGTAGCCCTTACCGGTATTGGCGGTCAGCTCCATGCGGATTTCCGCGCCATCGTCGAGGGTGCAGAGCACGAGGTTCGGGTTAAGCACCTGAATGTCACCGGTGACCTGGATGTCGCCTGCAGTGACGGCGCCTGGTCCCTGCTTCTTCAGCACCATGCGCTTGGGGCCTTCGCCCTGCATCTTCAGCGCGATATCCTTGATGTTGAGGACGATGTCGGTCACGTCTTCGCGCACGCCGGGAATCGACGAGAACTCGTGCAGCACGCCGTCGATATGGACCGAGTTGATCGCGGCGCCCTGCAGCGAGGACAGCAGCACGCGCCGCAGCGCATTGCCCAGGGTAAGACCGAAGCCGCGCTCAAGCGGTTCCGCGACAACCGTCGCCACCCGCTGCGGATCGTCGCCCGCGCTGACTTCGAGCTTGTTTGGTCTGATGAGTTCCTGCCAGTTTTTCTGAATCACGACAGCACCTTTCTGTGCTCTGCGGGCATATCGGTCCGTCAACCATGGCCGCGCAGGGTCGGGAGCTTGGAAAGGCCGCCGCGGCCCGTCGGCCGCATGCGGAAAATTCTTAGACGCGCCGGCGCTTGCGCGGACGGCAGCCGTTGTGCGGAATCGGCGTCACGTCGCGGATGGACGTCACCGTAAAGCCGGCGGCCTGAAGCGCACGCAGGGCCGATTCGCGGCCAGAACCCGGACCGCAGACTTCCACTTCAATGGTGCGCATGCCGTGTTCGGTAGCCTTGCGGGCCGCGTCTTCCGCTGCCATCTGGGCGGCATAGGGGGTCGACTTGCGCGAGCCCTTGAAGCCCATCGTGCCGGCGGACGACCAGGAAATCGTATTCCCCTGTGCGTCGGTGATGGTGATCATCGTATTGTTGAAAGTGGAATTCACATGCGCCACGCCGGACGCGATGTTCTTGCGTTCGCGGCGGCGAACGCGGGTCGCTTCTTTAGCCATCTCTTGTTACCTTTTTCGATCTCGACGCCGCCGTAACGCCAGCGGCTCCACCATCAGGGGTAGTAGTGAGCAGGCAGTAGTGGGCTTTTGATCCGACTGCCTTTTGCCTGTTGCCTTACTTCTTCTTCCCGGCAATCGGCTTCGCCTTGCCCTTGCGCGTGCGCGCATTGGTATGCGTGCGCTGGCCGCGAACGGGAAGCTGCTTGCGGTGACGCAGACCGCGGTAGCAACCCAGATCCATCAGCCGCTTGATGTTCATGGCCACTTCGCGGCGCAGATCGCCTTCCACGACATAGTCGCGGTCGATCGCTTCACGAATTTGCAGAACTTCCGCATCGGTCAGCTGCGCCACCCGGCGCTCGTCCGGGATGGACACCTTTTCGCAGATTTCCGCAGCGCGCTGCGGACCAATGCCGTGAATATACTGAAGCGCGATAACGACGCGCTTGTTGGTCGGAATATTGACGCCCGCGATACGAGCCATGTGTCATCTCCATGTGAACAGCGCGCCTGAACAGGCCCGCCCGGGGTAAAGCCGCGTCCGGTGGAGGCCGGCCCATGCAGCAATGCGAAACGAATCGGCCAAAGTCGGACAACCCAGCCAAAACGCAAAACAACGACGCTTCGCGGCTTCCGAAGAAACCCCGCAGCGGCGTCATACCTTGTGACCGCGCTTCTAAGGCGCGATGCGAACGCCGTCAATAACAAATTGCCGGCAACAACCAACAATTCCCGCGAACACCAGGGCAAGCCTCAGTTCGCCAGCGCCTTGTCCAGCGCTGCCGTGACCTGATCGATGGACATCATGCCGTCGACCGTCTTCAGCACGCCGCGCTTTGCGTAATAGGCCGACACCGGCGCAGTCTGTTCGCGATAAGCTTCCAACCGCACCTTGAAGGCGTCCGGATTGTCGTCTGCGCGCACCGTTCCGCCCGCGGCCACGGTTTCCTTCGCGCGCTTCTCAATGCGCGCCAGAAGCGCGTTCTCGTCGACCTTGAGCTCGACGATGGCATCGAGGTCCATACGCTTTTCCGCCAGCAGCTTGTCCAGCGCCTCAGCTTGCGCGACCGTGCGCGGGAAGCCGTCCAGGATAAAGCCCTTTTTTGCGTCGGCTTCCGCGATACGGTCGGCGATAATGCCCACAACGATCTCGTCCGAAACGAGCCCGCCCGCATCCATGACAGCCTTCGCCTTCAGGCCGACAGGCGTGCCGGCCTTGACGGCCGCGCGCAGCATGTCTCCGGTGGAGAGCTGCGGGATACCAAATTTTTCAACCAATCGCGCCGCTTGTGTGCCCTTGCCAGCCCCTGGCGGGCCCAAAAGAATCAGCCTCATCGCCTTCTGCCCTTAAGTCTGGCCTTCTTCACGAGGCCTTCGTATTGCTGCGCTTGCAAGTGTCCGTGCACCTGGGCGACCGTATCCATCGTCACGCTGACGACGATCAGCAGAGACGTGCCGCCGAAATAGAACGGCAGTGCCGCTTGCGAAATAAGGATTTCCGGCAACAGGCAGATAATCGTGAGATAGGCCGCGCCGATCACCGTGATCTTCATCAGAATATCGTCGATATGGGCCGCCGTGCGGTCGCCGGGCCGGATGCCGGGAATGAAACCGCCATGCTTCTGCAGGTTCTCTGCCGTCTCCTTCGGGTTGAACACGATAGCCGTGTAGAAGAAGGCGAAGAAGATAATCAGGCCAGCATAGGCAAGCATGTAGAGCGGCCGGCCGTGACCGAAATACGTCATGAACGAGCCGAGAAACCCGCTCGAAGCGCCGGCCTGCGAAAAATTCGCGATCGTCGTTGGCAACAGCAAGAGCGAGGACGCAAAGATCGGCGGAATGACGCCCGACGTGTTGAGCTTCAGCGGCAGGAACGAGCTCTGTCCCTCGTACATGCGGTTGCCGACCTGCCGCTTGGGATAGGTAATCAGCAACCGCCGCTGCGCCCGCTCCATGTAAACGATGAAGGCGGTGACGGCCAGAGCCATGACGATGACGATGAGGATCAGCGCCGTCGAAATGGCTCCCTGCCGGCCGAGTTCGAGAGTCGACACCACTGCCGACGGGAAGGCCGCGACGATGCCTGCGAAAATGATCAGCGAAGCGCCGTTGCCGATACCGCGTGCAGTCACCTGCTCGCCGAGCCACATCAGGAACATCGTGCCGCCGGTCAGCGACAGGACGGTCGAAAAGCGGAAGAACCAGCCGGGATTGGCCACGTAGGTGCCCTGCCCTTCAAGCCCCAGCGCGATGCCATAGGCCTGGAAAGCGGCCAGCACGACCGTCAGGTAGCGCGTGTACTGGTTGATGACCTTGCGCCCCGACTCGCCCTCTTTCTTGAGGGCTTCCAGGCTGGGAACGACCGATGTCAGAAGCTGAATGATAATAGATGCCGAAATGTACGGCATGATGTTCAGCGAGAAGATTGCCATGCGCTGGACAGCACCGCCCGCGAACATGTTGAACAGTTCGAGCACGCCCTGCTGCTTGCCAGTGAAGTTCGCCTCGAACGCCGCAGCGTCGATGCCGGGCAGCGGGATATAGGTACCGATCCGGTAGATGACGAGCGCGGCCAGCGTGAACCAGATACGCTTCTTGAGTTCTTCCGCCTTGGCGATGGCGGAGAAATTGATCGAGGCTGCGAGCTGTTCGGCTGCCGATGCCATTGTGCGCTCCGATGGGGCGTCCGGACGGCCCCACTATTAAACCATCAGGCCGGCCCGCCGGACGAAGTCCGCGAAAACCGGCACGTCGGCCGGTGCACGAACCGGAATGCCCCGCGACCGGACCCATATGGGCAGGAATGACACGTTTGTCACCCCGGCAAAAAGGCGCGGCTGCACAAGTGTGATTGCGCAGCCACACCGGACGTTGGATCAGGCGCTGGCTTCGGCGCCCGCGGCTTCCGCCAGCAGCTTCACGCTGCCGCCGGCTTTCTCGATCGCCGCCTGGGCGGACTTCGAGGCGGCGGCGACTTCGAGGTTCAGCGCAGCCTTCAGTTCGCCGACGCCGAGAATCTTGACGCCCATCAGCGGACGGCGGCAAACGCCGGCTTCCACCAAGGCCTCGATTGTCACGGGCTTGCCCGCGTCGAGCTTGCCGGCGTCGACTGCGGTCTGCAGGCGGCCGATGTTGACCTCGTTGTAAACGGTCGGAAACGGTGAGTTGAAGCCGCGCTTCGGCAGACGGCGATGCACGGGCATCTGACCGCCTTCGAAACCCTTGATGGCGACGCCCGAGCGCGCCTTCTGGCCCTTCACGCCGCGGCCTGCCGTCTTGCCCTTGCCGGAGCCAACGCCACGGCCGACGCGCATGCGCTCTTTCGTTGCGCCGGGATTGTCGGTGATTTCTGTCAGTTTCATTGCGGCCACTCCTACTTCGCGTCCGCGCCGGATTCGACGATACGCACCAGGTGGCGAACCTTGGAGATCATGCCGCGCACGGCAGGCGTATCCTCAAGCGATTTGCGGCGACCGATCTTGTTGAGGCCAAGGCCAATCAGCGTCTGGCGCTGACTGACGTGACGGCCGATCGGGCTGCCCGTCTGTTCGACGGTAAGGGTCTTCTTCGATGCGTTCATCGCGAAATCCTCCCTCAGGCGCCGGCGGCTTCGGCGTCTGCGCCGCCGCGGCGGGACTGCAGGGCAGAAACCTTGATGTTGCGGCGGGCGGCGACCGAGCGCGGCGAGTCTTCGCGCTTCAGCGCGTCGAACGTCGCACGGATCATGTTGTACGGGTTCGATGAGCCCTGCGACTTCGCGACAACGTCGTGCATGCCGAGCGTCTCGAACACGGCGCGCATCGGACCGCCGGCGATGATGCCGGTACCGGCAGGCGCGGCGCGCAGGATCACGCGGCCGGCGCCATGACGGCCCTGCACGTCATGATGCAACGTGCGGCCTTCGCGCAGCGGCACGCGGATCATGCTGCGCTTGGCGGACTCGGTCGCCTTGCGTATCGCTTCCGGCACTTCGCGCGCCTTGCCGTGGCCAAAGCCGACGCGGCCCTTCTGGTCGCCGACGACAACGAGGGCGGCAAAGCCGAAACGACGGCCACCCTTCACCACTTTGGCGACGCGGTTGATGTGGACCAGCCGGTCTACGAATTCGCTATCGCGGTCGTCGCGGCCACGGCCGCCTTCAGGTTCTCTAGCCATAATCTCTTCCGTATCCTTCGTCACTTGCGCGCCAGCCGTCTATCCGCCCGGCGCTCGCTTCGAAATTGTGCCGGCCCGGCATCGGGCGCGGCGTCAGAACTGCAGGCCGCCTTCGCGCGCAGCATCGGCCAGCGCCTTGACGCGGCCATGATATATGTAGGCGCCGCGGTCGAACACGACTTCCTTCACGCCGGCCTGAAGGGCGCGCTCGGCGACGAGCTTGCCGATGGCCTTGGCCGCATCGACGGTCGCCCCGTTCTTCACCGCTGCGCGCTGGTCTTTCTCCAGCGTCGAGGCGGACGCAAGCGTCGCGCCCTTTGCATCGTCGATGATCTGCGCATAGATCTGCTTCGAGGAGCGGAAAACCGACAAACGCGGCTTGCCGCCCGAATGTGCGCGCAGCGAGCGGCGAACGCGCGCCTTGCGCCTGTCGGTGGAATTCAAGTGTGCCATCGTCCGGTCCTACTTCTTCTTGCCTTCCTTGCGGAAGATGAATTCGCCCGCATACTTCACACCCTTGCCCTTGTAGGGCTCAGGCGGACGCATGGCGCGGATCTCGGCAGCGACCTGGCCGACTTCGCGGCGGTCGATGCCGGCGATGATGACTTCCGTCGGACGCGGCGTCGTGATGGTGATGCCGTCCGGGATCGGATAGTTGACGTCGTGGCTGTAGCCGAGCGCCAGCTGCAGGCTCTTGCCCTGCACGGCGGCGCGGTAGCCGACGCCGGTGATCTCGAGCTTCTTTTCGAAGCCGTTGCTGACACCGGTGACGATGTTGTTGATCATCGCACGCGAAGTGCCCCAAAGCGCGCGGGCGCGCTTGGTTTCTTCACGCGGGTTGACGATGATCGCATCGTTTTCCAGCTTGACGTCGACATCGTCAGGAACGACGAACTGCAGTTCGCCTTTGGAACCCTTGGCCGAAACGCGCTGTCCTTCGACTTTCGCGGTTACGCCCTTGGGAATGGCGACGGGTTTCTTGCCTACGCGGGACATGTTTCTCGTCTCCCGATCAGAACACGCGACAGAGCACTTCGCCGCCCACGTTCTGCTCACGAGCAGTGTGGTCGGCCATAACGCCCCGCGGTGTCGATACAATGGTGATGCCAAGGCCGTTGGCGACGCGCGGCATCGAGCCGACCGCCGTGTAGACCCGGCGGCCCGGTTTGGAGACCCGCTCGATCTTGCGGATAACCGGCTCGCCTTCGTAATACTTCAGCTCGATTTCGAATTCCGAACGGCCGTTGCCGTAATCGGTCGTCGAATAATCGCGGATATAACCTTCCTGCTTCAGCACTTCGAGCACGTTGGCGCGCAGGCGCGAACCGGGCGTCGAAACCTTCGACTTGCGGCGCATCTGGGCATTGCGGATGCGCGTGAGCATATCGCCCAATGGATCGTTCATGGCGCGCCTCCTACCAGCTGGACTTCACGAGACCGGGCACAAGGCCCTTCGATCCCAGCTCGCGCAATGCGATACGGGACATCTTCAACTTGCGGTAATAGGCGCGCGGACGGCCCGTCACCTCGCAACGGTTGCGAATGCGCGTCCGCGAAGAATTGCGCGGAAGCGCCGCGAGCTTCAGTTGAGCGTCGAAACGCTCTTCCATGCTCAGGCTCTCGTCCATCGCCATCTTCTTCAGACGGTCGCGGCGGCCGGCGAATTTCTTCACCATCCGCTGCTTCTTCTTGTTGTTTTCAACTGCGCTTTTCTTAGCCATGTAGCTACCTCTGGTATCCGCGTTTGAAGCCTTGCGGCCTCACTGCCGGAACGGGAAATTGAAAGCGCGCAGCAGCGCACGCGCTTCGTCGTCGGTTTTGGCGGTGGTGCAGACAATCACGTCCATGCCGATGATTGTATCCACCTTGTCGTAGTCGATCTCGGGGAACACGATGTGCTCCTTGATGCCGAGAGCATAATTGCCGCGGCCGTCGAAAGACTTCGGGTTCAGACCGCGAAAGTCTCGCACGCGCGGCAGGGCCACCGTGATCAGACGGTCGAGGAATTCGTACATGCGAACCTTGCGCAAGGTGACCTTGGCGCCGATCGGCATGTTCTCGCGCACCTTGAAGGTCGAGATGGCTTTGCGCGCCCGGGTGATGACCGGCTTCTGGCCGGCGATCAGCGCCAGTTCCGCCGCGGCGGTCTGCACCTTCTTGGTGTCGTTCACAGCTTCGCCAACGCCCATGTTCAGAACGATCTTTTCGATCTTCGGAACCTGCTGCGGGTTGGTGTAGCCGAATTCCTTCGTCAGCGCCTCGCGCACGACTTCGTCGTAATGCTTGCGCAGACGCGGCAGGTAGCCTTCGGGCAGACCCGCATTGGGATCGCCGGCGGCGGCAGGCGTATTGGCCTTGCTGCGCGACTTGCCCTTCGTTTCTGGTGCCTCAGCCATCGATCAGATCTCCGGAACGTTTTGCGAAACGGACCTTGCGGCCGTCGTCGAGCGTCTTGAAACCGACGCGGGTCGGCTTGCCGTCCTTGGGATCGGCGATTGCCAGGTTCGACAGGTGGATCGGCGCTTCCTTGGAAATGATGCCGCCTTCCTGCTGCGCCATCTGGCGCTGGTGCCGCTTGACCATGTTGACGCCGCGCACGACTGCGCGGTCCTCGGCCGGACGCACCTCGATTACTTCGCCGGTGCGGCCGAGATCGCGGCCTGCCAGCACGACCACGCGGTCGCCTTTCTTGATCTTCGCAGCCATCACAACACCTCCGGCGCGAGCGAAATGATTTTCATGTGGTTGCGCGCGCGCAGTTCGCGCGGCACGGGCCCGAAGATACGGGTCCCGATCGGTTCCGACTGGTTGTTGACCAGAACGGCGGCGTTGGAGTCGAAGCGAATGACGGAGCCGTCATTGCGCTTGATGTCCTTGGCGGTGCGAACGACGACAGCCTTCAGCACGTCGCCCTTCTTCACGCGGCCGCGCGGAATGGCTTCCTTGACGGACACGACGATGATGTCGCCGACGCGAGCATACTTGCGCTTGGACCCGCCAAGCACCTTGATGCACATGACGCGGCGGGCGCCGGAATTATCCGCCACATCGAGATTGGTCTGCATTTGTATCATGGCGTAACGCCTTCCTTCAGATCGCTTTCCGGGGAGGCTTCGCAGCCGCGTTCCGGAGTTCGCCTGTTATCCGCAGGCTGATGCACTGCGGCGTAAACTTGCCAAGGCCCGAGAGCCTGTTTCTATTCTTTCGCTGCCGCGTCGACGACGATCCAGCGTTTCAGGCGCGAGATCGGCTTGGTCTCCTCGATAGCCACCATGTCGCCGACCTGGTGCTTATTCTCTTCGTCGTGTGCGTGGTAGTTCTTGGTGCGGCGCACGGTCTTCTTGAACAGCGGATGGGTGAAACGGCGCTCGACCTTCACGACGATGGTCTTTTGCTGCTTCGCGCTGACAACGGTGCCCTGCAGGATACGTTTCGGCATGTCTTCGAACCTTATTTCTGCGCTGCGGCGGCTTCGTTGCGCTTCTGCGCGGCGACTGTCTTTACGCGTGCGATATCGCGGCGCACGACACGGATGCGCGAGGTGTTCTCGAGCTGGCCCGTGGCGCGCTGGAAGCGCAGGTTGAACTGCTCCTTGCGCAACTTGATCAACTCGTCGGCGAGCTGGTCGCCGGTCATGACTTTCAGGTCGGAGACGCGTTTGTTGTCGGCCATGTCCTGTCTCCTACTCTGCAATGCGCTGGATAAAGCGCGTCTTGATCGGCAGCTTGGCCGCCGCCAGACGCAGCGCCTCGCGCGCGATAACTTCATTCACGCCATCGAGTTCGAACATGATGCGGCCCGGAGCGACGCGCGCCGCCCAATATTCGGGAGCGCCCTTGCCCTTGCCCATGCGGACTTCGGTCGGCTTCTTCGACACCGGCACGTCCGGGAAAATCCGGATCCATACGCGGCCTGCGCGTTTCATGTGACGCGTCATGGCGCGGCGGGCCGCTTCGATCTGGCGCGCGGTGATCCGCTCGGGCTCAAGAGCCTTGAGGCCGAACTGGCCAAAGTTCAGCTCAAAGCCGCCTTTGGAGTTTCCGTGAATGCGGCCCTTGTGGGCCTTCCGGAATTTTGTGCGTTTGGGTTGCAACATGGTTTCAGTCTCACGCTATCTCTTGCGGTCAGGCCGCGTCACGGCCGCCGCGATTGTCGCGGTCGCGGTTGTCGCGGCGCGGACGGCGCTGTTCGCCGGAATTGTCCCCGCTGCCCTCGTTCATCCGCTTGTCCTGGGCCATCGGATCGTGCTCGAGGATTTCGCCCTTGAATATCCAGACCTTGATGCCGCAGGTGCCATAGGCTGTATGCGCGGTGGCGACGCCGTAATCGACATCAGCGCGCAGCGTATGCAGCGGCACGCGGCCTTCGCGGTACCATTCGGTGCGTGCGATCTCCGCGCCGCCGAGACGGCCTGCGCAGTTGATGCGAATACCGAGCGCGCCGAGGCGCAGCGCCGACTGCACGGCCCGCTTCATCGCGCGGCGGAACGCAACGCGGCGTTCCAGCTGCTGGGCGATGGAATCGGCCACCAGGGTCGCATCGATTTCCGGCTTGCGGACTTCGACGATGTTGATGACGACTTCCGAGTCCGTGATCGCGGCAACGGTCTTGCGGATCTTGTCGATATCCGCGCCCTTCTTGCCGATGACGACACCCGGACGGGCCGAATGAATCGTGACGCGGCACTTCTTGTGCGGACGCTCGATGACGATGCGCGAAACGGCAGCCTGCTTCAGCAGCTTCATCAGCACTTCGCGGATTTTCATGTCCTCGTGCAGCAGCTTGCCGTATTCGCCCTTGTTGGCGTACCAGCGCGAGTCCGACGTGCGGTTGATGCCGAGGCGCAGACCGATCGGATTAACTTTCTGTCCCATACCAGTCTCCTCAGGCTTCGGCTTCTTGGACTTCGCGAACGACGATCGTCAGGTTCGAGAACGGCTTTTCGATCCGGCTCGAACGTCCGCGTGCGCGCGCATGGAAGCGGCGCATGACCATAGCCTTGCCCACGAAAGCTTCGGCGACGACGAGATCGTCGACATCCAGCTCGTGATTGTTTTCCGCGTTGGCGATGGCGCTTTCGAGCGTCTTGCGGACAGTGCCGGCAATGCGCTTGCGCGAGAACTCGAGGTCGGCCAGCGCCGTTTCGACCGGCTTGCCGCGAATGAGCTGAGCCACGAGGTTCAGCTTCTGCGGGCTGATGCGGATCATCCGCGTCACCGCCTTGGCCTCGTTGTCCTTCAACGCCCGTTTGGTCTTCGGTTTGGACATCGCTTAGCCCCTCTTGGCTTTCTTGTCCGCCGCATGACCGTAATAGGTCCGCGTCGGAGCAAATTCGCCGAACTTGTGGCCGATCATGTCTTCACTGACCAGCACCGGAATGTGTTTCTTGCCGTTGTAGACACCGAACGTCAGGCCGACGAATTGCGGCAGGATGGTCGAACGCCGGCTCCAGATCTTGATGACTTCCGAACGCCCGGACTCGCGGGACGCTTCGGCCTTCGTCAGAATGTAGCCGTCGACAAACGGACCTTTCCAGATCGAACGCGCCATGGATCAGCCCTTCTTCTTGCTCTTGTGACGCGAGGTCACGATGAATTTGTCGGTGGACTTGTTGTTGCGGGTCTTCTTGCCCTTGGTCGGCTTGCCCCAGGGGGTGACCGGATGACGGCCGCCCGAGGTGCGGCCTTCGCCGCCGCCGTGCGGATGGTCGATCGGGTTCATGGTCACGCCGCGGTTGTGCGGCTTGAAGCCGTACCAGCGCATGCGGCCGGCCTTGCCGACGGACGTGTTCATGTGGTCGGGATTGGACACCGACCCGATGGTCGCAAAGCAGCGGCCATGCACCAGGCGCTGTTCGCCCGAGTTCAGGCGAACGATCACGTATCCGCGGTCACGGCCGACGACCTGGGCGTAATTGCCGGCCGAGCGAACCATCGAGCCGCCCTTGCCGATCTTGGTCTCGATGTTGTGGACGATCGAGCCGACCGGAATGTTGGCCAGCGGCATGGCGTTGCCCGGCTTCACGTCGACCTGCTCGCCCGACACAACCGTGTCGCCCGCGGACAGGCGCTGCGGCGCCAGGATGTAGGCCTTCTCGCCGTCCTGATACTTGATCAGCGCGATGAAGGCCGTGCGGTTGGGATCGTATTCGATCCGCTCTACCGTCGCAGGCATGTCAACCTTGCGGCGCTTGTAATCGATGATCCGGTAGCTGCGCTTGTGCCCGCCGCCACGGAAACGAACCGTTATGCGGCCGAGATTGTTGCGTCCGCCCTTCGACGGCTTGCCGACGGTCAGCGACTTTTCCGGCTTGCCCTTCCACAATTCCGATCGGTCAACGATGATCAGCTGACGCGTGCCCGGTGTGATCGGCTTGAAATGTTTGAGTGCCATTGATCCTTACCTCGCCCCGCTCACAGACCGGTGGTCACGTCGATGTTGTGACCTTCGGCCAGCGTCACGACTGCGTTTTTCACATCGCTCTGCTTGCCGCGCACGCCGCGGAAGACCCGCGTCTTGCCCTTGCGCAGCACCGTGTTCACAGCCGTGACCTTCACGTCGAACAGCTTTTCGACCGCAGCCTTGATCTGCGGCTTGGTCGCGTCGCGGCGGACCCGGAAGACCACCTTGTTCTGTTCCGACGCCATGGTCGTCTTTTCCGTGATCACCGGTGCGACGATCACGTTGTAGTGCTTTTCTTCGGCGAATTGCGCTGCTTCGCTCATGAGAACCGCGCCTCCAGCGCTTCAATGGCCGCCTTGGTCAGCACGAGCTTGTCGCGGCGGAGAATGTCGTAGACGTTGATGCCCTGAACCGGCAGCACGTCCACATTGGGGATGTTGCGGGCAGCGAGGCAGAAATTGTCCTGCAACTCGGCGCCGTCGATGATCAGCACGCTGGCCAGTCCCTGCTTCTCGAACGAGGAGCGCAGAGCCTTTGTCTTCGCTTCGCCGAGATTTGCGTCGGACCAAACGACGATGTCGCCGTCCTTGGCCTTCGCCGACAAGGCGTGACGCAGCGCCAGGGCGCGCACCTTCTTCGGAAGTTCGTGCGAGTGATCGCGCGGTGTCGGACCGAAGGCCCGGCCACCGCCGCGGAAGAGGTTGGCGCGCATCGAACCGTGACGTGCGCCGCCAGTACCCTTCTGCTTGTACATCTTCTTGCCGGTGCGGGCGATTTCCGCCCGGTTCTTCACATCGTGCGTGCCGGCTCGCCGCTTGGCGAGCTGGTAGCGAACCATGCGGGCGAGCAGATCGGCGCGCGGATCGAGGCCGAAAATGGCATCGTTCAGCTCGATCGAGCCGGAAGCCGCGCCGTCAACTGAAGTCATGTCGATCTTCACGGCCTAGTTCTCCTGTGTCGGCTCGGTGGCGGCAGCTTCGCCGCCAGTGTCGCTATCGCCCGCCGGCGCAGCCGCATCCGCCCCGTTGGCGACGCGGAATTTGCCGGGCTTCGGCAGATCGGCAGGCATGTCTTTCTTGATCGCGTCGCGCACGAAGATCCAGCCGCCGGCCTTGCCGGGAACCGAACCCTGAACCAGGATCAGGCCGCGCTCGGCGTCGGTCTGCACGACCTTCAGGTTCAGCGTGGTCACGCGCTCGGAACCCATGTGGCCGGCCATCTTCTTGTTCTTGAAGACCTTGCCGGGGTCCTGGCGGTTACCGGTCGAACCGTGCGAACGGTGCGAGAGGGAAACACCGTGGGTAGCGCGCAGACCGCCGAAGTTCCAGCGCTTCATCGGGCCGGCAAAGCCTTTACCCGTTGATGTGCCGGTCACGTCCACGAACTGCCCGACGACGAAATGATCGGCGGTGATTTCAGCCCCGACCGGGATCAGTTCGTCCGCGCCGACACGGAATTCGGCGAGCCGCAGTTTCGGCTCGACCTGGGCGCGGGCGAAACGCTCGCGTTCGGCCTTGGCAACGTTCTTCACTTTCGCCTTGCCGATGCCGACCTGCAGCGCCGTATAGCCGTTCTGTTCTTCGGTGCGGTGGGCGACCACCTGGCAACCTTCGACCTTCAGAACCGTTGCGGGGATGTGCTCCCCGGCGTCGGTGAAGATTCGGGTCATGCCCACCTTCTGTGCGATAACACCTGATCGCATGATCCATTCCTTTTTGGCGCTTTCCGCGGATCGATCCGGCTGCTTCGCCGGCCCGCGCATTGGCGCCGTTTGCTTTGGCGCTTACCGCTGCCGAGACAGGGCATAGGCGCCGTTAGTTGAACCGGCTTCGCCGGCTGTACGATGTTGCGGACCGTTGGCCGCAACCACATCCCCCGCCGGCCGTTGCAAACAGCGACCGGTGAAATTCGTCAGAGCTTGATCTCAACGTCCACGCCGGCGGCGAGATCGAGCTTCATCAAGGCATCCACGGTCTGCGGCGTCGGATCGACGATGTCGAGAACGCGCTTGTGGGTGCGGATTTCGAACTGTTCGCGCGACTTCTTGTCGATGTGCGGCGAACGGTTGACGGTGAACTTCTCGATCCGCGTGGGCAGCGGGATGGGCCCGCGCACCTGCGCGCCGGTCCGCTTGGCGGTCGACACGATTTCCTTGGTCGAAGAGTCCAGAATCCGGTGATCGAAAGCCTTCAATCGTATGCGGATATTCTGCCCGTTCATAATTCAGTCCTGTCTCAACCGGCGATGCTGCCGTTAGCAAAAGCAAGGCGGCATACCGCCGGTCTGGATGCGAAAAATCCGGACGCTCTGGCAAGCAAAGCGCCCGGACCCGTTTGTCGTTACTCGATGATGCTGGCGACGACGCCCGCGCCAACCGTACGGCCACCTTCGCGGATGGCGAAGCGCAGACGCTCTTCCATCGCGATCGGCACGATCAGCGCCACGTCCATGGTGATGTTGTCGCCCGGCATGACCATTTCCGTGCCTTCCGGCAGGGTGACGATGCCCGTCACGTCCGTGGTGCGGAAGTAGAACTGCGGACGGTAGTTGGTCATGAACGGCGTGTGGCGGCCGCCTTCGTCCTTGGTCAGGATGTAGGCTTCTGCCTTGAACTTCGTGTGCGGCTTCACCGAACCCGGCTTGCAGAGAACCTGGCCACGTTCGACGTCTTCACGCTTGGTGCCGCGCAGCAGGCAGCCGACGTTGTCGCCGGCCATACCGGAGTCCAGCAGCTTGCGGAACATTTCGACGCCGGTGACAGTCGTTTTCGTGGTGTCGCGCAGACCGACGATCTCGACTTCCTCGCCAACCTTCACGATGCCGCGCTCGATACGGCCGGTCACGACGGTGCCGCGGCCGGAGATCGAGAACACGTCTTCGACCGGCATCAGGAAGGGCTGGTCGACCGGACGTTCCGGGGTCGGAATGTAGTCGTCGACGGTCTTCATCAGCGCAAGAACGGCATTCTTGCCGATTTCCGGATCGCGGTCTTCAAGGGCGCACAGAGCCGAACCCTTGGTGATCGGAATGTCATCGCCGGGGAATTCGTACTTCGAGAGCAATTCGCGGATTTCCAGCTCGACGAGTTCGAGCAGTTCCGGATCGTCGACCATGTCGACCTTGTTCATGAACACGACGAGCGCGGGAACGCCGACCTGACGGGCAAGCAGAATGTGCTCGCGGGTCTGCGGCATCGGGCCGTCGGCAGCCGACACGACCAGGATCGCGCCGTCCATCTGCGCAGCGCCGGTGATCATGTTCTTCACATAGTCGGCGTGGCCGGGGCAGTCGACGTGGGCGTAGTGGCGGGCTTCGGTCTCGTACTCGACGTGAGCGGTCGAGATGGTGATGCCGCGGGCCTTTTCTTCCGGCGCCTTGTCGATCTGGTCGTAGGCGGTGAAGGTTGCGCCGCCCGTTTCGGCCAGGCACTTCGTGATGGCCGCCGTCAGCGACGTCTTGCCATGATCGACGTGACCGATGGTGCCGATGTTACAGTGCGGTTTGCTGCGGTTGAATTTTTCCTTGGCCATAGCTGGGCTCCTTCAAAAAAACCGTTAGTACCTTGGTTTCCGTTATCCGATCAGGCGTATTTTGCCTGGATTTTCTCTGCTTCGTTACGCGGAACTTCCGCATAGTTGTCGAACTGCATCGTGTAGCTGGCGCGTCCCTGGGAGAACGAGCGCAGGTTGTTGACGTAGCCGAACATGTTGGCCAGCGGCACCATCGCGGAGACGACGTTCGCGTTGCCGCGCATGTCCTGTCCGAGAATCTGCCCGCGCCGGGAATTCAGGTCGCCGATGACCGAACCGGTGTATTCTTCCGGCGTCACCACCTCGACCTTCATGATCGGCTCAAGCAGCACGCTGCCTGCCTTCTGAAGCGCTTCGCGCAGAGCAGCACGCGAAGCGATTTCGAAGGCCAGAGCCGAAGAGTCGACTTCGTGGAACGCGCCGTCGATCAGCGTGACCTTCAGGTCGACCACCGGGAAGCCGGCAAGTACGCCCGCACCCAGAACCGATTCCAGACCCTTTTCGACGCCCGGTATGTATTCCTTCGGAACCGATCCGCCGACGATCTTGGATTCGAATTCGAAACCCTTGCCCTGCTCGTTCGGCTCAACGATGAACTTGACGCGCGCAAACTGGCCCGAGCCGCCCGACTGCTTCTTGTGCGTGTAGTCGTGCTCGATCGTCTTGGTGACCTTTTCGCGATACGCGACCTGCGGTGCGCCGACGTTCACTTCGACCTTGTGGGTACGCTTGAGAATGTCGACCTTGATGTCCAGGTGCAGTTCGCCCATGCCCTTGATGATCGTCTGGCCGCTTTCCTGATCGGTGGACACGCGGAAAGAGGGATCTTCGTTTGCGAGCTTGATGAGCGCGGTGGTCATCTTTTCCTGGTCGGCCTTGGTCTTGGGCTCGACAGCCATTTCGATAACCGGATCCGGGAAGTCCATCTTTTCCAGAATGACGGGCTTGTTCGGATCGCACAGCGTTTCGCCGGTGCGGGTGTCCTTCATGCCGACCAGGGCGACGATATCGCCGGAATAGGCTTCCGAGATTTCCTCGCGGTTGTTGGCGTGCATGAGAACCATGCGCCCGACGCGTTCGTTCTTGTCGCGCGTGGAGTTCAGCAGCGCCTGACCCTTGGTCATGGTGCCGGAATAGACGCGGGCGAAGGTCAGAACGCCATAAGGATCGTCCATGATCTTGAACGCAAGAACCGACAACGGCTGGTCGTCGCCGGCCTGGCGCACGACTTCCTCGCCGGTTTTGTAATCGACGCCCTTGATGCCGCCGCGATCGAGCGGGGTCGGCAGATAGTCGACAACAGCGTCGAGCAACGGCTGGACGCCCTTGTTCTTGAACGCCGAGCCGGCCAGAACCGGGAAGAAGGACGCGGTGATAACGGCCTTGCGGATCAGACCCTTCAGCGTCGCTACGTCGGGCTCGTTGCCTTCCAGATAGGCTTCCATCGCTGCGTCGTCCATTTCGACGGCGGCTTCGATGAGTGCGGTGCGGTATTCGGCAGCCTTGTCGGCAAGGTCGGCCGGGATTTCGACTTCGTTATACTTCGCGCCGAGGCCTTCCTCTTCCCAGACGTAGGCGACCATGCGAACCAGGTCGACAACGCCCTTGAAGTTGTTTTCCGAACCGATCGGCAGCTGGATGGCCACCGGCCGCGCGCCGAGGCGGGTCACGATGTCGTCGAGGCAGCGATAAAAGTCCGCGCCGATCTTGTCCATCTTGTTGCAGAAAACGATGCGCGGCACCTGATAGCGATCGCCCTGGCGCCACACGGTTTCGGTCTGCGGCTCGACGCCCTGGTTGGAATCCAGAACGCAGACCGCGCCGTCGAGCACGCGCAGCGAACGCTCGACTTCGATGGTGAAGTCGACGTGGCCGGGGGTGTCGATGATGTTCAGGCGCTTGCCGTTCCAGAAAGCCGTCGTGGCGGCCGAGGTAATGGTGATGCCGCGTTCCTGTTCCTGCTCCATGAAATCCATGGTCGCAGCGCCGTCGTGCACTTCGCCGATCTTGTGGCTCTTGCCGGTATAATACAGGATACGCTCGGTCGTCGTCGTCTTGCCGGCATCGATGTGGGCCATGATGCCGAAGTTACGATAGTCTTCCAAAGCAAATTGTCTTGGCATGTCCAAATCCTCGTGGGCCGCGCAACTGCGCTTCAACTGCCTTTAAGCGGGAACTACCAGCGGTAATGAGCGAAGGCGCGGTTGGCCTCGGCCATGCGGTGCGTGTCTTCGCGCTTCTTGACGGCGTTGCCGCGATTGCTTGCAGCATCCATCAATTCGCCCGAAAGCCGGTCCTGCATGGTGCGATCGTTGCGGCCGCGCGCAGCCGCGATGATCCAGCGGATCGCCAGCGCCTGACGGCGCTCGGGGCGCACCTCGACGGGAACCTGGTAGGTGGCGCCGCCAACGCGCCGCGAGCGTACTTCGATCGCCGGCGAGACATTGTCGAGCGCCTGCTTGAAGACCTGCATCGGGTCGCTCTTCATCTTGCCCTCGATCTGGTCGAAAGCACCGTAGACGATCTGCTCCGCGACGGACTTCTTTCCGGCGAGCATGATCGAGTTCATGAATTTCGCCAGAACTTCGTCGCCATACTTGGCGTCCGGAATGATCTCGCGTTTCTCTGCTCTGTGGCGACGGGACATCTGTCGTTCCTTGCTGACTTACTTCGGACGCTTCGCGCCGTACTTCGAGCGGCGTTGCTTGCGGTCCTTGACGCCTTGCGTGTCAAGCACACCGCGCAGGATGTGATAGCGAACGCCGGGAAGGTCCTTCACGCGGCCGCCGCGGATCATCACCACGGAATGTTCCTGCAGGTTGTGGCCTTCGCCCGGGATGTATCCGATGACCTCGTACCCGTTCGTGAGACGAACCTTCGCAACCTTGCGGAGCGCCGAGTTCGGCTTCTTCGGGGTCGTGGTATAAACGCGCGTACAAACGCCGCGCTTCTGCGGGCAGGCTTCCATGTGGCGCGCCTTCTCCCGGTACACCTTCGGACGCCGCGGCTTCCGGATCAACTGGCTGATAGTTGGCATTCTGACCCTTCCCGGCCAGGACCGGCTCAACGCCGCCCTGGGCAGATTCAACCTTCGTTTTGAAAACCACCGCGCAAACAGCAGCTTCCAGTTCATCGTCCTTCAGGAAGCATTTCCTGCGGGACGTTCTTCGCACTGGGCGTCACCCCAAAACAAACGAACGCCTTCAACCCGCCCGCCAATCACGGCTATGGGCATCCGGCGCTTGAACGCAGAGGACCACGAAATGCGCAATGCGCCATCGTGTTCGTGCTTATGACAGGGCCAGCCTGCGAAGCAGGCCCGAATCCGACGTTCAAAGTCTCGATGAGACCAGCAGCGTTTAGGTTCGACGGGTTCCACGCGAGGCGCGCGGAAAGCAACAGAACCTACGGCCTGCCGAAATCGCGCAACATTTATGCGCAGAGCGATCCCGCGTCAAGCGCTTTTTGCGCTGCAAAAGCCATTGATTTGATTCCCGGAAATCCGCTCTGCGCGGATTCGCAAACAGGCCCCGAAACCGCTCGATTCGGCCCCGAAACGCGATGGTTTCGGCGAAATCCGGGAATTTCTCAGGAACTGGCAGCTCGCCGCCCCGGATGCGCCCGCACGCAAATGACCGAGCGAAGCAATTGCACTGTCCCCGGAGGACCGGCCGGAGCCGGCAATGCCTGCAACTCTATGATTCTACCCGCCGGCGTATCGAAGGTCGCGCAGGCGGGGTTTCCCGCCAGAGTCGCCGCCACCAGCCGTTGCAGAACGTCGCGCGCCTCAGGCGTCTGACCTGCCATGTGGCCTTGTGTGAAGCCAACAACGCCTTCGAGCATTGCGCGCGCCCGCTCGCTGACATGGAGAACGCCGGCTGCCGGATCGACGAGAATTGCGCCCTGCCCCAGCATTTCCAGCATGTCGGCCATGCCGCGCGCCTGGGCGCCGGCAAGCATTGGCGCCAGAACAGCCTGCTGCTGGATCGCGCCCGGTTCCGCAATAGCGGGCTTTTCCACCTCAGGCCGCCCCGTGGCGGGCTTGTGAAACTGAACTCCCATAACACGCCTCGCTTGTCCCCTTTGGGACTTTTCTCCCGGTTTGTCCGGGCTGCAGGCATTCATTTCAGTCTTCTGTACCGCTTACTGTGCGCCAGCGCACATGCAAACGCAAATCCCGGCTGAAGCCCTTGCCGATCATTATACGCGGCGACATCGCATCAATGTGTCCGAGAAAGGGCGCGAGCGTGCAATTTTAACAATTACGCCCAAGTTGATTACCGCTTGCGACTGAAGCCAGGCTCCTGCCAAGCGCCGGCTGCTACGCCCTGCATCGGCGGGGCAGCAAACCCGTCTTTGAAGCTCGCAGCCCCTTCCGGCTGCCGATTAAATAAGGAAATTCGACAAATACCGATTGACCGCTCGCCTGGAGCCCTTCAGATTTCGGCCACTCGCGGTCTCGGCACGACAAATCCGGACACAGCGAACCGGAAGTTCATTTTTGCAACCAGAGCTCCGGTTCCGCTTCTGCAATAGCGGCCGGGGTATCGAAACAATATCCAGAGGAACCACACCAGAGGAGAAATGAATGATCAGTCTGAATGACAAAACCTTGGCCGCGGCTGCCATTGCCGGATCCATGCTGGTTGCAGCCAGTTCCGCCAGCGCGCAGGGAAAACTGTCCGGCACTTTCGCGATCACGACACTGCCGCCCGGTACGACTTTCAACGCAACGGCTGCGGGCATTGCGAAACTGTTCAATGCAAAGTCGGGCGCCCGCATGCGGCTGCGTGAAGCCGGCGCCACCCTGGAAGTCTACGTCGCGCGCGGCGAAACGCAGTTCGGTCTGAACGCCAGCCCGTCGTCGTTCGACGCCTGGAGCGGAACCGGCATCTACAAGGGCCGCAAGATGCGTAACATCCGCACAATCATGGTCGGCCCCGTGCTCTACGGATCACTGATGGCGACCAAGGATTCCGGCATGAAAATGATTGCCGATCTCAAAGGCAAGCGCGTACCTGCCCGCTTCGCCGCCATGCCGACCTTTCTCGACGATATCGACGTGATCTTTGCAGCAGGCGGCATCGGCTGGAAGGACATCAAGCCGGTTCCGGTCGCCGGCATTCGCGAAAACTATCAGGCCTTCATGGATGGACTGACAGATGCGGCGAACGCTTCCATCGGTTCGGGCGTTGTCAACCAGGCCGACGCCAAGCACAAGGGCGTGCGCTTCCTCGGCGTGGCGCCGGGCGACGCAACGGCCGCAACGATGGCGAAGGTCAAACGCGGCTACTATCCGATTACGCTGAAACAGGGGTCCTTCACGGGTATCGTTGAAGACACGACTGTCTGGGCCAAGGACATTCTCGTGAATGCCAACGACAAGGTGTCCGACGAAGTCGCCTACCAGTTCATCAAGCTCTTCTACAACAACCTGCGCGAACTCGATGGCGTGCATCCCGTCATCAAGACCTGGACGAAGGAAGGCATCGAATCCGATCGCAACACCCTGCCGATGCACAACGGCTCCATCCGCTTCCTGAAGGAAATCGGCAAATGGAGCGACAAGAACGAAAAGCGGCAAAAAGAACTGATGTCCATGCCGTAATCGGCATCGCCACGAATGCCGGTTCCGCGGCTGCCTGCTGCGGAACCGGCCCCTGCCCGGCGTCCTGACTTCTCGCGGTTGAGTCCATGTCCAGTTCCGAAACTTCACGTACACGATCCGTCCAGCCCTGGCTTTTGAAGATCATCCGCTTTCTGGCCGTCTGTCTGGTCGCCGCGGGCGCATTCTTTTCCCTGAACCTGCAAATCCATCTCGGCTGGAGCGTACTGCAGCAACAGTTTTACGGCTTTATTTTCGCAATTTCCCTGTTCACGGCCCTGCTGGTTTTTCCCGCCAGCCCGAAAAGTCCCTACGACCACGCGCCATGGTACGACATCGTGCTGGCCTGTCTCGGCGCGAGCTGTGGCGTCTATGTCATGGTCATGTATCCGACGCTGGCGCTGAACATGACGGATCTGTTGTGGCACAAGGTGTTTTTCGGCGCGGTGGCTATCATTCTGGTGATCGAGGCCACGCGGCGCATTTACGGCCTGGTCTTGCCGGTCCTGACCCTGTCCTTCATCGTCTATGGTCTTTTCGCCGAACATTTCCCCGGCATGTTTCAGACATCGTCCATACCTATAGAACGCTTTGCAATGGAACTGCTGCTCTCCGATCAGGCCATGCTCGGCACGATCATGCAGATTCTCGCAACCATCGTGCTCGTCTATGTCGTGTTCGGTCACCTGCTTTTCACCATGGGCGGCGGCACACTGTTTACCGATCTGGCCCTCGCGGCCATGGGCAGATACCGCGGCGGCCCGGCCAAGGTGGCGATCCTCGGTTCGGCGTTCTTCGGTTCCATTTCCAATAGCGCCGTCGCCAACGTCGTCATCACCGGCTCTGTCACGATCCCGATGATGAAGCGCATTGGCTACAGGCCGCAGATTGCGGGCGCCGTGGAAGCTACCGCCTCGACCGGCGGACTTGTGACACCGCCCGTCATGAGCGCCGTCGCCTTCGTGATGGCCGAATATCTGCAGATGCCTTACGGACAGATCGTCATCGCCGCGATCATCCCTGCCCTGCTCTACTACGGCGCGCTCATCGTGCAGGTCGATCTGGAAGCCGGCCGCACCGGCATGAAAGGGCTGGACCCTTCCGAAATTCCAAATGCCTGGGACGTTCTCAAAAAAGGCTGGCCGTTTCTCATTCCGCTGCCCGTGCTGATCTACACGCTGGTCTGGCTGCTGTGGCAGCCGGAGACGGCGGGCATGTTCGCCACTTTCGTCCTGATCGCGGCGGGTTACTGGTTCGTTCGCGACAAGCCGCTCATGTGGTGGTACGACACCATCGCCGATGCGGGCGTGCAGGTGACCGAAATCATCATCGTCGGCCTGCTCGTCGGCATGATCCTTGGCGCCAGTTCGATGACCGGCCTCAGCTTCACGCTGACCGAGCCGCTGCTCTCGCTGGGCGCCGTGAGCCCCTTCCTGCTGCTGGTCGCCACCGCCATCATCAGCCTCATTCTCGGCATGGGCCTGCCCGGTATTGCTATTTACTTCATGCAGGTGACGTTGATCGTGCCGGCGCTCGTGAAGTTCGGCATCGTGCCGATAGCGGCGCATTTCTTCATCTTCTACTACGGCGTCTTTTCGCTGATTACACCGCCGGTTGCGGTGGCGGCCATGGCGGCGGCAGGCATAGCAAAATCCTCGCCCTGGGATACCGGTATCGAGGCCTGCAAGATGGGCATTGTCGCCTTCATCGTGCCCTTCGTGTTCGTCTTCTCGCCTTCGCTACTGGCGCAAGGCCCGTTCTGGCTTGTGATGACGAATTTTCTCTCGGCCGCCGTCGGGGTCCTGGCAATCGGAGCGTCGCTGCGCGGCTACTTCCACAGCGAATTGTCCTTTCCCGTGCGGCTGATTTTGTTCGCGGCGGCGATTGCCCTGTTCCTGCCGGTTGATGCCCACCAGTCGCTGGTATTCGTCAATATCGCGGGGCTTTTCATTTCGCTCGGCTTGCTGGCGCTCAACGCCAAGGCCGCCAGTTCGGCGCGCGCCAGTAACGCTGCGGGAGGCGCCGGGGCATAAGCGGACATATCCCGTCCCGGCGCACAGCCGCCGGGCGTCTTGAACTTCCAGGTTTGATTTCAGCGCTCCGCAGAAGAGCGCGAAAAGAACAGCACAACAAGGAAGCACAGGAGGCTCGGTATGAAAGCGATGACTGTTGCGTGCGCGGCAGCACTGGCTGCCGCATTTTCGGTTCCGGCGGCGCTGGCGCAGACAAAAATCACCGGCGTCTATTCGATAGCAACGCTGGGCCCCGGCACGACCCTGAACGCCACGTCGGCCGGCATGGCGAAACTGTTCAACGCCAACAGCAGCGCGCGCATGCGTCTGCGCGAGGCTGGCGGTTTCCTCGAAGTGCTTGTCGGGCGAGGCGAAACCCAATTCGCCATCGGCACGACGCCGGGCGGCTACGACGCCTATGCCGGTGTCGGCGTATATCCGAACCGGCCCGTCAAGAACTTGCGAACGGCGACCCTTGGCCCGGTCCTCTATGGCTCCCTGCTGGTGCAGACAGCTTCGGGCGCGCGTTACGTCGAAGACCTCAAGGGAAAGAAAATTCCGTCCAGCTTTCCCGGTTCGCCGCTGTTCCTTGTCGACATCAATGTCCTGTTCTCGGGCGGCGGCCTGACCTGGAAGGACGTAACCGCAGTGCCAATGTCCGGCATCCGCGAAAACTACCAGGCCTTCCTCGACGGCGTGACCGATGCCGCCAACGCATCGGTCGGCACAGGCTTCATCAACCAGGCAAATGCAAAGCACCGCGGCGTGCGCTTCATAGGCATGCGGCCGGTCCCCGATCTCGCCGCACGTCTGCAAAAGGTGAAGCCGGGTTATTATCCCGCCCTGCTCAAGGCCGGATACGCTACCGGCATCGCAGAAGACACGACGGTCTGGGCCAAGGATATTGCAATCATGACCAGTTCGCGTGTCCCGGACGAAGTCGTGTACACGCTCGTGAAAATCGTGTGGGAGCATGTGCGCGAACTCGACAGCGTGCATCCGGCCATGAAAACCTGGACACAGGAGGGAATGGCGCGCGCGAACAATACTTCGCCCATGCACGCCGGCGCGGTCCGCTTCTTCAAGCAAGTGTCGAAATGGACGCCGGACCGCGAAGCCCTGCAGAAGCAGTTGCTGGCGGTACACAAGTAAGCGCTCAACAGCCGAAAAAAAATCAAAAGGCCGCCCGGATCGCTCCGGACGGCCTTTTCGATTTCGTGCGCGATGATTACTCGCCGGCGGGAAGCTGCGGCGCATCGGCCGGCGCTTCGTCCTTGCCGGACAGCGACACCTGCTCGCGCTGTTCGAGGATCATCTCGTCGCGCGTCGTGGCGATCTTCCGCATCTTGGTCATCGCAGCGCCCGTGCCTGCCGGGATCAACCGGCCGACAATGACGTTCTCCTTCAGACCTTCGAGCGAATCCATCTTGCCGTTGACCGCGGCCTCCGTCAGCACGCGGGTCGTTTCCTGGAACGAGGCCGCGGAGATGAAGGAGCGCGTCTGCAGGCTCGCCTTGGTGATGCCGAGCAGCACGGGCGTGCCCGTCGCCGGCTTCTTGCCCTCGGCGATGGCGCGCTCGTTGGCTTCGTCCATCTCCATCCGGTCGACCTGATCGCCGTTGAGGAAATCGGTTTCGCCCGCATCGGTGATGTCCACCTTCTGCAGCATCTGACGGACAATCACTTCAATGTGCTTGTCGTTGATGTTCACACCCTGCAGACGGTACACTTCCTGGATTTCGTTCACGAGATAGGCCGCCAGTTCCTCGACGCCCTTGATGGCAAGGATGTCGTGCGGAGCCGGATTGCCGTCGACGATATAATCGCCCTTCTCGATCACGTCGCCATCCTGCAGATGGATATGCTTGCCCTTCGGCACCAGGTAATCGACCGGCTCGAGCCCTTCTTCCGACGGGATGATCGAGATGCGCTGCTTGTTCTTGTAGTCGCGTCCGAACTGCACCGTACCGGAGACTTCCGCGATGATCGCATGGTCTTTCGGACGCCGCGCCTCGAAGAGTTCTGCAACACGCGGCAGACCGCCGGTGATGTCGCGGGTCTTCGCGGATTCGAGCGGGATACGCGCAACCGTATCGCCGGCCTTCACCTTGCCGCCCGGTTCGACGGCGATGATGCCTTCGACCGGAAGCAGGTAACGGGCGTCGCCGCCGCGTGGCAGCTTGGCGACCGCGCCTTTGGCATCGGTGATGACGATGGCCGGCTTCAATGTGGCCGAACGCTGATTGAGGCGCCAGTCCATGACCATGCGTTTGGTGATGCCCGTGGACTCGTCCGCCGTCTCGGCCATCGACTGGCCTTCGACCAGATCCTCGAAACCGATGACGCCGTCGACCTCGGTGAGGATCGCGCGGGTGAACGGATCCCATTCGGCGATACGCTGGCTGCGCTTGACTTCGTCGCCTTCGTCGACGCGCAGCTTCGAACCCTGCTGGATGCGGTGTACGGCGCGTTCCGTCCCGTCCGGACCAAGCACGATCACGGCCATGTTGCGGCCCATGGCGATGAGATCGCCATCCGAGTTGCGCGCCACATGCCGGTTGCGGATGGCGATCTTACCCTCGAAGTTGGATTCGATGTAAGAATGATCCGCGATCTGTGCCGCGCCGCCGATGTGGAAGGTGCGCATGGTGAGCTGGGTGCCCGGCTCGCCAATCGATTGCGCCGCAATGACGCCAACCGCTTCGCCCATGTTGACGGGTGTGCCCCGCGCCAGATCGCGGCCGTAGCAGGCGGCGCAAACGCCGTTTTTCGTTTCGCAAGTCAGCACCGAGCGGATCTTGATCTCGGTGATCCCCGAGGTGTTGATCCTCTCGACATGCGCTTCCTCGATCATCGTGCCTGCGGGAACGATCACCTCGCCGTCGAGCGACATGATGTCGTCCGCCGAGAAACGACCGAGCACGCGCGAGGCAAGCGAGGCGACGACCTGACCGGCGTCGACGATGGCCCGCATGCGAATGCCGCCCGTCGAGCCGCAATCCACTTCGGTGATGATCGAATCCTGCGCCACGTCGACGAGACGGCGGGTGAGGTAACCCGAGTTCGCGGTCTTCAACGCCGTATCCGCCAGGCCCTTGCGGGCGCCGTGGGTTGAGTTGAAGTATTCGAGAACCGACAGGCCTTCCTTGAAGTTCGAGATGATAGGCGTCTCGATGATCTCGCCCGAAGGCTTGGCCATGAGGCCGCGCATCGCCGCGAGCTGCTTCATCTGGGCGGGCGACCCGCGCGCCCCGGAGTGGCTCATCATGTAGATCGAATTGATCGGCTTGTCGCGTCCGTCATCGTCCTTCTGGACCGAGGAAATGCGCTGCATCATTTCTTCTGCGAGCTTGTCGGTGCACTTGGCCCAGGCATCGACAGCCTTGTTGTACTTCTCGCCCTGGGTGATCAGGCCGTCGTTGTACTGCTGCTCGTATTCCTTCACCAATGCCTGCGTCGTGCCGACAATGCCGGGCTTGGTCTCCGGCACGACCATGTCGTCCTTGCCGAAGGAAATGCCCGCCTTGCAGGCCTCGCGGAAGCCCAGCGCCATGATGTGGTCGCAAAAGATGACCGTGTCCTTCTGACCGCAGTTGCGGTAGACGGTGTCGATCATCGCCGAGATTTCCTTCTTGGTCATCAGCTTGTTGGCGACCTCGTAGGAAACTTTCGGATGCTTTGGCAGAACTTCGCCCAGCATCATGCGGCCCGGCGTCGTTTCGTAGATCATCGGCACGCGATTACCTTCGGCATCGAGCGTCCAGGCCCGCGCCTTGATCTTCGAATGCAGCGTCACCGACTTCGCGAAAAGCGCGTGTTCGATTTCGTCCATCGAGCCGAAGCTCATGCCCTGTCCCGGCTCGCCGTCGCGCTCCAGGGTCAGATAATAGAGACCCAGAACAATGTCCTGCGAGGGAACGATGATCGGTTGGCCGTTGGCCGGGTGCAGAATGTTGTTGGTCGACATCATCAGCACGCGCGCTTCGAGCTGCGCTTCCAGCGACAGCGGTACGTGCACCGCCATCTGGTCGCCGTCGAAGTCCGCGTTGAAGGCCGCGCAGACCAGCGGATGCAGCTGGATCGCCTTGCCTTCGATCAGCACAGGCTCGAACGCCTGAATGCCAAGGCGATGCAGCGTCGGGGCGCGGTTCAGCAGCACCGGATGCTCGCGGATCACCTCGTCGAGGATGTCCCAGACTTCCGGACGTTCCTTTTCGACCAGCTTCTTGGCCTGCTTGACGGTGGCCGAAAGGCCCTTTGCATCGAGCCGCGAATAGATGAACGGCTTGAACAGTTCCAGCGCCATCTTCTTCGGCAGGCCGCACTGGTGCAGCTTCATTTCCGGACCGACAACGATGACGGAGCGGCCGGAATAGTCGACGCGCTTGCCGAGCAGATTCTGGCGGAAGCGGCCCTGCTTGCCCTTGAGCATGTCGGCGAGCGACTTCAGCGGACGCTTGTTCGCGCCGGTGATGACGCGGCCGCGGCGGCCGTTGTCGAACAGCGCATCCACCGATTCCTGCAGCATGCGCTTTTCGTTGCGGATAATGATGTCCGGCGCGCGCAGCTCGATCAGCCGCTTCAACCGGTTGTTGCGATTGATGACGCGGCGATACAGATCGTTCAGGTCGGACGTGGCGAAACGGCCGCCGTCGAGCGGAACGAGCGGACGCAGATCCGGCGGAATGACGGGCACTTCCTGCAGGATCATCCATTCCGGCTTGTTGCCGGACTGGATGAACGCCTCGATGATTTTGAGACGCTTGGCCAGCTTCTTCGGCTTCAATTCGGTCGTCGCTTCGGCGATTTCCTGGCGCAGCTGGATCGCAATGGCCTCAAGGTCCATGCCCTTGAGAATTTCGCGAATCGCCTCCGCGCCGATGAGCGCGGTGAACGAATCCTGCCCATATTCGTCCTGCGCTGCGAGGTACTCGTCCTCCGACAGAAGCTGGCGTTCCTTCAGCGGCGTCAGGCCGGCATCGATAACGATGTAGGAATCGAAATACAGGATGCGCTCGAGATCCTTCAGCGTCATGTCGAGCAGAAGTCCGATGCGCGAAGGCAGCGACTTCAGGAACCAGATATGCGCAACGGGTGCAGCCAGCGTGATGTGACCCATGCGTTCGCGGCGCACGCGCGAGAGCGTGACCTCGACACCGCACTTTTCACAGATGACGCCTTTATACTTCATCCGCTTGTACTTGCCGCACAAGCATTCGTAATCCTTGATAGGCCCGAAGATGCGGGCGCAGAACAGGCCGTCGCGCTCGGGCTTGAAGGTCCGGTAGTTGATCGTCTCGGGCTTCTTGATTTCGCCGAACGACCACGAGAGGATTTTCTCGGGACTCGCAATGCCGATGCGGATGTAATCGAAATTCTGCGGCGCGACGACCGGGTTGAAGAGATTCATGACCTCTTGGTTCATACCTGTCTCCTGAAGCTTGGGACCGCGGTCGGGCCGGGTCCTGCCGGAAAAAAAGAATTCTGGTCGGGGCGCGGCCCGCAGGCCGCGCCGTTACGCGTAATCTATTCCGCAGCCTCGGCCGGCGGCGTGTCTGTCTTCGGCGGCGAAGCCAGTTCGACGTTGAGGCCGAGCGACCGCATTTCCTTGACGAGCACGTTGAAGCTTTCGGGAATGCCGGATTCGAAGGCGTCGTCGCCGCGCACGATGGCCTCGTACACCTTCGTGCGGCCCGCCACGTCGTCCGACTTTACCGTCAGCATTTCCTGCAGCGTGTAGGCCGCGCCATAGGCTTCCAGCGCCCAGACTTCCATTTCGCCGAAACGCTGTCCGCCGAATTGCGCCTTGCCGCCCAGCGGCTGCTGGGTAACGAGCGAGTACGGACCGATCGAGCGCGCATGGATTTTGTCGTCGACAAGGTGATGCAGCTTCAGCATGTAGATGTAGCCGACGGTCACCTGACGGTCGAACGTCTCGCCGGTGCGTCCGTCGTAGAGCGTCACCTGACCGGAGCCCTTCAGCCCCGCCTGCTCGAGCATGTCGACGATGTCCTTCTCGCGCGCGCCGTCGAACACCGGCGTGGCGATGGGAACACCGCGGCGCAGGTTCTCGCCCAGCTCGACGATGGACGAATCGTCCATCGACTTGATCAGCGCGGGATCCTCGTAGATTTCGCCCAGCTTTTCACGCAGCGGCTTGATGTCCTTCTGCCGCATATAGGCGTTGACCGCCTCGCCGACCTGCTTGCCAAGACCCGCGCAGGCCCAACCGAGATGGGTTTCGAGAATCTGCCCGACGTTCATGCGGCTCGGCACGCCAAGCGGGTTCAGAACGATGTCGACCGGCGTACCATCCTCAAGGAACGGCATGTTTTCGCTCGGCACGATGCGCGACACGACGCCCTTGTTGCCATGACGGCCGGCCATCTTGTCGCCCGGTTGAATCTTGCGCTTCACCGCGACGAAGACCTTCACCATCTTCATGACGCCCGGCGGCAATTCGTCGCCGCGCTGCAGCTTCTCGACCTTGTCCAGGAAGCGGTTTTCAAGCCCCTTCTTGGCCTCGTCGTATTGCTTGCGCATGGCCTCGATCTCGGACATGACCTTCTCGTCCTCGACCGCGAATGTCCACCACTGCGAACGCGGGTATTCGTCCAGAACGTCCTTGGTGACGGTCGTGTCCTTCTTGAAGCCCTTCGGCCCTGCGATCGCACTCTTGCCGGTCAACAGCGTGTTGAGACGCGCGAACACGTTACGGTCGAGAATGGCGAGTTCGTCGTCACGGTCCTTCGACAGGCGCTCGATTTCCTCGCGCTCGATCGACTGTGCCCGCTCGTCCTTATCGACGCCATGACGGTTGAACACACGTACTTCAACGATCGTGCCCTGAACGCCCGGCGGCACACGCAGCGAGGTGTCGCGCACGTCGGACGCCTTCTCACCGAAGATGGCGCGCAGCAGCTTTTCTTCCGGCGTCATCGGACTTTCGCCCTTCGGTGTGATCTTGCCGACGAGGATGTCGCCAGCCTGCACTTCCGCGCCGATATAGACGATGCCGGCTTCGTCGAGGTTCTTCAGCGCTTCTTCCGAAACGTTCGGAATGTCGCGCGTGATTTCCTCCGGCCCGAGCTTTGTGTCGCGCGCCATCACTTCGAACTCGTCGATGTGGATGGAAGTAAACACGTCGTCACGGACGATACGCTCGTTCAGGAGGATCGAGTCCTCGAAGTTGTAGCCGTTCCACGGCATGAACGCGACCAGCACGTTGCGGCCAAGCGCCAGCTCGCCAAGGTCCGTCGACGGACCGTCAGCGATGATGTCGCCCTTGCGGACGAAGTCGCCGACCTGAACCAGCGGACGCTGGTTGATGCAGGTGGACTGGTTCGAGCGCTGGAACTTCAACATGCGGTAGATGTCGACGCCGGGCTTGGAGGCGTCGAGCTCTTCGGTTGCGCGGATAACGATACGCGTTGCATCGATCTGGTCGATATAGCCGGTCCGGCGCGCAACGATGGCTGCGCCCGAATCCCGCGCCACCACCGGCTCCATGCCGGTGCCGACGAGCGGCGAGTCGGCTTTCACCAGCGGCACCGCCTGACGCTGCATGTTCGAGCCCATCAGCGCGCGGTTGGCGTCGTCGTTCTCGAGGAACGGAATCAGCGCCGCAGCGACCGAAACGAGCTGCTTCGGCGACACGTCCATGTAGTCGACGCGCTCGCGCGGCACCATCATCACGTCGCCGGCATGACGGCAGACGATAAGGTCTTCCGCCAGCATGCCCTTGTCGTTGATGGTGGCGTTGGCTTGCGCAACGTAATGCTTCTGCTCCTCGATGGCCGAGAGGTATGCGACCTCATCTGTCACCACGCCATCGGCAACCCTGCGGTATGGCGCTTCGATAAAGCCGTACTTGTTGACCCTGGCGAACGTCGCCAGCGAGTTGATGAGACCGATGTTCGGGCCTTCCGGCGTTTCGATCGGGCAGATGCGGCCGTAGTGCGTCGGATGCACGTCGCGCACTTCGAAGCCCGCGCGTTCGCGCGTCAGGCCGCCCGGTCCAAGCGCCGAGAGGCGACGCTTGTGGGTGACTTCCGACAGCGGGTTCGTCTGGTCCATGAATTGCGAGAGCTGCGAGGACCCGAAGAATTCGCGCACGGCGGCGGCTGCCGGCTTGGCGTTGATCAGATCCTGCGGCATCACCGTGTCGATATCGACCGACGACATGCGCTCCTTGATTGCCCGCTCCATGCGGATCAGGCCGAGCCGGTACTGGTTTTCCATCAGCTCGCCGACCGAACGGACGCGACGGTTGCCGAGATGGTCGATGTCGTCGACTTCGCCGCGGCCATCACGCAGATCGACCAGCGCCTTCGCCACCGCGAGAATGTCCTCGCGGCGCAGGATGCGCACGGTGTCTTCGGCGTCGAGGTCCAGACGCATGTTCATCTTCACGCGGCCGACGGCCGACAGGTCGTAGCGCTCCGGATCGAAGAACAGCGAATGGAACATCGCTTCAGCAGTCTCGATCGTCGGCGGCTCGCCCGGACGCATCACACGGTAGATGTCGAACAGGGCTTCCTCGCGCGAGGAGTTCTTGTCGACAGCCAGCGTGTTGCGGATGTACGGGCCGATGTTGATGTGATCAATGTCGAGGATCGGCAACTCCTGCAGACCCAGTTCAACAAGCGTACCAAGCACTTTTGCATTCAGCTCGTCGCCGGCCTCGGCGAAGATCTCGCCCGTCGACGGGTCGTAGATGTCTTCGGCGATGTAGTGGCCGAACAGATCCTCGTCGACCGCCTTGAGCGCCTTCACGCCCTTTTCGGCAAGCTGGCGGGCGCTGCGGACAGTGAGCTTGCGGCCGGCTTCGACCACGACCTGTCCGGTATCCGCGTCGATCATGTCGACGGCCGCCTTCAGGCCTTTCATCCGCTCGGCGTCATAGGGGACGCGCCAAAAGGTTTCGTCGCCATTCTGGACGAGCGTATAGGTCACCTTGTTGTAGAAGGTGTTGAGAATTTCCTCGCCGTCCATGCCCAACGCCTGGAACAGCGTGGTGGCCGGGATTTTGCGGCGCCGGTCGATACGCGCATAAACGATGTCCTTGGCGTCGAATTCGACGTCAAGCCAGGAACCGCGGTAGGGGATGATGCGCGCGGCGAACAGCAGCTTGCCGGACGAATGCGTCTTGCCCTTGTCGTGATCGAAGAAGACGCCCGGCGAACGGTGCATCTGCGAAACGATAACGCGCTCGGTGCCGTTGACGACGAACGTACCGTTCGACGTCATGAACGGCATGTCGCCCATGTAGACTTCCTGCTCCTTGATGTCCTTGACGGACTTGGCCTGGGTGTCCGGGTCCACATCGAACACGATCAGGCGCAGCGTCACCTTCAGCGGCGCGGCGAACGTCATGCCGCGCTGACGGCACTCGTCGACATCGTATTTCGGCTGTTCGAACTCGTAGCGGACGAATTCCAGCAGCGACGTCTGCGCGAAATCGGAAATCGGAAAAACGGATTTGAAAACCGACTGCAGGCCCTCGTCCGCGCGCCCGCCTGCCGGTTCGTCGACCATCAGGAACTGGTCGTAGGAAGCTTTCTGAACTTCAATCAGGTTGGGCATTTCCGCTGCTTCGCGGATATGACCGAAATACTTGCGTATCCTTTTGCGGCCGGTGAAAGATTGTGCGGAAGAATGCGCCGGGATTTGAGCCATGTCGCTCCTCTTAACCTCTAAGGTCGGGCTGTCCCGAAGGACACGCCACCGCGCGCAGCGCGCGCAAGTCAATGTCGGCGGCCGTCGCCGGGAGGCGACAGCCGGGCAGTACCGATCGGTTGCGAACGCCACGCTCCCGCTCCCGGCAGAAGGAGCCATTCTTGCGTAACGTCTGGGCGTGCCGCCAACACACCCCGATTCGGACCCGACAAGCCGGGTCTGCCAGATAAATGCGCCACACCTGTGGCGGCCCCCAAAGCCTTTCCGGCCGGCGCACCATTGTGCGCCATCGCCGGAAACGCCGTTACGGCCCCGGAGAAACCCCGGGGCCGCCAAACGCTAGACTAACGCACGACCATCATGCGGCCGCAGCGTTCTTACTTAAGCTCAACCTTGGCGCCAGCCTTTTCGAGCTGTGCCTTGATCTTTTCAGCCTCCTCCTTCGGAGCGGCTTCCTTGACCGTCTTCGGAGCGCCTTCGACCAGGTCCTTCGCGTCCTTCAGGCCGAGACCCGTGATGGCGCGGATTTCCTTAATGACTTCGATCTTCTTGTCGCCGGCAGCAGCCAGGATGATGTCGAATTCGGTCTTTTCCTCGGCAGGAGCGGCAGCAGCAGCGCCAGCGCCACCGCCGGCAGCAACCGCAACGGCGGCAGCGGCGGAAACGCCCCACTTCTCTTCCAGCATCTTCGCGAGTTCGGCCGCTTCGAGAACCGTGAGGCTCGAGAGGTCGTTAACGATCTGTTCCAGGTTAGCCATGATAAATCCTCAACTTGATTGGTTGTACGTGTGTCTCTTGAGCCGCTCAGGCAGCATCCTTGTCGGCGAAAGCCTGGAACACGCGGGCGAGCTTGGCCGCCGGTGCGTTGGCGAGCTGGGCGATCTTCGTGGCCGGCGCATTGACCAGACCGATGATTTTCGCGCGCAGTTCGTCCAGGGACGGAAGCGTCGCAAGCGCGCTCACCCCATCCTTGTCCAGAGCAGTGGCGCCCATGGCGCCGCCAACAATGACCAGCTTCTCGTTGGTCTTGGCGAATGCCACGGCAACCTTGGGCGCCGCGATCGGGTCGTCCGAATAGGCCAGAAGGGTCGGGCCTTTCAGGAGCGGTGCGATCGATGCGACGTCCGTGCCTTCAAGAGCGATTTTCGTGAGACGGTTCTTGGTGACCTGAACCTTCGCTCCAGCTTCGCGCATCTGCTTGCGCAGATCCTGCATCTGGGCGACGGTCAGGCCGGAGTAGTGCGCCACCACCACGACAGCCGTCTGTTTCATGACGGCGTTCATGTCGGCAACGAACGCTTTCTTCTCCGTTCTGTCCACCTTTGCTCTCCGGTAGGCGTACCGGATATCCGGTAACGCCGGTTGCACCTGACTGGGGCGAAACGGCAAGCCGCTGCGCCGGCAGTCTCTCTCGTGCCTGTCCCCGGAGCGATGCGTCGCACCGGACAGAAGGTTCCAACCATCAAGTTCGGCGCCGCTGTCCAATCGCCTGGATCGCGGCGCGCTATCGCACAGCATTGCGGCTGCACGAAGTATCCGGTCTTCCCCGTCTATGCTGGTCTCGTTGCGGTTGCCCGCTCGGAACGAAATTAAGCGCCTCGAAACTTTCGTTTTCTGGCACACCTGCAGTCTCGGACAGGACAACGCCAGTCGAACGCGGATAAATCCGGCCCGCTGGCGCTTCCGCCGCATGCACGTTTCTTCGGGCGTATCGCCGCCTAAAACGCTCACGCGGTAGCTGAATCGGGATTTGGCACACCATCCATTCGTATGCCAGCGGGTTACATAACGGGCTTTCCCGGCTTTGCCAAGAGTCCAACGCGACTTTTTTTGCAATGCAATCAAAAAGTCCACCGGACGCCAGGTGCTCGCGATCCGCGCAATGAAGGTGCGTTCAGATCGAACCGCGCAGCCGCAGGCCCAACCATTCCGGCTCCGTCCGCGGCGAAGAAACCAAAGCCTTGACCGACGCCACTTCGACCGCTTTCGCGATTGCCGGAGCAGCCTTAGCCAGAACCGGGCCGGCGGGCTTGTCGTCGCCCAGCATCCGGCGTGCCTTGGCCACCGCAACCTGCATGCGCCGGGAACCGGAGTTTCCGAGCGCCGCCACAGCTTTGTCCGCCTCGCCCTGAACGCCCTTCAAATGCACGATGCGGAAGCCGCGCACCTTCAGTTCGCGCAGGAACGCAGGCAATACCTTGACCGACCGCGACTGGATGTCGTGCATCAGAACGATGCCTTTGCCCCTGGCCTCCAGCCGGCGAATGGTCCGGCGCAGAACTTCTTTTGAAGAAATGCGCCGCCAGTCGTCGCTGTCGATATCGATGGAGAGGGAGATCAGACCATTGCGCGCCACGAAAGCGTCCAGCGCCTGTGACCGGGCAAGGCCGGGAAACCGGAAAAACGGCGAAAAGCGCTTGCGCTGTTCCGGCGTCAGAAGCGCGTGAACCGCCTGCACCGCGCCGCCGATCTGCTCGTGCCTGATCGCTGCGCTACGGCGGCGCGTCAGATAGGCGTGTGACCAGGTGTGCGTGCCGATCGTATGGCCCCGGTCCGCGATCTCGCGCAAGAGCTTCGGATTGGCGGCCGCCATTGAACCGACGACAAAGAATGTAGCCTTGACGCATTCGGCGGCGAGAGCCTTGAGCACGGCAGGCGTGCGCCGCGCCATCGGTCCGTCGTCGAAGGTCAGAACGACCTCGCGGTCTTTCAGATCGAGAGTTTTCTTGTAACTGACGCGGCCTGCAGGCCCATCGGCTGCACGGACTTCGAGTGTCCGCGACACGCCCAATACGTCCGGCCGGCTGGAACACTCGGCGGCGCCCGCCGCCCCTGCGCTCATGAAAATCACAGCGCTGGCTGTGCAGACAGCGTGCGACGCCAGGCCGCCAAACCGCGGCCGTACTCCCCAACCCATACGCAACTCCAACGCAAACGCACCCGCACAAGGCGAATGCGGAAAAGTTACGTTGTTATGGTTGAGATTGGGTTACTGGCTGAGCTTGCATACAAAAGCGCGCAGCCGCTTCCGGCTGCGCGCCCTGTGTGTGAATGTGCCGGCGGCAGAATTACTGCGCGGTGCCCGTCACGGTCGACGGATCGACCTTCACGCCGGGACCCTGCGTCGAGGAAATCGCGACGCGCTGAATGTAGGTTCCCTTGGCGCCTGTCGGCTTGGCTTTGGCGACCGCATCGACAAAGGCCTTGATGTTTTCCACCAGCTTGCCCTTTTCGAACGAGGCCTTGCCGACGGAACCGTGAATGATGCCGGCCTTTTCGACGCGGAACTCGACAGCGCCGCCCTTGGAGGCCTTTACGGCAGCCGCAACGTCCATCGTCACCGTGCCGACGCGCGGGTTCGGCATCAGGCCGCGCGGGCCCAGCACCTTACCCAGACGGCCGACGAGGGCCATCATGTCCGGCGTGGCGATGCAGCGGTCGAAGTCGATCGTGCCGCCCTGCACCTGCGTAACCAGTTCTTCCGCACCCACAACATCGGCGCCGGCAGCCTTGGCTTCGTCCGCCTTTGCGCCGCGGGCGAAAACAGCGACGCGCACGTCGCGGCCGGTTCCATTCGGCAGATTGACCACGCCACGGACCATCTGGTCGGCATGCCGCGGATCGACGCCGAGGTTCATGGCGATCTCGACGCTTTCGTCGAACTTGGCGGTTGCCCGCTCCTTGACCATGCCGACAGCGTCTTCAACCGGATAGAGCTTTATGCGGTCGATACCCTCGCGGGCCTTGTTGATTCTCTTCGCGACCATCGCTTAGCCCTCCACAACGTCGATGCCCATGGACCGGGCGGAACCTTCGATCATCTGCATGGCGGATTCCACCGAGTGGCAGTTGAGATCGGCCATCTTGGTCTGGGCGATCTCGCGCACCTGCGACTTGGTGACCTTCGCCACTTTGGCGCGGCCAGGCGTCTTGGACCCGGAAGCCGGTTTCTTGCCGAGCTTCAGATTCGCGGCCTTCTTCAGGAAGTAGGTGACCGGCGGCTGCTTGATTTCGAAGGTGAAGGAGCGATCCTGATAGGCGGTGATGACCACCGGGATCGGGGCGCCCTTCTCCATCTGCGCTGTGCGGGCGTTGAACGCCTTGCAGAAATCAGGCGCCGACATGCCGCGCTGACCGAGCGCCGGACCCACGGGGGGAGCCGGCGTCGCAGCGCCTGCTGGCACCTGCAACTTTACATAACCCGTTATCTTCTTTGCCATTTTCTTCTCCATACGTGCCACGCAGGCGCTTCGGCCTGCCCGGCGGTTGAAGTCCGTGGTCCGGTCCGTACTCCCTGCTGGCTACAGGGCGAACCCGCCACGTCTTTTCCCGGTCCGGTTCATGCCTTCCGGCACCACCGGTGGGATGCATTGCAGCCTGAATCACTTTCTCAGAAGCAGACCGTAAATACGCGTTTTCGCATGATTTTCTGATCCCTCCGGAATCAAATTCTCAACCATGCTCCGGTCAGAGTTTTTCGACCTGACCGTATTCCAGCTCGACCGGGGTCGCCCGGCCGAAGATCGAAACCGCGACCTTGACGCGCGAACGCGCATCGTCGACTTCCTCGACCAGACCTTCGAATGACGCGAAAGGCCCTTCGTTGACCCGCACACGCTCGCCGACCTCGTAGGTGATCGAGCTTTTCGGATGTTCCACGCCCTCGGCGACCTGCCCCTTGATCCGTTCGGCTTCCGCCTCGGGAATGGGCGCAGGCTTGTTATCCGATCCAAGGAAACCTGTCACCTTCGGCGTATTCTTGATCAGATGAAAAACGTCGTCGGTGAGATCGCATTTCACCAGCACGTAGCCGGGAAAGAACTTCCGCTCGGAATTGACCTTGCGCCCGCGCCGAACCTCGACAACCTGCTCGGTCGGCACCAGAATTTCCTCGAACTTGTCCTGCAGGCTCATTTGGTCGGCCCGCTCGCGGATGTCCTTGGCGACCTTTTTCTCGAAGTTCGAGTAGGCGTGCACAATGTACCAGCGCTTGCTCATTATATCCCCTGGCCTCAATCGATCCCGGTTTCTCGCGCGGTCCGTGCCGCGCCCGCTCCGGGTCCCTCACAAATTACCTGCAGCTATGGCCGGACAGGCGCCCGCGTCTACTTGACGAAACGCAACAGCAGTCCCAGCAATTCCTTGATCGTCCAGTCGACTATCAGAAAGAAGATGCTGGCCACGAACACCATCGCTATCACCAGACCGGTCGTGATCAGCGTCTCGCGACGGCTCGGCCAGGTGACTTTGGACCCTTCGGACCGCACCTGCTGCAAAAACTGGAACGGATTTGCCATGATCTCTCTATCCGGTGGTGGCCGCAAAATCCCGGGGAAAACAAAAATTGCCGTCCCGGGGAGGCGGACTGCTCCCGGCAAGGCGCGAGCCAAAACCGGACAGCCGAAAACAATCGCGGCGCGGGACCGGGAAGGTCGCGCGCCACGAGCCGGTATATAGTCCCTAATTCGCCGCAAGCCAAGACCAAAAACACAGTTTGCCGGGCATCGACGTTCAACGCCCCGCAAAAGCGATCCCCGCGCTTACGCGGCGTCCTGACGGCGTGCCGGAGCGGCCCCGGTCGCGGCCCCCCTGCGCCCAACGCCGCGATTGTGTTTGTCCTGCTTGTCCCGGTACATGGCTTCGTCGACCGCCTTGATCAATTGTGCCACGCTCATCGGCTGGTGGCCGAAGAATTCCGTTCCAATACTTACGCCTACGACATGCGACGCGCCGTCGTAGACGACCGGTTCGGAAATCGCCGTCCGCAGCCTGTCCGCCATCAGGGCGACGAGGGACCGGTCGACCGGAGTCACCATGATCACCGCAAATTCGTCGCCACCCAGCCGCGCGACAATATCCTGAGCCCGCACGCATTCGCGAATTCTCTGGCCGGTGACCGCAAGCACCACATCGCCCGCATCGTGCCCGCTGGTGTCGTTGACAGCCTTGAAATGATCGAGATCGAGGTAAAGCACAGCCATTTCGCCGCCGTTACTGCGGACTCTGGTGATTTCGGCCTCCAGGCGGACATTGAATCCGCGAACGTTTTCAAGACCCGTCAATTCGTCGCTGTGCGCCAAAGCGGCGAATCGCTGCCGCTCGACGTCGAGTTCCTGCCGCAGCCTGTGATTGGTGCTCTCGTAAACAGCGATCGTCGCCACCATGATCGCAAACACCGTCAGGTCGACGAGAGCGACATTGGCAGTCGGATTGGTCGTCGAGGTAAAGTCCGGCAGACTGAAGCCGAACTGGGCCTTGACAAACCATTGAACGAAAACCACCGCACAAGTGGCTACCGCCATAGCCAGCCCGGCGCGGCAGCCGGCCAGCAGAAAGGTTATGCTTGCAGGCAGGATGAGCGTTGGCAGGGCGACAGAGCCGGGAAATCCCCCCGTCAGGAATACCGCGCCATAGGTCGCAAGCACGGCTGTGACTATTACCAACGATTGCGCCATCGCGAATGCGCCACTGGTCAACTTGCGGTTGGCGACGACATACAGACTGATCTGCATCAACAGCATCGGACAAAAGACGGCCTTGGTAACACCGTCAATGACGTCGAATCCCGAAAGCGCGAAAATCGCCACAAAAATGAACAAGATGACGCTTGTGGTCGTGTTCAGGGCGTAAATGTATTTGGCGCGCGCGAAAGTCAGGGCGTCGGCGCCATAATGCGCCTCAAGTGCAACGAATACGCTGCGAAAATGCTCCCTGATACGCCAGACGACTCGCAAACGCCCCGCCCCTTCAACAAAATACGCCAACAATCAAATACTTCTAACGCTTTCCTCCTACTTTCCGGTTAACGTTGCGGAAGCCTGAAAGTGCAGCGGTTGTATTTCGCCGGAAGACGGCCCAGAAAGCATCCAGGACGCCCCCGGCAGCCGCTACGACGGGGAAATACAGGAGAAATTTTATGGCCCCACCCTTTCGCGCCGATCATATCGGCAGCCTGCTGCGCCCCGCATCGCTCCTCGACATCCGGCGCGCACACGCAGCCGGAACCGCCAGCGATGCAGAGACCGCGGCAGCCGAAGACGCGGCCATCCGCGATGCCGTGGGGCAGCAGGAGCGGGCAGGCATGCAGGTCATTACCGATGGCGAATTCCGCCGTGCGTCCTACCACAGCTATTTTTTCGGCAAGCTCGGCGACCTGAAGCCTGACTGGCGCGCCGAAGACGATCTGCCCGGCGCCCACGGGACCCGCGCGCCGCAGCCCGTAGCGCTGATCGCCAGCAAGGTGAAATGGACCGGTCCGATCCACGCCGGGGACTTCAGGTTCCTCTCTTCGCTGACGAAACGAACACCGAAAATCACCATTCCCGGTCCCTGCGCTCTGCACTTCCGGGGCGGCGACAAGGCGATACTCAAGTCTGCCTATACGGACGTCGACGCCTTCTGGGACGATACGGTCGCCGCTTTCCGCGCCGAACTGCAATCGCTGGCCGACGCCGGCTGCACCTATGTCCAGATGGACGAGACAGCCTTCGCGAAATTCGACGACAAGGACGTACAGGACCGGCTTGCCGAGCGCGGCGAGGATTGGCGCAAGACGGTCGAGCTCTATGTCGACGTCACCAACCGGGTCCTGACAGGGCTCCCCGACGGCCTGACCGTCGGCGTGCATTTGTGCCGCGGCAACCGCGCCGGGCAGTTCCATGCCGCCGGCAGCTACGAGCCTGTCGCCGACCGCATGTTCAACGAATTGAACGCACCGCTGTTTCTTCTGGAATACGATTCCGAACGCGCCGGCGGCTTCGAGCCCCTGCGCTTCCTGCCGAAAGACAAGTCGGTTGTGCTCGGCCTCATTTCGACGAAGACCGGAAAGCTCGAAGATGCGGACTTCATCAAGAAGCGCATCGGCGAAGCGGCAGAATTTGTCGACCTCGACCGGCTGGCGCTGTCCCCGCAATGCGGCTTCGCCTCCGTCGATATCGGCAATCCGCTCAGCCAGGCGGAACAGGAAGCAAAGCTGAAACTCGTCTGCGATGTGGCGCGGGAGGTCTGGGGCGTGGTGTGAGCATCCTAAGCTGAACGAAACGGACAAAAAATATTTCCGCCATGTCGAATTGGCGCAAGCCTGTTCGTCTTGTGATTGGCGGTCATGACCGGCCGCAAACATAAGGAGAGCGACATGAAGTATCTGGCCCTGATCTATTCCGATCCCGCTGCGCGTCCGCTGCCCGGCACTCAGGAATTCGGCAAGTTGATGACCGGCTACCAGACCGCGAACGAAGTCTACCGGAAGGACGGCGTCTACCTCGCCGGCGAGGCGCTGCAATCGACCGCGACGGCTACCACCGTCCGGATCCGGAACGGCAAGGTGGAAACGACGGACGGCCCCTTCGCCGAAACCAAGGAGCAACTTGGCGGCTTCTATATGATCGATTGCGCCAATCTCGACGAAGCGATCAAGTACGCATCGATGATCCCCACCGCCGATCATGGCAGCATCGAAGTCCGCCCGATTCAGGAGATCGACTGGGCCTCCATGGCCAAACCGGGCTGACAGGCGGCCGGGCCATCGAATGCAAGACCCGCAATTGCCCCCGACAGCTCCGGTTCAGGCGATAGACGCTATCGTTCGAGCCGAATGGGGGCGATTGCTCTCTTTGTTGATCGCAACGCTGAACGACATTCAACTTGCCGAAGACAGCCTGCAGGATGCTGTAGAGTCGGCGCTGCGCCACTGGCCCCGCCATGACTTGCCCCGGTCGCCGGTCGGATGGCTGCTGCAAACCGCAAGGCGCAAGGCCATCGACCGCATCCGCCGCGCCCGCAACTTCGTAAGCAAACAGACCGAATACGCCATCTTGCTGGAACTCGACGCGGACGCATCTTCGGATCTGGATGAACACCTCATTCCCGACGAGCGGCTGCGCCTGATATTCATCTGCTGCCATCCCGCCCTTGAGGAAAAAACGCGCGTTGCCATGACGTTGCGTGCTCTGGGAGGATTGACCACCGCCGAAATAGCCAATGCGTTTCTCGACAAGGAAGAAACCATGGCGCAACGCCTTGCGCGCGCCAAGCGGAAGATCAGGCTGGCCGGCATTCCATTCCGCATTCCGGACGCTCCGGAATGGCCGGAACGACTGAAAACTGTCCTCACCGTTCTGTATCTGATTTTCAACGAGGGCTATGCGGCTTCTTCCGGCGATACCCTGATCCGGCGCACCCTCTGCGACGAAGCAATAAGACTGACGCGCGCTCTGTTGGGACTGCTTCCCCGCGAGCCGGAGATCATCGGATTGCTGGCTTTGATGCTGCTGCACAATTCCCGAAGGGACAGTCGTCAATCACCGGACGGCGTGTTCGTCGCCATGGAGGAGCAAGACAGAACCCTCTGGAACCCGGAGATGATTGAAGAGGGGCTCGCGCTTGTCGAGAAAAGCCTGTCGATGGGCAGTGCCGGTCCATTTCAGCTGCAAGCTGCAATCAGCGCCATCCACGCTGAAGCAAAGAGTTTCGACCAGACGAACTGGCGCGAGATCGTTGCAATCTACGATCTCCTGTTGCGCATGCAACCGAGCCCGGTGATCAGGCTCAATCGCGCCGCAGCCTTGTCCTATGCACTGTCGCCGGACATTGCGCTTGCGGAACTTCACAACCTCGAGACCGCATTGGCGGACTATCAGCCGTTTCACGCGACGGTCGCCGATTGCCTGCGCCGGTCCGGGCAAAATGCGGAAGCTGCCGCAGCCTATCGACGCGCCATCAGGAAAACGGAGCAACCGGCTTCTCGCGCTTTCCTGCAGAAAAGATTGCGTGAAATCGAATGAGCGGGCGGCGCAAGACCCGCGCCCGGCATGCCCGCATCGCGACTTAAAATTCCGCGCCGCATGCGAAACGACGCTGGAGTACCCCAAATTCCTGATGGAGGCGAAAAAGTCCAAATTCGACTTCAGTCCCGCGAACGGCGAAGACCTGCCGAAACTGATGGCGGACCTCCAATCGATGCGACGGCCGATAGTCGAACGCGTCGCCGCCTTCATGGAAAACCAAGCTTCATACGCCGCGCAAGTGATTACGCCGCCAGCATGAGGCCGACGGCGCCTTGTTCGATCCTCTCGCCGGTCACCCCTTCTTCGGAATATTGGCGATCTGCTGAAACTTGCCCCAGGCGTCGACGTCGTCCACCAGCAGCTTCTGCGCCTCGTCCGCAGACAACACAAACGGGTCGGTGCCGAAGCGATTGAGGAAATTTTTCGTCGCCTCGCTGGTCACCATTTGCACGAACATGGCGTTGATCTTTTCTACTATCGGCTTCGGCGTACCTGCCGGGACCATCGCGCCCCACCAGCCCATGACATGCAGATCCTTGGCGCCGGCTTCGTTCAGCGACGGAATGTCGGGAATCGACTTCATCCGGTCTTTCGTGCTGACCGCGAGGACGCGCAATTTCCCGGCGCGCATTTGCGCAAGCGCCAGAATCGGATCGTGGAAGGCGTAATCGAGCCGTCCGCTCGCCAAGTCGGGCAGCGTGTCCGGCCCGGTGCGATAGGGAACTTCCACCGGCCCCTTGATCCCAAGAATATGATGGAACATCGCCGCCATGACCTGCCCCGTCGCTGCGGTCGTGGCGAAACTGGCCTTATCGCCTTTCGTTTTCGCCAGGTCGATCACGTCCTTTACCGATTTTAGCTTGCTGCTGGCGTCGACGGTCAGCATGAACGGCAATTTTCCGATCGTCGCTGCCACGAGCAGTTCCTTTCGCACATCGACGGCCGGGTTCTTGAACAAATGCATGTTCGCAGCCAGCGCACTCGGCGCATGGACGTAAATCGTATAGCCGTCGGGCTTTGCTTTCGCCGTATATCGCGTCGCCAGATTGCCGCTCGCCCCCGCCCTGTTCTCGACGATGATCGTCTTCTTCATGATCGGTTCGAGTTGCTTGGCGAAGAATCGCACGAAAACATCGGCGCCGCTGCCCGCGGGAAAGGCGCAGACAAACTTCACGTTCTTGGATGGATAGCTTGCAGCATCTTCGGCCCGCACAGCGCTTGCCGATAGGCCGATGGCAGCCGACGCCAGTACAGCGGCAAGCACATGCTTGCTTTGCCTGGTCCCTCGCATGATTTCCTCCCTTTGCATGTGTGCTTTCGAGCCGGGCGCAATGTCGATCGCGCTGGCTCTCCGGCGCTGAAGGAAATCTATCGTTATTCGATACAAATTCAATGCCGTGACAGGCTGCGGATTGCTGGCAAAGCGGGCAGTGTCAGGAACACTGCCCACTCGAAGCATTGACGCGGAACCCTATCCGCGCTTCGGAAGCTTGGCGATCTTCTGGAATTCGCCCCACTTCTCCACATCGTCCGCCAGCAATTTCTGCGCCTCGGCCGCCGGGATGTTGAAGGGATCGGTTCCGAACCGGTTCAGGAAGGTCTTCGTCGCTTCGCTCTTCACCATTTGGGTAAACATGGCGTCGATACGATCAATGATCGGCTGCGGTGTTTTTGCCGGGACGAGAGCCCCCCACCAGCCCATGACATGCAAGCCCTTGGCGCCGGATTCGTTGAGGGTCGGAATCTGTGGCACCGAGGCCATGCGATCCCTCGTGCTTACCGCCAGCACTTTCAGATTGCCCGCGCGCATCTGCGACAGCGCCAATACGGGATCGTGGAACGCATAGTCGAGACGCCCGCTGGCCATGTCCGGAAGCGCGTCGGCCCCGGTCTTGTATTGCACTTCGACCGGCCCCTTGATGCCCAACAGATGATGGAACATGGCGGCCGAAACCTGACCTGTCGGCGCAGTGGTGGCGTAAGTCGCCTTGTCGCCCTTGGCGCGCGCAAGATCGATAATGTCCTTGACCGAATTGGCCTTGCTGTTCTTGTGCACGGTCATCATGAATGGCAGACGGCCGATGGTAGCGGCGACCTTCAGGTCAGTGCGCACGTCAAACCCCGGATTGCGCAACAGATGCATGTTTGCGGCAAGCGAACTCGGCGCGTGCACGAAGATCGTGTAGCCGTCCGGCTTGGCGCGCATTGTGTAGCGCGTGGCAAGCCCGCCGTTGGCTCCCGCGCGGTTCTCCACGATGATGTTCTTCTTCATGATCGGCTTCAACTGTTCGGCGAAGAACCGCACGAACACGTCGGCGCCGCTGCCTGCCGGAAACGCGCACACGAACTTGACGTCTTTTTCAGGGTATTTCGACGCGTCCTGCGCCAGCGACGCCGCCGTTCCCGCGCCGAGCATCGCAACAACGCCGAGCGCAAGCACACCCGTATGGCCCGGTCTCATAGATTTTATCATAATCGCCTCCATCCATTCCTGTTGAAGCCCCGTCGCGCAGCGGCCCTCTCTCCGCATAGCAACGCAACGGCCGTGTTAATGCCGGCTTGCGCCGGTCTTGATCTTGCCGGGTACGGCGGCAGATAACGCCGCCCGGATCATTCCTTGAACGCCACCTCGCGGGTCTGGCGGATCGACGGGAGCACGATAAGCGCCACGACGAACAGCGACATGAGCAAAAGCACCAGCGAAATAGGACGTTCGAGAAACACGGTCACATCGCCGCGCGACAGCACCAGCGAACGGCGCAGATTTTCCTCCATGAGCGGACCCAGGATAAAACCGAGCACGAAAGGCGCAGGCTCGCAGCCAACGCGGATCAGCAGGTAGCCAAAGGCCGTGAAGAACACCATCAGCAGGATCTGCACGAACTCGCTATTGTTCGAATAGACGCCAATTACGCAGAACATCAGAATGACCGGATAAAGCAGCCGGTAAGGCACCGTCAGCAGCTTGATCCACAGCCCGACCAGCGGAAGGTTGATGACAAGCAGCATCGCGTTGCCGATCCACATGCTGGCGACCATGCCCCAGAACAATTCCGGATTGCTGGTCATCACGGCCGAGCCCGGTTGAATGCCGTGGATCATCATCGCGCCCATCATGATCGCCATGATGACGTTGGAGGGCAGACCCAGCGTCAGCAGCGGGATGAACGACGTCTGCGCCGCAGCATTGTTGGCGGCTTCCGGCCCGGCAACGCCTTCCACCGCGCCTTTTCCGAAGCGGGAGGGGTCCTTCGCGCTTTTCTTCTCCAGCGAATAGGCCGCGAACGAGGCCAGCACCGCGCCGCCGCCGGGCAGCACGCCGAGAATGGAACCCAACCCGGTGCCCCGCAAGGCGGCCGGTATGGCCTGTCGTACTTCCTCGCGCGTCGGCCACAGATCCTTGAACTGGGTGGAGATCGGCTTCCGCTCGAGCGTTTTCTCCTCGAGATTGCGGATTACTTCGACAATGCCGAACATGCCTATCACGAGCGGTAGAAAATCGATTCCATCCCACAATTCGGCGATGCCCAGCGTCAGCCGCGTAGTGCCGGTGCTGACGTCCGTTCCGACCAGACCGAACAGCAGGCCAATCAAAATGATCGTGATGGCATTCAGCACCGACCCCTGAGCCAGCACGACCGCCATGACCAGACCCAGGACCATCAGCGAGAAATACTCCACCGACGTGAATTGCTGTGCGAAGGCAGCAAGCAAAGGCCCGAAAGCCGCGATGAAAATCGTGCCGATGGTGCCGGCAAAGAACGAACCCACCGCCGCGATACACAGGGCCGACCCCGCCCGCCCCTTCAACGCCATCTGGTGCCCGTCGATACAGGTCACGACAGCCGAGGCTTCACCGGGCATGTTGACGAGAATCGATGTCGTCGACCCGCCGTATTGCGCGCCGTAATAAATGCCCGCCAGCATGATAAGCGACGACAGCGGTTCAAGCCCGAACGTCACAGGCAGCAGCATTGCAAGCGCCGGTATGGGTCCGATGCCCGGAAGCACGCCGATCAGCGTTCCCAAAAGACAGCCAACCAGGGCGAACCCGACGTTTTGCAGCGTGCCCGCGGCCGAAAAGCCGGTGACGAGGTTTTCGATCAGGTTGAATTCCATCTCAGCGGCCCCACCACGCGGGCATGCCCTGCTTCAGGATGTAGACGAAAACAACCACCGAAAGCACCGCCATCACGACAGATAGAATCAGCAACTGCCCCTGCCGCGTATCGCGCCGCGCCTGCACTGCGACCATCGTCATGACGACAAGAGCGAGCGCGAGCCCGATGTGTTCAATAAACCAGCCGAAGATCAAGGCGCCAAGACAGACAAAAAAGATCGGCCGCCATTGAAAGGCCTCTATCGCCGGCCCCGTCAGCACAGTGGAGCGCACCACATTGGCGAGCCCCATCGCCCCGATCATCCAGCTCAGCCAGGTGGGGAAAAATCCCGGCCCCATGTTGCGCGCCGATCCATAGGTCAGATCCTTGGCAAGCCAGACTCCGGCTATTCCAATCACGATGAATAAAACACCCGCCGCCAGATTTTGCGGGCTCTTGATACGGATCATGCTTCCTCCCCCGGGAACCGGTACGCCGGTCCTGACGCGCCGGCATGAAACCCGAAACCGGGGGCGGCGTAAACAGCAATCTATGCCCACGACAGTGGGATTTTTGGGGAATGCAGCCCGCAACACAGCTTCGTGGAAAGACGTATTTTCCGCTGGTTCCGGGCGGGCTGGATGACCGCGTTCAGCCGGCCTATCGCGCCGGGTCTGATCTGCGTCCATGGCGGCGAAAAATTTCTCATCGCCAATACGACAAAGAAGGAAATGCGCGTGCGAAAGTCAGGGAATTTATGCCGGAAATTGGCAGGAGTGGAGGGACTCGAACCCCCAACCCCCGGTTTTGGAGACCGGTGCTCTAACCAAATTGAGCTACACTCCTGCAGGCCCGGCGCCCGAAAGCTCCCGGCAGGCGGCCTACATACGCCAGAGCGGCGGATGAAAGCAAGCGTTTCGGCGCGCGGAGAAAAGAGTGGCAAACCGCGGCGCAGGGCGTCTGCGTCACCCCTGCTCCCAGGCTTCGGCCATGCGCCGCCGCAGGGCCGCGTCCGGCATCGGCCCTTCGCCCGCCGCCACATTGTCGCGCGCATGGGCCGGCTTGCCCGTGCCGGGAATGGCGACGGTCACGGCCGGGTGGCCGAGAATATATTTCAGGAAATACTGCGCCCAGCTCGTCACGCCGATGTCTTTTGCAAACTCCGGCAGCGCCCGCCCCCGCGCGCGGGAAAACAGCCCGCCGGACCCGAACGGCCGGTTGATGATCGTCGCGACGCCCTTGTCGGCGCAGAATGGCAGAAACCGCCGCTCCGCATCACGCACATCGATGGAATAGGCGAACTGTACGAAATCGAACTTTTCCGCGTTCAGCACGGCAGCGAGATCGTCGAGCGCCGACGACGTGTAATGCGTGATCCCGATGTAGCGGAAGCGGCCCAGCTCCTTCCACGCGCGCAGCGTTTTGACATGCGTGCGCCAGTCGACGAGATTATGGATCTGCATCAGGTCGAGCATTTTCTTCTCGCCCGCTGCACCCATCAGCCGCGCGGACGTCTCCATCTGCGCGATGCCGGCGCGCTCGCCACTCGTCCACACTTTGGTCGCCAGAAACGCCTTGTCCCGCACGCCCGCATCGCTGCGCGCCAGCAGCGCCAGCGCACGCCCGACATTGGCTTCGGACGATGCGTACATCGGCGAGGAATCGATCATCTTCCCGCCGGCCGCGAACAGGATGCGCAACACCTCCGCCCGCTGCGCCAGCGCCGCGGCGTCAGTGCCGATGTCGAACGTCTGCCAGGTGCCGACGCCGATAACGGGCATGGCCTCGCCGGTGGATGGAATGGGGCGGTTGAGCATTCTGACCTCCGCTGGCCGCGCGCCACACGTTTGCGTCCATGCCGTTCGAAACAGGACACGGCCACGAAGATTACGCCACGTTCGAACCTTGCGCCAGTCGCGCCACCGGCAACGCCGCCACCAGGAAGCCGCCTCGTCCACGTCTGTGCCCGATCGCTCGGAACTCCAACAATCGAAAGGCCCGGAAGACTCCGGGCCTTAACCTTCATTGCGGCGTGCGCGCAATTATTTACCAGCGCCGGAAGCATCGGCGAACCGGCCGGCCCCATGCATCGCGCGTCCATCGGCAAAACAGGCGCGGACCCCCGCCCCAGCCGGGACGTCTGCCCCAACCCGGACGTCTGCCCCAACCCGGACGCCGTCCGCCGCCGAAACCGCCGCGTCCACCGCGGCCGCCGCGGAAACCGCCGCCACGACCGCCGCCACGACCGCCGCGACCGCCGCCACGACCTCGTCCTTGCGTTTCGATTGCGTCTTCGGCCGGTAAATCGGCCTCCGGTTTCGCCGGCGCGGCCTCTACCGCGTCAGAGGCCATGGACCCCGCCGCCAAGGCTACGCCGACACCGAGCATCGCCTTCAGGAAATCCCGTCTGCCTAGACTTTTGGTCATTGCTCTTCCTCCGTTGGACTATTGCAGATGGTTCACAAATACACTCGCCGCCAACCGCCAGCATTGATCTTACACAATGTGTGCCCAAAAGAGGCGGTTGCGAACGCGCCCGGCCTCGCCGCTGACCGCATCCCGAGAAGCAAACCAAAAGTGTGCATCTCCAAGGACGCTTTTCCAAGGAAGCTTTTTCAAGGATGCTTTCGCTATTCGAACAGCCGTCCGCATTCCCGCGGCGCGATACGTCCGGGGCTTGGGAGCAATCAAAACACGAGGGGCCGGAATGCAGGGCAACCGCTCGTATAGTTTATAGAATGCGGCGTCCCCGCATTCCGGCTCGGCTTTTCTATCGAACTGCGAGCCGCACTTTACCGTCGCCGCTTCTGAAGAAGGATGCCGGCCAGTCATCCTGTGACGCGCGGAGGCCGTAGTGTCCCCGCGGGGCGGAGGCCTTGAGTCTTTGCGCATCAACTTTGCCCGAAAAGTCTCGCAATTTTTCGGGTTGATGCGTGGCCGAACCACGCTGCTGGATTCCGCCCCGGGCGTGCGCTCCCGGTAAGAGAACACGCCGGAGGAAGCGCTCGCCGCCCGCCCGTCAGGACCGCTCGAGACTGGCCCCTCGCTTGGACGGCGATGGGCGGATTATGGGTGTGGAAACAGGGAGTGGGAAAATTTTGCTTTGTATCTGGAATCAAACGCAAAACACGCTGACACTGTGCTATTCTGCGTTCGGCTTCGAACGAGAGCCGCCGCCGCCCCTTGCCGGATTTATTGCATGAAACCTGCGCTTCTTGTTCTCGCCGCTGCAATTCTTGCGCTTCTCGCCTATATCCGGCTGGCCCCCAGCGATGCTGCAAGGTGGCATACCGATCCGGCAACCGCCCCGGATCCGGGGCCGGCAGGTGTCCTGGTCACGCCCGGCACATATGTTTCGGCCGAGACCCCGACATCCCTGCTGGAAAGATTCGATGCCGTGGCGCGAAAGCATTCGGCCGTGCGCCTCGCCGGCAGCGTGAACGAAGGTCACATCACCTATGTTGTGCGCAGCAAATGGTTCGGCTTCCCCGATTACATAACCATCAGGACGATCCCGGCCGGTACGGGCGGCAGCACGTTTTCCATTCTCTCACGCCTGCGCTTTGGCCGCTCCGATCTCGGCGTGAACCGCGCACGTCTGAACGCCTGGCTTGAAGAGTTGCAATTGCGCCCCTCGTGAAACATCCAATTCGGACAATTCAGATAATTCAGACAATTCAGACAAAAATGACTTTCGAACCTTAAGCTGGCGCACATGATCCCGGGATAAGATGCCGTGCCGCGAGTGCCGGCCGTTCGCCCGACGGCCGGCGTGTTCCTGAACCTGTTCCCGTGGCGGGCGCACGAAAGGCCATGCCATGCTGACGAGCCTTGAACTTATTCGCAGTATCCTTATCGGCGCGATTGCAGCCGGCGTGGTCGGCATTCTGGCGATGCTGGGCGCGCAATCGCGCCCGAACCGAAAAGGCTGGCGCGCGATCAAGGCCGGCCCGATGCACTGGACGGGATTGGGGCTGGGGACGGCGCTGGTTATACTGATGTCCTACGTCTGGCTTTTCGTCGGCTCCACGCGCCCGGACGCGGAACAGCAAATGTCGATCCTGTTTTACCTGATCCTCGCCTTTGGAGCAGGTACGATCATCCTTGGATGCCAGTGCTGGCTCCTCGCGCGGCGCGCAATATTCTGGCGCGGCACTACGATCCGCTTCACGCAGGGCGGCGCGCCGCAGGTTCGCGCATTCGACGACGTCGAAGCGCTTGCAACGACAATGTGGGGCCGCGCCATTGTCCGCTTCCGCGACGGCACGGAACTGACACTCGATCCCCATGCCCAGGGCGCGGAAGAACTCATAGCCAGACTCGACGCCATGCTGAACGGCGGTGCGGAAGAACCGGCATAGGGCGATCAGCTACCAGGCACTGTCCATGCGCAAGCCTTGAGGATAACATCCCGTCATCCCGCCCGGCCCCGGCCCGTCGCCGGGCGCCTCGGAGCGCAAGAAAGTCCCGTGCCACAAACCATCCTTCGAGACGCCGCCTGCGGTCCGCGTATCGAAGCACGAGAACGAGAAGTCGAGAACGGTCGCTTTAAGTGGCCTGAGTTGCTAATATTCGAAATCGAAATCAAAAATGTGCTCAATTCCCCTTAGCTGGCTAACGAGCCTTGTAACCTGAATTTTATCCGCCTTCCGAATGCTTGCAGCTATTTTTTTCACCGATTTTGATCGAGCAATGTTACGTCGCGGATTATAAAAGTTGACGTTTCGAGTATGCATCGGCTTCAAGAATGGTGAATTTAGAAAACTTGCTGGAGCATGCAGCCATCCCTTCCTTACGGATTCGTATGAATAGAGCCAAGTCCAATCCTTGAGGCATCTATCAGCCGATATCTCTGACTCCCACGTTTTTTTAGGAAGCGATTTAATGCACAAACGAAGCTGATCCATGTCAAGAAGCAACAGACGAAGTGCGCTCGATTGAACGTATTCTGAAAACTCGACGATTCGCTTCGAAAGAAACGGTTGTCTTAGTCCGCGAACAGTATAGAGCAGCCAAATGACTTCATAAAGCGAGCCGTTTTCAATATGACGTTCAGCCAATTCTATAAATCTTGCAACAAACCTGCCTTTCGACAGCTTGCCAGTCTCATGATTAAGATTAAGAACGATCCGGCAAATTCGATCGAGGGAATTGGGCGCAATTGCAGCTGCTTTCAACAAAAAGGTCTCGACCGAATGCAAATCATCTATTTCGAATCTACGACCTTCGACGATTGATAGTGAATAATTGAGCACTGGCGCATTCGGCACTTCCAATTGCAATCGAAGGCAAAGCGCTAAGAACTCGACAAGGCGTTGACCATGAAGCACTCCTTGCCTATGAGATAAGAAAGCGGCTATTTCGGATTTCCAACTTATCCCTTCAGATTTCATGAGATGAGTGACACTTGTCTTCGATCCATTAATTTCAAGCCCATATTCACGATAGCACTTAGTTATTATACTAAGAATATTTTCGGCGCGCTCAAGTGATGACGTGCCTACCGTCCAGTCATCTTGCAAGCGATCTACTGTATTTTTGTCAAACAACTTGCGACGTTTTGGGACAGATTGATCTAGCACTTTCTGAACATAATTAGAAAAGTCATGATCAATGCGAGACGATACGATTTCAGCAAGGATGCGCGACGTCTCGGGGCCAATGGGTATGCCTACAGTTTGATTTCGGTTACAGCTTCTGACCAAGACATCCAGTCTATCTGCAAGTGAACCGTCGTACTTTCTGAGATCATTTTTGACTGCCTCCTTGCCATAAGCCGCCCACGAGAGCGAGTGGGTGTAAAGACTTGGGTAAAAACGAGTAATATCAGTCTTCACTAGCCAATCAGCGGTCGCTTCAATAAAATTAGTTTTCGCGCGATGCAACTGAAAATTTATACCCTTAATAGCTCTATCATAGTTATCAGATATGATAACTTCATCTTCAGAATAAGCCTGCCGCGAAAGCCACTTTTGAATTGTGTGCCAATTCTCAGCAATCTCGCGAACCAATAACGCCTGCGGGACGGGGTGAACAATGTGGATGTTGCGCCTTTCGTAAATCTTCTTTGGCTTAGATATTGTTTCTGGTTCAGCGTTCGGAATTTTCGAAAAGCCCGATTTTCCTCTAAGCCTCTTTCCATCGACCTTAGAAAATTCCTTCGCCGATTTTATCTTAAAAATTCCTCCACTCTCCCAATCAGACAATATCGGATTCACACAGTGCCCGAAATCAGATGTCGTAAATACTGGCGGCAGCTCCTTAGGAAAATACCCTTTTGAGAGTAGTGCTTTTTGAATAATGGAGGAGAGACTGCCCATGTTCGTCCTCGATCTCAAAATGCGTCAAGCCATTTATAATTTTTCTAGCATATAATTAAAGTTGCGGCACGATAAACTCGCGTCATCCGAAAAAATTCACACTCCCCCATTCACCACCTTCCAAACCCTTGCAGGCGTAGCAGGCATCTGAAAATTCCGCACGCCATACGGCCGCAGCGCGTCGTTGATGGCGTTCATGCCCGCCGCCAGCGCGCCGACGGTGCCGCATTCGCCCGCGCCCTTTACGCCGAGCGGATTGGTGTCGGTCGGCACTGGATTGCGGTCCACCTCGTACATGCACAGGTCCGTCGCGCGCGGCATGGCGTAGTCCATGAACGAGCCGGTGAGGTTCTGGCCCTCGCTGTCGTAGACCACATGCTCCATCAGCACCTGTCCCAGCCCCTGCGCGATGCCGCCGTGGACCTGGCCGTCGACCAGCAGCGGGTTCAGCTCTACGCCGACATCGTGGATGGCGATGTAGCGTACGACTTCCGTCACGCCGGTTTCCGGGTCGATCTCGATCTCGCAGACATGGGCCGAGTTCGGCACGTTGCCGCTCTCCGGCGACCATGTGGCGTTTTCGAACAGGCCGATCTCGATATCGGGCGGCAGTTTCGCCGGGTTGAAGGCCGTCTCCACCACGTCCTGCAGCGGCACTTTCCTGTCCGTGCCGGCGACGGAAAATTCGCCGTCCTTGAGTTCGATGTCCCCGGCGCCTGCTTCCAGCATATGCGCGGCGATGCGTTTGGCTTTCGCGATCACCTTTTGCGTGGCGTTGAACACCGCCGTGCCGCCGATGGTCGCCGTGCGCGCCGCGCCCGTGCCCGTGCCCCACGAGAGCTTTTCCGTATTGCCCTCGACGACGCGGATTTTTTCGACGTCGATGCCAAGGTGCTGCGAGACGATCTGCATGTAGATGGTCTCGTGGCTCTGGCCCTGCGCGGTCGAGCCGCACAGGATCGTCAGCGTGCCGCCGGGATCGAACCTGAGTTCCGCCGTTTCCGGCGACGGGCCGGCGCTCGGGTCGATGGTGGTGGCAAGGCCGATGCCGTAGATCCTGCCGCGTTTCTTCGCCTCAGCCCGGCGCTTCTCGCGGTTCTTCCAGTCGGCGGCTTTCAGCGCCTTGTCCATCGTCGCTTCGAAATCACCGCAGTCGATGCCGCCGCCAAGCGGGCCCTTGTGCGGCATGTCGGCGGGCTTGATGAAATTCCGCCGGCGCAATTCCACGGGGTCTAGCCCCATGTCCTGCGCCGCCAACTCCACCAGCGTTTCCAGCACATAAGCGCCCGGCGCCCCGCCCGGCGCGCGATAGTTGGAAACCGGCAGCGTGTTGGTGAGCACAGTGTGCCCCTGCCCGTGCGCGACTGGCGTTTTGTACGGGCCCTCGCAGGCGGACAGGATGTTGCCGGTCGTCAGGAAGCCCAGCATGGTGACGAAGCCGCCGACATTGTTGTTGGAGCGGTAACGGATGGCGGTGAAATTGCCGTCCTTGTCGAGCGCGAGTTCCGCGTCGATCACCATGTCGCGGCCCTGATCGTCGGCGATCAGCGCCTCGGAGCGCTCGCAGGTCCATTTCACGGGCCGGCCTGTGCGCTTGGACGCCCATGCGGCAACCGGGATTTCCGGATAGAGCCCGCCCTTCATGCCGTAGGAGCCGCCGACATCGCCGGCGATCAGCGTCATCTGGTGCTCGGGTATCTTGAACAGAAACTTGGTCATCACCGAGCGCCAGACGTAGGGACGCTGGTGGCAGGCGTAGATCGTGTAATGGTCGCGGCCCTCGTCCCAGTGCGCGTTGACGGCGCGCGGCTCCATCGTCATGGCTGCGGCGCGCGATACGACAAAGCGTTCGCGCACGACATGGGCGGCCTTGGCGATGGCCTCGTCCACGGCCTTGGCGTTGCCGCGCTCGACGAATGCCGCCTCGTTGTTCTCGCAATCCTCGTAGATGCGGTGCGCGCCGGGCTGGTTGCTGTCCGCCGTGGAGAGCGAGACCGGCAGCGGCCTGTATTCGATCTCGATCGCCTCGGCGGCGTCCTTGGCGGCCCAGATGTCCTCGGCGATGACGAACGCCACTGCCTGGCCGATGTGGGAGACCTTGTCTTTCGTGAGCGCGGGCCGCCAGGGCCTGTACATCGGCTTGCCGTCGCGGCGTTTCAGCGGCGATGCCCCGGTGACCGGCCCAAGCCCGTCCTTCTCGTAATCCTCGCCGGTGAGGATATCGATGACGCCGGGCATCTGCTTGGCCGCGCGCGTGTCGATGGAGACGATTTCCGCATGGGCGTGCGGCGAGCGCAGGAAAAAACCGACCGCCTGGTTATCGAGCTTCACGTCGTCGGTGAAACGGCCCTTGCCGGAGGTAAGACGCGGAGCCTCCATCTGCGTGACAGGCTGGGCGATGGAAAATCGAGTCATTGCTGGTCCCTGGTGAGTTTCCGGTTGATTCGCGGAACGGGCCGCGTTGATGTGTGCCTGTAATTGTAACGGCCTGAACCGGACAGGCAAATGCTTTGCGGCTCCGCCGGCACTCGGTCGACACAGCCGGGGGCCGGACCGGTTCCTGGTCCTATCCGGCGTCATCGCCTCCGGCTGGACTGCGGACAGGCGGTCCCGGCAACGACCAGCCGAAGGCAAGAGCACAGGCCCTGATTCCGAACACCGTAGCGACGCCCGCCGCACCTGCCCACAGGCGCGGTGCGCCCAGCCCGATGCAGACGACATAGAGCACCGCACCCGCCAGTGCCGCGGTAACATAGATCTCGCGGCGCAAAATCACCGACTCTTCATGGCCCAGCACATCGCGCAGGATCCCGCCGACCGAAGCAGTGATAACACCCATGACGACGGCAACCAGCGGGCCAGCTCCGGCATCGAGGCCTTTCGCCGTGCCGGCTATGGCAACGAGCGAAAGCCCCGCCGCATCGAGCCAGAGGATCAGGCGGTAACGGTTGCGCACGAATTGCACGGCGAAATAGACGATGATCGACGCGGCGACGCAGACGACGACGGGCCATGTATTCGCAATCCAGAAAACCGGCGCGCCGATGAGCAGGTCGCGAACCGTACCGCCACCGACGCCGGTGACAACGCCCAGCCATATGAAGCCGACGATGTCCAGCCGCTTGCGCGAAGCTACCAGCGCACCGGTAATCGCAAATACCGCTGCGGCGGCGAGATCGGCAGCACCGATCAGCGGCTGAACCATCTCAACCGTAAGCTTGAAGGTGCTCAGGATGGCGATCAATCGTTCCATGGCAGCTCCGCCGGGCCCAACCCGTCAACGAAAAAGCGCGCCGAGCCAAAGGCTGGTCTCCGCAAACGCCACCAGCAGCGCAAGCTGGATCATGTCCGCGGCGGTGAAGGGCGGCAGCCCGCGGAAAATGGTGACACCCTCGACCTGCGCCAGCACCCTCTTCCGCACGCAGACATTCATGCCGACCGGTGGCGTGATAAGCGCGATATCCCTCACGGCCGCGACTTTATAGCCGAACCATACCAGATCGAGTCCCTGCGCAACAACAATGGGCGCGAACGCGGCACGAAGAGCAGCGCGATAACGAGCGGGTCCATCTGACTGCTGCATCGACAGCCTGATTCTTGCCCCGGAAGCGAATTCGGCTAGATTGCCCTGCCGCAAAAGAAAAATCGCGATTGCGGCAAGAGAGGAACTGACCATGCTCACCAGCCAAGACCGCATCCTGACGACCCATGTCGGTAGCCTCCCGCGCAACGCGAAACTGTCCGAACTGCTGGTGCTGCGCGAGGCAGGGGAGGCCTACGACAAGGCTGAAATGGACCGTGAGATGGACGCTGCCGTCCGCCATGTGATCGAAAAGCAAAAAGAAGCAGGCATCGACATCGGCAATGACGGTGAGCAGCAGCGCGTCGGCTTCCAGACCTATGTGCCGCAGCGCATGAGCGGCTTTGCCGGCGTCTCCAACCGCCGCCGCGGCATCGAGTTCGAGAATTTTCCCGAACTCGTGCAGATGCTCATGCGCCGCTTTCCGGCGACGTCGAAACAGCAGAATGCGCCGGAAGCACAGGCCGAAATCAAATATCTCGATACCGCGCCGATCAAGGCCGAACTGGCGCGCGCCAAACGCATCGCCGGAGAGGCTGGCGCCTTCAAGGAAATGTTCATGACCGCGGCCTCGCCCGGCATCATCTCCTCGACCATGCTGAACGCCCATTACGACAGCCACGATGCCTATCTCGATGCGCTGGCCGGCGAGATGAAGAAGGAATACGAGGCAATCCACGAGGCAGGTTTTGTATTGCAGATCGATGCGCCGGACCTCGCCATGGATCGCACCATGATGTTCCGCGACATGAGCGACGCGGAATTCGTCAAGCAATGTGAGCGCAATGTCGCGGCGATCAACAAGGGCATCGAAAGCATCCCCGCCGACCGCGTGCGCCTGCATGTCTGCTACGGCAACTGGGAAGGCCCGCATGTCTATGACATCGCGCTGGCGAAAATCCTGCCCGCCCTCTACCAGTGCAAGGCGAACTATCTCTCCATCGAATTCGCCAACCCGCGCCACGCCCACGAATACCGCGCCTTCAGGGAAGTTCCGCTGCCCGCGCATATGGTGCTGATCCCCGGCGTGATCGAGACGACGACGAATTTTGTCGAGCACCCGGAAGTGGTCGCACGGCGCGTCGAAGATGCCGTGGCCGCCGTCGGCGACCGTGAGCGCGTCATCGCCTCGACGGACTGCGGCTTCGGCACGTTCACCAACCGCGAATGGGTGATCGAGCCTGCCGTCTGGCTGAAACTGAAGGCGCTGCGCGACGGCGCAGATATTGCGAGCGAACGGCTGTGGGGAAAGAAGGCGGCGTGAGCCCCCCTACCCCCACACTTCCTTCGCCACCTCGACGCACAGGCGCAGTTTTGCGCTCTGGTCTTCCGGCGTCACCGGATTGCCGGCAACCGTGGAGGCAAAGCCGCATTGCGGCGAAATGGCGAGGCGGTCCGCGTCGCAATATCTAGCTGCGTCCATGATGCGCGCCTTCAACTCGTCCTTCGCTTCAAGCGCCGGCCGCTTGGAGCTGACGAGGCCGAGCACCACGCCCTTGTCCTTCGGCACATGCGACAGCGGCGTGAAATCTCCCGCACGGACGGAATCGTATTCAAGCAGGAAATGCGTGACGTTCGTTTCCCCGAAAAAGCGCTCGGCGATGAGGTCGTAGCCGCCGTCGGCCAGAAAATGCCCTTTCAGATTGCCGCGGCACATGTGAACGCCGAACAGGCAGTCCGATGGAGCGCCAGCAACGGCCTCGTTGATCAGATCGATGTATTTGCCGAGTAGCGCATCCGGGTCCTGCCCCAGCTTTTGCGTCTGCGCCCGTACATGGGGGTCGCCAAGCATGGCGACCGCGACTTCGTCGAACTGGATGTAACGGCAGCCCGCACCCGTCAGCGCCTTGATCTCGTCGCGAAAAACCTTCGCCACATCGGCGAAGAAGTCATCCTCGTCGGGATAGACGCCACGGTCGCCGAAATCGTCGAAACGATAATAATGCAGCGTCGAGGGCGACGGCACGGTGATCTTCGGCATCAGGCCCGGACGATCTTTCGTGATGCCGCGCATGAACTCGTATTCGTCGAGCGCCAGTGGCTCTTCACGGACAATCTTTCCGGCTGCGTAGGGCGCAGTGAAATCAAGCTCCGAACCCTTGCCGTCGCGAAATTTGAACGACGCCGGCTTGATGACAAAACCCTTCAGCCCTTCGACGAAACGCCCCCAATAGGAGCCGCGCCGGAACTCGCCGTCGGTAACAACATGAAGGCCGGCGGCCTCCTGCATGGCTACCACATCGCAGATCGCCGTATCCTGAATGTCTGCGAATGCCGTTTCATCGAGACGCCCAGCAGCCCGGGTGCGGAACGCCTCGCGCAATTCGGGCGGACGCAACAGGCTGCCGACATGATCGGCGCGGAAGGGCGGGCGCTGGGCGGGAACGGCGGTCATCGGCAAACTCCTTGTTGCAGGCGTTGTACGGATTGCCGCCGCCCGGTGCAATGCGACAGCGCCGCCTCTGCGCTGCCTGCGCATTGACGCGCCTGTCCCTGCCGTTAAAACAGCGGCAAAGGGAGACAGGCGATGACTGCAAACCGCGCAGAAGCAACCCGCAAGACATGGCTGGAAACGCTGGAAAAATTCCGCCGCGATCCTGCCCGCCCGGCAACGGCAGACATCTGGTCGCCCAGCCTGGAATGCGCCTCGCGCGACGAGATCGCCGCCATTCAGAGCGAGAAAATCCGTGCCGTTGTTCCGTTTCTCTACGAGAACAGCGCATTCTATCGCGAGCGCTTCGAGGAGCTGGGCCAGACGCCCGCCGATTATCGCGGGTTGGAAGACCTCGAAAAATGGCCGGTCATCGACAAGAGCGAGATGATGGCCGATGTCGCGGCGCACCAGCCCTGGGGCCGCTACACCACTGTGGACGATACGATCTGGGGCGAGCGCGGCTGGATGCTGTTCTCCTCGTCCGGCTCCACCGGCACGCCGCGGCCCTTCCGCTATACCCATGTCGACAGGGTGCAATGGGCGTGGGCGAATGCGCGCGGCATGCACGCCATGGGCTTTCGCAAGGGCGAGTCGACGTTCATCCTCTCCGGCTACGGTCCCCATGTTTTCGCCTGGGGCGTGCAGGTGGCGCTGGAAACGCTCGATCTGCCCGTCATTCCCGGCGGCGGCATGGACGCGAAAATGCGCGCCAACGTCATCCTGCGTTTCAGGCCGACCATGCTGGTCTGCACGCCCTCCTACGCTCTGCATCTGGCCCGCGTGATGCAAAACATGGGCGAGGACCCGGCAGCGACTTCCGTGCATACGATTCTCGTCGGCGGCGAACCGGCGATGGGCATCGAGTCCACCCGCGAACGCATCGAGAAGCTATGGGGCGCGCGGCTCGTCGAATTCTATGGCTGCACGGAGAGTTCGCCCCATGTCGGCGGTTATTCCTGCCTTGCTGCGCGAACGCCCGGCGAGCCGGTGGCGACCCATGTGATGGAAGACATCCAGATCTGGGAAGCGGTCGATCCGGAGACGAAAAAAGCGGTCGCGCCGGGCCAGCGCGGCCTGACGGTCTGTTCCAGCCTTAATTCGGAATCCTCCCCGCAATTGCGCTTTCTCGTCGGCGACTATGCGACGTTCACGCAGGAAAAATGCGCCTGCGGCCGGACCCATGCGCGCGCCGTCGGTTCTTTTGCTGGCAGGGCCGACGATCTCATCAACCTGCGCGGCATCAAGATGTATCCGGTGCAAATTGAAGAAGCAGTGCGCGCCGTGCCGGGCATCGGCGACGAATACGAAATCGTCATCGCCCGCGACGAGGCCGGCCTCGACGTCATGACCATCGTGTGCGAACACGCCGATCACGCCGGCGGCGCGGTGGCAGAAAAAGTCGCTGCCGAAATACGCACCCGCTGCGAAGTCCGCGTCGGCGTGGTGGTGAACCCGCCTGACACGCTGCCAAAAACCGAGTTCAAGGCGAAACGGGTGAAGGACACGCGCGGTGCGTGAGTGCGGTCAAGATGGCGGTATTGGAGCGGGTGAAGGGAATCGAACCCTCGTATTCAGCTTGGAAGGCTGCTGCTCTACCATTGAGCTACACCCGCATGTCCGGCGCGATGTGACCGCCCACGGACCTGCCCTATTTGCCCGTATTCGCCGCCGATTTCAATATCCGCCGACGACGCTTTTTGCGGCATCGGGAAATTCACGCCTTTTCCGGGGCTGGCCCCGCAGCGCCCGCCTGTTTCCCCGCAAAAAAGAGCCAGACAAGAAGCAGGACCGCCAGCGCCGCGCCGGTCTTGTCGCTGTAGCCGGCCCAGAAGCCGGAGACTTTCTCCCCTTCCGGCAGCATCAGCGCGATGCCCGCGACAAAGGCCAGCACCCGCTGCGCGGCGTTCAACACCCGCCCGAGAAAACCCTCGAAGCCAGCGGCGACGAATACGCAACCGGCGAAGCCGGTGACAAGAGCTCGCACGATTTCAACCTTGCTGTCTCCCTGCAGCAGCAGCGCGGGGGAAGCGACGAACAGGAGCGGCACGAGGAAGGTGACGAAGCCCAGCTTCACCGACTGCCAGCCGGTATCCATGAAGCCCGCCCGTGCGATGGAGGCCGCGGTGAACGAAGCCAGGCACACCGGCGGGGTGATCATCGACAGCACGCCGTAGTAGAGCACGAACAGATGTGCCGCGAACGGGTTGATCCCGGCCTTGACGAGCGCCGGAGCGATCAGCGTCGCCATGAGGATATAGACGGCGGTCGTCGGCATACCCATGCCCAGCACCAATGCGGTAAAGGCCGTAAGCGCCAGCAGCACGGCGATATTTCCACCGCTGAGCTGCACGATGGCCAGACTTAGTGAAAAGCCCAGCCCGCTGATCGACAATACGCCGATGACGAAGCCTGCCGCGCCGGTAATCGCGATAAGGTCGAGCAGCGATCGGCCAGTTGCTTCCAGCACTTCGAGCAGCTTGCGCCAATCGGGCCGGGTTTCCTTGCGCACCATGGCGGCGGCGAAGATGACAACCGTCGTCCAGATCGCGGCAGCGTCCGCCTGCAGACCGGTGAAAAAGAGAAAATAGATCAGCGCCGCGATCGGCACGAGGAACGGCCAGTATTTCGCCAGCGTATCGGACACGCGCGGACGCTCTTCGGCCGGCACCGGCAGCATGCCCGCCTTGCGCGCAGCCAGATGGATTTGCACGAAGACCGCGAAATAGAACAGCAGCGCCGGAAACAGCGCCGCCAGCGCGACCTGCGCATAGGGAACGTTGAGAAAGTCCGCCATGATGAAAGCGGCAGCGCCCATGATCGGCGGCATCAACTGCCCGCCGGTCGAGGCGACGGCTTCCACAGCGCCCGCGCGGTTGGGCGGAAAGCCCGCCTTCTTCATCATCGGGATGGTGACGATGCCTGTCGTCGCCACATTGGCGACGGCGCTGCCGGACACCGTTCCGAACAACGAGGATGCGACAACGGCGGCCTTGGCCGAACCGCCGCGAAAACGGCCCATGCTGGCGATCGCCAGATCGATGAACATCTGCCCTCCGCCAAGCCGGAACAGCGCCGAACCGAGCAGGATATAGGCGAAAACGACGGAGATGACGACCGAGATCGGTGCGCCGAGCAATCCAGCCGTATCGAGATTGAGATAAAGCAGCAGCGAGTCGAAATCGGACTTGCGCCCGCCGAATACGCCGGGGAATTTTTCCGCCGTCGCGCCATAGCAGATGAAAGCGACCGACAGGATAACAAGCGGCCAGCCCGTGAAGCGGCGGATCGCTTCAAGAACAAGCAGGATCATCAGGACGGAACAAGCGACGTTGAGATAGGCGCCCTGCGAAATGCCGGCGTAACCGGACGACATCAGCTCTTCGTAATTCCACGCGGTGCGGAAGCTGACGGCAAGCGCCAGAACAGCCAGCACGACATCGTAGGCAGGTGGTGCGGCAGCCTCCTGCGCGGAGCGACCTGCGAAGGCCGGAACCGCGATGAAGGTCGCGGCCAGCGCCAGCGACAGCACCAGCAGCGCCACATGCTCGCGCCATAGCGTCACGCCAAGCCAATCGGAGGGAATGTGCAGTGCGAAGAGGATCATCGTGACCGGCAGCGCCACCAGAATCGTGCGCGACAGCAGCAGCCAGCCGCCTTGCAGCGCGCGAAACCCGCGCTCGCTGGGTTCGGACGTATCGGTATTCGGGCTCATCTGGTTTTCGGACATATCTCAAAACCGCGAAAAGCCGGAACCGATGGAGCATCGTGCGAAAAAGCGGTTGCGGTTTTTCGCAAATAACGATGCTCCAATCTTTGGAATCGATCAGCTCTTGTGCGTTCAAATGATTCCATCTGAACGCACGCTGATCTATCGGTTCCGGCCTGAAGAATGCCGACCGTCGCACGGCCAGCGTGTGCCACCTTACTTGCCGAGAAGTTTGGCCCGCGCGGCTTCCATATCCGGCGTCCAGACTTTCGCTTCCTTGAACCAGCGCACTGCGCCATCGTGATAAGGCGCGGTCACGTCGGCGCTCGCCATTCCTTCACGCGTCCAGGTGCGCAGGGCGCCATGCGTCTTCTGGATTTCCGGCAGGTTTTCCCAAATCGCCTTGACGAGCGTGTAGACCGTTTCTTCCGCCATGCCGGCGTGGCTCAACATGTAGAAGTCGTAGACCATGACATGCTGGTCTTGCAGGATGCCTTCCGCAGAGCCTTTCTTGAACAGCTTCGCGCGCATGCCGGTGAATTCCTTGCGCGCCGCATCCATGGCCGCCTTGTCCGGGTTGGCCGGCAGAAAGCGTATCGGAGACTTCACGTTGATTTCGCGCACGATGCCCATGTTGAGAGCGCCGCATGGCGTGACGTCGACGCGCTTTTCGCCGAGAGCAGCAACGCCCGGCACGACGCTGGGCACCGGCACAACGCGAACGTCCTTCCACGTCAGCCCCCAGTTGGCGAGAACGGCCGATGCAACCGCGCCGCAGGTCTTGTGGGCGGAATAAAGTCCGGCAGCCCGCTTGCCTTTAAGGTCCTTCACGCTGGCAATACCGGATTCGACCCGAACCAGCGCCGCGCCGGTATTCTCGTAGCCGACCGAGACAAGACGCAGGTTACGGTGCGCCTTCTTGTAGTCGGGCTTCTTTCCCGTATACGCGTTGTGCGTATCGAAGACGTTGATGAGCGTGAAAGCAGCCTTGCCCGCATCCACCTGCGGCACGACGACCTGCGGCCCGGCAAAGGGCGCCGCCAAAATCTTGAGTTTCGTCTTCTGGGACACGACACCGGCAATGCCCGATCCTGCGCCATGCGCGACGGATCCGGCCGGAAGCGTAACGATTTCGAGTTTCTCTTGCGCCAGGGCTGGAGCGGCGAGAACGATGGCAGCGGCAATGGCGCCTGCAGCGGCGAATTTTTGCATGAGGTCTCCTCCTTTTTGGCGGGCCTTCCGCGTCTTCGCATGGCAATGACGCCGCAGCCCGCATCCCTCCGGTCCGGCTTTTCAACACCATGACGGATTGCGAAGCAAGCGCTGGCAGACATGCCAGCCGGAGATAGGCGAAAAGTTTTCCTTATTGCCCATTATAGGCATTTATGCCCGTTATTTTGTCAAAATGTACGTGACATGTGAGGCAAGAAAAGGGTCCAATTCCGAACCGCTTCAAAACTGCGCCAGCTTGTGCAGCAACCGCATGAGCTCCGCTCTGCCGCCTTTTCCAAGCGCCTCATCGAACTTTCGTTCGCGCCGTGCGAGCGCAGCTGCCGCCTTGTCCGCAAGCTTTTCCCCTGCTCCAGTGAGGTAGAGCCCATAGGATCGCCGGTCCAGCGCCCGCCGCTCCGCCAGGCCGCGGCGTTCCAGTTCGTTCACGACAGCCACGAAATTGGGCCCCTTGATGCCGAGCGCTTCCGCAGCGGCTGTCTGGCGCAGACCCGGATTGGCCTTGATCACTGTCAGAACGCTGAACTGGCCGGGTTTGAGGCCGAGCTTGCCGACCGTCCGGTTGAAGTCTTCGAATATTGCCAACTGCGCCCGCCGAAGCGGATAGCCGATGAAGCCCGGCAGACGCCCCATGTCCACTTCGCCGGGCGAAGCTTCCGCCAGCGGACTTTTTGTAGCTGCAATCTTGCCGGTTTCGGTGCGTAATTTTCGCGCCGCGCCGCGAGCCGCGGCAGACTTGCCCTGCGCGGGCGCCTTGCGGCCAGCGCGCTCCTCTTTGGTTGCATTATACTTCATAACTGTTATAGATTATCACAATAATGCCGTCTGGAACAGCGCCCACCCCGGCAGCTTGCCGCTGCGGTGAGGACGCGTTAGCCTCGGGCGGCCGGAAAGTCCGCAAAAGATGCGGATAACGATAGTCGCCGTTTCGCAATCGCCGTTCGCAACAGACACGGCATTGCATATGTGGAGGAAGCTATGAGCGATCATTCCGATAAGAATCTGAGTCTGATTTCCCGGCGCGGCTTTGCGGCGGGTTCGGCTTCGCTGGCCGCCGCCGCGACGCTCGGCATGCCGTCGATCGTGCGCGCACAATCCGGGCCCCTGAAAATCGGCATTCTGCTGCCGCGCTCCGGTGCGCAGGCGCAAATCGGCATCGACTGCCAGCGCGGCGCCGACCTGGCCAAGGACATCCTGAAAGGCGCCGGCTATTCCGATTGCCAATTCATGCTCGGCGATACCGAAACAAAGGTCGATGTCGCCCGCGCCCAGGCCGAAAAGCTGATCAACGAAGGCGCGCATGTGGTTGTCGGCTGCTTCGATTCCGGCCAGACGCTGGCCGCCGCACAGGTGTGCGAACAGAAGAACATTCCGCTGATCGTCAACATCGGCGCTGCGCCACAGCTGACGACGCAAGGCTACAAGTGGATTTTCCGCAACTTCCCCACCGGCCCGATGATCGTCAAGGACGCCTTCGTCAACCAGAAGTGGCTGTTCCAGTCGACCGGCCATACGCCGAAAACCATTGCCTTGCTGCACGTCAACGATGCTTTCGGCGGCCCGCTTGCCGCGGCGTTCGGCAAGCTCGCGCCGAAATTCCAGATGCCCTACAAGATTGTGGATTCCATCGCCTACGATCCGCTCGCGCGAGACCTGTCCGCCGAGGTGCGCAAGGCTAAGGCCAGCGGCGCCGAAGCGGTGATGACCGTCAGCCGCCTGCTCGACGCGATCAAGCTCAATCGCGAGATCGTCAAGCAGCGTTGGGACATGATGGGCATCATCAACGCCGGCCCGGGCTGGTACGAGTACGAATTCATGAAGGCGCTCGGCAAGTACGGCGACGATGTCATCAATCTCATACCGTGGTTCGACGCCAAGAAGCCGCTCTCGCAGGAACTGGAAAAGGCGTTCCTGAAAAAATACGCGAGCATCGGCAGTAACGCGAACACGAACCATGCCTATACGTTCGACGCCGTGCTCATCGCGCTCGACGCCTTCAAGCGCGCCGGCTCGACGAAGGCCCAGGATTTGCAGGCCGCGTTGCAGAAGACGAACATCAAGAACAACGTCACCACCGGCCCCGGCATCACATTCGATGCGAGCGGACAGAACCCGAACGTCAAAAATTCGGTCGTGCAAAACCGGGGCGGCAAGAACCTTGTCGTCTATCCGGAAGAAGCCGCCGTCACCAAGCCGGTGTGGCCGATGACGCCCTGGGCAAAACGCGGCTAGAGATGCCGTCATGCCGGATGCGGACATGCGCCGCATCCGGCTTTTTTATCGGGGCGCGTCATGGACTTCTGGACAATCGTCAACGCCGCGAGCACCGGCGTGCTGACTGGCCTTGTATACGGGCTGGCCGCCCTTGGCCTTTCGGTCATCTTCGGCGTCATGAAGATCGTCAATTTCGCGCATGGCGAAATCATGGTCCTGGGCATGTATCTGGCGCTGACGCTGCTGCGCCTGGCAGGCCTCGACCCTTTGCTGTCGATTCCCATCGCCGCCGCCGCGCTGTTCGTATTCGGCTACCTGCTGCAGAGTCTGCTGATCAAGCGCGTCGCGCATCTGCCCGATCACATGCAATTCATGCTGCTGGCCGCTTTGGCGGTCATCCTCGTCAATGCCTGCCTGATGGTGTTCGGTCCTGATCCGCAAGCGCCCGATCTTCCCTACATGCTGAAGTCCTATGCTTTCGGGAACGTCATCATCGACGCGACGCGCATTTATGCCGCCATCGCCGCCGTTGCGGTCACCACCCTTCTATATGCTTTTTTCCGTTTCACGACGACGGGCACGGCCATCCGCGCCTGTGCCGACAACATCACCGGCGCGCGCGTTGTCGGCCTTAACGTCGACAGGCTGTATGCGCTGACCTTCGGAATTGGCACAGCCTGCCTGGGCGCGGCGGGCTGTATCATGCTCCTGATTTTCGAAACGCAACCTGCCGCGGGACCAAGTTTCACGCTGCTCGCTTTCATCATCGTCATCATTGGCGGCCTGGGCAGCATGGTCGGCGCGCTCGTGGGCGGCGTATTGATCGGCGTTTCCGAAGCCCTGGCTGCGCTCCTGTTTCAGCCCTCGCTCAAATCCGCATTCAGCTTCGGACTTCTGATTCTCGTGCTGCTGCTCAAGCCGCGCGGCCTCTTGGGCAAGGCGGCATGATGAAGGACGGCAATCTCTTTTCCAGCATGACCGCGCGCGGAGTTGCCGCGCTCCTCTTGCTGCTCGCAGTTCTGGTGTCGCTGCCGTTCTGGGCGAGTTCCTACGTGCTGACGGTGGCAACCACCGTCATGTTTCTCGCGTTGATCGGCCAGTCGTGGAACCTGATGCTCGGTTTTGCCGGCCTGCTGTCCATCGGTCATGCGCTGTTCGTTGGCCTGGCCGGCTACACGTCGGGTCTGCTTTTTTCGAAATACGGCGTGCCTGCCATCGTCGGACTGATCCCGGGCGTCGCCGTAGCCGTCGCCATCGCCGCATTGATTGGTTATCTAGGATTCCGCTTTTCGATTGCCGGTGTCTATTTCGCGCTGTTGACCATCGCCTTCGCCGAACTCTTTCGCATTGTCATCGACAACACGGCGTTTCTTGGCGGCGCGCAAGGACTGTATCTGCCGGTCACCGAAGACGGCCGCAAGGGCGTGAACCTGCTGACCCTGCGCGGCGATCCGATCATGTTCTATTATCTAGCAATGGCGCTGGCCGCCGCGGCCCTTGTGACCTGCCGGATGCTTTTGCAAAGCCGCCTTGGATATTACTGGCAGGCAATCCGCGACGATCAGGAAGCCGCACAGGCGCTCGGCATCAATGTCTTCCGTTACAAGATGTACGCAGTTTCGATTGCTGCGGCGATGGCGGGTGTCGGCGGCGTCTTTTACGCATTTTACCAGAACGGGCTCTACCCCGACTCGACTTTCTCGGTCGAAAGGTCGATCGAATTCACGCTCGGCCCGATCGTCGGCGGCGTTGGCACGCTGTTCGGACCAATCGCCGGCGCGCTGCTGCTGACGCCGCTGGGCGAATTCATCACCGAAGCCATAGGCTGGCTGAAAGCCGCGCGGGTCATCGATCCGGCCCTCAAACTCAACGGCGTAAAGCTCTTCATCTGGGGCATCGTTGTGGTCATTATCGTCATGTTCAAACCGGCCGGCATCTGGCCGTGGATCAGGGACACGCTTGGCCTCGTCAAAAAGCCCGGGCGCGAGGAGGACGGACAATGACAGCGCCCTTTCTCGCACTCGACAACGTCGCGAAATCCTTCCGCGGCCTGCGCGCCGTCGACGGTGTGTCTTTTGGTGTCGAAAAGGGCTCGATCACGGCGCTTATCGGCCCCAATGGCGCCGGCAAGACGACGGTCTTCAACCTCATCTCCGGCATGTTCCAACTCGACAGCGGCAGCGTGACGTTCGACGGCAAGACAATATCGGGGCTGCGCCCGGACCAGATCTGCGCGGCCGGCATCGGCCGCACATTTCAGATCGTCAAGCCGTTCAAGGACATGACCGTCGAGGAAAATGTGATGGTCGGCGCGCTGCGCGCCACATCGGGCGTCGAGGAAGCGCGCGCCGAGGTGGGTCCGCTGCTGCAAAAATTCGACCTGTGGAAGAAGCGCAACCTGAAGGCCACCAGCCTGACGCTGCCGGACCGCAAGCGGCTCGAGGTCGTGCGCGCCATGGCGACGAAACCGCGCCTGCTTCTGCTGGACGAAGTCATGGCCGGCTTGCGGCCGACCGAAACCGACCAGATGGTCGCCATCTTCCAGCAGCTCAACCGCGAGACCGGATTGACCATTCTGCTGATCGAACACGTCATGCGCGCCGTCATGCGTATGAGCCAGCACATCGTCGTCGTGAGCTACGGCAAGAAAATCGCCGAGGGCCTGCCGGACGATATCGTGCGCAACAAGGACGTGCTCGATTGCTATCTCGGCGAGGGAGCGGTCTGATGCTCTCGATCCAGAACATCGATCTCTTCTATGGCGATGCACAGGCGCTCGACAACGTATCGCTGGAAATCCCCACCGGCGAGATTGTGGCGATTGTGGGCGCCAACGGCGCAGGCAAATCCTCGCTCATCCACACCATAGCCGGCATGGAAAAGCCGCGCCGGGGTCGCATCGTCTTCAAAGGCCAGGATATCGCCGGCGCGCCGAGCCACGTGGTTTGCAATCTCGGCGTCGGTCAGGTCGCCGAAGGCCGGCAGATTTTCCCCGGCCTTACCGTGCGCGAAAACCTCGATATGGGCGCTGTAATCCCGCGCGGGCGGGCGGACAAAAAACAGACGCTGGAACGCGTCTTCGCGATGTTCCCGCGCCTGCACGAGCGCCAGCAGCAGTTCGCCGGCACAATGTCCGGCGGCGAGCAGCAGATGCTGGCTATCGGCCGCTGCCTGATGGGCAAGCCGGAGCTCATCATGTTCGACGAGCCATCGCTGGGTCTGGCGCCAAATCTTGTCGCGGACGTTTTTCGCATCATCGAAAAGCTGAACGAAGACGGACTCACCGTGCTGCTCGTGGAGCAGAATGTCGCCGTCTCGCTGGAACTGGCCAACCACGCCTATGTGCTGGAAAACGGCGCCATCGTGCTCTCCGGCACGGGCAAGGACCTGCTGAACGACGACGGCGTGCGGCAGGCCTATCTGGGCGTTTGAGCCGGTCAACAGAAAATCCCGGAGCGGCGAAACACTCCGGGATTTCTTTTGCATCAGCGATCTGGCGGATTACTTCACCAGGCCCTTTTCCTTCAGATATTTGAGCGCCCCCGGATGCCACGGCGCCGGACCTTTTTCCGCCAGTGTTTGCGCCGTCACGGCCTTGGCCAGCAGGCGATGGGCGGACTGGTACTTGTCCAACTGTTCGAACATCGCCTTGGTGACATTGTAGGCGGTCGCATCGTCCATCTTCTCGTTCACATACGTGCCCGAGCCGACGCAGACGGAATAACTGTCGGTGGCCAGAAATTCGTATTCGCTCGCCTTGAAACTGCAGACCGAGGAACTCCATTCCTCTGCGGCCTTTTCCGCCACTTCTTTCGTGATCGGCAGCATCACCACATCGACGCCCTTGGCGATTTCGCGCACGCGGGGATGATTGTAGGAAATGCCGAAAATCAAGCCGTCGATGCGGCGGTCGAGCATGAGCGAAGTCTGTTCGCGCGAGGCCGCGCGCACAATCTGCCCGCCCCATTTCTTGATGTCGTCCTGCGTAACGCCGATTTGCTTCAGCATCGCCAGACTGACCTCGCTGTCATTATTGCCGGGCCGGTTGAGCGCCAGTTTGATAGGCGGCTTCTTCGCAGCGAGGTCAGCAAAGGTCTTCAGGCCATGCTTTTCGGCGAAATCCTTGCGGACCAGCACATGGCTGACCTGAAAGCGGCTGCCGCCGGTATAGGGCCTGAACAGCAGGCGCAGACTGGTGATCGGCTTTTTGAATGGCGGACGGCCGTTGACGATGACAGCCATCTCATGATCGCCGATAAAGCCGAGCGGCGTCTTGCCGCTTGCCACCAGCACCGCATTGGCCAATCCGCCGCTGCTGGTCTGATAAGTTACGGCAGAACCGGGGAACTGCGCGGCGAGCGCCTTGTCCATGCCGATTCCGATGGTCGAAACGAGGCCGCCGGGGCTGTAGCCGGCAACGGTGAGGTTGTATTTCTGGGCTGCTGCCGGGCTTGCAGCCATGGCAAGGCCCGCAACCGCGAGAAGAAACTTTCGCATTATCCCTCCGGATTCTGGTTTGGCTCGGATCGAGCATTGTTCGCCATGCGCAATGCGCAGACCTGCGCTCGGGCGGTCGCGTAACGTCCGCGCCATGGGGCGCTGGCGAATGAAGCAGACCTATCGCGAAACGAGAAAAAATGCAAAACGATGGCGGAATTGTACCCTTTTACTCGCTGCGTCCATCGCTTCGGTCTGGCCTTGGCGGCAGCGCGGCAGGTGCGCTTTCGGCAGACTTCAGCGCGGCGCCATGCGCAGCGCGCCGTCGAGGCGCACGACTTCGCCGTTGATATAGGGATTTTGCACCATCTGCATCGCCAGCATGGCGAATTCTTCCGGCTTGCCCAGACGGCGCGGATTGGGAATGGCGGAAGCCAGCGAATCCTGCGCTTCCTGTGGCAGGGCCGCGAGCAGCGGCGTGTGGAAGAGGCCCGGCGCTATGGCCAGCACACGGACGCCGAATTGCGCCATCTCGCGCGCCGCCGGCAAGGTCAGCGCCACAATGCCACCCTTCGAGGCGGAATAGGCCGTCTGGCCAATCTGGCCTTCGAAAGCGGCGACGGATGCCGTGGAAATGATGACGCCCCGCTCTTCGCCGAGCGGCTCCAGTTTCGACATGGCGGCGGCCGCCAACCGCATCATGTTGAAGCTGCCGATGAGATTGACGTTGATCACCTGAATGAATTCTTCCAGCGGCATTGCGCCATCCCGGCCGGTCATGCGCTTGGCGACGCCGATTCCGGCGCAGTTTACCAGCACGCGCGGCGGACCCATTTCCTTGTCGACGAGATCGAAAAAGCGCTCGGCCTCGGCCGCGTTGGACACATCGAGCTTCCAGGCCCTGCCGCCGATTTCTCCGGCCACCAGCTTGCCGCGCTCTTCGTTCATGTCTGCGATAGCGACCTTCGCGCCCGCAGCCGCCAGCGCCCGCGCGGTCGCCTCGCCGAGACCCGATGCTCCGCCCGTGACGACGGCCGTCTTGCCGGAAATGTCCATGCCGCACTTGCCCCACTAAAGTCCGTTAACCATGCTGTCCCTCGTTCCATACCATCGGGGGCGCCGCCTTGTCAGCAGGCGCAGCCCGCTTCAGTCAATATTCAACAGCGCGTCCACGGCTATGGCGCCCTCGCCTTCCGGCAGCACAATCAGCGGATTGATTTCGAACGACTCGAATTTCTCGCCGCAGGCATCGGCGAAAGCTCCCAGCTGGACGATCGCCTGCGCCAGAGCCTCCAAATCGGCCGGCTTGCGGCCGCGCGCGCCTGCCAGCAGCGGCCAGGCTTTCAATTCCCGGATCATGGCTCTGACCGTTTCCATGCCGAAGGGTGGAACCCGCAGCGCGGTGTCGCCGAATATCTCGACGAAAATGCCGCCAAGCCCGATCATCACCGCCGCGCCAAACACAGGGTCGCGCTTGACGCCAAGAATGACTTCCGTGCCGCCCCTGACCAGCGGCGACACCAGCACGCCGTCGATTCTGGCTTGCGGCGCATAGGCTTTCGCGCTCGCCACAATCTCCGTAAACGCCGCGCGCACGGCCCCATCGCCCTCGACGCCGATGCGCACGCCCCCCGCATCTGACTTGTGGGCGATATCGGGGGAAGCGATCTTCAGCACGACAGGGCCACCGATGGACTGCATCGCGCCAGCCGCAGCCTCCGCGTCCGCCGCCAGAATGTCCTGCGTGACGCGGATGCCGATTTTTTGCGCCAGTTTTTTCGCGGCGAGTTCCCCGCCGGCAAAGGCGGCCAGGTCGATATTTTTCAGGTCATTCTGCAGTTCCGCCGACGGACTTTCTTCGAGCCCTGGCCCTGCCGCATAATCACGCACGGCGGCAATGGCGCGCATCGCGCCGGGCAGGTCCTGCGCATAAAAGGCGCCGATGGCCTGGAACTTCTCGCGCCAGCTTTCCGACAGATCGCCGCAAATGCAGAAATACTGCTCCGGCTGCGCTGTCATCGCTTTTTCGAGATGGCCCAGCAGCTTCGGCATGTCGTGTTCGAGCAGACCGAAATGACCGATAGTCAGAATGATGCTGTCGTACTTGCCAATTCGCGACAGCGCCTCGATAGCCGCGCCGAACGGTACGAGCGACCCGACATCGACCGGATTGCGCACCGTCGCGAGCGGATTGGCGGCCAGCACCAGATCCTTGCCCTCCTGCGGCAGTTCCGGCAGCATGAACCCCCAGTCGGACGCGTCGTCCGAGGCCATGATGCCAAAGCCGCCCGAGCCGGTGCCAATGCCCAGCGTCTTGCCGCGTGGCCTGCGCCCGGTTGCAAACGCCGCCGTCACGTCCACCAGTTCGCCCACCCCTCGCGCCGGATAGACGCCTGCCTGACGCAGCACCGTCTCGTAAACGTCGTAGCCGCCAACCAGCGAAGCTGTATGCGAAGCAACCGCGGTCGCTCCAAAATCGGTACGCCCGGCCTTCAGCGCGATCACCGGCTTGCCGTTGGCGCGCGCCAGCTCCAGCGCCGCGCGCAATTGCGCCGGCTTTTTCGTACCCTCGATATAGGTGACGATGATTTTCGAGATTTCATCGGCCGCCATATGGGCGATGCAATCTGCGACATCGATATCGGCCTGATTGCCGGTCGCTACCCATTTGGCGACGCCGAGGCCGCGGTCGCGCAAGGCCGCCATGAGATGCGAGCCGACGAAACCGCTCTGGCTGGCGATGGAGATGTTTCCCAGCTTCGGCCAGTCCTTTCCGGTGTGATCGCCGATGCCGGTGAACGTGGCGGAAAAGCCGGTCTCGAAACTCATGCCGCCCATGCTGTTGGGGCCGATGAGCCGCATGCCGTATTTTCGGGCGATCTCGACAAGCCGTTCCTGCGCCGCTTCGCCTTCGGCATCCTTTTCCGCGAAACCTGCACTCAGGATCACCGCGAGCGGCAGGCCTTTTTGCGCACAAGCCGCCACCGCAGCCTCGACGCCCTTCGCGGGAACCGCAATCACTGCGAAATCCGCATCGTCCGGCGCATCCGCGATAGAGGCAAAAGACTTGAAGCCCTGCACGTCCGGCGAGCCGGGATTGACCGGGTAGACCTGGCCCTTGTAGCCAAGCCTTTTGGTTTGATCGAGCGGGCGTCCGCCCAGCTTCTGCGGATCGGACGATGCGCCGACAAACAGGATGCCGCGCGGGTAGAAGAAGTTTTGCAGAATATCTTGCAACGGATTTCGTCCCTGGTTCGATCGGCCTTTCGGCTGGCCTGTTGCTTCGAGGTCCGGAAGTTTGCGCTGTCGTCCGCGCCTGCCTCCCGCCGGAGCAGAGATTGCACCGCCGCCGGGTAAAACGCTAGGATGAGCAAACAGATTTCCCGAATTCTCCCGTGGAACAGGTTCAGCCATGAGCGCCCAGCGTAAAATGCACCTCAACGCATTCATGCGGCCCGTCAGCATACACACGGGCGCGTGGCGCTATCCCGGCGCGTGGCCGGACGCCAATTTCAACCTGCCTCGCATGGTTGAACTGATCCAGCATCTCGAACGCGGCTGCTTCGACGCCTTCTTCATGGCCGACCACATGGCTGTCCTGAACATGCCGTTCAAGTCCCTGCGCCGCAGCCACACGGTTACGAGCTTCGAACCGTTCACACTGCTGTCGGCGCTGTCGATGGTGACGAAGCACATCGGCCTGGCCGCCACGGCCTCGACCACTTACGACGCGCCCTATCACATCGCCCGGCGTTTCGCCTCGCTCGATCACATCTCGAACGGCCGCGCGGCCTGGAACATCGTCACGACGTCCAACCCCGATGCTGCCAAGAATTTCGGCATGACCGAAATGATGGCGCACGACGACCGTTACCGCCGGGCGAAGGAATTCTACGATGTCGTGACCGGCCTGTGGGACAGCTGGGCGGACGATGCCATCATCCGCGACGTCGAAAGCGGCATCTTCTCAGATCCCGACAAGATCCACGTCCTCGACCACCAAGGCGAGTTTCTGAACGTGCGCGGCCCCCTCAACATCGCCCGCCCGGTGCAGGGCTGGCCGGTGATCGTGCAGGCCGGCGCGTCGAATGCCGGACGGCAACTCGCGGCAGAAACCGCGGAGGTCATCTTCACCTCGCAGCGCACCCTCGCTGACGGAAAGGAATATTACGCCGACGTGAAGGGCCGCGCCGCCGGGGTCGGCCGCAACCCGGACCTAATCAAGATCATGCCGTCGGCCATGGTGATCCTCGGCGGCACGCTGGAAGAGGCAAAGGCAAAGCGCCGCCAGCTTGACTCCGGCGTACACGAAGACAGCGGTCTGGCCTCCCTCTCCATCGCCCTGGGCTGCGACGCCTCGCAGTTCAACCTCGACGCTCCGCTACCCAACGACATTCCCGAAACCGAAGCCGGGCACACCAGCCGCGACAACGCCATCAAACTGGCGCAGCGAGAAGGCCTCACGGTACGCCAGCTCGCCCAGCGCATCGGCGGTCATTCAGGTCTTAATTTCGTCGGCACGGTCGAGAGCGTCGCCGACGGCATGGAGGAATGGCTCGACGAACGCGGCTGCGACGGCTTCACCATCCAGTTTCCCTGGGTGCCGGGCGGGCTGACGGAATTCGTCGATCAACTGGTGCCCGAACTGCAGCGGCGCGGCCGTTTTCGCACCGCCTACGACGGGGCCACCTTGCGCGAGAACCTCGGCCTGCCCCGGCCCGAAAATCGCTTCTTCTCGGGCCAGGCCGCCCGAAAGGACGTCGCCGAATAGCGGCGCGGCGTAAACCATATCCGGAAACCGTGTTCCGAAACCAAGACTTTGGCTTTCGCTGGCGTTCGGCAAAGATTGTGGCATCCTGAGATGGCATGATGTTTCACCCAACCGAACGCCGCATTACGGGCCAATGCACATGACAACGCAGGATTTTCTGACCGACACGATGGGCAGCGTTGAGTTGAACGATGCGCCGATCAACCCTTCCTGGATACTCGAAGGCCAGCCGCGCGCCAGATCGCGCACCATCGCGCAGAGTGGCGATGGCGGTTCCTCCAGCGCCGAATGGGAATGCACGGCGGGCGCGTTCCGCTGGTATTTCGCGGTCGACGAAACCGTCCATATTGTCGAGGGCAAGGTGACTGTCACCGGCGCAAATGGCGTCAGCCGCACCCTGCGGGCCGGCGACGTCGCCTTCTTTCCGCAAGGCACATGGATGGTGTGGGAGGTGGACGTCTACGTCCGCAAGCTCGCCTTTCTGCGCCAGCAGGTTCCCGGCTGGCTGATGCCACTGGTCCGGGTACGCAACCGCCTGACAAATTTCGTGCGCTTTCGCTTGCCCGCTCCCCGTGCACCCGTGCGCGTCGTGGCGGCAGAGTAGAGCGTTCCCGGAAGACAATCGCCCGGACTGCTGCCAGTCCGGGCGTTATGTCATTCACCAACCGGACGCCGTATCAGCCCAGATGCTTCTTGAAGAAGTCGACCGTCCGCTTCCATGACAATTCGGCCTGCTCCTTGTCGTAACGCGGCGTCGTATCGTTGTGGAAGCCGTGGTTGGCCTTCGGATAAAAGAAAGTCTCGTAGGTCTTGTTGTTTTCCTTCAGCGCTTTCTCATAGGCCGGCCAGCCCGCGTTGATGCGCTTGTCCAGTTCGCCGTAGTGGATCATCAATGGCGCCTTGATCCTGGCGACGTCTTCCGGCTTCGGCTGACGGCCGTAATAGGACACTCCGGCAGCCAGATCGGGAAGCCGAACGGCCATGGCGTTGACGACGCCGCCGCCAAAGCAGAAGCCGACAGCGCCGACCTTGCCGTTCACGTCGGGCAACCCTTTAAGATATCCATGCGCAGCGATGAAGTCCTCGAGCAGTTTGCCGGGTTCGAGTTTCGCCTGCATCTCGCGGCCCTTGTCGTCCGTGCCGGGATATCCGCCGAGCGAAGTCAGACCATCGGGCGCGAGCGCGATGAAGCCGGCAGCTCCCAGCCGGCGGGCGACGTCTTCGACATAAGGATTGAGACCGCGGTTTTCGTGAATGACGACGACCGCGCCGTATTTGCCGGCCTTGGCGGGCTTGACGAGCAGGCCCTTCGTGTCGCCGTTACCTTTGGGGGATTTGAAGGTGATCGTTTCCGTCTTGATGCGCGGATCGTTCGGCGCGACCTGCGCGGCGAGCGCATAATCGGGCATCAGCATTTCGACCAGCGCCGCAGCAGTAACGCCGCCAACGGCGAATTTGGCTGCGCCATCCAAAAACGCACGGCGATCGATCATGCCGTGGCAAAACTTGTCGTAAAGATCGAGCAATTCCTGATCAAAGTCGCCGGCCTTCATCCGCCCGGCCTTGCTGCGCGCGAGATCGTCCATCATCCACCTCCCATTGACAGAACACCCGGGCGCTTTCGCCCGGCGTTTCCTAAACTAGGGCCAATTCGCGCCGCTTCCAATCGCAATTGTGCAATCGGCTTCTGCACACGCGCCAGCATTCAGGCGGCCTTGCCGGCAAGAATCGAGCGGACAAAACCGGCAAAGGCCGCGGTCCAGTTGCATTGCGCGGTGTCCCTGAGATGCGAGAAATTGGCGAGCAGATTGTGGACCCGAATACCATCGCGGCTGCCGTCAACGCCGTGCCCCCGCGCAACTTCGTAGGCAAATTGCAGGCCGGCCGCCCGGGGCTCGAAAGAGGCGTAGTGGAACTCATGCGCGCGGATGGGAGCGCCCCCCGCCGCCAATGCCCAAGGATGGCCCGCGGCCGGGACCAGACGCACCAGCCCGCGCCCTTGCGGACGGCTGTGAAACACCGAGCGTCCGGGGATGGCCCCGACCATCGCATGGCGCTCGCCATGAATCTCGATACTTTCGCCGAGATACATCAGCCCACCGCACTCGGCGTAGGCCGGTATGCCGGCCGTTATCCGCCGGGCGATGTCCGCCCGCAGGGGAGCGTTGGCCGCAAGGCGCTGCGCATGCATTTCGGGAAATCCGCCGCCAACGAAAAGAGCGTCGGCATCAGGCAGGTGCGCATCGCGCAACACGTCGAAGAAGACTAGGCGTGCGCCATTGCGTTGCAACGCCTCAAGGTCGTCCGGATAGTAAAAGCCGAACGCCTCGTCGCGCGCGACCGCCAGCGTGAAGGATTGCGGCAGCAAGGGCGGCTCTGGCAGGCGGGGCAAGGACGCTGCCCCCGCCTTGCAGGCAATTTCCTGCAGCCGCCGCAAATCGACGCCGTTGCGCACTGCGGCGGCTGCGGCGGAAATCTTCGCCGCACAGGTGTCGTCCTCGGCGGGAGTCGTCAGGCCCAGATGCCGCTCGGCCACTTCCAGCGCGCCATTACGGCCCACCGCGCCGAGCACCGGCATGTCGCAATAGCGCTCGATGGCAGCGCGCAGCTTGCCTTCCTGCCGGGCTGTGCCAACGCGGTTGAGAATGACGCCGGCGATGTTCACATCCCGGTCGAAAGCCTGGTAGCCTATGAGCAGGGGCGCAATGCCCCGCGTCATCCCGAGCACGTCGACGACCAGCACGACGGGCGCCTGCAGCAGCTTCGCCAAAGCGGCGGAGGAATCGCTGCCCTCCGGATCGACGCCATCGTGCAGGCCCTTGTTGCCCTCGATCAGCGTGAAATGCGCCCCGGCGGATTTGCGTGCCGCCAGATCGAGAATCTCGCTGCTGTCCTGCGTATTGAAATCGAGATTGTAGCAGGGACGCCCGCTCGCCCGCGCATGCCACATCGGGTCGATGTAGTCCGGCCCCTTCTTGAAGCACTGGACATGCAAGCCCTCGCCCGCAAGCGCTGCGGCAATTCCGATGCTCAGCGTCGTCTTGCCGGACGATTTATGCGCCGCCGATACGAAGAGCCGCGACACCTGTCAGGCCGCCGCCGGCAATTGCGAGCGGTCGCGCCCGGCCCACATCGCATTGGCTTTGCTTTGCGCAGCATCCATGTCTGATGCTGCGCCGAGCGCTTTCAACGCTATCGCCAGTGTGCCGGTGATCGCCGCGGTTGCGTATTCGTCCTCGATCTCTCCGCGCCAGACGCCCCCGAGGCGTGCAAGGCTCATGTCCGCGTCCTGCTGGCGGCGCGGTTCTGGCAGCATGGCCGGCCAGCGTTCCTCTTCGGCCGCGCCATCGTGCACCGCGATCACGCCGCAGGGCTTGTTCGGACGCCGCTCGATCTCGCCGCCCTCACCGCGAAACACGCTCATGTGTTTCTGGCCAAGCACGAGCGCCGCATCGCGATGAATTTCCATATAGCCCGGATGGAAAATGCCTTGCAGCATCACCGGCGCATCGAAAGGATTGACCATGCGCGCGAACGTATGCACCGCCGACCGCAGGCCGAACACGGGCCGCAATTCCATCAGCCGCATCACCGGCGGACAAAAATCCTGCAGCGAAACGAATGCAAAATTGTTGGCTTCGACGTGCCCGGCGGCCTCGGCCAGGCTGGAAGCCACCGGAAGCCCAAGATGCACGATCGCTTCGCGCGTATAGACGCGGCCCGGCGTATGCTCTTCCACGCCGTGCATCATCACGCGCCAGCCGTTCTGCGCCAGCACCAGTGCCGACAGCAGGAACCACGGCAATTGCCGCTTCTTGCCGGCATAGGACGACCAGTCGACATCCACGCGCGGCAGCTGATCGGGACGCGCCATGACGCTCCGCGCCGCACGCGCGAAGCCGGCGATTTCCTCGCCCGTCTCCTCCTTCATGCGAAGCAGCATGAGAAACGCGCCAACCTGCTCCGGCAAGGCATTCCCGGTCAGGATCATCTGCATCGCCTCTTCGGCCTCCTCGGCCGTCAGCGACCGCGACAGCGACTTCCCCCGCCCGAGGATCTTGACGAATTGCGAAAACGGATGCGGCTCGCGCATCGGACGTACTCCAGATCAGGCCCCTGCCGGGCCATGTTCTTCCCGCGGCAGGCTACGCGGCAGAAACGGCAACAGCCGGATCGCAAAAGCCACTATCAGCAACGCAAGGGCTATGCCCCCGGCCCCGAGAAGAATTTCCCACGCCGATGGAACATAGCGCGCCACCGCGCCGTCGGCAAAGCTGCTCGACACGTCGTATCCGGGGAAGAGTTCGACCGGGAAAGCCTGCCCGCCGATGATGATCACATACATCTGCGCCAGGCCGCCAAGCAGGACCAGCAGGCTCGCCAGAATCAGAGGAGGTCTGCTCCCCTGCCCTTTGTGCCGCACCGCGACGAGGATCGCGATCGGAAGCGCCAGCCCGAGACCGATTTGCCCAAGCCAGAACACCAGCGGATACACGCCACCATCGCGCAGGATGAAGGCCTCGAAAGCGTGGTACTTCGTGCCGTACAGCTTGGTCGCGTGGTAGGCGGCGGTGAAGTAGATCACCGCCAGCGCGAATATGATCAGCAAAAAACCGAGACGCCGGCTCATGTCGTCATTCAGCAGCGCATCGCGGTCCGGCCGCGCCAGCGCGGCCAGCAGCAGGATCGTGAAGGCCGATCCGTACAGCAGCGAAGCTGCGATGAACAGCGGCGCCAGCAGCGCAGTATCGTAGGCGGAACGGGCGACAAGAAAACCGAAGATCGAACCCGTACCCGTCGTCAGGATGAGCCGCCAGACAAACGCCGACCAGCCAAGCGCCTTGTAGAGCGTCGGACTCTTCGAAGCAGCACGGTCCATCATTGAAAACAGATAGGCCACCACGATGACCATGAAGCCGGTGTAGAGAAAGATGTTCCAGGCAAAGATCGACTTGAAATTGTAGTGCGTCATGGCGACGATGAGCCGTTCCGGCCGGCCGAGGTCGAGAACCAGGACCATCAGTCCGCCCGCCAGCAGAGCGATGGCCAGAAGTCCGGAGAGCCGCGCCAGCGGCTTGTAGGCTTCGCGGTCGAAAACCGAAGCGATGGACGCGACGTTCAGGGCGCCCGATGCCGCGACGATCAGAAACACCGCGAACACGTGCGGCGTCCCCCAAACGACGTGATTGTTCATTCCGCTGACGATGTGGCCGTGCTCTTCCATATACCAGGCCGAACCGAGCCCGGCCGCCAGCGCGACGGCAGCGACGGCTACCACCGTTGCAAGCAACGGTCCCCATTCGGGAAGTTTACGGAATGCAATTTTCGCCATCGTCCTTCGTCCGTCCGCAGTTTTGCGCCTGCCTCAGATGTTCCGGTAGCGCACACCGAGCTTGAGATTGAGATCGCCGCGAATTTCCGTTGTCGCGAATTGCGCGACTGTTTTGGCGATATCGCTGCCCGGATCGTTGAGGTCGCCGAACATCATCGCCCCGCCCGCTTTCGAGGCGCAGTTTTCGACGCAGGCCGGCGTCTTGCCGGCATCGATGCGATGGACGCAGAACGTGCAGGATTCGACCGTTCCCTTACCGCGCGGCGCATGGACTTTTTGATCGGTAACCGGCTCATGCACGAACGACCGCGCCTTGTAGGGACACGCCATCATGCAATACCGGCAACCAATGCAAATATGCTTATCGACCAACACGATGCCGTCCGCGCGCTTGAACGAAGCGCCCGTGGGGCAGACGTCAACGCAAGGCGGTTCGGCGCAATGCTGGCACATGACGGGCGCTTCTCGCTTGGCGCCGGTCGCCTTGTCGCGCAGGGTCACCTTGCGGATCCACTGCGCGTCGGTCATTCCCGTTCCTGAGAACCAGCCATTCTCGTCCTTGCACGCCGTCACGCATACATTGCAGCCGGGCGGGCATTTGTTGACGTCGATCAGCAGCCCCCAGCGCACTTTCGAGGATGCGGGCTGATCGGGAGACCGCGCCTGCGCATTCTGCGGGGAAAACGCATAGAGCGTGACGCCGGGCGCGAGCAAGGTCGTCGCAACCGCACCCGCTGCTTTCTTCAGGAACGAGCGGCGGTTGTCGGTCTGGCCGCACGCGCCGCCACTGTCGCATGCGCAACTCATCGCCCCATCTCCTGCAAATATTTGGACAGCGCCGCGTGATCGGCTGGAGCCAGATTGCCCGCAGCCCGTGGCGACATCGGCGGCTTGGAATTATGACACTCGAAGCAATCTATCTTCACGGCCGCGTAATCGTGGCAGGTGCGGCAGAAGTGCTTCGAATCCTCGAATCCCACCGCCTTTCCATCCGCCCCCTTGACCGCGTGGCAGGTCAGGCAATTGTCGAGACCGAAGCGCTTCGTCCGCACGCCTTCATGAACGGTCTGGTCACGCTTGTGCAGCAGAAAGTTCATGTGAAAGCGGCGCATGGTCGGAGTATCGGCGACGCATTTGTCGCCCTCCCCATTGGGAATGACAGGCGCCAGCCTGGCGGATGCGTTCTTGTCCTGCGCCGCCGCGGGTGCGGACGCTGAAGCCGCGCTCGCGATGGCGAAGCACAGGACCAGAAAAAAAGCCGCCAGACGGCGCATCGCCTATTCTCCCAGACCCATCTGGATGTAGCCGGTCGGGCACACATCCTTGCAGATATGGCAGCCGATGCACATCGAGTAATCGGTGTAGACGTAACGGCCCACAGCGCGTTCCTTCTTCGGCACGCGTTTTACCGCAGTCTGCGGGCAGAAGATCACGCAATTGTCGCATTCAAAGCACATGCCGCAGCTCATGCAGCGCTCGCCTTCCTTCTTCGCCTGCTCTTCGGTGAAGGCGATGATGCGCTCTTCGAAATCGCCCATCACGCTGTCGGCGTGAACATGACGCTCGTCGCGCTTTTCGCGCGGCACAAACGGGAAGTGCCCCTTGAACAAATCCTTGTGCGGAATGATCTGCGCCGCGCCGCGATCCTCGTAGTTGTGAATCGCGAATTTGCCGCCATCCGTTCCGCGCTTCTGCTGATGATCGTAGTCGGAAGGCTCGAGGCCGCGCGCGTGCAGTTCCTCAAGCAGATCGAACTGGTGCGTATCGACCTTCGGCCGCTTGTCGCCGAGTTCCCCGGCGAGAAACTCATCGATGGACTCAGCGGCGATGCGGCCATGGCCGATGGCCGTCGTCAGCAGATGCGGACGGATGGCGTCGCCGCCGGCGAAATGTTTTTCCGTGTTGCGTACGCGGTAGACCTGATCTATGGCGATCGCGCCGCGGCCGTTGTCGAGCTTCTCGAGACCTTCCGAGAGGTCCGCCATCTGGCCGATAGCCGAGATGACGATATCGCATTCGATCTCGAACTCCGTACCTTCGACCGGTTGCGGCGCATTGCCCTTCATCGTGCATTCGCACATGCGCAGGGCGCGCACCTTGCCGGCATCGTCCAGCATGACTTCCAGTGGCATCACGCCACCGCGAATGTCGACGCCTTCGCGGATTGCATCCTCGCGTTCACGCTGCGCCGCCGTCATCTTGTCGAGCGGGAACAATGAGGTCAGCGTCGCGCTGACACCTTCGCGGTTGAGCGCGCCCGCGACGTCGCTCGCGGTATAGCCGAACGCCTCGTGCGAAGGCTGATCGTGTTCGGCGTGTTTGGTGATGCTGCCGATACGACGGGCAACCGAGGCCACGTCGATGGATGTATCGCCGCCGCCGACGACGACGATACGCCGTGCAGTCGACAGAACCCATCCACGATTGAAGGCATCGAGGAATTCGACGCCGGTCATGCAATTGTCCGCATCGGCGCCAGGCACAGGGAGAGGCCGGCCGCGCTGCGCGCCGATGGCCCAGAAAATAGCGTCGAAATCGGCTTCCAGCTTTTCGACGGGGATATCCACGCCTATGCGCGTGTTGAGTCTGACTTCAACGCCGTCCAGCCCGGTAATCCGGGCGATTTCTGTATCGAGCATGTCGCGCGGCGTACGGTAGCCGGGAATACCGAAGCGCATCATTCCCCCGAGCTTGTCATGCGCCTCGAAGATAGTGACGGCATGCCCCTTCATGCGAAGGAACCACGCCGCCGCCAGGCCGGCAGGTCCGCCCCCGGCGACAGCGATATGTTTACCTGTGAGAGCGGGCGCTTCCGGCGCCTGAAGCTTGTTGGAAATCGCCCAGTCGCCGACATACTGCTCGACACCGTTGATGCCGACGAAATCGTCGACCTCGTTGCGGTTGCAGCCGTCTTCGCACGGCGCGGGACAGACGCGGCCCATCACCGACGGGAAAGGATTGGCCTCGATCATGCGCCGAAAGGCGTATTCCTGCCAGCTCATTCCTTCAACCGGAGGCTTGTCCATGCCGCGCGCGATGGCGAGCCAGCCGCGGATGTCGTGGCCGGACGGGCACGAACCCTGGCACGGTGGGGTGCGATGCACATAGGTCGGGCACTTGTAGCTCTTGTCCGCCTGGAAAATCTTGGACGTCAGATCGTTCCATTCCCACATGGATTCGCCGTCCTTGAACTTGCGAAACGTGGGCTTTTTGGGATCCTTCACATCGCTCATCGGTCTTCTCCTGAATCCCTCACGCCGGCTCTGCGGCTTTTTGCGCTTCGTCCAGTTCGGCCGCCTGCATGGAGCCGGTCAGGACGATCGCGTTCGAAACCATCTGGTGGACGCTGACGATCGAATCCATCTCGAAACCGTACTGCGGCAGCACTTTCGAGAATTGCGCCTTGCAGATGGCGCAGATCGCCGCCATGTGCGTGACGCCATGTTCTTCGGCCACGTCGCGCAGGGCGCGCATGCGCGGCTGTGCGCCCTTGAGGCGGATGTCCATGATGTCGTCGGTCAAAAGGCCACCGCCCCCACCGCAGCAAACGGTCGTCTCGCGGATCGTGTCCGGGGCCATGTCGTAGAAATGGTTGCACGATGCCCGCAACACCGCACGCGGAATGTCGAACTGCCCGCCCGGCGTCTTGCCCATGCGCGAGGCGCGGGCGACATTGCACGAGTCGTGATAGGTCAGCCGGATGTGATCGTTCTTCGACTTGTCGAAACGCAGTTTGCCGGCTTCGATCAGATCATATGTATATTCGCAGATATGCTGCGGAATCGGGTAATTGGAATCCAGAAACTCGAACGGTCCGGCCAGCGTATCCATGAAGCTGTAGGCGACGCGCCAGGCATGACCGCATTCGCCGAAGACGATCCGCTTGACTTTCAGGTCCTCGGCTGCCTTGCGGATGCGCATGGCGATCTTCTGCATGTTTTCGGTCGAGCCGATGAACATGGCGAAATTGGCAGCTTCCGACGCATAGGAGCTCAGCGTCCATTTCGCCCCCGCCTCGTGGAAGACCTTGGCATAGCCCATAAGGCCTTCCATGTGCGGCGAGGCGAAGAAGTCGGCGCTCGGTGTCACCAGCAGAATGTCGGCGCCCTCTTCGTCGAGCGGCAGCCGCACCGGCACACCGGTTTCTTCCTCGAGTTCTTCTTCCAGGCCTTCCAGAGTCGCTCGCAGCGCCTTCGGCGGCAGGCCGAGGTTGTTGCCGATGTTGAAGACCTTGCCAATGATCTCGTTGGAATATTTCTGGCCCTTGCCTACCGTGTCCATGATGTCTCGGGCAGCCATCGAAATTTCGGCCGTGTCAATTCCGTAGGGGCAATACACCGAGCAACGCCGGCACTGCGAGCACTGGTGGAAATAGCTGTACCAGTCGTCGAGCACGCTTTCGTCCATGTCCCGCGCGCCGACGAGCCAGGGAAAGTATTTTCCGGAAAACGTATAGTAACGGCGATAGACCTGGCGCAGCAGATCCTGCCGCGCGACAGGCATGTTCTTCGGATCGCCCGTGCCCAGAAAATAGTGACACTTGTCGGTGCAGGCGCCGCACTTCACGCATGAGTCCAGAAAGACGCGCAAACCCCGCGAATTGTCGACGAGTTCGCCGAGGCGGGCGACGGCCTTTTCCTTCCAGTTGTCGACCAGTTCGCCCGGGAAGCCGAGCGTCTTGTTGTGTTCCGGCGCGGCAACAAACGGCTTGCTGCCGGCCATCGCGCCGCAGGCAAGCTGCGGGATTTCCAGCGGATCGCCGTGGGACTGCGGCTCGAGCGGATTTTTCTTCGGAGGCGCCATGATACCCTCGTCCTAGCCTTGCGGGTTAGGGCTGCCGGCAAGCCGGCCGCGCAACGCATATCTTTGCTCGCGCGTGTTGTCGGCCTGGTTGCGCGTCGGACTGAAAAACACGCCCGGCGCATGCAGCAGCTTCGAGAAAGGAAACACGATCATCAGCGCTGCAACCAGCGACAAATGCGCCAACAGCATGGGATCGGTCGGCAGATCGCGGATCTGGAAACGCATCAGCCCGAGGAAAAACTGCTTCACCGCGATAATGTCGGTGCGCGCGACGAACTTCATCATCAAGCCCGTGACACCGATCCCGATGATCAGCGCCAGCATCAGATGATCCGACGGATTGCTGATATAGCGAATACGCGGCACAAGCAGCCGCCGTCCCCACAGGCCGAGCAGCGCAAGCACCAGCGCAAAGCCGGCATACGTGCCCGGCTTTTGCACGAGTACGATAAGGCCCGGCACATGCTCCACAAAGTAACGCACGTGCCGCAGAAGAACGAGCGCCAGCGCTGCGTGGAACACCCAGCCGAAAAGCCATATCCACTTGTTGGCCTTGAACAGGCTTTCGAACAGAACGACTTCCCGTCCCATGCGCATGACCACGCCGGCCTTCGTGGTGGGAGCCGGCGTCGTCGGAATTTTCAGGGGAGCCGGCGTCGTCGCATAGCGCCAGATGCGGAACGCCAGCCCGAAAACGAGCAAGGCGGTCGCCGCATAAAACAGGCAAGCGAATACGATAGCGGACAAGGCGTCCCCCTTGGATTATCTGTCTGCCGGCCTTTCGGCCGGCATTACCGCAATTGCGTCAGACGCAGCCGGTCGGCTTCGGCAGACCGGCGATCTTGCACGCCTGCTTGGCCGGGCCATACGGGAACAGCTCGTAAAGATACTTCTGGTCGCCCTTTTCCGGACCGAAGTTCTTCTTCATTTCCTTGACGAGAATGCGCACCGCCGGAGCGATCTGGTATTCGTCATAGTAGGAGCGCAGGAAGTTCACGACTTCCCAGTGTTCCGGCGACATGTCGATCCCTTCGCTCTTGGCGATAAGCAGGGCAAGGTCTTCGTTCCACTGGCTGAGGTCTTTCAGATAGCCCTCTTCGTCGTGCTCGGCGACGACGCCGTTGACTTCATATGCTGCAAGTGTGTCCATTTCACTCTCCTCGGGCAGACGTCCCCGCGGGGACGAAATTCGTTACAACCAGGAACATGTCCTGTCGTGATTGGCGGCGAGATCTACGAAGCCGCCGTAATCGACGGTCTTGACCCCATCGGCCAGATCGCCGGACTTCATGCCGCGGGCCTTCAGATCGGGCTCAAGCACGAAAATTTCGCAATATCCTGCAGCCGACGCAAGTTGCGCCGCCGCGGCGCAACCCTTGCGCGCGCCGACGACTGCATCCTCGAACAGGAGGATGGCGTCACCCGCGCTTGCGTGCGCAATGGCGGTCGCCAGGGAATTGCGGTCGAATGGGGATTTGTTGACTGTGTGCAGTGTCGACATGGGCCTCTGTCCCCCTCCTAGAAACTCAGGACCACATCGCTGTCAGCGATGATTTTGCCCATGGCGACACGGTCGATGACATGGATGGAGGGCTTTTCGGCGTAATCCTCATCCTCGTCTTCCCAGACGATCGGCTGCAGGTCGTCGACGGTCAACCCGCGCTCGGCCAGGGATTCGGCCTCGACGTAAAGTTTGCGCACTTCGTAGTCGCCGAGCGCCTTGTAGGTGCGCGAGAAGTTTTTCATGCCGATCCCGGCAGTATCCTGCCCGTTCATGAGCTGGTAAACGCCATCGTCGATGAAGGCCAGGCTGACGTCCTGCTCGAACGCGGCGCCGATCAGCACCACTTCCAGCGACTCCAGTGCATAGATCGAGCCGTAAGGGGCCTTGCGGTTGATGTAGAGAAATTTCTTAGCTTCGTCGGACATGTCGCCAGCCCCGCCCTAATCGCCGAACGTAATCAGGCGGTCGGCCTGAATGCCCGCCTCGATCAACTGACCCAGGCCCGAGATACGGAAGCCCGGCGCGATGTTGTCGCCGTCCTTGCCCTGCCGCTTGGCCTCGTTCTCGTCGAGAATGCCGCGCCGCTGCGCTGCGGCGATGCAGACCACGAGATCAAGCTTGTGCTGCTCGGCAAGCTCGCTCCACAGCTTCTGCAGGTTGCGGTCATCTTGCGGCGGCACCGTCAGCCGCGTGCCGTTGTTGACGCCATCGTGGTAGAAGAAGACACGAAAGATTTCGTGCCCCTTCTCCAGCGCCGCCTTCGCGAACTGATACGCGGAATCCGACGCCTGATGCGTGTAGGGCCCCTCGTTTACGACAATTGCGAACTTCACTCGTCAGCCTCTTGGATTATCTTTTACGCCGGGTCAGAAGCGGACATGCGCAGACATGTTCATCGTCTTGCGCGCGCCGGTCCATGTATCCAGGTGATGCTTGGTGAATGCAAAGCCCGTCATTTCGAAGAAGCGCGGCCAGCCAATGCGTTCGATCCATTCTCCAAGGCGCTCCCAATCGCGGGCGTCATCCTTGTAGGCATAGAGGATCTTGCGCACGACTTCTTCCACTTCCGGCCAGCGCGGTGCGTTGTTGGGAAGGTTGGCGACGACCAGCTTGTGGAAAGCGGGACGCGAACGCGCGTTCGAATGCTTGCCGCCGACCCATACGGCGATCTTTGTCGAATCCGCGCCGTTGATCTGCATCGGCGGGCACGGCGGATAGCAGGCGCCGCAGCACACGCATTTCTTTTCGTCGACTTCCAGCGACGGCTTGCCATTGACCATGGCCGGACGGATGGCTGCCACCGGGCAGCGCGCGACGACAGCCGGACGCTCGCAGACATTGGCTACAAGGTCGTGATTGATGCGCGGCGGCTTCGTGTATTGCACGTTGATAGAGATATCGCCCTGTCCGCCGCAGTTGATCTGGCAGCACGAGGTGGTGATACGCACCCGGTTCGGCATCTCTTCGCTGACGAACTCCTTGTGCATCATGTCCATCAGGCTCTTGACTACGCCGGAAGCATCGGTGCCGGGAATGTCGCAGTGCAGCCAGCCCTGGGTATGCGAAATCATCGACACCGAATTTCCGGTACCGCCGACCGGAAAGCCTTCGGTTTGCAGCTTGTTGATGAGCGCGGGAACCTTCTCGAACGACGAGACCATGTATTCGATGTTGCTGCGCGTCGTGAAGCGCACGTGTCCCTCGGCGAATTCGTCGGCGATGTCGCACAGCTTGCGTATCGTGAACACGTCCATCTGGCGCTGCGTGCCGGCGCGGACGGTCCATACTTCATCGCCGCTATGCGCCACATGATGGAGAACACCGGGACGCGGACGGTCGTGCCAGGCCCACTTGCCGTAGTTCTTGATAAGAATGGGATGCATGTACTGAAACGGATCCGGTACGCCGGTTTCGACCGGACGGCGCGGAGTCACGGCGGGTGCATTCGTCATGTGGCAGTTCCCTGAGACCTGATACGAATTGTTGCGAACTTCGGCCGCCGCGGGCGCGCGCCCGCGGCATCGCGTAATGAGCGGTTACTCTGCAGCAATGCCTTTGGCGGCCTGCGCTTCCCTGTGCGTCTTGCGCTCGAAATACTTCTCCGCTTCCTCGTCGAAGTCGTCGGTACGGACGTAACAGGATGTGCGCGGATGCTGGACCATGTTCGGATCCGGATCCACGCCGATCGCTTCCAGGAAGGCCGGAAGCCCGATGCGATCCATTGTCTCGCCCACGCGCTCGTGCTCAAGCGCATTGTCCGCGAAGAACTCGAGCAGCGTGCGCGAGAACTCGACGAGCTTCTCGTAATCCTCGTCGGTATCCAGCTTCATGAACGGCACGATCATCGTACCCATCAGGTCGCCGACTTTCAGCGCGCGCTTGCCGCCGATCAGGATCGAGACGCCCTTGTCGTCGCCCGGCGCCAGCGCCTTGTTCATGACGTTGATGCAATGCATGCAACGCACGCAGGACTTGTTGTCGATTTCGACCGTATCGTCGTCGTTGAGGCTGATCGCCCGCGTCGGGCACATCGCCACAACCGAGTCGATCACATACTTGCGGCCATGTTCGGCGATGTAGGCCTTGACCTCGGCCTGGTCGATCTTGATGTCGTCGCGCCATGTGCCGATGACCGCAAAGTCGGCGCGATGGATGGCGTTGACGCAGTCGTTCGGGCAGCCCGAGAACTTGAACTTGAACTTGTAGGGCAATGCCGGGCGATGCATCTCGTCAAGAAACTCGTTGATCACCGAGCGATGCGCCTTGACCTCGTCGTAGCAGGACATCTCGCAGCGGGCATGACCGACGCAGCTCATCGATGTCCGCAGCGCCGGGCCGGCGCCGCCAAGATCGAAGCCGATTTCGTTCAATTCGTCGAACGCCTTCTGCGTCGCTTCCGTCGTGCAACCCTGAAACATGATGTCGCCGCTCTGGCCGTGGAAGGCGATAAGACCCGAGCCATGACGCTCCCAGATGTCGCAGAGGTCGCGCAGCACCTTGGTGTTGTAGTGATAGCCCGCAGGCGGCTGCACGCGCAGCGTATGGAATTCTTTCGACGCCGGATATTTGTCGGCGACCTCGGAAAAGCGCGGGATGATGCCGCCGCCATAACCGAACACCGATACCGTACCGCCCTTCCAGAAGCCGAGACGCTCCTGATAGGAATGCTCAAGCTGACCCAGAAGGTCGTTCATCATCTTCGCGTAAGGCTTGTCTTTCGCGTCACGCAGACGCTTGAGGCCAGTCACAAAGGATGGCCACGGCCCGCCTTCGAGCTGATCGAGATTGGGGGTGGGGTGCTGGCCGTTTGCTGAGGCCTGTGCATCTTTACCCGACTTGGCGTCATCCATAGTAACCTCCCTTGCGGCGGCCCGGTACAATCAACGCGCAAATTCGAAAAGCAATTTCGAAGCGCAGAAACATCTTGAAGTCTACGCCTGAGCGCGAAACATTTGAATGCCGTCTGCAGGAATGCGCACCCCTCCGGTGCGTGTTCGCTCCGGCTTCAAACAAAATGAGTTTACAGCAGCCACGACCTGTGAACAATAGATATTCATATATCTTATAAAAAGAATTTGTTGTTGCGATGCAAAAATAATATTGCATCGCAACATTTTCGGAGACCCGCACGAGCATGCAAGGCATCGCTTCGAAATCGCCTGAAAACAAGCCTGTTCGCGGGCAGTTTTCGCTGGCCGATTCAGCCGCCTATGCGCAATGGCGGGAACGGAAGCTTGCGCAGGCGCCGCAATCTGCGCAGGCCATATCGATCGCAATCGCCGACCTGGCCTGCCCGTCGCAAGTTGAAAAGGCAGCGATCATCGACGCCTGTTCGAAAGCGAACATGGCCATCTACCGGATCGCCAGGCCTGCCAGCGAGGCCGCGATTCGCTCCGCGCTCAAATGCTTCGCCGCCGCCCTTGGTCTTTCCGGCATGGAGGATCACCGCTCTGCCGCAGGCGATGGCATCGTCGCCATTACGCCGTCGGATAAGGAAGAAAAAGAAAGATACATTCCCTATTCCAATAGGCCGCTCTCCTGGCATACGGATGGCTATTACAATTATCATGGTCCGGACAATTGCATTCGCGGCATGCTCCTGCACTGCGTGCGCAACGCCAGTTCCGGCGGCGAGAACGCCTTTCTCGATCCCGAGATCGCCTATATCCGCCTGCGCGACCTCAACCCCGATTACATCGCCGCGCTCATGCACCCTCAGGCCATGACCATTCCCCCCGGCGAAGGCGCCGGCGGCAAGCCCCGGCCTGCCAATAGCGGCCCGGTTTTTGCCGTGGACCCCGCAGACGGCTCCTTGATCATGCGGTTCACTGAGCGCAAAAGGCACATAATCTGGCGCGACGACGCGGCTACGATAGAGGCTGTTCAGACGCTCTACCGCATTTTGCAGGACGAACCGTGCATCCTGCGCAAGCGACTGGAGCCGGGCGAAGGCATCGTCTGCAACAATGTGCTGCACGCCCGCACAGCTTTCGACCCGAACCGCAACGAAGACGCTAACCGCCTGCTCTACCGTGTGCGCTACAAAAACGTCGTCGGCGCCCAATCGTCAAAAGCGCGGTCGGCATAGAGGAAAGCAAAAATGGCCCACGTCAGCGATCTCGTAATCGAGCATCCGGAAGTGAAATCCTTCGCGGAATTCGAACAATTGGTTGTCCGCAAGGCCCAGGAAGGGGAAATTCACCTCTTCTTCGACATCAAGCCGGAATATCCTGATACTCCGCGCGGATGGGAAAAGAGGCTGGAACTGGCGTTTTACCAGGCCGACTGGAAGGGCAAGAAATCGCCCTGGAAGACTCGTTCGGAAGAACCGCAATGAGCGAGACTGAAAAAACGCCGATCGCAACGATCGAAGCGCCCTACAGCCGCGATATCCGCATCGAGGAAGTCCGTTACGAAAGCGGCATGAAACTGATGCGCCTGACCATCCGCGAAGGCCGCCGGTACACGATCCTTGAAATCGACCGGCCAACGGCGGCCCAATGGGCAGCCGCGATGGCAGGCTGGGCTTCTGCGGAGAGCAGCGAACAGGATTGAACATCGCTGCCTGCCGCACTTATGTTGCGCTGCAGCAAAATGCCCCTCAGAAAATTCTATTTGAATTTGTGAATATATTGTTGCAGCTTGCGTCCAGGGGATCGTCCGCTTCGCTGGCTTTTATGTCCACAATTCAAGCTCCGGGTGTCCAGTTCGCGCCCGGACCTGAATGAGACTTTATGCCGGTTAGCTGGCGTTTCGGCTGGCAGCCGCGATGGCGCATGTCCCGGAAAAGTAATCGGCTTTTCGACACGGATGCGCTTCGGCGGTTGCCGCCGGGCGAATGGACAGGATCAGGGGCGTCGAAAGCGGGATGACATTATCGTCGTTTCATCCGGGATCGATAGACTGGCGGCGCATGTTTGCGCCGCCGGCGTGGCTCTTTATCCAAAGCCGGCAAACTGTTGCCGCGGACCTTAAAGCCGGACTTACCGGCGCCATAGTCATCCTGCCGCAGGGCGTCGCACTTGCGACCATCGCCGGCATGCCGCCGCAATACGGATTGTACGCGGCGATGATTCCGGCAATTGTCGCGGCGCTGTTCGGATCGTCATGGCACCTTGTGTCCGGTCCCACAACTGCGGCGTCGCTCGTCCTGTTTGCGGGTCTCAGCAACCATGCCGTTCCCGGTTCGCTGGAATTCATAGAGCTTGCCATTACGCTCTCTCTCATGGTCGGCCTGCTGGAACTGACGCTGGGCATCTTTCGGCTCGGAAGCATCGTCAATTTCGTCTCGCATTCGGTCATAATCGGCTTCACCGCAGGCGCGGCAATCCTGATCGGGACCAGCCAGTTGCAGAACCTGACCGGCATTCCCGTTCCGGGTGGTTCGAACGCTCCGCGCACCTGGGCGCATATCGTCCAACATGCGCGCGACATTTCCTGGCCAATCGCCAGTGTGGGCGTCGTCACGATTATCGCCGGCCTCATCAACAAGCGTTATCTCCCGTTCTTTCCGTACATGATTTCGGCGATCGTCGCCGGAAGCCTGTATGCTGCCGGCCTGAAGTATTTCGCAGGCCAACAAGTGTCGATGGTGGGCGAATTGCCTGTGGGTCTGCCGCCGCTTTCGATGCCCAGCTTCGATATCGAAACCTGGCGCCTGCTTGCTCCAACCGCTTTCGCCATGACGATGTTCGCCTTGACGGAAGCCATATCAATTTCCCGTGCACTGGCTGTACGCAGCGGGCAGCATATCTCCGCCAATCAGGAATTCGTCGGCCAGGGGCTGTCCAATTGCGCCGGTGCGTTTTTCTCCGGTTATGTGGCGACAGGCTCGTTCAATCGCAGCGCCGCAAACTACGAAGCCGGCGCTCGCACGCCTTTGTCCGCCATCCTCGCCGGCATTTTCCTGATGGGGATCAGCCCGTTCGTCGCGCCGCTTACGGCGCACATGCCGCTGGCGGCGATGGCGGGCGTGTTGATACTCGTGGCGGTCAGCCTCATCGACGTTCATCACGTCGCCAAGATACTGCGCACCAGCAAGTCGGACTCGGCGGTCCTGATAACAACGTTTGCATCGACATTGTTGATCGAACTGGAATTTGCAATCTTCGCCGGCGTCATACTTTCGCTGCTGCTTTACCTCAACAAGGCCTCGCATCCGCAACTCGTGCCGCGCGTTCCCGATCCGATGAGCGCGACCCGCAAGTTCACCGAACCGCGCATGGACTTGCCGGAATGCCCGCAATTCCACGTCGCACGCCTCGACGGCTCGCTCTTCTTCGGCGCCGCAAACGCTTTCAAGGAAGACCTGCGCGCGCAGGAACGCGCCAGCCCGCAATGCAAGCATCTGGCTATCGTCATGTCTGGCGTAAACTTCATCGATGTGAGCGGAGCCGAGGCGCTGGTGGCCGAAGCCAAACGCATCCGCGAGCGCGGCGGCAGCCTTTATCTCATCCGCATGAAAGAGAGCGCCTATGCGACTCTGGCGCGTGGCGGTTATCTCGACGACATCGGCCGCGACCGCATCTTCCGCTCCAAGACCGATGCGCTGCGGATGATATACCGCCATCTGGACTACGACATGTGCCGTAGATGCGACTTGCGAGTCTATGTCGAGTGCGCGCGTCTCGGCAAGCAGGAGCCGCTGCTGGAGGACGAAGACTTCTGGCAGGACACAATGCCCGAAGCAGCGCCTCCGGCCAAGACCTGAACGCCTGTCTCCATCGCTGCCTCGCACAAATCTTACGAAAGAAAGATGCCCGAATGTTCAACGAACCCGATGTAAACCTGTCGCCCCAGGTGCACGACGAGGTAAAATATTCCACCTGCTACATGTGCGCCTGCCGCTGCGGCATCAAGGTGCATCTTAAGGACGGGCAGATCCGCTACATCGAGGGCAACAAGAACCATCCCACCAACAAGGGCGTTCTGTGCGGCAAGGGCTCCTCGGGCATCATGCAGCACTATTCGCCGGCCCGCCTGCGCAAACCGCTCAAGCGCGTCGGCGAGCGCGGCAAGGGCGAGTTCGTCGAAATCGAATGGGACGAAGCGCTGGCAATTGCGACGGAATGGCTCGGCAACATTCGTGCCAGCGATCCGCGCAAACTCGCATTCTTCACCGGCCGCGACCAGAGCCAGTCCCTCACCGGCTGGTGGGCAATGCAGTACGGGACGCCCAACTTCGCAGCCCACGGCGGCTTCTGCTCCGTCAACATGGCGACAGCCGGTCTTTACACGATCGGCGGATCGTTCTGGGAGTTCGGCGAGCCCGACTGGGATCGCGCCAAATATTTCATGATCTTCGGTGTGGCTGAAGACCACGATTCCAATCCCATCAAGACCGGCATGGGCAAGCTGAAAGCGCGCGGCTCCAAGATCGTTTCGGTCAACCCGGTGCGCACCGGCTATTCCGCCATCGCCGACGAATGGGTAGGCATCCGTCCTGGCACGGACGGCCTGTTCGTCATGGCGCTGATGCACGCGTTACTGCACGCCGGTAGCGTCGATTTCGACTACCTCGTGCGCTACACCAACGCGCCCTGGCTGGTGATCGACGATCCGGGCGCTGCCGATCACGGCCTGTTCGCGCGCGATGCGGACGGCAATCCGCTGGGACACGACGGCAAGGGCAATCTCGTCGCCGCCAACAAGCCGGACGCTCAGCTTGCCTTCGTCGGCGAGACGAAACTCGCCGATGGCCGCAAGGCAGTGCCGGCGTTCCAGCACATCGCCCAGCGCTACATGTCTGCCGACTATGCTCCCGAAGCGGTTGCGGAGCGCTGCGGCGTCGCGGCTGCCGACATTCGCCGCATTGCAGCCGAACTCGCCCATGCCGCGTTCAAGGAAACGATCGAACTCGACATCGAATGGACCGACTGGGCCGGGCGAAAGCACGACAAGGTCATCGGGCGTCCGGTCGCCATGCATGCGATGCGCGGCATTTCGGCCCATTCCAACGGCTATCACACCTGCCGCGCCATCCATCTTTTGCAAGTGTTGCTCGGCTCGATCGAATGTCCCGGCGGCTTCCGCTTCAAGCCGCCGTTCCCGAAACCGATTCCGCCCGGCCAGAAGCCGGCCGGCAAGACCGTTGCGCCGAACACGCCGCTGCCGGGCATGCCGCTTGGCTTCACGGCGGGCCCGGAAGACCTGCTGGTCGACGAAAACGGAAATCCCCTGCGCATCGACAAGGCCTATTCGTGGGACGCCCCGTTGTCCTCGCACGGGCTGATGCACATGGTCATCACCAACGCATGGAGGGGCGATCCCTACCCTATCGACACGCTCTTCATGTACATGGCCAACATGAGCTGGAATTCGACCATGAACACCAAGGGTGTCATGGACATGCTCACCGACAAGGACGAGAAGACCGGCGAGTACAAGATTCCACGCATCATCTACTCGGACGCCTATGCCTCCGAGATGGTGTCCTACGCCGATCTGGTGCTGCCGGACACGACCTATCTGGAACGCTGGGATTGCATTTCCCTGCTCGACCGGCCGATCTGCGAAGCCGACGGCCCCGCTGACGCGATCCGTCAACCCGTCGTCAAGCCGGACCGCGACGTACGCCCGTTCCAGACGGTGCTTCTCGATCTCGGCGCACGGCTGAAATTGCCTGGAATGACCAACGAAGACGGTTCGCCCAAATATCCGGGCGGCTACGAAGATTACATCGCCAATCACGAACGCGGCGCGGGCTCGGGGATAGGCCCGCTGGCCGGATGGCGCGGCGAGAATGGCGAAACCTTCGGCCGCGGCAAACCCAATCCGAACCAGCTGCAGGCCTATATCGACCACGAATGCTTCTGGCATCACGACATGAAGCCGTCGCAGAAGTTCTACAAGTTCGCCAACAAGGACTATCTCGAGTTCGCCGTGCACATGGGCTTCATCGGCCACGCGGACCAGATCGTTCTGCAACTCTACTCCGAGCCGATGCAGAAGTTCCGCCTGGCCGCCGAGGGCCATGGCGCCGTGCAGCCGCCCGATAACATGCGCGAACGTATCAAGACGCAGTTCGATCCACTCCCGATCTGGCACGTGCCGTTCGAAGAAGCCATGGTCGACACCAGGCGCTACACGTTCCACGCGCTCACCCAGCGGCCGATGATCATGTATCACTCGTGGGGATCGCAGAACGCATGGCTGCGCCAGATTCTCGGCCGCAACTATCTCTACATGAGCCGCAGCCGCGGACAGGAAATGGACATCGCCGACGGCGACTGGGTGCGCGTATCCAGCCACAACGGCCAGATCAAGGTGCAGGTCAAACTGATGGAGGGCGTCAACCGTGACACGGTCTGGACGTGGAACGCGATCGGCAAGCGCGCGGGATCGTGGAACCTCGAACCGGACGCGCCGGAGGCGAAGAAAGGCTTCTTGCTGAACCACCTGATCAGCGAACTGCTGCCGAAAGATTCGAACGGGCGGCGAATGGCAAATTCCGATCCCGTGACCGGACAAGCGGCATGGTTCGACTTGCGTGTTTCCATCGAGAAATGCGAAGCCGGCGACGAAATCTCCGAGCCACAATTCCCCGCCTTGAAACGGCCGCCAGGCATCGAAGCCGCGCCCGAAACCAACCGCTACGGCGCCGCCTTCGGCCCCTCGCATCGCGCAACGGAAAAAGCATGACCAGTCTGCCGCAAAGCCCGGGCGAGAAGCGTCTCGGCCTCGTTATCGATCTCGACACTTGTGTCGGCTGCCACGCCTGCGCGACGAATTGCAAGGAGTGGAACACTGGCGGCATTTCGGCGCCGCTCACCGACGTCAATGCCTATCGCGCCGAACAGCGCGGCGTCTGGTTCAACCGCGTCCATTCTTACGAAGTGGGGGAAGGCGCTGCGGGCAGGACGGTGCATTTCCCGAAGAACTGCCTGCACTGCGAAAAGCCGGATTGCGTTACGGTCTGTCCGACCGGCGCATCCTACAAGCGCGCTGCCGACGGCATTGTGCTTATCGATCATGACAAATGCATTGGCTGCAAACTGTGCTCGTGGGCCTGCCCTTATGGCGCGCGCGAATTCGACGAAGACGTTGGCGTGATGAAAAAATGCACGCTCTGCATCGACAAGATCTACAACAAGAACCTGCCGGAAGAAGATCGCGTGCCGGCCTGCGTATCGACCTGTCCGTCGAAGGCGCGCCACTTTGGCGATTTCAACGACCCCAATTCGGACGTTTCAAAACTGACGCGCGAACGCGGCGGCTTCGATCTCATGCCCTCGACCGGCTACAGGCCGACCAGCAAATATCTGCCGCCGCGGCAGAACAAAAGCCAGGCCGCCCCGGCGCCGGCGCAACCGGCAGCGCCGGCGGAAGCCGCAGGCGGCTTTCTGCGCTGGGTCGACAAGGTCCTGTCCCGCTGATTTCTTCCGAAAGAACGAAACCATGCATCCCGCCTATTCCGTCATTTTCTTCACCACTGCGTCCGGCGCCGGCTACGGCCTGCTCGCCCTGCTCGGCATCTTCGCCGCGGCCGGCCTGCTGCCAGCCTCGCCGCTTTTCGGCTTTTTCGGCATGGGCCTCGCGCTGGCGCTGATAACCGCCGGCCTGCTCAGTTCCACCTTCCATCTCGGCCGGCCCGAACGGGCCATGCGCGCATTCACGCAATGGCGCACGTCGTGGCTGTCGCGCGAAGGCGTCGCCGCCGTTTTGTGCTACGTACCAGCAGCCGTGCTCGGCATCGGCTGGGTGTTCATGAGCCGCACCGACGGGATATTCGCAGCCAGCGGCATTGCGGCGGCGATTCTCGCGACTGTCACTGTCTTCACGACGTCGATGATCTACGCAAGCCTGAAGCCAATTCCACAATGGAACGTCTCGCTTGTCCCGCCGGCCTATCTGACGCTCGGCGCCATGACGGGCGCGCTGCTTCTGGTCGCGCTGACGCAGATTTTCGGCATTGCGAAACCTGTTTTCGGCTGGCTCGCGGTTGCGCTGATCGTTTTGGCCTGGCTGGTCAAGACCGGCTATTGGGCAGAAATCAACTTTGACCGTCCGCGCTACGACATGGGCGAGGCGACCGGCCTCGGCCATCTCGGCAAGGTGCGCATGTTCGAATCCCCGCATACGGAAGCGAACTACCTGATGCGCGAGATGGGATTTCAGGTCGCGCGCAAGCACGCCATGAAGCTGCGGCTGATCGTGCATCTGCTGTTGTTCGCCGTTCCGCTGGTTCTTACGGTCTTGTTCGCTTCAAGTTCCGGCATTCTCGCGGCGCTCGCTTCCCTGGTCGCAGTGGCTTCAGCTGCCGCCGGCGTCTTCGCCGAACGTTGGCTGTTCTTCGCCGAAGCGCGCCATACCTCGATGCTTTACTACGGGCAGGAGATGTAAGAGCGCCACGGGCGGCGCTCCTGTGCTTCACGCATTTGCTGTCTGTGCCGCCGCTCCAAGCGACTGCCGCGCCCGCTCCAGTGCGTGACCGATCAGAAACAGACAAGGCCCGTCCGGAGCAAACGCTTCTATGCGCCCGCCCATGTCGGCAAGCGTGCCGGCAAGCCGTCGCTCGTTGGGCAGGGTCGCACGCTCTACCAGCATCATTGGCGTTTGCGGATCGGCCCCTTCGGCAATCAGCCGCTGCGCCAGTTCACCGAAAGTGCGTATGCCCATATAGACGACGGTCGTCGCACGCGGATCGGCGATGGCCTGCCAGTCGAGGTCTTCCGGCAACTTGCCCTTGTTGCTGTGCGCGGTCACGAACTGGACGCGCCGAGAAATTTCGCGCTCGGTCAACGACACGCCCAGAGACGCCGCTGCGCCGGAGGCCGCCGTCACGCCGGGGATGACCGTGTAGTCTATCCCTGCTTTTTCCAGCGCCACGATTTCCTCGTTGGCGCGGCCGAAGATCATCGGATCGCCGCCTTTGAGGCGCACGACTGCCTTTCCGGCGCGCGCATGCTGCACGAGAAGCGCGCAAATGTCGGCCTGCCCCCATGAAGGACGGTAACCGCGTTTGCCGACATAGATCCGCTCGGCCTCCCGCCGCGCGTAGTCCAGCACAGGCCGGGAAACCAGATCGTCGTAGAGAACGACATCGGCGGATTGCAAGGCGCGAACGGCTTTCAGCGTGATGAGTTCGGGATCGCCCGGCCCCGCCCCCACCATCGCAACAGAGCCCTTCGCGCCATCTGCATCCTGCTGCCGGGCGCGCGCAAGCAAGTCGTCGCGCAATTGCGCATCCGGCGCGCTGTCGGGTTGCTTCAGGGCGCGGTCCGCAAAACCTTCCCAGAACGTGCGGCGGGCGCGAAAGTCGAGGTCAAGCGCCTGCACCGCGGGCCGCCATTCCTGCGCCGTCCGCGCCCATAGGGAAAACCCTGGCGGCAACAGCGTTTCGATTCGTCCGCGCACCGATTGCGCAAACACAGGCGCAGCGCCACCGGTCGCGATACCGACGACAAGCGGCGAACGATTGACGATGGAGCCGAACTGGAAATCGCAATACGCCGGCTTGTCGATGATATTGACCGGAACGCCAGCCGCTTTCGCCGCCGCGCGGAAGGATTCGGCCTCTGCATCGCTCTGCGCATCGCAAAGCGCCATGACAGCGCCTTCGATATCTCCAGTTGTCCACTTGCGATGTTCGATAGTCACATTTGGCGATGCGGCCGCAAGCGCATCCATGCCCTCGGAAGGCTCGGCGCAGAAAACACGTAATTGCGCGCCTGTGGACGCCAGAAGCTGCGCCTTCCAGAGCGCGGCGCCCGAATGCCCGGCAAGCACGGCAGGTTTGCCGGCGAGATCGTAGAAAACCGGAAGCTGCGTCAATGGCTGCATCACCGGCTCGCCACCGGCCGCCCGCCGTCCGGCGCGTCCTATCGAGTCCGCTGTCCCCTGATTCTCCGCCATAGGTCTTCCCCGTACCGCCTTGTCCCGGCAGGGACCTGCGACCGCAAGACAAACGTTACCGCATATTATCGTTTTTCCGCATTGCAGCGATCCTGCCGCCAGGCGTGCTGCACATGCGAAATCCCTGATAATAGCGTCATTCTGCCGCAAGGCCCGCCACGTTGTGCCCGGATGCGCGAACATGGAAGCCGTTGACAGACGTCTTCTTATATTAAAATATATGAAAGAGAGAAGATGAATGAAAAACGGGCGTCGTTGGACGCCTGCCGCCCTGAAATATGCCGGGGCGCAAGATTCGTCGAAGCAAATGACCAAAGCTTGGCCTGCTGGGCTTCGAACGCCGCCATTATGGGCATCCGACGGGCCGCTCAAGGTCGCGTAAAAAGTTTGAATTGGAAGGATCGCACATGAGCGACGCATCCGCCACGCACGATGGCGACAACCAGAAGACGATGACGATCATCGTCACCAAGGGCACGCTGGATTGGGCCTATCCGCCCTTCATCCTTGCGACTACTGCGGCCGCCATGGGCGTCAATGTAACTCTTTTCTTTACGTTCTACGGTCTTGCCCTGCTGCAGAAGAAACTCGATCTGCAGGTTTCGCCCTTGGGCAACCCGGCGATGAAAATGCCGATGATGGGGATGCACATGGGCATGCCCAATCTCGTTGGCATGCTGCCCGGCGTCGAGGCCGGGGCGACCGCCATGATGAAGAACATGATCAAGAAGAAAGGCGTTGCTTCCATTGAGGACCTGCGCGAAGCCGCAATCGATTCCGACGTCAAGCTCATCGGCTGCCAGATGACCATGGACCTCTTCGAGTTCAAGAAGGAGGACATGATCGACGGTATCGTCCTCGGCGGAGCTGCGACCTACATGGAACAGGCGCTGAAATCGGATATCAACCTGTACATTTGACGACTTCGAGGCGGGTTCGCCGCCAACCTACAAAGGAAACGACCATGGCCGACAAACAGCTCGACGCCCGCGGATTGAACTGCCCGCTGCCGATTCTCAAGGCAAAGAAATCTCTCAAGGAAGTGCCCGCTGGCGGCACGCTTGAAGTGCTCGCAACCGATCCGGGTTCCGTTGCCGACTTCGCCGCCTTCTGCCGCACGACCGGCAACGAACTGGTGGAATCTGGGCAAGATGGCAACACCTATCGTTTTTTGATCAAGCATACCGCCTGAGACATTCGTCTTCCGGGCGAGCGTGGCCGCACGCCAGACGCGATCAAGGTCGCCATGGCAACGCTCGCGCAGGGCTCGGTGTGCCGGAATAACTGCAGTTCGGTCCCGCGATTGCAGAAAAGGGGGAAGCCGGGACATCTGGAGGGCTTCATGAGCCGTTGGGGGAAGAATCGCCGCGCGAAAGCGGCGGCTGCAGGCATTGTGGCGGCTGTCGCCATTGCGCCTGCCGCATTTGCAACCGAGGGATACTTTCAGGCCGGTTACGGGGCGCGCTCAAAGGCTCTCGCAGGATCGGGCGCAGCGGATTCGCGCGACGCCATGTCTTTGTCGGTGAATCCGGCCGGACTTGTCGACGTCGACGATCAGCTCAACGCCGGCGCCTCGCTGTTCATGCCGTACCGCGGTTATGACGTGACGGGCCCGGGTCTCATCGCTCCGGGTTTCACGCCGGGCGGCAAGGTCAACAGCTCGCGCAACGTCTTCGGCATCCCCTACTTTGGCTATTCCCGCCACATAACTCCGGATTCCGCCTGGGGCGTCGCCATCTATGGCAATGGCGGCATGAACACGACCTATCGCATGCCCGCGAACGTCAATTGCGGCGGCGGATTCGGCGTGTTCTGCGGCGGCAAGACTGGCGTCGATCTGAACCAGGCATTCGTCACGGTCGGTTACGCGCACCGCTTTGGCAATTTGTCCGTCGGTATCGCCCCGGTATTCGCCTTCCAGATGTTCAAGGCCTACGGCCTGCTGCCATTTGCCGGCGTCTCGTCAAATCCGCTGGCTTTGAGCAACAACGGCTACGACAAGTCCATCGGCGGCGGCGTACGCGGCGGCGTTCAGTGGAAGGTCGCGCCCAACTTCCGCATCGGACTCTCCGGCTCGACCCAGATGTATATGCAGAAGTTCGACAAATATGCCGGCCTGTTCGCCGACGGCGGCAAGTTCAACGTTCCCGCCAACATTACGGCCGGCGTTGCGTGGGATGTACGCCCCGACGTCACACTGATGATGGACTACAAGCGCATCTTCTATTCGGGCGTCGGCGCCGTCTCCAACGCATCGAACGTGCCGCTGCCGCTTGGCTTCCCCGGTGGACCCGGCTTTGGCTGGAAAGACGTGGACGTTGTTTCCGTGGGCGCGGAATGGCGCGTCAATCCGGTATGGACGTTGCGGGCAGGCTATGCGCACAACACCAACCCGGTTACCGCGCGCGACGTCACGCTCAACCTGCTGGCGCCGGGCGTTGTCACCGACCACTTTACAGCCGGTCTGAACTACAAACTTTCGCCCAACTCGAGCATCGACGTCGCGGCGATGTACGTTCCGACCCATCGTGTGACCGGTATCGAGGTGACGCCGCCGCCGCCGAACGGCATTGGCGCCAACCCGTTCCGCACGGTCAGCCTGCGCATGCATCAGTTTGAGCTGACTGTCGGTTACAACTACAAGTTCGGCGGAGCAGCGCCTCCTGTCGTCGCAAAATACTGATATACTAAGGAATATCGACTGCCGGCCTGATCGACCCAGGCCGGGCCGGCAGAAGGATCGGAAAAGGCCCTGCAAACGCACACAGGACCTTCAAGCAACACTGGAACGATCAGAGCGCGGCAAACGCGCCCGATTGCCCGGCCGCGGAAATACCGGATACGGTCTCCCGGCGAATCGCCTGCGGGCGGGCAAGTAATCGAGGGAGAGTGCCGCCAATGGTCAGCGCGAGCTTTTCACAAGCCTATTGGATGTTCCTTGCAGCGGGCTTCGTCACCGCGGCGTTGATGGGCGCAATCGTGGCTGCGACCAATTTCTGCACCATGGGCGCGGTCTCCGACTGGGTAAACATGGAGGACAAGACGCGCTTCCGCTCGTGGATGCTCGCGATTGTCGTCGCCTTGCTCGGCGTGGCGCTGCTTGAACCTCTCGGGCTGGTCCGCGCCGATGCAGCCTTTCCGCCCTATCGCGCGCCGCAACTGGCCTGGCTTGAATACATAATCGGCGGCCTGATGTTCGGCTTCGGCATGACTCTGGCTTCGGGGTGCGGTTCCAAGACTTTGGTGCGCATCGGCGGTGGCAATATCAAGTCGGTGTTCGTCGCTGTCATCGTCGCCGTGGTCGCCTATTTCATGCTCAATCCGTTTCCGGGCACCGACAAGACGATCTATTCGGAAGTCTTCTACAAGTGGACCAATCCCCTGACGGTCACTCTGCCCGGTCAGCAGGACATCGGCACGCTGCTCGGCGGCAAGGCGAATGCGCTTACCGTGCGCCTCGTCGCTGCACTGGTTGTGGGCGCGGCGGCGCTGTGGTGGATTTTCAAGTCGCCGGACTTCCGGTCGAGCCGGCGCGATATCTTTGCTGGCATTGCCATCGGTCTCATCGTGACCGTCACGTGGTGGCTGACGAGCGTAGCAGGCGTGCGCAGCGATGGCGAATTCCACTATCTGCGTGAATTCGTTGCGGACCAGTGGGAGATGATGGCGCCCGAAGGCGTTACGAAACCGGCGCTCAGCAGGCCGCTGTCGCCGCAGTCCTTCACCGTCATCAATCCGCTGCAGCAGACGCTCGGATACGCAGCATCCGGTTTCAATATCGCGAACCTCACATTCGGCGTCATGATTGTCGCGGGCATGATTGTCGGCGCATTTGTATGGTCCGTTGCGACCGGCCGGTTCCGCCGGGAATGGTTCGTCAACACCGAGGACTTCGTCACCCATGTGATCGGCGCAGTGCTGATGGGCCTTGGCGGCATTCTGGCGCTCGGCTGCACCTTCGGTACGACGATCACAGGCGTATCGACGTTCGCGATAGGCTCGGTCATCGGTTCGATTTCGATCGTGGCCGGTTGTTACGCCGCGCTGAAATTCCAGGAATGGCGTATGTAGCCAAACAAAAACCTTGCGCGTTTGAGCTGCCCGGCGCGTCTCGCCGGGCGCTTCCGTTTTAAGACAGGAGAGCGATACCGTGGCCGCAGAAAAAGCAATTCTCGAAGCGCTCAAGGCCGTTGCCGGGCCGGACGGCAAAACGCCTTTGCCCGAGTCCGGCGCGATTTCGGGCATGACCCAGCGCGACGACAAGGTCTTCATGGCGATCCTCGTCGATCCCGACAGGGCCCACACGATGGAGCCCATGCGCAAGGCGGCCGAGGATGCGATCAAGGCTGTCCCCGGCGTCGCCGACGCGCGCGTGATCCTGACCGCAGATACGCCCGAACGGCCAGGCGCGCAGCAGCAGCCTGTGGGCCGCGCGGCGCGGCCGAAGCCGGCGCAGGACGCCCCTCCGTCTCCGCACGGAGTCGAGCCGGTTGAAGGCATCCGTCACATCATCGCCGTCGCCTCGGGCAAGGGCGGCGTCGGCAAGTCGACGACGGCGGCCAATCTGGCGCTTGCGCTGGCGGCGGAAGGCTGGCGCGTGGGCCTGCTCGACGCCGACGTTTACGGCCCGTCGGCGCCGCGCCTGTTCGGCCTGTCAGGACGCCCGGACATGGACGACGACGGCCTCTATCCGATGCTGGCCTACGGCATCAAGATCATGTCCATCGGTCTGTTGATCGAGGAAGACGCGCCTGTGGTGTGGCGCGGGCCGATGGTGATGTCGGCCGTCACGCAATTGCTGCGCGACGTGCAATGGGGCGATCTGGATTGTCTCGTGGTCGACATGCCGCCCGGCACCGGCGACGTTCAACTCACTATGGCGCAGACCGTGCCGCTCGCGGGCGCAGTCATCGTCTCGACGCCGCAGGACCTCGCGCTCATCGACGCCCGCCGCGGCATCGGCATGTTCAACCAGGTGAAGGTGCCTGTGCTCGGCATTGTCGAGAACATGAGCTATTTCCTGTGCCCGCATTGCGGCGGCCGCACGGATATTTTTGCGCATGGCGGCGCGCGGCACGAAGCCGAAACGCGAGATGTGGCCTTCCTCGGCGAAGTACCGTTGGACGCCACGATCCGCGAGACCTCCGACGCCGGCAAACCGATAGTGGGAACGCAACCCGACAGCCCGCATTCGCACGCCTATCGCGCCATTGCGCGCGCGGTGAAGGAAAAGCTGGAAGCGCCGGCGCCGCGCGCCGCGCCACGCATCGTGAAGGGCTAGCAAGATGAGCGATTACTGGCCGACCGAATTGCGGCTCGTGGACGGCGGCAGCGTTCTCGCTGTCGCCTTCGACAATGGCGAGACCTTTGACCTTTCCGCCGAATACCTGCGCGTAATGAGCCCGAGCGCCGAAGTGCAGGGCCACTCCCCCGCCGAACGCAAGACGGTGGGCGGCAAACGCAACGTGAAGATCGCCGATCTGGAGACCATCGGCAATTACGCCGTGCGTCTTGAGTTCGACGACAAGCACGGCAGCGGCATTTTCACCTGGGATTATCTTGCCGAACTCGGCAAGAACCGGCAGGCGCGCTGGACCGCATACATGGACGAACTGAAGCAGAAGGGTCTCGACCGCGACAAGCCGGGCATGCGGTAACGCCGGCCTGCAACAAAATCCGGAGTGCCATAACCGCACTCCGGTTACAGTGCGTCGTTCTCTGTATTAATTGACTGTTATTTCTATAATATCTTGATGCAATGGTGGGGGAAGTAGGACTCGAACCTACGAAGCGTTACGCAGCGGATTTACAGTCCGCCCCCTTTGCCGCTCGGGACATTCCCCCATCGCGCCCTGAACCTTATATGCAGGTCCGGAGCAAGGGCGCGGCATCCAGCGCGAAAGCACCGGGGCCGCAACAAAAAACCCGCCAATCGACGGGATGGCCGGTTATGATTTCCCCGGCGCGTCAAGTCAATACCCAATATGCCGGATCACATTGAGCCCGCGCGCAATACTGCTGCGTCGCGGCCGTCCAGAGCCGGAAACCCGGCCGTGCGGTTTGCTTTCCGGCGGTTTATCTCTATGAGCGGAATCGGATCGTCGGCCCAGTAGCGCGACCCGGAGCAGCAATGAGCAAGAAACCGTATCATTCCGGCAAAGGTGGCCGGCGCGACATGCCACGAGACCGTAAGCGTTCCTCCGCGCCTTCAGGCCCCGAAGACCGTGGCGAACGCTCGCGTCCGCAGCATGCCGGTCAGCGCCCGCCCCGGCGTGACGGCGATTCACGCCGCGGCCGAGAAGCTGCGCCAAGCGGCAATCTGATCTGGGGTTATCACCCGGTGCTAGAGGCACTCCGTTCATCCCGGCGCCGGTTTGGCCAGATGTACGCGACAACCGCGGCCGCCGAGCGGCTGCAGGCCGAAATCACGGCGCGAAAACTGACGCCCGACATCGTCCAGCCGGCAGAGCTGGACCGCATTCTGCCAGCGGGCGCTGTGCATCAGGGCCTGGCCCTGCGCGTCGAGCCTCTGCCCCAGCCGGACCTGTCCGAATTGCCCGCAGACGGCTTCGTTCTGGTGCTCGACCAGATTACCGATCCGCACAATCTGGGCGCTATCATTCGCACCGCCGCCGCATTCGCCGTCAGCGCCATCGTGCTGACCGAACGCAATGCGCCGCCGCTTGCAGGTGTCGTGGCAAAAAGCGCCTCCGGCGGGCTCGAACACGTGCCTGTTATCGCCGTGGTCAACCTCGCCCGCGCGATGGAAGAGCTGGGAAGCCTAGGCTATTGGCGAATCGGACTGGATTCGGATGGCGAGGCGAGTCTCGATGACATGGCTCTGACGCGCCCGCTTGCCCTCGTCCTCGGGGCGGAAGGCAAGGGGCTGCGGCGGCTGACACGCGAGAACTGCGACGCCATGGCAAGGCTCGACATGCCCGGCGCGATCAAGTCGCTCAACGTGTCGAATGCCTGCGCGGCGGCGCTGACCATGGTCCGGCTCAGGACGGCGCAGTCCTGACCTGGCCCATCACGCCGCCGCTTTCACAAGCCTCAATACTTGCGGACGACTTTCTGCCCGCGATGCCGGCGCTTTGCCCGCGATTCGCGATAGACGTTCTCGAACGTCGGGTGACCGCAGGGATTTTTGCTGCCGTAGATCAAGCGCGGGCCGGAACCTGGCTGTTTGTTGATGGGACCAGCCTGAATGATCTTCGGCGCGACACAGCGCGGCCTGCGGTAATAGGCGGGCTCCGGTTCGGCGTAGACGATCGGATCGGCCGTTTCGCGCTCGGGCTCCAGGTATTGCGGGACGATGGGCCCCACGACGACCGCTGGCCCGCCATGGCGGAAGTGACCGCGCCGGTGGCCGAAGCCGCGGTTTCCCGGGCCAAATGCGCCATCGCGCCGGATCGCCCGGCCGTGGCGGACGACCCCGCCCGGCCGCTGCCGGACAATCGGCGCCGCCCTTTGCGGTGGCGCCACGGGTCTGGAAAGCGTGGGAGGACGATGGACACGCGGCGCAGGGGCGAAACCGCCACCCTTCTGCCCGGCGAAGGCTTGCGGCGCGAGAAAGAGCACGGTGGCCAAAGCCATGCCAAAGAAAGCGATACGGGAAAACAGAAGCGGGAAGACCGCCCGCCTCCTGCTGACTGCAGGTGACATACGCAACTCCGTCGACGAGGCGGCCTCCTCGATCTCAGTGTTTCATAAAACGACGGACGCGGAAACCCCGGTTTAACCGTATGTTAACCATATCGGACAATTTTTTCGGGCGATCCGTGGCAACGCGAAGGCATCCGGCCCGTTGACGCCTCCCCCGCGCCCGAATAAACCGGACCCGGCCTGCAGGCGCGATCTCGCTGTTCGCAAATCCGCACCGGACACCGCAGGCTACGCCGGCTTAGCTCAGTTGGTAGAGCAGTTGATTTGTAATCATCAGGTCGCGGGTTCGATTCCTGCAGCCGGCACCAATGCCTCAAATGCCAAGCTTCGAGAAATCGAATTCTTTCCCGTCGACCAATTACCGATGGCGGCGGATCCCGCATCCTCCGTTCATCTGGATTTCCGCAGGGGTGAGCGGGCAATGCTGGCGGCAGGCAGGACGCCTGCTGGCAAGGCGCGCGACGGATTCGTCTCCACACCGCACATCAAGATCGCTTCCGCCGCCCTTCTCGCAACACCGGCTACCGATGGGTCCCGCGTAATGAGCGCTGCCACGATCGAACCGTCAATGACGAGCCCAAGTTCATGTGCAGTCTTTTCCGGCGACAACACTCGCGCCTCGCTTGCAAGCTCAATCATGCGATCAAGGACAATCTTCTTGTGGCCCAAAGCGATCGCGCGAAGCCTTTCGTCGAGCTTGTCATTTTCCGCCACGGCATTGATGAAAGGGCAGCCGAAATACTTCCGGTCCCTGAACCAGATTTCAAGCACATCGAATACGTGCAGCAGCTTGTCGCGGCCGCTCCCTTCGAATGAGTCGATTTCGGAAAACAGCCAGTCCCGCCAATTACGGCCTTCCTGATCCAGCACTTCGCAGACCAGCGCTTCCTTCGATCCGAAGGTGTTGTAGAGCGTAGCTTTGGCCGTCCCCGCCTTCTCGATAATCGCATCGACGCCTATGGAATTGATGCCATAGCGGCAGAACAGCTGTGTGGCAGCACTGAGCAACCGCTCCCTTGGCGAGGCCGGCCTGCGTTTCCCCGGTTGTCTCTTTGCTTTCGCCACGGCGGCTTCATCGGGTAGGATTTGTGTCAGCAAGGATAAACCTCCGTAACGCTGCCCGCAATTCCACCATGCCATTTTCATGCCGGTCCCCGATGCAGCGCATTGGCCTTGCCCACCACATTCTGGCCGGCCGAACGCGCATATAACGACCGCACAATGTCGCATTCGACATCGACATGCATCAGCATTGTGCGGCGCAAATTTTTTGGCGGGCGATCGCGTGGAAATATAAAATACTGATTTTGAGCAGTTAAACTAATTCCGGACGTTTGGCATCTCTCTTGCAAAGACGATGGGTAGACAGATCAGTCTACTTTGCGAGCAAGGGGATCAGCCGATGCACAAACCAGGTGCTCACATCAAAGCCGAGGCCCTGACCCATCAGTATCGCCGCTCCGCTTCTCCTGCGCTCGAGGGAGTTGATATCGAGATACAGCCTTGCGAGTCCGTCGCGCTGATAGGGCGAAGCGGATGCGGCAAGTCCACTTTGCTCCATGTGCTTGCGGGTCTGATTGCGCCGTCGCACGGTTCGGTCCACATCGACGGCGCGCGCGTGCACGGCCCATCCCCGCGCTGGATCGTGATGTTTCAGCAAGCATCGCTCTATCCGTGGATGACCGTTGCGCAGAATGTCGGCCTCGGACTGCGCTTTGCTGGCCGCAAAAATGAAATCGCAGCGCGCGTTCCTCAACTTCTCGAACTTGTCGAACTCGAGCAATACGCCGGCGCCAATGTTCAGGATTTATCGGGCGGTCAGCAGCAGCGGGTTGCATTGGCGCGCTCTCTGACGGTGCAGCCGGAAGTCCTGCTTCTCGATGAGCCATTTTCCGCGCTCGATACGTTTACGCGTTCGGCGCTGCAGCGCGACATCCGGCGCATAGCAAAGGACGTAGGCATCACCCTGGTCACGGTGACCCACGACATCAACGAAGCCATCCTCATGGCCGATCGCGTCGTGGTGATGGCGTCCCACCCGGGACGCATCGTCAGCGAGATCCCAGTCGACATAGACGAATACGACCGGATGAGCGGTAGCGAGAGAATGCGCGCCAAGCGTGACGAATTGGCCCGCCTGTTCGGCGATGCGGCCGGCAAGCAATGGCATGGCTCGCAAGAAGCGGAGCTGATCCCTCTGGCGAAAGCCATATAGCATTTTTATTTTGTTATATCTTTTTATTTCTGTTTTTATAAGTTATATAAAACATATTACTCTTAATAAATGTGTATATATCGGATGGAGCAGAGAGAGATGACTAGCCTCTTGAAAAAAAATGCTTTCATGGCTGCAAGCGAAGCAGGTGCGCTCCGCTTCCAGACACATGCGCATCAGGCGTTTGTTGAGCTTCGTGGCGTTAGCCATCGCTACAAGGACGCAGGCCCGGCCATCCTCAGCCAACTGTCTTTTTCCATCCAGCAGGGTGAAATAGTAGCGCTTGTGGGGCGCTCCGGTGCTGGCAAATCCACGCTTCTGAATATTCTGGCCGGCCTGCGCCGCCCTAAATCCGGCGATGTCGTGATTGGCGGCGAGCGTGTGCAGGGGCCCCTGCCCTCGCGCATTCTCATGGCGCAGCAGCCCGCGCTCTTTCCGTGGATGACGGTGGCGCAGAATGTAGGCCTTGGCCTGCGTTTTACGGGACAGAAGATACAGCAACGTGAGCGCGTTGCTGAAGCTCTCGCATCAGTCGACCTGTCCGCATTCTCCACGGCAAACGTGCAGGACCTGTCCGGCGGACAACAGCAACGCGTCGCCCTGGCGCGCGCACTCGCGCCTGGGCCAAGTCTTTTGCTTCTCGATGAGCCCTTTTCCGCCCTCGACATGATCCTGCGCGAACAATTGCAGGGACTGGTGCGAAGCCTTTCAAAATCCCGCGGTCTAACCGTCGTTGTCGTCACGCACGATCTTGCCGAAGCCGCCCTTATCGCGGACCGGGTTGTCGTGTTGCCGAGCACGGCTGCAGTCGGGCCGGTCGATATCCCAATCACGGTCGACGAAGGCCAGCGCATGCCAGCGCATTCGCAGATCAAGGCCTTCGGCGAACGGATTGCCGAAACCATGCGCAGGCTCGAACGGTGCGAGGCATCTCTCGCATCTGCTCAATTGTGAAATTCGGATCCGGACAGCAGCACCATCCCTTGTTTGCAGAAAACACCAGCACCAGGAGCGTCGACCATGACAAATAAGCCGGAACACTCAACCGCAATCCTGCCGCCGTCTCATGAGGAGGATTACTTTCCAAGCGACTTTTCCCGCCGCAATACGCTCGACATGATGGCGGCCGGCGGTCTGCTCGCTGCACTTGGACCGTTGCTTGGCCAGATGTCGTCGCCCGCTCTGGCCGCTGACGACGAGGTGGTAAAGATCGGCTATCTGCCGATAACCGACGCCACCGCGCTTCTGGTCGCCCATGCCATGGGTTACTTCAAGGACGAAGGGCTGGAGGCAGCCAAGCCGACACTCATTCGTGGCTGGTCGCCGCTTGTTGAATCCTTTGCCGCCGGCAAGTTCAACCTCGTTCACCTCCTCAAGCCCATCCCTGTGTGGATGCGCTACAACAACAAGTTTCCCATTAAAATCATGTGCTGGGCGCACACCAACGGATCGGGACTTGTGGTCGGCCGGGAGACCAATATTACCGCATTCGAGCAGATGGGTGGACGGCAGGTCGCCGTTCCCTACTGGTACTCGATGCACAATATCGTGTTGCAGATGGCCTTGCGCAGCGCCGGTCTGAAGCCGGTCATCAAACCGCAGGGCGCGGCCCTCGCCAGCAACGAAGTCAACTTGCAGGTGATGGCGCCGCCGGACATGCCGCCTGCGCTGGCGGCCAAGAAAATCGATGCTTTCATCGTTGCCGAACCGTTCAACGCGATGGGCGAGTTGCGCGCCGGCGCCAAGATGCTCCGCTTTACCGGCGATATCTGGAAGAACCATCCGTGCTGCGTCGTCTGCATGCACGAATCCGCAACCAAACAGAAAAAGGAATGGACCCAGAAGGTCATCAACGCCGTTGTACGGGCGCAAATATTCGCGTCCCAGAACAAGAAGGAAGTGGCGAAGATGCTGTCGCGTGACGGCAAGAAATACCTGCCCATGCCTGCGCCGGTCGTCGAGCGCGCCATGACGCTCTACGACACCAAAACCTATTCCAAACCCGATGCCATCAAGCACGCGCAATGGGGCAACGGCCGGGTAGACTTCCAGCCGTGGCCCTATCCGTCGGCGACCAAGCTGATCGTCAAGGCGATGGGCGAAACTGTTGTAGGCGGCGATACCACCTTCCTCAAAAAGCTCGATCCGGAATTCGTCGCCAAGGATCTCGTCGACTACGAGTTCGTGAAGAACGCCCTGGCGAAATATCCCGACTGGGTGAAGGACCCGAGCGTCAATCCGAAAGATCCCTTCAATCGTGAAGAAGTTGTGGCCATCTGATGAGCGAAGCCGTGATTGCACCAACGGCTCCGGCGCTTGGCGGCGCCGGAGCGGCGGGAAAAGCCATCGCCGCCGGAAAGGTCGGCGTTGCGGCGCTGCGTCCGGTATGGACCGCCGCGATCGGTATCGGACTGCTGTTGGGAGTCTGGTCGATAGGCGGCTGGCTGATTGCATCCAACCCGCGCACGGCGTCTTTCGCGGACTTTGCGCCGGGGCCCACATTCGCCCGTCTTTACGACATGTTTCTGGATGGCAGCGTCTGGCGGGACATTGGTCCCAGCCTTTACCGCATCGGTTACGGGTTGTTCTGGGCTGTGGCCCTCGGCGTGCCGCTGGGAATAGCCATAGGTCGCATCCCTCTGTTACGCGAGGTCACAAATATTCCGTTCCAGCTCCTGCGAATGATTTCGCCGCTGGCTTGGATGCCGATAGCCGTTCTCGCTTTCGCCACCTGGGATTCTGCGATCGTATTCCTCGTCGCCGTGGCAGCGGTGTGGCCGGTTACATTCGCAACGGCCAATGGACTGCGCAAGGTTGACCCGGCCTGGTTTCGTACAGCGCGCAATCTCGGCGCCCGGCCCTGGCACATGCTTTCGGTGATCATTCTGCCGGCAATCGCAGGCGATGTTCTCACAGGCATTCGCCTTGCGCTTGGCGTTGCCTGGATCGTCCTCGTTCCGGCCGAATATCTGGGCGTCACAAGCGGCCTCGGCTACGCCATCAACGATGCCCGCGACACGCTGGAATACGACCGTCTCGCCGCAACAGTCGTCGTCATCGGAGTGATTGGCTTCACCCTTGACTTCGTCTGCCAGCGCCTGATCGCGCGCGCTTCCTGGAACCGCGAGGAATAAGTCGCGCCACCTTTCCCCTCACCACACATCCAACCAAGGAGAGTAGCATGTCGAATATCGAAGCCGTAGCAATCACCCCGTGTCTTGCGCCCGACGAAGGACTTGCCCCGATCGACAGGGACGGCCTTGCCAAACTGATCGAAGCCGGCAAAGCCAATCCCAAGGCGATCAAAACCCTGAAGTGCAAAACCGTTGCGGAAGGCCGCTTCCGGCATCTCAACTATATTCGCAACCTGCCGCCTTACATTGTCGACGAACCGCCGGGACTCCTTGGCGATGACACCGCGCCCAATCCCTCGGAAGCTTCCCTTGCCGCCCTTGGCTCTTGCCTGGCCGTTGGCTTGCACGCCAACGCGGTGCATCGTGGCTGGAAAGTTCTGAAGCTCGAACTGCAACTGGAAGGCGATCTCAATATCACCGCTGTCTGGGGCACGGGCGATACCAGCGAAAAACCTGTCGGTTTCACGGACGTGCGCGTGCATGTCGACATGGAATGCGACGGCATCGGCAAGGACGAGGTCGACGCGCTCATCCAGCACGTAAAGCAATGGTCCCCGGTCGCCAACACTTTCACACGTCCAGTGAATCTCGAAGTCATACACGCATGAAAAAAAGCAGGGTGGCGCCTTATGCGCCGCCTTCCCACACAGTCACCAGGAGCGGGACATGTCAGCAACAGCAATTCTTGAGAAACCTGCCGGATCGAATAGTGGTATCGCCTCCGGCCCTGTTGGCGCCTCTGCGGAGATTGCAAGGAGCGATCTCGCTCCCCTGGTGCTGCAAATCGATCACGATGGACTTTATCCTGAAGCGGTGATGCGCTCATTGGGACAGGCTGGCGTCTTTGCTTCGCATCTGGAAGGCGTGCGCGAGGGAACGGCCGATCTTACGACCGCCATTCAGGCCATGACCGCAGTTGGCGAGCATTGCCTGTCCACATCCTTTTGCGTCTGGTGTCAGGATGCGCTTGGATGGTACATCGCAACGTCCGATAACGCGACGGTGCGCGAGATATTGTTGGACGCGGTCGCATCGGGTGCGCAACTGGGCGGCACCGGTCTTTCCAATCCCATGAAGACCTTCTTCGGCATCGAGAAGCTTCGTCTGCGCGCCAGGCGGACTGACGGAGGCTATATCGTCAGGGGCCGGTTGCCCTGGGTGTCCAACTTGGGGCCGGATCATTATTTCGGCGCTATCTTCGAACTTGAAGACAACCCCAAACACCGCGTCATGGCCGCCGTCAGTTGCAAGGGGCCAGGCATCGAGATTGGCCAGTTCGATCACTTCGTGGCCCTCGAAGGCACGCGCACCGTTTCGGTCAAATTCGACAAAGCCTTCATTTCGGACGACATGGTAATTGCCGATCCGATCGATGAATACATCCCGCGTATTCGTTCCGGCTTTATCCTGTTGCAGTCCGGCATGGCCTTCGGTCTGATCAAAAGCTGCATCGACCTGATGAAGCAGATGCAGGCGTCGCACGCGCACGTGAACAAATATCTGGACAAGCAGCCCGAGGATTTCGAAGAAATTCTCGCGGGCCTGGAAAACGAAGTATTCGCACTGGCCAAAACGCCGTTCGATCCCGATCCGGCGTACTTCCGGCGTGTCGTTTCGGCGCGGCTGGCTGCCGGCGAAGCGAGCGTACAGGCGGCGCATTATGCAATGATGCATCAGGGCGCCTGCGGCTACTTGCAGGACGCAACGGCGCAGCGGCGGCTGCGTGAAGCCTACTTCGTTGCAATCGTCACGCCTGCGATCAAGCAATTGAAGAAGATGCTGGCGGAAATGCCGCAATAAGAACTGTCAGGGAGAGCGTCCGGAGCGCCAACGCAACGCCCCCGCATCTTCGATGCGGCGGCTGGATTGAAACCCGTTCCCGTCGTACTCCCGGAGACCAATCATGAGCGAAGTTCTTGTTTCCCCCGGCGAGCTCGAAGCGCTCGCCGCTTCCGGCCCGGTTGTCATCATCGATACGCGCAGTCCGGAAAGCTATTCGGAAGGCCATCTTCCCGGCGCGGTCAACATTCACGACATCTTCACCTATCTGGCGACGTCGACGCCGGAAGGCATGTCGGAACTGACCACAAAATTCGCAGACGCCTTCGGCAAGGCCGGCCTGTCCGGCGCGGAAACGGCGGTTGTCTACGAACAGTCGATGGACAGCGGATTCGGCCAGTCCTGCCGCGGCTATTTTCTCCTGAACGCACTTGGATACAAGAAGGTTCGCGTACTGCATGGCGGCTACAACGCATGGGTTTCAGCCGGGCTTGCGACTTCAACCGCAACGCCGCCGCCCGCAACAGCGGCATTTCCGCTGGATCCGGCGGCCTCCGGCATCATTCTGGATCAGGCAGCCATGCTCGATGCAATCGGCAAACCCGGCATCGCCATCCTGGATGTGCGCGATGTCGACGAATGGATCGGCGACAGCTCCTCGCCCTACGGCAAGGATTTCTGTCCGCGCAAAGGCCGCATTCCCGGCGCGCGATGGCTCGAATGGTACCGCATGATGAAACCTGCGGCAGGCGGAGCACGCTTCAAGTCGCCGGAAGAAATCCTCGCAGAATGCGCAACGGTCGGCATTGCGCCTGATACGCCGGTCTATATCTATTGCTTCAAGGGCGCGCGCGCATCGAACACCTATCTCGCACTCAAGAACGCTGGCGTGAAAGACGTGCGCATCTATTTCGGCTCCTGGAACGAATGGTCGCGCAATCCCGATCTGCCGATCGAGACCGGGTTGCCGTTCCCGGCAGCGGCATAAGCCGTGGAGCAGACAATCGAGCATTATTTCTCCCCGATGTCGGGTTTCGCCTATCTGGGCGTGGCTGCCCTCGGGGAGATCAGCCGATTGACCGGAGTTCCGGTCGTCCACAAGCCTGTCGACATACAAGCGCTGTTCGCAGCTCAGGAAATCGTGCCGCCCGCCAAACAAAGTGCGGCGCGTCTGCGTTGGCGACGCACGGATATGGAACGATGGGCCAGGCGGCGGAAACTACCTCTGGAAATCGAGCCAAAATACTGGCCTGTCGACGCGACCCGGGCTGCATGCGTGATCATTGCGGCCAATCAACGCCAAGGCGGCGATTGGCTCTATATCGAGAAAATACTTGCTGCGGTCTGGGCCCGAAATCTCGATATATCCGATGAGTCCGTACTTCGGCTGTTGGCCCGGGAATGCAACTACGATCCGGACGCACTGATCGACCTCGCAGACTCGCCGGCGACTATCGCACAGTACGGCGCCTTCACCCGCGAGGCGGTCGCGAAAGGAGTTGTCGGATCACCGACGTTCGCTTTCGGCGGCAAGCTGTTTTTCGGCCAGGACAGGCTGGACTTTCTTCACGAGGCCATCTCTGCGCAGATTGGCGCCGTGCGCTCACCTCCTGAAATCCGCACATCGTAGAGACGCGCACGGACATCTGGCCGCAACGGGCCGGCCGTTGACCGCGTTTGAAGGGGAACCGATTCCAACTCCGGGGCGGGTCTTCGTAACGGCGTGGATGCAACTGCGCTGTCCATGCCCCTGCCAATTCCCTGATGGATACAACCGCGACCTCCGTCATTGCAGCTTGAAGGGTCCGGGACCCGTGTCAGCTCATCGTGCAAGGCAGCCTGACTGGCCCGGCTAGCGCGCCTTGATATTTTGGCTAGACTTCCCGATACGCTTTATCGAACTTCGCTCGACGGCAGGCAGCAAATGCGCGGACCCAACATTCTGATTATCACGTCCGACCAGCATCGTTTCGACTGCTTCGGGCATATGGGACGCTCCATCAAGACGCCGCATTTTGATCGGCTTGCAGCTTCGGGAACCCGTTTCGATGCAGCGATCACCCCGAACGTCGTCTGTCAGCCTGCCCGCGCCTCGATCCTGACCGGACTGCTGCCGCTGACCCACGGTGTTTACGACAATCAGGTCAGCCTCGATCCGGCCATCGGAGAAGCGGGCTGGGCCGGCGTTCTGTCGAAGTCCGGCTACGACACGGCATTTATCGGCAAGGCCCATTTCGGCGAGGACCCTCGCGCAACGCCGCTCGGCGCGCCGGAATCCCGGCCCGGCTCCGCGCATTTCCCGCCCGGCTGGAACGGCCCCTACATGGGGTTCCAGCATACGGAGATGATGATACTCGGCCATTGGCACGAGTTGCTGCCCTGCGAAAAGCCGCCACGCGGGCTGATGTTCGAGGAATGGTTCTGGAGCCATCCCGGCGCATGGGACTTGTGGAAGCGCGATCTCGGCCCTTCAACCCAAGGGGCGGCGCAGACCTGGTATTCGGCGCTTCCGGACGCCTGGCATTCCACGACGTGGGTCACCGATCGCACGCGATCCTATATCGAAAGCCATGCACAGGCGGACAGGCCCTTCGTTCTGTGGGCGTCTTATCCCGATCCGCACCATCCCTTCGATTGCCCCGAACCCTGGAGCCGCCTGCACCGGGCGCAAGACGTCGATATTTCGCATACCCACAAACGCGATCTCGACCGCCGCCCGTGGTGGCATGAAGCGAGCATTACGAACGAGCCCGCCGCGAAAAACGAAACCATGCGCATCCTGCGCACCGAATATTCGCGCATCGGACCGCAAAGCGATGCCCAACTCGCCGAGATGACGGCGAATTACTACAACATGATCGCTTTCATCGATCATGGCGTCGGCCGCATCATGGACGGGCTGCAGCAGAACGGACTGCTCGATAACACGATCGTCCTGTTTACCGTCGATCATGGCGAACTGCTCGGCGATCACGGCCTCTACCTGAAAGGACCCACCCATTACGAAGGCCTTTTGCGCACGCCGCTGGTGGTTGCGGGACCGGGCGTGGCGGGCGGCGCCATCGTCCGCGAGCCGGTATCGACGCTCGACATCGCCCCATCGCTCTATGACTGGGCGGGCGTGTCCCCGCCCGGAGAGCTGCAGGGACGCTCGATACGCCCGCTTGCAGAAGGGCGCAACGAAACACGCGACTGCGCGCTCAACGAATGGAGCCTGCAGCCGAGCCGCACGGGCGTCGGTCTCGAATTGCGCACCGTGCGCACGGCCAACGCAAAACTAACACTCGACCTGACATCGGGCGCAGGCGAAATGTACCATCTCGGTAACGATCCGGATGAAATGGACAATCTGTTTGGCGATACAGGCTACGCCGCACTGCAGCGCGAGCTGACGGACATGATCCGCGCAAGGCCGGGAGGCTATCTCGAAAATCTCGCGCCGCAGGTTCCCGACGTCGATTGATCACGCCACAGGCGGCGGCGTTTCACCCGGCGTGCCGGCGTTGATCGCCGCTTCCGGCCCGCCCCATTGCTCGACCAGCCGGTCCTGATCGGCCTTGGCGGCAGCGTCCACTGCATCCGGATCGCAGACCGCCAGCAGCCGCTTGTACATGTCCTCTGCGCGTCCCGCATAACCCGGTTCGTCGATGAGATTGCGCGCTTCCTGCGGGTCGTTTGCGAGGTCGAACAGTTCCGGCGCATAGCCGGCGTAATAGTGATATTTCCAGTCCGCATTGGCGACCATGAAGCCGCCGCTGGGCGACGTTGCGGCGTGGTATTCCGAAAACACGGTGCGCTCCCGGTCGTCCTCTTGCTTTGCAAGTTCGAACAGGTTGCCGCCCGGCCAGTCTGACGGCTTGACGAGACCGAAATTTTCCATGAAGGCCGGCGGCAGATCGAGAAGATTGACCGCAGTGTTGCTGACTTTTCCTTCGGGCAGTCCGGGCCCGGCGACGATCATCGGCACGCGCGTGGATTCGCCATAGAGAACGGATTTGCCCCAGCGGTCGCGCATGCCCAGCGTTTCGCCGTGGTCGGAGGTGTAGACGATAGTCGTGCTGTCCGTCAGGCCCGCTTTGTCGAGCGCGGCTATCACGCGGCCGATCTGTGCATCGACGAAGGTGCAGAGCGAGAAATAGGACGCGATGGCAAGCCGCCTGCGGTCGTCGTCGTCGCCGAACACCGAATCCACGTCGGAGAAATCGCGCATGCGTTCCGCCCAGGGATGCGCCTTGTAGCCGTTCTTTTCGCGCAGTTCCGGCAAGGGCATATCCGCCGGATCGTACATCTTGAGATATTCCTCCGGCACGACCAGCGGAAAATGCGGCGCAACGAAGCTGGCAAAGAGCAGCCACGGCGCGCTGTCCGGCTGCCGCGCGGCAAGCCATTGTTCGCAGCGGTCTGCAATCAGCATGTCGTACTTGTTATACTTGGACAGCCCCGCGCCGACATCGTTCAGCCATTTCGGGACTTTCTGGATGTTGGGCAGAGGATTGCGCACCGAACCCCAGATTTGCCCGACGCCGTCCATGATGTGCATCGGCACGATCTGTTCGTCAAAGCCGGTCGGGTCGCTGTCGTTGCGGTAATGCAGCTTGCCGATGGAAACGACGCCGACGCCCTCGCCGTGCAGCGCATGGCCCCAGCCCTTGACGCGGCCATCGTAAGCCAGCGCATTGTCCCAATAGCCCGTCTGGTGCGCGTATAGTCCCGTCGCGATCGAGGCGCGCGCCGGCACGCAGATGGGCGAAGGCGTATAGGCATTGGTGAAACGAACGCCGCGCGCGGCAAGGGCGTCCATGTTCGGCGTCTTGACGAGGGGATGGCCGGCACAGGACATGGCCTGCGCCTGATGCTCGTCGGACATGATAAAAAGGATGTTGCGGCTGGTCACGTTTGGCTCTCTTCGCGTTCGATGTCTTCCAGTATGCAGGTCTTCATTTTCTCGATGGCGCGGGCAAAAACATCTCTCTCCCGCTGGGTCAGGCAGCCATCGAGCAGCGCGTGACGCGTCAGCACCTCCGGCAGAATGTCCGCATGCTTGTGCTGCCCCTTGGCCGTCAGCGCCACGATCTTGCGGCGTTTGTCCTTGCCGTCGCTTGCAACCGTAACGAAGGCCCGTTGCTCCAGTGCGGCGACTTCGCGGCTCACCAGCGCGCGGTCCACCGCAGCCAGCGGCAGGAGTTGCGACATCGAACACGGCCCGATGCTCGCCAGTCTCGTCACGATGCGCCATTGCACGAGACTGAAGCCGTGTCGCGAAAACCGCCGCGCCGACTGCTTGTCGAGCAGGCTGGCAAGCGTTGAAATCCTGTAACTCCAGCGCGTCTCGATATCCCGCCCGTCGTCCGGGGCGGCATCTGCAGGACCTTTGCGCAGCGAGCGTGTCGTCATGCGCGCATAGAAGCAGAAATAGGTGACAAGTCAATAAATCGATTGACTTGTCACCTATATTGTGGCTGCCTTTCGATGGATTTTCAGGGAGGGAAAGCGATGATCCTATCCGCCACGGCCATTTCGAAAACCCGCGCGCAACGTTCGCGCCCCCGCAATTCCGGGAACGGTATGCTCCTGACGGCAAGCGCCGCGGGACTTCTTGCGTCGTCGATGATCGCGCTTCCCGCATCGGCCGAGTGGCAGCCTAAAGGCCAGATGAAACTGACGATCGCCTACCGGGCCGGTGGCGGCGCGGATACGATCGGCCGCCTTGTTTCCGAAGGCCTGCAGAAATCGAAGGGCTGGAAGATCGTTCCGCAGAACATTCCCGGCGCTGGCGGCGTCGTCATGGCGCGCAAACTGAAGGACGAACCCGCTGACGGCCTCACCTTCGGAATGGCCGTGAGCGAGACCTTCGCCTACAACATGATGGCGACGAAAAAGCCCGGTTTCACGGAAAAAGATTTCACCATGCTGACGACGGTCGCCAGCTCGCAGATGGGTCTCGTCGCAAAGAAGAGCAGCGGCTGGAAGACCTTTGCCGATGTTCTGGCGCAGGCGAAGAAGGGCAAGACGTTCAAGGCCGGCGCCATGAGCCAGAAGCTGAACGACGGGCTTTATGTTCTCCAGAAGGCCAACAACGTCAAATTCAATTCCGTCATGTTCAAGGGCGGCAAGGAAGTGCTCGACGCGGTCGTTGCAGGCGACATCGATTTTGGCTGGGCGGCAGGTATTCAGGCGCGCGGCATTCGTTCTGGCGATCTCGTCAACCTGTTGTCGGGCGAAAGTGAAAAGCTGGCCATATCGCCGGATGCTCCGGTCGCGAAGGAATTCGGCGCGCCATACGACTTTGGCGCGAAATTCATGTTCATCGCGCCGGCCAAACTGCCGAAGGAAATTCGCGAAGCGCTGACGAACGCCATCGTCGCCGTCGCCAACGACAAGCAGTCGAAAGCGAACGCCATGATCACGCGGGCCTTCGGCGCAACGACCGTCATAAGCGGCGATGCGCTGGACAAGTTGATCGCGACGCAGATCAAGGAAGCGCAGGAACTCCTGAAAGCAAGCGGCGGCTAGCCCGCCATCAGACCGGGGCAAGGGCACGGTGTGAGGCCTTCTGGAGAGGCAAACCATGCGTGATCGCTGGACGTTTGGGACCGGACTGTTCTTTCTGGCATTCGCCGCCCTGACCCTGCTGGTCTGGATACCGCGCGACATCGAAACCGGCGTGGTGGAAGTCTTCCGCCGCAGCCGGACCATTGGCGATTCCATGGCTCCGGTCGTTGCGGCTGTCGGGATTGCGCTATCGAGCATTGCCCTGATTGCGGGCGTATACTTCTCCCGCGCCCCGGAGGACGGCGCTGGCGCGAAGGAGCCACATGCCGCGCCGCACATATCTGCAGAGAATCTGCGATATGTGGCGCTTCTCTTTGCGCTGCTGGCAGCGTCCCTCGCTGCGATGTACTGGGCCGGCCCGCTGCTCGCGAAGCTGGTCTCTTTCGCTACGGGCGGATCGCTGTCCTACCGCGAGTTGAAGGGAACCGTGCCGTGGAAATACGCCGGTTATCTTACTGGCGGCACGCTGCTCTGCGCAGGCCTCATTGCTTATATCGAACAGCGCCTGAACTGGCGCATTGCGATAATCGCGTTTGCGGTCGCGCTCGTTCTGGCGATTGCCTACGACCTTCCGTTCGACAGCCTGCTGCTTCCTCCCAACGGTGACTATTGATGGGGATACTCGACTACGCCTGGCTCGGCATCGTCAAGGTCTTCACCGAAGCGCCGATGTTCGCCATCGCCGGCATTCCGGTTTCGACGGCAGTGGTCATGGTGACAACTGGGCTGCTCGCGGGAATCGTTGTTGGCGCAACGCCAGGTCTTGCCGGTCCGTTCGCCATGGCGATTGCCCTGCCGCTGCTGATATCTGTTTTTGGCGTCAATGCCGACGCGCTGCTGCCCGTCATCGGTTTTCTCATCGGCATCATGAAGGGCGCGACCATCGGCGGCGCGGTGCCGGCCATCCTGTTCAACACGCCCGGCACGCCCGACGCCATGATGACGACGTTCGACGGCTATCCGATGACCAAAAACGGACAGGCCGGCAAAGCGCTGCGCGTATCGCATTTCTCTTCGGTTTCTGGCGACACGTTTTCCGACCTTGTCCTGATCACGTCCGCGCCGTTTCTGGCTGTCGCCGTCGAAGCCTTTCTTGGCTTTCCCGAGAAGGCGGCGTTGATGATCCTGTCCCTGTCGTTCATCGCAGCTGTGGTCGGCAAGTCGGTCACAAAAGGGCTTTTGTCGGCATTTCTCGGCCTCTTGTTTGCGAGCATCGCGACGGGCGAGGATCAATATCCGCGTCTCAGCCTCGGTTCTTCCGAACTGGCCGCCGGCATTCCCGTCATCACTGCCGTGCTTGGCGTGCTCATCATCGGCGAACTCTTCGTTTCCATCGAGGACATGTGGCGCGAGCGGCGCGCCGGCCTTGCGATAACCCGCCATGACATGAAAGGCGACAACAAGCTGCATCTAGCCGACATCAAGCGGATATTTCCGTTCATAGGCGTTGGAGCGGTAATCGGCACGATTATCGGCGCCCTGCCCGGCATCGGCTCCACGCTGGCGGCGACCCTCGGCTATGCAACCGGACGCAAGATGCACAAGGGGGAAATTCCTTTCGGCAAGGGCGCGATGGAAGGCGTCGCGTCGACAGAATCCGCCAACAGCGCGGTATCCGGCGCCAATCTCATTCCCGTCCTGTCGCTCGGCATTCCCGGCAATGTCGCGGCGGCCTTCATCATCCTGGCGACGGACAGCATCGGTGGCTTCAATCCCGGCCCGTCGGTTTTCCGCATGCCGCAGGGCGATATCAACCCCGAACTTATCATCGCCTTCGGCCTTTTCACGATGATGATGTTCGCCAATTTCCTGAACTGGACGATCGGCGGGGCTTTCATGCGCTCCTGCGGCATCATGGTGCGCATCCCAAAGCAGGTCCTCATTCCCGCCGTCCTGCTGCTGACGCTGACCGCAATCTACGTGCAGGAAACCTCGATGGCGTCGATCTTGTTCGCGCTGTTCTTCGGGCTTCTGGGCTATGTCATGCGCCGGCTGCACATATCGGTGCTGCCGTTCGTCATCACCTATATTCTCGCCGGCAACCTCGAAACCATGCTGCGGCAGGCCTTTTCCGCCAGCGGCGGCGATCCGTGGTTTCTGTTTACCAGCCCGCTGTCGATCGTATTCATGGCCATGTCGGCCGGCATAGTTTTCTATTTCGGCAGAGGCCGTTCGAGTATGCAGGGACGCCCATGAAAGTAACTTTGCTTGGAACCGGATCGCCGGAACCGCATGCGCGCCGCGCATCGTCGGGATATCTCGTAGAGACCGGAGCCGATACTCTGCTGCTCGATTGCGGCGGCGGCGTTTTCGATCGGCTGATCCAGTCCGGCAGAAAGCCTTCGGATATCGGCAAGCTATTCTTCACCCATCTGCACAGCGACCACATGATGGATTACGCGCGCCTCGTGCACGCGAACTGGGACGGGCGCGGCAAGGACTACGACGTGTGGGGTCCCCCACCCATCGCATCCATTACCGAGAAGCTGTTCGGACGCGACGGCGTCTTCGCCACCGATCTGACGGCGCGGACGGAGAACGAAGGCTCCAAGGCCGTCTGGGTCGCACGCGGCGGTACTCTCCCGCGCCCATGGCCGGCGCCCAAAGTGACAGAAGTTATGCCCGGCTTTGCGGCGCAGGGACCGGACTGGAAGCTGACCTCCTGCGAAGTGCCGCACGCCCAGCCATGGCTGGAATGCATGGCCTTCCGCATCGAAACGTCCTCGGGCGCGTTCGTCTATTCGGGCGATGCAGGCCCGTGCGATGCGCTGGAAGAATTGTCGCAAGGCGCGGATCTGCTCGTCCACTGGTGCTACCGGCTCAGCCACGAAACTGCCAGCGCATATATCGCGGCCCGTTCGCCGGCGCCGGCTGAGATCGCAGCCATGGCGCAGCGCGCCGGGGTGAAGCAACTGGTGGTGAGCCACTTCCGGCCACACATGGATGCGCCGGGCGTGCATGAAAAAGTGTTGATGGAAATGCAGGCAAACTTTTCCGGTCAAGCCGTGATCGCAGAAGACCTGATGCACTTCACGATCGACGCCCGGACCTGACACATCACCATCAGAGCACCAGCAACCGCTCATCCTTGATGGTTTCCAGAACGATTTCCGATCGGACCCTGGCCACGGCCTTGTGAGGCAACAGGCGCTCGTTGACGAATGCCGACAGGTCCGCAAGGCCCCGTATCGAAACACGCAACAGATAGTCGGTGTCTCCGGTCATCGCGTGCGCTTCCTGAATTTCCGGCGTTGTCAGGATAAGTTTGCGCAGCAATTCCGAATTGCCAGCGGAATGCGCCGCAAGGGTGACATGCACAAACACCGTGACTGCAAAGCCCAGGCGGCTGGCGTCAAGGTCGGCCCGATAGCCGGAAATAGCGCCTTCCGCCTCCAGCCGCTCCCGGCGTCGGGAAATCTGGCTCGCCGACAGGCCCACAGCCTCGCCGAGTTCGGAATTGGTGCGGGACGAGTCACGTTGCAGCGCGTCCAAAAGTTTCAGGTCGAATTCGTCGAGCTTCATGGCCTTGCAATATTTTTGCATAAATTCTTACAAAATCGCACATAACATGTGTTTATTGGATTGAATACAGCTATTTCTCACAGTACGTGCGCGGGTTTTGCGATATTCTTGCCCCAATAATCTGATCTGTTTGCCGAGCGACAGCAAGGAAGGAAATTCACGATGGGGCCATTTCCGCACGATTCAGGGCCTGCAGCGATTACAGAGCTTAATCCTATGGGTACCGACGGATTTGAGTTCGTCGAATATGCACATCCAGAACCGGCCAAGCTGAAAGCCCTGTTCGAGACGATGGGCTTCGTGGCTATCGCCAGGCATCGTTCGAAGAAGGTCACGCTCTACCGCCAGGGCGACGTCAACTTTGTGGTCAATGAAGAGCCGGGTTCCTTTGCCGCGGAGTTTGCCAGACAGCACGGTCCGTGTGCCTGCGCTATGGCGTTCAGGGTGGCGGATGCTGCCAAAGCCTATGAGCGGGCGCTGTCTCTTGGAGCCGAGCCCTACCAGGCCTCGGTAGGCCCGATGGAACTTTCCATACCTGCGATCCGGGGCATAGGCGGATCGCTGTTGTATTTCGTTGATCGCTATGGCGACAAGGGATCGATCTGGGATGTCGACTTCCATTGGATCGGCGACCCCGATCCCGCGCCGGAGCCCGCTGGCCTGTATTACGTCGATCACCTCACGCACAATGTTTTTCGCGGCCGGATGGACCATTGGGCCGGCTGGTACGGGAAGCTGTTCAATTTTCGGGAGATCCGGTTCTTTAATATTGAGGGCAAACTGACCGGCCTCATTTCCAGAGCGCTCACCAGCCCTTGCGGCAAAATCCGGATTCCAATCAATGAAAGCCTCGATGAAAAATCCCAGATTGAGGAATACCTGCGCGAGTACCACGGCGAGGGTATACAACACGTGGCGCTTGGATCGCGCGACATATACCAAAGCGTCGAGCAATTGCGCGACGCAGGTCTCGCCTTCATGCCGGCGCCGCCGGCAACATATTACGAGAAGGTGGACGCCCGGCTTCCCGGACATGGAGAACCGCTCGAACGACTGAAAGCCAACGGCATCCTTATCGATGGCGAAGGCGTGGAAAAAGGCGCCAGCACCAAGGTTCTTCTGCAGATCTTTTCCGCGACGGTTCTTGGACCGATCTTCTTCGAATTCATTCAGCGCAAGGGGGATGAGGGTTTCGGCGAGGGCAATTTCCGCGCGCTGTTCGAGTCCATCGAGGAAGACCAGATTCGGCGTGGCGTAATATCCGGCAAGGCGGCCGGGTAGCGCGTTGCCTGGCGGATGTTCCGGCTAACCCGGCGTCGGCGTCACGTTACCGGCGTCATGCCGCCATCGACGTTGATCGCGGTGCCAGTGACGTAGCTGCCAGCATCCGGTGCCAGAAACAACGCGACATTGGCAAACTCCTCCGCCGTGCCGATGCGGCCCATGGGCACTTTGGAACCCATCTCGGCGTAGAGATCCGGCAGTGCCATGCCCCGCTGCCCCGCCTGGCGCACCCATTGATCGCTTTCGATAAGTCCGACATGCAGCGAGTTTACGAGAACATTGTGCGGGGCGCCCTCGTTCGCCAATGCCTTGGTAAGGGCCAGCCCGGCTGCCCGCGAGACCGATGTCGGCATGGAATTGGCGCGCGGAGCTTTCGCACCGCTGTTGAGTACGTTGACAATACGTCCCCATTTGCGTCCGGTCATGTCCGGCCAGGCCAGCCGGCACAATCTGATCGCGGCGAACAGTTTGAGATCGAGATCGCTCTGCCACTGCTCGTCCGTGACATTGGCGAACGGTCCTGCAGCCGAGATCCCGGCATTGTTCACCAGAACGTCGACACTGCCCAATCCGTCGCGGGCCGCCGCATAGGCGCGCGCGCAGCCGTCCGCAGTACTCACATCGGCTGCGATGACCAGAAGCTTTACGGAGCCCGCCTCGCCTGCAATCTTCGCCCGCGCTTCGTCCAGCGTCGCCGCAGTGCGCGCCACCAGCGCAACATTGGCGCCTGCCAGAGCAAAGTTTCGGGCGATAGCCAGTCCGATACCCTTGCTTGCGCCTGTCACCAGCGCATTGCGCCCCTTCATGCTCATCGCGATCATGTGCGTTTCCTTCGGTATTTTTCGGAGACCTGCGGTTTTGCCACGTCCAAAGTTGAACGGCTGCGGATGGCCGGTCCCTCTAAACCGCAAGACCGGCAGTGCGCTCCAACGCGCTGGAAGTTTGAAGAAGGCCGCGGCAGGAGCCGGCCCCTCTACCATCGCCCGCTCAGCGGTGCGCTACCACTTCTTGGCGGGCAAGGGATTGGCTGCAGCTTCTTCCAGCGACTGGGCGCGGCGGAACTGGCTGTCCGGCCGCAAATGACCGTCGCGGTCGATCTGGTCCATGTTGTAGTAGAGCTCGAATTCGTATCCGTCCGGATCGAGGATGTGCAGGGAGGTATTGCCGCCCGCGCCCTTGCGCCCTTCGAACGCGACCGGGATGTTGTTCGCCTGCATGTAATCGCGGGCCTGAAACAGCATTTCCATGCTGTCGACCTCGAACGCCAGATGCTCGACGCGCAGCCGTTCGCCACGTGCGGGCCGACGTCCGGATTTGCTGGGCTTCAGCCCGATGGCGTGATGGTCAGCGCCATACCGGAAGAAAATCATGCCGAGTTCGTTGCGGTCGGACTCCTGGAATCCCATCACCTCGCGCCAGAATTTCGCGGTGCGCTCGACATCCGACACCTCGTACACCATGTGTCCGAGCTTGTTGATCTTGACAGGGCTCTTGCCTTTGAACTCGGTGGGGTAGCTGGCGATCCCCTCCTGCGCATCGTCGCGGCGGGCCTGACGGTCGGCATGATAGACGTCCGCGTTGGGTCCGGCGTTGTCTCCGTCCATGATATCCTCCTTAATGAGTTGGCAAGCTGGCGAGCTTCGCGGCTGCGCCGCTATTTCGCTGCAACAATATCATTTGCAAATTCCCCGGTCATCCATTCGATAACGGGCCTGGACATCTCACCCGGCAGTTGATCCACACCGGGCATTGTCTGTAACCATGACAACGGGAACCGGACGATTCTCGCATCCTGGCCTTGCCGGCCGGGTGGAAGGCTGCCGGGAGATTGCCATGCCACATCCTTTCACAGCCTCCAGGCTCGCGGCGCTGCCAGCCATGCTCTGCACGGTGTTGCTGTCGCCTGCTCCCGCACAGGCGCAGCTTCTGTCGCAGCAGCCCTTGCCGACACAACTTGAACCGGCGCAGCGCGGCGGCAAGAAAGCGGATGCGGCGCCGCAGCGTTTCGAGACGCTCGTTGTGAAGAATTGGCGCGTCACCTGCAACAAGTCGCAAGGCGGTCGCAGCGCCGCGTCCTGCACGGCAATCCGGCAGGTAAAGGATGCGGCTACGAACCGCCTGATCCTGGGATGGATCATCGGACGCGATGGCAAGAACCGTCTGGTTTCCATCCTGCAAATACCCACCGGCGGCGTGAACTTCGCCAAGATCGGCCCCTTGCAGGCAATCTCCATAGAAAAGGGGGTTACGGTACGAGCCGGAAACGCCTCGCAAACGATGCGCTACGCCGCCTGTACCATTGGAATTTGCGAAGCGACCGGAACCCTCGAGCCCCGCTTGATCGCCGCCTTGCGGAAGCCGGGCTCCGTCAGCGTCACATTCTTCACGAATACCGGACGCGATATCGCCTTCGCTCTACGCGACGATGGCGTCGACAAGGCGATTGTTGCAATCGAAAATCGATGATTCGCCTGTAACGCCAGCTCTCTGGAGCGGCGAAGTTTCAGGCAGCGCTGTGGCTGGAGCCCCGCGCAGACGCCCGGCGGCAGGGTGACAGTACCGCTGTCACCCTGAACTGCGCCTAGCTCTCTTTCTTGACCCGCGACGCGCGACCGCCAGCGCGGCCGGCTTCGGCCGCCAGTTCGCGATCCTTGGAATAGGCGCGCTTGTCGGATTCGACAGCCATGCCGCCCTTACGTCCGGCACGCGCCGCCAAAGTCCTGTCTTTCGAGAAAGACCGGTTTTCCGGAGCGACGGACTTGCCGCCCTTGCTGGCGATTTCCCGCCGCTTCTCGGGGCTCATGGAAGCGAAACCCCGCCTTGATTTACCGTCTTTAGTCGCCATCACACTTTCCACTCTTTTCGCATCGTCCCGGTTCCCGCAAGCCGAACCAAGTTCAGCTAGACTTGCACTGTCCATCAAAAACTTGAAGTTGACGATAAACAATCGAATAAAACTTGAGCTTTATTCTTTAACATACGACAAGGACTTGGGAAATGACCAAGGTCACAAATATACTGGCGTTCAGATCAACAATCCACAAGCAATTGTGGTACTTTAGCTTTGCAGAAATACCCGGTTTGCTCGCGTTGCGAATGGATATACTTGGTCGCAACAATGACGCGGCGCTCATGTCCCTGCGGAACATGGCGAATAGGAACCTCATCCGGCGGCTCCCCAAGGCGCGTCAGGTTATCTTAAGTCATATCAAACGGAAAGCGCTAATCGCGATTATACACGTCCTCGACGCGTATAATATCGTCTTCTCCAAGATAGCTGCCGGTTTGAACTTCGATCAGCTCGAGGGCAATTCTTCCCGGATTCGCCAACCGGTGCACCGAGCCGATCGGGACATAGATCGACTCGTTTTCGTGGACGAGACGGATGTTCCCGTCGACGGTCACTTCCGCTGTTCCACGCACGACGATCCAGTGTTCCGCACGATGGTGATGCTTTTGCAGCGACAAACAGCCGCCGGGCTTTACGACTATCCGCTTCACCTGGTAGCGCGCGCCTTCGTCCACGGACTGGTAGTAGCCCCACGGCCGCAACGTTCTGCGATGCTCGCTGGCCTCGCGCCGGTTTTTCTGTTTCAGCAAGGCAACGAGGTCCTTCACCTGCGCTGCCCGGCTTGCATCGACCGCCAGGACCGAATCCGGCGTCGTGACGACTATTACGTCCTTGAGCCCGACAGTCGCCGTCAGAATGCCCGGGGAATGCACGAGCACGCCTTCGCAATCCAGTGTGAAACCGTCGCCGACAATGGCGTTGCCGGCGCTGTCCTGCGAGGTCAGATCGCGCACCGACGACCACGCGCCGACATCCGACCAGCCGACATTGGCAGGCACCACCGCCGCGTGCCTGGTCCGCTCCATGACGGCGTAGTCGATGGACTTCTGCGGCGCAGCTGCGAAGGATGCTTCGTCCAGAACGAGAAACTGAAGGTCATTCTCCGCTGCAGCAACAGCGTTCGCCGCCGCCGCCGCAATGTCCGGCTCGAATGTCCTGATCTCGTCGCACATGAGGCCGGCAGGAAAAAAGAAATTGCCCGAGTTCCACAGATAGGCGGCTTCGACATAGGCTTTGGCCGTTTCGGCGTCGGGCTTCTCCACGAATTTGGCGACCCGGAAGGCATCCGCGATACCGGAAATAGCCTCGCCCCGCTCAATATAGCCGTAACCCGTTGCGGGATGATCCGGCTCTATGCCGAGCGTAACGATGGCGCCCGTCGCTGCCGTGTCAGCAGCCTTGGCGATCGTGGCGAGCAAGGCTTGCGGTTTCGCTATTGCATGGTCGGCGGCAAAGATCGCAACGACGGCGTCGGCTCCATGCGCCTGCGCGGCCAGCTCCGCCGCCACCGCAACCGCAGGGCCGGAATCGCGCCGCACGGGTTCGAGCACGATCTGCGCATCGACGCCTATCTGTTCGAGCTGCTCGGCGACGAGAAAACGGTACTCGCGATTGGTCAGAACGATGATGTCGCCGGTCCTGTCCGCTTGCGCCAGGACGGAGGTGATGGACTGGAAGGTCGACTGTTCGCCGAGCAGCGGGATGAATTGCTTCGGCAGGCTTTCCCGCGACAGCGGCCAAAGCCGCGTGCCCGAGCCGCCACACATCAACACCGGTACGATTTTCGTCATCGAAACGCTCCGTGTCGGCCGCCCTAGGGGACAAGCGTCCCATTTTGATACACCGGGCTGCCGAAAGTCCTTCGCCCAGCCGCCAATGCAGCGGACATGCCGCCAGCATGACGGAAAGAAAGACCGCGCCGGAAAAAAGATATCCGGAGCCCGGAATAATCCGCTCAAGCTTAATGGAGTATTGCGATTTGCAGTCCCAAACCCGCCTCGGTGTTGTTTCCCGCAACCATGCCCCTTGGCTCAACCTTCCTTCCCGGCAAGGCCAAAGATCCAATTCGCGCAGGTCAGGAACCCGACCGTCGCCGCAAAAGCAGTCAGGAGACCGAATTCGGCCAGCAACGTTCCGCGAACCAGTACCGGGGTGAAATACGCTACCGCAGCGCTTCCGGCGATCAATACGGCGACCGAGAAGATCGAAAAAGCCCTGGCCAATTTGCCGCCCCCGTCACTGTCGCCGGATACTCGACCAGTCCGCCCGGAAGACAAAGAGGTCGCCATATTTCATCACTTCGCCTTCCAGTTCCACCGGCAGGGCGACGTAGTCGTAGAGGATTTTCGGCGGCAGTTTCCCGTCCGCGTCCGCCAAAAGCATAAAACTCGCTCCCGAAAACGGCCGTACTGTTGCGAATACGGCCGGCTGATCGCCGGCAATACACAGATTTGCGCACGCCTTGTGCGCAATGCCGCGGCCCGGACGCATCACGCCCGCGTAGCATTTGCCATCGCAGATTTCCCCGGCAATACGCCAGCGGCCCATTGAAACCGGCTGCAGCGCAGGAAGCTTCGCGGTCTCCTCCAGCACCTTGTAGTGCCCTCGGGTATCCGTAACGATCACATCGATATCGCCGCGCTTGAGCAGAAAGCCGCTCACTTCCAGCGCTTTCCCTTCGAGTTTGGCCACCGCCGGCCCCATGCCCTGCTTGCCGCCGCCGGCTATGAGCATGACGTGTCCGGAGGGGTAACGGGCCGAGGGAAAAATCTGCAAAACCGGATAAGGCGCGTTGGCGACCCTGCCCTGCAATTTCAGCCCGCCGCCGAACCCACCGCCGCCACGCTCCTGCACGCTCCAGGCCAGCGCGAAGGCGAAAACAAAGGCCGCAGCGAGAAATGCCGCTGCAGCGGCGAACACGAACCGTCCGATACCGCGCGGGGGCGGCGCGTAGCCAACAAAAAACTCCGTGGCCACCTTGCGTGAAGCGCTCATTGCCGACCCTCCGCATCCGCCCCGCCCGCCGGCACAGGCTCAACGTGCGTACCGGGCGGATTGGGAATGGGGTCTATGAATATGTCGCCGCCTTCCACGCGAAGATTATAAGTCGCCAGCTTTTCGGTGAACGGCGCGGGCGCGCATCCGTCTTCCGGCCTGTACTGATAGCCATGCCAGGGACAGGTCACGAGACCGTCGACAATACAGCCTTCGCCAAGTGGGCCGTTTTGATGCGCGCAAATATTCGAAATGGCAGAAAGCTTGCCGCCGTGCCGGAAGATGGCGAGGCTCGTTCCATCCGGTAGACGCACGGTGCGGCCCCGTCCTTCGGCGATATCGTCAACAGTCCCCGCAAGCAACCATCCTTCGCGACCGGCGCTCTCGGCTCCATCGCCCGCTTCGTCGCGATGGCCATACGCGGCCATGACATGCAGTCCTGCGACAAGACAAACGGAGAAAGCGACGGTCAACGCAAGCACTGGCGACTTGGCGCTCTGCATCGCGCCGAATGCGACGTGAACGACGACGGCAGTATAAGCCACGTAAACGCCCATGTGCATGGCCTTCCAGACTTTCGGCTGCAGGAACTTGAGCCAGAAGTCGTGACTGGTGACGGCCAGCACGGCAAGGATACCAAGCGCGAATGCGCCGAACAATTCGAAAGGAAAGCCAATCGGGCGCGAGAAACTCGTGTTGATCGACAGCAATGCAACATAGGGATCGATATTGCTGTAGGCATAGTACCAGCCCATGACGTAGCTGGCGTGCATGAGCGCCACGAGAAACGTCAACACGCCGAAATGCCTGCGGTTGTAGAGAAGCGGCAGCCAGCGTCTGTCGAGCCGCGCCATTGGCCCGATGCAAAGAATGAAGGAAAGCATCAGAAAAGCGCATGTGCCGAATGCGTTCATGCGCCGGATAGCGTAATCGACATCCGTACCCGGCGGCAGCAACATGGGAACAAGCCGCACGAATGTGAGAATGTAAATGCCGACGGCAACCAGCAGCACCGCATCGTAGATGAGTTTGTTGCGATTCCACAGAACCGGCCTGTATTGCGCGCTCATGGCTTCGCGGCGCTCCCGGCGGACGGCAGCTTGACGGCGTCTTTCTCCAGCGGTTGCGGCTTCCAGACCGCAGCAAGCAGAAGAATAACCGGCAGAGCGACTGCCAAAACAGCCCATATGCGCCGGTGCGCCGTGCGATGCGCGGACTGCAAGGTCAGCCCTCCCGTTCCAGCGTCAGCCAGCGCGCCAGCACAAGCGGCCAGAGCAAAATCACACCTGGCACGATGAGCGGCCGAAACGACCACGCGCCACGCGCTGATGCATCAATTCGATCGAGCCCGAAGAAAACGAAAGCAGCTGCCACGACAATGCCAATCGCGGCATAAACTTTTGCAATAAAGACAAGCCAGACTGCAATCGCCATGAACCCCTCCTCGCAGCAGGACCATCGTGAACAAATCCGCCGCAGCGCGCAACACTGGATTTTTCGTTCACGAAAACGTCAATTGAGGAAATTGGCAATTGTCGGGAGATGGAAGCCGGCCGCATAGTACGCGCCGGTCGAGACCGCAGGAGACACATATCCATGCCGCATATCGCCATCGCAGACTGGAACGCACTGCCCGACCGCGAACCCGCCTATGCGCTTGTATGCGGCGTCGATCTCGTCGTGATTCGCCTTGGCGACGACGTTTCGGTCCTCTACGGGCGCTGCCTGCATCGCGGCGGGCTTCTGTCCGACGGCTATATGCGCGGTGACAATCTCATTTGTCCCCTGCACGACTGGGACTATCGCGCCGATACCGGCGTCAGCGAATACGACAACCATGAAGTTCTGCAGAAGTTTTCGGCGAAAGTCGAGGATGGGAAAGTTCTCGTCGACGCCGACGAAATCGCCGCCTGGTCGAAGGACCACCCGCAACCCTACGACCGCGATTCATATCTTGGGCTGTATGCCGACACGAAAGGCGATCCGGCAGAGCCGCACGTCAAGGAGATACAGACCTACGCAAAGGACGGACTCAAGAAAACCGGCCACCACGGACTCTCCGCTGCCATGGGCGTGCCGCGTCAGGACCTGCCATCCTGGGACGCAATCCAGTTCGTCGTCGCGCAACTCCACAAGGCGCCGCTTCTCGACGATGCCCCCGTGGCAACGGATGTCGTCATCGGCCCCAATGCACAAAAGCCGCTGCGCCTCAAAATACCGCTTTTCGTTTCGGATATGAGTTTTGGCGCGCTGTCGGATGCGGCAAAAATCGCGCTGGCCCGTGGCGCGGAGCTTGCTGGCACCGGCATTTGCTCCGGCGAAGGCGGCATGCTGACTGAAGAACAGCAGGAAAATTCGCGCTATTTTTACGAGCTCGCGTCCGGCCGCTTCGGCTTTTCGTGGGACAAGCTGGACAAGGTGCAGGCCTTTCACTTCAAGGGCGGCCAGGGCGCCAAGACAGGTACCGGCGGCCATCTGCCGGGCAACAAGGTCACCGGAAAAATAGCCGAAGTACGCGGCTTGAAACCGGGCGAGGCGGCGATCTCTCCAGCGCGCTTTCCCGAATGGACGGAGCCCGCGCAGATAAAATCTTTCGCTGACGAGGTTCGCTCGCGCACCGGCGGCATCCCCATCGGCTACAAGCTCTCCGCACAACACGTCGAAAAGGATATCGACGCAGCGCTGGAAATCGGCTGCGACTACATCATCCTCGACGGCCGCGGCGGCGGCACAGGCTCGGCTCCCCTGCTCTTCCGCGACAATATTTCAGTGCCGACCATACCCGCGCTTGCCCGCGCGCGCCGTCACCTCGACACAGCCGGCCGCAAGGACGTCACGCTGATTGCAACAGGCGGCCTGCGAACAGCCGCAGACTTTGCCAAGGCCCTCGCCCTTGGCGCGGACGCCATTGCCGTTTCCAACAGCGCCTTGCAGGCTATCGGCTGCCTTGGCATGCGCGCCTGCCACACCAATGCCTGTCCGGTCGGCATTGCGACACAAAAGCCCAACCTCATTGCCCGGCTGGAAATCGAAAAGTCCGCGAAGCGGCTGAAAAACTTCTTCGAAGCCTCGACCGAATTGATGAAAGTTCTGGCTCGCGCCTGCGGCCATTCGCACCTCAGCGAATTTGCGCTCGACGATCTCACGACCTGGGACTACGAGATGAGCCGCCTCTCGGGCGTCGCCTACGGCGGCGTCGGCATTTAGGGCAAGGAAATGCGCAGCACTTGACGAGCCGGTCAATTCGCGGCTCATAGAAGCAGCGCAATGCAAATCAACCGCGCGTACAAGCGCCGGCAGGAGGAAACAATGTCCGCAGACCTCAGCGAAGACCATATCGCATTGCGCGATGGCGCGCGCCGGTTTGCAGCAGACAGGTTAGGCGCAGCCCGGTTGCGCGCGTTGCGCGACACGCCGGACGGATGCGACAGACAGGCGCTCGCCAAGGCAAACGAAGACGGCTGGCTCGCCATGCTTGTTCCCGAAGAGTGTGGCGGGACCGGACAGGACGTATTGGCCGGCGCACTCGTATGCGAGGCTTTTGGGGCAGAGTTGTCTGGCCTGCCCGCGGCGTCTGCCATTGCGGCCTTGCGCGCGCTATCAGAGGTTCCGCATTTTCGCACGCATCCGGCGTTCCGGGCGGCTCTGGAAGGCAAGGGGCTCGTTCTGCCGGCGCTCGCGCCAACCGTGCCGGGCAAGGAAAACCTCACGTGCGAGCGCTCGGCCGGCGGCGGCGCCTTCATCCACGGCGTCCGCCGGCTGGTGCATGCGGGAGCGGCAGCCGACTGGTTTCTGGTCGAGATCGACGACGCCGGCGGCGCGCTGCTGGCCCTCGTCAAACGCGACACGCCAAATCTCACGATATCCCAACAACGCACTGTCGACGGCGGCTCTGTCGTCGATCTTCATTTCAATCATTGCGTATTCGGGGGACCGGATATCGTCTTCGAAAGCATGGACGCCCGGCGCGTGGCGCATAACATGCGCGCGGCGCTTGAGGTCATGTTGGCAGCCGAACTCGGCGGCATCATGCAAAGCGCCATCGACGCCACGCTGGAACACATCCGGACGCGCGAACAGTTCGGCCGTCCGCTCGGATCGTTTCAGGCGCTGCAGTTCCGCATGGCCGACGTTCACATGCAGATGTCGCTGTCGCGGGCGCTCACGTTCGAAGCTGCGCGGCTGGCCGGCGAAGTCAATGTCTCGACGCACGTCACGGCTTCGTCCGCATTGGCCAAGGCGGCACAGGCTGCGATCTTCGCCTGCCGGACAATGATCCAGATGCTTGGCGCGATGGGTTTTACCGACGAGCACGACGCCGGACTGCACCTCAAGCGCGCGCTTGTGCTGAGCAACGCCGTTGGAACCGCTGCCGCACAGCGCAGCCGTATCGCTACGCAAACGCTTTCCAGAAAAGGCTCAGCGCCAGTGCGCTTCCGCGAAGATACCGAAGCCGATGCCGCGTTCCGAGCGGAAGTCCGGCAATGGCTGGCGGACAACCTTCCCGAACGATTGCGCAATTTGCCGACGCGTCCAAGCCCTGAGGATGCGCAATGGTGGCACAAGAAACTCTACGAGCGCGGCTGGGTCGCACCTGCGTGGCCGAAACAATACGGCGGCATGGAAGCCACGATTCCGGAGCGGATCATTCTGATCGAGGAACTGGGCGATGCCGGCGCTCCGGAAATTTCCGGACAGGCGATCGGCCATCTGGGTCCCATCTTGCAACGCTTCGGTACGCCCGAACAAAAAGCGCAGCATCTGCCGGGCATGGTGTCCGGCGACGTTCTTTGGTGCCAGGGCTATTCCGAACCGTCTTCGGGCTCCGATCTGGCGAGCCTGCGCACCCGCGCCGCGCGCGACGGCGATCATTTCGTCATCAATGGCCAGAAAATCTGGACCACATGGGCGCATTACGCCGACTGGATGTTCTGCCTTGTGCGCACGAACCCGGACGTCAAGAAGCAGGCCGGCATCACTTTCATTCTCATCGACATGAAGACGCCGGGCATAACGCCGCGCGGCATTCGCACGATCACCGGAGAGGACGAATTCGCAGAAGTGTTCTTTGACGATGTGCGCGTGCCGGTGGCGAATGTCGTCGGCGAGATAGACGCAGGCTGGACCGTGGCGACGGCGCTTCTGGAACAGGAGCGTCTGAATGGATCGAACCCGCAGAAGGCCGGGCACCTGCTCGGCAAGATCAAGCGCGCCGCACACCATTCCGCCATCATGCAGGATGCAGGTTTCCGCGACCGTCTCGTTGCTGCGGAAATCGACTATGTCGCGCTATGCGCAACCTATGCACAAATCGTCCGCACAACGGAAAAGGATATCCGTACCAATGCCGATTATGCTTTCGCCAAACTTGTTGCGGCCGAATTGCAGCAGGAACTGTGCGAATTGCTGGTCGAAGCGCTTGGGCCGGAGGGAACGGTTTCCGGTTCGCTGACCATAGGCGGAGACCGTCTCGACCCCGGCATCGTCTATCTCCAAAACCGCCGCGCCACGATTTACGGCGGCACGTCCGAAGTGCAACGGATGCTCATGGCGCGGCGCGTTCTTGGATTGAACTGAGGATCGCATGCAAGCCTCACGCCGGCGCGCGAGTGCTCCCGCGGCCCCGGTTCAAGCGCATCAGGTCGGGGATGAGCGCCACTGCGGCCAGCACCAGACAGGCTGCAGGGAAAGCAAGGCCCGGCGTGATCCACAAAAGACCGGCCACGAAAATCCCGATGCCTTGGACCACGTTCAACGGACTGAACAGGTAACCGCGCGTGGCCGCCGCCACGAGACACGCCCCGATGAACGCCGTCGCCGTCGCAAGCATGATCGCGCCGATGGGGCCGCGCAGCACCAGCGCCGGGTTGTAGACGAAGGCGATGGCGCCCATGACAGGTGGCAGAATCATCCCGCCTGTAGAGGCGACAGCCTCGACGCCGGCAGCGAAAGCCGATGTATGGCCGATCTTCTTCGTCATCGGAATCGTGAATACACCTGTCGTAGCGGCATTTCCGGACGGCGATCCGGATATCGAGCCGAGCATGGCGCTGGCGACGACCGCAGCTTTCGCCGGCCCGCCACGAACCCAGCCGGTAAGGGCAAGGGCCAGATCCATGAAGCCGCTTATCCAGTAATAGACGTTCTTACACGTTTCGAATTGATCGGCCCAATTTCGCCGTCATGCCGCAGCGCCATCCAGACATTTCGCGCGGCCGGGCTGGTGCGCCTGTAACGCCGGCAACACGTCCCTTGCGAAACGCCGGATCTGGTTCATGAACATCTCGTGCGGCATGGCTCCGCGATTCATGCTCACCAGAAGCGTCCCCGCACCCGCATGATCGGCTGCGCGAATGAGCCGTTGCACGACTTCGTCGGCGGAGCCCCACGGCAGATTCTGCGCGGCTCTTTCCACGTCCTCGAATGTCATTTTGCGAAAATCGTCCCGCGAGCGCGCATAGGCCTTCAGGTTCTCTTCGCGCACATAGGCATTGGCCTTGTCCGATACATAGCCCGCCTGCCGCTGTCGCGCCGTCTCGGTCACGTTGCCGTGGCTGTAAAGCGTCCGGTTGAAATACAAATGATAGGGTGCGTTCTCGCGTACCGCCTGCTCCTTGCTGTCCGCGACATAGACATTGGCGGGTATCCAGATGTTGTCGGGAGTGAGCGCATGTCCGTACCGGGCCAGCGCTGCCGCGTAATAACGAATAATGTCCTCGCGCAGGCCGAGCGTCGCTGCTCCGGGGGTGACGGGAATATTGCGCGCTGCCGCCCATTCCAGCGATTCCTGACTGCTCGTTACGGGAATAGAGACTTGCGGATACGGCTGCTGCACCGGACGCGGCCAGATCGCCACATCCTTGTAGGACCAGAATTTTCCCTCGTGCGAGAAGACTTCCTGCGTCCAGGCCTTCATGACGATATCGTAGGCTTCCTCGAAGCGCGGCCGCGATTCCGACATCGGAATGTTGTGCACTTCGTATTCGCGCGGAATCCCGCGGGCGAAGCCGGAAATCAACCGGCCGTTGGACAGGCAATCGATCATCGCCAGCTCCTCTGCCAGACGTAACGGCGAATGCAGCGGCAGGCAATTTCCGTAAATCAGCAGCTTCAGGCTTTTCGTGCGCTGCGCGGCGGCGGCCGCCATCAGGTTCGGGGAATTCATAAGGCCGTAAGGCGAGGTGTGGTGCTCGTTGAAGCCGACACCGTCGTAACCCAGCCTGTCGAGCTCTTCCCAGGCTTCGAGATGCTCTTCGTAGGTTTTGGCGGCAATGGCCGGATCGAAATGGGACTTGCCGAGCGGATATGGCAACTCGCCATCCTGCTTGAGATGATCGAGATGCCGGCCATAGGGCAGAAGATCGAAAACGATGACGCGCAAAGGCCTTCCTCCATCAACCGCCCGTAACACTGCGGATTGTCCGCTATTCGCTCAGCCTAGCCCGTTTAACCGCTGCGGCAAAGCAGCCAAACTGCTTTGAGGCCTTGCGTTCCCGGGATTCCGGCAGTTCAATAGCGATCGAAACTCGGCGTAACGAACTATGGAAACTCTCATGCTCGATCGCACCATCGGCGTGCCTGCGGCAACTTCGCCCAAGGCCGAACCTTTCGCCATTACGCCCCTGGCCCCCGGCATCGGTGTCGAAATTCACGGCATCGATTGTGCTGGTCCTGTAGATGAAAGCCTGTTCCGCCAGGTCCTGGACGCCTGGCACGACAACTGCGTCGCCCTGTTCCGCAACCAGGACCTGAACGAACAGCAGGAATCCGACTTTGCCGCACGCTTCGGCAAACTGGGGAAAGTCATGCACCGCCACAACGGCGCCTCCGGCGTCCCCGGCGTGATGTATATCTCCAACATACGCGAGAACGGCGAGTTGATCGGCTCCCTGCCCGATGGCGAAATGTTCTTCCACCACGACCAATGCTATATCGAGAATCCCGCCATAGCGACCATGCTCTATGCGATGGAAGTGCCATCGCACGGCGGCAACACCCTGTTTGCGAATCTCTTCAAGGCCTACGACACGCTGCCGGACGATATCAAGCAGCGCCTCGAAGGATTGAAGGCGATGAACGTCTACGACTACGACGGACATCCCACCAAACGCGGCGCGGTGATAAAAGAAGGCACGCCGCACTTTGCCCACCCCGTCGTGCGCACTCACCCGGCCAACGGCCGCAAGGCGCTGTATGTAAACCGGCTGATGACCGATCACATCGTCGGCATGGATCCGCAGGACAGCGACGAATTGCTGAACTATCTGTTCCACCATAGCGAACGGCCTGAATTCGTCTACGAACATGTCTGGAGACCGGGCGATCTGCTGATCTGGGACAACCGCTCCAGCGCCCATGCGCGCACGGATTTTTCCGATCAGGAACGGCGGCTGATGCGCCGCGTCGCGATTTTGAGCGCGCATTGATGGAACATGTCATCCCGCAAAATCGCAAAGCGGTTTATGCGGGCGCGTGCGCGATTCAGCAAGCCGCACAAGAGCAAAAGCAAAAGCAATAATCGGTTCAGGGTGGTCCGGGCGACCAACAGCAAGCCAAGCCGGGCTTCGACCCGTCCACGGAACCGTTAGAGAAGTCATCGCCATACAGGGGCGGTTACAAGCTCCTTGAGCGGTTCGATACCATGTTCCGCAGCTTCTTGCAGCACTGCCTCATGCTTTTGGTAGCCGGCCCCAAGATTCTTGAAACGATCATCCAGCTTGCGAGTTTCCACGCCAGCCAGTTCATAAAAACGGTCGTGAACCAAGCACCGATTGCGGATCAAAGGCCATACCTTAGAGCCAAGCATTTTTTGATCGTGTCCGTACTTGTTAGTCTTAGCGAACGAAAAATACTCGGCGATCAATTTCTCGATCTCGATTGCGCCGCCACACCCGCCCCACAGACCAGCGAGAATCAATTCGTTGTGCAGCACATGCGCCCTTATAACGTGATACGGATAACCGCTTTCCAGCCAGTCGCCTACGAGTTCAGCCTCTTCACTTCCGAGCCGAGAATCGCAGTCTCTGAAAATAACGCGGGCAATACGGTCATCGGCAAGTGGTAAGAAACGCAAACATTGGAGCGGCGTCTCAGGGTGCATGCTTGCCTCGACAATCTCCGCCTCTTCGTTGAACAAGAATTGCTTCACGGTCTGCGGGACGCCGGGCCCTACATAAAATCTGCAAATCCAGCCGGGTAAGTGCTTGCGTGCGAGCCGACAATTTATTATTGCGCCGTAATTGTAAATTGCATTTGCGCCCCAGAGGGAAAAGGAAATGAGCTTTTTGTCTTGGCGCGACACATTGACAGAGGGCGCACTGCCTTGTCTCCTCTTCCAAGCCTGTTTGTCGGCCAATTCCATACTCCGTTGTCCGCATCGTATGGCCGCATCGGTTCTGCCCAGATTAAAAAAACAGATTTTCAGAGTATTCAGGGTGATCGGATCTTCGCCGCGTTGCCCAAGCAGCCGTTCGCCCAAAGCTGCTGCCTGATCGAAATCCTTGTTATTGTTCAGAGCATGAAGCCTTTGCTGCCAGTATTTCCCGGAATTCGGATTCAGCTCCAGCAATCTCTTGTTGACCTCAATAGCTTTGCTCCACCGACGACTTTGGAAATATGCATCGAAAAGATACTCCCGGGCTAACAGATTATCCGGCTGCATGGAGACAAGCTTATCGAGGATTGCGATCGCAGCATCGTTCGAGCCGGCCTGGAGCAGTCTCTTAGCAATGTCCAGATTATCGCCACTATTGAGCTGCGAAGGACTCTTCAATGAGCCAGAAATCTGCATGATACTTTCCGTCAAAAAAGTCGAAAATCGGGATGTCGTAGCTTACTTGGTTACTCCGCAGCTCGCACTTGGCCCCATCGCTTGCGCAGCGGCGCGATGATCTCGCGGCCAATCGCCTGCGTCTCCTCGATATTCGGCACAAATTTGAAGAGCAGGAGTTCGATGCCCATTTCGCGAAACCGTTCCACTTGACGGCGCACCTGCTCCGGCGGTGCGACGCAGCCGGACTTCATCGCCGGTCCGATACGGTTGAGAAGTTTGCGCACATCGGCATCGCTTCCGTCCGGCGTCACCAGCCGTTCCGCACGCGCCTTTGCTTCCTCGACGCTGGGGCCGAAACACACGAACGGATTGTAGGCAAAGCGCACCTTGCGTCCGAGCGCCTCGGCGCGGGTCCGGACGCTGTCCATCGCCTGTTGCAGCGAGTCCATGACGTCTTCGGTCGTCTCGGCTTCCTTGTCATAATCGACGAACCACCAGTCCGCGACCTTGGCGATCATGTCGAGACCGCGCGGCGAACGGCTGGCGGTGAAAACCTCCGGCGGTTCAGGCGTTGCTGGCCGCAACAAAAGCTGGGCATCGCGCACGTCGTAGAATTGCCCCTTGAATGAATAGGGCGACTGATTCCACATGCCGCGTACGATCTCGATAAACTCCTCGGCGCGGATATAGCGATCGTCGTTATGCAGCATGGTGTCGCCGCCGAACATCGTATGCTCTTCGACATTCCAGCCGGTAATCAGGTTGAGCGCCATGCGCCCTGGAGTGAGCCGGTCGAGCGAAGCCGCCATTTTCGCGATCAATTGCGGATTCCAAAGACCCGGATGCACGGCAATCATCGAACGTATCGTCTTCGTCAGCGACGAAATGGCGGAGCCCAGAATCCACGCTTCCATATCCGCGCCAAGGTGGCGCTCTGCGAACAGGATGATGTCGAACCCCTGCCGCTCGGCTTCCAGCAGCACGTCCTTCGCAAGCGACCACGCCGGATCGACCGCGCCGGACGAAAGCGGCTTCTGGCCGCCCGCAACAGACTCCAGAATCTCTTTCGAACCCACGGTGACATGCGGCACCGGCGCGTAGAGACCGAACTGCATTTTCGCCCCCTTCCCGAAACCTATTCCGCCGCTTGTCCGCGCGGCTTTTGCGCCCCGCCGAGTTCGCGCCAGTCGGTTTCTTTTGTTACGATTCCCTCATAGGCCCGGATCGAGGCCCGTTCCTCTTGCGAAAACTGCGCTGGCGGTTCCGCGCCTTTTGCGAACTCCTTCACAAACGCCACCATGCCGCGCCGGAATTCGACAACCGCCTGGTCGCTTGCGCCAAGGATTTCGCGATGGCGTTCGCCGATGGCGCCCATCGTCTCCCACATGGCGATGTCCTGGTTGGGGAATCCGCGGATGCCCGTAAAGCTGCCGAGCCGCATCGCCTTGCGGTCCTGACCGAAATCGTTCTCGCGATTGTTGATCATCCGGTATCTGGAATCGAGATCGATACCAAGCTGCATGCCGGTAAACTTGCGCCATGCTTCCTGATCGACGCCGCCGCCCTTGTCGTTCCAGGCGATGATGTAGAGAACGTGATGCTCGTCGTCGACAGGCACGTTCATCTGCGCCACATTGTAAACATTGTTCGGCGGGATCAGCACGTGATGCGGCGCGACGAAATGCGTGATGCGCACATAGTCGTGCGTATTTGCATTTTTGATCGGCCGCCGGATGGCCGCATATTGAAAGCCGTAATGGGTCGGCTGCACCTGCAGACGCGGCGACTTGTCCGTCGACGGGCGCTGCCATGCTGTGCCGGTGGCGGTCGAACCGCCAACCATCGCCGGCGGCATGTCGGTTGAATGGAGACTGGAAGAATGAGCGGAATCAATGGCGCCTTCCACGCCCTGCGCCCAGTTGCAATTCACCACCACCTTGAATGTCGCAACATTCGTACGTTCCGTCGGCGCAAAAAAGGGCGGCTCGAACGCCGGCATCGTGGCCGGCTCGCCCATGTAGGTCCAGACGAAGCCGCCCCATTCCTTCACGGGATAGGCCTTGTGTTTGACCTTATCCGCCAGCCCTGTCCCCGGCGGCTCGGATGACATTTCCAGCGTGTTGCCGTCCACGTCGAATTTCCAGCCGTGATAAAGGCAGCGCAGGCCGCATTCTTCGTTACGTCCGTAGAAAAGCGAGGCGCGGCGGTGCGGGCATTTCTCTTCCAGCAATCCAACCCTGCCGTCGCTGTCGCGGAACGCCACAAGGTCCTCGCCGAAAAGCCTGACGCGCACGGGGTCGCAATCCGGCTCGGGTATTTCCTCGCTCAGACACGCTGCAATCCAGTAGCGGCGCATCATCCGGCCCATCGGCGCATCGCCCGTCACGCGGGTCAGCAACTCGTTTTCCTCGGCTGTGAGCATGGTTTCCTCGGGTATTCTTAGGTCTCTAAGAAACAGAATATGCGAGGCGCAACGCCATGTCGAGGCTCCCCTGAGCACCGGCCGCAAATTGCCGCGCCGGGTTGCAATCGCCGCCCCACTGGCGCAAACGAAGGCGAAATTCTCGGCAGAGCGGCATTACGGAGTGCGGAAAGACAATGGCAAAGGCCGACAGATATCTCATGGCGGCGGTGCTCGGCTGGCCGGTAATGCACTCGCGCTCGCCGTTGTTGCACAATTACTGGATGGAAAAATACGGCCTGACGGGCATCTACGTTCCAATTGCCGTTCAGCCCGGCAAGCTTGGCCCGGCGCTGAAGGCGCTGCATCCGCTCGGCTTTGCCGGATGCAACCTGACCATCCCGCACAAGCAGGACGCCCTGCCCTTTCTCGACGCCATCGATCCGGTGGCGAAGAAAATCGGCGCCGTGTCGTGTGTCACCGTGCGCGAAGACGGCTCGCTGCTGGGCACCAACAACGACTGGTACGGCTTCATCGAGAACGTCGTCGAAGCTTTTCCGGACTGGCGCGCAGATGCCGGACCAATCGCAGTCATCGGAGCCGGCGGCGGCGCCCGTGCGGTGGTTCATGGCCTTGCCGGACGCGGAGCAACAGAGATCCGTCTGGTCAACCGTTCGTTCGAACGGGCGACACGGATTGCCGAAGAATTCGGCGGACCTATAGTGCCTGTGAAATGGGAAGAGCGCGCGGGCGCGCTCGCCGGTTGCGCCATGGCGGTCAACGCCACCAGCCAGGGCATGCAGGGCATGGACGCGCTCGATCTCGACCTGTCCGAGCTGCCGTGCGAGGCGCTTGTCGCCGACATTATTTACATCCCGAAAGAAACGCCCTTCCTGCGCGCCGCGCGCGAACGCGGCAACCGCACTGTCAACGGCCTCGGCATGCTGCTGCACCAGGGCCGGCCTGCGTGGAAATTGTGGTTCGGCGTGGATGTGGAAGTGACAAAAGAGCTGCGGGAGAAGATCGAGGCGACGCTGTAAGATCGCTCGATAGCCTCACCCCTCCAGCTTCGCCATGTAATGGTCCCACGTCCGCTGGAACAGGCTCGGCGTGAAAAGCTTTTCCACCGCTGCTTTTTGTTCTTCGGCGTCGAAGACATAAGGCTTGCCGATCTGCAGCGCCATATATTGACGATAGGCGTTTTCCTCCAGATAGACCGCCAGCACGAAAGCGTCGACGATGGTTTTGCCGACCGTCGCCGCGCCATGCGATTTCATCAGCACGGACGGCCGGGCGCCGAGCACGCCGGCCAGCCTGTCGGCCATTTCGCGCGTGTTGATCGAGGCCGGCGTATCAAGCACCGGCGCCTCGCCCGGCAGCACCCCCTGGGCGAAAACCGGCTGATAGGCGTGGCCCGTCATGGTCAGAAAGGTCGACCACTTCGGATGCGCATGCACCACGGCGCCGATATCGCTGCGCGCGCGGTAAAGACCCGTGTGCAGGTGAAACTCCAGCGGCGGTTTCGCCTTGCCCTCGATGAGGTTGCCTTCCATGTCGATGGTGACAATATCCTCCACCGTCAGCTTCGAGCGCTGGCAATTGCCCTGATTGATGAGGATGCGGTCCTCGCCGACGCGGATCGAGCAATGGCCGTTGAAATCGATGATCTCGGCCTTCTCCAGCATGCGGATGCAATCGGCGAGTTGCTGGCGCTCCGCCATGAAGAGCTTGCTTTCGTCCACGCCGCTGCGCGGCTCGTCGTATGTCATCGTCATGTCCGTCTCCCGCTGTATTCCGGTCCGCGCTGTCAGGCCGCGCCGACCCGTTGTTTCCATAGCTGCCAGGCGCGCCCCGAAGCGCCGACATTGACAGCGTCGGCAAGCTCGCCCTCGCGCGCATCCAGCGCGGCGATACGGCTGCCGCTGCCCAGCAGGGTGGCCGTGGTTTGAAGTCTCGCGTTTACTTCCGTGTAGACGGCGCGGAACACGGCCAGCGGCAAGCTCGGCCCGACCGCAACGCTGCCGTGCGCGCGCATCAGCACCACTGGCTTGTCGCCAAGGATCCGCGCCAGTTCAACGCCCTTCTCGTTATTGCCGACCAGCATGTCGGTGGCGCCGAATTTTTCGGCGATGTCGAAAACCGGCACGCCCTGGGCAATGAAAGCGGCGTTATGGAACATTGCCCGCATCGGCGCATCGACGAGACCAAAGGGGATAACCGACTGCGAATGGCTGTGGACGACCGCCATCACATCCGGCCGGGCGGCGAATATCTGGCCGTGGATATAGCGCTCCAGAAATCCGCTGCGTCCCCTGTCCTCGCAGGGCACGCTGTCCAGCGTGAATTCCATGATATCGTCGGCAGTAACGAGCGCCGGAGCCACGGCCCGCGGCATCAGGAAACGGTCGGGCGCATGGGGATGGCGCATGCTGACGTGGCCGAAGGCGTCGACAACCCCCTGATCGGCCAGAATCCGGCTCGCTGCCGCAATGTCTGCCAGAACCGAGCGGTCGACCGGACCGCCCGATGCAGGGACCGGACCGCCACCGCCGGAATCGGCAGGGCTGGCGGCAAACATTCCCCCGCAGCCGCGGCACGCACATTGAAACAGCCTCATTTTTCCTCCACTCGCTCAACAGGCTTCGCAGGCGCGACGCCACGCCGATGCGCTGAACACGTAAGCCTGCACCATAGCAAGAAACATGTTCCGCGCGCTACCGCTTGCCGGCTCCCGGGCCTCAGCCAGTATTAAAACCAAAACACCCCGCCGTTGCCGGCAGGGTGCTGTGACTTGGTCCGGAACACTCCGGAAGCCTCGGCAGATAGCGGCGGCCGGCGTGCCGGGCCGCTGCGCAAACGCCTCAGATAGCTTCCTTCAGCTCTTTTGCAGCACGGAAGGCGACCTTCTTCGAAGCCTTGATCTTGATCGCTTCGCCAGTGGCCGGGTTGCGGCCCATGCGGGCGGCGCGCTTGCGCACGGACAGAATGCCGAGGCCGGCAACGCGCACGCGAGCGCCTTTCTTCAGGTGCTTTACCATCATGTCGATGGTGTCGCCCAGCACGGCTTCCGCCTGCTTCTTGGTCATCTCGTGCGTCTCGGCGATGCTCGCTGCGAGCTGGCGCAGGGTAACAGTCGTCGAAGCAGTCTTGGCTGCGGCGCCGGCCGCGACGTTCTTAGCGGGAGCCTTTTTGGCCGGGGCCTTTTTGGCAGCAGGTTTTACCATGGAAATTCTCCGTAACGAATCATATCGCGGGCCGGATATTAGCCGATTCGAAAAAAGCTCCTAGCGGAAACTTTCGCAAAACGCCCGTAAAACGGGCTTTTTATGCGACGGATCGCAACCTGTCTGCGAGAGCAACCGTCCATTCGCCCTCGGAGCAGCCCATATCTGGACGGCATCACGCAATGGCAGACGCAAATAAGCACTCGAAATCACTGGTTTCCATGGGAAGACCCCACACGGCGCGCGATGTGGCAAGCACCTCCGTGCGCGCCGCGCGGAGCAAACCTGCAGCGCCGTTACCGCGACTTGTTGAGGGCAAGCGCACGCAGGTTGTTGCGGACGAAGGCATTGTTCGGTTCCATGCCGCTGGCCTTCAGAAATTCCTGTCGCGCCTTGCGCCGGTCTCCGCGCAGCAAGAACGAGTAGCCACGATTGTTATGCAGCGCAACGCTCGGGCCGTCGATCTTCGAGACCTGCTGATAGGCCCGGTCTGCCAGTTCGAAGCGCTTCAGTTGATCGTAGGAGGCGGCCAACCCCAGCCAGGCTTCCGCGTTCTTCGGCTCCTTTTCCACAACAGCGCGGAACCCCTTTTCCGCTTCGCCGAAATTGCGCTTGTGGAATTGCGCTTTTGCGATTTTGATTTCATCGGTGGAGGGAGGCACGTTGCCCTCGACCTTCGCAACAACTGCCTGCGCAGGCTCCGCAGGAGGCGCTCCCGCCGCCAGTTCCGGCCCCGCGACCGTGTTGCATCCGGCAAGCAGCATTGCCGCGACCAGTGCGCCGGCCGGCCCCAGCGCCCGCTTCGTGTTTCGACCTGTGATCATGACCACCCCCTGATTTCTACTATGCCCTGAGTTGCGAAACGCTCACCACCACCGGAAGCAACAGAACCACCAGCAGCGACGGAAAAACAAACAGCGTCAGCGGAACCACCATTTTCGCTGGCAGCGAGAAGGCCTTTTCCTCGGCCTTCATCAGCCGCTTGTTACGCATGTCCTCGCTGTAGGCGCGCAAGGACTGGCTCAAACTCGAGCCCAGTTCTTCAGACTGCGAAAGCAGGGTGGCGAATGACTTTGCCTCGTCGATCCCGAGCCGGCGGGCCAGAGACTCGATTGATTGCGACAGGGTCTTGCCGCTGCGGATTTCGATGGTGGTAAATTCGAGATTGCGCGAAAGCGCCGGATAGGACGAGGCCAGTTCGCGTCCAATCTTGGCGATTCCCGCCTCCATGCTGAGACCCGCCTGGGCGCAAACAACCATGAGATCCATGAAGTCCGGGAAACCGGCCCGGTATTCGAGTTGCGCGTTCTCGATCCGGCGATTCAACATGATGGACGGCAGGAAATAGCCGACGAGAAACGCTAAGGCAGCGAAGAAGCCCAGTCGCGACAACGGCTCCAGTCCGGCGAAAGCTATGACGATGGCAGCGGCCAGAACCCCCGCGACTGCGGCAGTCACCATGCGCAGGCCGAAGTAGATCTTCACTGCCGACTTGTCGTAGAACCCGGCCATCACAAGCCTGCCGCGCAGTTCCTTCGCGCTCTTGTTTTCGAGATCGTCCGCGCCGGCAGCCTTCGCCATACTCTCGATAACGCGCGTCGCCCGCGCCGAAAGCCGCGCAGTCACGCCCAGTTGCGTTGTCGAGAACGTACCGGGCTCGGCCATGACACGGCGTTGCACATCCTGTTTGACCTTGCGCAGGTGGCGCAGAACAAAGAAGGCTCCTGCCGCCGGCAAGAGAATTGCCGCGCCGATCAACAGCAGCCTGTTGTCGCCGATGATTGTCGTCAGGATGGCGTAAAGCTGTTCCATCGTCGCTCAAATCTTGAAGTTGATCATTTTGCGCATCCACATGTTCCCGATGAACATCCAGACCGCGGTGCCACCCAGCCCGTAACTGATATAAGGGTGATGCCAGTTGTCGCCGTAAAAGCCTGGCGTCATCGCGTTGATGATGAGAAAGAGCGCTATCGGCGTAGAAGTGAGAATGATCGCCGAGATGCGCCCTTCTGCCGAAAGGGCGCGAATTTTGCGACGCATTTTTGCACGTTGACGGATGACGCCGGAGAGATTTTCAAGAATTTCGGTCAGATTGCCGCCCGACTGGGTCTGGATCGCAATCGATGTTACAAACAGCGGCAGGTCTTCCTGCCCGACCCGCTCCTGCATGTTGCGCATGGCCGATTCCAGATCAAGACCAAACGTCATCTCGTCTTCCGCCGTGCCGAACTCGCTGCCGATCGGATCGGGCAATTCGCGCGCCGCCAGGCGGATGGCGGCCGGCACAGGGTGCCCGGCGCGCAACGAGCGCACGATAATATCGATGGCCTCGGCGAATTGTTCGGTAAATTTGTTGACGCGCCGCCGCCGCAGATACATCAACGCGAAAAGCGGCAACAAAAGGCCACCGCCGACAAGCCCGGCGAAGGCGTATTTCAGGCCGCCAAAGTAATAACCCGCTGCCGTGGCGGCCAACGCCAATCCTGCAGCCGCCATGCCGATCCGCGCGACACCAACCGTGACGCCGGATTGCACGATCAAGCGGTTTAGCCAGACCGCTGGCAGGCGATAGGCGCCGCCGAGCGACAGACCCCGGTCGCGCCGCAGGTCCAGCATGGTCTTGACCCGGTCATTGTCTTTTTCCAGGCGCGACAAACGATCATTGACCTGGCGGCGGTACATGGACGACGGCGCAACCAGCGAGTAAATCGCGTCGACAGCCGCAATCACCGCGCCGAACAGGCACAGATAGAACACCCAGATGCTATCGAGAGCCTCGAACACGCGTCCTCACAACGGTTTGGATGGGTCGAAATATTCGCCCGGAAACTTCACGCCCTGGGTGATGAGATGCTGCAGAAAGCGCGGCCGCATGCCGGTGGCGGCATAGTGGCCCACGATCTTGCCGTCGTCGGTCAGCCCCGTGCGCACAAAGTGGAAGATTTCCTGCATCTGGACGATATCGCCTTCCATGCCGGTAATCTCGGCGACGCTGGTGACGCGCCGCGAGCCGTCGCTGAGACGCTGTAGCTGCACGATCATCTGCACTGCTGCGGCAATCTGCGACCGGATAGAGGTCTGGTTCATCGGCAGGCCGGCCATGCCGATCATCTGCTCGAGACGGGACACCGCCTCGCGCGGCGAGTTGGCGTGGATGGTGGCCATCGAACCTTCATGGCCGGTATTCATGGCTTGCAGCATGTCAAAGGCTTCTTCGCCGCGGCATTCGCCGAGGATGATGCGCTCGGGCCGCATGCGCAGGGCGTTCTTGACCAGATCGCGCTGGCGGATTTCGCCCTTGCCTTCCATGTTTGGCGGCCGCGTTTCCATCCGCGCCACGTGCCTCTGCTGCAATTGCAATTCGGCCGCGTCTTCAATGGTAATAAGACGTTCCTTGTCGGAAATGAATGCCGACAGCGCATTCAGCATCGTCGTCTTGCCGGAACCCGTGCCGCCCGAAACGATCAGCGTGGTGCGATGTTTGACCGCCGCAGCCAGGACTTCCGCCATTTGCGGGCGCAAGGCGCCGACTTCGACAAGCTTGTCGAGACCCAGCGGCTTCTTCGAGAATTTGCGGATAGACACGAGCGGTCCGTCGACCGCAATCGGGCGCACCGCCACGTTGACGCGCGAGCCATCGAGAAGACGCGCATCGCAGAGTGGCTGGGATTCGTCGACGCGGCGGCCCACGGCCGCAACAATGCGGTTGACGATACGCAGCAGATGGGCTTCGTCGCGAAATGTTACCGGACAGGGCTCGAGCTGGCCGCGCCGCTCGACGAAGACATTCTCGTGGCCGTTGATGAGAATGTCGGCGATAGTCGGGTCTTTCAACAATGGCTCGAGCGGACCCAGGCCCACCATTTCGTCGATGATTTCGTCGACGAAGCGGTCAAGGTCGCGCGCCGACAGCGCCAGCCGCTCTTCCACGACGTAGCTGCCAACGATCTGGTGAATCTGCGGCCGGATGTCTTCCACCGGCATCTTGTCGATCGCGGCAAGATTGATGTCTTCAAGCAGCTTGTGATGCAGCCGGACCTTGGCGTCGAGAAGCTTGCGGGCCTGCTTGTTCACAGCTTCTCTGTCGGCGTCCTGGCGGGCGCTTTGTTCCGCAGCCCGCATGGCGGCAGCCGCAACAGCGAGAGGCGACGGAAGCGGTTCGGCCTGCGCCGGAACGGCCGGCGAACCCTTCGCGGGTTGCGCCTGCGCCGCATCGGACGAAGGCGGCGGCGAAACGGCGGATACGGCCTCGGCAACCGCTGGCGGCGGAGCGACCGGACCCGGCGGTGGCGCAACGTCCGCCATGTTCTGCTTCGATCTCAGCCCCAGAAATCTTCCAGCCATACCTCGTCCCCATACCGCTTTTTCAAGCCACTTTTCTCAAGCGCCCCCCGGCGTTCGTTCTCAAGCGAAGATGATCTTGCGCACGTCTTCCGTCACGCTGTTGCCGCTCTTGACCGACGACAGCGGCACGCCGCGGTCGATCGCTTCGCGCACCAGCCGGTAATTGTTGGCGATACCGCCTGCATAGGCTCCTTCGAGCGCACGTTCGACATCTGCATGGCGCAAACCGCCACCGAACAAAGTCTGCTTTTCCAGCCGGTTCACTATGACCTTTGGCTGCACGTCCTGCGTCAACCGGTCCTGAATACGTTTGACCATGCGCCGTGCGCAGCGCAGGCCCGGAACCGTCATGTCCGTGACCACGAAGACACGATCCGAGCCGCGCAGAATATCATCGCTCCAGGGCTGCCACATACGCGGAAGGTCGATGACGACGTTCTGATAACGAGTCGCGACAACGTCGAGCAACCGCAAGATGACGTCGGGAGTTATGGGAGCTTCTTCTCCCGCATGCGCGGGCGCTGCCAGCAGCGCCAGACCCGAGGAATGCTTGACGGTCATGATGTCCAGCATCTGCGGATCGAGCCGGTCCCCGGCGCTGACAATCTGATTCAGATCGAGGCGCGGTTCGACATCGAGATAGGAGGCGCAGGCGTCGTTCTGGAAATCGAGATCGACCAGACATGTGCCGCGCGACTTGCCGCCGTCTGTAGCGACAAGTTGCATCGCCGTTTCGACCGCAACCGTCGTGTTGCCAACGCCGCCCTGTGCGGCTGTGAAGGTGACGATCTCGGTTGGCCTGTCGCCGTCCAGCCGGTCGTCAATGGCCTTGACGCAGGCCTGGATAACTTCCGCCGGATTGACCGGCTTGCGCATGAAGTCACTGACGCGGATCTGCAGAAACCAGCGGCCGACCGCGTCGTCGAACGACTCCGTCAGAACGATTACCGGCACCTGTCCGTTCAGCCGGATCATCAACTGCTGCAGACCGACAAGTTCGTCACGGTTGCGGGCGTCCAGATCGACAACCATGACAGCGGCCGTTTCAAGCCCGGCTACGCCGGCGAGTTTCGTGACGCTGGCCTCGACAGTTTGCAGCCGCACGTGCCGCGGGGCAGGCGCCTGCTGCATCCCGGCCGCCAGCGCCTTGTCGCAGGTTATCAGGAATACTTGCTGTTCGTTGCGAGCCATGATGCAGTGTCCACTATTGTCCGCTGCTACCGTTGCCGCCGCCGGTCATGAGAACCGGTGTAAATGTCGGCGCGGCGCTTTTTTCGGTATTGCCCTTGCGATATTGCTCCATCGCCTTCTCGGCCCGGACGCCTGGTGTGGCGATAGACGTTTTGAATGCGTGACCCGGCCAGGGATCGACCATATGCACCGCGGCATTGTGCGATTTCGCATCGCCCGCGGCGAACGAAATGCGGTCCTGCCGCGCCAGATATTCGCTGCAGCCCCCGGCAGCCGCACACAATGCAGCGGTGCAGGCCAGAAGGATCGTCCTCTTCATCAACGTGGTGCGCATGGCGGCTTTTCCTGTCAGCGGTTTCTGTCGAGATCGAGAATGTGGCCAACGGCGATCTTGGCCGGCTTGCCGCGCGTGCGTCGCATATTGGCGCGCGTCACTTCCTGGCGTTGCAACAGGAACCGGTCGACATCGTTTGCCGGCTTCGAAGCGTCCAGCGGCGTGCGCAACGGCTGGTTCGGCGCAGCCGGGCGCACGATGCGCGGGGTGACGATAATGGCGAGATCCGTTTCCTTGCGTTCGAAGGCGGCGCTGCGGAACAGGGTGCCGAGAACCGGCACATTGCCGATCCAGGGCAGTTGTTTTGCATTGTCGGACGATTCCGACTGCAGCAGACCGGCGATGGCGAAGCTCTGACCATCGCGCAGTTGCACCATCGTGTTGGCGCGGCGCACCACGACCGATGGTCCCCATTGGGTGACCTTGTCGATCTGGCTGACTTCCGGTTCGATCTTCAGGTTGATGAGGCCGTTTGCGAGCACTGTTGGCGTAAAGGTCAGACCGACGCCGAACTTTTTGAACTGTACGGCGGGCGGCTGACCGAGGGCCGACGGGACCGGGAAGGGAAATTCGCCGCCTGCCAGAAAGCTGGCCTTTTCACCAGACATGGCGATCAGGTTGGGTTCGGCAAGCCGGCGTCCAAGGCCTTTCTGCTCAAGCGCGTTGATGAGCATGTCAACGCTCGTGCCACCGCGCAGAATGTTGCCAAGGAAGGACCCGAAGGGCGCTGCGCCCGAAAGCGTGCTGCCGGTGATGAAAGCCCCCGTGCTGGCATTGACGCGCTTGCCGACGACTTTCCAGTCGACACCGAGTTCGCGTCCGGCGTTGCGCGAAGCTTCGACGAAACGCACTTCCAGCATCACCTGTTGCGGCGCGGCCACTTCCATAGAATTGATCGTCTTCGGATCGAACTGCCGCGCGACAAGCATGGCGCGATCGACGGTCGGCGCGTCGGGGACTGTGCCGCTGAGTTCGAGATTGCCGTTGAGCGACGAGACACGGATGCGCGCGTGCGGCAGACGCCGCCGCAATTCGGCCTGCAGCTTGTTGAGGTTGAAACCGACTTCGACCTCGATGTTCCCTATAAGGCGCCGTTGCGGATCGTAGGCCGATATGGTGGTCGTCCCGCGCTTCTTCCCCTGAACGTAGAAGCTGCGGTTGGTCAGCGGCATGACGTCGGCCACGGCCGGATCGCCAACCACCAGATCGACGAAGGAATCACGGGTACGCAGCGTTTCGGTCTTGCCCATGGCGACATTCACTGTCTCGCCGCCTCCGGATCCCAGGCTCACCATGCGCACGCGCGATTCCGCCTTGGCGGGGCGCATCGGCGTCGAAAGAATTGCTGCTGCCGCTGCTGCCGCCAGCAAAGCTGCTCCAACACTGCGCACAACATCTGCCGCCCTTGCCGTTCGCGGCCGCGCGGCTTTGCTGCGTGTTTGCTCTTTCATCTTCGGCCCCCTTGCCGCAACCAGTGCGCGGCGCATTATCGGCGATATGCAGGTACGGCGTATTCCTGCCGCTTGGTGCTGCGAATGACGTTGACGGTGACTGTGCCGTTATCCGGCGAAACCGCAGGAGCAGGCGCCTGCTCTACCGGCTGCGGCCGCGCGGCGCCGCCTGCCAGCTGGCTGGACGAGATACGCCGGCCCGGCTCGATCCGCGCTTCCCCGATGGGCCGCAAGACCAGAGTGAGCGTACCCACTTTCTGCGCCACGATCAGGCGTTGCGCCTGCTCTGTTGAGACTTCCAGCGTCACTGCACGCGCCACGGAAGGTTTGTCGAGCCGGTCGTCTGCCTTCTGGTCGATGGCCAGGACCCGGATGTTCTGAAGGATGTTGTCGGCGAATGCCTCTTCGTCCTTCCTCTTGCGCGTCAGCAGGATATCGACCCGGTCGCCAGGGAGTACGAAGCCCGCGACACCCACCACGTCGTCGACACGTACGGTGATCGCCTTCATGCCGTTGTCGATAAGGGAAGCCAGATTGGCCTTCTGCCCGGGACCGGTGATCTTGGTCGCAAGCAGGGGTTCGTTGGCTTCCATTGCGGCGAGTGCGACCCGGCGCCCTTCGTCCTTGAAGATATCCCTGACTTGACGGAACGCGCCCTGCGGCAGCTCGCCGTTCGGCCAGGGAATTTCCTTCAATTGATCTGCGCTCACGTCATTGCCGAACCGCAAGGGCTTGGCTGCAACCACGATCGTCGAGAATACGACAGGCTCGACTTTCTTGTGCGCCTCCAGCGAGGCCATGCGGGCGTTCATCTGCCGGTCGAGCCAGCTTCGGCCGCTTTGCACCGCCGCAAGCCCCAGGACCAGCGACAACGGAATGAGGAGAGAAACTTTGAGACGCATTGCCACCACCGATTTCGTAACGGCAGTACGACCCAAGTGCGTATAAAAATAGGATAATTTTTATCGGCTAGAATTCCTAACTTCGATTCACCATTTACGCAAAGTAAATCGCTTTATTCGGCGGCGTTAACTTCTCTTGCCCGAAAGTTAACGGAACGCATCGCGTTGCAGTTAATCTTCGAGCACTCGGTTCAGACGTTTCTGTCATCGTTCATGCGGGGTACAGCGGTGACAAGCCGCGCTGCCAACGCTCACGAGCGTAGCAAGAGAGGTCTGACGATGACATTTTCCAGCCGGGTAATTTGCGATCCGCCACCGCCCGCCACGAAAATGGTGCGCGCACTCGGGGCCGCCCTGTGGGCCTTGCCTGTCGTGATATCGGTCGCGTGCCTGGCCGCCGTGCCCTCCAAGACCTCGCAATCGCTTGCTTCGCTATTCAAGGCCAAAGAGAAAACGCATACGCTTGCATCGGCAGTCGTGACATCGCCGCGGCCGCTGGAGCCGGAGCGCTTCACGAAAGTCGCCACGACCCCGCGTTACCGTTCTCTGCTCGACCTGCGCCTGCGAAACGACCGCAAGTTTCCGATGAAGATGGCGTTTGCAGCGCCTGCGCCAGGCGAAATAAGCCCTGCGCCACAGCATCCGGCAGAGAAAGTCACAATGAAAGCGCCGACCATCGCCGCGATCGCGCCAAACGATGTGACAGCCAGCGTTACCTTCGCCCCGGGGACGCTCACCATGCGTCCGTCTGCCCCACTGCGTCTGGCAGAAACACGTATGTTCGAAGACGCCCGCGCAATTGCCGCGAATGCAGTCTACGCCAATGGCGAAACCATCATACTGGCAGGAATCGAGCCGCCGAAAGCCGGATCGAAATGCCGCCGCCTCGACGGGGTCGAGGTCGACTGCACCGAACGGGCACAGGCCCGTCTGACCGTTCTGCTGATGGACCGGATGGTCAAGTGTCAGGTTTCGGCGCCACAGCAGAACGGCGTTCGCTTCGGGCGTTGCAGCGCCGGTAAAATCGATATTGGCAACGATCTCCTGCGCCAGCGACTGGCGGCGCGGGCGCATGGCGTCCAGGGCTGAAAGCCGGATTTCGAACACGGCCAGATCGAACTTGCGCCCGTGAACAGATGAACATAAATTTGGTCAATAAAATCGATATCTCGCGCTCAAACGCGACGGGCACGAAAATTCAAAAGCCTATTATCGGTAGCCCGCGATAGCTGGACATTTCCAGACGTTTCTGCTTCAGCTTTACCCTGCGTCCACAATTGAGCGCAGCGGCAGATGTTGAGCGGATAAAATGATTTCCGAGAACACCAAGTATCTGAAAAAAATGGAAGAAGCACGGTCGTTGCTTTCATCGAAGGCGATCGGACAGGCTGAAGCGGCGTTCGAAGCTGCGACGCGCTACACCGACGCACCTTTCGATGCCCTTTTCAACGCCGGGCTGGCCGCATTTCAAATCGGGGCCAGCGGCCGGGCGCTGGAACGGTTCGATGCATGCGTCAAACTACGCCCGCATCATACCAGCGCATTGAACAACCGCGGCACATGTCTGCAAATCTGCGGTCGCGATTTGGAAGCGATTGCCGATTTCGATGCCGCCCTCGCCAAATCGCCGGGCTATGCGGATTGCTGGTACAACCGCGGAATATCCCTGTTTAATCTTGAAGCATATGAAGAAGCAGCCGAAAGCTACGATCAGGCGCTACGGCATGGTGCTGCCGCAGCGAAAATCTTCAACAACAAGGGGCGCGCGCTACATGCGCTCGGTCGGATTGACGAAGCGATCGGCTGCTACCGGCACGCTCTTGAACTCGATAGCGGATATCCGCGTGCACATCTAAATCTCGCTGTAAGTCAATTGACCAAGGGGAATTTCCGGGATGGCTTTTTGGAGTTCGAATGGCGCAAGGTGCAGCCCGAGATGGCGGCAGGCGCTAGAACCTACCCGGCTCCCCTTTGGACTGGCAAAGAGGACCTGTCGGGAAAATCGGTTCTCGTTCACTGGGAACAGGGCTTTGGCGACACGATTCAGTTCTGCCGCTATCTTGGCCTGCTCGAAAACCGGGGCGCAAAGGTTGAATTCGCACCGCAAAAGCCATTACGTGACTTGCTGTCTTCGTTGAAGGTCAAAGCGTCGATGGACGCTTTGGACGGCGGCAATGTCTCTATCCACTACCATATTCCCCTTCTGAGCCTGCCATTGGCCTTTGGCACGAGCCTCGACACAATCCCTGCGAATACGCCGTATCTCGCGGCCGAACCGCAGCGTGTCGAGAATTGGCGAAAGAAGCTCGGCGACCGCGGCTTCAAGATCGGCATCTGCTGGCAGGGAAACAAGGCAGGCGATGTGGACAGAGGCCGGTCGTTCCCTCTGAAGCAATTCGAGCCATTGTCGAAAATTCCTGGCGTCCGGCTTATCTCGCTACAAAAGGGCGACGGCGAAGAGCAATTGAGGGACCTGCCCGATGGTATGGAGGTCGAAAGCCTGGGACCGGATTTCGACACGGACGGCGCCTTCCTGGATACGGCTGCCGTCATGGAATGCGTCGATCTGGTAATTACGTCAGACACCGCCATCGCACATCTGGCTGGCGCCCTTGCGCGACCGGTCTGGATTGCCCTGAAATCCGTGCCCGACTGGCGCTGGATGCTGGAGCGAAACGACAGCCCCTGGTATCCAACAGCACGCCTGTTCCGTCAGAAAACCCGCGGCGACTGGGATGGCGTGTTCCAAGACATCAAGTTTGCCTTGCAGAAGAAACTTGCTCAGGAGAATTGAGTGACCAGCTCGCCCGGACCGGAAGACGTCACAAATTCGCCGCTTGCGCCCGTCTCCTGGGGCGAGCTTATAGACAAAATAACAATCCTCGAGATCAAGGCGGTCCGGCTGGATAGTCCGGCTGCAGCAGCAAACGTGCGCAAGGAACTGGCTTCACTCCAAACCGTCGCCAGAACGCTCGACGGCAACGAAATGCTGCAAAGCTTGAAGGCGCAACTGAAGATGATCAACGAAGCGCTCTGGCAAATCGAGGATGACATACGGGACAAGGAAGCCCAGAAGGTCTTTGACGACCGCTTCATCGAATTGGCCCGTTCCGTGTACGTCACCAACGACAAGCGCGCAGCGATCAAGCGGGACATCAACGCCCTCCTGAATTCGGCTATCGTCGAGGAAAAGAGTTACAAGGCCTACTAAAACTCACCCCTGCTCTGCCGCGATCATGCGGTCGATCATTCTGCGCGCGCGCATGGAGCCGGCATCGATATTGAGATTGCGCAGCGGCGCGTGCGGGCGTTCGTTGATCCGGCGTTGCTGCGCTTCGAGCACGATCTGATCCTCGACGAAGATTTTGGCATTTGCCTCGCGCAGTTGAACCGTCAGACTCTGGTCGCCCAGCTTGTAGTTGCGCACCAGCGACCAGAAATACATGCAGGTAGTTCCTGTTTCCGGAGTGATCGTATTCAGCACCCGGCCGTTGACGCCCTGCGACCGGTCGCCCTGCAACGCTCCTGTCCCTGCCAGCGCGACGCCGACATCCAGAACGATGGTGCAAGGCGGTTCGAAATCGATGATCTGCCAGCGATCGACATTGCCCGGCTTGCCCAGTTGCGCGCGCCAGAACGGCGGCGCGTCGATGTTTTCCATCGTCCGCTGGACGCGCACAGAACGCTCCGTATGGCTCGTCTCCAGCGGCGTCTCGGCCACCGCCTGATTGCCGATGCTGGTGGCATGGACGAATGTTTCGTGCGTCAGGTCCATCAGATTGTCGATGAACAGCCGGTAATCGCATTTGGCGAACATCGTCTTGCCATCGCCCGCCCATTCCGGATCGTCGTTCCAGTGCAAGTCCGGAACGAGCGCCGGATCGGCTTTTGCCGGATCGCCCGGCCAGACGAACACGAACCGGTACTTTTCGATGGCCGGATAGGCGCGCACCCCTGCCCCGGGACTGATCGTATCCTGCGAAGGCATCCGTGTGCAGGCGCCCCCGCCGTCGAATTTCAGTCCGTGATAGGGGCAAACGATCTCGTCGCCCTCAAGCCAGCCGAGCGACAGCGGCGCATAGCGATGCCAGCAGGCGTCTTCGACTGCAGCTATCGAGCCATCTGCCTTGCGCCAAAGCGCCATTTCCCTGCTGCAAACCGTACGGGCCAGGATATCGCGCCGGCCGACCTCGTGGCTCCAGGCAGCCACATACCAAGCATTTAACGGAAACGTTGCTTCCCCCGCCATCGCGCCTCTGCTCCTTGTTTGTTTTCTCTCGGGCTCATCCTGCCCGATTCCCTGCGCCATGTGCTTGCTTTCGATCAAACTGCCGTTCCCCATACCCGCTCTGCAACCTTGACGATGCGTTCCAGCTTGCGCCACTGATCGTCAGCGGCGAGTTTGTTGCCTTCGGTTGAGCTCGCGAAACCGCATTGCGGGCTGAGGGCCAGTTGCTCCAGCGGACAGAAGCGCGATGCCTCTTCGATCCGGCGCACGAGTTCGTCCTCGCTTTCCAGTTCCGGAAACTTGCTCGTGACGATGCCCAGCACAACATGCTTGTCCTTTGGAACGAAGCGGAGCGGCTCGAATCCGCCTGCACGGTCTGTGTCGTATTCGAGCAGGAAAATGTCCGCGTCGATTGTGTTGAACAGCCGCTCGGCGACCGGGTCGTAACTGCCCTCCGCCACCCAGCTTGAACGCCTGTTTCCCCGGCACAGATGCACGCCGATGCTCATGTCCGGCCGCCGGGCGGCGACGGATTCGTTGATCAGCCGCGCATAGACAGCCGCCAGTTCGTCGGGGTCGTCGCCGCGCGCCTTCAGGGCCGCGACCATTTTGGGGTCGCAGAAAAACGTGAAATGCACCTCGTCGAGCTGGACATAGCGGCACCCCACATTCCCGAGTGCGGCAATCTCGGCCCGGTAAGCCGCCGCCAGATCGGCAAAGAATTCCGCCATGTCCGGATAAGCGGCGCTATCAACAGCCGCCCGGCCGCCGCGGTAATGGGCGAAACTTGGCGATGGCAGAGTCACCTTGGGCGTTGCCTTCGCAGCTCCGGCGAGAAATGCGAAATCCGCCACGGTCACAGGCTCTATGTGCCGGATTTTCGCGCTGGTACGGAAAACGGCCGGGGATTCACCGGCGCTGCCGCCGGACTGGAAAGCGTGATGAAAGCGCCTGTCATCCCACGATATCCCGCCAATACGGTTGAGAAAATCGATATGAAAGGCTTCCCGCCGCTGATCGCCGTCGGTGACGACGCCAAGCCCCGCTGCCTCCTGCCGCGCAACGGCATCCCGCACGGCGGCGTCTTCAATCGCCCGCAGGGCGGCTGCCTCCAGCTTGCCCGCGGCAAAATCCTGTCTGGCGGCCAGCAATGCTGGCGAGCGCTTCAGGCTGCCGACATGATCTGCGCGAAACTTTGGTCTGTCGTGCTGGCCGGACATGTATTTCCTCCTTGTCGAGCGGTTTTGGCCCGCCGGGCACATTTCGGCAATCCCAGGCGTTTCAAAACGCCTGCGCCACACCGCCGGACGCTTGCTTTTTCCGTCCGCCAATGGTCTTTGCGCATAACCAAAATCCAAAGGCAGCGGAAATCCCAAGGGCGCGTTTGATGACCAATATTGTAGGTGTCGACATTGGCGGTACGTTTACCGACCTCGTCGGCTGTATCGACGGCAAGATCGTCACATCCAAAAGCTCGACGACACCCGCCGACCCGACCCGCGGCGTCGCCGAAACGCTACGCCTGGCCGATTGCGAACTGCCCGTCATCGCCGAAGTGCTGCACGGCTCGACCACAGCCATCAATACGGTTCTGGAACGCAAGGGGGCAAAGACCGCGCTCGTGACGACCCGCGGCTTTCGCGACGTTTACGCCATTGGACGCGGCAACCGTATCGAAGCCTTCAATCTGTTCTTCCACCGCCCCAAACCGCTGGTGCCGCGCAACCTGACTTTCGAAGTGACGGAGCGCGTCAACCACAAGGGCGAAGTTCTCACGGCTTTGGAAACCGGAGAACTTCATGCACTGGCCGCACAATTCAAGGCGCAGGACATCGACGCCGTTGCCGTGTGTTTCCTGCATTCCTGGGCAAATCCCGAGCACGAGCGGCTCGCCGGGGAAATATTCCGCAAGGCCAATCCCGGCATGTTCGTGACCCTGAGCCACGAAATCCTGCGCGAGTTCCGCGAATACGAGCGCACGTCCACCACGGTCCTCAACGCCTATGTCGGCCCACGCCTGTCCGCCTATCTCGGTACTCTGGAGGACTTCCTGCGCGGCGAAAGGTTCGGCGGCAAAGTGCACATCATGCGTTCGAACGGTGGGGTAATGTCGCTCGATCAGGCGAGAACGCAGCCGGTCTCGATGATGGAATCCGGCCCTGTCGCCGGCATGATCGGGGCCGGACGGCTGGCCAAACACCTCGGCCTCGAGCAATGCATCGGCTTCGACATGGGGGGCACGACTGCCAAATCGAGCCTCATTACCAGAGGCGAACCCGCCATCGAGGAAGGTTACGTAATTGGCGAACATGCGTCCGGCCAGCCGATGCAATTGCCTGTCGTCGATATTGTCGAAGTCGGCAACGGTGGCGGCTCCATTGCGTGGGTGGACGAAACCGGCGGCTTGCATGTCGGCCCAAAAAGCGCAGGCGCTGATCCCGGCCCCGCCTGCTACGGCAAAGGCGCGGAAGATCCCGTAGTCACCGATGCCGATCTTGTGCTGGGGCGCATCAACGGCGGACGTTTCCTTGGCGGCGCAATGGGTCTCGACATCGAGGCGGCCAGGCGCGCGATCGCGGCCAAGGTTGCAGGCCCGCTGAACATGCCGGCAACCGAAGCCGCATTTGGAATAGCCACCATTGCCGACACGAACATGTCGCTGTCGGTTCGCGCCGTATCCGTCAACAAGGGCGTCGACCCGCGCGAAACGGCGATGATCGCTTTCGGCGGCGCGGGTCCGCTGCACGCGGTCGCCATCGCGCGGCAGATTTTCATTCCAAGGGTTGTCATTCCGAAACTGCCCGGCACCTTCTCCGCCCTCGGCATGCTGATGGCTTCCTGGCGGCAGGACTTCGTACGCACCCTCGTCGGCCGTCTCGGAAATCTCGACAATGGCCTCGTCGAGCAGGTGTTCGGCGAACTGGCGGCCGCCGGCAAGGAGCAGATGCAGCGCGACGGAATTTCCGGCTCAATTGCGGACTTCCGCTTCTACGCCGACCTCCGCTATGTCGGACAGGAACATGCCCTGGCAATACCTGTCGATGGCCCCGCCATGCTGACCGGCGACACCTCCAAGGTCCGTGAGCTCTTCCACGTCGAGCACGATTTGCGCTACGGCCAGTCGGCGCTGGAAGAGCAGATGGAGATAGTCAACCTGCGTCTCGTCGTCACCGCCGCGCGCGAGGACACGATGGCCGAAGAATGGCTGACGCAGGACTGGCAGCCGGAAAGCGATGCGCCCGAAACGTCCCGCGATGTGATCTACGACGATCCGGCAAAACCGGTGAAAGCGCGCGTCCTTTGGCGCCCGGCCATGCCCGCCGGCTTTGAGTTGACCGGCCCCGCCGTCATCGAGGAGCCGAACTCGACAATCCTCGTTCACCCCGGCGACAAGGTGACAGTGACGAAAGCCGGCCATCTCATCATCGATATCGCGGGGATGGGATGAAGCGCCAAAAACCGGTATACGGAACCCGCTCAGCCCTTACCCTGAGTAGCGAGCGAAGCTCGCGTATCGACGGGCGGGGGCGGGCCGAAACATCCGATCATGCCAGCATCCTTCGATACGCCCTGCTTTGCAGGGCTACTCAGGATGAGGGACTGTCTGGAAAGCAATCATCATGACCAACGCAGCCGAAGCCCATCCCATCACCGTCGAAGTGGTGCGCAATTCCATTGTCGCCTATGCCGACGAAATGGCCAACGCGCTCTGCAAAGCCGCCTATAACATGATGATCTACGAGGTGCGCGATTTCTGCTGCGGCCTGATAGATACGCAAGGACGCATGATTTCGCAGAACCGCGGCGGCCTGCCGATCTTCCTCGCCGATCTCGGCATCGCCGTCGAGGACGGCATCAGGCGCTATGGTCTCGACGGCTTCAAGCCGGGCGACATCATGATCATGAACCATGGCGAAGTCTGCGGTCAGCATCTCAACAACGTTGTTATCTACGCGCCCTGCTTCTTCGAAGGCGAGATCGTCGGCTTTGCCGCCAGCCGCGCCCATTGGGTCGATATCGGCGGCATGCGCATCGGCTTCGGCTCGTCCGCGACCACGGAAATTTTCGCCGAAGGCATCCAGATGCGCTCACTCAAAATCTATGAAGAGGGCAAGCGCAACGAAACGCTGTGGCAGATCATCAACGACAACGTACGCTTTCCGGAAGCCGCGCTCGGCGACATGCGCGCGCAGATCGCCTGCTGCCAGCTTGGGGCGCGACGCTATGCCGAACTGCTCGGACGTTACGGCCGCGCCACGGTCGAATCCTGTATCGAACGCGTGTGGGACCAGGCCGATCGCGCAGTGCGGAACGTGATCCGCGAGATTCCCGATGGTGTTTATGTCGCCGAAAGCGAGTTGGATAACGACGGTCGCAATCTCGACAAGCCGATCCGCATCAAGGTGACCGTGACCGTCGAAGGCGAAAAGTTTCAGGTCGACTTCTCGGAGATGAACCCGCAAACGCAAAGTCCATTGAACTCCGGCGTATCGGGCGGCATCGCCGCGGCCCGCGTGGCCTTCAAGGCGCTTACCTCGCCGGAACTCGACGTCAACGAAGGGTGTTTCCGCTCCCTTGATGTCGTCATCCCGGAAGGCACGATCGTCTCGGCAAAGCCGGGCGCAGCCATCGGCCTTTGGTCCATCGCGTTGCCCACGACCATCGACACCATCCTGAAGGCGCTCGCGCCGGCCCTGCCGAAAATGGTGCCCGCCGCGCACAAGGGCGATATGGGTGGCTGCTCGTTCTACGGCTTCCGCGAGGACGGCAGCCGCTTTCTGTTGCTGAATATTTTCGGCGGCGGCTGGGGTGGCCGGCCGATGGAAGACGGCGAGGACGCCAGCGTCTCGGTATGCCAGGGTGACGTGCGCAACTCGCCCGTCGAACTGCAGGAAATCCGATATCCGGTGCTGGTCGAGGAACACGCCCTGCGCGACGATTCCGGCGGCGCCGGCAAATATCGCGGCGGCCTCGGCGTCAACATGACCTATCGCGTGCTTGTGCCCTGCAAGGTCACGATCAACAACGAGCGAACCCGCGTGCCACCTTGGGGCGTACATGGAGGCAGGGAGGCCGCGCACAACGAGGCCGTCATCGAACACGCCTCCGGCGACCGGCGCGAGGTGAAGAAGGGCACGGAAATTCCGCTTGAAAAGGGCGATGTCGTGCATTTTTCGACCGCGGGCGGCGGCGGTTACGGCGATCCGGCGGATCGCTCGCAAAGGGCCATCGCCAACGATGTCGCGCAGGGCTATGTTTCGCCCGGCAAGGCGAAGGAATTTTACGGCTATACGGCGCAAGCGGCCGAATAGGGAGCAAACAATGGCGAGCGCAATGCAGAAAGCCCGCGCGGATGCCCTGCGCGAAGCCATGGCGCGGGATAATGTCGACGTACTCGTGCTGATGGGCAACAACTGGCACGCCGACTACCTGCGCTACGGCACCGATTTCGGCATCCAGGAAGGCCAGGGCATCGCGCTGATCCGCGCCGACGGCGCAACGACGCTGCTCCTTGATGACGCGGCCGAATGCGATCGCGCCCGCGGCGAGACCGATGGAATCGACGTTGTCCATGCGCCGCAGCTCGTGAACGAGGCGCGCGAAAGGATCGGCCGATCCGGCAACCGCTCTGTCGCCGCATCCCCCATGCATTTGCTGCCCTTCGGCCTGCTGAAACTCGAAGAGCAGGACCTGCGCATCGCCGATGGCGCGCCAGTGGTCGAAAAACTGCTGATGACCAAGATGGAGGTCGAGCTCGACTGCATCCGCCGCGCTTCGAAGCTGGCCGACGAGGGCTATATCGTATTTCGCGACGCCGCGCGGCCTGGCCGCAAGGACTACGAACTTATCGCGGAAATAGAAGGCTTCTTTCGCGCGCACGGCATCGCCGAAAACTTCATGATTATCGGCGTCGGCGGACAGGAAGTACGCGGCATGGCGCCACCCGGTGGAAAGGTCCTCAAACAGGGCGACCTCGTGACGACTGAACTTTCACCCTGCATCGACGGATATTACGCGCAGGTCTGCCGCACGCTGGTCGTCGGCGAAGCCAGCGAGACCCAGAGAAAAGCGTTTGCCGTCTATCAGGAAGCGCTGGACGAAGGGATCAAGACCGTAAAGTCCGGCGTCACCGCCGCCGACGTCGCAAAGGCGGAGAACGATGTTTTCCGCAAATACGGCCTCGGCAAATATACGACCAGCGAATATACCCGCGTGCGCGGTCACGGCATGGGCCTCTTCCTCGACCAGAAGCCGCAAATCCTCGAGGATGTGGACATTCCGCTCGTCGACGGCATGACGATGATCATTCATCCCAACACCTATCATCCCGAAGCCGGATACATGGTGCTCGGAGACGCGCTGGTGGTGCGCGAGGGCGGGCACGAATTGCTCTGCACCCTGCCCCGCGATCTTTTTTCCGTAACGGCAAGCTGAGGTTCCCATGCGCCGCGGACTGATGGCCTGGGACGCCAAGGAAGTTCCCGTAGCAACGATAGAGGCCCGCCAGCAAAAGCTGCGCGAAGCCATGGCCCGCGACGGGCTGGATGCCTTCATCGCATACACCAACATCGCCCGGCCGGCGGCGGTTAGCTGGATGAGCGGCTTCACTCCGTATTGGTCCGAAGGCGTCTATTGCCTGCCGGCACGTGGAACGCCGGTTTTCGCAACTGCCCTCTCGAAACGCGTTGCCGAGTGGATCGGTACTGTGATGGCAGTCGGCGAAGTTGTCCCCACCCCGGCGCCCGGCGCCGCGATTGGCAAGCAACTCGCCGAATGGGGCGTGAACAAAGCCGGTATTCTGGAGCTCGACGATCTCCCGGCGAAACAGGCGACCGCCCTGATGCAAAACGCGCCGCAAGTGGAATTCTCCGACGCCACGGCGCTGTTCGCACCGGCCCGCGCACAGGTCGACGACGCCGAGCGCGCGCTTGTGAACATTGCGGCGCAACTGGCGCGCGAATGCATGGATCTCGTCGATTCCGAAGCAGGCAACGCGCAGGACATAATAGCGGCCGTCGAAAAGCACGCACGGCTGGCGGGTGCGGAAGAAATCTTCATCAGCATCGCGCCGGACCTGACGCTTGGCGCCCAATTGAAGCGTACAGACACGGCGCAGGAATTGGGGGAAGCATTCGCCCTGCGCATATCTCTCGCTTACAAGGCCGGATGGGTGCGCCTGGCCCGCTCCTTCGCTCGCAGTGGACGCGGCGCAACGGATTTCGACAGGCTGCAACAGATGTTCGACACCTTTGCCCCAACCAAAGGGGCGAGCATCCATGGCATGCTGACGCAGATTTTTGCCGACAACGGCGCAACGCTGAAGAACTGGACGCTCGAGCAGCCGCGCGGCGGCTATCCGTTGGCCATAGTCGCTGGACGGGACGTTGAAAACGCATGGTCGCCGCAAGGCCCGTCCGTGTTAAGCGTGGAAGTTGAAACCAGCGGCGGCTCCTGGTTGGCGGCCAAGCCTCTAGCCTAAAGAGAACTCCGATAAGCGGCGCGTCTTGACACCGGCATGCCCTTCCGCTGCCTGAAAAGGACGTCGCATCAAAAGCGATGTTTGCTTTATCGCACGACGCCGATAATCACCGCGTTTCATTTCATCCTTCATTCGCCTCGTCGGGCAGGACCGGCGTCTTGATGCGCGGTTCCCGCCTTGCCGCCTTGCGGCGTACCGCGAGATTTAGCATCTCGACGAGAATCGCAAAGCCGATCGCCGAATAGACGAAGCCCTTGGGAACGTGATGGCCAAAGCCGTCCGCGACCAGCACAACGCCGATGAGAAGCAGGAACGCCAGCGCCAGCATTTTGACGGTGGGGTGTTCGTTGATGAACCGCGATACTGGAGCATTTGCGAAGAGCATCACAATCACTGCGGCGATAATGGCGGCCGCCATGACCCAGAAATCGTCGGACATGCCAACCGCTGTGATCACGCTGTCGAGAGAGAACACGATGTCCAGCATCACGATGGAGGAAAGGACAGAAGCCATCGTCGCACGGATCGCGCGCCCTGGCGTTCCGTGTTCCTCCTCGCCCTCGATCAGGGCGTGGATTTCCGAAACACCCTTGTAGAGCAGGAAAACGCCACCGCCGATCAGGATCATGTCGCGCCAGGAAATCTCGTTTCCAAGGATGGAGAAGACCGGCTGACGCAGGCTGACGATCCAGGCGATCGAGGCCAACAGACCGAGTCGCATGAACAAAGCCAGGAACAGACCCAACCGGCGCGCAAATGCCTGTTGATGCTTGGGCAAGCGGTCCGCCGAGATGGAGATGAAAATCAGATTGTCGATGCCAAGAACGATCTCAAGAATCGCCAGCGTAAGGAAAGCAGCCCATATATTGGGGTCCAGCAACCAATCCATCACCTACTCCTGAAAACATCGTCCGCCGCAACCGCATCTCGAAACCGCGACGCAGCGGTTCCGCCAGAGAGGCTTTGCACACAAAAGATCCTGCGGCGCAGCCTGCCCGTATCGGCATCTATGGCAGCGCAGGAATCCGGAAATTACGTTCGCAGAGAAAAAATGCTCCCGGCGCACCTGCACAAGCTCAATCGAAAGGATAGACGCCTGGCTTCGGATCGTAGGCTTTTTCCACGCCATACATTCCCGAGCGCAACATGTTTTCCCACGATTCTCTCGTCGTTGCGCCGATATGCGGAAAAGCGAACATGTTCGGATGATCGATCAGCGGATTGCCGTTGGCCGGTTCGACCGCAAAGACGTCGAACACCGCACCCGCAATGCGGCCGGAATCCAGCCGCTCGCGCAAGGCTTTCTCGTCGACCAGAAAGCCGCGCGCCAGATTGACCAGAAACGCGCCCGGTTTCATCTTGTCCAAGACGTCCGCCGTATACATCCCGATAGTCGATGAATTTTTCGACAGATGGATCGTCAGCACATCCGAACGCGCCCACAGTTCGTCCGCAGAAACCGCCTCGGCATTGTGCTGCTTCAGGAAGTCGTCCATCGGCGCCCGGTCGCAAACGATGATTTTCACACCGAACGGCTGCAGCAGCTTCACAACTTCCTTGCCGATATGCCCGCAGCCGTGAATGCCGACGGTCTTGCCGCGCAGATCGTTGCCGAAACCGACCGGCCCCTTCCATTCGCCCCGGCGCAGAATCGAGGAAAAATAATGCACCTTGCGAATGGCGAAGATCATCGAAGCGATGGAAAGCTCGGCGACGGACACCTTGTTCACCCCGGCTGCCCACCACATCTTGACGCCGTATTTGTTCAACAACGCCGGATCGATATGGTCGACGCCTGCCGAACACAGCGAAACGATCTTGAGTTCCGGCAGCGACGCAAACACCCGTTCGGAAAAATTCTCGATGCCGATGACGGCGGCATCGTAACCGCGCACATATTCGATAAACTCGTCTTCGCTCAGGCGGTGACGCTCGGAACGGAACTTGGCGTCGGGGTAGATAGCCTGAAGCTCGCTTTTCAGATGCGGAAAAAAGTCGAAATAGGGAATCGTGACAGCGACTTTCATATTTGCCCCCGTTCTGGCGTTCCATGTGTAAAGGGCCGCGCATTCCGCACGGCCCCTTGCGTTTCGCGCAGTCTTTACGCCGCGCTCTTTTTCGCGTCCCTTATCGCCTGCCAGACGCGCAAGGGCGTGGCCGGCATGTTGATATGGGTGATGCCGTAGTCCGTCAGCGCATCCATCAATGCGTTCATGACGGACGGCAAGGCGCCCGAACATCCGGCCTCGCCGCAGCCCTTCACGCCAAGCGGATTTGTTGTCGCCGGCACGTTGTGGAATGCGTTGACCATCGGTGGCATGTCGTCGGCGCGCGGCATGGCGTAGTCCATGAAAGAGCCCGTCACGAGCTGGCCGTCACCGGTGAATACCGTGCTTTCAAGCAGACACTGGCCGACGCCCTGCACGACACCGCCCTGCACCTGGCCCTCCACAACGATGGGATTGATGACCGTGCCGAAGTCGCCGACCATCGAGTATTTCACGACCTCGACGATGCCCGTATCCGGGTCGACTTCGACTTCGCAGACATGACAGCCGTTCGGATAGGTCGGCGGCATGGGATCGGTAAAATGGTCGACGTCGAGCGATTTCGGCGCGTCCTTCGGCAACGAAACGCCGTCGCGCAGTTTCTGCGCCACGTCCATGATCGAAATCGACCGGTCGGTCCCTGCGATGGAAAAATTGCCGCCGGCAAATTCGATATCGGCAACGCCAGCTTCCAATAGGTGCGAAGCCACGATCTTGCCTTTCTCGATAACCTTGGCGCTGGCCTCGACGATGGCCGTGCCCGAGTTCATGATCGACTTCGAACCGCCGGTCCCGGCCCCGCCAATCAGTTCCGAAGAATCGGTCTGCATCAGCCGGATCTTGTCGAAGGGCACGCCGAGCTGCGTGTTCAGAACCTGTGCAAACGTCGTCCAGTGGCCCTGGCCGTGGTCGTGCGTGCCGGTGCGAATGGTCACACCGCCGTCCTGGTCGAACTTGATCGAACCAAGCTCTTTCGTGATCGGGGCGGTCACTTCCAGAAACTGGCCGATGCCGCGTCCGCGCAGCTTGCCGCGTTTGGCGCTTTCGCGCTTGCGCGCCGGGAAGCCTTTCCAGTCGGCCAGCTCCAGCGCTTTGTCGAGCATGACCGGGAAGTCGCCGGAATCGTAAACCGAACCCGTAGGAGCCTTGTACGGAATCTGACTCTTCTTGATGTGGTTCTTCTTGCGCAGCTTGACCGGGTCGATGCCCATCTCGTCCGCGGCCACATCGATCAGGCGCTCCATATAGTAATTGCCTTCCGGCCGGCCTGCGCCACGGTAGGCGGTAATCGGAACAGTGTGCGTGAACACCGTTTTGGTTTCGAGATAAATCAGCGGCGTCTTGTAAAGGCTGATCGCGTGCTTGACGATGTTGAACGTCGAAAAGAGCGGGCCCATCTGCGTCACATATGCGCCAAGGTTGCCAAAGCCGGAAAAGCGCAGCGCCAGAAAGGTTCCGTCCTCGGCCAGCGCCAGCTCGCCAAGGAATTCCTGGTCGCGTCCGTGATGATCCGAGACGAAACTTTCGCCACGCTGATCTGTAATTTTCACCGGCTTGCCGAGCTCGCGCGCGCCATGCAGCGCACAGACGTATTCGGGAAATACCGATCCCTTCATGCCGAAGGAGCCACCGACGTTCACGGCGACAAAACGCATCTTGTCGGCCGGAACTTTCATCAGGTCGGCCGCCGTTGCGCGCGAGGCGAGCACGCCCTGGGTCGGACCGTAAAGCGTGAAGCTTTCTTTCTTCTTGTTGTATTCGGCGACGCAGGCGCGCGGCTCCATAGCATTGATGACGATGCGGTTATCGATGAGATTCACCTTCGTGACATGGTGCGCCCGCGCAAAAGCCTCGTCCACCTTCGCCTTGTCGCCGAACGAGTACGTCAGGCCGACGTTGTTCGGCGCTTCGTCCCATACCAGGGGAGCGCCGGGTTTCACCGCTTCCGCCGCATCTATCACCGCTGGCAGCGCCTCGATCTCCACGCGAACGGCCTCCGCAGCATCGCGGGCCTGCGCTTCGCTTTCAGCTATCACGCAGACGAGCGGATCGCCGACGTAGCGCACCTTGTCCGTGCACATCACGGGCCGGGTCTGGGCATGCATGTTCGTCCCGTCGGTGCTCTTGAAGGGCACGCGGGGGGCCATCTCGCCGTAACCGGCCTTTTGCAGATCCAGGCCCGTATAGACCGCGAGCACGCCGGGCATTTTCGCTGCGTCCGAAGTGTCGATGGACTTGATGGTTCCATGCGCAACGGTCGAGCGGACCATTGCCCCATAGACCTGCCCCTTGAGATTGATGTCGTCGGTATACTGACCCTGCCCCTGGATGAGACGCAAATCCTCGTTCCGCACAACCGGCTGGCCGATGCCAAACTTCATCGTAGCCAAACTCTCGTCATCCAAGCGCACGTTCATGAAAACTTCCTCGTCGTTTCGATCAACCCGGAGCATCGCGTCAAATTGCATTGCGCGTTTCGATACCACGAGCCCTTGAATCCTTAAAAGCCGGATTTTGCATCTGTCCCTGGGCTGTCCGTCTTGGCAACTTCGGCAATGCGCCGCTTCACCATCTTCGACAGCCGCCCGTGTCCTGCAATCCGGCATTGCCGCGTAACGGCGACCGTGGCGCAGATAAAAGCCCGTATGGCGCTTCGCCGCAAGCCTTGTGCGGCTTTTTTCGCTATGTACAATTTGCTGATCGGAAGGAATATCCTTCCCACCTCCGGGACGCGGACGCGCGCAACGGTTCCAACCCCTGTCTTGGCACGCTGCCGATCTGCCGGTACAAGTTGCCGTGCCGGGCGACTGTCATTCGCCACACCCGGTGCGACGTTGTTTCGGGAACCTGCCATGCACGCCCCTCCCGGTCAGCCGGGCAAACTCCAGAAAATCGGATTTTTGTCGTCCGGAATGCCGGAGGCGGAAGACGCCATGGCTCGTCTTGTCGCGCGTTACGGCAACGTTGGAGCGGAGAACGCCGATGTTGTCGTTGCGCTCGGCGGCGATGGCCTGATGCTGCAGACACTGCACCGCTTTCTGGGCTCCAACAAGCCAATCTTCGGCATGAACCGGGGGTCTGTCGGCTTCCTGATGAACGAATATCAGGACAACAGCCTGCCCGAGCGGCTCGCCACAGCCGAGCGATCGACGATCCACCCCCTGATCATGCGCGTGACCGACGAAGGCGGAAAGGTCCACACCGCGCATGCCATCAATGAGGTCTCGCTTCTGCGTCAGACCTATCAGGCGGCAAAATTGCGAATAAGCATTGATGGACGCGAGCGCCTCGACGAATTGATCTGCGATGGCGTTCTTGTGGCCACACCCGCGGGCTCGACCGCATACAACCTGTCCGCAAACGGACCGATTTTGCCGCTCGACGCGCCGCTTATGGCGCTGACGCCGATATCCGCCTTCCGGCCGCGACGGTGGCGCGGAGCATTGCTTCCGGACAAGGCGAAAGTCCTCATTGAAGTGATGGAAAGCCGGAAACGGCCGGTTGCCGCCGTAGCCGACCATGACGAGATTCGCGATGTGAAAAGCGTCGAAGTCGTCATGGACCATACGATCGGCGTGACAATCTTGCACGATCCGGGCCATTCGCTGGAAGAGCGGATATTGCGCGAACAATTCGGTTACTGATCGATTTGTCGAGCAGAAATGAAATATTTCCGCCGCTCCGGAAATGGAAAAACAAAAAAGCCGGGCGAGACGCCCGGCTGGTTCCGTTTCCGCTCTCGCGAGATTACTGCGCGGCTTGCGACAACTGCGAGCCCGGAGCCTGCCGGTTGGCCAGATCCTGGAACAGCAACCAGTCGTTCAATTCCTTGACGACATATCCCGAGCCATTGCGCTGGACGAGGCCGCGCTCCTCAAGCAGCAGCATCTTGCGGCGCAGCGTCTCGCGCGGGATGTCGAGATAGGCCACCATCGCGACGATGCTGGCTGGCTTCACATACATCAGCCCGCCGGAACCCGGTTCGAAATTCATCCGCCCCAGAGCGAGGAAGATCAGCACCTCATCGTAATCAAGATCGTGCTCGTTCTTGAACTTGATGAAGGATGCCACGAGCGCCGACGTGAACGCCGACAGATTCAGAATGTTGGATTGATCGCTCACTTCACGGACTCCAAGGGAACCGGACCCCAGTGTTTTCGCCCGCAGACGCGCTTTCGGAGATTTCAACCCGATGTGGGACAGCTACCGCAGAATTCGCGCTCGATAGATAATCTGGTAGTACCTCAGGATAGACGAAATCACGCCTAACTCGGTCCATCTATCCCGAAAAACCGACATTTGCAACATGATACTTTCAGGTTACAAACACGTAAGCCGTGAGCACAATCGCCTGAACCGGGGATCGCGCGTCAAATTGGCTTTATTTTCCGGGATTTCGTCCTTGCGCCCCGCACGTTGAATTTTTATAGAGCCTTTGCAGCTTACGCCGATTGGTATCGGCGACTGAGCCCAAGGAGCGAATTATGCTTTCGGTGACTTTTCCCGATGGCGCGCAGCGCCAGTTCCCCCCCGGCACGACAGGTCTAGACATCGCCAGAGGCATATCGCCCTCGCTGGCGAAGCGAACCGTGGCCATGGCCATGGACGGCGACCTGGCCGATCTTGCCGATCCGGTCCGCGATGGCGCCAGGATCGAATTTATCTCCCGCGAGGACCCTCGTGCGCTGGAACTCATCCGCCACGATTGCGCCCACGTGCTGGCCGAGGCCGTGCAGTCCTTGTTTCCGGGCACACAGGTAACCATCGGACCTGTCATAGAGAACGGATTCTATTACGACTTCTTCAGGAACGAGCCGTTCACGCCGGAGGACTTCGCCGCCATCGAGAAAAAGATGCGCGAAATTGTCGGCCGCGATGCGCCGTTCACCAAGGAAGTCTGGTCGCGCAAGGACGCCATTTCGCATTTCGAAAAGCAGGGCGAAGCTTTCAAGGTCGAGCTTGTTCAGGCGATTCCGGAAGATCAGGACCTGAAAATCTACAAGCAGGGCGAGTGGCTCGATCTGTGCCGCGGCCCGCACATGACGTCCACCGGAAAAATCGGCAATGCTTTCAAGCTGATGAAGGTGGCCGGCGCCTATTGGCGGGGTAATTCCGACAACCCCATGCTTAGCCGCATCTACGGCACGGCTTTCGCCAAGCAGGAAGACCTGGAAGCCTACCTGCACCAGCTCGAGGAAGCCGAAAAGCGCGATCACCGCCGCCTTGGCCGAGAAATGGACCTGTTCCACTTCCAGGAGGAAGGCCCCGGCACCATCTTCTGGCACCCCAAGGGCTGGACCCTGTTCCAGACCCTCATCAATTACATGCGCCGCCGTCAGGAGCGCGCCGGCTATATCGAAGTCAACACGCCGCAGGTCCTCGACCGTGCCCTGTGGGAGACCTCCGGCCACTGGCAGACCTACCGCGAAAACATGTTCCTCACCAAGACCGAGGATGAGCGCGTATTCGCGCTAAAACCCATGAATTGTCCCGGACATGTGCAAATTTTCAAGAATGGTCTCAAGTCCTACCGCGACCTCCCACTGAAAATCGCCGAGTTCGGCATCGTCCACCGCTACGAGCCCTCGGGCGCCCTGCACGGCGTCATGCGCGTGCGCGCCTTCACCCAGGACGACGCCCATGTGTTCTGCACCGAAGAGCAGATCATGGACGAGGCGATGAAGATCAACGACCTCATTATGAGCGTCTATGAAGATTTCGGGTTTACCGATGTGGTCCTGAAGCTTTCTACCCGTCCCGAAAAGCGCGTCGGCTCGGACGAGGTCTGGGACAAGGCCGAAGCCGCGCTGCAGCGCGTGCTGGAGAAGGTCGGCGAGACCGGCATCAAGACCGGGATCAATCCGGGCGAAGGCGCGTTCTACGGGCCGAAACTGGAATACACCCTGCGCGACGCCATCGGCCGCGAATGGCAGTGCGGCACGACCCAGGTCGACTTCAACCTGCCCGGCCGCTTCGGCGCCTTCTACATCGGTACGGATTCCGACAAGAAGACGCCCGTCATGATCCACCGCGCCATGTTCGGCTCGCTGGAGCGCTTCACCGGCATCCTGATCGAACACCACGCCGGCCACTTGCCGCTGTGGCTCTCGCCGCTGCAAATCGTCATCTGCACCATCACCAGCGAGGCGGACGATTACGCCATGGAAATCGCCGCTCTGGCGCGCAAGAAAGGCCTGCGCGTGGAGGCCGACCTGCGCAACGAGAAGATCAACTACAAGGTGCGCGAGCACTCGCTCGCGAAAGTCCCGGTCATCATCGCACTCGGCAAGCGCGAGGTCGAGGAACGCCAGGTCTCCATCCGCCGCCTCGGCGCACAGGGCCAGAAGGTGATGAGCCTCGACGAAGCCCTGACCGCGCTGGCGGACGAGGCAGTGGCGCCGGACGTGAAGCGGGAGGAATGAGGCGGCGGCGTGCCGGGGCGTACCGGCGCAATCCTGCTAAAGGGCCATGATTCGGCTCGCCAATTGCCCCCGCAATCGGCGCCGAAAGCCGCCCCCGCCATCATCCGTCAGATATCCGAAATCCGGTGCAACACCATTCTGACCCGGGGTCCAAAGGTGGGAACCTAATGGGGTCCTGTTGCGATGCCGGTTTACAACGGCGGACACCGTCACGACCGGCGAAGCATCCGCTCATTGGCGCGATGATCCCTTGAGTTCCAAGGGCGTTTCTAGTGCAGAAGTCAGGTGCCAAGCGCGGCACAATTAGCCTTGACAAGCCGTACGGTTATACCGTACATTGTTGTTTGAATGAATATCCGGTCGATCAAACACCGTGGCCTGAGACGCTTTATTGAAGACAACGATCCACGCGAAATTCGCGCCGATCTTCTCAACCGGACCCGCAACATCCTCACAGCATTGGTCGCGGCAGCCGACAAGGCGGGTGTGGAAGGCCTGCCCGGCTGGCGCATCCATCAGCTGACGGGGGACAGGGCTGGGACGTGGAGCATTTCGGTATCCGGCAATTGGCGGATCACTTTCGCCATTGTCAGCGGTGAGATCGCCGATCTGGACCTGGAGGATTATCACTGATGAACGATGCGCCTGTCAGAGTCGGCATGAAGCCGAGCCATCCCGGGGCTTTCATCCGGGCAGAAGTTCTTGACGAGCTGGGCCTGACGGTCAGCAAGGCGGCGGAGGTATTGGGCGTGCGCCGCGCCACCCTGTCCGACTTTGTGAACGAAAAGGCGGCGCTATCGCCGGAAATGGCGTTGCGGATCGAAAAGGCTTTTGGGGTGAGCATGGACACCCTGTTGCGCATGCAGGCATGGTTCGACAGCCACGCCATGCGGGAACAGGCCGACAAGATCGCCGTGCAGCGTTACACGCCGCCGTAACCTGCGCACGTCTGGGGCAGGAACCATGCAATGACGAAGAAGAAAAACCCTCATATCGGCTCCACCTTCGAGAGCTGGCTGGACGGGCAGGGCATCCGCGAGGAAGTCACGGCGGCGGCCATCAAGGAAGTGATTGCCGAACAGATTGCCGCTGCGATGAAGGAGCAAGGCATCACCAAGGTGCGCATGGCCGAGATGATGCAGACGAGTAGGGCGCAAGTTGATCGCCTGCTTGATCCGAACAACAGCAGCGCAACGCTGGAAACGCTGATGCGGGCGGCGAAGGCTGTTGGCCGGCAACTGCGGCTGGAGCTGGTCTAACCGCGATTCCGAGAATATCTCATATGGAATTCGAGGCGTCCCCAGCGGGCCGGGCTGTCGTGAACCGGGCCGCTTGGATCCGGCGAGCGGCTGCAGCGCCGCATTATCCAAAGAGCCCCCTCACACCCTGCCCTTCAACGCCGCCGAATCCGCGCCATAGCGGCAGGCCCGGAATCAGGCGTTGCAAGGGCCGGCGAAGACACCTTCGGTGTCCTCGAAGAAGGGTATTTCATCTCATGGTGTAAAACGCCGGTCCGATAAAAGCGCATCCCGTTCCTCGAGATTTTTTTCGATCTCCCGGACATATCCGGCAAGGATTTTCGCCATTGCCGGCGCACCGCCGAGCATCTCGGTCACGCCCTGCGGCCAAAGAAGATTGATGCAACACGTCACCCGTTTGCGATGCATGATGGGCATGGCAACAGCCGACAGCCGATCGTTAAGCCGCGGGAACCTTTCGGTATTGCCTGTGTGCATCGGTCCGCGCTCCGCATAGCCCTGCGCACGCGCCGTCTCGAGCACGCCATGCAACTCGCGCACGCTCTGCGCCCCATACTGCATCTCGACGGCGGTCAGGATTTCATCCCGCTCCTTCTGCGGGCAAAAGGCGGCGTAGGCGCGGCCGACCGCAGTGGCGGCAAGTTCCACCCTGTCGCCAATGTCGTTGCGGTTGACCGACAATTGCGTGAGCGACCGGTTGGTCTCAATGATGCGCATATGCAATCCATCGCGCACGGTGATGTCCGACGGCCAAACGATGCGCGAGGCCATTTCCTCCAGCGCCGGACGCGCCGCATCGGCTATGAGGCCGATCGACGGATTTTCCACCGACCAGCCATAGGCCGGCAGATGCACGTTGGAACGATACCGCCGGTCGCCCAGGCTGCAGCGCACGATGCGGCCTTTCTCCAGCGTCAGGAGAATGCGCCGCAAGGTCGATTTGGCGATGCCGGTCGAGCGGCTGAGTTCGGCCAGGGAACAGGCGCCGGACCGGCACAATGCATCGATAACGGCGATCGCACGCGTGATCGCGCGAATTGCCTTCAGCGGCGTTGTCTCTTCAGCTGGCAGCCCCGACTGCCCGTCGCGTGGCTCTTGCGCCATTCGCCCTCCCCTCCCGGCCCTTGCCTTTCAGCCCTTGCAGGTTGCGCGAAGTTGCACCGCAAAACGGTTCCTGCCAGCAGCGGACAGGAAGAGTGCCACACTGCGGCACGGTCATATAGTCCCGCCGCACGCGCCCGTAGGGGATCGGAATAATCAGGGGCCGGCGCAATTGCCTTGCGCCTCTGCTGCGCGCCTGCCCCGCAGGCCGCAGCTCAACCTAACCCCTGTGCGTTTTCGGCGGGTTGTCCTTCTCGGGCGCCGGCTTCATCGGATCCAGCGGCGGAGCGAGGGTTTGCAAATAGGCAGTGAGATCGTCGATCTCCGACCGTGACAGCGCCATGTCCGGCATGCGCGTATGCGATGCGACAAGCGCACCCCTTATCTGAGCTATCGTGCGGGTCTTGCTGATTTGAGCGAAACTGGGCACATCGGCGCTGGCCTTTGTCTGCCCGGGCGCGACCACATGGCAGGAAGCGCACCAGCGTTGCGCCAGCGCCTTGCCTTTCGAAATTTCGGGGCCCTTGCCAAGCGCGCCGGAGCCGGTTGCCGCCGTCGCCACAAGTGCGGCTACCGCCACAGACAGGATCGCGAATGCTTGGCGCAGTGGCGCAAGAAATATCATGGCGTCAGCCCCTTTCGGTCGAGCACGGCGGGCAAGGCCGCCTGATCGGAAAAAAGGATCGCTGCAATACGCTCCGGCCGCCATGCGCAAGATCAAAACCGGAAACCGTTTCTGGCAACGCTCAGAAAGCCTTGAAGGTGATGATCGTGCGTGTGTCGACGATCCCTTCGATCGTTTGCACCTTCTCGCCGACGAAATGACCGATGTCTTCTCCGGCGGAAAGATAGAACTTGGCCAGAATGTCGTAGTTGCCAGCAATGGAATAAATTTCCGACGCGATTTCCCGCTCTGCCAGCGCGCTTGCGACATCGTAAGTCCTGCCCAGAGCGCATTTGATTTCAACAAAGAAGGTTTGCATGCCTGTCTCCCGCGCGGCGCCGGGTCTGGCCGGGCCGTCCCCTATCATTAGTTATCCATGCCGGAACGGTGCAACACCTTTGTCCCGCCGTCTCTCACGCCTGTCGCCCTATTTCGCCATGATCTCCACGTCGCGATCGGCGCCCGATTCCACCTTGAAGGTTCCCTGGAATGTCCTGCCTTCGTTGCGGGCTATGGCGACGTATTCTCCTTCGGCCAGCGTGATCGAAGGAAAAGCGCCTATCATTTCGCGCAAAACGTCGCCACCGGGCGTCAAGATGGTAAAGCTTGTATTGGCAAGCGCTTCGCCGCCGGATGTCTTCACGAGCTTGAGGGTCAACAGGGCCGCCCTATGCTTCAGGATTGCATCCGTCATCTGACCCGGCCGGACACGCGCGTCGGTCGTCACCACGGAATTGGTGGCGCGCGCATCGTCGCCCGTTCCGGCCCTCTTGCTGTCCAGAAACGTGCTGACGATATGATAGGAGCCCTCGGGCAATCCCAGCACTTGTCCCGGCGCGACATTGCGGGCGATCAGCTTGGCTTCAGGGTTCTGCTTGTCTGGAATGTAAATCGAGGCGCTCAGCCGGTCCGCAGCGATTTTCTTGTCGCCGAGCATGCCGACAATACGGAGCGCACCCGCATTCAGTGTGATCTGGGCCCGTTCGACCCTGTCTTTCAGCTCGATTCGCCGCGTGGCCCCTGCCAGTCCCCAGGAGAGATGGACGACATAATTTCCCAGCGGCAATAGCAGAAACGGGGTACTTTCTGTCGATCGGCGGACCAGCTTGTAGCTCCCGTCCGGTTCGGCCCGCTCCTCGAAAACGCGCCAGACCAGCCCGCCCTTGATCGGCGAGGGTTTTTCCCCGCCAAAGCTGGCGCTGAGCCTCAAGCCGCCCTGCCCGGCGGGAACCTCGGGTTGCGCCGGCGGCGCCGGCTTCGCTGGGGCGTTGTCGGCGGGCGGTGGAACCGCGCCCGGCAAGTTGATCTGCGCGTGCAAAGGACCAGCGCAAAATACCGCCAGCATGGCCAGCGCCGCGCTCCGCAGCATCAATGCCGCGAATCCGCCTCTCAGTTCCATCCGAATGGTCCTCATATGCCGCAAATTGCCCAAACTGCAGCCCCGGTCAACCGGCTTGCCCCGCAACGTCCGGTCTGCGATACGGCTGCATCGAACTTAAGCCACCTGACGATGGCCAAAGTGAGCGGCCTTCGCCGGGTCGATAGCGAAGCTCGCGGCCAATCCGCAAGAATCGGCAAAGTTTCCCCTGAGAGGTTTCCCATGCGAGGGTTCCGATGAATATGCAGCCAACACTGAATCCCACAATCGAGCTCTTGTCTGCGCGGCGCTCTGCGCCAGTTCTCGCCATGCAGGGACCGGGACCGGACGAACATCAGCTCGAAACCCTCCTGCGCATCGCATCGCGCGTGCCCGACCACGGCAAGCTCGCCCCCTGGCGCTTCATCGTCTTCGAGGGCGCGGCCCGAGAACGCGCCGGCGAGATCATTGCAGCCCGTTTCCGGGAAAAGACACCCGAAGCAAGCGATCAGCAGGTCGAGATCGAACGAAAACGCCTGCTGCATGCGCCCGCAATCGTGGCTGTCGTTTCGCGCGCAGCGCCGCATGCGAAAATTCCGGAATGGGAGCAGGTCCTCTCGGCCGGAGCCGCCTGCATGGCGCTCGTCACTGCCGCCAACGCCCTCGGATTTGCAACCAACTGGCTTACGCAATGGTACGCCTACGACACGGCAGTACTTGCTTCCTTCGGCGTCGCAGAAGGCGAAAAAATCGCCGGCTTCATTCACATCGGCCGCAAGGATACCGCGGTGGTAGACCGTCCGCGCCCCGATCTGTCCGACATCGTTGCACGGTTCTGAGAAAAAAGAGCACAGCCATGTTCTTCAAGCCGCACGAGCGCGATACCTCGGTCCTGCCGCACAACCCCTTTTCCGCCATGGTCGCCCCGCGCCCCGTCGGCTGGATTTCGACCGCAGCGAAGAACGGCGACATCAACCTCGCGCCCTATTCGTTCTTCAACGCAATTGCCTACACGCCGCCGATGGTCATTGTTTCCAGCGATTCCTGGAAAGACACGCTCACGTTTGCTGCGGAGTCTGGCGAATTCGTCTGGAACATGGCGACATGGGACCTGCGCGAACAGATGAACCTGACATCCGCCGAACTGACGCGCGGAACGAATGAGTTCGACTACGCCAAGCTGGAGATGGCCCCTTGCAATCTGGTGAAAGCGCCAAGAGTGGCGGCCAGTCCGGTCAGTTTCGAATGCAGGGTCGCCAAAATCATGCCGGTCGTCGATTCCTCCGGCAACGAAATGAAAAATCACATCATGCTGGGCGAAGTCGTCGGCATTCACATCGACGAACGCTTCATTCGCGACGGACGCGTCGACACGGCCGCCATGAAACCCATAGCGCGCTGCGGCTATCACGATTATGCGGTCGTCACGGAATTGTTCGAGATGCGGAGGCCGACGGTTTAGCCCGCTGCACTCATTCCGAAACGTCTGCCGCGATGCCTGCCGCCGCCGCGCGCGCAAGCAGCTGCTCGGCGTTGCGCAGATGCGGCCTGTCGATCATTTGTCCGTCGATCGACAAGACCCCTGCGGCCGGCGAAGACCGGAATGCCTCGACGATACGTTTGGCGTGTTCCACCGCCGCCGGCGAGGGCGTAAAGACGTCGTTGATCGTAGCAACCTGATTTGGATGGATTGCCATCTTGCCGGTGAAGCCGTCCCGCAGCGCCTCCTCGCATTCGCGCCGGAACAGGCCGGTGTCCCGGAAATTCGCGCATACCGTGTCGATTGCATCGACGCCGGCGGCGGCGGCAGCAAACAACATGAGATTGCGCGCCAGCTCGAATGGCGGCGTGAAGCGCCCGTCCGGCATGCGGTTCTGTGCAGCTCCCACATCGGCCGCCAGGTCCTCGGCGCCCCATGTCATCGCCACGAGTCGATGGCTGGCGCCGCGATAACTCGCCAGATTGAAGATTGCCGCCGAAGTCTCTGTCGCTATCGGCAAAATCCGGATTGCGCCGTCGGGCAGATCGTTTTCCGCTTCGCGCACGGCGAGCTTGGCTCCCAGATGCTGCACGTCGGCTCCGCCGGATGCCTTCGGCAGCATGATCGCAAACGGCGAACGCGGCGCCACTGCGTCGAGGTCCATATCCGCCATGCCGCTGTCGAGCGCGTTGATGCGAACGATCAGCTTTGGATGGTTTCCATCCCGCCTGTGCTCCGCCAGGAAGCCGGCCGCCGCGCGGCGCGCAGCCTCCTTGTTGTCGGGCGAAATCGAATCCTCAAGATCGAGGATCAGAACATCGGCGCCGCTCGACAGGGCTTTTTCAAGCTTGCGCGGCGAATCGGCGGGGACGAACAAGAGCGAGCGCATCTGTTTGCCCTGTCACGCCGGCCGTTTGAGGATGAATGCGTTGCGCTTCGTTTCGCCGACCAGCGATCCGTCCTGCTTGAACGCTTTGTGGTGGAATTCGACGATCCCCGCGTCGGGCCGCGAGCGCGATTCGCGCTTGGACAGGATTTCCGTGGAACAATAGACCGTGTCGCCTTCGAACAGCGGATTGGGGAAGCGCGTTTCCGTCATCCCGAGATTGGCGATCGTGGTGCCGTTCGTGAGATCGGTCACGGCGATACCGATCATCAGGCCGAGCGTGAAGAGCGAGTTCATCAGCGGCTGCCCCCATTGGGTGTCGTCCTTGCAGAAGTGCACGTCGACGTGGAGCGGTTGCGGATTCATCGTCATGTTGGAAAACAGCATGTTGTCCATCTGGGTGACCGTACGGGTGAGTCGATGCCGGTAGACGGAGCCGGGCGTCAGATCCTCGAAATAGAATCCGCCGCGCCAATGGCGCTCCTCCCCGTCTGCCGACTTCAGATTGGGACCCATGGCCCGCATCGCAGCTTCCGTCATGTCGCGTCACCCGTGTAGGAAATTTGCTTTCTAACCCGCTCTTAAGCAAAGGTTTACCATAAGTCTTCATCTTTATCGCATTGCGCGTCCGGGTTTTGGGGCGTCTGAAGCTGAAGGCGGGTACATGATTGTAAAGCGTTTGCTGGCCTCTCTCGAAACGGCAGATTCAAGCCGGCGCGCCAGGGGCGCGGCGTCTCTGGCCCGCGCTTATCTCACTGAAGGCCTGACGGATTCGGAATTGCTGGACGCCGAAACGGCCCTGACGGCGCTGCTCGACGATCCCGTCGTTGCTGTGCGCAAGGCGATGGCCCGGGTCCTCGCATCGTCTCCGGACGCCCCGATGCATGTCATTTCCACGCTCGCCTGCGATCATTCGACTGTTGCTGCGCGCGTTCTCACCCACTCGCCACTTCTGGCCGACGACGATCTGATCGACGCACTGGCGGTGGCCGATGGTTACGCCCAGGTTGCAATCGCCTTGCGTCCCCACGTGTCCGGCCGGGTCGCAACCGGAGTAGCGGAAACCGGCTGCCGGGAGGCCATGATCGCGCTGGCCGTGAACGAGACGGCCAATCTCGACGAAGCCGCCATGTTGCGCATGGTCGAACGCCACGGCAACGATGGCGAAGTGCGTGAAGCGCTGCTGCTCCGCACCGGCCTGCCCACGAATGTCCGCGCCGCCCTCGCCGCCGAAACAGCGCGCGCATTGCAGGCTTTCGCCGAAAAAACGGGTTGGCTGAGCCCGCAGCGCAGTGAGCGCTGCACGCGCGAGGCGCGCGATGCCGCGGTCATCGAAATTGCCGCCCGCGCCCACGCCGAAACTGGCGCACCGCCGCTGGCGCTCGCCCGGCAATTGCGCTCTGCCAGTCAGCTCACGCCCTCGCTCCTGCTTCGTGCCTTGCTGTCCGGCGAGCGTAGTCTGTTCGAAGCCTCGCTGACTGCCCTGAGCGGTATGGACCAGCGGCGTGTTTCAGGGCTGGTCAAAGCCTGGAGCGGCGCCGGATTCGCCGCCCTGTATTCGAAGGCGGCGCTGCCAGCGCGCCTGCTTGCCGCCTTCCGCGCTGCCCTTGCCGCTCAGGACGCCACCGGACTGATCTACGAACCCGGTTTTCGGCCGAAATTGTCGAGCCTGCTTATCGACCGCACCCTGAAGGCCTGCGAAGCCTCTGGCTCCCCCGACTTGAAAAACGTCAAGGCGCTCCTTCACCGCCTGCGCGCGGAGGCCGTGCGCGCCGACGCCAGGATCATGTCGATGGAAATGATCGCGGCCGCCAGGGCAGCGAAACTTGCCGCGCCCGCAGTCGCAGCGCCGGCAATCGCCATAGACATGGACGCCATCGAGGCCGAGATTTGCGCGCCCGGGATAATGGCTGCCTGAGTCCTCTCGGGATCCCTTTGCAAGTCACCCATCGCGACGTAAGCAAACCCAGAGATAAAATATCATACTACGATACATTGGCGCTGCCTATTTTGAAAAAGTATAGTTATACGAACATATCGTATCGCTACGCGATAAGATCGTAATATAACATACTTGTTGCTGTTACATCACGTCATCGCAGAAACAAGCCGCTTCAAGTAACAGCAATAGAATCTGACGTAGCGTTACACGGGAACCGGCGCTAAGAAGTTGTGACCGCTGATTTGTCAGAGGGGAGATTTCGTTACCCGAAGGTTCGAAATCCAGCGGCCCCTGGGACGCCCTGCGTCTCGCTTCAACTGGAGGTAATTACTATGAGGCTCATTCAGAGCGCTCTTCTGGGATCGGCAGCGGCCTTCGCCGCCATCGCCGGCGCCCAGGCAGCCGATCTTCCGTCGCGCAAGGCCGCGCCGGTCGAATACGTCAAGATCTGCGACGTCTATGGCGCAGGTTTCTACTACATCCCCGGCACCAACACCTGTCTGAAGGTCGGCGGCCGCGTGCGCTTCGAACTCGGCTGGCACAAGGCCCAGAACACCTGGATCCAGGCCGCCAATGCCCGCGCGACCCTCGGCGACACTGTCCCGCCGATCGTCGGCAACCCGGTGACAATCACTCCCGGCGTTGGTCAGGGTATCCCTCTGGCAGCCGGTATTGCTAACTTCCTGGTGTTCGGCACTGCTGCTCCGGCTGGCGGCACCTTCACCGCTGGCGCCCGTCAGGACACGCTCGGCTGGCGTTCGCGCGCCTACGTCAACCTGGACGCCCGCACCCAGACCGCCTGGGGCACCGTCCAGACCGTAGTGTCGATCTCGCTGCGTTCGCGCTCGGGCATCTTCGTCGGCAACCCGATTGGCGGCCCCGGCGGTCAGGAAACCGCTTCGCCGCAGGTCTACGCAGCCTACATCCGCTTCGCCGGCTTCACCGTCGGTCGCGCACCGTGGCTGTTCGCCTCGAACGGCCTTGGCCCGCAGACCTACTGGACCAACTTCTCCGGCGGTTCGGCCATCGGTTCGATGCAACTCTCCTACACCGCCAACTTCGGCGGCGGTTTCTCGGCCACGATCGGCCTCGAAGACAAGGACGAGCATGGCCGTCAGCGTAACGTTGGTTCGACCTTCACCAACGTCTTTGCTGACGGTCTTGCCGGCGTTCCCGGCGCGTTCAACCTGACCTGGACCGGCGTCACGCCGAACCGCATGCCGAACGCCGTCCTCGTCCTGCGCCTCGATCAGGGTTGGGGTCACGTTCAGGTGTCCGGCGCTGTCGGCCAGAACTATGCCGTCTACAACAACGGCAACTTCTTTGCCGGCACGAACCCGATGCGCACGATCAAGAAGACCGGTTGGGCTGTCGGCGCGGACGCCTCGATCAACCTGCCTTCGCTGGCCCGCGGTGACGTACTGTATCTGTCCGTTGGCTACGGCAACGGCCTGATCGACTATCCGCTCGGCGGCAACACGATCAACGGTTCGGTGGCAAAGGATGGCCGCGTCTCCGGTGGTTATTTCCCGACCCACAGCAACCTCAACACCTACGCTTGCGGTTCGTTTGGTGGCATAATCACGGCGGTCTGCACGCAGAACACCACGGCGCTCGCCGCCATGGTCGGCCTGCGTCACTACTGGACCCCGACCTTGCGGTCGAACTTCGCTGTGTCCTACGCCAGCATCAACCCTGGCAAGGCTTCGCAGGGCGTCGACTGGTTCCTCCTCGGCGGCGCGCCGAAGTCGAACGTCTGGCAGGGTACGGCTTCGTTGATCTGGTCCCCGACCGCCGGCTTCGACATCGGTCTGGAACTCTACTACGCCAAGATCACCAACAAGCTCGCCTGCGGCACCGGCTCGGTGGTTGTTGTCGGCTACGTCTGCACCCCCTGGGGTTCGCTGGCTGCGCCGTCGACGATTGGCGTCGCCCAGAACCCGACCGACTTCTCGGTCAAGCTGCGCGTCGAGCGCACCTTCTGATCCTTCTTTCCGGATCACGAATCGCACTGAAGAATCCCGGCGTTCGCGCCGGGATTTTTCGTCTTGGGGCCAATGTTGGCGGGGCGGAATTTTGCGGCCTGACGGTCAGTTGACTAGCAGGAGCCTGCCACTTTCGCCGGAAAGAAGCATGCATTGAGATAATAACGTTTTCTGCCGTATTTGGATTGCATTGCCTGTTTCAGGCTAAATTATATAAGTGTCTGATATTTATATCATTACACCAATGGCATATGGCGATTTATTGTCGGTTTACGACATATTCGTATCAAAAACATCACAACACGATCTTTCCTTTCCTTTGGGGACACGATCAATTCCTTTCACGATAGTTTTTATGTCTGACGTAGAGTAATTTCCCCGTGCTGCTGATCTTTGCCTGCTGGGATCGCGGATGCCCGTACAGGGCTTACGGCGGCAATTCCGGAAGCAGTCAGCATCCGGTCCATTTCTAACTGGAGGTACTTCATATGCGTCTCATCACGAGCGCTCTCCTCGGTTCCGCGGCGGCTCTGACCGTCATGGCCGGGGCGCAGGCGGCGGATCTTCCGTCGCGCAAGGCGGCTCCCGTCGCCTACGTCAAGATCTGCGACGTCTACGGTCGCGGCTTCTACTACATCCCCGGCACCAACACCTGTCTGAAGGTCGGCGGTCGCGTTCGCTTCGAACTCGGCTGGCACAAGGCCCAGAACACCTGGCTGCAGGCCGGCAACGCTCGCGCGACCCTCGGCGACACCGTCCCGCCGATCGTCGGCAACCCGGTGACGATCACTCCCGGCGTTGGTCAGGGTATCCCTCTGGCAGCCGGTATTGCTAACTTCCTGGTGTTCGGCACTGCTGCTCCGGCTGGCGGCACGTTCACCGCTGGCGCCCGTCAGGACACGCTTGGCTGGCGTTCGCGCGCCTACGTCAACATGGACGCCCGCACCCAGACCGCCTGGGGCACCGTGCAGACCGTGTTCTCGATCTCGCTGCGCTCGCGCTCGGGCATCTTCAACGGTAACCCGCTCGGCGGCCCCGGCGGCCAGAACACGGCTTCGCCGCAGGTCTATGCAGCCTACATCCGCTTCGCCGGCTTCACCGTCGGTCGCGCACCGTGGCTGTTCGCCTCGAACGGCCTTGGCCCGCAAACCTACTGGACCAACTTCTCCGGCGGTTCGGCGATCGGCACCATGCAGATCTCCTACACCGCAGTGTTCGGCGGCGGCTTCTCGGCCACCATCGGCCTGGAAGACAAGGATGAGCATGGCCGTCAGCGCGCCGTGGCGAACACGTTCACCAACCTCTTCGCCGACAGTCTTGCCGGCGTTCCCGGCGCGTTCAACCTGACATGGGCCGGCGTCACGCCGAACCGCATGCCGAACGCTGTCCTCGTCCTGCGTCTCGATCAGGGTTGGGGCCACGTCCGTGTTTCCGGCGCTGTAGGCCAGAACTACAACGTCTACAACAACGGCAACTTCTTTGCCGGCGTGAACCCGATGCGCACGATCAAGAGGACCGGCTGGGCCTTAGGCGCGGACGCCTCGATCAACCTGCCTTCGCTGGCGCGCGGTGACGTACTGTATCTGTCTGTTGGTTACTCCAGCGGCCTGATCGACTACCCGCTCGGCGGCAACGCCATCAACGGTTCGGCTGCAAAAGACGGCCGCATCTCCGGTGGTTACGTGCCATCCCACGGCAACTTCAGCACCTACGCCTGCGGTTCGTTTGGTGGCATAATCACGGCGGTCTGCAACCAGAACACCACGGCGCTCGCCGCCATGGTCGGCCTGCGTCACTACTGGACCCCGACCTTGCGGTCGAACTTCGCTGTGTCCTACGCCAGCATCAACCCTGGCAAGGCTTCGCAGAGCGTCGACTGGTTCCTCCTCGGCGGCGCGCCGAAGTCGAACGTCTGGCAGGGCACGGCTTCGTTGATCTGGTCCCCGACCGCCGGCTTCGACATCGGTCTGGAACTCTACTACGCCAAGATCACCAACAAGCTCGCCTGCGGCACCGGCTCGCTGGTTATTGTCGGCTACGTCTGCACCCCCTGGGGTTCGCTGGCTGCGCCGTCGACCATTGGCGTCGCCCAGAACCCGACCGACTTCTCGGTCAAGCTGCGCGTCGAGCGCACCTTCTAATCGGGTCTTTCCGATCCTTCGATTGGAAGCGTAAAGAAACAGGCCCCGGCGTTCGCGCCGGGGTTTTTCGTTTGTCGGCGATTCGAAACGCCGTTACGGAAGTGTCGTACGTAAGGGAAGTGGCCCAAGCGCCGGAAAGTGCATTTTCATCGGTGTGAGGCATGCCCGCGCCTCAGCCTGCTCACTCGCCGCAGCTCTGCGGAAGACGTTTAACAAATAAATTCATATATTTAATGACATTTCATGCTGGTGATGCGGTTTGATTTTCGCGCAAGATCCCCACCCCCACAACCTGTTGCACTTTGGTCACAATCTCCAAAATACATCGTATAACGATCTTAGTTCGGCAAATATATCGTAGTAAGATTAGTTCGTATCGAATATCACTTTTGGGCAGGCTTCACCGAACCGGTTTTTGCACCCAGCAAAGAACATTCGGGAAAAGCCCGTCCTGGAGGCATCCGCCTCACCCATTTTGAACTGGAGGTTCTAAACATGCGTCTCATCACGAGCGCTTTCCTCGGCTCCGCGGCGGCTCTGACCGTCATGGCCGGGGCGCAGGCGGCGGATCTTCCGTCGCGCAAGGCGGCTCCCGTCGCCTACGTCAAGATCTGCGACGTCTACGGTCGCGGCTTCTACTACATCCCCGGCACCAACACCTGTCTGAAGGTCGGCGGCCGCGTCCGCTTCGAACTCGGCTGGCACAAGGCCCAGAACACCTGGATCCAGGCTGCCAATGCCCGCGCGACGCTCGGCGACACCGTCCCGCCGATCGTCGGCAACCCGGTGACAATCACTCCCGGCGTTGGTCAGGGTATCCCTCTGGCAGCCGGTATTGCTAACTTCCTGGTGTTCGGCACTGCAGCTCCGGCTGGCGGCACCTTCACCGCTGGCGCCCGTCAGGACACGCTCGGCTGGCGCGCCCGCGCCTACGTGAACATGGACGCCCGCACCCAGACCGCCTGGGGCACCGTCCAGACCGTGTTCTCGATCTCGCTGCGCTCGCGCTCGGGCATCTTCAACGGTAACCCGCTCGGCGGCGCCGGCGGCCAGAACACGGCCTCGCCGCAGGTCTACGCAGCCTACATCCGCTTCGCCGGCTTCACCGTCGGTCGCGCGCCGTGGCTGTTCGCCTCGAACGGCCTGTCCCCGCAGACCTACTGGACGAACTTCTCGAGCGGCTCGGCGATCGGCACCATGCAGATCTCCTACACTGCGGTGTTCGGCGGCGGCTTCTCGGCCACCATCGGCCTGGAAGACAAGGATGACTTCGGTCGTCAGCGGGCTGTGGCGAACACATTCACCAACCTCTTCGCCGACAGTCTTGCCGGCGTTCCCGGCGCGTTCAACCTGACATGGGCCGGCGTCACGCCGAACCGCATGCCGAACGCTGTCCTCGTCCTGCGTCTCGATCAGGGTTGGGGCCATGTCCGCGTCTCCGGCGCTGTCGGCCAGAACTACAACGTCTACAACAACGGCAACTTCTTTGCCGGCGTGAACCCGATGCGCACGATCAAGAGGACCGGTTGGGCTGTCGGCGCGGACGCCTCGATCAACCTGCCTTCGCTGGCGCGCGGTGACGTACTGTATCTGTCCGTTGGTTACTCCAGCGGCCTGATCGACTACCCGCTCGGCGGCAACGCCATCAACGGTTCGGCTGCAAAAGACGGCCGCATCTCCGGTGGTTACGTGCCGTCCCACGGCAACTTCAGCACCTACGCCTGCGGTTCGTTTGGTGGCATAATCACGGCGGTCTGCAACCAGAACACCACGGCGCTTGCCGCCATGGTCGGCCTGCGTCACTACTGGACCCCGACCTTGCGGTCGAACTTCGCTGTGTCCTACGCCAGCATCAACCCTGGCAGCGCTTCGCAGAGCGTCGACTGGTTCCTCCTCGGCGGCGCGCCGAAGTCGAACGTCTGGCAGGGTACGGCTTCGTTGATCTGGTCGCCGACGGCCGGTTTCGACATCGGTCTGGAACTCTACTACGCCAAGATCACCAACAAGCTCGCCTGCGGCACCGGCTCGCTGGTTATTGTCGGCTACGTCTGCACCCCCTGGGGTACGATCTTCGCGCCGTCGACCATTGGCGTCGCCCAGAACCCGACCGACTTCTCGGTCAAGCTGCGCGTACAGCGCACCTTCTGATCGGGTCTTTCCGATCCTTCGATTGGAAGCGTAAAGAAACAGGCCCCGGCGTTCGCGCCGGGGTTTTTCGTTGCAGACGCTCCGGAAAAGCCCCACGGGCAAAGGCAAGCCGCCCATGCCCTCCGAAACTATCGGTCACCGATATCATTAATATAAAAACATCTTCTCGCGATCCGATCGAGAATGGACTATGCAGCGCCACGCGCGCCACATGATCAGCCTTCGATATCCGCCTTAAGCTGGCTTATCCGTCGAAGACCAGCATACTGGTTTGCGGCACGGGACCGGTTGTCCTGGCCGGGTCCGTCTGCGCCGTCTGCGGATCGCTCGCGGCTCCCTCGACCATTGGCGTGAAGCAGAAGCCCAACGAATTGCAGGTTCGCATCCGGGTTGAACGCACATTCTGAACGACAACGGATTGGCGAACCGATTGCCCTACAATCCACTTCGACACTCGTACCGGGATTTCCTATATTCAGAATTGGCAATCGCCCAAATTGACTAATTCAATATTTTTTGAGGAAATGTGCAAACAATTATCGCGTTCAATTAAGCGGTTACAGAAGGGACGGTACGATGTGCCGCCTATTTATATCGTATAGGGATATGATCGTTACTCGATATACTCGTTGTGCAATTACAACAAGGCACGACTTAATCTTTGATCGATACGATTAATCTCTGATCACGCTTTTCATTCTCAACCTGAGCAAAGTAGATGTCCCGGTACGGCGCATGTGCAGAGGGGAGCTTCCTGGGGGGAGTTCATGGCATGCGGCCGGTCCTGCGGGCGCTGGGGCGCCTGGATTATGCAACTGGAGGCAACACTATGAGGCTCATTGGGGGCGCTCTGCTCGCGGCTACCGCAGTATTGACATTCGCGGCTGGCGCACAGGCTGCCGATCTTCCGTCGCGCAAGGCGGCAGCGGTCGAATACGTCAAGATTTGCGACGTATTCGGACGCGGCTTTTACTACATTCCGGGCACCAACACCTGTTTGAAAGTTGGCGGCCGCGTTCGTTTCGAATTCGCCTACCGCCCGTCGCAGAACGTTTGGGTGCACGGCAGGACCGGCGGCACGTTCACCAACGGAGCGCTGCTCGATACGTTCGGCTGGCGCTCGCGCGCATACGTAAACATGGACGCCCGCACGCAGACCGCCTGGGGCGCCGTCCAGACCGTGGTCTCGATTTCCCTGCGCTCGCGCTCGGGCGTCTTCGGCGGCTCGGCCTTCACGCCTAACGGTCAGAACACCGCATCGCCGCAGGTTTACGCAGCCTATATCCGCTTCGCCGGCTTCACCGTCGGCCGCGCCCGCGGCAACTTCTACTTCATGCCGTCCGACATGTACGAGCCGCAGTACTATGCAAGCTCGTCGACCGGCGAAGTGCAGCTCGCCTACACGGCAACCTTCGGCGGCGGCTTCTCGGCAACGCTCGCCATCGAAGACCGCACGGACTTCGGCTACCATGAGCGCGCCCTGCGGGCCACGATTCCCGGCGGCGGCGGCACGCCTGCGGCGGCCATCTTCCCGAACCGCGACGTCGTGGCTATCGCCAATCTCCGCGTGGACCAGAGCTGGGGTCAGGCGCAGATCATGGGCGCCTGGGTCCCGAACTCCGGCGTGACCTGTCTGCCGCCTTCGACCGGCGCCTGCACGGCCGTTACCGACGTCCTGCAACGCTACCGCAAGCCCGGCTGGGCCGTTGGCGCCGGCCTCAAGCTGAACCTGCCGATGCTCGCCAAGGGCGACGCCATCTGGTTCATGGCCGCCTATGCGGACGGCGCGCTGGACTTCACCCACTCGCGTTATCCGAATGGCAACACCTCGCATGGCCGCATGATCGGCGGCATGTCGGTTCAGCTTGCCAATGTCATTCTGTCGTCGCCGGCTGCCGGCGTCCTGCAGACGTCATCGCCGAAATCCTGGTCCGTCGCCACGATCATGCGCCATTACTGGACGCCGACCCTTCGGTCGAACTTCGCGGCCTCCTATATGTCGATTTCGCCCGATAGCGTCAGCAAGAACCTGAACTGGTACACCCAGGGCGGCTACGGCAAGATCACGGCATGGTCCGTCGCCACGGCGCTTATCTGGTCGCCGACCAGCGGGTTCGACATCGGCTTGGAAGTCGCCTACCGCAAGGTCAACAACGGCCTTACGGGCGTCGGTCCGGTCTGGGGCACGCTGGCTGCGCCGAATACGATCGGCGTCAAGCAGAACCCTGGCGACTGGGTCAGCCGTCTGCGCGTCGACCGCCGCTTCTGATCGCCCGAATTACAGCAACATCGAAAATCCCGGCCTCAGCGCCGGGATTTTTGTTTTTCCGCCTTTGCAACTTTAACGCCGCCCTGATTCCGGCTCTTTCGGCTGACACGATGAAGATCGCCGATGGCAAGGCCAACAAGGCGAAGCTGACCAAAAACTGACCACTTGCCGCAATCCAGCCGCATGGCCGGCATAGCTTTCGTTACACGCTTCGGACACGTGTATCCGGGTAGCGGCAACAGGCCGCGCGCTGGCGTAAATCGGCCGTCGCCTATTGTAATTTTTGACGTTTCCATCGAAAAGTGCCCTGATCTATAGTCCCGTACCAATTCATACCTGTCAGCCATCGGCCTGCGAAGTCGCGGAGACAGCCCCGCACCGGAAACGCCGGAAAGGAAGCAATGAACAGACTGCGTATCTTTCTGCTCTTGCTGGCTTTGGGCCTGGCGGCGGTGCTGGCTACGGCCATCCGGCCTGGCGTGCGGGTGGTTCCGCCTGCCGAAGAGCCGCCGAAAACAGCTGCCCGCAAAGCTCCCCAGACTGCTACGGCCCCTGCGCCTGAACTGAAACCAACCCAAAAACTGGCGGCAACCCGGCGGCTGATCGACGAAAGACTGGCCGAAGCCGCGGAATTTGCGCCATTCTTCGATCAATTCAAGTCGAATTTTCCTGCGGCTTACGAGCGGGTATTCGACACCTTCGCCGACGCCACAACGAAGGGGGCACGAATAGAAACCGCCGATCTGTATCTGGCCCAGGCATTGCGCGGATTGCGCTCCAGCCACGGCGTGCTGGCCGCGGCCGCCTCGCCCGAGCGCCTCGCGCGCGTATTCGCTTTGCAGGAAGCCATATTGAAGGCGCTTGCACAGGACGACCCCAAGCTGTGCGCCGATTTTCTGTATGGAAATGCATCGCGGCCATTTTTCAAGTTTTCCGCCCAGCATCGCAAACTTGTCGCGGAAATGGCCGAGGCCGGCATGCAGGCCATTATCGACGGAAAGCAAAAGAAGATCGAACGTCCCTCCCCCACTGATGCAGAATTCTCGCAGGTCGAAGAAGCCTTGCGCAAAAACGGGCTTGAAAAGCCCGAAATCGAAATGCTGCTCGACGCCCGCATGCCGGAGCCGCCGCTGGCCGATGCCGGCGTCTGCAAGGCCGGGCAGGTCTATTTCGAAACACTGCGCGCCCTGCCCGAAGAGCTGCGCATGAAAATCTACGCGCTCGCCGTCAAATTGCTGGCGCGCTCCTGAGCGGCGGCGCGCAATTACACGGCGGCATTCCCGCCCTCACTTGCGCTCCGCTTCAACCTCTTCGCATCGCAACGGCGCGCGCCAATGCCCGTAGCGCCACGGCGTCCAGGGCTTTGCGTTAGCGGGCAAAGCGTCCGGCGCCGGATCGTAACCGGAAGCGCCGCCGGGGCCACAACGGCAGATGCGCGCCGCGCCCATCCATCCGCCGGCCCAAAGCCCGTGCTTCTGGATCGCATCGTCCGTGTATTCCGAACAGGTCGGCAAATAGCGGCACTGCCGCCCCATCAACGAAGACAGGGTGAGTTGGTAAGAGCGAATGAGGTAATGGGCGCTACGCCGCAAGAACTGCATCGGGATTGCCTTACGGAAGTCACATCGCGAAATCGAAGAGCCGCGCAGGATTGTCCGCGAGCACCCGGTTCCAGGCTTGGTCGTCCGGCAGATAGCGCCGCATTAAGGCAAGATTGGCACGCTCGTCCGTGCGTCGCGTTTCCGTCACATGCGGCCAGTCAGTGCCCCACAGGCTGCGCTCCGGCGCAACGGAGTAGAGAGCAGCGCCATAATCCACCATGTCGTCGAACGGCGCGCCCTGCGCCGAGCGGCGATGGCCATTCGACAAGAGCACCCACCAGCCTTCGGACGCGATCAAATCCAGCAGGAGCCGGAAATCCTCTTGTCTGGTCCCAAGCGAAAAGTCCTGCTTCGGCCCGAGATGGTCGACGATCGTGGCGATCTTCGCCTTGCGGATTTCCTTTTCGATGGCTGGCAGTTCGTCCATGAAAAATATCTTTATGAACCATCCGAGCCCGCGTATGCGGTCCACATTGCGGTGGAATTCTTCGAACGACGGCACGAGCCCGAAACGCGATTGAAAATTGAAACGCGCGCCGCGCACGCCCGCCGCATGCAGGCGCTCGATCTCCTTGTCGCTCACGCTATCGTCGATAATCGCGACGCCCATCGCTTTGCCGGCCGGCTCGCGCGACAATTGATCGATCAGAAAGGAATGGTCTTTCGCATAGGCGGTCGGCTGTACGGCGATGTAGCGCGAAAATCCCAGATCGCGATGTAACGCCTCGACCGCCCCCATCGTCCATCCTGGTTCGATGTCGTAAAGCGATTTCGGATGCCGAAGCGGATAGCGCGCCAGGTCGCCAAAGATGTGCAGATGGCAGTCGCAGGCGCCTTGCGGCATCGGCGGCAGTGAGGCGGATTCGCTCATTGTCGTGTCTCGCAGGATACGCGTTGCAATCAGGTCTTGTAGTCCGGATCGATCTTGTCGAGCCGCGCCAGATGCGCTGGCCAGGCATCGGGACGGCCGTTTTGCCCCGGCACATCGTCGCGCGCATGCTGTTGCGCGGCATGTTCTATGACTGCATCCGACAGTTTGATCAGCTTGCCTCCGGAGGCCATCGCCGCGAGCTGCGTACGGCAGGATTTCTCTAAATTCATCATGGCGTGATAGGCGCGCCCGACGGTTGGCGCGCACACAAGCAGGCCATGATTGCGCAGGATCAGCGCATTGGCGCTGCCGAGATCGCGCACAAGCCGCGCCCGTTCGTCGAGGTCGTCCGACTTGCCTTCATAATCGTGGTAGGCGAGCCGGCTGCCGGCAAAGCGCAGGGATTTTTGCGAGATCGGCAACAGCCCTTCTTCGAGGCAGGCGACCGCCATGCCTGCGACCGTGTGCGTGTGGATAATGCAATGTGCGTCCGGCCGCGCAGCGTGGATGGCCGAATGAATGACAAAGCCGGCCGGGTTGATGCTGTAGTCCGTCTCGCTGACGATATTCCCGTCGATATCAACCTTGACGAGATTGGATGCCGTAACCTGACAGAACAGCAGCCCATAGGGGTTGATAAGAAAATGCCCCGGCTCGTCCGGCACGCGCAAGGTCAGATGGGTAGCGGTCTGGTCGTCGAGTTCGGCCAGCGCGATGAGGCGGTAACAGGCCGCAAGATCGACACGCGCCTTCCACTCCGCTTCGGACATCTCCGCACGGGGCCGCGCTGCCCGCGAAATTTGCACGGGTTGAACCGCCATCCTCGCCTCCCGGTTTGTTTCAGGCCTGCGCCTGTTCCGGGGCCGATGATTTCGCGCCCTGTTCAATCTTGTCAATGGCGTTCACAACGGCGTCGAAGGTCAGCAGGGTAGAAGCGTGCCGCGCCTTGTAATCGCGCACCGGCTCGAGCACAGCGATATCGGCCCATTTTCCATCGCGCGGCGGCTCCGCACCTTCCTTGAGCATGCGCCGTACCGTTTCGCGCAGATCGCGCAGCTCCTGCACGGTCGAACCGACCACATTGCGGGCCATGATTGAAGACGAGGCCTGGCCCAGCGCGCAGGCTTTCACATCGTGCGCGAAATCCGAAACCTTTCCGTCCTTCATGGTCACGTCGACGGTCACCGTCGAGCCGCACAGTTTGGAATGCGCCGTGGCGGTGGCCTGCGGGTGCTCCAGCCGTCCCTGACGCGGGATGTCAGCTGCCAGCTCCAGGATTCGCTTGTTGTAGATATCGCTTAACATATTGATCCTGCGTCGATTTAACGAAAATCGTGCGGACGCCGGGCCGCAGCCGGGAAATTTGGTGCCGCTGCCACTATATAGGCGTTGCCGGAGCAAAACCACACCGCCGGGCGAAACGGGAATGGCAGATCAGCGTTCGGTCAAGTGGAAGCAATTGAATGCGCAAAAGCTGATCAACTCCAAAGAGGTAAGCAACATTATTCGCACAGGAACCGGGGCCGCAGTTTCGCACGATGCACCATGCACGGAACAAAATTTCGCGACTTGTCCGGCAAGGCTGGTCCGAACCGCAATCTTGTGCGTACAATGAATGCGCATAACGACAGGAGGCGCCACATGGACGCAGTGGTTAAGACCTCGACGATTGATTCTGCTGGAGTTTCGACTTCTGCAGCGGCAAAAGTCGATTTTCAGCATACGATCCGCCCGACCCGCGAAGAGGCCGAAGAGGCCGTTCGAACCCTGTTGCGCTGGGCCGGCGAAAATCCGGGCCGCGAAGGTTTGCTCGATACGCCGGCGCGGGTCGTCAAAGCCTATCGGGAACTTTTCCGCGGCTATGAGGAAGACGGCGACGAGATTCTGTCGCGCGTTTTTGAAGAGGTTGAGGGCTACGACGACATGGTTCTCGTGAAGGACATTCCCTTCGCGTCCCATTGCGAACATCACATGGTGCCCTTCGTCGGCAAGGCGCATATCGCCTACTATCCGAACAAGGGAGTCGTTGGCCTGTCCAAACTGGCTCGGGTTGTCGACGTCTATGCGCGCCGTCTGCAAACGCAGGAAACCATGACTGCGCAGATTGCCGATACGATCGCCCACGCGCTCAAGCCGCGCGGCATTGCCGTACTGATCGAGGCCGAACACATGTGCATGTCGATGCGCGGCGTTCAGAAGCAGGGCGCATCGACAGTGACGAGCCGCTTCACCGGCTTGTTCGAAAAACCTGATCAGCAGGCACGATTTTTCACAATGGTGCGCGGGCTGAGATAGCCCGCTCACGGCTTTGCATTGTCTTTCCTGAGATCACTCTCAATCGTGTCGAGCTGCCGCGTCTTGCCCGCGTTGGTCTTGCCGTCGATCCTGCGCCAGCGATCGAGCGGAACGAACTGGCTCGGCGAATGGGGAAAGATATCGCCGCCACGGAAGACGTGAACGCCCGTGGTTGTCACGACGACATCGCCGGGTTTGAGGCTGGCGTCATTGTAGAATTCCGCAAGGGTCCTGGGCTCGTTCAGTTTGCGCTGGGACTGCTTTGCGCGCCATTCCGCAAGCTGGTTACGGCGTCGCGCTTCAATCGCCGCATACCGCTGTTTCATGCGTAACGGCAGCGCCAGACGCTGAACTTCCGTTTTGAAATAGATCCGTTTCATTTTTTCGGGCGTGACCGCGAGGGCGCGAATTACACCGTCCGGAGTCCGCAAGAAGAAGCCGCTTCCCGAGCCGTTGACAGCGTTCGCCATGAAGACCTTCCGCGCCAGCACGCGGCTGTGCAATTTCAGGCGGTAGCGCCTGTCGTAGCGGGGAAGGCGCGTGACGATCGGCGGCAAACCGGGAATGAGCGTCGTCGTTGTCGCGACAGCGGGAACGTCCGTGCGTGGCAGGATTTCTGCCGGAGCGGCAGGAGAAACAGGAGCGGCAGGAGAAACAGGAGCGGTAACCGGAGGCACCTGCGCCCGTGCTGGCGGCTGCAGAGCCTGCGGCCTGATGTCGAGCGGCGCGTTCGAAAAACCTTGCGCCAGAGCGCCGGCAGAAAACGCTGCCGAAAACAATGCTACGCCGGAGACGACGCGCGCCGGAAAAAGAATGAAACTGAAACGACGCATAATACGTGACCCGACTACAAACTTACGCATCTTGCGCACGCCAGTGCGCAATCGCCGCTCAATGACCCGGCAACACCAGCACCGTCGGCTTGCGCGGCAGCATCCCGCGCGACAATACGATGTTGGGCGTGCGCGATACACGAATATCGAATTTTTGCTCCCGCGCCAACGCCGCGAAGTCCTCGACCGAATGCGAACCGAAGAAGTGCATCGGGATCACAAGCGGGGCGCCCATGGAGCGAACCACCCGTAGCATCGCCTCGCGGTTGAGCGTCATCGATCCGTCGATAGGTACGAGCGCGACGTCGATCCGGCCGAGCTGCTTCAGATGCTCTTGCGTCAGCTCATGATGCAGATGACCGAGATGGGCCACGCACAGCAGCGAGGTCTCGAACACGAACACCGAATTGCCGCGATAATCCGTCCCGCCGCTCCAGTCGCGCAAATTGGTGACAACGTTGCGGATACGCATGTCCTTGACCGTGATGTCGTGCGCCGCTGCGCCGCCCTTCGGATTCCAGCCGCGCAGCACATGCTTGATCTGCGGCGACGGATTGTTGGTGAAATGCGTCGAGTGCGCGCGGTTCATTGTAACCACATCGGGAATGTAACTGGGTTTGACGTAATCGTTATAGTCAGTGGCCACTCGCAGGCCCTGCGGCGTCTCCAGCACGAACGTCGAATGACCGATGAAATGAAGACCCATCTGGTCCTTGCCGATCGCCGCCGGAACGGCACGCGCCGGCCCCATAGACAGCAGAGGCGGACAGCCTTCGGCTTTCGGCTTCTGGCTCTGGGCGAACGACAGCGGCGAAGCCTTCGCGGCCCGGCCATCGAAAACTGCACCGCCGCAAAAAACTGCGGCGGCAATAAAACCGGCAAGCCCCGCCCGAAATCCGCGCATACTGGCCTCCAAAAATATCCGGCAATAGTGCCCGCTGGCCAAGTTGAACACGGAATAAAGAGGATTATCAATTCACATCTGCCAGACCGAAGCAGGCAAACCCGACCTGGCGGCCTTCCGGTTGCCGCAATGGCGTAGGAAACAGGCGCATGCACATCTTTTCCCGAGTGGCGCGCGTGGTCCGGCGTTTTGCCGGCGTGAGCCTTGCACTTGTCGTCTTGCCTCTGGGCGCCAATGCGCTCTACCGCACGCATATCGGCGGACCGTCCGCCTATTGGGCTGCGGACTGGTCGAGCACCGGCCTTCTTCCTGCGGCGGCAGAGCACACGCCGGCGCTCGTGCGCATCTATGCGGCGCGCACCGGCCGCTGGCGCGGCATCTTCGCCAAACACTCCTGGATCGTGTTGAAGGACAGAAACGGCAATTACCAGCGCTTCGACAAGGTCGGCTGGGGCACGCCGGTTCGCGTCAACGCCTATCCGCCCGACGGGCGCTGGTATTCGAACAGCTTCGAAACCGTATTCGCCGCCGATGGCGCGGAAGCGGAAAGGCTGATCCCGTCCATCCGCGCATCCATCTCCCGATACCCGTTTCGCCAATACGGCGATTATCGCATCTGGCCTGGCCCGAACTCGAACACGTTCACTGCCTGCGTGATCGCCGGAACGCCGGGTCTTGCCGCTACGCTTCCGCCAACCGCCATCGGCAAGGACTACCCCTGCAACGGCCGCTGGCTCGGCCTGACGCCCTCCGGCACAGGTTTCCGGCTGACAGCTGCGGGAATATTCGGACTGAGTGCAGGCTGGCTGGAAGGCATTGAACTGAATCTGTTCGGCGCGGTTCTTGGCGTCGACTTGCGCCGTCCGGCATTGAAATTGCCGGGAATAGGCCGCATTGGAATGGCGCAATCGAGCATGTGAGGACGAGATGCCGGTACAGGATTTTCCATTTCCCCCGCGCGGCGACAAATCCGCCATCGAGGAAGGATTGACGTTCAGCCCGAAATTCGACGCCGACGGCCTCATCGCGTGCGTTACCTGCGAGGCGGGGAGCAACGAAGTGCTCATGGTCGCCTGGATGAATGCCGAGGCGCTGCAACTCACCATCGAGACCGGCGTCGCGCATTACTGGTCGCGATCGCGCAAAAGTCTCTGGCGCAAGGGCGATACGTCGGGCCAGACCCAGACCGTCAAGGATATCCGCACCGACTGCGATCAGGACGCGATCCTGCTTTCCGTCGAAGCCGGCGGCGATGGCGGAGCCTGCCACACCGGACGCAAGTCCTGTTTTTACAGGCGTATCGTGCAAAGGGACGGTAGTACAAAATTAGTTATGATTGACGCGGATACCGCCTCTTAACCTGTCGGGCGCATGCTGGTCCTTCCGGAGAACCGGAAACGAATTTTCGGCCGGCTCCGGCAGATCCCTGGGCCTATTGGCCGCAGGAACGCTTCGAGTAGAGGCGCGTTCGGAATGCGTGGCGCGTCATGTGGCTTCCCGCACGCTCCGCAGCGGGACGACCTGGTATTGATGCCGGAAGCGCCAAAGGCGTTTCCGTCAAAAGAGAGCGTTGCGTTATGAGTTTTTTTCATGCCGCCGCCTACGAAAAGGCAAACGAAGGCCGCGAAAGCGCGCCGCGCAAACCCCGGGTCGGCCTGGCCATCGGCGCGGGCGCAGCGCGTGGGTGGGCGCATATCGGAATATTGCGCACACTCGACGCCGCCGGGATAAAGCCTGACATAATAGCCGGAACATCCGTCGGTGCAGTCGTCGGCGGTTGCTACGCCGCGGGCAAACTGGGCGCGCTTGAAGATTTCGCCCGCAGCCTGACCAAACGCCGCATCTTCGGCCTGATGGACATTACGTTGTCCGGTGCAGGACTGGTTTCCGGCAGCCGTCTGCGCAGCCGGTTGGAGGAAGCCCTCGGCAATCTGCGGATCGAGGATCTTCCGGAGATTTTTACCGCAGTCGCGACGGAGATGGGTTCGGGCCACGAGATTTGGCTGGATCGCGGCTCGCTGGTGGAGGCGATCCGGGCCTCCTATGCCCTTCCGGGCATATTCGAACCATTGAAAATCAATGGCCGCTGGCTCTTCGACGGAGCTCTCGTCAATCCGGTGCCGGTCACCGTTTGCCGCGCACATGGGGCGGAAATTGTCATAGCGCTCAATCTGAATACGGAACTGCGCCGCGCCACCGTCAGCGAAGAAGCGGTTGCCGAGGAAGCGTTGGATGCTTTCGAGACCGAAGCCGACCGCCAGCAGACATCCGTAACCGGGTTCCTTCCGGCGCTGCGTGGGCGGGCAGGACTTCTCCGCCGGCAATTTGCAGGACCCAACGGAGGCCCTCCAGGTATTGCCACGGCGATGGTCGATGCTTTCAACATCACGCAGGATCGTATCGCGCGGTCCCGCCTGGCCGGAGATCCGCCTGATTTGACCATCAACGCGAAGCTCGGCTCCATAGGATTTTTCGACTTCCACCGCGCGGCGGAAATGATCGATCTCGGCCGCGAAGCCGCGCGCAAGGCGCTCCCGGAAATCAAGGAATTGCTGGATCCGAAATCCGCGCGCGTCGCCTGATCAGGCCGTAGCGATATAGTTTTTCAGGTCTTCCTGTTCGCGTTCCATCTCGACAAGGCGGTTCTTGATCAGATCGCCAATAGAGATCATGCCGCACAAGGCGCCGTCCTGCACGACGGGAATGTGGCGAAACCGCCCCAGCGTCATCTCTTCCATCAGCGCCTGAATCGTCGTGCCTTCGCCGCACGTCCTGACCTTGGTCGTCATGTGGCTGCTGACTCTGTCGTCCAACGCGCCTGGGCCGTTTCGTGCGATGGCGCGCATGATATCGCGTTCGGACAAAATTCCGGCGATCTGCTTTTCCCTGTTGCAGACGACCAGGGCCCCGATACCTCGTTCCGCCATCAGCCGCGCCGCATCTTGCAGCGTGTGATCCGGCATGGCGGAAATGACATCACGCCCCTTGCTGGCAAGAATATGAGCAACATTCATGTCGGCCTCCCGAAACATCGTTGCACGCGCACGACCCCGTTCTCGCGCGGCATTAGCCGTGCTCCCGACGGGATAGCCCGCGGCGTCGGCGGGAGCTGGGACGTCGAATGGTGAACGCGAAGAAGGCCGGTGGCAAGAGCAAAAAAGGCCGGCAGCGGTCAGCCGTGCTACCCGCGCCAGACCGGCTGGCGAAACTGCAGGAAGGTTTGCGGATCCGGCGGCGGCGGATCGAAAAGGCCAAACAACAGAAAACCGGCGATAAATCCGCCGACATGTGCCTCCCACGCGACAATCGAGGACGTGATTCCCAGTTGTTGCGAGAAGATCCCGAACACCATGTTTATGACGAACCAGATTGCCATGAATTGCATGACGCGCGGGTCGCGAACGACATTCCGCAAGGGCAAAGCCGGCAGGCGCGCGCTGAATTCGGCCGGCAATTGCCAGCCGGGCACCGCAGGTCCCAAAGGGCCGCCCGGCTGAAACACAAACCGCAAGGCTGCCGCCATCGTGCCGGAAACCGACGCCGAAGCGCCCACGACCGGAACAAGTTCGTACGGGTGGAGCGCAAAATGCGCCGCTGCGCCAGCGACGGCCGTTATGAGAAACAGCGCCAGAAAGCGGATTGCGCCAATCCGGCGGGCAACCGGCGCTCCGAAGATGGCAAGCCAGAGCGAATTCACGCCGGCATGAACAAAATCGCCGTGCAGGAAGGCATAAGTGACGAAAGACCAAAGCTGCAGCGAACGGTCGCCGAGAAAATAACGCGCGGTGGCGAATGCGGAACTGTTCCCGGCGTATCTCGTCAATTCCTGCGCGATCTGACCCGGATCGATTGCGTTTCCGATCCGTCCGGGAATAAAGGCGAACGTGCGCAAGATCTCCGAATCCTGCCCCGGCGAAAGCACATATTCCCTGAGAATGTGAATGAGGACAAAGACCACAATCAGCGCAGTCACGACACCGGGCAGATTGAACATCGGCTCGCGCCGGCGTGGCGGCGTCAAATCCGGCGGATAGCCAGACCCGGGGTTCGATTTGACTTCAGGTTTGGCCTCTTCGGACAATGGAATCGCGCTCCCGATCTATTTCGAAGCTGCCAGCCCCGGAATAGCAATCGCATCCGGTAGGCCGCCTGAGCCAGACCGGATGTATACCCGCCTCTCCCCGCAAGCAATAAAGCCTTTTCGGCGTTTTGGAAAAAGCAAAGGGGGCCCCGAAGGACCCCCGAAGGTGTTCCGCTGCGCTGGAGTACACAGCGTATTCGTTTCTGCGACGGAGCAATCGCGAATTTTGCCTGATCGCCTTGCGCCTGCAATCAGGAGTAGTATCCTGCGTTAAGAAGTCTTGCCTGTATCGCGTTTCGTAGTCCATCTGGAGCCCGCTCAAGATGCCACCAAGGGCCCCGGCGCGCAATCGAAAGCGCATGGTAACCTTAATTTCCGTCGGCAAATTTGTTCTATCGGCTTCACCCTGCCGGTAGGGTATGTGGCACGCATGTCGCAAACCAGCCTCTCAACCGAAAACAGGCGCTGCTATCGTTCCGAATTCGCACAATGGTGAACGGATCGTTACAGCGCGGGCAGATGGATAGCGAAAATGAAACAGGCCGCGACACAAGAGCTTTTCGCCTACTGGAACCGCGTCCGCGGAAGCCGCACGGAACCTGAGCGCGCAGAGCTCGATCCGGGCGCTATTCGCGGCATACTTGCCAATACGTTCATTCTCGAGATCGACGAGCAGCTCCAGTTTCCGATGCGGATCGCCGGGACGCGGCTTGGCGCTTTGTTTGTCAGGGAGTTGAAAGGCAAAGCTTTTATGGACTTGTGGGCTCCCGAGGCGCGCAAGTCCGTGCTTGAACTGCTTGCGACGGTCCTCGACGATCGCAGCCCCGCCATCGCCGGCGCAGAAGCTGCGCCCGATGGCCACCCGCCGCTCGAACTTGAGCTACTTTTGCTGCCGCTGCGTCACTACGGAAAGACACATGCGCGCATGATCGGCAGCCTGGCGCCATGTGCAATTCCCACATGGCTCGGCCTGTCGCCTTCGCCGGGACTGAAGGTCAATTCCATGCGCATCGTCCGCCGACCGGACGATCTGGCCCAGTATATCCAGCCGCTGGCCCGCCCGAACGCCGGCCACCCTCCCCGCTATGGCCATCTGACGGTGCATGACGGCGGCGTTTCCGACCGCTGAAAATCGCCGCCGAACTTACAATTTAAAGTTGCCGGTAAGCGCATATTAACAGACCTCGGCTAACAATCTTTCGGATTAAAGCAGAGGCTGCAATGCACAGGATGTCGACGGTCCGGGCAAGCTCGGGTCAAAAGCCGGAAAGCGATCAGGACCGGCGCCGCCACCAGCGCGTGCGAGTCAGCGTCATGGGGCGGTACATGCTGCCTGACCGGCGCGAATTTCCCTGTCAGACCATCGATGTATCCCCTGGTGGCGTAGCCCTTGCCGCTCCCATGCGTGCGCCGGTCGGAGACAAGATCATTGCCTACCTCGATACGCTCGGACGCGTCGAAGGCACGGTCGCCCGGCACCTCGACGACGGCTTCGCCCTGAATCTCAACGTGCCGATGAGCAAGCGGGAAAAGCTTGCCGATCAACTGACCTGGCTGGCCAATCGCACTGCTCTCGGCATGCCCGAAGACCGCCGCCACGAACGTATCGAACCGCGCAACCGGCGCACGATCATGAAACTGCCGGACCGCCAGGAATATCCTGCCAAGATTATCGACGTTTCGCTGTCGGGTACCGCCTTGATGGTGAATATCCAGCCCGAACTCGGCACGCTTGTGACGATCGGCGAAACGGTTGGCCGCGTCGTCCGTCACTTCAAGGGCGGCGTCGCGATCGAGTTCACCCGCCTCCTGCCAGAAGCGCATTTCGACGAGGATATCCGGCTGTAATCCTGCCGGATATTGCTCTTTAAACGTCGATCCGTCGCATCGAACGCATGTAGCGCCTGGAATTCTCGACGTAATTTCCCGACGACCGTTTGATACCGGCCGCAGCCGCCTCGTCGAGTTGGCGGATTGCGCGTGCGGGCGAGCCGACGATCAGGGATCCGGGCGGAAATTCCTTGCCCTCCGTCACCAGTGCATTGGCTCCGACCAGCGAGTTCGCGCCAATCCGCGCGCCATTCAGAATGATCGCGCCCATGCCGATCAGGCAATTCTCGCCAATCGTGCAGCCGTGCAGAATGACGCCGTGTCCTATCGTGCAATCAGCGCCAATTTCGAGGGGGTAACCCGGATCGGTGTGCATGATCGTATGCTCCTGCACATTGGACCTTGGGCCGACTGAAATGAGATCGCGGTCGCCGCGCAACGTGCAGCCGAACCAGATGGATGCATCCTCGCCGAGCCGGACGCGGCCGATGACATTCGCATCCGGAGCCAGCCAGTAGCGGCCATTATCCGGAAACTCCGGCGTTATTCCGTCGATCTCGTAAACAGGCACAGCGCATCTCCCAATTCTGTCATTCTCACAGCATCCGGCGCAGACGTAGCCAATCTGATAAATTCCGGTTCCGGCTGATTCGCCGGTTCCGAATCGTCCAGACACAGCCCCCATGCGGTCACGATACACATTTGCTGCCGCGATTGTAGCCGTCTGCGCCTTGCTCGCCGCTGCTGTCCTGTATCTCGCCCAGCCAGGCGAAACCACGCGCCGGCCGGTGGAAACCTATGTTGGTGATGTGCGCCTTGTCGTGCCTGCCGCCTATTTTCGCTTCGAATATGCCAAGGTTGGCGGCCGCATGCAGGAAATCGATCTCGCCGCCGACGCGCAGACATTCCGCCCGGCCAGGCTGCAGCGAAACTTCAACCCAACCGGTCCGGACCCGCTGTCCAACACGATTTTCCTGACGATTCAGCAACCGGAGGGCCGGATCGATCCGGCCGAACGTACAACGCGGCTGTTCACCCGGTTCCTGCAGCCTGACACCTGGAGCCACCCCGGGGGGCTGGTCATGCGCCGCTTTCAGAACGGCAGCCCTTACGAGAATGAAGACCTCTACATGGCGCCGCCGGAGGGACGGCGCTTTGCCGCCCGCTGCCCGCGCCCGCGTCAGCCGCCCTCGCCACTGCCGGCGACCTGCATAGCGGAAGTGCGCATGGATGGCGTCGAGGTTCGAATGCGCTTCTCGGCCGATTTGCTGGCCGATTGGGACAGGCTTCTGGAAAGCACGAAGGGGCTGATACAGAGCTTTCGGCGCTGACGCCGGAGCCCTGCCCCGAGACTCAATAATCTTCCAGATCGAAATCCAGAATTGCAATCTGCAGCGTGTAGGAAGAGGCTTTCGCATCGTCGGCGGAAATGACCCCAACAAAATCCGACCCGGAATTCAGTTCGACCGAATCCGTTTTATTGGCGCGGCCGACGATCTTGAGCTGATCGTTTTCGAAAAGACGCCGCAGATATTCCTGCAACACTTCGCGGCCGACCGGAATTTTCATCGCGAACGAAAACGAGCGGTCGCCGTCTTCGTCGTCCAGCGCGATCGATCCGATCTGCCGCTCGCCAAGAATGACGGCAGCCTTGTCGTTATCCCGCGAATCCTGCGTCACCCGGATTGCATCGTTGCCCAGGGTATCGCCGAGAAAGGCCTGCAATTGTTTCAATTCGGTTTTTTGAAGCATCTGGCCGCCGCTGTCTGGAGTTTTCCCAAGCCGGCCATCCATCAAAGGCCGCGCCGTCTTCCAACAGACCCTGCTTGCCAGAAATGCCGCCGCGCTTCAACCGGCGTGTGCGGACGCCGCCCGGCCGCGCGTAATCTCAGGGAAACTTTCAGCTTTCCAGCTTTTCCGCGATCAGCTGGTCCATCGTGCGGGCAGGCTCTGCACAGCCGGCTTCACCGACGACACGCGCCGGCACGCCAGCAACCGTCTTGTTATGCGGAACCGGCTGCAACACCACGGAGCCCGCCGCGATCCGGGCGCAATGGCCGACCTCGATATTGCCGATGATTTTGGCCCCGGCCCCGATCAGCACCCCATGGCGGATCTTCGGGTGACGGTCGCCCTGCTCCTTGCCGGTGCCGCCCAGAGTGACGCTATGCAGGATCGAGACATTGTCTTCGATAACGGCGGTCGATCCGACGACGAGACCGGTTGCATGATCGAGGAAGATGCCTTTGCCGATTTCGGCCGCCGGATGAATGTCGCACTGGAAAACGCCGGACGAACGGCTTTGCAGATACAATGCAAAATCACGCCGCCCCATCTCCCACAGAGCGTGCGCCAGCCGGTGCGTCTGGATCGCCTGGAAGCCCTTGAAATACAGCAAAGGCTCGATCAACCGCATGCAGGCCGGATCGCGGTCGGCAACAGCCAGCAGGTCCGCCTCCATCGCCCGGGCAATACCCGGATTGCGCGACAGGATGTCCCGGAACGTCTGTTCAATCAGGTCTCCAGGCACCGTCTGGTGGTCGAGCCGGTCCGCCACGCGATGCGCGACGGCGCTGGCCAGGCTCTCCTGATTGAGAATCGTCGCGTAGATGAAGCCGGTGAACTCCGGCTCGCGCCGTATCAGCTCTTCGGCCTCGATCCGCAGGCGCGAAAACACCGGATCCACGCCGGCAAGGCCCACGATCTTGGCGCTGTAATCCTTGCTCATACGGCCTCTCCATTACGCAACCCGGCGCTGATATCCAGCACTGAAATGATACCACAGCCCGTGCGGTTCCCGAACAGCTTCGTTAGCACTGCCCGCTCACAAACGTTCGAGGAACTCCAGAACCCCCTGCCGGTGCACCCGGTCGCCAACAGCCTGATTGTGATCCCGGCGCGGAATTTCGAAGAACTCGCCACGCGGGAAACAGCGAGCGAGAACTTCGCCGTTGCCGGAGATCGTGTCCATCGTCCCGACAGCAACCAGAACGGGGCAACGGATTTCCGCAGCCTGCGCTTCGGTCAAATGCTGGCGCGACCCGCGAATGCACGCCGCCAGCGCCTTCCGGTCGCTACCGTTTTGATCCGCAAAGGCTCTGAACATGCGGCCCGTGAAGTCGCGCACGTCTTCAAGCGAGGGCGCTTCCAGCGCCTCGGCTATCCCGGAGGGAAGACCGGCCGGCTGCAAGAGCCGGTCGCCGAGACCGCCGAGGATCGCCGCTTCCACGCGCTCGGGGTAATCGCGCGCCACGAACGATGCGATCCGCGCGCCCATCGAGTAACCCATGACGATCGCTCGCTCGATGCGCAAATGATCGAGCAGATTGACGGCGTCCTGCGCCAACAGCGCCGTATTGTATGCGGCCGGCTCGTAGACCTTGGCGCTGCGGCCATGCCCGCGATTATCCAGTGCTACGGTCCGGCGGCCGGCGCGCGTCAGCGCCTGAACCCACAACGTATTGACCCAGTTCACGGCGTGATTGGACGCAAATCCGTGGATGAGCAGCACCGGCACGCCCGTCTCTTCGGCCTCCGGCGGCACGTCGATATAGGCGAGATCGAGCCCGCTGCTTTTGAAATACTGGATGTTTTTGTGGCTCATCGCGCGCAACATAGGCATGAACACCGGCAAATCAAGCTGCAAAGCTGGATGGCCGGGGCCTGCCTTCTCCTGGTATCCCGCTTGAGGCGCGGCAATTCCCCTACACTTCCCCGATTGCGTGCGTTAGATTGCGCGCCATCGTCACAGACATCCTGCGGGACATTTTGGACACCGGACATATGGCGGATCACGCAACTCCTCACTTCCACAACCAACCCGGCCTTCCCTCGATCAAGGTCCGCGTCAAGGAATTCATGTGCATCGGCGCCTTGCCGCCCTTCGACCATCCGCACATCTATATCGACATGGGTTCGGATACGGAGGCGATCTGTTCCTATTGCTCGACACGATTTGTCTTCGACGCCGGCCTGAAGACCGCGTGCGACCCGGCCGAATGCGAAGCGGCGCTGACCGGAGCGGCCTGAGAGAGATGGCGCGCGCAAGAGTGCGCTGCGGTCCTGCCACAGCCCGATGTGCGAGGACCGCACGTCCGTGAGCGAAAAGCTGCACATCCTGATCGCCGGCGCCGGCATCGGAGGTCTGACTGCCGCCCTCGCCCTGTCGAAAGAGGGACACAGGGTCACCCTGATCGAGCGAGCGCCGGAACTGGGCGAAGCCGGAGCAGGCCTGCAACTCTCACCCAACGCCACATCGGCGCTGGCGCATATTGGCATTCTCGAACAGGTGCAGCGCAAGGCGTTGCAGCCAGACATCCTGACTGTCCGGCGCGGCAGCGATGGCGCGGAGCTTATGCGCATGCAATTGGGCGCGATGGCGGAAGTTCGCTGGCGCGCACCGACCCTCGTCATCCACCGCGCCGATCTGCAGCAAGTGCTGTTGGACCGCATCGCGCTATCTCCGCGTATCGATCTGGAACTGGGGGCTGAAGTCCGCGGCTTCGCTTCGACCGCAAATGGCGTTCAGGTCGGCGCACGGCGCGGCGAGGAAAACATCCGCTTCGATGGCGACATGCTGATCGGGGCAGACGGACTGCGCTCGGTCGTGCGTGGCCGCCTCGGCATGGGCCAGACGGACGAGCCGATCTATTCCGGACGCACCGCCTGGCGCACGGTCGTCGACGCCGCGAACGTCCCGCCGATGGCCCTGCGCTACGCCACGAATCTGTGGCTCGGCCCCAGCGCCCATCTCGTGCATTACCCCCTGCGCGATGGCGCATGCGTGAACGTCGTCGCCATCGTCGAAGATGCATGGCGCGGCGGCAACGAAGGGGATTTCTGGAACGAGAACGGCGATCCCCGTTTCATCGAAAGCAGGTTTTCGCGCTGGAACGTGGCGGCCCGCGAGTTGATCGGCGCGGTTGCAAGCTGGCGGCGCTGGCCGCTCTTCGACCGCAACCCGGTACCGCGCTGGAGCCTCGACAAGGTCGTGCTGCTGGGCGATGCCGCCCATCCGGTGCTGCCATTTCTTGCACAGGGCGCATGTTTGGCGATAGAGGACGCCGCGGTCATAGGCGCGGCCATCGCCCGCCATCCCGGCGACATCGCTGCCGCCATTCGCGAATACGAAGAACGCCGCATCGTCCGCGCCGCCGAAGTGCGCATCGCCTCGCGCCGGCAGGGCACGATTTACCACATGAGCGGCCTGCCCGCGATGGCGCGCGACATGGTCATGGGCCGCCTGTCGCAAAGGCAGATCGAAGCGCGCATGGATTGGGTGTACAAGTACCGGGCGGGTTGAGGCGTCAGGCGGCCTACTCCGCCGCGGCCTTGAATGTCTTGTGCGAGCCTTCGAAGTGCGGCGCGATCTCGTCCATGAACTGGTCCATCTGCGCCAGCACCTTTGCGTGAGGTTTGCCGCCAACGTTGAAGTAGCAGATCACTTCCTCGATGCCCGCATCCTCGACGCGCTTCAGGGAGTCGACGATCTTTGCAGAGGAGCCAAGCAGGATCGACTTCTCGCCGAGATCGCCAGCCTCCACGCCTTCGAGAATCTGGTTGATCTTGTTCATGTAGAGCATGGACGGCGGGGCTTTTGCGTCCTGCGCAATGGCCGGTTTCACCGCGCGGCGGAAATAGGCGATCTGCCGTTCGCGCGCGTATTGCTCTTCGGCTCCTTCACCGATCCAGATGAAATAGGAACACATCGCCTTGCCCGGTTTGTGTCCATGCTTTTCACAGGCCTCTCGATATTCCTTCACGGCGTTATCGAGGCTTCCGAACGTCATGTTCGCGGCGAAGGGCGCGTAGATGATATCCATGCCGAGCTTGCCGGCCATCTCCAGCGACGCGCGCGAGAAACACGCCATGTAGAAGGGGATTTTCTTCTGCAGCGGCCTTGGCGTTATGGCCATCTCCGGAATATCGTAGAAGCGGCCCTTGTGCGACCACTTGCCCGGCGATTCCCAGGCCTTCTTGATGATCTCGATCCCCTCTTCCATGCGCTCCAGCGCCGTCGAATAATCCGCGCCGAACGGGGCGTATTCCTTCTGGTCGTAGCCGCGCCCGACGGCGAAATCGACGCGTCCTCCGGACAGAAGATCGAGAGAGGCCCACTCTTCGGCCACGCGCAGTGGATGATGCATCGGCAGCACAGTGACGGCTGGCGCCATGCGGATGCGTTTCGTCTCCGCAACGAGCGAAGCCAGCACGAGGTGCGGACAGGAGTTCACGCCCAGCGAGTCGAAATGATGTTCGCCAATCCAGGCCGAATGCATGCCAATCCTGTCGGCGTGCAGCGCCTCGGCGCGAATGTCGAGAATGAACTGCTCGGGCGTGCGCTGGATGTCGTCATAGTTGTTGTCACTCAGCGTGAAATAGCCGAATTCCATGCGTTCCTCCCAAAACTTTTCTCATCCCGGACGCCTAAGGCGAACCGGACCCTTCCTCCGCGATAATGCGATCCCGGACCGCCCTCAGCGTCCGGGATGACACCATTTATTCCGCCGCTACCTTGAAGCCCTTGTGCGAGCCCTGGAATTGCGGGGCAATGTCCTTCATGAACCAGTCCATCTGCTCCAGCACTTTCTTGTGCGGCTTGCCGCCGACGTTGAAGTACAGGATCACTTCCTCGATGCCGGCGGCCTCAAGTTGATGCAGCTCTTCGGCAATCTTCTGCGGCGAACCGAGCAGGATCGACTTGGAGCCAAGATCCTCCTTCTGCATGCCTTTGAGGATTTCCACGATTTTGAGGAAGTACATCATCGTCGGCGGCGTCTTGCCGGGCTCCTGATGGAAGGCCGGCAGCACGCAATTGTTGAAATAGGCCATCTGGCGCTCGCGGCCGTAGTCTTCCTCCGCGCCTTCGCCGATGTGGATGAAATAGGAGCACATGGCCTTGCGCGGCTTGGTGCCGTATTTCGCGCATTCGTCGCGATAGGCCTGAACGGCGTTGGCCATCGAGCCGAAGGTCATCGCAGCCGCAAATGGCGCGAAGATGATGTCGAGCCCGCGCCGCGCGGCAATCTCCATCGACGCTTTCGAGAAACAGGCCATGTAGAACGGAATGTCTTTCTGGATCGGTTTCGGTGTGATCGCCATTTCCGGAATGTCGAAGAACTTGCCCTTGTGCGACCACTTGCCTTCGCTTTCCCAGGCCTTCTTGATGACCTCGACGCCCTCATCGAGCAGTTCGAGCGAATCCATGTACTCCGCGCCGAACGGCACATATTCGCGCCGGTCATAGCCACGCCCGACGGCGAATTCCATACGGCCGCCGGACAGAAGATCGAGAGTCGCGTATTCTTCCGCAACGCGCAGCGGATGCTGCAACGGCAGCACGGCGACGGCCGGAGCCATCTTCACGCGCTTCGTCTCGGGAATGATCGAAGCCAGCACCAGATGCGGACACGAGTTCACGCCGAGCGAGTCGAAATGATGCTCGCCGATCCAGGTCGAATGCATGCCGATACGGTCGGCGTGAATCGCCTGGGCGCGAATGTCGAGAACGAACTGTTCCGGCGTACGGCCGATTTCCGGGTAAATGTTGTCGCTGAGCGTGAAATAGCCGAATTCCATGGTTTGTCTCCCTTCGCAGCGGCCTGGAGTTGCCGCGTTTACCGGTCTGATATGTGCAATTGCACATAAATTAACCCAATGTGCCCCGAATTGCAAGCCGTAATTGCAGTGGAACGAAACGGCCGCTACAGGCGGTCGAGATTCCCGTAAACCTTTGCCAACATGGCCTTGAGCGCCGCCACTTCGGCTTCGTCCAGCCCCTCGGTTGCGACTTCCTCGTAATGGCGCGCATGCGGCAGCATCAGGTCCGTTATGGCCTGCCCCTTCCCGGCCATGGCAATTCGAACCTCCCGGGCGTCATCTTCTGCGCGCGTGCGACTGACGAGCCCCGCCGTCTCCATGCGCGCAGTGAGGCGCGAGAGGGTCGTCCGGTCGATGGAGGTGAGGTCCGCCAGCGCCGACATGCGCTGTGCGCCGTGGACATGCAGAACCGCGAGCACACGCCATTCCTGAATGCCGATATCGTGCGGCTTCAGCAATTTCGAGAAATTTGCCGCCAGACGCACACCGGCCCGGTTGACGAGATAGGGAAGAAAATTGGCAAGATCGAACATGGGCGAGGTGTACTACCGCCGTACGGGTCCGCCAAGCTGTGCAGCCGCACGGCTGCCGCCAGCGATGCGGACTATTTCTTCATTTTGCGAAAAAGCGCTGCCCCGACCATCGCGCCGGAAACAATCAGCAGCCATTCCCACCAGAAAAACCCGAGAAACATGGAGCCTCCAAGCCCGCGCGCTGCTGTCCCGCCAATTAGCTGTCATATCGCACGTTGAGCACGGCCCAGCCGCGCGAAGCGCAAGATATGAACAATTTCATATCGCACGTTGAGACCTGCAGGGTCGAAGCGCAAGATATGAACGATTTCATATCGCACGTTGAGCACGGCCCAGCCGCGCGAAGCGCAAGATATGAACAAAGATGGTGCGGACGGCGGGAATCGAACCCGCACAGGACAAGCCCGAGGGATTTTAAGTCCCTTGCGTCTACCAGTTTCGCCACGTCCGCTTGCCGGAAGACATAAACGCCCCGTCAAGCCCCCGCAAGCAGGCGGACCTGCTACACCCCCGCCTTGTTGATCGGCGGCGAGAAGGCGAGCGCTGTGTCCCAGGGGAAATAGATCCACGTATCCTGCGAAACCTCGGTAATGAACGTATCGACCTGCGGTCTGCCCTTGGGCTTGGCATAGACCGTGGCGAAATGCGCTTCCGGCATCATTTCGCGGACGAGTTTCGCCGTCGCGCCGGTGTCGACGAGATCGTCGACGATGAGGACACCCTTGCCGAGGTCGGTTCCCGATACCAGCGGTGTAATCTCTTTCAGCACTTGCAGCGTGCCCTGCTTGTTCTCGCCGTCGTAACTGGCGATGCAGACAGTCTCGATAACCCGGATGCCAAGTTCGCGCGCAACGATGGCGGCCGGGACGAGCCCGCCGCGCGTGATGCAGACAACCGCGCGGAACGGACCCTCGCCGTTGAGCCGCCACGCCAGCGCCCGCGCATCACGGTGAAACTGGTCCCAGGAAACGGGAAATATTTTTGCCGGTTCGGCCATTGGAATCGCCCCTTGCCTTCAGTTCTTTGTTTGCGCCGCGCGCAAGGCTTCCAGCATGGTCTCCACATCTGCCTTGGCGTCAGCCAGGGACTGCGGGTTCTTGCTGCGGATCACTATCTGGTTCTTGAAGCCGCCCCCGCTGGTGTTGAAATGCGGATAGGAGCCGATGGAAACATCGGCGTATTTCCTGTCCACTTCCTCTAGCCCCTTGGCGTAAGCACCTTCCGGCAGGCCGGCCTCGACTGTTTCCGAAAGCATCTTCGCGCCGGTTTCCAACGTTTCGACGACCGCCGCGAGCATGGCCTGCATGATACGCGGCACGCCGGCCATGACCATGACGTTGCCGATCTTGAAACCGGGCGCGGCCGAGATCGGGTTGATAATAAGGTCGGCGCCTTGCGGAATACGGCACATACGCAGGCGCGCCTCATTGAGGTCCTCCCGCTTCAGACGGGTCAGCAACAGATCGACCGCCCGCTCGTCAACATCGATGGGCACGCCGACGGCCTTTGCGACGCAATCGGCCGTTATATCGTCGTGCGTCGGCCCGATGCCGCCTGTTGTGAAGAGGTAGGTGTAGCGGGTGCGCAGTGCGTTTACCGCAGCAACGATCTCCTCCTCCACATCCGGCACGATGCGGACTTCCTTCAGGTCTATGCCGACGGCGGTCAGGTAGTCGGCGATAAAACCGATGTTCTGGTCCTTGGTCCGTCCGGACAGTATTTCGTCGCCGATAACGAGAATTGCGGCGGTAATCGTCTTTGGCGCTTGCGTCATGACAGCCTCCCGTCGAGCGTTTTGGGCAGGTTCCGGCCGCTTGGCAAGACCGCAAACGCCACGATCCGGGATTTGACTTGTTTTCCTCGGAAAATCCGGAGTTTGCCAGCATTTTTGTGGGCCGTGTGCTTGCCCGAGATGTTCCGCCGCGCCATTGTGCGGCCAAAGAAGGCCACACGGGAAAGCACTGTGGCCCGGCAAAGCAAGAGACGCTCATGGTCCGCATAGCAGCACGCCTCCTCGTCCCTGGATTTTGCGCAGCCTTCGCAGCAATGGCAGTGTCCGCTCAGGCATGCGACATTGCCCCTCCGCCGCAGGCGGCGTGGGACGGTTCGGAAAAAATCCCCGGCTGGACGGTCTACAAATTTCAGCCGGCAGCGCCGGTGTCCGGCCACCTGCTTTTCGCACGCATACCGGGCGAGACAATGCCCGACAAGCGCCGCGCCGGGCGCTTTATCGAAAGCCGCGTACGCAGCGCCACAAGCGGCCTTTTCCACCAGCGCATCACCGCCGCAAAGGTCGAGATGGTGGAAGACAAAACCCTGCAATATCGCAACGCCGGCACAAAGGCCTTCGCATTCGTCGTGATCGTCGGCTTCGGGCCGGACAGCGTGCGCGCATCGGGCTATCTGCGCGAAAATACCCGCGCCAGAAGCCTGTCGCTGCAATTCGCCGTGACACATCCGGACGACGTGAACGCCGCCTTCCCCCTGGTCGAGCAGTTCGCCAGCCATCCCGGCCACGAATGCGGCCCCGGCGACGGACCCTGAGGGCCATGAAGTTTTCCAGACCTTTGGTGCCCGGCCGTCTGGTCAAACGCTACAAGCGCTTTCTGGCCGACATCCTTCTGGATGACGGGCAGGAGATCACAGCCCATTGCGCCAACCCAGGCGCCATGCTCGGGTTGACCGCCCCCGGCAACAAAGTGTGGCTGTCGAAATCGGACAACCCGAAACGGAAGCTGCAATATTCCTGGGAAATCGTCGAAGCCGATTTCGGCCGCGGGCCGGAATGTGCCGGCATCAACACAGCCCACCCCAACGCCATCGTTGCAGAAGCCGTCGCGGCAGGCTTCTTTCCGGAGTTTGCCGCATATGCGCACCTGCGGCGCGAAGTAAGATACGGCGTCAACAGCCGCGTCGATATTCTGCTGCAGCAGGACCGCCTGCCCGATTGCTATGTCGAGATAAAGAACGTCCATCTCATGCGCGAACCGGGCCTTGCCGAATTTCCCGACAGCGTGACCGCGCGCGGAGCCAAGCACCTTCGCGAACTCGCCAACATGGTCGCCGAGGGCAAGCGCGCCGTGATGGTCTACCTCATCCAGATGCAGGCCGACCGGTTCTCGCTGGCCGCAGATATCGATAAAAAATACGCCGCTGCTTTTGCCGAAGCCCATGCCGCAGGCGTCGAGGCGATTGCCGTCTGCTGCAAGGTGAGCCCGCAAGGCATCGAAGTGGACCGGCGGGTCGAGCTGAAGGTCGAGCCGTTATGATGCCAGATATAAATTTTGGAACGCAACTTCCTCGGTCTTCCAAATCACGACCTGTTCGCAATTTGTCTTTCAAATCGCCAGGAACGAAATTTAGTGCAAAGTCGTTGCACGTGGCTCTGAGTTTAGCGCCAGACCTCATCTTAAAAAAGCCTTTGCGATAAACACGCGGACATTATTTCAATAGCTAATGTCCCGAACGCTAGCAAACACCCCGTCATCGTAACTGATACGATGACAAACAACACTTATCATGGACATCGATGAACTTCTTCCACTACCAAATCAAAAAGGCTGCAGCCGCAGAGAACCCTCATAAAAGCCTAAAGGTTCTAGATCAGCGTGCGTTCAAATGGAATCATTTGAACGCACGCTGATCGATTCGAAAGATTAGAGCATCGTTGTGCGCGAAAAACCGGAACCACTTTTTCGCACGATGCTCTAGCGCCTGGCGGCAAACTCCAGCACCGCGACGAGCACAATTCCGTACAGCACATGCCCGACGAGAGCGACCCAGGTTATACCGGTGAAATTGAGAAAGAACGGCAGGCCGGCAACCAAGGTGATGCCGCCGATCGCAAACACCCACAGGCCAAACCCGTAGATCGCAGACGGCAGGAACCATCCGGCACCACTGCCAATGACCTTTCGCCAGATCGGCCGGAAAATGAAGAGCCAGCCAATCGGGTAGCCGATCAGACCGACAAGATAGAAATGCACGAAATAACCAGCGAAATCGCCGGACGGCAGCCCCAGTTTGCCGAGCAGGCTCTTTGCCAGGCCGTGCGGCGACAGGTTCGCAAATCCGAGTCCGGGACTAATGAGCTGTCCCCACAGATCGAATGCAATGGTTGCGAAAAACCCGGCGACGAACATGAGGCCAAGGGTACCAACCGACATGGCGGGAAGGCTGCCGCCGGAAGCTGCATCGTCGATACGGTCGTTCATTGGAACTCCTTTCCGGGAAAACATGTGCGATTACCTGAACAGCAAGCGCTCCGGTTCAATAGATGCATCCTTCTGTCCGATCGCCGGGAAGGTCAAATAACAAGCAATGCACTGCGTCTCACGAACGCGTCATGGAACCGTGACATATAACCGCCACCAGATCTCGGATCGCAAATATATTCATATTAGTAATACAGACTAATAATAACGGTCAGCCCCGCTCCCACGCGGTATTGTTCTTCGTCTTCTGCACTTCGCGATAGCCCTTTTCCATCAGCAATTGCCGCAGGTCGACCACCCAGCGCTGGTGCAGATGTTCCATCATGATCAGTTTCGGCCACAGGGCCTGTGGCGCAGTGCGGAAAAATGGCTCCAGAATGAGGTCCTCTGCGCCTTCGACATCCAGTTTGACCGCGTCGATATGGTCGAAGCCTTCTTCTGCCACGATGCGCATCAACGTTTTTGCAGGCGCGCGGATCGACGATCCTGCGCCTTCCGGCCCCACGATACGCATGGATGTTTCACCCCGGTTGTCCCGGTCGAGAAACAGGATGATGTCGCCGTCCTTGTCCGCCACGGCGCAATCGATTGCTTTGACGTTGGCGAATTCGTTCTGGCGGATATTGAAGATCAGCCGTTCGAAAATCTCCGGCTGTGGTTCGATAGCCAGTATCCGCGTTCCAGGCTTGGCCTGCGCCGCGGCAAACAGCGTATAGCCGCCAACGTTCGCGCCGATATCGATGAAAACGAAATTTTCGCCCATTCGCTCCGCCAGCAACATGCGCTCCGGCTCGTCGAAATATTGCGGCGTGAACAGTATGCGCTTTTCGCTGACGTTGTTGTAGGGATAGAGGCGCATCTTCGCGCCCATCGTCTCCACATCGAGCGGCGCGCCGGCCAGCAACTTGATAGCCAGCTTGCGAAAAATGAAAGCCTTGCGCCGCGCCAGCCAGCCATGCCCGGCAGACCGCGTCCAGCCGAGCATGCGCGCGACCATGCCCTTCGGCGCATGGGCGCCGAAGGCGCTCAAATCGTTGCTGCCTGACATTCTCGTTACGGGACTCCGCTGCCGCCGGCGCGCGAACGCCCCGGCAAACCGCCCTGATGCCACATTGGACGTCCCGGCGAAAGCCAAAGGTCTGCCTTAGGGACGGCTGTCCTCAGGCGACAGCCGCCGCGCCGGCCTGGGCGACCTGCCCGTCCTCGTGCGACTGCACCCCGGAAACGCCGATAGCCCCGACAATCTTGCCCCCGGCCACGATTGGCACGCCGCCTTCGGCGGCCGAAATGTCAAACGTCAACACACGGATGCCGAGGCCTCCGCCAGCCACCGCGCCTTCGAAAATTTTCGTCGGGCGGCGGAATTCGGCGGCAGTGACAGCCTTTTGCTCGGCAATGCGCATGCCGGCAAGCTGCGTATTGGGCAGCCGCTGGGCCATGACCAGGTTCGCGCCCGAATCGACGATGGCGATGGCCACGCCCCAATTGTTCTTCATCGCCTCTGCTTCAGCCGCCGCCATGACCTTCTTGGCCATTTCGAGGGAAATCGGTTCGCCGTAGGATGTCGACGGCGGAGCTACCTGTTGTTGGCTCAAGGTGTCCTCTTGATCGAAAATTGATGGACCGGATTACGCCGGAGCGCCGACTTTAATGCGGTGGCCGAGTTCGGTGGCCTTCAAAACTTCCGCCAGATCGCGGATTTCGGCGTCGGTTGGCGACTGGTACGGCGGATACGGCTTGCCGGCGGAAATGCCGATCACATCCATCGCCGCCTTCATGGCCGGCGCAAGGCCGCGATGCATCCAGCGCGACGGCCACAGCGCGAACTGAAGCTGGATTTCCGCTGCACGCTCATAGTCTTTCGCAACGAATGCATCGATAACCGCCCGCGCAATTTCGCAGCCCGGCGGCGGCATGGTGGCGCCAGACCCGCCCAGAATTAGGGTCGCCAACAGCATCTGCATCGTCGTGAAATACTTCGCATGCCCGGCCCGGTCGATCTCGACCACCAGCCGCGAGCAACGCGCCAGATCGCGCGAAGATTCCTTGATGCTGTCGATGAACGGCAGTTTGGACAGAGCAATCGTGTCCGGGATCGACACGTCAGCGCCAGGACCGGGGTTCAGGTAGAGCGTAACAGGCAGTTTCGTCTCGCGCCCGATCTGTTCGTAATAGGCAATGAGATCGGCCTGGGTCGGCGGACCGGCGAAGGGGCGCAGAGGGGCCAGCAATTGCACGGCCTGGGCGCCTTCTTGCTCCGCGAAATGCGCAAGTTCGATGGAGGTGCGATAATTCGGGTGAGAGATGCCCACCATAACCGGGATGCGCCCATCCACCGCCTCGATCGTGTCGCGCACGAGCTGTTTGCGCTCTTCGTACGAGAGGTAGGTGTATTCCTGCGTTTCGACGCCCGCTGCAACGACGATCGAGGCGCGGCAATCGTCGACGATATAGTCCATCTGGCGGCGCAGGCTGGCTTTGTCGACCTTCAAATCGTCCGTAAACGGCGTCAGCGGCGCTACGATAAGGCCTGGATTGTCCATGGCGAGTACTCCCTGTGTTCGGCGTCATTGTGAACCGGATGGCGCGTGCGAGACGAGCCGCAGGCACATCGCACGCCGATTGCACGACTGTGGAAGGTCTATAACCGCATCGGCGCGTACCCCGCAAGCACGCTTGACCGGTCCCGGACACCCGGACACCCGGACAATGGCAAAACCTGTTTGCTCTCTGGCGCCAACCCGGTAACGCCGCTTCCGCAATCCGGGTTTTTTGGCTGCAAAGGATCGTGTAGAGACCCCATGGCTGGTCACGCCGGAACGGAATTGTCCGGTTCGCCGCCTTGGCCTTGTCTTGCCGAAGCTTTCGCATACATTGGTCACTTGCAAACGGAATTCCGAAAATGACCTTTGTCGACGCCAAACTCGCCCCCCGCCGCAAGACCGGCCAGATCCGCCTGCACGGCCCCGAGGCTTTCGCCGCCATGCGCAAGGCGGGAAAGCTGACGGCAGAGGCCCTGGACCTGATCCATCCGCTCGTCGCGCCAGGCGTTACCACACAGGCGCTGGACGATGTCGTTTTCGAATTCGCGATGGATCATGGAGCTTATCCTGCCCCGCTCAATTATCGCGGCTACCGCAAGTCCATCTGTACCTCCATCAACCGCGTCGTGTGTCACGGCATCCCCGACGAGAAGCCGCTGGCCGAGGGAGATATCGTCAACGTCGACGTGACTTTGATCGTCGATGGCTGGCATGGCGATTCCAGCCGCATGTATATTGCCGGCGAGGCTCCGCGCCGGGCCCAGCGGCTGATCGAGGTCACCTACGAAGCGCTGTGGCGCGGCCTCGACGTCATCAAACCGGGCGCCACGACCGGCGATATCGGCGCGGCGATTCAGGAATATGCCGAGGGCGAGCGCTGCTCCGTTGTACGCGACTTCTGCGGCCACGGTCTTGGCGAACTGTTTCACGACGAGCCCAACATTCTGCACTACGGCCGTCGTGGCGAGGGCGTCATGCTGAAGCCCGGCATGTTCTTCACGGTCGAGCCGATGATCAATCTCGGCCGCCCGCACGTGAAGGTGTTGTCCGACGGTTGGACCGCAGTCACACGCGACCGCTCGCTGTCGGCGCAATTCGAGCATACCGTCGGCGTGACAGAAACCGGCTGCGAGATTTTCACGCTCTCGCCGAAGGGTTTCCACCGCCCGCCCTACACGCCGGACATGCCATTGCGATGAGCGGCGAGCCCGGCGACGAATTTGCCTATTCCGTGCCGGAAGCGCTGCCCGGCCTCGAAGACGCTGGGCCGCGAAGAAAATCCGGCGGGGCCGGCAAGCGCCGGCCGCCCGCGAAAGACAGCGACAAGCCCCATCATTTCGGCCACCGCGACCGCCTGCGCGAACGTTTTGCCCAGGCCGGCGGTGAGGCCCTGCCCGACTACGAGCTGCTGGAACTGGTGCTCATGCGCTCAATCCCGCAGCGCGACGTCAAGCCGCTGGCCAAGGACCTGATCGCCCGCTTCGGCGGCTTTGCCGAAGTTCTTGGCGCGCGCGAAGAAAGATTGACCGAGATTGCCGGCATCGGGCTCCAGACAGCGCGCGACCTGAAAATCGTCGCCGCCGCCGCCGCCCGCATGGCGCGCGGCGAAGTCGCGAAGCGCAAGATGCTGTCGTCGTGGAAAGACGTGATCGACTATTGCCGCAGCGCCATGGCTTTCGGCGAGCGCGAGGAATTCCGCATTCTCTTTCTCGACAAGCGCAACCGGCTTATCGCCGACGAATTGCAGGGCAAGGGAACGGTCGACCATGTGCCCGTCTACGTACGCGAAGTGGTCAAGCGCGCGCTGGAGCTTTCCTCCACCGCCATCATTCTCGTGCATAATCACCCGAGCGGCGATCCGACGCCCTCGAGCGCCGACATCCGCATGACCGAAGAAATCGCCAAGACAGCCAAGCCGCTCGGCATCACGCTGCACGATCACATCATCATCGGCAAGGAAGGCCACGCAAGCTTCCGTGGACTGCGCCTGCTGGAAGGGTGAGCAAGCCCCAGACGTTCGCTGAAATGCAGCACAGGCAACCGGGAATCCGGGCGATCTCCCGGCGAAGAGGCGTCATCGAGACCTAATTCGCCCGCCTTCCGCCCAAAATCAAAATATTAGCCTGTTCTGGCCGATTTTTCGGAACGATGGCTGTTGTCCGCCATTGAATGCCGAAGCAGCCGGCCGCCAATCGCCCGATCCCTGCCATTGGCCCCCGCGCCACCGCGCGCGGTCTTTTCGTGCCGGCGCCGACGCCATGAGGAGAGACTTTCATGCCCTACCGGACATTACTTGCTACTGCCATATCCAGCGCCGCCCTTTTGTGTGCCGCAAGCCCCGGATCCATCGCTGCCCCGCAACTCCCGCCTTCGTTTCAACTGGCGCAAGCCGCGCCGGATTCAAAGAACGCACCACCCGCTGCCGTTCCGGATAAGGCGCCGCCGAAAGTCAAAAGGATCCAGGAGCGCACGAAAGATGCAGCGCAGAAACTGCAGCGCCCGATGCCCCCCTCCGTAGCGCCGGATAAGAAGGCCGGACGGGCGAACGGACCCGCGTCCGCAACACCCCCGGCAAAAAGCGCGACCCCGACAGGCGCTGGCGGCCGAAACGCTGCGCAAAACAAACAGGACCCGGCCACTGCTCAGAAGAAGCAAAACAACGCGAATAAACCGGCGTCCGGCACATGGAACCCGGACAAGTCCGCAAGCGGAAAAAACAATGATCGAAACAATGCCGCCGCCAACGACAATCCGGCGCGCAAGCCCTTCTCCGGCGCAGGGCGAAATGGATTGCCCGCAACGGCCGGTTCGCCGGCAGCGCCAGACAGCGAACGCAATGCCGCCAGCAAAGACCGTCGCGACAGGAATGGGCCGCGCGACGCCATGCGCGGGCGGGGTGACCTTGACGCGATGCCCCGTGGGCGGCGTGACGCGGTAGACCTCGACAGCATCAGGCGGCAGCGCCGCGAGATGACCGAGGACGGCGGCAAGACGCGCATCATCACCGAGCCCGGCAACCGGCGGATCATTCGTTCAGGCGATCGCATGTTCATACAGCATAGCGAGCGCGACCGGCTCGAACGCTTCGGCAAGGGCCGGACAAACCGCCGCAAGGACGGCACCGTGCGCTCTGTCATAGAGCGCGACAACGGCGTGAAAATCGTATCGATCTATGCGCAGGATGGCCGCCTGCTGGAGCGCCGGCGGATCGGCCGGGGCGGCCGCGAAATCGTGCTGATCGACAATCGCCACGACCGGAGAGGCCGTCGCGGCGGCCGCCTGATCGCGCCGCTGGCTCTCGGCGCGTTGAGCCTCTCGATCCCGCGCTCGCAATATATCGTGGAGTATGACGATGCCTCACCCGAGCGCATTTACGAGACGTTGAGCGCACCTCCCGTGGAGAAGCTGGATCGCGCCTACACGGTCGACGAAATCCGGCAGAGCCGTGCGTTGCGTCAGCGTTTGCGTCGCGTCGATCTCAACGCCATCAATTTCGCCACCGGTTCGTGGGACGTACCGGCATCCGAGAAACGTCAGCTCGAACGCATCGCATCGGCAACGAAGCGCCTGATCGACAAGAACCCGCGTGAAATCTTCCTCATCGAGGGCTATACCGACGCCGTCGGCGACGCCGAAGACAACCTCACCTTGTCCGACCGCCGAGCTGAATCCATCGCTGCGATCCTGACGCAGGACTACGGCGTGCCGCCGGAAAACCTTCTGGTGCAAGGCTACGGCGAGCAATACCTGAAGGTGAACACCGATGGCCCCAGCGCCAGGAACCGGCGGGTCGCCATTCGTCGCGTGACGCCCTTGCTGCGCACGGCAGGCAAGTAGAACCGGCGCACAGACTCTCGCCGAAACGCCTGCGCGGAACGCCTCCGCGCAGGTTTTTTTTGAAAGCTTTGGTCATGGCGTATCCATTGCCGATTGCCAATGGCGGCAGAACCTGAAAGCATGAGCGGCAGTCGAACGTACGCACATGCGGCTGGCCAGGCGTTTTCCGCACGGGGCAGCATCCGTTCGCGAAGCGCGCACCATCAAAGCGGCAACGACGGAACTGCGACTTGAACGATTCCCCGGACAACCCGCCTTCCAGCGATGCGAGAGAGGCGTGGGCCGCCATCTTCACCGGCCGCTACGGCGTCTACACATTCGTACTCAACGCCGGCATGCTGCTGTTCGCGATCAACCAGTTCGTTGTCGCCACGGTCATGCCATCGGTCGTCGAAGACCTTGGCGGCGTTGCTTATCTGACATGGGCCTTCTCGCTTTTTGCGGTCGGCTCCATCGTTGGCGCAGCCGGTGCGGGACCCGCTCGCGACATGTGGGGCGCGCGGCGCGCTTACGCTGGCGCAGGGCTGGTTCTGGCAGTCGGACTTCTCGGTTCGGCACTTGCGCCGAACATGCCTGTGCTGGTCGGCTGGCGTTTCGTGCAGGGTCTGGGCGGCGGCGCGGTCGCTGCACTTTCCTACGGGCTGGTCGCCGCAACATTTCCTGTCGAATTGCGCGGGCGCGTTCTGTCGACGATTTCCACCATATGGGGCGTCGCCACCGGCGGCGGGCCGGGCTACGGCGCGCTGTTTGCCGGTCCAGGCCTGTGGCGCGCGGCTTTCTGGTCGCTGGCGCCGCTGGCCCTGATCTTCGTGGCGCTTGCCTGGCGCACGATCGGCGGCGAGC
>JBFWRC010000002.1:0-339763 GCA_050249115.1 Beijerinckiaceae bacterium
TTCTATGGCTGGCCGTGGAGTTACTTCGGCATCCTTATTGACGTACGCGTCCATCCGCAGCGGCCGGTCATGGTGAAAAAAGCCATTGTGCCGGGCTATTCGCTCAGCTCGCACGTCGCACCCCTGGGCCTTGCCTTCGTCAGCGGTCAGGTCTTCCCGGAAAAATACCGCAACGGCGCATTCGTCGGCGAACATGGAAGCTGGAACCGTACAGTGCTGAACGGCTACCAGGTCGCCTTCGTGCCATTCTCGGGCGGCGCCCCGGATGGCAAGGCGCAGCCCTTCGTCACCGGCTTCGCCGCGCAGGACGGCTCCGTCGTGCACGGCAGGCCGGTCGGTGTCGCTTTCGATCCGAAGGGCGCGCTGTTGATCGCCGACGATGCCGGCAATGCCGTGTGGCGCGTAACGGTGAAGGGTGCGCCCAAGGGTGCACCAATGCAGTCCGGCGCGAATGCGCCTGGCGGCGCTGCGAAGCCTGATGCCACGGCGACACCTGCGCAACCCGCGCCTGCTCCAGTTCCCCAACCGCTGGACACGCAGCCTCCCGCCACCACGCCAGCGCCAACGGCTCCTCAGGGTCAGTGATAGAAAGGCAATTTCGGCAGGTCGCTCTTGCAAGTGCCGTGGCGTTCATTGCCAAAAGTGGCCGCCGGCGGAGACAAAAGCATCTTGCCGGGTCGCGGAATGCTCACCGCAATAAAGCAGGGCAAACTACTGCCTACTCCCCCTCACGCCGTGCTCGCCGCCTTTTTCCCCACCGCCGCCTGCGCTGCTGCGAGCCGCGCGATCGGCACGCGGAAGGGTGAGCAGGACACATAATCCAGCCCGACGCTTTCGCAGAATTCGATGGAGTTGGGGTCGCCGCCGTGTTCGCCGCAGATGCCGAGTTTGATGTCGCCGCGCGTGGCGCGGCCGCGCTCGGCGGCGATCTTTATCAGTTCGCCCACGCCTTCGGTATCCAGCGTTACGAACGGATCTGCCGGCAGGATGCCTTTCGCCGTATAGGCGCCCAGAAAGCTCGCCGCGTCGTCGCGCGAAATGCCGAGCGCTGTCTGCGTCAGGTCGTTCGTGCCGAAGGAGAAGAACTCGGCGCTTTCCGCGATAACGCCGGCGCGCAGGGCCGCGCGCGGCAGCTCGATCATCGTGCCGACGTGGTAGGGCACGTCGACGCCGGTTTCCTTTTTCACTTCCGCCGCCATCGCGTCGATACGGCCCTTGATGAGGTCGAGCTCGGCCCGCGTCATCACCAGCGGCACCATGATTTCCGCCGTTACCGGCTGGCCAGTCTTGCGGCCGGCCTCCACCGCACCCTCGAAAATGGCGCGCGCCTGCATTTCGGCGATTTCCGGATAGGCCACCGCGATGCGCACGCCGCGGAAGCCGAGCATCGGGTTGAATTCGTGCAACTCGCTGGCGCGCTGTTTCAGCTTGTCCGGCGAAGCGCCCATGGCCTGCGCCACTTCGGCGATTTCCTCGTCCGTATGTGGCAGGAATTCATGCAGCGGCGGGTCGAGCAGGCGGATCGTCACGGGCAGGCCGGACATGATCTCGAACAATTCGGCGAAATCCTTGCGCTGCATCGGCAGCAGTTTCGCAAGCGCGTGACGGCGGCCCTTTTCGTCGTCGGCCAAGATCATTTCGCGCACGGCGACGATGCGGTCGCCTTCGAAGAACATGTGTTCGGTGCGGCACAGGCCGATGCCTTCCGCGCCGAAATTGCGCGCCACGCGGGCGTCATCGGGCGTTTCGGCATTGGTGCGCACCTTCATGCGGCGCAGCGCGTCGGCCCATTCCATCAGCGTTGCGAATTCGCCAGAAAGTTCCGGCTGCAGCATGGCGACCGCGCCTTCCAGCACCTGGCCGGTGGAACCGTCGACGGTGACGATATCGCCTTTCTTGAAGGTGCGGCCCAGCGAGGTCATGGTCTGCGCAGCGTAATCGACGCGGATCGTGCCCGCGCCGGAAACGCAGGGCTTGCCCATGCCGCGCGCCACGACGGCCGCGTGCGATGTCATGCCGCCGCGCGTCGTCAGAATGCCTTCGGCCGCATGCATGCCGTGGATGTCTTCGGGCGAGGTTTCCACGCGCACGAGAATGACATTGTGTCCGGCGGCTTTCATCTGCTCGGCCTCGTCGGCGGAGAAGACGATTTCGCCGCGCGCAGCGCCCGGCGAAGCCGGCAGGCCGGAAGCGATGATCTTGCGTTCGGCCTTCGGATCGATGGTCGGATGCAGCAACTGGTCGAGCGCGCCGGGCTCCACTTTCAGGATCGCGTCTTCCTTGCCGATCAGCCCCTCATTCGCCATGTCGACGGCAATCTTGATGGCGGCCTTCGCCGTGCGCTTGCCGTTGCGCGTCTGCAGCATCCACAGCTTGCCGCGTTCGATGGTGAATTCCATGTCCTGCATGTCGCAGTAGTGCTTTTCCAGCAGCTGCGTCGTGCGCATGAATTCCGCAAAGCACTCGGGCAGGGCGGTTTCCATCGACGGGGCGTCCGAGCCGGCTGCGATGCGCGCAGCTTCGGTAATGTTCTGCGGCGTGCGAATGCCCGCGACAACGTCCTCGCCCTGCGCGTTGATGAGGAACTCGCCGTAGAGTTCCGCCGCGCCCGTTGAGGGGTTGCGCGTGAAGGCGACGCCCGTTGCGGACGTCTCGCCCATGTTGCCGAACACCATGGCCTGCACGTTGACCGCGGTGCCCCAGCTTTCGGGAATGTTGTTGAGGCGGCGGTAGGTAATCGCGCGCTGGTTCATCCACGAGGAGAACACCGCGCCGATCGCGCCCCAAAGCTGCTCGTGCGGATCCTGCGGGAAGGGCTTGCCCTGTTCCATCTCGACGCGGGCCTTGTAGTCGGCGACAACGGCGCGCCAGTCCTCGGCCGAGATATCCGTGTCGAGGAAGTGGCCCTTGCGCGCCTTGTAGTCTTCCAGAATGTCCTCGAAATTGTGATGGTCGATATCAAGCACAACGTTGGAATACATCTGGATGAAGCGGCGGTAGCTGTCCCAGGCAAAGCGTTCGTCGCCAGCGTTGGCGGCCACCGCATGCACCGTCTCGTCGTTGAGGCCGAGGTTCAGCACCGTGTCCATCATGCCGGGCATGGACGCGCGCGCGCCCGAGCGCACCGAAACCAGCAGCGGGTCTTTTGGATCGCCGAAAGCGCGTCCGGCCACTTTGCCGATGGCCTCCAGCGCGGCGGCGACCTGCCCCTGCAATTCGTCCGGATATTTCTTGCCGTTGGCGTAGAAATGGCCGCACACTTCGGTGGTAATGGTGAAGCCCGGTGGCACCGGCAGACCGAGATTGGCCATTTCCGCAAGGTTCGCCCCCTTGCCGCCGAGCAGGTTGCGCATGGCGCCTTCGCCCTCGGCCTTGCCGTCTCCGAAAGTGTAGACCCATTTCGTCATTCTGTGGTCCTCAAGCCGGCTGCCGGCAGATTTCTGCCGGATTCGCCCCCGGTTTCACGATGCGGCGCGACCTTGTGCGATGCGATAGCGCAAATCAATGCGACGAAAAGCCGATACGATGCTCCACTTGCGCACAAGGTTAAGCAAACCCTGTGGCGCGGCAGCCTACCTTAGGCGATTCGCCCCGCCGCCGCTTATTTCCGCATCACCCGCTGCAGCGTCAGCGCGAAGGCGAACCAGGCCCAGCCGCGCAGCATCATTTCGCCACCCAGCAGCAGCGCCATGATGTGGTGGTTGTCGCCCGCCCAGCGCGACAGAATCAGCAGGCCGGCGAGCCCGGTTATGCCGCCAGACAGCGCCACCACCGGCGCCTGGACAGTCTGCGGCAGGGCGAAACCCGCCCGCATCCACGTGACGCCCGCAAAGGCCAGACTTGTCCCCAGAATGCTGGTGAGTGCATAGCCCGGCAGCAGCGGCCCGAACATGGCGGTAAATCCCGCAATCATATGCGCCGCCCCGGACAGCATGAATGGCGGCGGCGCACCGTCCTCCTCGCGCGCGACATGGCCGACGCCCATTTCGAACAGCCCGCCGACGACCATGAAAATGCCGATCGGAACCAGCGAATCCACCTTCGACACCATGGCCGAGGCGAGCGCCGCCGAGCCCAGCAGCACCAGCAGGCCGCCCGCGACATACATCACCCGGATTCGCGGAATCAGCCGCTCCAGCGTCTTGATCATCAATTCCTGCCGCCGGGCCAGCAGCCCCTGACGCTCGTCGTTCACGCGCGCAACCCTTTCTCCAGGTAGACGAATTGCCTTTCGGGCAGCTTTTCACAGCAATCGGGCATGCCGGGCGGCTGATTAATTGCCGCGCATGCCCCGGTGCTATACATCTTATAGATGCCGTTGCGCCGGCGCGCTACCGGCGCCCAGTTTCTGCCACGCAAGGGTCCGGGTACTTGTCCAAAACCCCACTTCTCGATTCTGTCCCCACCCCCGCCGAATTGCGGAAGCTGAAGGAGAGCGATCTCCGCCAGCTCGCCGACGAATTGCGGACCGAGACCATCGACGCGGTGTCGGTTACCGGCGGCCATCTCGGCGCGGGCCTTGGCGTGGTCGAGCTGACGGTGGCGCTGCACTACGTCTTCGATACGCCCGCCGACCGCATCGTCTGGGACGTCGGCCACCAGGCCTATCCGCACAAAATTCTCACCGGCCGCCGCGGCCGTATTCGCACCCTGCGCCAGGGCGGCGGCCTGTCCGGCTTCACCAAGCGCGCCGAGAGCGAATACGACCCCTTCGGCACGGCCCATTCCTCCACGTCGATTTCCGCCGGCCTCGGCATGGCCGTGGCGCGGGATCTTTCGGGCGGTAGTAATAACGTCATCGCCGTCATCGGCGACGGGGCGATGAGCGCCGGCATGGCTTACGAGGCCATGAACAACGCCGGCCACGAGAACTCGCGCCTCGTCGTCATCCTCAACGACAATGACATGTCCATCGCCCCTCCAGTGGGCGGCATGAGCGCCTATCTTGCCCGTCTCGTCTCCGGCCAGTCGTACAAGACTTTCCGCGAAACCGCGAAGCAGCTTGCGGCCCGGCTGCCGAAATTCTTCTACGACAAGGCCCGCAAGACCGAGGAGTACGCGCGCGGCTACTGGATGGGCGGCACGCTTTTCGAGGAACTCGGTTTCTATTATGTCGGCCCCGTCGACGGCCACAATCTCGACCATCTCCTGCCCGTGCTCAAAAACGTGCGCGACACCGCCGAAGGGCCGGTGCTGATCCATGTCGTCACGCAGAAGGGCAAGGGCTACAAGCCGGCCGAGAGCGCCGAGGACAAGTACCACGGCGTCGGAACCTTCGATGTCGTCACCGGCGAGCTTGCCCGGCCCAAGGCCAATGCGCCCAGCTACACGAAAGTCTTCGCGCAAAGCCTGATCGCCGAGGCGCAAAAAGACGACAAGATTGTCGCCATTACCGCCGCCATGCCCTCCGGCACCGGGCTCGACCTGTTCGGCGAGGCTTTCCCGGATCGCACCTTCGATGTCGGCATCGCCGAGCAGCACGCCGTCACCTTCGCCGCCGGCCTTGCGACGGAGGGCTACAAGCCCTTCTGCGCCATCTATTCCACCTTCCTGCAGCGCGGCTACGATCAGGTCGTCCACGACGTCGCGATCCAGAACCTGCCCGTACGCTTCATGATGGACCGCGCCGGCCTCGTCGGCGCCGACGGACCGACCCATGCGGGCGCTTTCGACACCGCCTTTCTCGGCTGCCTGCCGAACATGACGCTCATGGCCGCCGCCGACGAGGCCGAGCTCGTCCACATGGTCGCCACAGCCGCCGCGCACGATGCCGGCCCCATCGCGCTGAGATACCCGAGGGGCGAGGGCGTCGGCGTCGAAATGCCCGAGCACGGCACGGTGCTGGAAATCGGCAAGGGCCGCATCGTGAAAGAGGGCAGGGCGGGCGACGCCAAGCCGGCGCAGATCGCGCTCCTGTCCTTCGGCACGCGCCTTGCCGAATGCCTGAAAGCCGCCGAAGACCTCGCCGCCTTCGGGCTCACCGCCACCGTAGCCGACGCAAGATTCGCCAAGCCGCTGGACCTCGCCCTCATCCGCGATCTTGCCCGCCGCCACGACGTGCTGATCACGATAGAAGAAGGCTCCATCGGCGGCTTCGGCAGCTTTGTCTCGCAGGCTCTACTGGAAGAGGGCCTGCTGGATGCCGGCACACTGAAATTCCGCAGCCTCGTCCTGCCCGATGCGTTTCAGGATCACGACAGCCCCGCAAAAATGTACGCCGCCGCAGGGCTCGACGCGAAGGGGATAGTCGCCAAAGCGCTGGAGGCGCTGGGGCGTGGGGAAGAGGGTGTTGGGAAGGTGCGGGCGTAGGGAGGGTTGTTGATGGCTTTGAGTAAATATATAATATTATCTGAACCCAAATGGAGATGTTGTATGATTGTAATTCAATATCACGGCGTGAGAGGTTATCGTGAAATTTACAGTCCTTCAATGTTTGAGCGTGACGATGTTGGAGTAGTTCATAGCATATTGGGGCCGAGAGGAAGGCATTACCAGGCTAAGTTCGACGTCAGAGTAGATGGCAATTCAGTTGAGCTGGATTATGGAAAACACATCGAATTCAATTCTGAATCGTGCCTTCGCGAGGATTGCGTAACGTGGCGGTTTGAGTTTAAGGATGAAAAATCATTGGTGGTTCAAAAAATTGAGAGAAAGAGCACTGCAGGCTGGGAACCGGTCGAGTTTACTTGTTCTTTTGACTTCCTGGATGAGTTTGAGGGAGCATGGTCAAGTGAAGGGCAATTAAGTTCTCGCGTGCACTTTATTCGCGAAAGAGATCGTTTCTTGGTGCAGCGTAAATTGAATGAGGCCCGGAAGAAAAATGGTAAGATAAAATGTGAAGCTTGCTGTGATACAAGTGAGCAAAAATACGGCCCGAATGGCCCTGTCTGGGAGGTGCATCACCTGAATCCCTTAACGGAGGGAGAGCGTAAAACCTGCCTTCATGATTTAGCTATCCTATGTCCTAATTGTCATCGTGCAATCCATGCAATCAAAAGTATCCAAGGACAATTAATGTCTGTCAAGGAACTCAGCGCGAGAATAGATCAGTACACAAGATAGCAAGACTACAGCGCGCTCCCGTTCGCAATCGGGTACGGTCTGTCGCTCCGTCAGGGGCACGGGCTTGTAGCCGTGGGCGCAAGTCCGTGGATTCCGGCGTGATACCGGAGTTCGCCCCGGCGGGGCGGCGGAAGCTTGCGCTGCCCCTTGCGGGGCAGGACTGTAGCGGCGCGCTCTCCACGGGTTCGCTGCGCTCACCCGTGGCTACATTCGCTGGCCCCTCCGGGGCCGGTTCAGAAATAACCGTGCCGACTGTGCATTATCCGCGCTTGCCATCCGGCCGGCCCGGGAATGTGGAGAAGCCGGGAAACGCGAACGGCTGTTTGAAACGAAATGAACGGCGGCGGCGCAAGCTTTGCCCTCTCCGCAAGCGGGGAGGGTAGGACAACAGCAATCCCGGAGGCCGTTTGAAAACACAAATGCGGCTGCCCGGGCGCATCTCAAAACACGCCAACCGCAACTGCCAGACATGAGTCATCTATATGACTCATGATATCCATCCCACGATCCCAAACGGCTGATGGTCTAGGCGGCTGTTCACCTTCGATGTGAAGAAACCCTGAAAATGGCCGTTTACGGCCTTTGCGTTAGGGATCGCTCCATCCGTGCGGCGCATTCTGGCGACAAAGATGGAGTGTGTCATGCGTACAAGCGTTTCGGTATCGAAGCTTGCGTCCCTTGCGACATTTGCGCTTTTGCCGGCCGGTCTTCTCGCCATGGGCCGCCAGCAGTCCGGCGCATCGCTGCAACCGGGGTGGGAGATCGTTCTGGCGCTGGGCTGGCTGGCGCTGGCCTGGATTGCCTATGCCGCCGCAACGCACGACAGGGACGTCTGCTCGGACAGCAGCTTCGAGGCGGTGCTGGCGAGCCTGCCGTCCGGCGTCGTCGTCTTCGACCATCGCCGCCGCGTCTTGCATTTCAACCAGCGCTACCTGTCGATGTACGGCTTCAACGCGGGCGAGATTTATCCCGGCATGCGCGAGGACGCCGTTCGCGAACTGCGCCGTGCCAAAGGCCTGCCGCTGCTGGGCGACCGGCCACAGACGGCCCGCGCCTACACGGCCACTCGCGGCACGTACACGACGGAAAGCTGGGACATGCCGGACGGCCGCACGATCCGCATTTCGCGCCTGCCCATCGCCGGCGGCGGTTTCGTCGCCAAGCACGATGATATTACCGCCGAAAAGCGCCGCCGCGCCGAGTTGCGACAGACGCAGGCATTTCTCAAAACGGTGGTGGATGCGGTGCCGGCGGCAATCCTCGTCAAGGACGCGCGATCGCTGAAATACACGATCATCAACCGCCGCGCGGAAGAAGTGCTCGGGCTGCGCGCGGAAACGGCGCTCGGCAAGACCGCGCGCGAAATCTACGGCCCGGTCGATGCCGAGCGTGTCGAAAGTCGCGATAGCTATGCGCTGGCTTCGAGCGGCGCCGACCAGATCGATCCTGAACATCCCTACACAGCGCCGTCCGGAGAAAGAAAAATTCTGCGCTCCAGTCGTAGGGCTGTCCTCGACGGAACCGGCGCGCCACTCTATCTGCTATCGGTGCTAGAAGACCTGACGCGTGAGAAGGAAAACGAACAGCAGATCCAGTATCTGGCCCTGCACGATGCCCTCACGGGTTTGTTCAATCGCACCTGGTTCCACGAAGAGTTTCCCGCAGCCATCCGCAATGTCCGGCCCGGCCGCCAGCTCGCCATCGCCATGATCGATCTCGATGGCTTCAAGGGCGTCAACGATTGCTTCGGCCACGCGGCGGGCGATGCAGTCCTGTGCGAAACGGGCCGGCGGCTCAACGCATGGCTGGAGCCGGGCTCCTGCGCGGTCAGGCTCGGCGGCGACGAGTTTGCCGTGCTCGTCGAAGGGCCGCACAACGATCCCGATCTTGCCCGGCGCCTTGCGGCGTTGCGCGAAAGCATCGCCGAGCCGTTCACCTTTGAAGGCCAGCGCCTCACCGTCGGCGCGAGCGTCGGTTACGCCGTGACGGCAAACGCATCGGCCGATCCGGAACTCGTGTCGAGCCAGGCCGACGCCGCACTGTATGAAGCCAAGAACCACGAGACAGGCGTTGCCGGCTACGACCGCGACATCATGAAGAAGCGCTTGCGGCGCAAGGCGCTGGAGCGCCACATGCACGAGGCCATCGCCGGCCGCGCCTTCGAGGTTTACTACCAGCCTATCGTGTCTGCCGGAGCGGGCCAGATCGTTTCGATGGAAGCGCTGCTGCGCTGGCGCCATCCGGAATTCGGCGTGGTGTCGCCGGCCGAGTTCGTGCCTATCGCCGAAGAGGCGGGCCTGATCGTGCCGCTTGGCGAGTTCGTGCTCGAAGAGGCCTGCGCCGCTGCGGCTGCGTGGCCGGACAATGTCAGCGTATCGGTAAACCTTTCGCCGCTGCAGTTTCGCGATCCGCAACTTGTGGCGCATATCGCAGGCGCGCTGTGCGAAACAAAACTGCCGGCGCGGCGGCTCGAACTGGAAATCACCGAAGCCGCCCTGCTGACATCGGAAGCGGCGAACATGGAGGTGCTGCACGCCATCCGGAAAATGGGCGCCCGTGTCGTAATGGACGATTTCGGCACCGGCTACTCGTCGCTGAATTATCTGCGCAAATTCCCCTTCGACAAGATCAAGATCGACAAATCCTATGTCGACGGTCTTCTCGAAGCAGGCGACAGTTCGGATCGCATCCTGCACGCCGTCTTTGCACTGGCCCGCGAGCTGCGTCTGGATACGACAGCCGAAGGCGTAGAAGAGGCAAGCCAGGTTGACTTCCTCCAGCGCGAAGGGTGCACCCAATTGCAGGGATACTACTTCGCCAAACCCATGCCGCGGGCAATGGCGGACGCAATGTTCATCGACGCCGTTCCGGTCCTCGACAAGGTCGCGTGAGCAGGGAACGGGAGCAATGTATGGACCGTGCGCCTTGCCTCAATGCTCGCTTCGGGTTGTGCAATCGTTGATCCAGACATGCGCCCGTTCAACATCCGGCGCTGGCCAGACAGTATCGCTGCGGGCAGGGCTGGTAAGTTTCACCGGCTGTCCGGTTGTGAGCAGGGAAAAAACCGGATTATCGGTTTTGGTCTCGACAGCCAGCTCCATGACTTTGGTGAATTGGTTGAATACAGCCTTGCCCGAGATGGCAGCCGTTTTTCCGGCGCTTTCCAGCGTTATCGTAACGCTCTCGCCTGCGGCCTTCACCTTGTCGAGCGGTGCGCCGAGTGTGATCTTGACGTCGCCGCGGTCTTCGCAGGCAGCCAGAAACGGTAGCGGCGCTTTCGGATCTGTGTGACGCAGGGTAAGCGTCATGTAATTGCGGTCGTTGAGATAGTCCCACGAAAGATCGTCCCCGGCGCCCTGGGCCGGAAGCGCAGCAAAGGCGCCAGCCGCGATTGCAGCGGTCAATGGGGCGAACAGAAGCTTGGGTTTCATGGCGTGGATGCCTCCTGCGGCAGAATTATCGTACCGATTTAGTTTGCAATACGGCGGGGTCAAGCCGATATAGACCGCGAACAAGGGTAAATCATGCTTCGCAAACGCGCCGATATCGTACTGGTCGATCGCGGCTTTTTCCCCAGCCGCGCCAAGGCGCGAGAAGCTATCGAGGCCGGGCTGGTGTCGGCCAAAGGCGCACAAGTGCGCAAGTCGTCCGAAATGATCGAGGAAGACGCCGAAATTGTTGCGGAAAAGCCCTATCCCTGGGTGTCGCGCGGCGGTGTCAAGCTGGCGGCAGCGCTGGCGGAATTCGGTATCGTTCCGGCGGGGCGCGACTGCGTGGATATCGGGTCTTCCACCGGCGGCTTCACGCATGTCTTGCTCGAGTCCGGCGCATCGAGAGTTTATGCCGTGGATGTCGGCCAGGGACAATTTTCGCCCGCGCTGGCGGGCGATCCGCGCGTCACCCTGCTGGAGAAGACCGATGCGCGGAACCTGACGGAAGAACAGTTTGCAATGCCGCCGCAACTGGCGGTTTTCGACGTGAGTTTCATTTCCCTGAAACTGGTCCTGCCGGCCGTGCTGCCATTGCTGGCGGCGGATGCGGCGATGGTGGCGCTCATCAAGCCGCAATTCGAGGCCGGCCGCGAAAAAGTGGCGAAGGGCGTTGTGCGCGACGCATCTGTGCATCACGACGTTTGTGAAACGATCCGTACATGCGTCGAGGCCGAAGGCTGGCGTGTGGCCGGCCTCGTGCCGTCCCCGATCGAGGGTGGTGACGGCAATCGCGAATTCCTGATCGGCGCAATGCGTGGCGCACCATTGTTAGCAACGGCGGGTTGAGCATGAAAAGCCGCACGCCTCCCGCCAGGTCCGGTGTCGCCTTTGGCGTCAGACTGGCCGTCGAACGTCTGGGCGCACGCGGCGAAGGTGTGGCGGTCTACAAGGGACGGCAGGTGTATGTGCCGCACGCTTTGCCCGGAGAAGAAATTTTGGCCGATGTCGATGTTGATCGCGCCGCGGTGACGGAAATACTGCGCGCCTCGCCGCAACGCATTGAGCCGATATGCAGCTATTACGGCGTGTGCGGGGGCTGCGCTATTCAGGATCTGGAAGCGAAAGCTTACGAGGCATGGAAGCGCGGTCTGGTGGAAGGGGCGCTGGCACGCGCTGGCGTTGAAGCGCAGGTTGAGCCGGTCATTCCGGCGCATGGCGGCGGTCGGCGCCGGGTAACGCTGCATGCGCGCGCGAACCGTGAACGTCCCACCGGCGGCTCCGTCGTCAGCGGATTCATGCGTGCGCGCAGCCATGACATTGTCGATATAGACACCTGTCCCGTCCTGTCGCCGGGGCTCGCCTCTGCGCCAAGGATCGCCCGCTCCATTGCGCAGACCATGGCGGAACTGAACAAGCCGCTCGATATCCTGCTGACAGAAACCAAAAGCGGCATCGATGCGGATGTCCGCGGCGCCGGCGCGCTGCCGGCTGCCATGCGGCTGACGTTGACGGAATTGGCCGGAGCTCTCGATCTGGCGCGCCTGTCCAATCACGGAGATATTGTCATCGAGCGGCGCACGCCGTTGCTCCAGGCCGGCCGCGCCGAATTGAACCCGCCGCCGGGCGCGTTCCTGCAGGCCACGGTTGCGGGCGAAGAGACGCTGGCCGGACTGGTGTGCGAAGCCGCCAAGGGAGCTGCTCGCATCGCTGATCTTTTCGCAGGCGCAGGCACCTTCGCATTGCGACTCGCCGAAATTGCGCCTGTCGTTGCGGTGGAGCACGACAGGGCCGCGCTTGCCGCACTTGACCGGGCGGCGCGCTTCGCGGCCGGCCTGAAAGGCGTTGCGACCGAAGAGCGCGATCTCTTCCGCCGGCCGTTCGCCGTGACGGAACTGGCGCAATTCGACTGTCTCGTGTTCGATCCGCCGCGCGCGGGCGCAGAGGCGCAGGCTTCCGCACTGGCCCAATCCGGTGTGCCGCGCGTTATCGCCGTGTCGTGCAATGCGCAGACCTTCGCCCGCGATGCGAAAATTCTGACCGGCGGCGGCTATTCGCTGGAACAGGTCACGCCCGTTGACCAGTTTCTTTATTCGCCGCACGTGGAAATCGTCGGCGTGTTCGTAAGATCTGCGCCGAAGAAGAAGCGCCGTCCACTGCTCGGTTAGGGCCGTATCTGGCTGGGCAGGCGGAACGTATCGTAGCGCAGCGTTTCGATATCGACGGCAGTGCCATGCCCGCGCGGCGGGCCTTTCGGAAAATCCTGCGAGCCGGGAACGCCGCCGGAGCAGAACAGTTCGATCATGTTTCCGGACGGATCGCGGAAGAACATCAGCGCCTCGACGCCGCTGCGCGTCCAGTAATTCGATACCGGAATGCCGCAGGCCGCAAGCCAGTCGCGCATTTGCTGCATTTCCTTCGGACCCACGTAGAAAGCGATATGGGGATATTCCGCGCCCTCACCGACGAACGTGCATCCTTCGGTGCCGATGCCAATGTCGGTGCCGCAGACATTGATGGAACAGAACGTTGGCGTGTCCACGCGCAATCTACCGCCCATCACGCCGACGTAAAACGTCTTGCCTCTTTCCAGGTCGCGGCAGGGCAGGGAGACATGGGCGAATGCCTGGAACGCCGGCGGGCCGGATGGTTTCGTCGAAGGTTTCGTGTCTGATTTCTCCGCCAGCATCGTCATGAGAGCCTCCATGGATCAACCGGCGGATGCAAAATGCACCCGCCGTCACATGCAACTACAGCTTTTCCGGGTCGACCTTGTCGTAAATCTCGCGTTTGAGTGCTGCGGCGAATTTGTCCGTATCCTGGCCGATATCTTTCGACAGAGCCTTCCATTTTTTGAACGAAGATGCGAGGGCGTCCAGCATCTTGTCCGGGTCGGGAATGTTGAAACGCTGAGCGGCTTTGATATTGGCTTCGCGCTGGTCTTTTTCCCGCTTTTCGACAATAGCGTCGAAGCTATTGCCGCCAGGAAGGAAGGTAACGCCCTTCTTTTTCGCCGCTTCGATGATCGTCTGATCGGTTTTGATATAGCCGATTAGCGCCGCAATCGCGACCGAGCGCGGTGTTGCATCGACCATCGCCTTGCGCTGGGAAGGCGTCAGCGAATAATACCGCTTGCGGCTGACGCCCAGATGCATAGCCGGACCGGTCATGCCGAGCGGATAATCGAGTACGTATTTGACGACGTCCTGATAGCCGTAAGAGCGCAGCCATGCAGGCGGACCAAGTACGCAATCGACCGCGCCGCGCTGCAGAGCTTGTGTTGCGGCGGCTGGCGACATGGCGACCGGCGTTGCTCCCGCCATTTTTAGCGTCTGGATTGCCCCGCCGACAGCGCGGACTTTCTTGCCTTTAAGGTCGGCGGGTCCTGCCACCTTGTCGCGGCACATCAGCACGAACGGCGTCGTCGAAAAGCCGCCCAGAGTAATGATGCCCGATTTCGTGGCTTCCGCCAGGCACTGCGGGCAATTGAGCAGCATGGTTTCGAGTTGGGCGCCCGTCGCCGCAACGCCGTCTGATCCGAAGAACTGCGTTGAGAACATCAGATTGATGGCGGGAATATAGCTCGGTGCAAACGGCGGGATGACGAATCCTAGATCGAACAGGCCATCCTTCAGGCCGGGGATCGTGCCCTTTACGTCCGCAAGCTGCCCGCCCGCAACCAGCCGGAAAGTGAGTTCGCCCTTGGTTGCCTTTGTCACGTCCTTGAAGAATTCCGGCGTGCCGAATCTCATGACGCTGTGCCTGGGGCTCACCCAGCTTCCGTAGACCAGTTCCAGAGATTGCGCCGCTTGGGTCATCGTCAGCGCCACGGCAAAAGCCGCCGCTGCTACGGCGAGTCCACGAACGTGACGACGTCCGACGCCTGCAAATTCGGTTTTCATTGCATTTCCTCCCGGGCTATTGTTTTGGTCCCGAACACAGACAGAAAAGTCCGCCCGTATCAGGTCAGGTTCGCGCAAAAACGCGCCTTTGCCAAGATGCGGCATAGTAAAGGCCAATAGATGACCGCCGATACCCTGCAAAAAGATGCGTTCAGCGCCCGCCTCTCTGCCATAGTCGGCAAACGTTACGTCCTGTCGGAAGCAGGGGACATGGCGGCCTACCTCGCCGAACCGCGCGAATTGTTTCACGGCAGTGCGCGCTGCGTCGTAAGGCCCGCATCTACGGATGAAGTCGCCGCCATATTGAAATGCTGCAACGAGGCAGGCGTCGCCGTTGTGCCGCAAGGCGGCAACACCGGCCTTGTCGGTGGACAGATTCCCGGCCAGGAGGGCCGCAACGGCGAAGTGCTGCTTTCGCTTAACCGTATGAACCGCCTGCGCGAAACCGACCCGGCTTCGATGACCATGACGGTCGAAGCGGGCATGACATTGCTCGCCGTGCAGGAAGCGGCGGCTGCTGCCGGTGGCCTGTTTCCGCTTTCGCTTGCGTCCGAAGGGTCTTGCACCATCGGGGGTAATCTTGCGACCAATGCGGGCGGCACTGCGGTGCTCGCCTACGGCAACGCGCGCGATCTCGTAACCGGGCTTGAAGTCGTTCTGGCTGACGGCCGCATCCTGTCGAACCTGTCCAAGCTGAAGAAGGACAACACCGGCTACGATCTCAAGCACCTGTTCATGGGCTCGGAAGGTACGCTCGGAATCATCACGGCAGCGGTGGTGAAGCTTTATCCGCGCCCGCGCTCGGTGGAAACGGCGCTGGTCGGGCTGAAATCCGCGCACGACGCCCTGGCGTTTTTGAATTTGGCGCAGGCGCGCGCGGGAACTGACGTCAAAACATTCGAACTCATGGCGCGTTTCGGCATCGAGGTTGTTCTGAATCATGCCGCCGGCGCGCGCGATCCCTTGACGGGAAAACATGCATGGTACGTGCTGATGGAACTGGGATCGCAAATGGAAAGCGGTCTGGCGGAGGTGATGACCGGCCTTCTGGAGGAAGCTGCCGAAAAGGGGCTGATTGAGGACGCCGTCGTTGCCGCCTCGCTCGACCAGCGCAAGGCGTTCTGGAAATTGCGCGAGGACATGTCCGAGATGCAGAAGCACGAAGGCGGTTCGATCAAGCACGATGTCTCGGTGCCGGTAGCGCTTGTGCCGGAGTTTCTCGACGAGATGTATCCGGCTGTTGAAAAATTCATGCCCGGCGCGCGGCCCTGTCCCTTTGGCCATCTCGGCGACGGCAATATCCACGCCAACATCTCCCAGCCCTTGGGCATGGATAAACAGGCCTTTCTGGAGCGCTGGTACGAGATGAACGAGGTCGTGCATTCCATCGTCGCGCGCCTCAACGGTTCGATCTCCGCCGAACACGGCATAGGCACGCTGAAACGCGACCTGCTGCCGGGCGTGAAAAATCCCGTGGCGCTGGACGTCATGCGGTCGCTGAAAAGCACACTCGACCCGAAAGGGATATTGAACCCCGGAAAGGTGCTGTAACGCGCCTTTGTGGCGAGCTAATCGAACAGCTTTGTCTGAGCGCTTTTTTCTGCGTTTGCGCGCTTCTTGCGTTTTGCGGACGCGGTGGCGGCCGCTGGCGCCTGATGACCGTCTCCGGTTGGGTATCGCAAACCGCCCGGCGCTGGCTTCTGAATCTCTTCGTTGTCGTTTGCAACGCGGTTTACGGCAGTCGATATCTCGAACGCTTCGAGCAAATTGTCGTCGGCCGGCTTCATCAGGGCCTGCGCCGCGCCGGCGCTTTCTTCGTCAAGGTCGAGCCAGGTGTCGAAATCCTCTGGCTCGAGGATGACCGGCATACGGTCGTGAATCGGCGCCATCAAGGCGTTGGCTTCGGTGGTCAGAATGCAGGCGGTTTCCATCTCTTCGCCGTTCGGTCCCGCCCACGTTTCCCAAAGTCCCGCCAGCGCCATCGGAGCGCCGTCGCGGCGGCGAATAAGGAACGGGATTGAAGCCTTCTTCGCCTTGCCTTTGGCTTCCTTGTCGCGCTGCCATTCATAGAAGGCGTCGGCGACTATAATGCAGCGTCTGCGTTTGAGCGCATTTCGAAAACTTGGTTTGGTTGCAGCAGTTTCCGACCGCGCGTTGATGACAAGGGGAAATTCCTTCGGGTCCTTCACGAATGCAGGCAGAAACCCCCACCGTACGAGTACGAAATGCCGCTCGCTTCCTCCGGCCGGTTTCCTTTCCATGCGTACGATCGGGATAGGCTGCGTTGGCGCGATATTGGTGCGCGGCGGAAAGTTCGGCTGCTCCACATATTGGAAGAACGCCCGGACGGCTTCCGGCGGGAGCGTGATTGCAAAACGTCCGCACATGGTTAACAACAGCTTTCGATTGGGCGCGGCTGTGCTGGCGCTATCGGAGCCTTTTATAACAAATTTCTGAAAACAAAGACAATTCGCCCTAGTTCGCAAGCGATGCAAATGCGGCATGATTATCGTCAAGCCGCAATAAAAAACAGGAAAAATCAACTCCTTGTTATGAACCTTCGATGTATCGTCGAGGCAATTCGATGGGGCTTCGAGGAACGATGGTGCAGGCACTACGCATTCAGCAAAAAACAAGCCAATCGCGGGAAGACCGGCAGCAGGAAGACGCCGCGACGGCGCTGGTCAACCCGGCGTCCGGCATTGCCAACGACTATCTCAACCTGTTCAACGAAATCGTGATGCTGATCGAACAGCTGCCGACCATGCCCGAGCTGATCGAGGATATCAAAGCCTGGCGCCCCACAACGTATCGGGAGTACTTTGCCAAGTCGCCCTTGCCTGGGAGTGGCAACGCGCTCCAGGCTTATGAAAAGCTGGATGTCTTGTTCCGCATGGAGTTCGAGAAGATCGTCGCCGAACTCGATCAGCAGGCGACCGGAATTGTCGCTGCGATCCGCCTGCATCAGCGCGCCAAGAAAGGCAGCGATCGCTTCGAGCTCGAAGTGATATGCGGGCGGGGTGGTTCTGCATTGCGCGAGACGCTGGACCGGGCTGTCAATGTCGTGAACGATGGCCTCAAGGGCATCGAGCGAAACGCGCGCGCGCGTCAGGCTCGGTTGCAGAAAATTCGCGAGCAATCCATTCGCGATGTGGAAGATTTCTACAACAAGCCGCGCTGGGACTTCGAAGAAGACCAATAGCGCCGGTCCAGGCTTCGCGGATTGAGCGATCAGCCGTTCGCCTTGAGGCTGACGGGCGGTTCCGATTCCGCCGGCACAAAGAAATCCTGCATGAGGTCTATTTTCGGATTGACCCGGTAGTGGTCGAATTCGCGGACGCCTTTCTCCCACAAATAAGCATCGTCAATCAGAAAATTGCCTGTGAAGCGCGCTGCGTCTTCGCAGAATATCCCATGCGCCGCATCGGCGATGATGTCCGCCGTGCGCGAAGCCTGAATGATGGCGTCGCCGCCAAGCAGGTTCTGAACTGCCGATGTGGCAATGGTCGTGCGCGGCCAAAGCGCGTTCACCGCAATTTTCTTGCTGCGCAACTCGCCCGCAAGACCGAGCACAGCCAGGCTCATGCCAAACTTCGCCATCGAATAGGCCGTGTGCTTGGCGAACCAGTGTTCCTTCATGTCAAGCGGTGGCGACAGCATGAGAATGTGCGGATTGGCGGCCTTTTCGAGATGCGGGATCGCCAGCTTCGAAACGAGGAACGTCCCGCGTGCATTGATCTGGTGCATCAGATCGAAGCGCTTCATGTCGGTCGCCTGCGAGGGCGTCAGCGAGATGGCGCTGGCGTTATTGACGGCAATGTCGAGCCCGCCAAAGGTTTCGACCGTTTTGGCTATCGCGGCTTCGACCTGTTCGTCGAAGCGAATGTCGACTGCGAGAGGCAGGGCCTTGCCGCCGGCTTTCTCGATTTCTTCGGCGGCGGTGTAGATCGTTCCCGGCAATTTCGGATGCGGCTCTGCCGATTTGGCGGCAATAGCAACATTGGCTCCGTCGCGCGCGGCCCGCAGCGCTATGGCGAGGCCGATGCCGCGCGAGGCTCCGGTGATGAAGAGGGTCTTACCCTTGAGAGATTGCATGAAGCGGTTTCCTGTCAGTTCTTGCCGCGCGCGAGAAACGCCTGAAACACTTGTCGCGCTTCATCGCTGCGCAGGGCCTTGTCGAATTCTCTCGCCTCGGTGTCGATGCGTTCGAGAATGGCGTCGGTATCGCCTCGCATCAGACGCCGCGTCGCGCGCAGCGCATTGCGCGGTTTGGATGCCAGAAGAGCAGCGCGTTCGCGCGCATGCGCCAGCAGCGTTTCCCTCGGCATGACGGCATTGATCACACCCAGCCGAACGGCAGTTTCGGCGTCAAAGGACTCACCGAGCATGAGCAGCTCGGCAGCCCTTGCGTGGCCGATGCGGGCAGGAAGGAGCAGCGAGGACGCCGCCTCCGGAACCAGCGCCAGATTGATGAACGGCATGTGGAAGCGCGCCTGCGGCGTAGCGTAAATCAGGTCGCAATGGAGGAGCATGGTCGTCCCGACGCCCACGGCATTGCCGTCGACGGCGGCCACGATCGGCGTTTCGCAGCGTGCGAGCTGGCGAATGAAGCGGAGCGCGGGAAACTCTTCCGTGCGGTTCACGCGCGTGAGAAATTCGCCGATGTCGCTACCGGCAGAAAAATTTTCGCCTTCGCCGTGGATGAGGATGACGCGAACGTCGTCGCCGGAATCGGCCTGCTGCATGGCGGCGACAAGACCTTCGTACATGTCGCCTGTGAGTGCGTTCTTCTTGTCTGGCCGGACGAGCGCGATTTCCATGACGCCGCCGGCGGTTTCGATCTTCAGGTTGTCTGTCATGGTTCCGCCAATATGCTGGATGCTTCGTGCACCGATGCTGCGCCTTCGCAAACCTCGAGTTCGAGACCGCGCGCGCCACTGCAGACGTTTTCGGCGAAGAAACGGGCCAGTCCAATGTGGTGCGCCACGGCCTTGCCGCCTCCGGCCGCAGCCAACGCCATGTTGGCTAGACTTGCGCCGCCGCGCGCCAGTCCGAACAATCGCAAATAGGGTGTCGCTCCGGCCAGCGCATCGTTGGGCTTGTCCGCGCTGACTTCGCGCATATAGGCGGTCGCGCGTTCCAGGCTGTCGAGCGTTTCGCCCAGCCGCGCAGCCATCTTGCCGAACGCCGGATCGTTGACCTTCTGCACCCGATCGAGAGTGGCTCGCATGTCGGTCATTTCGCGCCGCATCGCCTCACCGTCGCCCATCGGCAGTTTGCGCATGACGAGGTCGATGGCCTGAATGCCGTTCGTCCCCTCGTAAATCGCAGCGATGCGGATATCCCGCATGTGTTGTGCTGCGCCGGTCTCTTCGATGAAGCCCATGCCGCCATGCACCTGCACGCCCAACGACGTCACCTCGTTGCCGATGTCGGTGGAGAAGGCCTTCGCAAGCGGCGTGAGCAGGCTGGCGCGCTCTTGTGCTGCGGCGCGAACATTTGCGTCCTGCGCACGATGGGCTTCGTCCGCGGCCGCCGCTGTGAGATAGCAGATGGCGCGCGCGGCGGCTGTCAGGGATTTCATGGTCATTAGCATGCGCTGCACGTCGGCGTGAGCTGTAATCGGAGCCATGCCTTCGCCGCTCCATCCGGGCGGACGGCCCTGGCGGCGCTCGCGCGCATAGTCCAGCGCTTGCTGTGTTGCGCGCTCGGCGGCGCCCACGCCCTGCAGGCCGACCGAAAGCCGCGCGTTGTTCATCATTGTGAACATGCAGGCAAGACCGCGGTTTTCCTCGCCGACGAGCCAGCCTGTCGCGCCGCCATTGTCGCCATAAATCATGGTGCAGGTCGGCGATCCATGTATGCCCATCTTGTGCTCGAGGCCGGCGCAGCGCACGTCGTTGGCTGCGCCCTGCGCACCGTCCGGCCCGGGAAGAAACTTCGGCACAAGGAAAAGCGAAATGCCGCGCGTGCCTGCAGGCGCATCGGGCAGCCGGGCGAGGACGAGATGAACGATATTGCCGCTCATGTCGTGCTCGCCATAGGTGATGTAGATCTTCTGGCCGAAGATTTTATATGTGCCGTCGCCATTGCGCTCGGCCCGCGCGCGCAGCGCGTTCAGGTCGGAACCCGCCTGCGGCTCTGTCAGGTTCATGGTGGCAGGCCATTCGCCGGACACGATTTTCGGCAGCCAGGTTTCCTGCAATTCGGGTGTGGCGTGGCGGGAGAGCGCCAGGATCGCGCCGTCCGAAAGGATAGGGCAGAGCATGAAGGCCATGTTGGCCGCAGTCCACATTTCGAGGCATGCGGCGCTCAGGACATGCGGAAGACCCATGCCACCGAAATCGCCGGGCGCGGCGAGCGAAGACCAGCCGCCTTCGATCCATTGCCCGTAGGCCTCCACCCAGCCGGGCGAAGTGGTGATCTGGCCTTCGCGCAGCACCGGCGGCGTCAGGTCGCCGTTGCGATTGATGGGATCGAGGACGCCTTCGGCGAATTTCGCAGCTTCGCCCAGGATCGAGTCGGCCGTGCCGTCGGCCAGATCGGCGAACATGCCAGCGCCGATCCCGGCCTCTAGCCCCGCCGCATGGTCGAGAGCAAAGCGGATATCCGGCAATGGCGCGCGATACGGCATACAAGGCTCCGGCATTTGTGGCATGGAGCGGACAAGGCCGCCGCCTGCTCTGGCAACGCCTTCCGCCAAAAAATCGGACACGGTACTTGACCGCGCCTATTCACTAACCGACAAAGCGTGCAATTTCCATAGCTTCGCACTGGACGGCTGACGGCCCCGATGCAGACCCTTGTAAACAAAGCGGAGCCCGCCGCAATTGAACTGGCCGCGGGCATCCTGCGCAAGGGTGGCCTTGTCGCTTTCCCGACGGAAACCGTCTACGGGCTGGGCGCTGACGCCACCTGCGCGGAGGCTGTCGCCAGAATTTATGCCGCCAAGCAACGTCCGTCTTTCAATCCTCTCATCGCACATGTAGCAGATAGTCGGGCTGCGCGATTTCAGGGTCTTTTCGACAATCACGCCGAAAAACTGGCGGAAGCCTTCTGGCCCGGTCCTTTGACGCTGGTGACCCCGGCCTCTGCGGACTGCACTGTTTCGCTCCTGGCGCGCGCCGGCCTGGATACGCTCGCTTTGCGCGTTCCGGCGCATCCGGTTGCCCGCGCCCTGCTGCTGGCTTTTGACAGGCCGGTCGCCGCGCCGTCTGCGAATGTCTCGGGCACTGTCAGTCCCACCACGGCCGAACACGTTCGCGATGGGCTGGATGGCCGTATCGACATGATCCTCGACGGCGGGGCGTGCCAGGTCGGGCTTGAATCGACTATCGTCGACTGCACCGGCGGGCGGCCGCGCATTCTGCGTCCGGGTGGCGTGCCGCGGGCGTCTATCGAAGCCGTACTCGGCCTCGCGCTCTCGCCGGAACCTTTGTCTGTCCCGGCAACATATGACGTCGGCATCGTGGCGCCGGGCATGCTGGCGTCGCACTACGCGCCGCGCGCCAAAGTGGTGCTCGACGGCGCAGATTTCCATGCGGGAGATGCGGTGCTGGACTTTGGCGGCGCGCTTGCAAACACTGCAGCGGTAGCGGCGGCTTACGAGGATTTGTCGCCGCGCGCCGATCCGGTTGAGGCGGCGGCGAACCTGTTCGCGGCAATGCGGCGGCTCGACGCCAGCGGGGCCGGGCGGATTGTCGTTGCACCGGTTTCCGGGCATGATATCGGCGAAGCGATAAACGACAGACTCAAGCGCGCGGCGGCCGAGGGCTGAACAAGAGTGGCGCGGATCCGAACGATGGAATGCCGAGGGCGATGAGTTCGACCAGTTCGTGGGACGATTACAGGCTGGTAGGAGCGATTGCCGAGACAGGTTCGCTGGTGGGCGCGGCCGAGCGACTCGGCATCAATCATTCGACAGTCTTCCGTCGTCTCGGAGCCTTGGAAAAAGCCCTTGGCGCGCGTCTGTTCGAACGCTCGCGGACTGGTTATGCGACGACGCCGGCGGGCGAAGAAATGGTCGCGGTCGCGCATCGCATCGCTGAAAACATCACCGAATTCGAGCGCGGAGTCGCCGGCCGGGATGTGAAGCCAGCCGGCCTCCTGCGCGTGACGACCAATGATACCTTCATTACCTATCTGCTGGCGCCGGTGCTGGCTTCCTTCCGCAAGGCCTATCCGAAGATTGCGCTCGATGTCATCGTGACGCAGCAGTCGCTGAACCTTTCGCGGCGTGACGCGGACATCGCCATTCGCGCGACAATGGATCCGCCGGAAACGTTGATCGGCCGCAAGATCGCGACATTCCGCTGGAGTTGTTACGCGCCGAAAGATTGGCTGAAGGAAGGGGAAAAGTTCGACATCCGCACAGCCGACTGGGTCGGCTACGGCGCCAATCTGAGCGTGCTGCCCGCACGCACATGGCTCGAGCGGCAGGTTCCAGCGCATCGAATTGGCGCCCGCTTCGACTCGCTGGTGGGTGTTGCACAGGGAATTTCGGCAGGTTTGGGCATAGGCGCCATACCCTGCTTCATTGGCGCGCATATCGACAACATCGTTCCGGTCGGAGAGTTGCTCGAATTCGGCGATGCCTTGTGGCTGCTGACACACGCCGATTTGCGCAATACCGCCCGGGTACGGGTTTTTCTCGACCACGCGGCAAGCGAACTGGCCAAGCAGCGCAAACTGATCGAAGGCAAATAGGCCTCGGGTTGCAGCCAAGGCCTTTACAGGACAGGGTTTTTGCCCGTTTTCGCTCGCAACGCCCCCGCAAGGCACGCTTGAACCTTTCCGGGAACTTTGCTTATTGAAGGCGGAAGCCGGTCTGGCGTCTGCAGAGGGCGGGCGGACCGGGAGATATCGGCATCCATGAGACTTGGGCTCGGCGGGATGCACAGGGAGGGTGAAATGTTCGGAAAAAAGCTGCTTGCGGCCGCGATCGCATTGCTGGGTATGGGCGGCGCCGCTGGCGCGTCAGATCTTGCGGAATTCTACAAGAACAATCCGCTGCGGATCATCGTCGGCTACGACAACGGCGGCGGTTACGACGTCTACGCCCGCATTCTGGCGCGTCACATGCCGCGCCATCTGCCCGGTAGTCCGACCGCCATCGTCCAGAACATGCCTGGAGCCGGCTCGCTCGTCGCCGTGAACTACATCTACAATGTGGCGCCGAAAGACGGTTCGACAATCGCAACCTTTGCGCGCAACATGGCGGTGCTGGGCATTCTGGGAACCAGCAAAAGGATCAAGTTCGACATTCGCAAGCTGACCTGGCTCGGCTCTTCGTCGAGCTATGCGGAGGACGCCTACATCCTTTGGCTGCGCAAGGATGCGAAGGCGAAGTCGCTCGAAGAGGCCCGCAAGCCGGGCGGTCCGACGCTGATTCTCGGCGGCACCAACGAAGGCTCGACCGGCTCTGACGTGCCGAAAATTCTCGCCGACACGATCAACCTGAATGTCCGGCAGATCCTCGGCTACAAGGGGTCGGGCGGGTTGTTTCTGGCCATCGACCGTGGCGAAATCGAGGGTCGCATCACCGACCTTTCGGCGGTTCGTTCGAACAGGCCGCAATACTTGAAGCCCGATTCCTACGTGCGGCCGGTGTTGCAATTCGCCCGCGAAACAAGGCATCCGGACTTCCCCAATATCCCGACCGCGCGTGAACTTGCGAAAGACAAGGAATCGCTCGCCTTCATCGAACTTGCGGAATTGCCTTTCAAACTTGCCCGGCCCTATGCGGCGCCTCCTGGTCTGCCGAAGGATCGTGCCGAAGCCCTGCAGAAAGCTTTCATGGCGAGCCATTCGGACCCGAAATATATCGAAGAGGCGAAGAAGCTGAACATCGGCGTCAGCCCCATAGACGGCAAGGCGGTGCTGGCCATGATCGACAAAATATCCCAGGCTCCGAAAGTCTCGCTCGACAAGATGCGGGCCCTCTACGATGCGGCCGAGGCAGCGAAGAACGCGCGCCGCAAGAAATAACAGGCGGTCTCGTAACCAGCTGACAGGCGAGGGCGGATGCCTGCGCTGCTCGAACGGGAGGCGGACATGGGCCGGGCAAAGAATCTTGCGCGGCCTCCCGCATGTTCTCGCGCGATATGGCTTTGTCGATGATCCTCTCGCCGATGAGTCGGGAGCAGATGCTGTAGGTGATTGAAAAATTGGCGTCTGCTCCGGCTGGCGCACTTGAGCGCACGCGAAAAATCCGTGCGGCGAACCAAATGCAGAATTAAACACTCCGTCGCCATTCCTGAGCGCTCTACAATGGCAATTAGCGAGGAAATAACATGCCCCATGATTCCGAAGGCGTCGTTCACTGGCACGAACCGAAGGCGGGCGAAATCGCCGGCTTCGGCAAGTTCGAGCGCGCACCGTCCAACTACGACCGCTTCATGGAATCGGAGGGCATACCGGTTCACCGCGCAATCGGCGTGCGCCGCGTGCAGGACTTGCCGCTCGCGCCGTGGAAACGCCTCGGCGGCCGCGGAACCTATATCCAGCTTTTCGGCACCGAAGGTCTGTGGGGCATGTACGTCGTCGAGGTTCCTGCCGGCGGCGCGCTCAATATCGAAAAGCACCTGTACGAGAAAACGGTGCTGGTGGTGGAAGGACGCGGCACCACGGAAGTCTGGCAGGACACGCCGGACGCGAAGAAGCAAACCTTCGAGTGGCAGCAATACTCGATGTTCTCCATTCCGCTGAACGCGAAGCATCGTTTCGTGAATGCGTCCAATTCGCCAGCGCTTCTCTTGTGCGGCACGTCGGCGCCGAACATTTTCAACCTGATCGGCAATCCCAAATTCGTATTCGACTGCCCCTTCGCTTTCGACAACGCCTTCGCGCGCGGCGACGAGTTCTTCAAGCAGAACGAGGACATCGCGCCCGACAAGCTGCGCGGCCTTGCGATGCAGCGGACCAATTTCATGACTGACATTGCCAATTGTGAAATGCCGCTCGACAACCGCCGCTCGCCCGGCTACCGGCGTCTCGAGCCGGAGTTTACCGCAAGCGATTTCTATCTCTGGATCGGCCAGCACGAGACGGGTCGCTATTCGAAAGCCCACAAGCACGATTCCTGCGCCGTTCTGATCTGCCTGCAAGGCAAGGGGTACAGCTACACCTGGCCGGACCGACTCGGCACGACGCCGTGGAAAGACGGCAAATCCGCCGAAGTGATGCGGCAGGACTATGAGCCCGTCGGCATGGTGTCCGCTGCGCCAATGTCAGGCGACTGGTTCCACCAGCACTTCGGCGTCAGCAAGAAAGCACTGCGGCTGACGGCCTGGTTCGGCGTCAACAACCATCCCGCACGCCGTCCGGGACGGCCCGGCGAAAAGTTGATCGACTTCGGCGCCATCGATCTTGCGAAGGGCGGAACGGCGATTCCTTACTTTCAGGAAGACCCTTATATCCGCAAGGAGTTTGAAGAAACCCTTGCGGGCGAGGGCGTTCCGTCGCGCATGGGTGACGAGCTGTACGTCAAACCGGACGGCTATCCGGAATAATAGCAGGAGCTCCAATGCCGGGCCGCGTCTTTATCGTAACGGGCGGATTGCGCGGTCTGGGGCGGGCGATGGCATTGGGCCTTGCCGGCGCGGGCCATCGCGTTCTCGCCGTCGGTCATATCGAAAACGATGTAGCGCGGCTGCAGGGCGAGATAACCTCGCAGCCCTTGCGTGAAAACATCGCCATGCTTGCTGCGGATTTGCGCGAAAGCGAAGCATGCGACAATGCGATCGCGCTTGCCGAAAAGAAATTCGGCCGCATCGACGGCCTGATCAACAACGCCGGCCTGACCTTTACCTATATCGATCCCGGCGCGGAATTCGGCAAGCCGGCTCCGCGCTTCTGGGAAATTGACGACCGCATTGTCCAGAACGTAATGGACACGAATGTTATGGTGGCGGTGAAAATGTCGAGCCGGATAGCGCCAAAACTCATCGCGCAGGGCTGGGGCAGAATCATCAACGTCACCACCAAGCTGGAAACCATGAACCGGCCAGGCACGACGCCCTATGGCCAGTCGAAGGCAGCGCTCGAGATGGCCTCCGAAGTCTGGGCCAGGGAAATCGCCGGTACCGGCGTGACGGTGAACATTCTCAATCCCGGCGCCGGCGCGCATACCGAAGGCATGGCAGACAGTTTCCGGCGGGCCAGCCGTGAAGGGAAAATGGGCAGGTTCGTCGAGCCGGAGGAAATGGTGCCGCCGCTTCTCTGGCTTGTTTCGCCACGCGCCGACGCTATCAACGGCATGCGCTACGATGCGCTGACCTGGGATGGATCTCTCGATCCGGACGCGGCTGCAACCAGGAACGGCATTCCTGCGGGCTTTTACTTGAAAGATAAATAGCGAACTGCAAACGGCGTCACCACGCCAGCCGCCGCCCGTCGAACGTTACGAATGCGCCATGCAGCGAAGCGTCCGCTGATTCTATGGTTTCGGCAATACCGGCCGCACTTTGTTCTGGCGTCAATGCCGCATGCGGCCCGCCGATACTGCTGACAACCCAGCCCGGATGCACCAGAAACGCCGTTATTCCGTGGTCCTTCAGCGCCGCGTCGATGGACCGTTGGGCGATATTCAAAGCGCCCTTGGACGAGCGATAGTGAATCCATGGTCCGCTGCCGCCAAGTCCATGCGCATCGATGGCTGCGCCGGAACCGAGTTCGCTGGAGATGGACACCACAAGTTTGCGCTGCGAAGCGGCGACGTGGCCCGCGAAAGCTTCGATCATCTTGATTGGCGCGAGGGTGTTGATCTCCAGAACCTTGCGCCATTGTGCATAGTCGATGGAGCCGAGCGCGCCGCCGCCGCGCGGGCCTGCGCCGGCATTGTTCACAAGCAGGTCTACCGGCGTGCCGCGCAAGTACGTTGCCAGCGCATCCACCGCAGCAAAATCCGTCACGTCCAGGCTGTGCCAGGCAACATTCGATACCGGTTCGCAGGCGGAGGCATCGCGGGCGCACGCATGCACGTTCCAGCCGCTTTGCGCCAGCCGTTGGACAAGTGCGAAACCAATGCCTCTTGCGGCCCCTGTCACGAGCGCTGTCTGCGTCATTCCCCATCCTCCCTCAAACCCTGCGCCAGAACCGCGTGCGATTCAGCAGAACCATCCAGCTTGCGCGATATGCGCCGGCTGCATCGCCATCCATCCGGCGTGCGCCAGAATTCCCAGCGGTTGGCGCTGCACGAAAGAACCCGGTATGTCCCGTCGTCCTCGCGGCGGTAAAGACGCGACTGGCTTGTCGCCACGGCTTCGTCGCCATCGATGCTGACATGGGGCATGCCCATCACATGCGCGCTGCCGCGTTGAATGAGGCCCTGATGCCAGGCGCCTTCGAGTTCCGCGACAATGTCCGCGCGTCCGTCCATGATCTGACTGTGCAAATCGTAAACGCCGTCTTCTGTCCAAATCCGGGATGCGCGCTCTGCCGAGCCGCTGTCGGCAGCGATGCCGTAGCAGGCGAGAAGTTGATAAATGGCCGCCTGATCTTCGAGCTTCTGCAGGCGGGTTTCGAGAGCCGCAAGCCGTTCCTCCGCAGATTTCACGTCGTTCTCTCCAAAGTACGCATTTTTGGCAACATGTTTAGGCGCAGCTCGCGAACCTGTAAATTGTCTGCGTTCTGTTTTGGAGGCTTCCGGCGCCATCGGGTTGGCGGAGACCTTCCGCCATGGCCTGCGACTTGTGCGCCGCTGACATTCTCCCTAGACTTGCAAATCGAAAAGGGAGGACACAATGCGAAGAGCGATAACTTTCGTTTCGGCGCTTGGCGCTGTCATTGCAGCGGCCGCAACGCCGGCATGGGCCGATGTGGCAGGCTTTTACAAGGGCAAGCAGTTTGTCATCGTGGTGGGCTACGCCACAGGCGGCGGCTACGACGCCTACGCACGGCTGGTCTCGCGTCACATCGGCGATCACATCCCCGGCAAGCCCAACGTCATCGTCCAGAACATGCCTGGCGCGGGTTCCTTGCGCGCGGCGAATTATCTTTACAGCGCGGCGCCGAAAGACGGTACCGTGATAGGCACGTTCTCGCGCAACATGCCATTGATGGGTGTCCTCGGCGGCAACAAGAACGTGCAGTTCGATCCGCGCAAGTTCGTATGGCTGGGCTCGCCCTCGAGTGCGGAGAACGACGCCTACATGCTTTTCGTGCGCAAGGATGCGCCGGCCAAATCCTTCGCCGATCTCATCCGTCCGGGCGGGCCGGAAGTCATCGTCGGCGGCACGGCCTCCGGCGCCACGGGCAACGACATCGCCGTTCTTATGCGCGACACGACAGGCGCGCGGATCAAACTGATCGCCGGCTACCGCGACACCAATGCGCTCAACCCGGCAATCGAGCGCGGAGAGATACAGGGCCGGTTTGTCGGACTTTCTTCCGTTTCGTCAACCTATCCGCATTGGCTGCGTCCGGACAGCCCCGTGCGGGTGTTGCTGCAATTCGCGCGCAAGACACGCCATCCGGCTTTCAAGGACGCACCCACCGCGCGGGAACTCGTAAAGGACAAGAAAGACCGCACGCTGGTAACCCTGGCGGAAATCCCCTATCAGCTTTCGCGCCCATTCGTCGCGCCGCCGGATATTCCCGCCGATCGCGCGAAAGCCTTGCAGGACGGGTTCATGGCCATGTGCAAGAGTCAGAAATTTCTCGCCGACTCGCAAAAAATGGGGGTCGACGTGAGCCCGGTCGGCGCCAAGGACGCGGGCGAGATGCTGGCGGAAATCGCTACTGCGCCGGAGGAAGCGAAGACGTATCTGCGCAACCTTCTCTTCGCGCCGAAAAAGAAGAAAGCCAAGAAGTCCTGACGCGCAGACTGCATGCTCTTCTTTGCGAGCGCGTCATGCGTTCGCAAAACGCGGCATCACCTCTTTCGCGAACAGGCGCATGGACGCTTCGGCGTCCTCCAGTTTGAGATTGCCGAAGTTGATTTGCAGCGAGGCAATGTCGAAGCCGCCGCAGTCGCGATTGTATTTTTCGATCGTTGCGGAGATTTCGTCCGGCGAGCCCATCCAAGCCGTGCCCTTGGCGACGGTCGTGTCGTAATTCTCCGACGACAGCGCCGCGTACATTTTCTGGTAATTCGGATAGTCGTGCGAAAACGCGCCCTTGCCCCATTCGGCTGCGCCGTCGGCGATGGCGTTGAGATAATGCTCGTGGTCCTTTTTTGCCTTTGCCACCGCTTCGGCCTGCGTGGGCGCACAAAACATATTGAACGCCAGCATCACCTTGCCAGATCCAGCGTGCCCTGCTGCTTTCCACGAGTCCCTGTAAAGCCGCGCCAGTTTCGCGGTTGCTTCGCTGGCGAGTGGAATGGCCATCATGTAGTGCCCGTTGCGGCCGCACATCTCGAAGGATTCCGGAGTCGAGATCGAAGCGATCCAGAACGGCGGCCGCGGTTTCTGCGTCGGCCGGGGCAGCGACGTGATGTCCTTGAACGAATGAAAACGGCCTTCGCTGCTGACGTTTTCCGCTTCCAGCAACAAGCGCACCTGCTCGAGGCCCTCGTCGAAACGCGCGCGGCTCTCGTCCATCGATACGCCAAAGCGACCGAATTCGTGCGGCAGGAACGCACGCGCAAAGCCCACCTCCAGCCTGCCGCCGGATATTGCGTCGACCATGCCGATCTCGCCGGCTATTTTCAGCGGATTGTTGAATACGGGCAGCACCGCTCCGGTAATCAGACGCATGGTTTTGGTCGCCATGGCGGCGGCGGAAAGAAACACCAGCGGGCTGGGGCTGTAGCCGCCGTAGGGATGGAAATAATGCTCCACTGTCCGCACGCTCGTGAAGCCGAGGCTTTCGGCCAGTCGCGTCAGGTGCAGCGCCTCGCGCCAGTATTGCTCGGCCGATTTCGTCTCCGGACCCACGGAAGGAAAGAACTGAATGCCGAATTCCATGCTGTTTCGCTCCCTGGCCAGATCATTGCCCGGATCGTGCTGCTTGCAGGCTGCCAGTTCAAGTCTTTCGTGCGGGACCGATCGCCTCAGCCCCGCATTTCTCGACCGATGCTTGACAGGGAAGCGTCCCGGTATCATTCACATTCCGAACGTTCGGCCGGTAGCGCAGCGTTGGCACAAGTCGCGTCGTTACGGACCCAAGAGGAACCGGAAAGACGAACGGGAAAGACGGAGGAAGCCCATGCCGCATGACGACAATTTTTCCCATTGGCACGAACCCAAGGCGGGCGAGAACGCGGGACTGGGCAAGTTTGGCCGTCCGGCCATGCCCTACGACCGATTTATGGAAGCCGAGGGAATTCCCGTCCATCGCGACATTGGCTGCAAGACGGTTCTGGACCTGCCGATGAAGCCCTGGAGCCGTCTCGGCGGCCGTGGCACCTACATCCAGCTTTTCGGAACCGAAGGCCTTTGGGGCATGTATGCGGTCGAGATTCCTGCCGGCGGCGCCCTCAACATCGAGCGGCACATCTACGAAAAGGTGGTTCTCGTTGTCGAAGGCCGCGGTTCGACCGAAGTCTGGAACGAGGGGCAGCCGAACAAGCAAACCTTCGAATGGCAGCGCGGCTCCCTGTTCTCGATTCCGCTCAACGCCCATCATCGCTTCGTTAACGCCACGAATGCGCCCGCGGTGCTGCTGTGCGGCACGTCTGCGCCGAACATCATGAACCTGTTCGACAATCCGCACTACGTCTTCAATTGCCCGTATAATTTCTCCGAGCGCTATGCCGGCGGCGAAGATTACTTCAAGCCGAACGAGGATATCGCGCCCGATCCGGTCCGCGGCCTTGCCATGCGGCGCACGAACTTCGTGCCGGACGTCATCACCACCGAATTGCCGCTCGATAACCGCCGCTCTCCCGGCTACCGGCGCATGGAGCCGCATATGGCGGGCAACCGCTTCTATCTCTGGGTTGGCCAGCACGAAACCGGGCGCTATTCCAAGGCGCACAAACACGCTTCTGCAGCTGTCCTGATCTGCCTGAAGGGCAGGGGCTACACCTACACCTGGCCGGAGCGGCTCGGCATGCAACCCTGGAAAGACGGCAAGGCGGAGGATGTGCGCCGTCAGGACTACGAATTCGGCGGCATGGTTTCGGCGGCACCCATGACCGGCGACTGGTTCCACCAGCATTTCGGCGTCAGCAAGGACCCGCTGCGCCTGACGGCGTGGTTCGGACCCAATAATTCGCGCTCGCGCAAGCCAGGCGTACCGGGCGAAGCGATGACCGACCGCGGCGCCATCGACATCAAGGACGGCGGCGACGCCATTCCCTATTACGATGAAGACCCGTTCCTGCGCGAGGAATTCGTCCGCGAGCTGGCCAAGGACGGCGCGGCGAGCCGCATGAACCCGGAGTTCTACGAGAGCGACTATCACGGCGCGGACGTGCCGAAGAACGACTTTTGACCGGGAGTTTCCAGCGCGGCGGCAGTTTCCTCTGCGCCGGAAAATCAGATAGGCTGTTTGGGAATAAGCAAGGAGGATCGACATGGACGATAACACGACGGCCGAAGCGGCGCTGGCCTATCAGACGTTCAGTTATGTCAAGCCCGAGCTGAAGCGCGGCAAGGGCATCGTGCAACTCGCCAAGAGCGATATCATCCGTGGTCGCGTGCAAATCGTCACCGAGGGCGGCGAAAACAACCTGCATTCGCACAACGGCATGGATGGCTTCTGGATGGTGCTGGAAGGCAAAGTCAAGTTTTACGGCCCCGGCGATGTGCTCATCGGCGAATTCGGCAAGCACGAAGGCATTCTCATTCCGCGCGGTGCGCAATACTGGTTCGAAAGTTCAGGCGACGTGCCGCTCGAAATCCTGCAAATGGCAGCTTTCGAAAAAGGCGTAAAGCTGGAGCGCGTCGATGCGGCGCCGCGAAAACTCGATCCCGACAGCGTCAACGTCGATATCGTTACGAAGGAACTCTGAAACGGCCTCTTTCCGCCGTTTTATGCCGGGATGGCAAGTACCGGGCAGGGTGCGCCATGCAGCACCCGCTCGGTCGTTGTGCCGCGCAATGCGTCCAGCACGCCGTGCCGGCCTTCCGTTGTCAATGCGATCAGATCGGCATCCTGCGCCCGCGCCAGAATCGTATCCACAACCGGCCCGTCGAGACAGGTGACGGGCAAAGGGCGATCCTGGCCGGCCAGCCGGATCTCTGGCGCATCGCGGCCGATGTGGATGAGTTCCAGCCCGTGCGCCGGCAGTCCAAGCGGCACGATAAGACGCGCCAATTGCCGGATGGCGTTCAACGGCTTCGGTGCGTGATCGACAGGAGCCACAACGCGCCGCAGAAGCGGCTGACCATTGGTCGCGTCGACAAATCCCCGGGCTCCCGCCGGTACGAACAGGGTCGGCATATGGGCCGTGCGAAAAATGTCTTCGGCTTTCGAGCCGGCAAAGCGGCGCGGCCCTTCCGTTCCCATGACGAGCAGGTCGCCACCGTACTTTTCCGTGAAGCCGGCAACGCCGTGCGCGATGTCCGGGTCGACGATATCGAATTTCGCGACGTGAATGCCGACCTTGGTTTGCACGTCCGATCGCGCCGCTCCCGGTTGCAGCATCCCCCAGGCCTCGAGAGTATCGCGCACGTGTGGAAAGTCGCGCCAGCTCGGCTTGTCGACCTTGTGGGTTTCCAGATGCAGCAGAAGCAATTCGCCATGCGTTGCAATGGCCAGTCTCAAAGCATGTGCGAAGGCCCTGTTGCTCACCGGCGAAAAATCTGTCGGATGAATAACCCTCAATTGTTCCCCGGTCATGCGCCTCCCCCTCGAGCGATCTGCAAGCAAAATTCTACCGCGTCCGCAAGCTTAAGATAAATGCGGCCAACGAGTCGATCTCCTCTTCGCTCAAGATGAGATTTGGCATCGTCTTGTTGATATGCGACGTGCGAAGATAAACGCGGATGGACAGTGCCGTCGTGGACGGCATGCCCGCAATCGCTGCGAAAGTGGGCGCATCGGTTCCGGCGCGGTTGGCGCCGCTCAGGCTGTGGCATCCGGCGCAATCCCTTTGCGCGATGGCCTGCCCCTCGCGTATGTCGCCGGGGTCCTGCGCCAGCGCCGGCGGCGCGATGACGGCGAGCAAAATCAGGGCCTGGAAAATCGCGATTGCCGTATGGCGCATGACTTTCTCCTACAGAAGCCACAGTTCGCAGTGCAGCCCGCATAAGGCGGCTGCACCATCGGGAACCGGGCACAACACAAGCGTAGGCAATGCGATGGCCTGCGTCTTTGATCCAAAGCAGCTTTGGCGGGCGTTCGTCCGGCCAGCGTTGCTGTGCCAATCCGGTACGAGCCGCCATCCCTGCCGGTAACCGGGTCTCAAGCTTAATCGGGCATAAACGGACCTCTCAGTTCGGCGTTTCAGCCGGAGACGCGCTCTTACCGTGCGGCAGGTTTTCCGCGTAGCGTAGCGTAGGTTGTGTATGAGTCGGTCACGCGTATTGTGGGCATTGGGAACGGTGATGCCATGGTGCCTCGGCGCCGGGCTCGCCGTCTCCTTTCCCGCCGGCGCCGGATGGGACGCCGAGATTGGCGGCAACATTGCTGCTCTGAACGCCAGACCCGCAGCTGCGCCAGCCGATTTGGTCCCCACTATCTCTTTGGCCGCGTCGCTTCCGCCCGGCGCCCTGGGACCGGGCCACGACAATCTCATCCGTTTAGCCAGGCTGATGACCGGCAATGAGGAAACGCCATTCGAGACGGTTCCGGACGAAATCGAGCCGCGCATCACGTTGAAGCCGAAAAAATACGGTTTTCCGCGCCCCGACCGTTCGAACAAGGGCGATCCGTTCATCGGCCTGCGTCCGACGTTCGACGCAAAACTGCGCAACAAGAATTCGATGCGTGTGTTCATCGCCAATCAGCAGGCGCTGTCCGGCGACGTTCTCGGCTTCAGCGGTTTTCGTAAGACGGGGTCTTCCGACGGTCCTGCGCCCGCACAGGCGAGTCCTGACAGCGAACCCAGACAATCTTCGACGCCTTCCAGCGGAGGCTTGAGCCGGCGGAGCTCCGCCACGCTCGTGTCCGTGCCGACGGCCCGCCATCTCGATGGATCGACCCCGGGCGTCTCCCGCGCCGCGGCGCTCTCGTCCGCTACACCCGTCAATGCTGGCGAAAACGTGCGCGTCGTCTCCGCACCCATGCTGCTGCCAGGCGCGGTGAAAGTCCCGGAAGAAAGGCGTACGCAGGTCGCGCGCAAGCAGGACAAGCCGAACTACGCTGCGCTTATCGCCAAAGCGAACGAGCCTGCGCAGCGCAAATGTCTGGCGCAGGGCATTTACTTTGAAGCCCGCAGCGAATCCGAAGATGGGCAGGCCGCAGTTGCGCAGGTCATTCTCAACCGCGTGCTGAGCCCGCTCTATCCCAACAGCGTCTGCGGCGTCGTCTTCCAGAACCGCCACCGCTACAAGGCCTGCCAGTTCTCCTTCGCCTGCGAAGGAAAATCCCTCGCCGTCCGCGAGCAGGGCTCATGGGCGGTCGCGGTGCGTATCGCCAAAGAGGTTCTGGAAGGCCACACCTATCTCGCGAAAGTCGGCGGCTCGACCCATTATCACGCCACATACGTCAATCCGCGCTGGGCAAAAAAGCTGAAGCGCATGAACAAGATCGGCACGCATATTTTCTACAAGCTGAAGCCGGGACAGACGTAGATCAGTGTGCGTTCAAATGGCATCATTTGAACGGACAAAAGCTGATCCATTCCAGAGATTGGAGCATCGTTAACGATAAGGTTTTCCCGTTTCAACGAATTCGAAATGGGGCTTATCGGCATTTTCATGCTGGACCGCCTGACGGCGAGCCCGTGCGAAAATCCGGAACCACTGTTTCGAACGATGCTCTAGGCGGTTGCCTCCCCCTCCCTCCAATGCCATCCTGCCGGAAACGGGAGGACGCGCGATGGCGGCAGCTTCGGCAAATGATCCGCGGCACATGAAGCTCGGCATGTTCTACTGGCCGGGCGGCGGCCAGCACATGGCGGCGTGGCGGCATCCGGACGCGCATCCGGATTTCGACGTCGATACTGGCCGGATCATCGAATTGGCGCAGCTTGCCGAGCGCGGCCTGTTCGACATGTTCTTCATGGCCGATTCCCTAAGCTTCTGGCGCGGCTCGCTGGAAGCCATGAGCCATGACGCGGCAGGATCCTGGATCGAGCCGATGGCGGTGATGGCGACCATCGCCCAGCACACGAAACATATCGGCCTCGTCTGCACCGCGACGACGACCTACGACCAGCCTTATATGCTCGCGCGCCGTTTCGCCGGGCTGGATCTCGCCAGCGGTGGCCGGGCCGGCTGGAATCTCATTACCTCCGGCAACGACCGGGTGGCCGACAGTTTCGGTCATGCCGAACATGTCGAAAAATCGAAGCGATACGCCATGGCCTGGGAGTTTGCGCATGTCGTGCGCGGCTTGTGGAATTCCTGGAAAGACGGCGCGTTTGTCCGCGACAAGGCTACCGGCCTGTTCATCGATCCGGAGAAACTTTTCGTGCTCGAGCATGAGGGCGAGTTCTTCAAGGTCAGGGGGCCGATGATCGTGCCGCCTTCGCCGCAGGGTGAGCCGGTGATGGTGCAGGCCGGCGCCTCGGACGACGGGCGCGAACTTGCCGCCGCCACGGCCGAAGTCGTGTTCGCCGCGCAGCAGCATCTGGAACCGTCCAAGGCCTTCTACGCCGACGTGAAGGGCCGCATGGCCCATTACGGCCGCGATCCCGACAGTCTGAAAATCATGCCGGGGCTGATGTATTTTGTTGCCGAAAGCCGTGATCAGGCGCAGGCCGATTACGCGCAATTGCAGGACCTGATCGATCCCGTCATGGGACTGGCTCTACTCTCGAACCGCATGGGCGTAGACCTGTCCCGCGCAGATCCGGACGGCCCCGTTCCCGACATTCCCGTCAGCGCCCGCGGCGGCAGCCGCGCCGACCTCGTGCGCGAGCAGGTCGCGAAAAATCCGGGCATGACCCTGCGCGATCTTTACAAGCATTTTGCCGGCGCGCGCGGTCACGGCATAGTCATCGGTTCGCCGAAAGATGTCGTGGACCATATGGAGCAATGGGTCAGCGAGAAGGCCTGCGACGGCTTCAACATGATGCCGCCGGTCTATCCACGCGACCTGCAGCGCTTCATCGACCTGCTGATGCCGGAATTGCAGCGCCGCGGCTTGTACCGTACCGCCTATGCCGGAACGACGCTGCGCGCCAACCTTGGCCTGACGCGCCCGGCATGGCCAGCGGCCGGAAAACGCGATAGAAGCGCTTCGGGACACACTGCCGCAGCCGAATAGATTGCGGCCGGACAACCGGTAACGAACGATCCGGCGAAGGGGAAAAAGCGCCCCCGCCGCAGGGAGGCATGAATGAAAAATTATCAGGACGGCGGCGAAGCTATTGTCGAGGCGTTCCGCAATCTCGGCGTCGACTACATCATGTCCTCCCCGGGTTCGGAATGGAGCCCGGTATGGGAGGCGATGTCGCGCCAGACCGTCGAGAAGAACGATGGCCCCACGTTCCTCGATTGCTGGCACGAGACGGTCGCCGTCGACATGGCAATCGGCTACACAGCCTATACCGGCCGGCCGCAGGCCGTGATGATCCACGCCGGCGTCGGCCTCATGCACGGCTCGATGGCGATGCTCAGCGCAACGCAGGCTGAAATTCCGCTGGTCGTCATGTCGGGCGAGTCAACGACCTTCGGCGCCGATCCCGAGATCGACGTCGAGCCGCAATGGTACGGCGGCGTCAGCGTCGGCGGCGCCAACAAGTTCGTTGCACCCATCGTCAAATGGTCGACGCAGATCACCTCGGCGCCAACGCTCTACAATTCCATCACCCGCGCTTACGAAATGTCGCAACGCCAGCCGCAGGGCCCCGTTTATCTCAACGTCTCGCTGGAAGCGATGTTGCATCCCTGGTCGAAGCCTGCCGATCTTCCCCGCGTGCGCCTGGCGCCAAAGCTCCAGCCCATGCCCGAAGATGTCGAGGAAGTGGCGGCCCTGCTGCGCTCAGCCAAACGCCCTGCCGTCGTCACCGAAGCCTCGGGCCGCGATCCGGCCGCCTACCACGCGCTTGTCGCCATGACGGAGGCGCTGGGGCTTCCCGTCATCAATGGCCGCGCCAGCGTCTATACGAACTTCCCGCGCAACCACCCGATGTGGCTCGGCTACCAGAACTTCGGCCTGCTCGAACAATGCGACCTCGTGCTGCTCGTCGGCGGCAAGGCGCCATGGTATCCGCCGAACAAGCGCTTCGGCTCCGGCCGCATTGTCGCCATCAGCGAGAACCCGCTGAAGCATCACCTGGCCTATCAGGACATCGGCGCGGAAATGTATCTCGAAGGCGACATTGCCGCCTCCCTGAAACTGCTGACGGAAGCGGCCGTAAAAGGCTCCGACGCAAAGCTGATCGAGGAGCGCCGCAATCACTGGACGGCCGAGCACAACAAGCTGGTCGCTGCGCTGAAAGCGGACGCCGACAAGGCGCTTGCGAACAAGGACGGCATGGATTGCATCGCGATGGCCGCTGTCGCTGCCGAAGTTCTGCCGAAGGACGTCATCGTCTGTGACGAGACGATCACGCACATGCCGCAGATGCGCCCGTATCTCAATCTCGATATGCCGCAGAGCTTCTTCCGCGTTACGGGCGGTGCGCTGGGGCAGGGTATTGGCGCAGCGCTCGGCGCGAAGCTTGCCGCGAAGGAACGCCCCGTGGTGTTGTTCGTCGGCGACGGATCGTTTCTGTACAACCCGATCGTGCAGGCGCTTGGCGCATCGAAAACCTACGACCTGCCGATCGTCATCGTCGTCTGCAACAACAAGAAATACGAGGCCATGCGAAAGGGCCATGTGATTTACTATGCCGACGGCGTCGCCGACACGACCAAAGTCCACTACGGCGTGAACATCCAGGGGCCGGAATACGACGAGCTTGGCTCGCACTACGGCATGTTCGGCGCCAAGGCGAAGACAGCAGACGAGTTCCGCAAGGCGCTGACGGATGGCCTCGCCGCCGCGGCCTCAGGCCGCACCGCGATCATAAACGCGAGTCTGGTGAAATAGGCAAACGTCATCCCGCAAAATTCGCAGCATTCATGCGGGACCCTGTTGCTACGGAAAAAGATCCCGGCTCTGCGCTGTGCGGCGGCCGGGATGATGGTTTACCCCCGCACCATTGGCAGCTTTTTCATTCGCAACTCGCCGACCGCGCCACCGTATTCGGGAACAAAAGCCTCGTCCGCCAGCCGTGCATCCGGAAAGCGCCGCATGAATTGCGCCAGCGCCAGCCGCAGTGTCGTGCGTCCGAGAATATTGCCGATGCAATGATGCGGGCCCGCGCCGAAGGTCATGATGCGTTTCGGTTTGCGGCGGATGTCGAAGCGCAGCGGATCGGGGAAGACGTCAGGATCGTAATTCGCCGACAGGATCGATGGCCGCACGATCATGCCCTTTTCGATGAACGTTCCACCGACTTCCGTGTCGCGCGTGGCGATGCGCGGGAATGTGAAATAGCCGTTGCCGGCCAGGCGCAGGCCTTCCTCCACGGCATCTTCCAGGAATTCAGGGTGCGTCTTCAGGTCGTCCAGCTGGTCGCGGTTCGAATACAATTCCAGCATCAGGCCAGAAGCCGAGCGCGGTGTCGTCGCCAGCGCGCCGAATATGCCGAAAATCTGGTCGAACAATTCCCTGTCGGTCAACCTGTCGCCTTCGTCGCGCGCCAGCACGAGATCGCCGAGAAAATCTTCTTTCGGATTCTTTCTGCGCTCTGCGATAACGCTAGTCACCACATCGCTCATCTTGCGAAATGCGATCTGGCAGACTTCCGGCCAAGGCGCGCCGGGCTTCGCGCTGGTCGTCAGCGGCATTACCTCCTGAAAATCCACCAGCACCTGCTGCTGTTCCTTCGTCAGGGAAATCATCGCAGTCAGCAGCGCGCCGACGACAAGCCGCGCAGCAAAGCCGTTCATGGCGTCGAATGTGTCGGGACCATTTTCGACGTCGTCGAGCAGATCTTCGATAATCTCCGAAATGCGGCCTTCCATCTGTTCCATGCGCCGCGCCGAAAAGGCCGGCATGAGCAGACGCCGCAGCCGTGCATGTTGCTCGCCGTCCATCTGCGTCAGAAACTTCACACCCATGAACTTGTCGTATTGCTCGTAGCCCTCGCCGCGCGGCAGGTCCGAAGCGAAACGCTCCGCATCGGTGAAAATCTCGTGCACGTCCGCGTAGCGCCCGGCGACAACGATCGGCGGGCCGTTGTTGAAAATATAAAACGGCCGCTGCTTCGCCCACGAGGCGAGATAGGTCCGGGCGGAACTTTTGAAATGCGCGCCGCCAACGTCGAGGTCTGTTGAATTGGCGCGGTCTGCTTCGACACGGGGATGCATAAGAACTCCATCGTCACCCCGGCCGGAGCGTATCGGAGAGCCGGGACCTTCTGGTCGCAGAAAACGGTCCCGGATACGCGATGCGCGCGTTCCGGGATGACCCTTATTCCGCAGGCTCCATTTTCCTTTGCGATGCGCCCATATCGTCCGGCACATGGTCCTGCCAGCGCTCGTCCGCGCCGATCACAGTGTCCACCAGCGCGCGGACCGGCGTGTAGTCAGCGATGTCCAGTCCAAGCGGCGCTTCGCCGGCTTCGTTGCGGCGCACGCTCTCCAGCAGACGTTCGCGCAGGCGCACGACGGCCATGTCCGCTGCCACGAGAACTTCCTTGTGCCGTTCGACGATGGGGCCCATCGAAACCGCGATAATCGCGTCTTCCTGTTCGATGCCGGCAAAGCCCGACCAGTCTTCGTTTCGCATCGCCATGCGGTCCTGGCCGAGATTATCGTCCCACGTTGCACGGAACTCGCAATCCTCCTCGTCGCGCCAGAAACGTTCGTTGTCGAGCCCCATGATCCGCTTGATGTCTTCCCGGTCGACGGGCTTGTCGCCGTGGCAGATGAGGTAGGTGCTGGTTTTGAAATCGTCCTGCGGCACTTCGAAAACGTAGAACTGAAACGCCGGAGCGGGAATGATGCGCCCCGTGGGGAAGATCACGGGCGTAACGCGCACCGAATGGTTGCTCTTGCCGTCTTCGCCCGCCGGCCCCTGCCGCTTGGCGGCGTATTGATAGCCATACGGGGTGTTTTCCACTTCGAGGATCGGCGCATTGTCGCCGACAGACAGCGCGCCGGGATTGTAGTCTTCGTCCGTCACCGCTTCGAATGTATTCGTCTTCCACGACGGATTGGCGCGATTGCAGTGCAGAATACCGACGTGCGAGGAATCGCAGCCGCCTTCCCAGAGTTGAAGATAGTTGGCGGCTGTGTTGATCCGCAGGATGACGCGGTTCTCGTCCGGCCCGTCGAAAAAGCCCCATTTCTGGAAGACCGGCTCCTTGTCCTTCGGACCGAAATAGCCCCAGATCACGCCGCCGGCCTCGCGGCAGGGATAGGCGGGCGCTTTCATGCGCGCCGCGAAACGCACATCGCAATGGTTCGGCGTTTCCTGGATCGTGCCATCGACGCCGAATTTCCAGCCATGATAGAGACAGCGGATGCCGCCATCCTCGACGCGGCCGATGGCGAGCGAGGCGCGCCGGTGCATGCAATATTCGTCGAGAATGCCGACGGCGCCGTTGCTGTCGCGAAAGACGACAAAGTTCTCGCCAAACATTCGCACGCGCAGCGGGTCGCTATCGGGCATTGCAACTTGTGATGATGCGCAGACCGGATGCCAGTAGCGCCGCATCATGCGGCCCATCGGCGTTCCTGGCCCGACGCGCGTGAGTGTCTCATTGTCTTTCGCGCTTATCATGCCATCCTCCGCACAATTTTCGTATCGATTGCGCGGATCATAGCACACCGGTGGTCAGTAGACGCAAATCCGGAAATCGCTTCCAGCCCAGCAGGCGCGGTCGCTCGGCGAGCGGCGCGCTTCGCCCCAGCGCGAATTGATGCCGTCCCGCGTCAGGCCGCGCACTTCGGCCGTGTCCGGTCTGAACACCGAAACGCTCACGTTCGAAATGCCTGGCAGTAGCGAGCCATTGCCGCCGCGCGCGGACAGAATGAACGACCCGTTGCGGCCTTCGGGCTGGAAGTCGCACAGCCGGTCGAGCGCCAGCCGCCCGTCCTGGAATATGCGGCAGCGGGCGTCGCGCGCTTCCGCACTGGATGCAATCGTCGCTAAAAAAGCCACAGCCAGTACACTGCGCATCAGCGAGCTTTTCATGATTGTCTCTCCGGCTAGTTCCGGCACGAAACGTATTCGCGGAAGACATACCCTATGGAGGCGCCGTCGTTGCTGAATAGCAGCGCCCACGGCCGTCCCCGGTCGTCGCGGGTAATCCCGCGCACCACGACGATCTGGCCGTTACGGACGCGGCCGACGATCCGCCCGTTCGGAGAACGGCGCACATTCAGCGGAGTTCCGGTAGGATCGGACACCATGCACGTGCCACGCGGGATTTGCGCCTGGGCCGGCTCCGGGAATCCAAGCTGCGCGAGCGTGGCAAGCGATAGCGCCGAAGCGGCAGCCAAAAGGGACTTTTTCATCTTCGTCTCCGCGATCAGGCCGGACAAAAGGTTCGGCGTCATCGAGCTATCGTTGCACAAGATGGCTACAGATGTGCGAAGGCGCACAGCGCCGTGGCGCCTGCACCTCCTATTCGGCCGGAACTTTCGCACTGGCCGACGGGCTCATGTTGTCCGGCAGATAATCCTGCCAGCGTTTTCCCACAGGTACGTTCGTGTCCGCGAGGCTGCGCACCTTGCGCAGATCGGGCAGGGCCGCGCCCAGTGCCTCTCCTTTTTCCTCGTGCAGTGCAATCGCCTGCAAAAGCCGTTCGCGCAATCGAACCACGGCTGCGTCGGCGGCGACCAGCACTTCCTTGTGCCGCTCCACGATCGGACCCATCGAGACCGAGATGGACGAATCCTCCGGAATAAGCCCCGTCATGCCCGACCAAGTCTCCTCGATCCGGCTGCGATCCTGGAACCACAGGTTTTCAGCTGTGGCGCGATATTCGACATCGTTTTCTTTCCAATAGCGTTCGTCGGTGAGGCCAAGCACCACTTTCATCTTTTCCCGGTCGAAGGGTTTCGGCCCGTGGCAGACGATATAGGTGCTTGTCTTGATATCGTCCGCTGGAACCTCGAAAACGAAGAACTGATACTCGCGCAGCGGTATGATGCGCAGCACCGGCATGATGACGGCAGTTACGCGTATGGAATGCGTTTCCCCGCCGTCTACTACAGGTCCCTGCCGCTTGGCGGCGTAGTGGTAGCCGTAGGGCGTATTCTCGGCCTCAAGGTCCGGCGCATTGTCGCCGCTCGCCATGGCGACCGACGTGTAATCGTCCATGTCCGGCACGAATGAAGCGCGATCCTTCCAGTCGGGATTGGCCATGTTGCAATGAAGGATGCCGACGTGGCTGGAATCGGTTCCGCCTTCGAAAAGCTGCAGGTAGTTGCATGGAATGTTGATGCGGAAAATGCAGCGGTTCTCGTCCGGTCCGTCGAAGAATTCGTATTGCTGGAACGGCGGCTCCAGTTCCTTCGGGCCGAAATAGGCCCACACGAGCCCGCCCGCCTCGCGGCACGGATAGGCCGGAGCTTTCAGCCTTTGGCGGAAACGCTCGTCGCAATGGTTGGGCGTATTCTGGATGGTGCCGTCAACGCCGAATTTCCAGCCGTGGTAGAGGCAGCGGATGCCGTTGTCTTCGACGCGCCCGATGGCGAGCGATGCGCGCCGGTGCATGCAATATTCGTCGAGCACGCCAACCACGCCATCGGTGTTGCGAAACACGATGTAGTTCTCGCCCAGCATCCGTGTACGCAGCGGATCGCAATCGGGCGTCGGCACCTGCGAGGAAGCGCAGACCGGCAGCCAATAGCGGCGCATGAGCTTTCCCATCGGCGTTCCAGCACCGACGCGGGTGAGGGTCTCGTTATCCTTCGCGCTGAGCATGGCGTATCTCCCGGCTGCAAGCGAATGTTATCGCTTTTGCCGCACTATACGGCGTTTGCATGTGCGGGAAAACCGGGCTTCCAGCCGTCGGAGCTGCACCTGCGGATGTAGCGATAGTTAGCCGCAACAGGAAGTCGCAGATCAACCGGTATTGCAATTCCTGTCCATTCGCCCTATATTATACTCGAAACGAGTATAAGGCATTGATATTGCGGCATCGATGATGCCGTATTTTTCGGTCCACCTTATGCTCATAGTGAACATAATACAGAGAGCGAAGCTGGATCGGCCAGCCCGGCTCGCGAAAGGAGGCGGCCATGAACATGATCACCGCAAAGCAATTCGCCCGCAAAGCGCCGGTTGCGCCGGGAAAAATCAGCGATCTGCCGATGCCGGATCTTGCCTGGACGCCCGAAGTCGAGGCGGCGACGGCACACCTTTACGAAAGGGTGAAAAACGTCATTCCGCCGGTCGAATGGCCCTTTCATGCGCCGTATGTAAAGGCGATCAACGACCTCAAGAAGGTTCGCAACGCCGTTATCCTGGCGCACAACTACCAGACGCCGGAAATTTACAACTGCGTTGCGGACGTGGTTGGCGATTCGCTGCAATTGGCAAAGCTCGCCACCAAAACGGATGCGGACGTCATCGTGCAGGGCGGCGTCCATTTCATGGCCGAAACCTCCAAACTCCTGAATCCAGAGAAGAAGGTCCTCATTCCCGATCTCAACGCCGGCTGTTCGCTCGCCGCCTCCATCACGGGCGCCGACGTGCGGACGTTGCGCGCCAAGTATCCCGGCGTGCCGGTCGTCGCCTATGTGAACACGTCTGCCGAGGTGAAGGCCGAGGTCGATATCTGCTGCACATCTTCCAACGCGCTCGAAGTGGTCGAAAGTCTGGGCGTCGACACGGTGATTTTCGTGCCGGACCAGTATCTCGCCAAGAACGTCGCGGCCCAGACCAAAGTGAAAATCATAGCCTGGGCCGGCGCCTGCGAAGTGCACGAGCGTTTTACCGCGGCCGAGCTCGACGCCCTGCGCAAGGACGATCCGTCGATCAAGATCGTCGCACACCCGGAATGCCCGCGCGAAGTGGTGGAAACTGCCGACTTCGCCGGTTCGACCGCGGCCATGATCGACTACGTGAAAAAGAACAAGCCAATGCGGGTTGTACTCGTGACGGAATGTTCGATGGCCGACAATATCGCGGCCGAAACCGCCGGCGTCGAATTCGTCCGGCCCTGTAACCTGTGCCCGCATATGAAACGGATCACGCTGCCGAAGATCCTCGACAGCCTGCTCTATATGCAGCACGAAGTCGTCATTGATCCGGCTTTGGCCCAACGGGCCCGCGCCTCCGTGGAGCGCATGATAGCCCTCGGGTAACAACGGGCTGGATAGGGAAATTGCCCGCTTCGGGGCCGCCGGAACGTTCTGGCGGCCCTTTTTTGCGTTTCAAATGCCACGCTTGCCGCGCGTGCGCAAAAGCGCCATGTTTATTGGCGATCCAGTGGCTGTCCGGCCTCGCGCGCGGTACTTGCGCAGGCTAGATTGTCTGGTGGCTTGGCGGGTTCGATTCGCCGGGCCTGAATTCGTCCTGTGCTGGCCCGTTCCGTCCAAACGAAAGAATTCCCCTGATGTTTTCCCCCCTGTCCCGCCGGTCGAACCTGATTGCCGCGATAAGCCTGCTCAGCGTGGGCGTAGCTTTCGCGCCTGCCGCTCTTGCGCGCGAGAGCCGGAGCGTTGCAACACCGTTCGAAGTCGCCGACACGCTGGCGGGCTCGTGGCTCGCCGCCGTCAACGCGGGCGCCCGCAACGATACACTCGCCGCTTCGACCTTTTACCGCGAAGTGCTGCGTTACGATCCGAACAATCGCACCGTCATGGAGCGCGCCTTTGTCGCCACGCTGGCCAACGGCGATATGCCGGAAGCCTTTTCCATCGCGGAGAAGCTCGTCAGAAAAGACAGCAAACACGATCTGGCGCGCAAGGCTCTGGCTGTTCGCGCCATCAAGATGAAACATTTCATCACCGCCCGGACGCAACTTTCCCGCACGCGCAACGCCGGCAAGACCGACATCCTCGGCACCTTGCTGACCGCATGGACATGGCAGGGCTCGGGTAAAACGGCGCAAGCGCTGGAGACAGTGGACAGCCTCTCCAATCCGGCCATCAAGAGCTTCCGCGACTACCATGCGGCTCTGATTGCAAATGCGGGCAAGAAACCGGAGGAAGCACTCAAGCGCATCAAGCAGTCCTATGCCGATTCCAAAACGACCCTGTCCGTGGTGCTTGCCTATGCCGCCATGCTGCAGAAAACGGACAAGGAGGCGAGCCTAGCTGCGTTGAAGGAACTGTCGAAAGGCCTGCCGCGCCATCCCACTTTGCAGGCCGCCATCCGCGATGCCGAGGCAGGAAAGCCGCTGCGGCTGTATGCGGACAATTCGATTTCCGGAGTTGCCGAGGTCCTCTACCAGCTCGGCACGGCGGGCAATCAGGGCGGACGCGAGCTTGCGCCCATGGTCTATCTGCGCCTGGCAACATATCTCGCGCCCGATAACGATCTCGCCATCGTTGCGCTTGCAGACATTTACGAACGTTTGAACCAGCATGCGCGGGCGATCGACGTTTACGAATCCATGCCGGAATCGTCGCCCCTGTCGGACATGGCGCAATTGCAGATCGGCTCGTCGCTGGAATCGCTGGAGAAAAAGGACGAGGCGCTGAAGCACCTGACCGCGCTGGTCGCCAAACGGCCCAAGGATGCCGAGGCGGTCATTGCGCTTGCCAATCTGCAGCGGTCGCGCAAGTCCTTTGCCGAAGCTGCCGATCTCTACACGAAAGCGCTCGACCTTTCCGACAAGAACGACCGCGCCAACTGGAGCACTTATTATCTGCGCGGCATCGCCTACGAGCGCACCAAGCGTTGGCCGCTGGCTGAGGCTGATTTCAAGAAGTCCCTTGAGCTCTACCCCGACCAGGCGCATGTTCTGAACTATCTTGGTTACTCCTGGGTCGATCGCGGCGAGAATCTGACCGAAGCCTTCCGCATGTTGCGTCGCGCCGTCGAACTGCGGCCGACCGACGGGGCTATCGTCGACAGTCTGGGCTGGGCCTATTACCGGCTTGGCAAATACGATGATGCTGTGCGCGAACTTGAGCGCGCCATCGAATTGCGCCCGTCCGATCCCGTCATCAATGACCATCTCGGCGATGTCTACTGGAAGGTAGGCCGCAAGCTCGAGGCCGGTTTCCAGTGGAACCACGCTCGCGATCTCGGTCCCGAGCCCGAGGACAAGGTTCGCATCCTGCGCAAGATCGAAGTCGGCCTCGACAAGCTCGAGCAGGAAGAGAGTGAGAAGAAGAAGGCCGAGAACGCTTCGGACGCGAAACCGGCTGCTCCCGCATCTGCTCCTGCCTCTGCACCGGAGCCTGCTGCGACGCCGAAAGCGCCGGAGCCTTCTGCGCCGCAGGAAGGCGCGCCTGCCAGGAGCGATGGCGGCTAGCGTTTGCGACAGCGCTCATGCCGGTGCTCTTCGAACGCGCGCCTGCCAAAATCAATCTGACCCTGCGCATCGTCCGCCGGCGCGACGACGGCTTTCACGAGCTTGAAAGCCTTGTCTGCTTTTCGGCCGCTGGCGATCTGCTGACATTCGAACCGGGCGGTGAACTCTCGCTTTCGACCGATGGCCCCTATGCGCAGGATTGCGGGCCGGCCGAAAGCAATCTCGTCGTGAAGGCGGCGCAGCAACTGGCCGCCCATGTACCCGGTCTTGCCTCCGGGAGGTTTCGCCTGTCGAAAAACCTGCCCGCCGCGGCCGGCATTGGTGGCGGCTCCTCGGACGCTGCCGCCGCCCTGCGCCTGCTGGCGCGCGCCAACGGGCTCCTGCCGGACGACGCCCGCGTTGAGGAAGCCGCCCGCGCCACAGGCTCCGACGTACCCGTTTGCCTTGCCGCCCGCGGCCGCATGATGCGCGGCACGGGCGGCGTCCTCGGTCCGCTCCTCAAGCTGCCGCCGCTCTTCGCCGTGCTCGTCAATCCGCGCGTGCCGCTGGAAACGAAAGCAGTCTTCGCGCGCCTTGGCCTCGCGCCGGGCGAAGACTACGCCTTCGCGCCGCATCCCGCCGTGACGGACGCCATGCCGCTGCCGGCGCTCTTGGCGCTGGCGGCCAAAACCGGCAACGATCTGGAAGACCCGGCCAGCGTGCTGGAAAGCAGGATTGTCGACGTCCTGTCCGTGCTCGGCGCCGCGCGCGGCTGCCGGCTGGCGCGCATGTCAGGCTCCGGCGCCACCTGCTTCGGCCTCTTCGAAACCCGCACCGGGGCATCGAGGGCCGCAGCCGCAATCCGCCGCGACAGACCCGGCTGGTGGGTGAAAGCCTGCATCCTGCGCTGAAACGCCGTCAATATTTCGCGACGACGCCCGCGCTGCGCGCCGAATCCCAGCGGTAGTTCAAGCCCACGGAGAGAAGGTGCAACTGCCCCGCCACATCACCCACAAACGGCACGCCAGCCGTTGCGAAGGTCGGATTGCCGGGCAGGATGTTGATCTTTGCATGGCCCGGCAGTGAGACCGAATAGGCCGCATCCAGCGACAGCTTTTCGGTGAAGCGATAGGTGAGGCCTGCTGTCAGCGATTTGCGGTTGGTGTCGGGATTGCGCACTTCGCGGATGCGCGTCGATATCGGCGATTGCTCGTAGGAAACGCCGGCGCGCAGTGTAAGCGCATCGCTCCAACGGTATTCGCCGCCGAGCGCGGCCATCCACCCGTCACGATAGAAGAAGGGCGCGATCTGCCCCGGGATCGGTGAGCCAACGATGGCGGAGGCCTTGAGCTGGCTCCAGTGCGTCCATTCCCATGTTGCGCTCATCGCAAAGTCGCGCGTGATCTGCTGCCGTAGCCCGATGTTGACGCTCTCCGGCGTCACGATCTTCAGCCCGATGCCGTAGGCGCCGGGCGGGATCGGCCCGAGCGGGATGGGGAAGCTCATGGTCCCGCGCGTATCCACATCGATACGGCTGTTGTAGGCGAGGCCCAGCGTCGTTCCGCTCCACGGCGTCACCGTAATGCCGAGCCGGTAGCCCGCGCCCCAGGCTCCGCTGCGCATGACGAGGAGGGGCGAACCGGGAAACGGCGCCAGCGCCGTCTGCTGATAGAGTTTCAGGTTCAGGAACCGCACGCTCGCGCCAATAGAGACCATGTCGTTGATCTTGTAGGCCGCCGATGGCGCGATTTCCGCCGACTTCATCCACGACTTGAGACCATAGAGCTGCGAAGAGGCGGGATTGTTCGGCTTGCTTGCCAGCCCGTAGGGCGCATTGACCGAAAGCCCGAACCAGAGGCGCTCGCCGGCCTGAAAGCTGCCATATAGCGCGGGCAACAGCGCCGATGGCGCAGTGTTGCCGGCATTGCCCAGCGGCAACAGAAACGGCGCTGTGCCCGGCTGCGCGGTGATATCGGCCGTGGGGAAAATCCCCGTCGCGACGAAGGATGTCCACACACCGGGCTTCTGCGTCAGCGTCGCCGGGTTCCAGAACATCGACGACAGTCCGCCATTGCCGGCAGCAACGCCTGCATAGGCCTGGCCCAGCGCCTCGGCGCTCTGTTCGCGAATGAAGAAAGAACCCGCCGCTGCGGGTTGCGCGGCGCAGGCTGCAAGAACCGCTGCGCCCAGCCATCGAAAGTGAATTGTGCGAATCATTCATCCCCCCGGAATGGGCCGAATATAACGGTTAACCCAGGGGAATGCGTGCGCATCCGCGCGTGGTTCCGGGACGGAATGACGTTTCCCGCACCGGTGAGTCAAAATTGCAACGCTTTCGCCGGCAGTTGTGGCCTCACCCCGCCAGCTCTTCCAATATGTCCGCAAGCTCGCGTGGCATGTCGAGCATGACGTGATGACCGCAGGGCATGTTCCACGTCCGCCACGCCGGATCGGCGGCGTATTTTTCGTAAAAGCCGTCGAAGGCCGCCTGCGCATGTTTGCCGCCGCGGATATAGGCTTTCACCGGCACCTTGTCCCGTGCGCCGGTCAGTTTGATCTTCTGGAACGTGACGCCGAGCGGCTGGCGCGTCATCTTCTCGTCCACCCATTTCACCTGCGCCGGATCGGCAATATCGAAACTCGCCGCCGCCGGACCGGGCCGCGAGACTTCGCCCTTCGCCAGCATGTCGTTGATGATGGCGAGCCGCTCCGGCGTCTGCATGTCGAGGTTCGACTGCCCGTCCTCCGGCACAAAAGCGTCGAGATAGACAAGCCCCTTCAGCCGCTCACCGATCAGCTCCACCGCGCCCGAACCCGGCCATCCGCCATAGGAATGCAGCACCAGCACCGCGTCCGAAATATTCTCCCAGCGGAAGACGTTGGCGATGTCGAGAATATGCGTATCGAGATCGATGTCGCCGCTCATCAGATGCGAGCGCTCGCCCAGCCCGGTCATCGTCGGCGTATAAACCTCATGCCCCCGCGCCCGCAGTTCCCGCGCCAAATATTTCCAGCACCACCCGCCATGCCATGCGCCGTGAACGAGAACGAAAGTTGTGGGTGTGGCGGACATGGCGGCGTCTCCTTGTCTTCCCGGAAAATCGCGCTGCATTTATGCGGGAGCTTTTTGCTATTGATAACATAATCCGAAACGCAGCGCTTCCCTTCTCCCCTTTGGGGAGAAGGTGCCCGAAGGGCGGATGAGGGGCAGCGCTGTGCGCCACGAGCGAAAGCCTGCGATTGCGGAGAGTCGGCAGCCCCTCATCCGGCCCGGCCTGCGGCCGGCCCACCTTCTCCCAAACGCAAGCCGGGCTTGCCCGGCTTGCGCAATCCAGTAAGGCGAAGTCGGGTAAACCCGACTTCGCAAGGGGAGAAGGGACTCTCGCGTCTCAGTGCGCCCTGCTCACGCAAAACTCCACGACGTCGAACATGGCCTTACGCCATTTTGTGTCGGGGAAGATTTGCAGCGCGTCGCGGGCGATGGCGCCGTAGTGGCGGGCGCGTTCGATCGTGTCTTCGAGGGCGCGGTGCCGGCGCATGGTGGCGAGTGCGGTTTCGAGATCGCCGTCCTTGATGTCGCCGTCTTCCAGCGTGCGCTTCCAGAAGGCGCGTTCGGAATCGTTGCCGCGGCGGAACGACAGCACCACGGGCAGGGTGATTTTTCCTTCGCGGAAATCGTCGCCGACGTTCTTGCCGAGTTTCGCCGCCGAGCCGCCATAGTCGAGGGCATCGTCGATGAGCTGGAAGGCGACGCCGAGGTTGGCGCCATAGCTGCGGCAGGCGGCGATATCGGCCTTCGGCCGGCCGGCAAGAATGGGGCCGACCTCGCAGGCGGCGGCGAACAGGGCCGCCGTCTTGGCGCGGATGACTTCGAGGTAATCGTCCTCGGTGGTCTGCGTGTCCTTGGCCGCGGACAGCTGCATCACCTCGCCCTCGGCGATGACGGCGGCGGCCGTGGAGAGAACCTCCAGACAGGGCAGGGAGCCAACTTCCACCATCATCTTGAAAGCCTGGCCGAGCAGAAAGTCGCCGACCAGCACGCTTGCCTCGTTGCCCCACAGCATGCGCGCGGCAAGCTTGCCCCGGCGCATGTCGCTTTCGTCCACGACGTCGTCGTGCAGGAGAGTGGCGGTGTGCATGAATTCGACCGCTGCGGCGAGCTTGATCTGCCCCTCGCCGCGATAGTCCGACAGGCCTGCCGTCGCCAGCGTCAGCATCGGCCGCAGGCGCTTGCCGCCGGAGGAAATCAGGTGGTTCGCCACTTCCGGAATCATCGACACGTCGGAGATGGATCGCGACAGTATCGTGCTGTTGACCCGCGCCATATCGGCGGCGACGAGCTGGACCAGCCCCTCGATGCCCTTGTCCGGCGATTTTTCTTCCAAAGGAACGACGACGCCCACGTGGATTTCCCGTACATAGGGCCGGGGGCGGGTGCCCGTCCGGCGCAGTGATGGCGGCCAAAGTCTGCCCGCAGGTTTATTCGCATGCCGGAAACGGGCGTGCAACACAGCGCCGGCCGCACCCTTGCCGTTATGGCGATAGGGCGGCAGCGGGCGCTCCGGCAAGGACCGGGCGGCAAAACGGAACGGTGCGAAAGCGCGAGCGATGATCGAACTTCTGCGAACCAACGATCTGGTGCTGATATCGGCGATCGAGGCGATCCTCAAGGAAGAGGAGATAGTCTATTTCGTCGCAGACCAGCACACGAGCGCCGTTGAAGGATCGCTGGGCTTCCTGCCGCGCCGGATCATGGTCGACCGGCAGGAGGCCGAACGGGTGCGCCGGATTCTGCGCGAAGCGGGGCTTGCCGGGGAATTGCCCAATGGCTGAACCCGGCCCGCAGACGATCGAAACCACGCTGCTCGCCGGCCGGCTGCGCCTGCGCCAGCTCGAAACGGGGCATCGGGCCGGCACCGACGCGGTGCTTCTGGCCGCCTGCATCGGCGCTGCCACCGGGACGCTGGCCGATATCGGCGCGGGCGTCGGGGCGGCGGGCCTCGCGGTGGCGCAGCGAAATCCTGACATGAACGTGCTTCTGGCCGAGCTCGAGCCGGACCTGGCGGCGGTTGCCGAACAGAATATCGAACGCAACGGACTTTCCGGCAGGGCGCGCGTTGTTTGCGCGGACATTTTGTCCGCAAAAGCACGGGCAGCGGCCGGATTGGCGGACAATTGTGCGGACATTCTTGTCACCAACCCGCCCTATCAGGCCGCCGCTGCCAGCAGAGTGTCGCCCGATCCCTTGAAAGCGCGCGCCCATACGCTGCCGGGATCACCCCTCGAGGGGCTGGATCTGTGGCTGCGCGCTTGCGCGGCGATGCTGCGGCCGGGCGGGACATTCGCCATGATCCACCGGGCCGATGCGCTTGGAGATGTGATTAGCGCATGCGGCGGGCGCTTCGGCGCACTGCGGATTTTGCCTGTCCATTCAAAGGCCGGCCGGGCCGCCATCCGCATTCTCGTCAAGGGCGTTGCCGGCAGCCGCGCCGGCCTGTCGATCCTGCCGGGCCTGACGCTGCACGAATCCGGCGGCGGCTTCACGCCGCCCGCGGCCGCCATTCACGCTGGCGAGGCGCTGCTGGATTTCGGGATTTAACGGGAAACGGGATTTGGCGGGAAAGCCTATCGCGCAGACTGGTCTGGCGGCGGTGAAGTGTCCGTCGTGTTGCCCACAGGTCCGAAATATTCCGCCGGCAGCCGGTCGGGCTCGTGCGAGACGCTAACGGCGCTGCCGCGCTGGACAACGTCGGCAAAACTGATAGCCCCCGCAACCAGGGCGGCGGCAAACAGTGCCACCGCCGCGACGAGCCGGTTGAACGCAGACATGAGACGCACTCCAGGCATCCGCCAGCGATCGGCCGGGACGCGATATATCGGAAAGGTCGCTTTCGATACGCCACTCCGGCTGAACGGCCTGTTATCTGGACATTCACCTGCCGTTCATCGAGCAGGACCGTTCGGGAAAATCTTGCGGGGAGACGCATTTCGCCCTATGGCATGCGCAGAATCCCCGTTTGCCTGGCTTTTTTCAGGCATTTTCGCCACGGAGCGGCTGCGACAGATGAGTAACGAATCCGTGATGGGCTCCGCCAAGGATCCCCGGCTCGATCCTTCGCGCTCGTTTCAGGGCCTGATTCTCACCTTGCAGGATTTTTGGGCGAAACAGGGCTGCGCCATTCTGCAACCCTACGACATGGAAGTGGGGGCCGGCACATTCCATCCGGCGACCACCCTGCGCTCGCTCGGGCCAAGGCCCTGGAAGGCGGCCTATGTCCAGCCTTCGCGCCGTCCCAAGGATGGCCGCTACGGCGAAAATCCCAACCGGCTGCAACATTATTACCAGTATCAGGTAATCCTGAAGCCGTCGCCGCCGGATCTGCAGGACCTCTACCTGCGCTCGCTCTACGCCATTGGGATCAACCCCGGCGTGCACGATATCCGCTTCGTCGAGGACGACTGGGAAAGCCCGACCCTCGGCGCCTGGGGACTGGGATGGGAATGCTGGTGCGACGGCATGGAAGTCTCGCAGTTCACCTACTTTCAACAGGTTTGCGGTGTCGATTGCGCCCCGGTTTCCGGCGAATTGACCTACGGGCTCGAGCGCCTTGCCATGTATGTGCAGGGCGTCGAAAACGTTTACGACCTGAACTTCAACGGCGGCGAGGGCGAGGAGCGCATTTCCTACGGCGACGTCTTCAAACAGGCTGAACAGGAATATTCGCGGCACAATTTCGAACATGCCGATACAGCGCTGCTGTTCCAGCAGTTCAAGGACGCCGAGCAGGAATGCAAGGCGCTGCTGCGGAAGGGCGAACCCGTTGCCGGATCGGAGGCCCCCCGGCACACCATGGCGCTGCCAGCCTACGATCAATGCATCAAGGCCTCGCACCGCTTCAATCTATTGGATGCGCGCGGCGTCATATCGGTGACAGAACGCCAGAGTTACATTCTGCGCGTACGCGAACTGGCCAAGGCCTGCGGCGCGGCCTGGCTGCAGACAGCCGGAGGCGGGAACTAGACCGGGCAAGAAAGAAATCGGCGGGGGGTTGCATGCACGTCACGCTGGAACAGGCTCTGGGGTTGTTCGCGGTCGCGATACCGCTTCTGGCGATCGCGGCGCTTGTCTTCTGGCGCAGGCAACGGCCGGTTTTCTGGTTCGCCTGCGCGCTTGTCGCCGTCGGCCTCGGTTATCTGGCTTTCAGCGGCGCGGCGGCAGACATTGGCGCCGGCCTGTTGCGGCGGTGAGACTCCCCGGACGGGACGCGGGGCGGCTTGCGGGCAGGCCACGATTGGAATAATTCGAAAGATGGAGCCCCTGCCGCCGCCAGTCCGGCCGCGGGACGGAGCCGAAAAGCCAGACGAAAGGGCAGGAAATGAGCGATCCGGTAGTTGCGCAAAAAGCGCCATACGAAATGACGGTGGAAGAGGGCAAAAACTACTTCTGGTGCGCTTGCGGGAAGTCCTCCAAACAGCCCTTCTGCGACGGCGCCCACAAGGGCAGCGGCCTTGCACCGATCAAATATACCGCTCCGCGCACGCAAAAGGTCTATTTCTGCGGCTGCAAGCACTCGATCAACAAGCCGCTCTGCGACGGCACGCACGGGAAGATTTGATCGCCTCAAACGACCTCGTAAAGCATAGAACCACCATCGAAAGCTTCCAGAATGGCCGGCATTTGTCCGGCCATTTTTGCCGCACGCGAACGCAGGCGTCGACGTTCCAGCCCAATTCGACGAAATCCCGGTCCTTGGTGACGATGACCCAATTGTGTCTGGCGGCATAACGCCAGATTGCGCCGTCGGCCGCGGCGCGCAATCCGGCATCTTTTACATGAAGCGCCTCATACCCGAGCGCCGCGAGATATCGTGCGAGGGTAGGCGGACATTGTTCGTCTACCAGGAAGCGCCAATTCATGCGGCCTTCGTCGGCTGATGCTCGACTGCCACAGCGGCGTAGGCAGAACGGCCGAGATATCGTCGTCTGTCAGGTAATCGTAATCTGCGAGTATTTCGGCCCGGCTGTCGCCGGCGGCCAGCAGATCGAGGATATCGATGACCCGTATGCGGGTGCCGCGAATGCACGGCTTGCCGCCGCAGATTTCGGGATTGGACACGATACGTGCGAGAAGGGCGTTGTCGCGATCGGTCAGGCGCAAGTCGTCGCTCATCGAAGATCTCCGTTGGCGGGAAAGTAACACGATTTCCAGCGGCATCCTAGCTTGAGCTTTTGCCGCCCGTGACAAGCCTGCCGCCGTGCTTTAACAAGCCCGCGAACACGAAATTCGCGACGCACACATGCCCGATCTCCTTCTCGAACTGTTTTCCGAAGAAATTCCCGCCCGCATGCAGGCGCAGGCGGCCAGCGATCTGCAGCGCATGGTGACGTCCGCGCTGGTCGAGCGCGGCCTGACCTACGAGGGCGCGACCGCCTACGCGACGCCCCGGCGTCTGGCGCTCACGATTGTTGGCCTGCCCGCGCGCCAGCCGGACGTGCGCGAGGAGCGCAAGGGCCCGCGCGTCGGCGCGCCGGAAAAGGCCATTGAGGGCTTTCTCAAAGCAGCCGGGCTGACTTCGCTCGATCAGGCGCAGATCGTCGCCGATCCCAAGGGCAAGGGCGAAATCTATGTCGCGCTGATCGAGCGCAAGGGCGCGGCCACAATCGACGTGCTGGCCGAAATCATCCCCGCCACCATCCGCGCCTTTCCCTGGCCGAAGTCCATGCGCTGGGGCGCGGCTTCCGCCTCGCATGAATCCCTGCGCTGGGTGCGCCCGCTGCATTCCATTTTGGCGACCTTCGGTCCGGAAACGGAAGAACCGGAGATCGTGCGCTTTGAGGTTGGCGGCATCGCCAGCGGCAATGTTACGCGCGGCCACCGCTTCATGGCGCCCGGCGAAATAGGCGTAAAGCGCTTCGCCGACTACGTCCCGGCGCTGGAAAAGGCGAAAGTGGTGCTCGATCCCGCCCGCCGCCGCGACATCATCCTGCACGACGCGAAGGACCTCGCCCATGCGCAAGGGCTGGAACTCGTCGAGGACGACGCCCTGCTGCACGAGGTCGCCGGCCTCGTCGAATGGCCAGTCGTGCTGATGGGCGAATTCGAAAGGGAATTTCTGGCGATCCCGCCGGAAGTCATCCGCGCCACCATCCGCGCCAACCAGAAGTGCTTTGTGCTGAAAAGCCCTTCTCCCTTCAGGGGAGAAGGTGGGCCTTCGCGAAGCGAAGGGTCGGATGAGGGGAAAGCCGCAAGCGCCGGCCCTGCAAACGGCCCCTCACCCCGGCCCTCTCCCCAGAGGGGAGAGGGGGAGCAGCTCTCCAACAAATTCCTCCTCGTCTCCAACATCGAGGCGAGCGACGGCGGCAAGGCGATTGCGGCGGGCAATGCCCGCGTCGTGCGTGCGCGCCTTTCGGATGCACTGTATTTCTGGCAGACCGATCAGGCCGATCTGCCGGACTATGTCACCGATGAGAACCGCGGCAAGTCGCTCGACCAGCGCATGGAAAAGCTGCGCGCGCTGAACATCGTGTTTCACGAAAAGCTCGGCACGCAGGCAGAGCGCGTCGAGCGCATCAAGGCGCTGGCGAAGGAACTGGCCCCGCTTGTTGGCGCGGACCCGGCTAAAGCGGAGCGCGCGGCGGAACTCTGCAAGGCCGATCTCGTCACCGAAGTCGTCGGCGAATTTCCCGAAACGCAGGGGCTCATGGGCCGCTACTACGCGCAGATACAGGGCGAGGACGAAGACGTCTGCATCGCGCTGGAAGACCATTACAAGCCGCAGGGCCCGAACGACCGCATCCCCACCAACCCCGTCGCCATCGCCGTCGCGCTCGCCGACAAGCTCGACACGCTGGTGGGCTTTTGGGCGATTGATGAAAAGCCGACGGGCAGCAAGGACCCCTATGCGTTGCGCAGGGCGGCGTTGGGGGTGATCAGGCTGGTGTTGGAGAATGGGGTGCGGTTGTCGCTCGTTGATGTGTTGGAACGCATTGAAAAGGTAATTTTAGAATTTTCGTTGGAACGTCGAAAGCAAGCTGCTAAATTAGCGAATAGTGCGACATTAATAGCTTCTGGAAGAATTACGACCGGCCTCGCAGGGCGTCAAGTTAGCCCCAACACAATTGATCTCCTCGCCTTCTTCCACGACCGCCTGAAAGTCTATCTCCGCGACAAGGGTGCGCGGCATGATCTGATTGACGCAGCTTCTGGCGCAACATCAACCCTCACCCTGAGTAGCCCTGCGCAGCAGGGCGTATCGAAGGGCGAGGGCGGACGCGAGCGGCCATCCTTCGATACGCCGCCTGCGGCGGCTACTCAGGATGAGGGAGCGCCAGGCGAAGCGTCGTCGAGCGCAGTCCGCGCCGCTTCGCCCTCAGAAGCGTCGTCGAGCGACGCTTCGCCAAATAACGACGACCTTCTCATGATCGTCCGCCGCGTCGAATCCCTTGGCCGCTTCCTCGATACCGACGACGGCAAAAACCTGCTCGCCGGTTACAAGCGCGCGGCGAACATTCTGCGCGCGGAAGAGAAGAAGGAAAAGGACGCTTCCGCCTTCGCCGAAGACTATGCGCAAGCCGCCGATGCGCCAGATGCCGAAAAGGCGCTGGCCGAAGCCGTCGCCAGCGCCTCGCAAGAAGCTGCCGGCGCCGTCGCTGCGGAAGATTTCGAGGCCGCCATGACCGCGTTGTCGAAACTGCGTGCGCCGGTCGACAAATTCTTCGAGGACGTGACCGTTAACGATCCCGAGGTGGCCAAACGGCTCAACCGCCTGCGCCTGCTCAACGCCCTGCGCCGTGCGGTGCATACTGTGGCCGATTTCTCGAAGATTTCCGGTTAGCAAGGGCGGCAGAGAATTCTTCGCTTGCATTTGATTGAAAGGTGCTGGCGAAAAATGCGTACCGGTTTGTCATAAAATGCTTTGTGCGGCAAAAGCGGCGGCGCAGACCTTGCTCTTGCCGCATTTGGCCTATATGAATGAGGCATCGAACTTGGCCGGACGATTGGCCGTACTGCCTTTTCCAGCATCAGGCGCACGTCTCTCCCTCAACTTCGACTAACCGCAGTCATGCCTCGGGGCATCTCTGCATGCGCGCACCTGTGTCTTGAAAGGATACGACAATGGCGACTGGCACAGTAAAGTGGTTCAACGAACAAAAGGGCTATGGCTTCATCCAGCCGGATGATGGCGGCAAGGACGTATTCGTCCACATTTCCGCCGTCGAGCAGGCCGGCCTGCGCGGCCTCGCCGAAGGTCAGAAAATCAGCTACGAGCTGTTGACCGACCGCCGCAGCGGCAAGCAGGCGGCAGGCAATCTGCAGGCTTCGTAATACCGTTTCATGCCACCCAACGGCATGCTGCGCCGGGGCTTTGCCCCGGCGTTTTCTTTTGCCTTGTCAGGCGCACCCGGCCGCAGCAAGCTGCATACATCAAAGTGGGAGAGGGTGATGGCCGACGCAGCAGCAGGCGCCGCAACGCAAAATCTGGGCATGTTCCAGTCCGCCGCGCCGGAGGATGAAGACGCCCGCAAGGCGCGCGTGGCCCGCTGTCCGGTTACGGCGATGAGCGAGGCGTTTCGTCCCTTCGCGCCCGAATACATCTCCGACCCTTACAAGTTCTTCGCCCATGCGCGCGACCGTGAACCGGTGTTCTGGTCGCCGGAAATGGATTGCTGGGTGGTGATGAAATTCGATGACATCGTCGGCGTGTTTCAGGACCCCGAAACCTTTTCCGCCCGCCTCGCGCGCCATCCGGTCACGCCTATCTGTCCGGCGGCGGCCCAAGTGCGGGACGAACTGAAGATCGGCATCGAGCCTTCGCTTGTCGACGAGGGACCCGAAACCCATCGCAAGCACCGCAAGATATTCGGCGATGCCTTCACGCCGCGACGCGTCAACGAACTCGAGCCGCGTATCCGCGAAATCACCACGCGATACATCGACCGATTCATTGCGAAAGGCCGCGCCGAAATCGTCGGCGAGATGCTGTATGAACTGCCGGCGCTGGTGATTTTCCTTTTTCTTGGCGCGCCGGATGACGATGCGTTGATGGTCAAACAGCTCGGTTCTACCCGCGCCGTCGTCAACTGGGGCCGCCCGAGCGAAGCCGAGCAAATCGCAATGATGCGCGACATGGCGCATCATTGGGATTTCACGGTCCGGTTGGTGGATGCGGCATTCGAGAACCCCGGCGATAATTATCTCGGCGACCTCGTTCGTATGCACCGCAACGATCCTTCGCTGTTTACAAAAAACTATCTCTGCAACGTCATGTTCCTGATGCAATTTGCCGGACATGAGACGACGACCCAGGCATCCGCCAACGGGCTCAAGATGCTGCTGGAAAATCGCGATCAATGGGATGCGCTTTGCGCCGACCCAATGCTTGTCGCCAATGCGGTGGAAGAGATCCTGCGCATGGATTCGTCGATTTTCGCCTGGCGCCGGCTTGCAACGCGCGATGTCGTCATTCACGGCCAGGAGATAAAGGCAGGCGACAAGATTCTCGTCATGCTCGGCTCAGGCAACCGCGACGACGCGATGTTCCCCGACGGCGAGCGCTTCGATGCCACGCGCCGCAACGCCAGGCGCAATCTCGCCTTCGGTCACGGCGCGCATTTCTGCATGGGCGCTCCGCTCGCCCGCCTCGAGATGAAAGTGATCTTCGAAGAACTGACGAAACGCCTGCCAAACATGCGCCTCGTGCCGGGTCAGAACTTCCGCTACATCCCGACCCTGACCTTCCGCGGCGTGCAGAATCTGCAGGTGGAATGGGATTGAACCGCCGCAACGCGCTGTGGCTATCCTTCGAGACGCGCCCTTTGGGCGCTCCTCAGAATGAGGGGTCAAAATGAATACGATCCTCATGCTGAGAAGCGGCCATAGGCTGCGTATCGAAGCATCGCATTATGCGCGATGTTTTCGTTACGACTTCCGCTCTTTCAACTTTGGCCTTGCGCCGTCGAGCGGGATGAACTCCTCGCTGTCGCCGGGCACTGCCGGCATGCGGCCATTTTCCCAATCCTCCGCGGCCTGCATCATCGCGTCCTTGCGCGAGGAAACGAAATTCCACCAGATGTAGCGCGGCCCATCCATTGGTTCGCCGCCGAAGACCAGCAGCCGGGCATCGGCGAGGGCGCGAATTTCGATGGCGAGGCCGGGCCGCAACACGATCAGCCGTCCGCTGTCGTAGCGCTCACCGTCGATTTCGATCGCGCCGGAAGAGACGTAGACAGCGCGCTCTTCGTAATCCGTCCCGAACGGCAGAACCGCGCTGGCAGCAAGCGCGGCGTCGCCGTAGAACGTCTGCGTAGGCGCGCGCGCGGCAGAAGCCTTTCCGAACATCGACCCCATCACGACGCGCAGGCGCATGCCACCGTCTTCCACTTCCGGCATGTCTTCCATGCCATGATGCACGAAAGACGGCTCGCTCTCTTCCAGCCGCTTCGGCAGCGCCATCCAGGTCTGGATGCCGTAGAGCTTGGCGCCGTCGCGCATCTCCTGCGGTGTCCGCTCGGAATGCACGATGGCCTTGCCGGCGGTCATCAGATTGAGTTCGCCGGGCCGGATCAATTGTTCCGAGCCCAGCGAGTCGCGGTGCATGATCGCGCCGTCGAAAAGATACGTCACCGTCGAAAGGCCGATATGCGGATGCGGCCGCACGTCGAGCCCCTTGCCCTTCAGAAATTCGCCCGGGCCGAATTCGTCGAAGAAGATGAACGGCCCGACCATCTGCGTTTCCTTTGCAGGCAATGCGCGCCGCACCTTTATGCCACCGAGATCGGTGACGCGCGGCACGATGATGTGTTCGGCCGCGGCGCGGGCTGTCGCGCCTTGCGGCTCGAGATCGGGAAGATCGGGACGGGACATGGCATTGCTCCTGCGCACGAAACGTTTGTCTCGCACATAGGTTTTGGCGCTGTCGGATCAACCCTTGCGCGGCAGCGCCCACATCACCCCTGTAGCGCCGCCCACATTTCCCGGTCGCGCTCGGCCGTCCAGATCACCGGATCGTCGATGCCTGAAGCTTCGTCGTAGGCGCGCGCCACGTTGAACGGCAGGCAATGCTCGTAAATCGCGAAGCTGGAATATTTCGGATCCATGACTTCGCGTGTCGCCGCCATGTTTTCCTTCAGGCTGCGCCCTTTGGCCACCGACATTTCTGCCGCGCCATAGAGGTCGGTGACGAAGCTGCGCGTCATGGCGATTGCTTCGCGCACGGTCTGCTTGCCCTTCAGCGCATCGCCGCGTCCCGGCACCACCGCGACCGGATCGAACTCGCGGATATTGTCGAGCGTCATCGGCCATTCGCGCAAATGCGCATCGCCGCAATAGCAGGCCGAATGGTATTCGATCAGATCGCCGGACATCATCACCCTTGCGTCCGGCACCCATGCGACGATGTCCCCGGACGTATGACCGGCGCCGAGATGCATCAGCCGCACCTCGCGCTTACCGAGGAAGACCGACATTTCGCCCTCGAATGTCAGCGTTGGCCATGTCAGGCCGGGAATGCTCTCGGCATCCTGAAACAACCGCGGAAAGCGGCCGTATTCGCTGTCCCAATCCTGTTGGCCGCGTTCGCGGATCAGCCGCAGCGTTTCGTCGGACGCAACAATGCCAGCGCCTGCATAGCCGGACGCCCCGAGTACACGCACTGCGTGATAATGCGAAAGGACAACATATTTGATCGGCTTGTCGGTTACCTGCTTCACACGCTCGATCACGCGATGCGCCATCGCCGGCGTCGCCTGCGCGTCCATGACGAGACAGCCATCGTCGCCGACGATGATACCGGAGTTGGGATCGCCCTCGGCCGTATAGGCGTACAGGCCTTCGCCGATCTCGGAGAACGAGACTTTCTTCTCGCTCATGTCGCCGGTCGATGCGAATGCTTTCTCTGTCATGTCACTCTCGCTGTGCGTGTCGTAAAGAAATGAAGATGTAGTTTACTCGGCAGCGTCTGCAAAGAGTGCAGCATCCGCCTCTCCGGCTTTGAGCAGCAGATGCTTGACCACGCGCTCGAACGCGCGCGCGTCGGCCGCGCTGACGCCATCTTCCAGCAGCTCCTGGAACGCCCGCGCCTTCGGCACGATCGCGGCATAGATGTCTTCGCCCTTCGCCGTCAGTTTCAGGAAGGCCTCGCGCCGGTCGGCTGCATTGGCGCTGCGGGCGAGGATGCGGCGGCGCAGCAACGATGCTGCGGCGCGCGACACCATGACCTTGCCCATGCGCCCGTGCAGCGCGAGGTCGCGCGCCGTCATGCCGGGCCAGTCGGCCCCGCCATTGGCCCCGTTTTCGCCAAGCGCTGCAAGGATGCGCCATTCCGGGATCGATATGCCGAAATCTTCCGAATACAGCCGCGCAAGCCCCTGCGAGACGGCCTGCGTCACCACATTCAGCCGGTATGGCAGGAAATCTTCCAGCTTGAGCGCCTCGGGCTTTTGCCGCCGTGCGGCCATGGTTGTCCCCGTTTCTCGTCCTTGATGCAGCAATTGCCGGTTGACGGAAATAGTTTCATATGTAACTAATTTTGGCAAGAGATGAATCTCGCAAATTCGCAAGCAGCGATGCGGAATTCGACAAATGCGCCGCGCGCCCGGGAGACGTAAGATGACCAGTGCCAGCTACATGTCCGGCTTTTCCAATTCATTCGAGACCGAAGCGTTGCCGGGTGCACTGCCGGTCGGGCGCAATTCGCCGCAAAAGGTGAATTACGGTCTTTATGCGGAGCAGTTGTCGGGCACGGCGTTTACCATGCCGCAATCGACCAACAAGCGCTCGTGGCTCTACCGCATTCGCCCGTCGGTCAAGCACAACGGCCGGTTCAAGACGGCGGATATGGGTCTCATCCGCACCGCGCCGCAGGCCAGGCACGAAAGCGAAATGCCCATCGGTCAGCTTCGCTGGGCGCCGCTGCCAATCCCGAACGAACCGCTGACATTTATCACCGGCATGCGCACGATCACGACGGCCGGCGACAGCGACACGCGCACTGGCATGGCCGCGCATCTGCTGTTCGTCACGCGTAGCATGGAGAACGAATATTTCTTCAACGCCGATGGGGAGTATCTCGTCGTCGCGCAGGAGAACGACCTGCGTTTCGTTACCGAGTTCGGCATCATCGATATCTCGCCCGGCGAAATCTGCGTCATTCCGCGCGGAGTTGTGTTTCGCGTGGAGATTCCGGGCGGCCCCGCACGCGCCTATATCTGCGAGAACTACGGCGGCAGTTTCATCCTGCCGGACCGCGGACCGATAGGCGCCAACTGCCTCGCCAACCCGCGCGATTTTCTCACCCCAACGGCCTATTACGAAGACCGTGAGGAAAAATCCGAACTGACCGTGAAATGGGGCGGCGAAATCTACAAGACCGAAATCGGCCAGTCGCCGCTGGATGTCGTGGCGTGGCACGGCAATTACGCCCCGTACAAGTACGATCTGCGCACCTTCTCGCCGGTCGGCTCCATCGGCTTCGATCATCCCGATCCGTCGATCTTCACGGTGATGACTGCGCCTTCGGAAACGCCCGGCACGGCCAATATCGATTTCGTGATCTTTCCCGAACGCTGGATGGTGGCGGAAAACACCTTCCGTCCGCCCTGGTATCACCGCAACATCATGTCCGAATTCATGGGGCTTGTTTACGGTGTCTACGACGCCAAGCCGGAAGGTTTCGTGCCCGGTGGCATGAGCTTGCACAACGCCATGCTCGCGCACGGACCGGACGACACCTCGTTCGAACACGCCAGCAATGCGCCGCTGAAGCCCGTCAAACAGGAAGGCACGCTGGCCTTCATGTTCGAAACGCGCTTTCCTCAGCGTCTCACGTCCTACGCCTCCAATCTTGCGACGCTGGACGAGGCTTATGTCGATTGCTGGCAGGGGCTGAACAAGCACTTCGATCCAAAACGCAAGCAGCCGGCCTGACGGGGAGGGCGAACCGATGGCCGAAGAACTGTACAAGCGGCAGTCGAAATATTCGTTCGGCTACGCCCGCTCGCCCGATCAGGATGCGCCGCAGCCGGTGCGCCATCCCGTCGTTGTTGTCGGGGCTGGACCTGTTGGTCTTTCGTTCGCGGTCGACATGGCCCAGCGGGGCGTAAAGGTCGTGCTGCTCGACGATGCCGACCGTATCGGCGAAGGCTCCCGCGGCATCTGCTATTCGAAGCGCGCTCTGGAGATTCTTGACCGCCTCGGCGTCGGCGAACGCTGCGCAGACAAGGGCGTGCAATGGAAGATCGGGAAGGTCTTTCACCGGGAAGAGCAGGTGTATCAATTCGATCTGCTGCCCGAGGACGGCCACAAGATGCCCGCCTTTATCAATCTGCAGCAGTATTATCTCGAGCACTATCTGTGCGAGCGTGCGGTCGAGGCCGGCGTCGAAATCCGCTGGCGCAACAAGCTGGTGAACGCGGTGCGCGGCAACGATGGCGTACGCATCGACATTGACACGCCGGATGGCGCTTACGTGCTCGACGCGGACTGGCTCATCGCCGCCGATGGTGCACGGTCCACGCTGCGGGGCCTGCTCGGGCTCGAATGGCGCGGGGAAGTCTTCGAGGACCGTTTCCTCATCGCCGATGTGAAGATGACGGAAGCCTTTCCGTCCGAACGCTGGTTCTGGTTCGAGCCGCCGTTTCACGAAGGCCATTCCGCACTGCTGCACAAGCAGCCGGACGATGTCTGGCGCATCGATTTGCAGCTGGGTCCGGACGCCGACGCAGCCGAGGAACAGAAGCCGGAGAAAGTCATCCCGCGCATCGAACAGATGTTGAAGCACCGGAATTTCGAGCTGGAATGGGTTTCGCTTTACACGTTCCAGTGCCGCCGCATTGACGAATTCGTGCACGGCCGCATCGTCTTCGTCGGCGATGCCGCCCATCAGGTGTCGCCATTCGGCGCGCGCGGCGCCAATTCCGGCATACAGGACGCCGAAAATCTTGCCTGGAAACTGGCGATGGTAATGAACGGCGAAGCGCCCGAAAGCCTGATCGACAGCTATCACGACGAGCGCTCGCAGGCCGCCGACGAGAACATCCTGCATTCCACGCGTTCGACAGATTTTATCGCGCCGCGCAGCAGGCAGGAATTGCGGTTCCGCAACGCGGCTCTTGCGCTTGCGGGCGCTGCCGGTTTCGCCAAAGCTATGATCAACTCCGGCCGCCTGTCGACGCCGAAGACCTATGATACGACGTTGTCGACACCCGACTGCGACGCGTGGGGAGGTTCGGCGCGGCTGGGCGCGCCTGCGCCCGATGCGCCGGTCCAGGACAAATGCGGCGCGCCGCAATGGTTTCTCGAAGCGCTTGGCGGGGAGGAAACGCTTGTCGTCTTTGGCCCGCCGCCGGACGGTCTCGCGGCGGGTGGCTGCCGCGTGCTTCGCGCCGGGCAGGATATCTCCGATCCGCAGGGCGTGCTGGCGCAGCGGCTTGACGCAACACCCGGCTCTGCCTTTCTGTTCCGCCCAGACCAGCATCTTGCGGCCCGCTGGCGCAAGCCGGACGCCGCCGTCATCGAAGCAGCGCGCCAGCGTCTGCGCGGCAGGCTAAATTGAGAGATAAAGCGTTATGGCCGAATTGCAGACCAGCGGAACATTCGATGATACCGACGCCGCCTATCGCGCGCTGATCGACGCGCACCGCGGATTGAGCGAGGAGGAAAGCGCCGTTCTGAATACGCGACTTGTGCTGATCCTCGCCAATCACATAGGCGACCGCACCGTACTGGATCGCGCTATCGCGCTCGCGCAATCGGTGAAGGATGCTGAAAGCTGAAACATCGCCAATCTATTCCGCATCCAGCGGGTCGGTGCCCTTCGGTTTGCCGTCGGTTCCCAGATTGATCTTTTCGATCCGCGCCTCGGCGGACTTCAACAGCATTTCGCAACGGCCCTTCAGCTTCTCGCCGCGTTCGTAGAGCGCAATCGAATCTTCCAGCGAAACTTGTCCGCCTTCCAGCTTGGAGACTATGTCTTCCAGCTCTTTCAAAGCCTGTTCGAAGGCGAGATTGGAAATGTCGTCCGCTTTGCCGGCCAATGTCCGCTTCCCTGCTATTCCGTTTTTGCCGTATCCAGCGGCGATCCCGGGGACCGCACGAATACCCACTTTTGATACACCAGTCCGATCCCGATCAACACCCCGCCGAGGCCGATAAACGACAGCGCCTGCAGGAAACCTTCCAGACCCGCCAGATCGAACAGAAAGACTTTCAGCACGGTGAGCACGATCACGCCGGCCGAGGCGATGCGCACTTCAACCGAGCGCCGCCACAGTCCGTAGGCGAGCAGCGCTATGCCGAAGGCAAGCCAGACGGCCGAATAGGCGTACCACTCCCCGTCGGTCGTATAGCGGCCGAAGCCGATCTGCGGTCCCTGGAACACGCGCCGCGTCTGTGCGGTGATATAGCCGAAAATCAACGCCATCGCGACGATCCGCGCGCCCATGACGTACCAGGCGGGACGCACGCCTTGCGCCATGCGGCCCAGCAGCAGCGCCATCAGCCCCGGCAGAAGAAACGCAAGAAGCAGCCCGTTGAACACAAGCCCGCCTTCCACTCGTCCGCCGAACAGCGCCAGCATCGGATTGTGCGCAATGCCGATTCCGGCAATCGAGATCACCGCGGATGCGATCCCGAACAGATAGGACGCAGCCCGGAAGACCGGCGAAGCGCCGCCCGCATCCATGCGCATCAGCACGATGGCGAAGCCGAAACTTGCGATCGCCATGAGGCCCTGTTCGACGAGGCTGGAGCGCAGCGCCAGCGGATCACCGTCGAACACGAAATGGCGGATTTCGAAATAGACCAGCAGCGCGCTGCACAGCACGGCCATCGCCTGGGCGATTTGTACCGGCCGGTCTTCGCCGAAGGTGCGCTTCATCAGCCACGCGCTCGCCCCGAAGGATGCGGCGGGAATGCCATATCCGAAGAGCAGCCAGTTGAACACGGGCGTCCGGCCGATATCGGCGTGGATGCGCGGCTCCCAGAGGTAGCGGCCCGCCAGCGCGACCGCCAGCGCCGCCACGCACCAGCGCAGCAGCGGAATGTCGAGGCGCACGCCGACGAAGGCCGCCCCCAGCGCCGAAAGCGCCAGCGCCACGGTCAGCATTCCTCCATCCAGTGCGCAGGTCATGGCCAGCGCCAGCGCCGCCAGCGCCGCGGACGCGGAAATGCCGAGCGCCAGATCCCAGGACAGCGGCTTGTGATCGGCAACGCCGTTGCGGAAAATATGCGCAGTCAGCGTGAATGCGGCGGCAAGACCGCAGGCCAGCGCGGCGAACAACATGCTCTGCACGCCACCCGTCATGCGAAGCCATGCTGTGACGAGTGCCAGAAGCGGCGTCAGTGCAGCGCTGGTCGCGAATATAACGGTATGCAATTGCGGCAGTTCGGCATCGCGCAGCACCCGCCACATCATGGCTGCAGCAGCGCCGAGCGAGACGATCAGCGCAAACGCGGCGAACGTTCCCGCATCCAGCGGCGGGGTGAGAGGTATCGCGTCCGGCGTGCCTGGAATGCGGATGCTGGCGCCCGGCAAATCGGAATTCGGCCACAGGACAATAGCGCCAACGCATACAACTGCGCCTGCTATGGCGGCGGTTGCCGCTGTAACGGTCGTAAACGCAACACCGATCAGCATGGCGGCGATTGCAACGCCGGCGATCATCCAAAGCGCGGAAAAATGCGCCGGCGCAACGCCGCCAAGCGCAATCAGCGTCAGCACGGCGGCGCCGCTTGAGACCCAGTTCGGTAGAGGATCGAGCCTGGGATCGAGCTTGCCATCGGCCGGCCCGATGCCGCGATAGGGCTCGTAACAAAGAATGTAGATCGCCAGCGCCGACTGCGCGATCAGGTGAACGAGCGCGGCGTGGTAGAAACTCGCGCCATCGGCGCCGTGCGTCTGCGACAGGAACGCCAGGCACCAGAGCGCCGCGCCTATGGCCGCCGCAAGCGCCAGCCAGAGCCAGCGCCGCAGCCGCGCCAGGCCATAGGCTGCCGCTGCCACCACCAGCAGATAAAGCAGAACCGGCCAGGGCGTTGGCTGGTTCGAACTCACCAGCATTGGGGTAACAAGGGAACCGGCGAGGCCGAGGCCCGCCAGCATCGGCCCATGCAGGGCGGCAGCGAACATCGTCGCAACGCCGGCCATGCCGAGCGCGATGAACGCAATTGCCGGTCCGATGAAGCCGTAAAGCGCGTGCGCCGCATAGATCGAACCGAAGACCGCGACCGTACCAGCGGCGGTAAGCACAGCCGGAATGCTGGGCGGCGGAAAGTCGATGGCGAACGGGAGGGCGCCTGTTGTCCGGGCTTCCGACTGAGCCGGCTCGTCTGCGCCGGGCGCGGCGTCCACAGGTGCGGCGTCCACAGGTGTCGCCGGCATCTGCTCTGCGGCCTCTTTGCGCCGCAAGCGTTCGCCCGCGCCGATTAGAACGGCGCCCAGCAGCAGGCCCATGATGACGCGCATGCCCGGTCCGAAGAGCCCCTGATCGATAGCGTAACGAACCAGCAGCAGCGCCCCCAGCGCCAGAGCCAGCCCGCCGATCCATACGGTCCAGCGCGTGCCAAGCCGTTCTTCCAGACTGGGCCGTTTTGCCTCTATGTCCGCGACAGATGCCGAGCCGGATGATGGCGGCAATTCCGGCGGCGGCATGGGGGACGTTGCTTCGTCCGAGCGCATGGAGGCATCGGCGTCCGCGATACGGGTTTGCGGCACGGGCGAGCGGCGTGGCGGTTCGGGCAGGGGAGAAGGCGAAGGCTGTTCCTCCGCCGGTTCGCGCGCTACAGCCGATTGCTCCGGCGCAGGCTGCGGCTGTGGCGCAGCGGGACTGGCTTCGCCCGCACCGCGCGCTGCTTCCGGCCCTTGCCGCAACAGTTGTTCGAGTTGCAACTGCGTCTGGACCAGCCGCCCTTCCACGCTGCGCAACGCGCTGCGCATTTCATCGACGCGCCTGCGCGCGCCGAGCGTCAGAAAAAAGCCTACAGGGCCAAGCAGGAATGCCGCCAGCACGGCAAACCCCAACAGAACGAACCCGGCTTCCATGCCGTCAGCCCTCCCGGATGATTGTGCTTTCGCCTGTCTCGCCCCCAAAGGTCAAGCTGTAAACAGCGCCGAGAAGCACATCTTCAGCGTTGCGCGAAATTTCAATCCGCACAATCGAATAAATCGCCAATAAATCGGGTTCACACAGAATTGCCTTCCCGTCTTGGCCTTGCGTCACGCTTCGCCCATATAAGAGAGCGTCGTCCAGACGAACGAGGGAGCCAAGGCCATGCGCGTCGGCGTGCCGAAGGAAATCAAGGACAACGAGTTCCGGGTCGGCCTCACGCCGTCCTCCGTATTCGAACTGACCCTTGCCGGTCACGAAGTGCTCATCGAGGCGGGGGCGGGGGCAGGCTGCGGCTCGCCGGACGAGGAATATGTCGCCGCTGGCGCGAAGATTGCTGCAAGCGCGGCCGAGGTGTTCGCCACTGCCGAACTGATCGTGAAAGTAAAAGAGCCGCTGGCCGGCGAGCGCAAGATGCTTCGCGAGGGACAGGTTCTGTTCACCTATTTGCATCTGGCCGCAGACCTCCCGCAGACCGAGGAACTTATGGCCTCCGGCGCAACCTGTATCGCATACGAGACCGTTACTTCGCCGTCGGGCGCGCTGCCGCTGCTGACTCCGATGTCGGAAGTCGCTGGCAGACTGGCAGCGCAGGTAGGCGCGCATTGTCTGGAACGCGAAGCGGGCGGACGCGGCGTTCTGCTCGGCGGCGTTCCGGGCGTGCGAGCCGCCGATGTGGTGATCATCGGCGGCGGCGTAGCCGGCTCGCATGCCGCGACGATAGCGCTTGGCATGGGCGCCGATGTGACAGTTGTCGACCGCAATCCTGAGGCCCTGCGCCGTCTCGATTTCCGCTTCGGTACCGGCATCCGCACGGAGTTTTCGACCCGCGGTGCGATCGCCGATCTGGTTACCCGCGCAGATCTTCTCATCGGGACCGTTCTCGTGCCGGGGGCTGCCGCGCCGAAACTCGTATCGCGCGACATGGTGCGCGCCATGCGCAACGGAGCGGTCATCGTCGACGTTTGCATCGATCAGGGCGGCTGTTGCGAAACCTCGCGGCCAACCACGCATTCGAATCCGACCTATGTCGAAGAAGGTGTTGTGCATTATTGCGTCACGAACATGCCTGGCGCGGTGCCGCGTACATCCACTTTCGCCCTCAACAACGCAACTCTGCCTTTCGCGCTTGCCTTGGCGAACAAGGGCTGGCGTACGGCGCTGCGCGATGATCCGCATCTGCGTGCGGGACTTAACGTCCATGCGGGCAAGATAGCTTGCAAGCCTGTAGCCGATGCGCATGGAAAGGCATGGACCGCCGTCGAACAGATCCTCGACCTCTGACTACATTCTGACAATGGAGAGAAATCCGGTGAGCCAGAAGACGAACACCATCGCTGGAAAAATTAGTCCCGGATCGCTTGCCATGACGTGCTCCTTTAAATGAATTGTGCCGGTGTGACTGTCGCTCTGTTGCTTTGCTGGGGTGCAGCCCGATTGTAAATTTTCGTAAAGCCCCGCGTGATACGTGTTCACGCATAATAATGTTCGAGCTGCCATTTTGCCGGCACGGAAATCTCTTCGTCCTCGCTCTCCGCCAGCCGCCGCAACGGCGCGTCCATGCCCACGACCTTTTCATTGGCTTCGGTTGCGCACATCATTGCAATCCAGTCGCGGCCCATGTCGATCATGCGCATGACTGCAGCGGGATTGTAGTCATAATGTTCGTGCAGGTAGAACCAGAATGCCTGTGAACCGGGCAGGTATGGCTCGTAGAAGTCGGCTTTCAGGACATCGAAAATCCAGCCGTCGAGATCGAAGCCTACCTGTTTCAGCCGCTCATCATTGTCCAGCGAATAAAGCCCCGATAAATCGCTGTCGAAGCCGTTGATGAACCCGCCGCATGCGGCGTAGGGGAAATTCTTGTGCGTGCGCAACTTGTCCAGAATGTCGACGAGCGGCGGGCCGTCGCGCAACAGATCTATCGGCAGATCCATCTCTTCGTCGGGGGTGTCGCCGCTGTAAAGAGAGCCGAGCACCCGGGCGGCGTGCGATACGATCAGCGGGTGATCGTGATCGAGCAGCGGCAAGATATCGGCTTCGCACTCGGCCCAGGACATGGAGAGCCCCCGGTCCGCCATTTTCCCCAACTCGAAAGCCTTGCGTATCGCCTGCAACGTTCCGCGCTGGCCGAGTTTGCGCCGGTCGAGATCCTTGAGCCAGTCTTCGAAAATGCCCTGAAACACCGCATGACCGTCGCGAAAGACATTCCAGCACAGGCCGACATGCGCGGTCGGAACGCTTTTCAGTCCGCTTTCGTAATGATGCAGAAACGGGCGGATATGCGTTTCCGCCTGCGCGCGGCTCCACGGAATATCTACTTCCGGTGGCAGATGGTCGTCGCCAAGGCCTTCCGGCAAGGGCTGGCCACGGCGATGAAATCCTGCGATGGATTCTGCAATCCACTTGCGTGTAGAGGCGTTCCGGTCGAACAGGATATCGTTGATCACCTCTTCGGCGCAGGCCATGAGATGGCCGGCAGGCCGGTTCTCCATATGCTCGAGCAGGCGCACAGGTTGGTCCGCCCCGTCGAGATTGAGAATGCGGTAGCATATCGCGGTGAGCCGCTCCAGCTGTTCAGCGGAGACGTTCGTCGGAATGACCAGCGCGCGAAACGCCGCTAGCACCGCCGCATAATCGATTGTTTCTGCTGCCAGCGCTTCTTCGAATTGGCTGGCGACGGCATCAACGCTGGCGCTGCCCTCTTTGTTGTTCGGCTTGCGGGGCATGATCGGCAATGTCCGGCAGAGGGGTGGATCGGATGATGAAAGGCGAAAATTGCAGCATGTGCGCATTCGCGCGGTGCGCTGGCGCACGTTGAATCGAAATCCATCTGCACGCCTTCAAATGAATTCGATGGAAGACATGCCGATCCAGCGCAGCAGAAGGAAAACCCTCTCGTCAGCCCGATTTGAAGAGCCTCTCCATCGGCGGTGAGGAACGGCTGGCTGGAAAGACACGGTCTTCGACAAAAGCCGGGCGCACACCGAGATGCGCGATCAGCGCCGCCTTGAAAATACTTTCATAGTCATTGACCGCAGCGACGTCGCGCCCTTCGAAGAGAGAATTGTGCGACAAGCCGGGCCAGCGCCCGGCGATGCGTCCGCCGGCGATAGCGCCGCCCGCGAGCATCGCCAGCCCGCCCGTACCGTGGTCCGTGCCGCGATTGCCGTTTTCTGCCGCCGTACGGCCGAATTCGGAGACGACGAGAACAGCCGTCCTGCCCCATGCGTCGCCAAGCCCGCTGCGCAATTCCAGAAGACCTTGCGACAATTGCCGGAACAGGTTCGTCAGCCGAACCTCTTGCGCAAAATGCGTGTCCCAGCCCTGCATGTCCATAACGGCGACACGCGGTCCGTCGGCGCGCGCAAGCAATTGTGCAGCCGCCTTCGCGGCGACGGAAAATTGGCGGTTGCGCGGCGCGCGATTGGTCATTTCCGCTTCGTCGAGTTTCGGCTTGAGCGCGCCCTGTGCATCGGCGAGGGCAGCAGAAAAAAGCGGATCAGCGGTATAGACGCGCGATAGCGCGGCCAGAAACTCGGTATCCGCTTTAGGCAAAACGGATGGTGCCCATTGCTGCACATGCGCCTGGCCCTGCATCAGCAGCGGCATCGACGGGCCAAGTGCGAGGCCCATTCGCCGGTCGCCGCCGTTCAACCCGAGAATCGCCCGGTTGAGCCAGCCGTCGCGCGCGCCGAACGGCTTGCCGCTGCCGTTCTCCAGCATGTTCTGCGCATCGAAATGGGAACGCTCCCGGTAACGCGTCGACGCTGCAGGCACAAACAGAAGTTCCTTCGCAGCATATAGCGGCTGCAGGGGCGCCAACGCCGGATGCAGACCGAAATAACCATTGAGATCGAGCGCGCCCTTCTCTTCGCCCGGCTTCGGCACAGCGATCAGCGGACGCAGCGTGCGATATCGCGGGTCGGCCCACGGCGGCAGCGCATGCAATCCGTCGAGCGCGCCGCGCAGGACAATCACGACGAGCCTGTTGTCGCCAGGTGTCGACGCGAAAGCTGCGCGCGCATGAGTCAACGCCGCCAGCACACTGGCGCCCGCGCCCTGCAGGAACAATCGCCGGTCCGGCGCGAAAGTCGTGCGATTCATCGTATCGGCCGGGCAAGAATCCGCCTGCGCCATCGCTATCTCCTCTGGAATTCCGGGCTGGCGAACACCAGTGCAATCGCCGCATCGCTTGACGGGGCTCGCTGCATCCACAAGCGCGTCGTATCGCGCGCTACGGGGCCTATCGCGTCGTCCAGCAAGGTTTCGGGATTGATAGCCGCCGGCAATCGCGCCGCCATGCGCCGCAGCCATTCGATACGCCGCATCAGCGCTTCCGGCGCGATCCAGTCCTGTGCGCGGTCGCCCCAGCCTTGCGGCGAGGGCGCATTGAACGGCAATTGCCCCAGCTCGCGCAGCGGCAAGATAACATCACGCTGCTGCGCGCTGGCGGCCTCTGCTGCACGCAGCGCCGAAATCACCAATTCATAATGGCTCTTCACTTTCGCCAGCGGCTCGCGCCAGACTGGATCGAGACCAACTACCGCGCGCGAGACTTCCGCCAGATCGCCACCGGTAGCGCGGAACACTGCGGCGACTTTTTCCACCGCATCCGCCGGCGGATCGTCGGCCACGAAATGGCGCACGAGCTTGGTTGCGATGAACTTCGCCGTCGAAGGATGGCGCGCCAGATCGTGAATGACCGCAAGGCCTTCGTTCATGCCGTCTTCGCGGTACGTCTTGCCGAGTATCGTTTTCGCGCCCGGCTCGTGAAAAAACGGATTGAACTCGAACGCCCCGTTCACCGGCAGGTTCTGCCGCTGCCGGAAAGCAGCGCCAATGCCGCGTCCGCCGGTCGGTGGCCGGCGTTTCGGCCGCAGGCCGCCGTGGCTCCAGCCGGTCAGAACCTTTGCGAACTCGATGATATCGGCCTGCGTATAGCCGCCGTTAACGCCCAGCGTATGCAGTTCCAGAATTTCGCGGGCGAGGTTCTCGTTGATCTTCGTCGCGCTGCCGTTGCGCCTCTGCCGCCGCTCGCCGATAAACGAGTTAGGACCGATGGAAATGGCGTTGTCGAGATAGGTCACCATGCAGACATGGGTGTAGACAGCCTTCATCATGTCTTCGAAGCGGCCGAAGATATGCGGCCGTATCGCTTCGCGCTCGTAGGCGGGCAAGGCCGGGCCAATCAACGCGCGCGTGCGCGACACGGTGAAGTGGTTCGACCAGAACATCACCATGCGTTCGGCGAAAGGCGTGTCCGTTGCAATGGCGTGGCGCGCCCTGTCGACGACTTCCTGCTGAAAGACCTGTTTGTAGAGCTTGCGCGCCATCTCACGCCGCTGTTCCATTCCCTCCAGCCGCGCCTGGTGAATCTGCCGCATTGTTAGTTCGGATGGCTGAATTGCACCGAGCGCGGCGGGTATGGTCTGCCGCGGTACGATCTGCGCTGCAAGCCAGCCTCGCGGATCGCCGCGCAGCTTCTCCGCCTCGCCCGGCGCAGCGCCCAGCCCGAACCGGTTGAGCGCAATGAACGTCGCAATGTCTTTCATGATGCCTCGCGGGCAAAAGGAAACGCCACGATACAGGAGGAATTATGAACGGAGGGAGAACGCGGGCGGGCAGGCAATTTCATTGATCGCGAATACGCTCTTCGCAGCCGCCGATCACCCCCGCGCGCCCACCCGCAGCCCCTGTGCGGGGCGTTCCTGCAGCACTTCGCGGCGGAAGCGGAAGAGGGCGGCGGGGCGCCCGCCCGTGCCGTGTTCTGTTTCGCCGGTCGGCTCCACCACGGCGGCGTTCTCCACGAAGCGGCGGAAGTTCTGCTTGTGCAGGTGATGGCCGGAAATGGCTTCGGCCATCGTTTGCAGCGCGGTGAGGGTGAAAGCTTCCGGCATCAGCTCGAAGATGACGGGCCGATACTTCATCTTGGCGCGCAGCCGCCCGAGTGCGGTCGCCAGAATGCGGCGGTGGTCGTGAATCATCGGCGCGCCGAGCGGCGGAATTGTCGACAGCAGCGGGCTGGCGCGCCCGTCGCGCCGCGCTTCTTCCACAAGGCCGGCCTCGTACAGCATTTCGTAACGGTCGAGCACGGTTTCGTCGTCGAAGCGCGCGGCTTGCGCCTCGCCGTCGCCGAACAGAATCCGCAGCCGGTCGGCGCGGGTCAGGCCGCGCGCGTTCTGCAATGTCGGCTCCCGCGCCGTCCACTTGCGCAGCGCCGGAAGCGCGGCCTTGTCCAGCAATGCCGGGCGTCCGTCGCGCCAGTCTTCCCACGGCAAAAAGGAATAGACCGGCCGGAAGCTGGCGCTGGCGGGCAGCGCCGCCTCTGCCCCAAGGCGCGTCAGCGCCAGGTAGCCGACGGAAACGACATGCGGTTCTGGCGTCGCCGCTTCCGCATGGCGGCCGCGGTCGCCGAACGTATAGAGCTGCTCGACGTAGCCGAGCGGCACCCCGGTCTGTTCGGCCACCCATGCGCGCAGGCCGATTTCAAATGTGCGGTGCTGCAACGGATCGAAAGGTCCGGACGGCAGGCCTGCATTCGCGCCGCTGCCGGTCGTCAGGATAACGGGCTCGCCCGCGCTCACCGCGACAATGGCGGCGGTGAGATTGATCCCGATCGGCAGGGAAGGGCGGGGCGGAACGCTGGTCATGGCGCAGTGTATCGCAAAAGCCAGACCGCTTCAGCGATTATCGAACCGTTTCAGCGAATATCAATGTGAAATGGCACGCCCTCGAAGCAATCGCGTCCGCGTCCGATGGTGCGCACGGCCTCCACCATCCGGCCCTCGCGGGCAAGCGACGCATCGCCCAGTTGCACGAGTAGTGCATTGGGCGTTGCGGTGGGCGAACGCTCGCGAATCAGCCGCGCGATATCGATTTCGGAAACTTCGGGTTTCAGTGCACATGTGGCGATGAAGGCAGCTGCCGTCGAACGGCTCACGCCGGCATAGCAGTGAATCAGCAACGGCGCCTGCCTGTCCCAGGCCCGCGCAAAGGCGATCAGGGCCTCGACATGCGCCGCCTGGGGCAGGGCGAACCCGTCTTCGGCCTCGATAATATCGGAAAGGCCCAGATGCAGATGACGTTCGGCGGGAATATGCGCCGGCCGGTCGATATCGACGCCCTCGCGCAGCAGGGTGACGATGCTTTGCGCGCCGGTTTCTGCAACTGCGGCGGGAAGTGCGGCAAGGGAACAGACGTGAATGCGTGGCATGCTAGCGGTCTTTCGATACGCTGCCGGACAATTCTGCTTCCAACTCGCCGAAGCGGGCAAGAAACAGCGTCTCCGCCTCACGCGCATTCATCGGCTCGATGAAGCGGTCGATATTGCCCATGGCGATGCGCGGACGCTCGAAGAACTGCTCGGCCTCGTCCAGCGAGAAACCAGCCAGACGTGTCGCTTCTATGAACGCGGCCGCCCTGTCGGCCTTTTTCGTCAGCTTCACGGTCGCAGCCGGCGGCTTGGGCGGTAGCGAGAAACGCAGATGGATCGCGCCCAGCAATCGCTCCTCGACGTCCTTGTAGGAATCGCCGATCACCGCCTTGAACGGCGAGATCATGTCGCCGATCACATATTCCGGCGCATCGTGCAGCAGCGCCATCATTCGCCAGCGCGCCGGAATTCCAGGGTCGAGAGCACCCGCCAGATGCTCCACCAGCACCGAATGCTGCGCCACCGAAAACACATGCGGGCCGGTGGTTTGGCCGTTCCAGCGCGCAACGCGGGCGAGCCCGTGCGCAATGTCCTCGATTTCGATATCGAGAGGCGAAGGATCAAGCAAGTCGAGTCGGCGGCCTGAGAGCATGCGCTGGAATGCGCGCGCCGGTTTGGGCGAGGGTCTTGCAGCGCGCGCCATCAGGTTTTTTCCGGCGGCCTGGCCAGTTCCGCGCAGGACTGGCGGCGGTGGCAATCGTGCAAATGGTCGTTGACCATGCCGACCGCCTGCATGAAAGCGTAGACGATGGTCGGGCCGCAGAAATTGAAGCCGCGCTTTTTCAGGTCTTTCGAAATGGCCTGCGATATCGCGCTTTCGGTTGGAATGTCCGCCATCGAGCGGACCCGTCCCTGGATGGGCGCGCCGTCGACATACTTCCACAGATAGTTGGAAAAGCCTGCGCCCGCTTCGATATCGAGCCAGACGCCGGCGGACTTGATCGTCGATTCGATCTTCGCCCGGTTGCGCACGATACCGGCGTCCTGCATCAGCTTTTCGACTTTCGCCGGCTTGTAGCGGACGATCTTCTCCGGCTCGAAATTGTCGAACGCCTTGCGGAAGGCATCTCGTTTGCGCAGGATTGTGATCCACGAAAGTCCAGCCTGGAAGCCGTCCAGGATCAGTTTTTCGAACAGTGCGCGGCTGTCCCATTCGGGCACGCCCCATTCCTCGTCGTGATAGGCGATATACAGCGGGTCAGTGCCGCACCACGGGCAGCGGTGCAGCCCGTCGTCATGCAGCAGCGCGGGGCGGGGAGGAGATGCCATGTCTTGCGTTTACTCCGGGGATTGAGTCGGGCCTAGAACGGCAATCTTAGCGTTCCGCGCAGTAGATGCGTTCCAGCGAAGCGACCAGATCGGCAACGCGCTGGTCAGCGATAGCGTAAAATACGTTGAGTCCCGCCTTGCGCGAGCGCACCAGCCCTTCGGCGCGCATCAGTTTCAGATGTTGCGACAACGCCGATTGCGACAGACCGGACGGACCCGCGAGCCCGGTGACGTTCGTCTCGCCGGCGGAAATGAGATGACAGAGGATTTGCAGCCGCCGCGGGTTGGCAAGCGCGCTGAGCGTGCGCGCAACCTCGTCGGCGCGGGAATGGATTTCGCTGTGATCGGACATGATTCGAACCGGATTGATGGAACTAATTTAGCGATCCCTAAAGCAAAATCAATTCGCGCCGCGCGTTTGGCTCAAAGCGCGATGCCCACAATCGCGCCGCCAGCCATGAAATCCCCGCCCTCGGCCGCGCGGTCGATCCGGATCAGACCCAGTCCCCGAAAACCGCAGACGGACGTCACTGATCCAATGCTCGTCTCGCCGGCCATGATCTCCGTGCCGGGCGCAGGGGTTTCGCCGCCGAAATGCAGCTTACGAAAGCGCTTGCGCGCTGAACCGCGGTGCTGGACGCGCGACACCACCTCCTGCCCGACGTAGCAGCCTTTCTTGAAATCGACGCCGTTCATCTCGTCCATATTGGCGTCGTGCGGGAAAATATCGCCCCAGGCAAAGTCCGTCCCGCCCTCCGGCACGCCTGCCGCGATGCGATGCGCGTCGTAATCCGTCGCCGGTACCCGCTCCGGGAAGAGCTCCGCGAGCGCCGCAGCTTCCCCTGCCAGCCGCCAGCCCAGCAGCGGATCGCGCGGATCGCGCAGCGCCTGGGGGTGCGGCCGGCTCGCCGTATCCCACAGGGCCAGCACGGCGGCTCCTGTCTCCAGCTCCACCTGCACTTTGGCCCGCAGCCGGTACATCGCCAGCCTTTTGGCCAGAGCCGCAGCCTGTCCGGCGGCGCAATCAAGCAGGAAGAGATCGCCGCGCCGGTGGATCAGAAAATCGAACAGGATCTTGCCCTGTGGCGACAAAAACGCCGCAAAACAGGCGTTTTCCCCGTCGGCTCTGGCGATATCGTTGGTTATCAGGCCCTGCAGCCAGTCCGCCGCATCTTCGCCCGTAATGCGCACCACGCCGCGATGTTCGAGAAGTGCAGCCTGCATGAAATCCACCTAGATCGGCATTCCTGCCGCGATTGTAATTCCCGTTTCCGGCAGATAAGTCTCTGGCCGGAACATGCAAGCGCGCCGGAGACCGCTATGGCCGAAACATACGACCTCATTCTGTCCGGGGGAACCGTCGTCAACCACGATGGCGAGGGCGTGCGCGACATTGGCGTCCGGGCCGGGACGATCGCAGGGATCGGCGATCTTTCCCGTGCAGACGCTGGAAAGCGCATCGATTGCAAGGACCTGCACATTCTGCCCGGCGTCATCGACAGCCAGGTTCATTTTCGCGAGCCGGGCCTGACCCACAAGGAGGATCTCGAGACCGGATCGCGCGCGGCCGTGCTTGGCGGCGTGACGGCCGTATTCGAAATGCCCAACACCAACCCGCTCACCACTGGCGAAACCGAACTTGCCGACAAGGTGCAGCGCGGCACGGGCCGCATGCATTGCGATTTTGCCTTCTGGGTCGGCGGCACGCACGAAAATGCGAAGGACGTGCCCGAACTCGAGCGCCTGCCGGGTGCCGCCGGCATCAAGGTCTTCATGGGCTCGTCCACCGGCTCGCTGCTGGTCGAAGACGATCCCGGCGTTGCCGCCATTCTCGCCAAGACCCGCCGCCGCGCCGCCTTCCATTCCGAGGACGAATACCGCCTGGAAGAGCGCAAGGGCGAGCGCGTCAAGGGTGATCCCAATTCCCACCCCGTCTGGCGCGACGAGATAACCGCCCTGCAATGTACGCAGCGGCTGGTGAAGATCGCCCGTGAACAGCGCGCGGCCATTCACATCCTGCATGTGTCGACGGAAGAGGAAATCGCCTTTCTCGAAGCGCACAAGGACATCGCCAGCGTCGAGGTGACGCCGCAGCACCTGACCCTCGACGCGAGCCTTTATGACGTCATCGGCACGCGCCTCCAGATGAACCCGCCCGTGCGCGCGGCGCGCCATCGCGACGGCATCTGGCGCGGGCTCGCGCGCGGCGTTGCCGACATTCTCGGCTCGGACCATGCGCCGCACACGCTGGAAGAAAAAGCAAAGCCCTATCCGGAAAGCCCCTCCGGCATGCCTGGCGTGCAGACGCTGGTTCCCGTCATGCTCGACCACGTCAACGCCGGCCGCATGTCGCTGGCGCGCTTTGTCGACATGACCAGCGCCGGCCCGGCGCGCCTGTTCGGCATCGCCCGCAAGGGCCGCATCGCCTGCGGCTTCGACGCCGATTTCACCATCGTCGACCTGAAGCGCAAGGAAACCATCCGCGATGCCCAGATGGGATCGCGCTGCGGCTGGACGCCATACGACGGCAAAGAAGTGACCGGCTGGCCGGTGGGAACCATCGTGCGCGGCCATCGCGTCATGTGGGACGGCGAGATTGCGACTCTGTCGCAAGGCCAGGCAATCCGGTTCCACGCAGCGCTTTAGTCGCACATTGCAGAGGGGACGGGCGTGATCAAGACCTGGATTTTCGAGTTCGTCCACGCCGCCGGCACGGACGAGGAAGTGCTGCAAGCGGAGTTCACCGCGCGCACTTATGCCGATTGTTTCGACGTCTGGCGCATGGCCGATGCCTTGGGTTTCGAAGGCATATTTTTCAGCGAGCATCATTTCCAGCTGTCCTATTCGCCCTCGCCGAACCTTCTCGTTGCCGCCGCGGCGCGCGAGACGACACGTCTGCGGCTCGGCGTCATGGGCGTCGTGCTGCCCTTTTACGAGCCCTGGCGTGTGGTTGAGGAAGCTTTCATGCTCGATCACCTGACTAAAGGCCGCTTTGAATTCGGATGCGCGCTTGGCGTGCCGCAGGAACTGGCGCGGGTGGGTATCGGCGCGGCAGAGGCGCGCGAGCGCTACGAGGAAGCGCTGGAGATCATCGATATTGCGCTGCGCGAGCACACGTTCTCCTATCGCGGCAAACACTGGACCATCGAAAATCTCTCCATAGTGCCGCGCCCTTTCCAGCGGCCTGCGCCTGCGCACTGGGTTCCCGTTCTGAGCGATGCATCCGCGCGCAAGGCGGCGCAACGCGGCGCGAAAATCTCCACCGGTTTCGAAACCGTGGCGCGCGTTGCCGAACTCTTCGATGTTTATCGCGCCGAGGCGGACCGCATCGGCTTTCCCATGTCGCGGCACCATCTCGCCCTGCGCCGCAATATCTCCATCGCACCCACGTGGGCTGAAGCGCAGGAGGTGGTCGAGATCGCCAAGGGCGTATCGAAGAAATTGATGGCAGGCGACACCCGCATGCAGCCGGGTACGGTCAATCTCGATGCGCCGAAGGAAAAATCGGGCTTCGGCGTCAGCGCCGACGAATACATCTTCGGAACGCCGTCCCAGGTGCAAGAGCAGATCGTCGAACAATGCCGCGCCACGGGAACGGGCCATTTCCTGATGACCATCGGCCGCGGCCTTGGCGAGCGCCGCAAGCAGGCGGTGGAATTGTTCGGGCGCGAGGTACTTCCTGTCCTGCAGCGCGCTGACATTCTCTGATCCGCGCTCACTCCACCGCGAAAAAGTGCCATGTGCCGTCTGCGCCGATCTCGATGCGGTGCATGCGCGGCAGACCGGCTTTCGTTGTCTGCGCAACATCCGCGAACGATACGAAACGATATAGTTGCGCCACGGACTGCGCCTGCGCCAGCGTGTCGTCTGCCGCTTCTGCCGGCCAGACGAAAATATCCACCGGCTTGCGCTTCTGCAGCACATAGTCCGCATTGAGGATCGCCGTCAGCAGATCGAAAACCTCGCCACCTTCGCCGTCGAAAGAGCGCGCCTTCAAGAAATCGATGGCGTCCGCAAACCGTTTCGGTCGTTTGCCCCGTTTGCCGAACAGCGGCATGACTTCATTGCGTTCGATGGCGGCGCGCAGCTTGTTGAGATCGCGTGATTCTGCCGCTTCGAGAATCTTCTCGCGCATCGCGGCGACCCGGTCCGGCAGGGCCGCAATGCGTTTTTCAAGCGCGTCGCCGGGCAACAACGGGAAGGGACAGGCGCGTTCGTTCATGCGCCCACCATAGCGCAGGCGCGCCAAGCGCGAAAAGACGCCAAGATAAACAAAACAAGAATATCAGTGTCGGGCGGCCGTCGTGAACGAGCCGTGGCGAATGCGGTCTGGCAGCTTCTCGGCATAGAGCGCGACAGCTTCTTCGCCATACACGGCAACAAGTTCCTGAAACGCCGCAAACAGGGCCGCTTGCGCAAAGCAATCGCCCTCGATCCCGTCGCGCACGGCTTCGGCAAAGGCTTCCGTAACGTAACTCAGTGCTGCCCGGCGTTCTTCGCTGGCCAGCAGGTCGTCGTGAAGGGGATCGGCATTGGTATTCATGATCGCGCGACACTAGTGTGTGTTTTGTGCAGGCGCGACAGATAGGTTGAAAGACGGTTAATTTCATTCGCGCAAATGTTCGGAATACTTGGTGTATTTCGGATTTTTACGGCTCCGGCCAAGGTGTCGCGGCCAGCGGTCCGCATCTATCCGCCGCTGTAGCGGCTGGCGACGTCCCGGGCTATCAGTTCGCCCTCGGTCAGATAGCGGGCGATTACAAGCCGGGCGTTGTCCGTACAGGTCCGGTAGGTCTGTGCAAAGCCGCGAAATCCGGCGTTGAACGCGCCGGCGAGCCGTGCCCTCTGGCTCGGCGTTTTTGCTTCGACCGCAAGAAGCTGCTGCATGCTGGCGCGCCATTCCGCCCCCTGTTCGTCGCCGCACAGGTTCTGCAGAAAAGACAGCGCGCCCATGATTTCGGAAAGGCGTAGCAGCCGCGCTTCGTAAGGCGGCGGCGGCCGCTCGGGCTGCGGCTTTTTCTCGCCCTCTTGCTTTTGTGGGTTTGCAGCAGGTTTGGTGGTCTGGCCAAAAGCATTCAGCCCCGCGCCGGACATTGCTGCCGCAGTCAGCGCCGCCGCAAGCGCCAAAGTCCGCAACCGCGATGCCGTTTTTCCCGTCACGCGGAGAATCCCAGCATGGCGCGCGCCCGGGCGATGATATCCGCCAGTCCGCCGGTCAGTTCGAGCGTGGAAATGAGCGGTTGGTCCGCCCAGATCACCTGACCCAGTTCCTCGCTGGCCGCGCCCTCGCCGGAAACCCATCGCGCGGCGAAGGATGCAATGACGTAATGCCGCTTCACCCGTCCGTCCTCGTCGCGGGCAATGACTTCGCGCCAGTCGTTGAAGCCAACGATCTCAGCCTTGACGCCAGTTTCTTCCTCGACCTCGCGCAGGGCCGCCTCGCCGAGGCTTTCGCCGGTTTCCACCAGACCGCCCGGCAGGCTGAAGACCTTGTCGAAGGGTGGAAGCCGCCGCGCGCCAAGCAACAGTCTGCCGTCAGGGCGGAAAACGGCGGCGCTCGCCGCGAGAATAGGACGGGCAGGATAGTCGCGGGATTCAGTCATGGAAGGCCTCTGGATGCGTCGCCGGACATTGCTACAGAACGCCTGGCTGCGCAATTGGCAGCGCTTTATCCCTAAATCGTCTTTCCCTCGCTCTTCGCCCATGCGTCCTGCATGAATATGTTCGACGGCAGGGTTATGTCGCGGAACTTGCGCGCGGCCTCCGGCCCGGCGAGCGGCAGGTCGCCGGCATCCAGAGCGCCGATCTGTTTGAGCGCCGAGCCCTGGTCCCAGTGCAGGTGTTCGTGGCAGACCTTGTCGCCGCGGAATTTCACCACGATCACCAACGCCAGTTCCACCACTTTGCCGGTTGGCTTGAGCCCGGGAAAATACCGGTCGATCTCCGCATCGTGCCGGAATTTTGAATAGGTTTCGATAACAAGCCGATTGGCGCCGCATGTCGAGGATATCGTCGCCCGCTCGAGAACGGCCGTATTTTGCTCGACGAAGTGATACTTGTAGAAGCGCTTCAGCATGTCGTGTCCGACGCCGCCGGACAGGGTCGGAACGTGATTGACATAAGGGTCGCCGATCATGGTCGCCATCGTGGCGTCGACGTCCCGCGTTTCGAATTCGTGATACAAATGTTGCGCGAAGAGCTCTGCGAAGTCGTAATGCGGCCCGAGTACGCGACGCATCAGCTCCAGCGTGCGCGTATGTGCAAGCTCGTCAGCTTGCGCATCGCAGGCCGGCCGGCCCGGCATCGCAAATTCCGGCGCGCCCTCGACCCAGGCATATATGCGCGAACCATCCTTGCGGCCGTTGCATTTTGCACGCAAGCCTTGCGCGAGAGCGGCATTTTGCGGCGCATCGCGCGTGCCGAAATGCAGGATGAACGGGCAGGGAAGGGCCAGAAGACATGCCTCTTCGCCGCTGCCGGAAAACATGGCGTCATATGCGGCGAGCGCCCGGAAACCGGCCTGTGCCGCTGCTTTCAGCGCCAATGCGCCGCCAGCGCCGTAGCCGATACATCCGATGCCGCCTGCGGCAGCATCCGTCGCGTCCAGCCCGCGCAAGGCTTCGGCCACACCTGCAACATCCGCTGCCGATAGCTCGCAGCCTGTCGCCAGGACGCTGTAGCCTTCCTCCGCAAACAGATCGGCCTTGGCGCGCAGGCTTTCGTCGATTACCTGTCTGTCGCCGACAAGCAGCAGCCCCGGACCGCTGCCGCTGTCGTGGACATTGGCATAGGCGGGGACATGGCGTCCGCCAATTTCAAGCGTCAGCGTGCGTTCGGCGGCGCGGCTTGCCGGATCGGGTGTCAGCTGCTGCGACATGGTTGTTCCTATTCGAAGAACCGGTTGGGTTTCAGAAAGAAACTCAGCACCAATGCGCCGTTCGGCGCCCGTGCGGCGTGGCGGCTTCCGGCCGGACGCCAGACGTAATTGCCAGCGGTCACCTCGCCGTCTTCGTCAGCAAGGCTGCCTTCGAGCACCCATGTCTGTTCCAGATCGACATGCTCGTGATCGGGCAGCACCGACCCCGGCTGCCAGCGGAACAGGGCCGTCATCAGCCCGGTTTCCTCGTCGCTCATCAGCACCTTTATCTCGATGCCCGGATAGGGCGTTGGCTGCCACGGCAATCTATCGACTTCGACAAGTCGCGATTGCAACGGTCCGAGAGCGGGAGCAAACGTATAATTTGGTGTCGTTGCGGCCATTCCAGCCTCCCTTACTTTCTTGTCCGCCATCATACAGCCTCGGGCGCGCGCAAAACAGCCCGCCGAAGCATGGCTTGCGCAGGCAGGCGCAGGCAGGCCTTGCGAAGATAGATCAATCCTGCTTGACTGCCTGTAAATCCGGCGCGGCAAAGTCCGGAAACCCGGGAGGAAGCGGGTGTTTCCCGTTTCGCGGCATTGTTCCGGCGGCGCGCCCACAAGGGAGGTGACAATGCAGATTTGGAAAACCGCCGGCGCGGCTGTGCTGGCTGCCGCTGCAACGCTTGGCGCTGTCTCCGCAAGCGCCGCCGAACTCTACGCCGACAAGAAGATCACGCTCATCGTCGGCTCGCCGCCGGGTGGCGGTTACGATTTCTACTCGCGCATCCTGTCGCGGCACATGCCGAAACATCTGCCCGGCAAGCCGAGCATCATTGTGCAGAACATGCCGGGCGCAGGCAGCATGAAGGCGGCGGAGTTTCTCTATTCCATCGCACCAAAAGACGGCACCGCTTTCGGCATGGTCTTTCCCGGCGCGCTGGTCGAACCCTTGTTCGACAACAAGAGAAAGTTCCGCTTCGTGCCGGCCAAATTCGAATTCATCGGCTCGATCGATTCCGGCGTTCGTCTCTGCGTGACGCATGGCGGTTCGAAGATCAAAACGTTCGAGGATGCGCTGAAAATGCCCTCGTCCTTCGGCGGCAGCGGGCCGGGCAGTTCCACCACGGACTACGCCCATTTTCTCAACGTTCTGGCCGGGACCAAAATCAAGATCGTCAACGGCTACAAGGGCTCGCGCACCACGATCAACGCGATGGAGCGCAACGAGCTCGATGGCATCTGTGGGCTCGACTCCGGTTCTTTCCAGGCCATGAAGCCGGATTGGTTCAACAATCCCAAGCTCTCGCACATGATCGTGCAAACCAGCATCACGCCGGACAAGGAACTGGAAAAGATCGGCGTTCCCTCGCTGTGGAAATACGTGAAGGGCGAGAACCGCAAGGTTGCCGAACTCATACTTGCGCAGCAGGAGTTCCATCGTCCCTACATAGCGCCGCCCGGCACGTCCGCGCCGCATCTGGCCGCCCTCCGCAAGGCCTTCGACGCCGTAGTGAAGGACGAAGCGCTGCTGGCTGAAACGAAGAAAGCCAAACTCGACGTCAAGCCCAAGGACGCCGCGGCGGTGAGCAAGCTGATAAATGAAATTTACGGTGCTCCTGCCGCTATCGTCGAAAAGGCGCGCCTGGCGCTGCGCGGGCGGTAAGCGGAGCTTACGAGCTGCCGGACAGGCGCGCGCAGTCTTCTATGGAGAGCGCAGCGCCGTCGCGCCGCAGCACGGCGCGGACGTCTTCGGCAGACAGATCGCGGATGTCCAAGCCGTCCCGCGCCGCGAGCGCCGCCATGGTGCCGGCTGCCTGGCCCAACGCCATGGCCGTCGCCATGTGGCGCGCGCCGCCGTTCGCTTCCTGCGTCGCCGAGATTGCCCGGCCCGTGACAATCAGGCCGTTCGTGTTTTTCGGAATCATTGTCCGCATCGGAATGTCGAACGGCGAGGGCGGCATGTGCAGTGAAATGCCTGTTCCGTTCGGATCGTGAATGTCCATCGGTCCGCAGCCCAGCGCCACCGTGTCCGCGAAGCGCCGCTGTTGCAGAATGTCTTCGCCCGTGAGCATGTACTCGCCCACGATCCGCCGCGTCTCGCGGATGCCGACGCGCGGGGCGATGCTGGCGAGAATGGACTTTTCGAAGCCGGGGACTTCACGCTTCAAAAACGCCGCGATGGACTTGATCTGCCGCCGGCCCGTTCGTTCGGCCTGGCTGAGGTCGGCGTCGTCCAGCGCATCGAGCCCCATGATGCGGCTCATCAGGCAGATCGCATCGTGCCCTCCCGGCGTCGAAACGAACGACATGCTCTCCCAGAACAATTCGCCTTTCGCGATGCCTTTCAGGGCGAGCGTTCGCTTGCGCTCTCGCGGCATGGCGCGAAACGCCTTTACGTCGACATTCGAAAGGCGGAAGCAAAGCGTCATCGGCTGGCGTGCAGGCCTGTCCACGCCCTCGTCCAGCATGGCGACGCCGGCCGCATGCGCCGCTATTGCGTCTCCGGTCGCATCGACAACGACCTTGCCGCGTATCTCGCGGCGGCCGGAAATCGTCTCGATAGTTACGCCGGTAACCCGGTCTCCGTCCATCGTAACGCTGCAGATCTGCGCATGCAGCAACAGGTCAATGCGCGCATCCTCCGCCATTTCGTCGGCGACGATCTTCACGATTTCCGGATTGAACGGGAAGTGATGAATGGTCAGCGGATTCGTTGCGGCTTCCGCCATCGTATAATGGCCGAAGTCTTCCGAACCGCCGGCCTCGACAATCCGGCGCGTCAGCTCGTAAGGCAGTCCCCACACCGCCTGCGTGTTGCCGTTGTAGAAGCCGACATATTGCGCCACATAGGCGCTGGTTGCCGTGCCGCCGAGACAGGACTCGCGCTCGATCAGCATCACGCGCGCGCCGTTTCGTGCCGCGGCCACGGCTGCGATCAGGCCGGAAGCGCCGCCTCCGGCCACTACGACGTCGTAGAGCGCGTCTGTGTCCTGCAACGGCATGTTTCCGGATCAGCCGCCGTAGAAGACGTTGTCGCCGAGATCGCCCATGTGCAGGATCGCCTTGTCCGGCCGTCCGTCGAAGCTCTTCGGCTGGTGCGCCTCGACAACTTCGCCGATGACGATGTGATGGTCGCCTTCGGCCACGATCTGCTTGACCTTGCATTCCAACGCGCCCGGCAATTCGGTCAGGATCGGCGCGCCGGTCGAACCCTCGTGATAGGGCTGGCCGGACAGCTTGCCGTCTGTCACGTCGGCCGGCTTGAAGAAGGCGAAGGCGAGGCCCTGATGGCCCTTGCCGAGCATGTTGAGCGCGAAATGCCCGGCGTCCTTGATAACGGCATAGGCGCCCGAGTCCGCCTTGACGCCGACTACAACCAGCGGCGGCGCGAACGCCGTCTGCGTGACCCAATTGACGGTGGCGGCCGCGATATTTCCCTTGCCGTCCTTGGCGGTCAGAACGTAGAGCCCATAGGGGATCATGCGTAATACGGCTTTCTTGGCGTCGTTGTTCATCGGTTTCCTCCAGTCTCGAAAACGTTTTTTCTCTTGCATCTCCGCCGCTGCGGTCAGCGGGTCCGGGCGCGGCCTATTCTATAATCCGGTCGCGCCCTTTCTTGAAGCGCCAGCGGTCCATGCCGTCGAGATCGCCGCCGGTAATGCGCACCACCCATGCGGTTTCCTCGTGATGCGGGGAATGGATCGCAGAAGACGGATAGGCGCGGGAATCGCCGGGGTTCATTGTGTAGCGCTTGACGATCTTCAGCTCCGAACCGCTGCCGCCGTCCATGTCCGTCTTTCGGTATTCGCGCATATGCGTCGAACCGCGCACATTCGCGTAGATTGCCCAGGATGGTGCATGCGAATGCGGGTTGCCGCCGACGCCCGGACGGAACACATGCGCCAGAATATGAATTCCCGTATCCGGATCCATGTGGATGACGCGCTTGTCCGGAGATTGCGCGTCGAATGTCGCGGTCACGAAATCGACATCCTGCGCCAGCCGGCCAAGTCCGGCGGCCATCCTGTCGAGCTTGTCCTCCAGCGGGCCTGGGCCCTGAAATATCGTCCTGCATTCGGCGGCAAATGTCTCAAGCTGTGTCATGGCCTTTCCTCCGCATGCGAACCGGTTTTTCGCTCCATTCCGGGCCCCTCAGGCCAGAGCGTGGCCGCGTTCTGCGACGTTTCCTTGACCGCGATCAAAAATTCGGGACGCGCGGCGAATTAGATTTCATGCTATAGAAATGCGGATCGAAGCGCCATTCCGTTCGGAAAAACGAAAAGGCAGAGGAAATTTCATGTCCGTTGGGCAAACCAGCCGAACCATGCACCCTTCGCAGCAAGCGAACCGGGAGCCGACAAGCGCCGCGGCGCGCGGTCCCGTTTGTTCCTTCGCGCAGGTGCGCCAGAATTTGCAGCAGGCGGGCCTGCGCCCGACCCGCCAGCGCGTCACGCTGGCCTGGCTGCTCTTCGCGCGCGGCGACCGGCACGTTACGGCGGAAATGCTCTACGACGAGGCGCGCAACACCCGCACGCACCTGTCGCTGGCGACTGTCTACAACACGCTGCGCCAGTTTTCCGAGGCCGGCCTGCTGCGCGAAATTGCGCTCTATTCCTCGACAGTCTGGTACGACACCAACACCGGTCCGCATTATCACTTCTATCTCGAGGACAGCGAGCAGCTTGTCGATATCGCGCCGGAACTTCTGCCGCACCTGCCGCTGCCGCCCGCACCCGACGGCATGGACATCATCGGCGTCGACATGATCGTGCGCGTGAAGGCAAAGGCGTAAAGGCCTCTCACTCCGCCGCGACAGCTCGCTCTTCCATCGCTTCCGCAATCAGTTTGCGCAGATCTCATCCGCCCGAAAAGTTGCAAGACTTTTCGGACAAGCGGATGAGCGAGGAACCGTGCGCGACGCGATCGCCTCTCACTCCGCCGCGACAGCTCGCTCTTCCATCGCCTCGGCGATCAGCTTGCGCACGGCAAACACACCGGCGTCGTGCTTGATCGCCTTCATTGGTGCGCCCGGATCGATGTTGATGATCTTCTGCTGCGCCTCGATCATTGCTTTGTCTTCCTTGAAAGCAGCAACGACGGTCTGGTGGATGGTCTCCGTCAGCCCTTCCTTGTCGAGGCCGAAACTGCGCGGCTGGCAGAAGAAGTAATGCGTCGTCCCGTCCGTCTCCGGCGTCAGGATCGACGTATGCCGGAACTGCACGGCATTTTCGCGCTTGCCCTCGTGCCCGCCGGTACCGACATCCACAAAGCCCGAGTCCATGGCAAGGATGTTGCCGCGCACGTGCCAGTCGTAGATGTTCCAGCGGTCGACGCGGTCGTCGTTGCCGCGCAAATTCTTCACGAATTGCGGCGGGATGTCGTTGTCCATGATCCGGTACATGCGCAACCCGAAGGGCTGGCGCTCAATGCGCGGATCGCGTTCGGCCAGTTGCATGGAGCCGATCGTGTTTTCGTGCACGAAAGCCAGATGCGAAAAGTCGAGCAGGTTGTCGACGATCAGCAGATAATTCGCGTCGTAGTGCAGATAGTCCTGCTTGTAGACCCAGTCCGGATGGTCGAGATAGGGCCAGTCGAGAATATCTTCCTCGCGCGCCAGCGCCGGATCGCCCATCCATATCCACAAGAGCTTCTGCTTCTCGACAAGTGGAAACGTGCGTACTTTCATGTCCGCGGGAATGCGCTCCTGCCCGGGGATTTCGACGCAGGCGCCGGACGGATCGAATTTCAGCCCATGATACATGCAGCGGATGCAATCGCCTTCGACGCGGCCCAGCGACAGCGGCGCAAGACGGTGGCAGCAACGGTCTTCCAGCGCGACAGCCTTGCCGGCCTCGGTGCGATATATCGCAACGGCTTGGTTGAGGATTGTCCGCGCCAGAGGCTTCCCGGCTTCCGCCTCGCTTGCCCAGCCTGCCGCATACCAGGCGTTCCTGATCCAGCCGCCTTCGCCCGGCGCAGAATTTTTGTTCGGCTTTGTCATGGGGCGCAATCCTCCGCGATCGTATTCCGCCGGCAGGCTAACACGCGCCCCGCGGCGCCGGAAAGCGGCCTGTCAAACCGTGCCGCTGGATGGCGCGAGCTTGCGAGCGCAGCGGAGAGCCGGGGCCCAGGGGCAAAGCGGAGCAGACGTGGATTGTGGCCCATGGGTCCCGGGCTCCGGCTTCTCCGGCCCCGGGAATGTGGTGAAAGCCAAAAGCCCTCATGCTGAGGAGCCCGGCATAGCCGTTTGTCTCGAAGCACGGGGGCGGGTCACGGGCGTTTGTATCTGTGGAATGCGTGTGCGGCCCATCCTTCGAGACATAGCGCTGCGCGCTGTTCCTCAGGTTGAGGGCTGTTCCTCCGGATAAGGGCTTTCGTTAGTTATTGACTTTAAACAACAATAAAAAATCCCCCTCCCTGTTTCCACACCCATAATCCGCCCATAGTCGTCCACGCGAGGGGCCAGTCTCGAACGGTCTTGACGGGCGGGCGGCGAGCGGTTCCTCCGATGCGGGCTCTTACCGGGAGTCTGCATCCGGGGCGGTTTCCAGTATCCGCATAAATGCTTTGCATTTATGCGGCGGCGCCCGGCCGTCGAGCACGACGACACGTCTGCGAATTGTGCGCTGGGGATCGTTCGCTGCATCAACTCCAAAGGCGAGAGCCGATGGGGGTAGCGGGCGGTGGAGGACCGGGATTCCGGGTATCGCATAATGCTGCGCCGGGACGTTGGGCCACCGCGTCTTATAAAATTGCATGCGGTGGCCCAACGTTCCGGCCCCTCGTCATTTTCCTTCACAACCTGCCTCGGCAGCGGGAACGCGGACGGCTGTTTGAAATGGAAACAGCGGTTGCAGCATCTCGCAAACAGCGCACAATGCCGCCAGCTTTGCAATGCCGGTGCGACCGGCAATAATGCAAATGCACGGGGAGGCATGTTCATGAAAAAGACTATAGCTTCGGCGCTCGCGCTGCTGGTTTTGTCCGCGGCCTCGCAGGCCGACGCTCAAAGCAACCCGCGCTACATCCAGTTCAAGCCACGCGCGACAAAGGGCGTACTGCACTCGCCTGACAAGGGGCCGGCGCCGTCCGTGGCCTTTCTGGCCATCCATCGCACCTCGAATTTTTTGTCCATTGTCGCGACGAAAGAACTTGCGAAACGTGGGTTTCTTGTGCTCGGCATGAACCCGCGTTCCGATAACAACGAGACCATCGTGAATTTCGAGACCGTGGCGCTGGATATCAAGCAGGGCGTCGAGTATTTGCGCAAACAGCCCGGCGTCAAGACAGTCGTTCTGGTCGGATTTTCCGGCGGCGGCCCGGCCACGACCTTCTATCAGGCGACGGCGGAAAAAGGCATTGCCTATTGCAACGGCCCGGAAAAACTCAGCAAGTGTCCCGATACGCTCGCCGGCCTGCCGAAGGCCGACGCCATGCTGTTGCTCGACGCCCATCCCGGCATTTCCGTCAACACGATGCGCAGCCTCAATCCATCGGTGACAGACGAAGATAATCCGAACAGGATCGATGCCTCGCTCGATCCCTTTGATGTCAGGAACGGCTTCAATCCGAAAGGCCAGTCGGTCTATTCGAAAGAGTTCATGGACCGCTACTTCAAGGCGCAGGCTAGGCGCATGAACCGGCTGATCGAACGCGCGCTCGCGATGAAAGCCGAAATCGCCAGGGGAGCAGGCAAAGCCCCGGATGATGCGCCTTTCGTGATCTATCGCGACCGCGCGCGCCTCATGGATTTTTCCATGAGCGTCCACGCCGCGACGATCAGACCGCAAAAGCTTTTGAAGAACGACGGCAGCATCGTGACGCAAATCGTGTCGTCCGTACGCGCGCCGCTCACGTCGAACGCAAAGCGCGACCGGGAGTTGATGTCCGGCGGCAAGATACTCACGCTGACATCTTTTCTAAGCGCCAACGCAATCCGCGCGAAGGATTCGATGGAAGCCATCGACTGGTGCACAAGCAATTCGTCGACCGTCTGCGCGCTGAAACAGATTACCGTGCCGATCCTGATAACCGCGATGGGCGGCCACTACTTCGTGCGCGATAACGAGATCCACTACGAAGTCGCCGCGAGCAAGGACAAGGATTACGTCGTCGCCGAAGGCGCAACCCACGGCCAGACGCCGTGCAAAAAATGTTCCGAGAACACAGGCCAGTCCTACGCCAACGTTACGAAGAACCTGTTCGACTATGTGGCTGCCTGGACAAACAAGCGTTTCAAATAGGGGTGTTCATCGCGCGTGGTAATCGAATCCCCACATCGGCAACTGGATCGGCAATTGCGCCAGCGCCATTTCTTCGCCGGTAAGCGTCGCGTGACCGCGCGCGCGGGCAGCCGCAATGAATGGCGTGACAAGCGGCCTGGTCACTGCGTCGGCGACGAAGCAAGTGGGAGAGAGTCGCGAAAGATCGAAGGGCAGGGGATCGTGCGCACGCATGCCGAGCGGTGTGGCGTTGAATACGATGTCTATGTGCTCGCCGCCGTCCGGCGCGCCGTGCGTTGCGACCAACGGATGGTGCTGCCGCAACGTCGCCAACATGCTTTCGCGCCGTGCGTGGTCGATTTCCACAACGTGGATAACGGCCGTTCCCGCATCCGCCATTGCATGGGCGACCGCCGCGCCTGCGCCGCCTGCGCCGATCAGGAGAAAGCAGCATCCGCGTGGCTCGAAACCTCTGGCACGCACTGCGTCAACGAAGGCGATGCCGTCGGTCATGTCGCCTTCGAGCGTTCCATCGGGCAGCCGCACCATCAGGTTGACTGCTGCTGCCCGCACCGCGCGCGTGCTGACGCGGTCGGCGTGCGCAAACGCCGCCTGCTTGTGCGGCATGGTGATCGATACGCCCGCGCAATTCTCCCAGGCGCGGACCATGCGGAAGAAATCCGCAATGCCATCGGGTTTGATATCCATCGGTACAAGCGCCACCTCGATCCCGCGTGCGGCGAACCACCGGTTCATCGGCTCGGGCGAGATGACCTGATCGATGGGATGGCCGATCATCGGCACGAAACGGAAGCGGGGTGTGACGATGACTGGGTTGTGCGCGCTCACGGATACAGCCGTTCTTTCGCCCATCCGCCTTCGGGCTTGTCGCGGCGGAAGACGATGCGGTCGTGCAGGCGGAACGGTCGGTCGTGCCAGAACTCCATCTGCACAGGCTTGATGCGATAGCCGAACCAGTGCGGCGGGCGCGGCACTTCGCCAATGGCGTATCGCAGCGCGGTTGCGGCTATCGCCTTTTCGAACGCAAAGCGCGATTCCAGCGGCTGCGATTGCTGGCTGGCCCACGCGCCGATGCGCGAATCGCGGGCACGCGAAGAAAAATACGCGTCCGACGTCGCCTCGGGAACGATCTCCACCGGCCCGCGTATGCGTACGGCGCGGCGCAGGCTCTTCCAGTGGAAATTGCCTGCCGCTTGCATGTTTCCAGCCAATTGAAGGCCTTTTGCGCTCTTCGAATTCGTATAGAAAACAAAGCCCTCCGCATCGGCCTGTTTCATCAGCACCATGCGGACATCGGGCAGGCCGCCGGTGTCGACAGTGGCCAGCGCCATCGCATCAGGATCGTTCGGCTCCTTCTCCTTCGCCTCCGCGTACCAGTTCTGGAACAACGCCAGCGGCTCGCTCGCTTCGGTGAAGTCACCGCTTGTTAACGTATTCAATGGTTTAATTCCCGTGGACGAATTTGAGTGAGATACCAGCGTGACCGTTCGCGTAAAGAACATCGCCGCAGCCAATATAGGGCAGGCCCGGGCCGCAGCGCCAGCCGCTGCCCGGCTGGTTTGCATGGCGTTTCTTGCCGCAGCCCTTTCCGGTTGCGCCACGGCGATCCCGCTGCCCTCCTTCACCGGCGTATCGAAGGGCGACATCACCGGGTCCATCCGTTCGCCGTCGCCCCTCTCGCCGAGCCTCGACGCCGAGGACTGGCGCAGGGCCCGGGGCGCGCTTGCTGTCGCGCTAGACCCGCAGGGCAATGGTGCTCCCGTCGCCTGGGAAAATCCGCAGACCCGCAATCGCGGTTCCTTCGTGCCGGTCGGACAGGCCTGGGCGAAAGACGACAACATCTGCCGCACCTTTCTCGCCGATCTTGGCGGCGCCCATCCCGCGAAACAGCTGCAAGGCAACGCCTGCCGCGACAAGGCCGGAGACTGGCGCGTCGGCAAGGTCGAGCCCTGGAAAAAAATCTGAGTTTTGGCTTTCGCTATTTGAAAAGCGACAGGCGCGTGACGAGATTGGCGACTTCGCTCTGTCTGCGCACATCCAGCTTCCCGAAGATGTTTTTCACGTGCACGCGCACAGTGTGTACGCTCAGCTGACACGCATCGGCAATCTGGTTCGGCGAATCGCCGCCGGCCAGCATGATCGCTATGCGCGTTTCGGCCGGCGTCAGCCCGAGCGCGCGCAGGGACTGATCGGGCGCAGGCAGTTGAGTGGCATAGGCGGGCGTGATCGTGACCAGCAAAAGCGCTTCGCTTTCGAACAGCGAACTGGCGTCCGAGCGCGCCTGTTGCGGCATGGCGAAAACCTGCAGCACATAGCGGCCGGCGCCGTCTTGTCCGGCGAGGACGGCCTGCGCGGCTTCGCTTCGATCCGAAGTGCCAGCGAAATGCAAAGCGGCATCCAGCGCCTGCTGATCCTGCGCTGCGTATGCGCGCAGCCGTCCTTGCGTAATGTCGATACATTCGCCACAAAGCGTGTCGAAAGCAGAATTGGCGCAGCGCACGCGCCCGCCGCTTTCGCACACAAGCGCAGCGATCGTCATGCGTTCGATGAGTGCGCGGTAATCCTTCACGCGTGTTTCGGCCCTGGTCAGATTGGCGAGCTTCAATGCGCGCGCAGCATGCGGGCCGAGAATGGAAAGACGCTCAATGTCCCCAGGACTGAAATAGTCGTCGGACAATTCACGTTGTACCGCAAGCGCCAGCATTACTCCGCTTTCGTCGACGGATACGTAAGAAGCTACTCCGCCGATGTTGTTAGGGATCCAAAACTCGTTGACGAATGCGTCGGATGATCTCTGATCGCCAGTCAAAAACAGGCGATCGTGAACAATGGCGCCATCGTAGGCGAACTGGCGGCCGCCTTCTCGCATCGAGTCGATCTGCCACCACCCTTCGGACATATATTTGCAATTCGCTTCCTCAAGAACGCGGGAGTAAAAATAAACCGGACTGGCCTTCGCGGATAATACGATGCTGCCCATCCCCCCTGTCGCCGCCGCGATGCTGTCCATCGCTTCTTGCCACAGGGTCTCGTCGAGCGTTGCGCTGTACAGGCTGTCAATGGCGGCCAACAATTTCTTGTCCAATGTCCTGCCCTCCAGACAATGCCATTGCCCGAGTGTATGAGCTTGAGAATACAGGTTTATTAGATCGTATTTTTTGAGTTATCATACCCAATTTGCGGTATTACTTTCCAAAATGTGGCGGCTACTGTCCAGTTCTAATCAAGGAGGAACCGGACATGACTGTTTTCAGGTCCACGGAAGCCGTTGCCGCTCTTGTTCTGGCGCAGTTCTTTGTCCTCATGCCTCTTCCGGCGTTGGCGCGCATTTTGCGCGATAGCCCGGTGTTCGAAGCTGGCGCAGACCCTGAATTCCGCCGTGGTCTGGCGGCGTATCGCGCGATGAAATATCGCCACGCTTACGAAATCTGGGAAAAGGTCGCCCGGCGCGGCGACGCAAAAGCGCAATCGGCTCTCGGATATCTTCATTTCAAGGGGCTCGGCCAGCGGCAAAGCGATGCCGCGGCAATGCGATGGTATGCGCCTGCTGCAGAAGCCGGAGAGCCCGTCGCGCAGTACCATTTGGGGCTGATCTATCTACGCGGTCACGGCGTGGGCACCGATCCTTACAAGGCGCTGGTGTGGTGCGAACGCGCCGTTCTCAACGGATTCCCCGAAGCACTGGAATGCAAGCAGCGGGCGGAGGCCGATTTACCCGATTATGTCGCCCGCCGCGGCGAATCCGAAGCGGCAAACAGTCCGGAATTCCACCGCTGAGCGAAGGCGTGTGGTGGTTCTGTCGGGATTTGGCGCGTTCGGCCCGGCATTTGGCCATCGCCCGTTCCGCGCGCTACGTTCTCTCTTAATGGCCGGATAGAACGTTCCGGCCTTGTTGACTGTGAAAACAAACTACGGAAGCGCAGACTCCCGTAGCTTTTCAACTTGCGGGCAATTCAGTCACGCGGGGACGGCCACTTCACTGGCATTTTCCCGCAGCGCGTAGCGGAGCACCACAACCCCGGCGACTGCGGACAGGAAGGACCCGGTGAGGACGCCCAACCGGACAGCGACCGCATAGTCCGGTCCGGAAAACGCCAGCGTCCCGATGAACAAACTCATGGTGAAGCCGATCCCTGCCAGCAGGGATACGCCATAGAGCTGCAACCAGGTGACGTCTTTCGGTAGCGTGGCCAGTCCCGACTTTACCGCAAGCCAGACCGATCCCATGATTCCGATCTGCTTGCCTATGAAAAGCCCCAGAGCAATGCCGAGCGGAACGGGCGCCACTAGCGCTGCAACGGTGAGATCTCCGAGATAGACCCCCGCATTTGCGAAGGCGAAAGCCGGGATCACCCCGAAAGCCACCCACGGCACCAGCGCATGTTCGGCGCGTTTCAGCGGCGAACGTTCGGCTTCTCCTTCCGCCTTCAGCGGCACGAAGAGCGCGACCACCACGCCTGCCAGCGTTGCGTGAACGCCGGATTTCAACACGAAGACCCAGACGCCGAGGCCGATCAGCACATAGGGCGCAAGACTCGAGACCTTGTTGCGATTGAGTAACGCGAGACCCGCAAGGCCAACCAACGCAACGCTCAGGACCGGAACGGACAATTGTTCGGTGTAGAACAGCGCGATGATGATGATGGCGCCGAGATCGTCGATGATGGCCAGCGCCAAAAGAAAGACCTTCAAGGCTACCGGGACGCGCGGGCCGAGTAACATGAGGATGCCGAGCGCGAATGCAATGTCGGTGGCGGCCGGGATCGCCCAACCGCGCGTTGCAACCGGGTCCCCCGCGTTCAGCAGGTAATAAACGATTGCCGGCGCGACCATGCCGCCTATGGCTGCGATGACAGGAAGGGCAGCCTCTTTGCGGCTGGATAATTTCCCCTCCAGGACCTCGCGCTTTATTTCGAGGCCGACCAGAAAGAAGAAAATTGCCATCAGGCCGTCGTTGATCCACAACAGCAGGGGCTTGTCGATTGCGAACTCCCCGATCCGTACCGTGGCTGGCATTTCGAGGAACGCATTATAGGCGCCACGAAGCGCGGTGTTGCTGAACACGAGCGCAAGCACGGCTGACATCAGAAGAAGGACGCCGCCGGCCGCCTCGTGCCGGAGACATGACCGGATAAATTCGAACCCTCGCAGGCCCGGCCTGTGAACGCCGCCCATCGCCTAGTCTCCCCTTATCGCACCACGATCAAATAGATGTGTGGCCCGTCCCATCGGGGTTCCAATCGGAATCGAAGGCGATTGTGATAGGTTTTTCCGATAGAACAACTGCATCTCGAGCGATGCCCGCCACGGTTTACATGTGCTCGCGGGTGAGGAAAGGAGCCGTCATGCCCAGCCTGCGGCAATTGGAATATCTGTTGGCCCTTGCCGAAACGGGAAATTTCCGGCGGGCGGCCGAACGCGCGAACACGACTCAGCCGACATTGAGCGAGCAACTCAAGGCGCTCGAAACACGCCTCGGCGCACAACTGGTCGAACGATCCCGCTCCCGGGTGCTTGTAACTCCGCTAGGCGACCAGGTGGTACAGATCGCGCGCCGCATGCTGGCCGACGCCGACGAAATCCGCACGCTTACGGCCAGCGGAGGGAAGGAACTTGCCGGTGTCATGCGTCTTGGCCTGCCGGCCACGATCGGGCCGTATCTGTTGCCCCATGTCGTGCCCGAACTGCACAGGCGCTATCCGAAACTCCGGTTGTATGTGCGGGAAGAATTGCCCGGGGCGCTTCCGGATTTGCTTGCGGTGGGTCAGCACGATGTAATCCTGAGCTTGCTGCCGATCGACAATTCCGCACTGGTCGTCCAACCCCTGTTCCGCGAGCCGTTGAATCTTGTCGTAGCGGCCGATCATCCGCTGGCGAAGAAGAAAACGGTCTCGAAAGCGGATCTGAAGTCGCAGGATGTGCTTACCCTTGCCGAGGGACATCAGTTGCACGAAGTCGTCGTCGGCCTGTGCAGGGAATATGGTGCAAGGCTTCGCTTCGATTACGAAGGGACCAGCCTCGACATGCTGCATGAAATGGTCGCCATCGGTCTGGGCATCAGTTTCCTGCCGGGGCTTTACACGCGAGCGGTTACGACCTCCGACGAGAGCATAAAGGTTGTGCGTCTCGAGAACCGTACGATCTACCGTTCCGTGTGTCTGGCCTGGCGCAAGACAAGCCTGCGCGGCGACAGCTATATGGCGCTGGCCGGATTGATCCGCGAGAAAATTCTCGGGAAATTCGCGGACTTTACCGCGATCACATAGAAAAGCCCCGAAGCGGTTGCTCCGGGGCCTGACTTGCCGATAGCGGATCGGCGCCGTGCGTCCGGTTACGCCGCGACCGCCATTTCTTGCTTGGCTTCCGCCGTTGCTGCTTCCTTGAACACAACAGGCCGTGTCGGCTGCGCGGGGGCGCCGGCCCAGGCGGTGTGCGCCGGGATGTTTTCGCCCTTCATCACCACAGTCAGCGGCGCGATCTGCGCATAGTCGCCGACAACCGAGTCGTACAGCACCGTGGCGTTCCAGCCGACCGTGACGCCCTTGCCGACTTCGACGCGGCCGACTTTCATGATGCGGTCCTCGTAAAGGTGCGTCTGCAGGCAGGCCGTCATGTTCAGCGCCGAATAATCGCCGATCTTCACACAGTCGAACTCCGTGATGTCCGTAAGGTCCATCCAGACGCCCTTGCCGATCTTCGTGCCATAGAGGCGCAGAACCATCGGCAGGAACGGTGTGCCGCGCAGATATTCGCTCGACGCCTTGCCGACGAGGCCGCCGTAAAGCACCGCGACAGCTTCGGTCCGCATGGCCCAGTAGGACCACATCGGCTGCATCGTCGGCTTGTATCTGCCCATCAGCAGCCACTTGAAGGCGGCGCAGAAGAGCACGGCCACGATGGCGGAGACGATGCCGGCGGCAAAGAACAGCGCAATCGCAAGTCCCCAGTCGCCCTTGGAAAGCGGCTCGTGGATCACGTCGGCCGTGATATAGGCCATTGTGATGAACAGCGCCGTCGGCAGAGAGGTATGCATCGCCTCGAAGACATAGCGGAACGCCTTGAACCACTTCGGCGGCTCGTAGGTCCACTGGCTGGCGACCTGAACCTTCTGCCGGTTCGGGATCGCCATGGCCGGCGAACCGAACCAGGTCTCGCCCTCCTTGACATGGCCCGAGTCAGGCAGCTTCGACTTCACACCGATCAGCGCGCCGGTTTCGATCACCGAGCCTGCAGCCACGACAGCGTCGTTGCCGAAGAACACGCGGTCGCCGGTCTTCACTTTCGCAAGCGTCATCCAGCCGCGATGCAGTTCCTCGTCGCCGAACACCGCCTCGTCGCCGATGAAATTGTTCTCGCCGATATCGACCAGATCGTAGCGGCCTGACAGATTCGTTGAGATCTCCGAACCCTTGCCGATCTTCGCGCCCATAGCCCTGTACCAGTGCCGCATGTAAACGGTGGCGTAGAGCGAGGACAGCGTTTCCAGCGTCACTTCGGTTGCAAGACCGACGATCCACTTGCGCAGATAGAAGTTCGAGTGGATCGAGTACACGCCGGAGGAAACGCGCGGCAGGATGGCCCAGCGGGTGGCGACGATGATGACCATCGCAACGACGACCAGTGCGAGCGCGGTCGGCCAGGTCAGTACCGGCAGCATGCTCCAGGATACTTCATAGTCCTGCGTACCCTTGCCATCGAACCAGCCATCGAGATTGTAGAGGACATAGAAGGCCGGGAAGATCGGCAGAAGGCCGAGCATCAACATCAGAATATAGGATGCGGAATAGACAACGCCGTGCGAGAAGCGGCGCAGCGCGGACGCCTCCGCAACCGGCGGCAGCGCTGCGACATCGACCATGCCTGTCTTCTTAGCCGGCGAACCGTCCCAGATTTCGCCATCGCCAACGATCGTGCCGGCGGAGAGCGCCGTCAGGTCGCCGACATGGGCGTCCTTGCCGATCACGACATCGCGCGAGATGACCGCGCAATTGCCGGTGAGCGCGCCGTCACGGATGTCGATCGTACCGACATAGACCTTGTTGCCAATGACTTCGACGTTGGCCCATTTGTTCTTGAGGCCGGTGGAAACGTTGTCGCCGATGGTGATGAGGTCGATGGCGCCGGCCTCGAACTCGCCGATCATCGCGTCCTTGCCGACCTTCGCGCCGAGCGCGCGCAGGTACCAGCGCATCAGCGGCGAGCACTGCAGGAACTTCAGAGTCGTCACCTGAACGAGGCGCTGCACGAACCAGATACGGAAGTAATAGACGCCCCAGAGCGGATAGACGCCCGGCTTCGTGCGCCCGATCACAGCCCATTTCAGCGCAACGATCAGCGCTTTGGTGCCGAGGTTGAGAGCGACATAGACGCACAACAGCAGGCTCATTTCGCGCAACAGGCCCGCTTCCGTGTCCAGCAGCCATATCGACGAAAGGAACAGTCCGAGCCATTGGATCGTCACCATGCCGAAGATCAGCACGAGAGCTGCAAACTGAGCCGAGCCGCAGACAAAACGCTTCCAGAACGGTGGCGGATCGAATGAAAGATCGGAGCTGCCGCCATTGCCGCCGCCGGTGAAGCGGGTGCGTTCGTCGAGGATCGAGCCAAGCTGGCGCAGCGTCGGCGCCTTGTAGACGTCCTGCAGCGTGATGCCAGAGAGTTCCGGGGTCTGGCGCACGATCGAGATGAACTTCGCGGCCAGGAGCGAATGTCCGCCGAGGTCGGCGAAGAAATCGGCGTCGAACGGGATCGGCTGCGGCGGCAGAACCGCCTTTGCCGCTTCGAAAAGTTTCGCTTCGGTCTCGGTCTGCGGTTCCTCCTGCGCTTCGGTGCTTACCGGCGCAGCGGCGAGTTCAATCTTCTTCAACTCATTGCGGTTGACCTTGCCGGAGGGCAGGCGCGGCAGCGTGCCGACGATCTCGAACCGGTTCGGCACCATGTAGGCGGGCAGGGACTTGCGCAGTTCGGTGCGCATCGCCTTGACGTCGATGTCCTGGCCGGGAGCGGCGATGAGGAATGCGACGAGCTGATCGAGTCCGTTGTCGTTGCGCAGCACGACGGCGGCGTTGGAAACGCCCGCAAGGCCCGTGAGGCGCGATTCGATTTCGCCCAGTTCGACGCGGAAACCGCGGATCTTGACCTGGTCGTCGATACGTCCGCGGAACAGCAGATCGCCATTATAGTCCATCGCAACGGCGTCGCCGGAGCGGTAAAGAACATTGTCGCCCGCATCCGATGCGAACGGGTTGGCGACGAATTTGGCTTCTGTCAGTTCCGCACGTTTCAAATAACCCTTCGCAACGCCTGGTCCGCCGATGAGCAATTCGCCTTCCTGGCCCTGGGCTACGAGGTTGAGATTGTCGTCGACGACATAGCAGGTGTAGTTGGCGATCGGCTTGCCTATGGTGACGGTTTCGTCCGGACGAACTTCCGAGATCGTCGCCACGACAGTCGCCTCGGTCGGGCCGTAGCTGTTGTAGATCGTGCGGCCTTCGCGGCACCACTTGGCGGCGATGGACGGCGGGCAGGCTTCTCCGCCCAGAATAATGATGCGCAGCGAAGCGACATCGCGCGGCATCATGGCCAGCAGCGTCGGCACCGTGTCGAGAACGGTAATGCCGGCAGCCTCCATTACTTCGGGAAGGCGCTCGGCTTCACCCATGATGTCGGGCGTGGCGACGAAAAGGCTCGCGCCGACCAGATACGGAACCCAGATCTCTTCCATCGACAGATCGAACGCCACCGAAGCGCCCTGGAAAACGACGTCATCGGCGGAGAAGCCGTAGGTTTCGTTCGCCGAGCGCAGATAGTGGCAGATGTTGGCCTGCGTAATGACAATGCCTTTCGGCACGCCGGTCGAGCCGGAAGTGTAGATCATGTATGCGGGATGATCGGGCGTGCAGCCGGCGGCCCGTGCGTCCACATCGGCTTCGTCGGCAGGATCGATCAGCTCGCCCGGCCGCAGCACATCGCAGCCCATGGCGCAACCGGCGGCCTTTTCGGCCTGGGATGCGCCGACGAAAAGCGCCTTCGCTTCGGCGTCGCCGAGGCATACGGCAACGCGTTCGGCAGGCGCATCGGCGTCGAACGGCAGCCAGGCGGCGCCGGTCTTGGTGATGGCAATCTGCGCAATCAGGAGATCGGCGCCGCGTCCGAGCCAGAGGCCGACAACGTCGCCGGGGCCAATGCCGCGGCGCTTGAGGCCACGCGCAATCGCAGTAGCGACAGCATCGACTTCATCGTAGGTCAGGTGCCGCTCGCCTTCGACGATGCAAAGCTTGTCCGGATATTGGGTTACGCTTGCGGCGAATATTTCGGCAAGCAGTTCGTTCCGCACCAGTTCCGGCATCACCGGTCCCTGCAGCACCGAAAGCGCCGTATCGGCCGGCAAGGCTTCGAGCTGTATACCGACCGGGAGCGCCGTCGCGAGCTGCTCTTCGGTCAGGTTTGGATTGAGCTGGTTCATGATCCCTGAACACCCTGTTTGCATAGACCCGATACGGATACCCTGAATATCGGCAGGCACAGCAATCCCGGCCGGCGCAAAGGCGTTCGCGCGGGTTGGGTCTGCACTGCAAGTGTGTTGGTCGCCCCCCGTTTCCGGGTTCACACAACTCGTTCGATGTTCCGAGGTGGTGGCCACGCTGCGTGCCGCAGCTTTTCCTCCATCCGTGACGGCTCGCATATAGCTCCAGTCAATCTGAACGCTATGTGAACCCATTGTTAATCGATCGGGGTGCGACCGGGTTGGGGATAACGTTCGAGATTTCGGTGCAAGATACTGAAATATAATGTCTTTAATTGGGGAAAACATCCCGTTCTGTTGTGCTTTATTAATTTTGGGCGAACGTGGCCTGTGTCCGGGAGCGTTCAGGCAGACGACCGGCGATGTAAACCAGGCCAGGCGGGGCTGTAGTTCGTACAGAGCATTCGATTCGCGGTGATTCCAAGCGCACCGGAACGAGCGCGGCGATCAGCATTATTGGTAGCCGAATGATACTGTCGGCGGTGCGGTTGTGCGCCGCAACAGGCGCTTCGTTCGCTCGGAGTAGATCGGCAGGCCGCGGCTGTCGCGCCGGATTGAAGCTGCCATCTGAGAGGTCACTGCCAGTTGCCGCAATTGTTTGGCGGACGTGATGGTGATGCTGACCGTGAAACCGGAACCACGCGCTTGCGCTGCCGCGGCTGGGGGAACGCAGACCCCCGAAAGGATCGCAACGCAGAGAATGGCTCTCAGGCTGCACGAAAGAGCGCTTTTCATGACGCGCGTCCTCTCTCCCGGAACTTGGTTCCGGGTTGTGTCCCATTTCGGGGCGAAGCTTTTTCGAGCGTGGAGAAGTGCAGCGCGGTCCAGCCTCGCGGTGGACGCGGCTGCCGGATTTTAGTGCACCATTGCTGCGTTCAGAGGCCGGTTGGAGAACCGGCCCAGCGGCGTTGGCGGATTGGCCGTTAGCTGCGGTTGGACAGCTTCGCCGCCAATCATTGGGACGATCCGCATCTGCGCGGACTGGAGAAGTTCGTCGAGGCCGTAGCCGTCGATTGGATACATTGCCGTGCCGGGCTTGTTCTCCAGTTTCAGGCCGTGTTCTTCTGCGGTTTGTGACGCCACGGCCAGCAAACGGGCGGCGATCTTGGCCAGATCGTCCTTGGTTTTCAGAAGCGATATGAATACGCCGACGCGTCCGCCGAAATCGGCGATGCCGTCGCTGGGTCGCAGCTTGGTGGCGAAGCGTTCGCACATTTCGATGGCAATTTCGGTATTTGGGCCGCGGGCCCCGTTCGCAACCGCACTCATTGATGCCGTGTCGAACAGGATCAATCCGATAGTGCGGCTGTGGCGCAGCGAAGCCTCTGCCGCGACCTTCACGCGATCCTCCAGCGAAAGTCCCGGCAATTCGGCGCCGTAGGGATTTTCGAGCAGCACGCGCGGAGCGTCGAGCACTTCAATGGTGCTATCGGTGTGCGCGACGCGTTCGAGATATTGCGACCCGTGGCTGGCGTCGGCGGCAGGCAAGGGCCGCACCGCGGCGCGGCTGCAGCGCAGTGTCTTGAGGCGGCGGCGCCGGGCGAAGCCCTTTGCGCCAGCGAAGAGTAGTGCGAGCAGACCGGCTGCACCGGCGAGCGCAAACAGGCCGTCGGGAATATCGATCTGTGCGGGCAACGGCAGACTCTTGTATTCGCTGGCTTTCGGGATCTGCCAGCCGGTAGGATAAACACCCTTGCCGGCGTCGCTCGTCGAATTCTGACTACCGGCCCATATGCCCACCGAAAACAGGGCCACTCCTGCAATTGCCATTAACATACGTCGCATGGTCATGATCCCCGCCAGAGCCTGTGGGAAAAAGGCGGCGGTGCTGCGATGGCGCCGGATTGAGGGAGCCAAAGTTGGTTCCGGCGCATCTTCCGTTTGCATGGAGGGAGTTCTGAAACGTCGCCCCGCCGCCTTTTCCCTGACTATAATGCCGCAACGGAAAAACGGTTCAAGTATTTGATTACGATAGGTTTATTGCTTGTGTAATTCAATTGGGGACGTACTTATGACGCAAAAGGACCGGGATCATGTGTGCAATGCCCTGTAATATGCATCATGGGTCATTCATATGATTTGGGCGCATACCCGGACCGATGCGGAGGCAAGATCGCGGTGCGCCGTTTGTCAAATTTCGTAACGAAGTGTGGAACTTATTCTTTGTACTCTAGTTAAGGTCTCGACTCGGGCAATCCCGGCGCATCAAGAAACGGCCGCCAATCGCAACTGAACCGTGACGCCGTTTGCTCGATAGCGCCCAGCTTGCGTTCAGGAGCTAGACCGAAATGGAAACGGCCGCCCGTGAGAAGCTCACCAAACGTGCTCTTTATTTGCAAGTCTACGACATTCTCGCCGATAGGATAACGCGAGGCGCTTTCGCCGACGGCACCTATTTGCCGAATGAATACGACCTTTCCCGGGAACTCGAAGTCAGTATCGGCACGATCCGCAAGGCGGTCGACCTGTTGACCGAGCGGAGCCTGGTGATTCGTCAGCAGGGCAAAGGCACACTAGTTTCCGACCGCCGCTGGCTGCAGACGGTCGACAAAGTCAACCGTATCCGTTTTGGAGAACAGGCTGCCCCCGGAGTATGGCGCTACGATGAACTCGAATATGCCATCGTTGACGCCGAGCCCGATATTTCGGTCGCGCTAAAGCTGATGGAGGGAGAGCAGGTGCATCGCGTGCATCGCATGCGCAGCGCGCCGCCCAAAACGCGAATCGACGAGAAAATTTACGTCCCGGTCAAGTTGATTGCAGAGCTTCCGCTCGACGAAAGTGGCAGGCGCAGTTTCGCCTCGCTTTTGCGCCGCGGGCGTTTTCCCGCGGCGTCCGAGAAAGGCCGGACGGTGGGCAAAATGACCGAAAAAGTGACCGCTGTGCGTGCATCCGAGCGGGGAGCGGCGCTTTTGTACATCGAACCGGGCGATGCGATATTGAAAATGACAAGGACCCTCTTCGACGAAACCGGCGAACCCGTTGAATATCGCGTTTCGCATTGTGCCAGCGAAGACGGGTACTACTGGTGCAGATGCTGATTTTGCGCGATTCGGCATTTGCATGATTCGGCTAAGTCCGCCGGAACCGTCACCCTACCCAGGTCCAGGTCCCACGTTCGAAAACCAGCAGCCGGCCCTGCCAGATAGGCTCCAGCGCGGCGCGTTGCGGGTCCATGCCGGCGAGGTTCGCTAACAGCACGCGCGCAATTCCGCCGTGGCTGGTAAGGATCGTTGTGCTACTCAATTCGTCGATCAGGGGTTGCACCCTCTCGCCGAGCATGTGGTAGCTCTCCCCGCCGGGCGGCACGAAATTCCACTTGTCACCCTCGCGCCAGTTGGCCGATTCCGGCGAGCGCTCTTTCACTTCCGGCCAGGTCAATCCCTCCCATTCTCCGAAAGTCAGTTCCATCAGCCGCGCGTCCAGCCGGTACGTTCCGGCCGGGAGCCCGGCCGACGCGCGCGCGATATCCAGCGTCTCCGTGGCGCGAACGAGGGGAGAGGCAATCCAGTTCAATCCCGGGTCAGTTATTGCCCGCGGACCCATCAGGCTGAGCAGCGCCTTGCCAGCGCGTTGCGATTGCGCACGGCCGGTCGCGTTGAGCGGTATGTCCTGCTGTCCCTGCAGGCGGCCTTCCGCATTCCAGTCGGTCTCGCCATGCCGGATGAGGATGATTCGAGGATGGGTCATGACTACGTTATAAGGCAGCCGCTCTCAATCGCCAGCGCTTGAGCGGGAGCTGGCGGAAGTTTGATCCTCTGCGCTTCGTGGATGTTTGAAGTCCGCCGCAAAGCCGGGCGTCAATCCGACGCGACGGAAATATCCGGAGCGTCCGGGTGCTTCATCCCGACAATGTGATAGCCGCCGTCTACATGCAGGATTTCGCCGGTGATTCCGCGCGCCATCGGCGAGCACAGAAATGCGCCGGTCTCGCCGACCTCCTCTGTCGTCACCGTGCGGCGCAGCGGTGAATTCAGCTCGTTCCACTTCAGGATGTAGCGGAAGTCGCCGATGCCCGAGGCGGCCAAAGTCTTGATCGGCCCGGCGGAGATTGCATTGACGCGGATGTTCTTCTCGCCGAGATCGGCGGCCAGATAACGCACGCTGGCTTCCAGCGCCGCTTTGGCGACGCCCATGACGTTGTAGTGCGGCATCCATTTTTCGGCGCCGTAATAGGTCAGTGTCACAAGCGATCCGCCGTCCGGCATCATCTTTTCCGCGCGCTGGGCTATGGCCGTGAAAGAATAGCAGGAAATCAGCAGCGACTTGGTGAAATTGCCCTCGCTCGTATCGACATAGCGGCCATCCAGTTCGTCCTTGTCGGAGAACGCGATGCAGTGGACCACGAAATCGAGCTGGCCCCACTTTTCCTTCAGCCCGTCGAAAACAGCATCGATCGAACCATTGTCGGTAACGTCGCAATGGCCGGCAACATGGGCGCGTTCGCCCAAACCCTCGACAAGCGGCCTGACCCGCTTGGCTAGCGCATCGCCTTGATAGGTAAAGGCAAGCTCGGCTCCTGCATCGTGGCAGGCCTTGGCGATGCCCCAGGCTATGGAACGATTATTGGCTACACCCAGGATCAGCCCGCGCTTTCCAGCGAGAATCCCAGAAGAAGCTCCGGACGATCCGGATTCGGCGCGCGCGGCCGAGATTTCCGATGCGGACATGCAAATTCCCGTAGATTCGTAGAAAGTTCGAGCGAGCTCCTGTCGGCGGTTTAAGCGCTGGACGAAACTATGGCAAGCCAAAGGGCTGTTGTCCGGGCCGGGTTGTCTTCACGTGATGTTCAAGGTTTTACACCGAATTCACGTAACCGGCGCAGTGCGAACAGGCTGGACCGCTGCGCATACTTGCTGACATGATGATGACGTCGGCGGAGGCGCCAGACGGGGATTGGAGAACAGGGCCGATGAAAATCTGCATTTTCGGAGCCGGAGTTATCGGCGGCATTCTGGCGAGCGCCTGCGCAAGGGCGGGGCATGAGGTCAGTCTCGTCGCCCGTGGGCAGCATCTCGAAGCTATACTGGAAAGCGGCCTCGTTCTGGCGACGGCCACAGAGCGGCGGGTTCACAAACTCGCCGCCTCGGCCAACCCGGCGGATCTGGGCGTCCAGGATTTCGTGATCGTCTGCACCAAGACTCCGGCTTTGCCGGAAGTCGCCGCAAAGATCGGGCCGCTGCTCGGGCCGGAAACCCAGGTTGCGTTTTCGGTGAATGGAATTTTCTGGTTCTACGGCGACGGATTTGCGCCTGGAGGACAGCAACTCGCGATGGAGCGTCTCGATCCCGGCGGCGCCCTGCGCAAAGCCGTCGGCCCGGATCGCGCTATGGGGCTGGTTGCGTGGGCGGGTGGCGAAATCAGGGAACCGGGCGTTGTGACAGCCCGAGCCGACGGAAAGTTCGTACTCGGTCATGCACTGCCGTCGAAAGCCGCGGTCTCGGAACAACTTGTTGCCAGCCTCGCACTGAAAGACTGGACGGTGGAGCATGCGCCGGAAGTGCGGGTGCCGATGTGGACGAAGTTTCTCAACATTGCCGGCAACTTTGCGACATCCGCGCTTACCGGCGCGACGATAGCGCAGGTACAGGCCGACCCGGCGGCGCTGGAGGTGTCGCTGGCGCTGCAGGGAGAGGCGCATGCGCTTGCCCGCGCGCACGGCTTTCAGCAAATCCCGTTCAACCCGGATGCGATCCGCGCTAACCCCTCGAAAAACCAGCACAAGCCATCAATGTTGCAGGACCTCGAACGGGGCCGGCCAATGGAGATCGAAAGCGCCTATCTGATCACGCAGGATTTGGCGCGGCAGGCAGGTGTACCCATGCCGGTCCACGATGTCGTGGTGCCGATGTTGAAGATGCGCGCCCGCATTGCCGGATGTTTCGACCCCGCCGGATAAACACCGGAGACGCTCTTCCCGCTATATGCCGTCGCGCGGTCGGTACGGCTTTTGTTCCTGCCACTTGCGCATGAGTTCTTCTAGATCGTCCATTTTGGCGTCGGGCAGGGCGATCCGAAGGGAGACAAGCAAATCGCCTGCGCTTGTTCCGCCCGATGCCGGAAGGCCCTTGCCGCGCAGCCGCAGTGTGCGGCCGCTGCTCGATCCCGGCGGGATTTTAAGTTCGATCCTGCCGCCAAGCGTCGGAACCTGCACCGGGCCTCCCAGAACCGCTTCGTAAAGCGTAACCGGCAGGTCGAGACGCAAATCGCGCCCCTCGACCTTGAAAAGGCGATGCGGCTCGACATGAATGGTAACGATGGCGTCTCCGGCGGGGCCACCCCCCGGTCCGGGCGCACCCTGGCCTTTCAGCCGGATCTGCTTGCCGCTCTCAATCCCTGCCGGGATTTTGACATCAAGCGATTTGCCGGACGGCATGATGACCCGCTTGGTACCGCCAAGCACAGCTTCTTCAAGCGACACCTTGAGCGAAGCCTGCAGGTCCCCGCCTGCCATGCTCGCACCGCCGCGCCGGCCTGAAAACAGGTCGGAAAAAAAATCGCCCGGATCGAAGCCGCCGCGGCCTGCGCCGCCGCGCTGGCCGAAGCCACCGGTACCGAATTCGAATTCGTAGGATTGTCCGCCGCCAGGTCCCGGCCGGAAGCCACCTGGCCCTCCGCCGCCTGGAAAACCCTGAAATCCCCGCGGCTTGCCCTCGGCATCGATTTCGCCACGATCGAATTTCTTGCGGCTGTCCTCTTCGCCGACGACCTCGTACGCCTGATTGATTTCGGAGAATTTCTCTTTCGCCGAAACATCGTCCTTGTTCTGGTCGGGGTGGTATTGTTTGGCGAGTTTTCTGTAAGCCTTTTTGATGTCCGCGGCACTGGCCGTTTTGGACACTCCCAATACCGTGTATGGATCGCGTGCTGCCATGTCCGTCCGTAGCGTCTGACCAAACTGGCTGCCGCAGCGCGGAGCCTGCCCGTCAGCACTTCCCGTATTAAGCCCTGCGGCGCCGCCTCGAATCAAGCGCAGGCGCCTGTGTCTTGCAGTTTATGTGGGTTCTGCCGGGCCGATTCGCAAGAAGTTCCGGCGGTACAGCAGCGCGCATTGTAATTCGCCTCGCCGCCAGGATATCCGCCCGTTTCCAACCGGGGCGAAACTGGTTTACAAGCCGGGCCAGTCCAGCAACCACCCGCCACCCGGACCGGCCCGCCGGTCCTGGATACTTCTCATGTCGCACAATACCTTCGGTCACCTTTTCCGTGTCACGACCTTCGGCGAGAGCCACGGGCCGATGATCGGCTGCATAGTCGACGGTTGTCCGCCGTCGATCGAACTGACCGAAGCCGACATGCAGGTCTGGCTCGACCGCCGCCGGCCGGGACAGTCGCGGTTCACCACGCAGCGTCAGGAACCGGATCAGGTCCGCATTGTTTCCGGCGTCATGACCGACGAGGCGACAGGGCGGCAGGTGACAACGGGAACACCCATCGGTCTGATCATCGACAATGTTGACCAGCGATCGAAGGATTATGGCGAGATTCGACATCAATACCGGCCCGGCCATGCTGACGTAACATACGATGCGAAATACGGCATCCGCGACTATCGCGGCGGCGGCAGGTCTTCGGCACGCGAAACCGCCATGCGCGTTGCGGCGGGCGGCATAGCGCGCAAGGTTCTGCCGGGCGTGAACATTCGCGGCGCGCTCGTGCAGATGGGTCCGCACAGGATTGACCGCAGCCGCTGGGACTGGGACGAGGTCGCCAGGAACCCGTTTTTCTGCCCCGACGCGAAGGCGGCGGGCGAATGGGAGGCCTATCTCGACGGCGTGCGCAAGGCTGGCTCCTCCTGCGGTGCGATAATAGAGATTGTCGCCGAAGGCGTGCCGCCCGGTTGGGGCGCGCCGATCTACGCCAAGCTGGATTCGGAAATTGCATCCGCCTTCATGTCGATCAACGCCGTCAAGGGAGTCGAAATCGGCGAAGGCATGGCGGCCGCTGCGCTGACCGGCGAAGAGAACGCCGACGAGATGGCCGCCAGCAATGCGGGTTATCCGCACTACAAGTCGAACCACGCTGGCGGCATTCTGGGGGGCGTTTCCACCGGCCAGCCTATCGTCGCGCGCTTTGCCGTCAAACCGACATCCTCCATCCTGACGCCGCGCGCGTCGGTCGACCGCTTCGGCAAGGAGATCGATATTCGCACCAAGGGCCGCCACGATCCGTGCGTCGGCATTCGCGGCGTTCCGGTCGGGGAAGCGATGATGGCCATCGTGCTGGCAGATGCATTTTTGCGCCATCGCGGCCAGACCGGCGCGCCGCCCGCGCGCTGGCCGTTTCCGGCTTAGCCTGTCCCGACAACGCATTGTGGAGCGGACATGCTCGACAAGTACTTTTATGCCCTTGGCCGCGGAGTACGCGGCATTCGTGCTGCGCTGGAAGAGCAGCGCCGTGCGGCCACGCCCGATCCGGCCCGCGACGCCCGCGATATAACGCCCGTTGACCGGCAACACGGCAAAGGCTCTGCGCCGGAACGGCTGGATACCGCCCTGGACAGCGCATCAAGGGAAACAGCACTGCCGCGCGATGCACTGGTCCTGGGCGCGCGTCCGCTGATCATGGGAATCCTCAACGCGACGCCGGATTCGTTTTCCGATGGCGGCCAGTTCGCCGATGCCGCGGACGCAATAGCTTTCGGGCTGCGTCTCGTTGAGCACGGCGCCGATGTACTTGATATCGGAGGCGAGTCGACCCGGCCCGGCGCAACGCCCGTGGACGTTGAGGAGGAATTGGCGCGAACCATACCTGTTGTTCGTGGCCTGGCTGCCCGGACAAGGGTTCCGCTCTCGATAGACACAATGAAAGCGAAAGTCGCGGCCAATGCGATCGAAGCCGGCGCGACCATTGTCAACGACGTCTGGGGCTTTCAATTCGATGCGGACATGGCCCGGACAGTCGCAGATGCTGGCGTTCATTGCGTGCTGATGCACAACCGCGCGCAGGACGATCCGGGTGTGGACATGTTTGCGGAAGTCCGGGATTTCCTCTTCCGTTCGGTGGATCTGGCGCTGGCGGCAGGCGTGCAGCGGGACAAGATCATTCTCGATCCCGGCATCGGCTTCGGCAAGACGAACGCCCAGAGCCTGGAAATGGTTTGCCGGCTGGGGGAATTGAAGGCGCATTTCGGGCTGCCGGTTCTGCTTGGCCTGTCCCGCAAGCGCATTGTCGGGCAGGCGACAGGAAAAGCTGCAGGCACCGCGCGCGATGCGGGCACGCTGGCGGCCAACCTGTTCGGGGTGGAGCAGGGGGCCGATATCCTGCGCGTCCACAATCCCGCGGTGCATGCGGACGGGCTGAAGATGCTGGCGGCGCTGGAAAGTGCCGGCCCGGCGTCCGGTTCAACCGTCAGGAGCGAATAGACCGCCCTTGTTGTATCGCCGCCCGCGCCAAGGCTATAGAAATGCCGGGCGCTGGAATGAAAAGCTGCCTGCAGCAACTGCATAGAGCATCGCGCGAAAAAGTGGCTCCGGTTTTTCGCGCTGGCCCGCTGTCAGGCGGTCCAGCAATAAAATGCCGATAAGCTTTTCCCGTTTCGAAGAATTCGAAACGGGGCTTTCGGTGGCGATGCTCTACTATGTGGAATCGATCAGCTTGTGTGCGTTCAAATGATTCCATTTGAGCGCACGCTGATCTAAGACGCCGTTCGGGATTGAGTGCACATGTCGTCAGTATCTCCATCGATTGCCAAAATCCTCGTCGAGCAGCTCGATGTGCACGCCTATCACGGCTGGCACGCCCATGAGGGTGAGTTCGGCCAGTCCTTTCTGGTCGACCTGGAGTTCGAGGCTGATATTGCTCGCGCCGCTGCGACCGACGATCTTCAGCATGCGATCGACTACGGCAAGGTTGTCGCCGAAACCCGCAAACTCTTCGTCGAGCGCCGTTACAAACTTCTGGAGGCCGCAGCGTCCGCCCTGGCGGACGATCTCCTGCGCACTTTTCCTGCCATGCTTTCGGTCTTCGTGCGGGTCCGGAAAGTCAAGCCGCCGATCCCCGAACGTCTGAATGCTGTCGGCGTGGAATTGCGCAGGGTGAGGGACGCCTCGCATGACTGAAGCGCCATCGGTTGCGGCCTTGTCGCTGGGCGGCAATGTCGGCGATGTCGTGGCCTCTTTCGCGATGGCGTTGCAGGCGCTGGATGGTCTGGCGACAACGAAAGTTCTGCAGGTCTCCTCCGTCTGGCGCACCGCTCCCTGGGGCGTGACCGATCAGCCGGACTTTTTCAACCTCGCGGCTTTCGTCGAAACGGCGATGACGCCGCAGGACCTGCTGGAGGCATGCCTGAAAATCGAAAAGGCGGCTGGCCGCGAGCGGAAGGAACGCTGGGGCCCGCGCACGCTGGATATCGACATTGTGGATTTTGCCGGACTCCGGATCGCAACGCCGTCCCTGACGCTCCCGCATCCGCGCGCCCGCGAACGCACGTTCGTTCTGGCGCCGCTGGCCGAAATGGACCCGGAATTTTCAATTGCCGGAGAGCCTGTTGCAGTTCTGCTCGGCGCTGCTGCGCCCGAAGTGGATACGTCCCGCGCGTTCAAGACCGATGCACCGGCCAGCGCACGGTTGCTGGAGTTGATGCGCCGGTAAGGTCCGAGAAGACTTGTCCAGCTACTTCGATGCCGTCTGCTTCTTTTCGACTACACCGACGATCGGACCCATCGGCCGCCAGCCATCGCTGCGCTTGATCGACGGCGCATACATCGACGATATCGAGCCGTCGAGAAAAAGCGCATTGCGGCATTTCAAGCTGTCCTTGAAGAGTTTCGCAAAGGCATGGAACGTTACTGGCGTGTTCGAGATTGCGAACACGACCTTGCCGTTGGCGCAGGAGCCGACGCCGTTGCGTATCTTGAAGGATTCGCTCTCGGCTCTGAATTTCGGATGAATCTTGCCGTTAATGACAAGCATTGGCCCCGATTGTGTGGCGTGAAGCATCTTGCCACGCAAACGCAGAAACTGTTTCGTGTCGGCAACGCCCGCGCCGCGGTCGCTGACGTAGAAAACGCCATTTGGCATGAGGTGGAAATTACCCGGGCCACGCCGCACATTGGCCTTCTGCCTCTGAACGCCATCTTCGACATAAAGGCCGACCGGGCTGTAATCCTTGTGATACATGCCGGCGTTCATTGCGAACGTCAGGGTCTCGCCGCGTGAGCTTAGCGCTTTGGCCAGTCGAGTAAACGAGCCCCAGTTTTCGCCGTCGTCGTCGGTCAGGAACATGCGGATGTCGGCGCGTTTCGCTGTGTAGCTGCAGATCGTGTAGCTCGCGTCCGCGTCTTTGAGGTCAGCGCAGGCGGCCGGTTCCCCGCGCGATCCTGGTAGCGACAAGCCAAAGGCCATTCCCACGGCTGCGAGGGCCGTCAGGACAGGAATGCCGGCGCGCCGGAAAGTAGTGCCGCGAAATTCCAACTGTTCCTCGTGTCGTAACCAGACCAAGCTAACCTGTGCCGGATGAATGGCCGATGAAAGCCCAAGCGCTGCGGCAGATTGTCCAAGCCCTATGCCCCCATCAGGGCAGCAACATGGGCGGCCGCCGAGCCCGCCAGCCCCTCGAGATCGTAGCCGCCCTCCAGCAGGGAGACGACCCGTCCGCCGCAATGTCTTGCGGCCAATTCCATCAAGTCTTCGGTTGCCTGCGCGAAGTCGGCCTCGACCAGATTGATCTGCGCAAGCGGATCGCGACGGTGCGCGTCAAACCCAGCGGATATGAGGATCAAATCCGGTTGGAATGCGGCAATGCGTGGAAATACCTCCGAACGCATGGCGTCGGCGAAAGCTGCACTGCCGTCGCCCGGACGCAGCGGCGCATTGACGATGGTGTCATGTTCGCCGCGCTCGGATTTGGCGCCGGTGCCGGGATAGAGCGGCATTTGGTGAGTGGAAGCGTAGAGAACCGTAGGATCGTTCCAGAAAATCTCCTGGGTTCCGTTGCCGTGGTGAACGTCGAAATCCACGATCGCCACCCGCGACGCGCCGTGGATTTTCTGCGCGTGGCGGGCCGCAATGGCGATGTTGTTGAAAAAACAAAATCCCATTGGCGTCGCCGTTTCCGCATGGTGACCCGGCGGGCGCATGGCGACGAAGGCGTTTGTGGCAGCGCGGTTCATCACGGCGTCCACGGCGGCGCAGGCGGCTCCGGCAGCGTGCATCGCCGCTTCCCAGGTTCCGGGGTTCATGGCCGTATCGCCGTCGAGCCGCAGCAAACCTTGCGCCGGCGCAGCCGATTCCAGTGCTTCGAAATATGCCTCCGGGTGGACCTGGCAGATCGCTGCGCGTTCTCCGCGCGGGGCCTGAAGCCGGGACAGCGCGGCGAATTCCTTACCGGCCAGCGATTTTTCTACCGCTTTCAGCCGTTCGGGCCGTTCGGGATGGCCCGCTCCCATGTCGTGTTCGAGAGCGCAAGGATGGGTGAACAGACAAGTCGTCACAAGATGCCTTCGTACGTCGCCGCTTTGGCGGCCAAGCCAGCGCCGGGGAACAAGCAGGCGGCGCGACAGTGATATAATCGCAACAGTGATCAAAGAAAATGTAGAATCCTAACATTCCTTTTAAACTTATCGTAAACAAAGCGCTAATACATCTTGATGGTTGGCATGCCGGATTCGACTTCAAGCCGACACGAGTTCGTTCGGGTCCGGAACTTCGCAATTGGGGCGACTATGCGTTCAAAATTGATTTTGGCGGCGGCGGCCGTGTCCTTCGCACTGGGCGGGTGCAGTTACAAGTCGACGCCCGATCCGAGACTGTCCGAGAAAGACGCCAAATACATGGCGAAAATCCCGGACTTCAAGCTCGACATGAATTACGAGCGCTACGAGATCGACGACCCGACCGGTGAATCCCCCGGAACCATCGTCGTCGATACCAAGGCGAATTTCCTTTACTACGTGTTGCCTAACAAGAAGGCGATCCGCTACGGCGCTGCCACCGGGGCCGAGGCCTACGGCTGGAAAGGCGTCGCCCGAGTAGCACGCAAGGCCGAATGGCCGCGCTGGATGCCACCGGCGGACATGCTGAAGCGCTGGCCGCATCTGGCCCCGACGGCGGCTGCTGGCGGCCTCGGCGGCGGTCCCGACAACCCTCTTGGCGCCCGCGCCCTGTATCTCTATCAGGGCAACAAAGATACGCTGTATCGGATCCACGGCACCAACGAGCCCGACAAAATCGGCCAGAACGTTTCGTCCGGCTGCATCCGGATGCGCAATATCGACGTTGTCGATCTTTACAACCGCACCAAGCTCGGCGCGAAAGTTATCGTGCGATAGCTGTCTGGCCGGCGCGCGAAGGACCTTCCGGTCCGTATGGCGACAGAGGGCGGCAAAAGATGAAAATTCAAACGGCAGGGTTCAGCCCTGCCGTTTTGCTATGCGTGAGTTCATTATGGCTTCGCTCTGGCTCAATAACGAGCCAGGACAATGCCGGTCAGGCCTTCGGCGCGGTCTTGCCGGCCTTCGGCGTGAGCTTCGCGGCTTTTGCGCACGTCTGGGCCGACCGGATCGTCAGGGCGGCGGCGACCGCGGAGATGCCGACTTTCCCGTATAGCCGGGTCAACTGGTCCTCAGAGCGGGCAAGAGAATTGGCGTGGGGCTTCTGTGCTTGTTTGAGTGCTGCGTGCATGTTTCAGCTCGTTGGTTTTGGAACCGTTCAATGTCCTGCGGTTCCGGGTTTGGGCGGCTGATGCGGCAGGAACAAGGCAATTTCCGCAACAGAAGGCGACAAGCGATCACCTTATGTCGTCTTCCTGAATATTCTGTGCGTTAGAGCACGCCGCGCCAGATGGGCCTGCGTTCCAACGGGATCAATGGTCCAACTACTTGCCGTTGGAGACAATCCGGATGCCATCCCTGACGGCGATAAGTGAGGTTTCCAACTCACCAAGCAGTGTGGGATCGAGATGCCCGAATGCATCTGTTACAAACTGCCTCTGGATGGCGATCCCCTGGAGCGCCAGCCGCCTGCCTTCTTCGGTCAGGTAGAGAGAATGCGAGCGCTTGTCTTCCCGGGATTGTCGCCGTTCCACCAGCCCTGCTTTGGCCAGTCTGTCGATCAGGCCGGAGATATTTCCCTTGGTGACGTACAGCCGGGCAGCCAGTTCCTGTTGGGCTATGCCTTCGCGCTCGGACAACGTGGTGAGAACGTCGCATTGCGGCACCGACAGGCCGATGGCGCGCAGACGGTCGCTGATTGCAGCATGCGCCCGGGTATGCAACCGCATCAACCGGAACCAAACACGTTCAGCCTGGGTGTCCGCCATAGGCGCATTCTCTCGATTGTGGCCTGCCCTGGCCGGGAAGAATTTCAGCAATACGGGCCCCTGCTGCGGGGCAGCACTGGCCCGTATTCAGGCAACATCATGCTACAAGCAGGTGTACCAGCGCACGTTTCGACTCGTTTGCGCAGGGCAATCTATCCTCGGAAATTGCCGCTTCACAAGCGCGCCATTGTTAGAGGTCTAATTTTATGAGCACTTCCGATTTGCCGCATGCGCCAGAGTGGTCCGATCGTGGACCATGGGGCGCTCCAGCTCCCGCAAGCCTGCCCAAGCTTCCGCCGTTGAAGGCGCAAACGCCACAGGCAGAAGAGGCAAGCCGGATCGAGTTCACCGAAAGTTCCTCGGCCTTTCTCGGTCTCGTCATCCGAGGCGCTTGGTTGCAGCTTTTCACCTTCGGTTTCTACCGTTTTTGGCTGACCACCGATATCAGAAGGCATTTCTGGTCGCGCACCATCGTTGATGGCGACGGTGCGGAGTACACGGGAACTGCACGCGAATTGCTTTTCGGATTTCTTTTCGCGATGGCCGTCCTGACGCCCGTTTATCTGCTTTACTTCCTCGTTGGCATCGAAGCCGAGCGTTACAAGGCGTTTGCGTCGGTTCCCTTGTTCCTGTTTTTGATATTGTTTGGTCAGTTCGCACTCTACCGGGCGCGCCGTTACCGGCTCTCGCGCACGATCTGGCGCGGTCTGCGTTTCTGGATGAGCGGGTCAGGCTGGAACTATGCCTTCCGCTCCTTCGGCTGGCTGATGCTGGCGGTCGCCACCCTGGGCCTGCTCCACCCCTGGCGACTGGCTGCCCTCGAGCGCTACAAGCTGCGCCATACGTTTTACGGGGATGTTCAGGGCAGTTTCGATGCAAGAGCGTGGGACCTGTTCAAGCGCGGCGTCTGGCTCTGGTTGATCGCATTGATACCGGCTTTTTCGATTCTCGCTGCATTTGTGCAGATCGGGCTCGCCATGCAAAAGGGCGTCAATTCCGGCGTTGCAATGGCCAACGCCATGCCGGGCGCGATGCTCACGCTGCTGATTGTTCCAGTCCTGTGGCCGTTCTATCAGGCGATCGAGTGGCGCTGGTGGGCGAGCGGGGTAAATCTCGGCGGTGCGCGCTTGCGCTCGACCGTACGCGGCGGGCAATTGTTCGGTCTTTATGTCAAGTTTCTGCTGGCGGCGATGCTGTTTTCAATCGTCGCGGGCATCGTGTTGTCGGTCGCCGGCGCGGTTTTATACGTCATCGCACATTCGTTGCTTGGAATCGATGTCGGCAAGGCGGTGGAAGCAACGGCCTCGTCGTATCCTTATGCAGGCATTGCTGTGGTATTTTTTGTCTATCTGGCAATGGCTCTGGCTTACGGTGTGGTGCAGAGCTATTTCTTGCAATACTGGTTCTGGGACATCATTTGCGACAGTATGAGTGTCGAAAACGTTCATGCGCTGGACGGCGCCCGGAACGACGGCAAATTGGCTGGCTCGCTGGGCGAAGGCCTTGCCGATGGACTGGATGTAGGCGGATTTTGACCGATGGCCGAACAGGAGCCGAACGCTGTTTTTCTGGATGGCGAGACCAATCGCCGAAGAACGGTTGAAGTCAGGGCCGGCGTAGCGCTGGAAATATACGAAAACGGCGACGTTCTCGCAAAGTGGCCGTGGGAGAGCATCCGCCGCGCAGATACGGCGGACGGGAGTCTGCGACTTCGCTCGGTGGACGGGCCAGAGCTTGCGCGCCTCGACATCCGCGACCCGGCCTTGGCCAAAACCGTGGAGGCATATTGCCCGAACCTGTTTGGGGCCGGCGTTGGTGAAAGGACTAGCGGCGCGCGGATTGTGGCCTGGTCGCTCGCTGCGGCAGTGTCGCTGCTGGCGGTCGGAATTTACGGTGTGCCCTATGCCGCCGACCGGCTCGCGCCGCTTTTGCCGCAATCCTTCGACAACCGGCTCGGAGAAATGGTCGACGGGCAGGTGAAAGCCCTGTTCGGGAAGAAGATATGCGCGGAACCGGCGGGCAAGCAGGCTTACGCCAAGTTGATCGCAAAACTGCAGCAGGCAGGCGGCCTCAAAACTCCGCTGCGAGCCGAGGTTCTGAATTCCACGATCCCCAACGCAGTAGCCCTGCCGGGCGGCAGGGTATATTTCTTCAAGGGGCTGTTGCTGAAATCAAGGAACGTGGACGAAGTTGCCGGCGTGCTGGCGCATGAACTCGGCCACGTGCATCACCGCGACTCGATGCGAAAACTGCTGCAAGCGGGGGGAACTTCGTTCATCTTCGGCCTCTTGTTCGGAGATGTGACCGGCGCTGGTGCAGTTATCGTCGCAACGCAGTCCCTTCTCGACAAATCCTACACGCGGCATGCGGAATTCGAGGCCGATGGTTTTGCCATCGAGACGATGAAGGCGCTAGGGCGCTCGCCCGCTCCGATGGGAGAATTGCTGGTCCGCGTAACCGGCAAGCAGGGCGGTTCGAAATTCAACATCCTGGCGAGCCATCCTTTGTCGGAGGACCGTCTGGCGCGCATGAAGAAGTCGATGCCGTCCAGCACTGGCGAGCCGTTGCTGACGGATGCGGAGTGGAAGGCATTGCTCAACATCTGTTCGGTTCTGGCCGATGGAGCATGAGGTGATACCTGCTGTGATACGTGCGAAGCAAGAACCGGCCTGCGGTGTCGCGGTCCTGCCGGAGACCGCTCCGGGCATATGGCCGGGCAAAGACGAAGAGACTTGTTTCGCCCTAATCCAGGCTTGCTGAAGTATGCGGCATTACATACTGGAAGAACCTTATTCGCAGACGGCCATCTGGGCGCGCCGTCTGGCAATTTTCGCTCTTGTTCTGGGTCTTATCGGCCTTTTGCTGATACGCACGAATACTGTCGAAATGGCTGCGGGAATGGCTGTTTTCGGAGCTTCCATCCTGTTCGCCTGTGTTGCGTTGCTTATGGCCGCAGCTGCCGGTGTCGTGATCTGGCGGACGGGGCGCAAGGGTATTCTGCCGATCGTAACGGCCATACTATTGAGTCTTTTGTTTCTGGTTTATCCCGGTTTTCTTGCCGCGCGCGCGGTGCAATTGCCTCTGATCAACGACATCTCCACGGATGTGAACGATCCCCCGAAGTTTTCGCAAAGCGCGAAGGCGAAGGCGGCGCGGCCCGGCGCCACCCATCCCGAAGCACTGGCGGGGGCTCTGCAGCAACAAAGCGCCTATTCGGATATCCAGCCTATCGTCATTGATCTGGAGGCTGAGGAGGTCTGGGAGCTGGTGCAGGATACGGTGAAGGAACTGGGCTGGAAGATTATCGAGGAAAGCCCGCCGCGCGACGCAAAACCGGCGCAATACAGTACCGTGCGCGAACGTCGCGGCCGGCGGACGGTCAATGTCAGAAAGCTGGCGGCCCCGGCCCAGACGGCGGGGGAGGGGCGGCTCGAAGCAGTCTCTCGCTCTTTGATCATGGGTTTTCCAGACGATGTGACAATCCGCATTCGCGCACTCGAAGCACAAACGCGCATAGATGTCAGGTCGGCCTCACGCTTCGGGCGGCACGATTTTGGCGCCAACGCAGCTCGCATCCGCAGGTTCGCAGCCGAATTGCAGGGCCAGCTTGACGCGCAATAGCGCCTTGTATGTCGAGCACTGCTCAGGCTGGCCGGTATTCGGACGTCAAAGTCGCCGCGCCATCCGTCTTGACGATTCCGCGCGCCGTCATGTCTTCCAGATGGGCGAGGACTGACAGGCCTGCAGCTGCATGCAGTTTGGTATCCAGCCCTACGTAGATACTTGCGACCAATGCCGGGATGGTCCTGTCGCCGGCGGCGATGCGCGCGGCAATGGCGGCTTCGCGCTGGCGGCGATGGGCGGCAAGTCCTGCGACATAGGCCTGCGGCTCGCGTACTGCTGCTCCGTGTCCGGGCAGATAGGTAGTCTCTTGCCGCGAAAGCACCTTGTCGAGCGAGCGCATGTAATCGTGCATGGAACCGTCCGGGGGTGCGACGATGCTCGTCGACCAGGCCATGACATGATCGCCCGAAAACAGGGTGTTTTCCTCACGCAAGGCAAAGCACAGATGATTCGATGCATGTCCTGGCGTAGTGATGGCTTCGAGCGTGTAGCCGCGGCCGGACAGAATGTCGCCATCGTGCATTTGCACATCGGGCGAATGATCCGTGTCGTGGCTGGCGTCGAGCCGGCCAGAAGGCGCATTCTCGACTGGAACATGCGCGGAGCAGCCAAGGATTTTCGCGCCGGTCGCCTTTTGCAGCGCCCGCGCGCCCGGCGAGTGATCGCGATGGGTATGTGTTACGACGATATGATCGACGGTCTCGCCGTGCAGGGTCTGAAGAAGCGTTTGGATATGCGCATCGTCGGCCGGGCCGGGATCGATGACCGCAACGTTGCCTGCGCCAACGATGTAGCTGCAGGTTCCCGTGAAAGTAAACGGCGATCCATTGGGCGCCACAAGCCGGCGCACCAGCGCTGAAATCTGTTGCAGCTCGCCGGGCGCTAGGCGGGTCGTGTCGTGTTCGAGTTTGGCTGTGCCGCTCACGCGTCTATTCCATTGCCTGTTTCGCGCAAGTATAGCCTGCGGCTGGCGCGCAAGACCATATCGGATATTGCGCGCCATGTTCGCGGCAAGGGGGAATGGTTCCTACTTGGGCGGCAGACAAACGCCTTCATACCCGCGTCCCATCGTCTTGCCCATGCGCGAGGGCCGGGCAGGCGGTCGGCAGGCGACGATGGTAAGTCCGTCGGCATTTGACGGCAGCGACGACAGACTCCCGCCGCGCGGATCGAAACTGACAGTTTGACCCGGCAGGATGGTTTTGCTCTGGCCGCAAGGCGCAGGGTTCGTCTCGCCGGACAGGCATAGGCCGACCACGACCGGCATGTTACATGTATTGGCGATCTCGCCGGGCTGACTGCGCCCCGTTGCACCGACCATGCAGACGTTGACGTCGGGGTGCAGAGACGCCCGTGCGTAGCTTCCCGTCGCTAGAAACAGGAGCGGTGGCAAGCAAACGGCTGTCGCCACGCCCGCCAGCAATCCGCCCCACAGGGGAACGCGCGGCGGCTTTGCCGGACGATGGCCAATGGCCAGGACGAAGACCGCGGCAAAGAAACCAAGGAACAGTCGGTCCTCGTTGACCACCGGCAGGGCGGGCAGGAATGGGACCGCGCGCCAGGACTTGTCGAAAAGCACCAACCCCCATGGCACGGCATAGGCAGCAGCGATCGCGGTCAGCGCCAGTTGCCAGATTGCTAACCGCGGCTTGCCGGCGCGTGCCCGCAGGACGACGGCAAACAGGACCGCCAGAATGCCGCTGGTTACGGCGCCGGAAAGAAAAGCTGGCATGCAGTCCCTGTCGTTGGATCAGCGTCAGGGTATTTCCGTGTCCGATACATGTCCAGGTTTGCGCCTGCTTTCAGACTCAGTAGCCGCCCTTGCGGCGGCTTTCCGGCAGGCCCGCCAGCCGGCCCGCCTGTTTGGAAGGATCGCCGGGGAACAGGTCGTACAATTCGCGCTGTTCGACGCGCTCGCCCCATTTGTCGCTCATCGCTTTCAGGATGGTGCGAGTGTTGGGCTGCGTCTGGTTGTTGTCGATATATTCCTCGCGCAGGTATTCGATTACGTCCCAGTGTTTTTCGGTGAGGGCAAGGTTCTCGCCCGCTGCCATGTGCTCCGCGAGTTCGCGGCTCCAGTCGTCGAGATCGGCGAGATAGCCGGTAGCCGTAGTTTCGATCGTGCGTCCGTCAAATTCTATGGCCATTCCGGGCCTCCCTCGCCGTCTACCGGGCCTGCGCCCGCCCAATTTTCATATTCATATTATATGATATGATGGCGATCAAGCAGCATCGCTGGCAAGCGTTTCTGGCAAGCGTTTCCGGCAAGCGGAGTGGAAGCGCGGTCAGCCCATTGTCGCGGCTGCAGCGCGGGCGGAATCGAAGATTTCCGTGAATTCGGCAATCTTGCCGTTTTCGAAACGGACGAGGTGCGCTGCCCTTACGTCGGCTGTTTTTCCCGTTGCCTTGAATTTCCATGCGCATCTGCCGAACATTGCGACGCAATCGCCGTCAGCGACATAAGTCTCCGGCGTCCAGTGCACCATCTCCCACGCATCCGTCAGTGCGGAGAAATAAGCCGCCATTTCCTGTTTCGACACGCGATCTTTCGCAAATTGCAGGCCTGGCGTTTCCTCGGCCACGCTGCGCAACCGGATATGGTCGGCCATGATTTCGTCCCAGCACGATGTGTCGAGACCTTTGCAACTTTGCCAGCGCTCATAGGTCTTTTTCAGCGCGGCGACGTTCGGATTGTCTTCCGCCATGACGGGCCTCCCGGTTCTTGCAATTTCGTCAGGTTAAGCTTCCCCCCCGGCATTGGCAAATCTTGCCCTGTTCAATGAAAATTGCGCCCCTTTGGCATGGCCTTGGCGTTGGCGGTCGCAACGGCCGGCACTGCGGAGCGCACGGGCGGCGGCGCATTGGCATTGGCAGGCTCGAGCGGCAGCAGCGGCGTTGCATCCACTTTTATCTTGTCGCGCTCTTGCGGCCGTTTGACTTCGTCAGCATTGGCCAGCCCCGAAATGCGCTCGCCGTCGTCCGACAGAAGCTGCAGCAGCGGCGTCATGTCCTCCATGCGCTCGGCGATGACATGGATCACGCCGGCCTCGTTCTGCAGCCGCCCCGTGACGGCAACGAAGCGTGCGCCGATGACGACAGGTCGCAGCTTTTCGAAGACCTTCGGCCAGACGATGACATTGGCGACGCCGGTCTCGTCTTCCAGCGTCATGAAGACGACGCCCTTGGCGGTGCCCGGCCGTTGGCGCACCAGCACAAGCCCGGCGATGGAGACGCGGCGCGGCGCGCGCACGTTCGCAAGATCGCCGCAGCGCAGAATGCGTTTCGTGTCGAGCCGCCCGCGCAGGAAGGAAACCGGATGCGCCTTCAGCGACAGTGACATCTGCCGGTAGTCTTCGACCACATGCTCGCCCAAAGGCATCGGTGGCAGGGCCGCGTCCGGCTCCAGTTCGCGCAGGGCCACATGGCGGAAGAGTTCCAGATCGTCCTTGTCTCCGGCCCGGTTGAGGCCGCGCACGGCCCATAACGCATCGCGGCGGTCGAGGCCGATGGAGCGGAAGGCGTCCGCCACCGCAAGCCGCTCCAGCACCGCCGGCGAAAGGCCCGTGCGCAGCCAGACATCGCGCACGCTGTCGTAGCCCTTGCCGCGCCGCGCCGCGATCAGGTGCATGTCGTCTTCGCGCACGCCCTTGATAATGCGAAAGCCGAGCCGGATCGCATGCGTCGAGCGGATATGCGGGTACTGCGAGGCATGTTTGGCCGCGATGCTTTCCCTCTCCCCGCGTGCGGAGTGAGGGCCGGGGTCACAGGCGAAGCCGCGGGGTGCGGTGTTTGGTGGATAGGGCGTCCCCTCATCCGGCGCTTCGCGCCATCTTCTCCCCGGAGGGGAGAAGGAAAGATCGCACGCCTCCAGCGTGCAGTCCCAGTCCGAATGGTTGATGTCCGTCTCGCGCACGGCAACGCCGTGGTCGCGGGCGTCGCGCAGGATCTGCGAGGGCGCATAAAAGCCCATCGGCTGCGAATTGATCAGCGCCGCCGCAAAAACATCCGGATAGCGGCACTTGAACCACGCCGAAGCATAGACCAGCAAAGCGAAGGACGCCGCATGGCTTTCGGGAAAGCCGTAACTGCCGAATCCTTCAATCTGTTTGAAGCAGCGGGTGGCGAAGTCCGCATCGTAGCCCTTGGCCACCATGCCGCTTATCATCTTGTCGTGAAACGTGTGCAGCGTGCCGACACGCTTGAAGGTGGCCATCGCGCGCCGCAGCTTGTCGGCTTCCGATGGGGTGAAGCCGGCCGCAACGATGGCGATCTTCATCGCCTGTTCCTGAAACAGCGGCACGCCCATGGTCTTGCCGAGCACCGCTTCCAGTTCCTGTGACGGATAGGCGATTTTTTCGATTCCCTGCCTGCGGCGCAGATAGGGATGCACCATGTCGCCCTGGATCGGCCCGGGGCGCACGATGGCGACCTCAATGACGAGATCATAGAATTCCTTCGGCTTCAGGCGCGGCAGCATCGACATCTGCGCCCGGCTCTCTATCTGGAACACGCCGATCGTATCGGCGCGCGAGATCATCTCGTAAACGCAAGCCTCTTCTGCGGGGATCGTGGCGAGCGTCAGGCTTTGTCCGTAATGACGGGTGAGAAATTCGAACGAGCGGCGCAACGCCGACAGCATGCCGAGCGCGAGAATATCGATCTTCAATATGCCCAGTGCGTCGAGATCGTCCTTGTCCCATTCGACCGTGGTGCGGCCCTCCATCGCCGCGGGCGCAATCGGCACGACTTCGTCGAGGCGCGTTTTCGTGATGACGAAGCCGCCCGTATGCTGTGACAGATGGCGCGGAAAACCGGATATTTCCTCTGCCATGCGCATCGCCTGCTGCAGTGTCGGCGCGCTCGTATCGACGCCCATGCGCATGGCTTCCTTTTCCTCGACGCCGGCCGAACGCCAGCCCCAGACCGAACCGCTGAGTGCGGCAATCGTCGCCGGATCGATGCCGAAGACCTTCGCGGTCTCGCGGATCGCCGAGCGGGCGCGATAGGAAATCACCGTCGCCGTGAGCCCGGCGCGATGGCGGCCGAAGCGCTGGTAGATATATTGTATCACCTCTTCGCGCCGCTCGTGTTCGAAATCGACGTCGATATCCGGCGGCTCCTTGCGCTCGGCGGAAATGAAGCGCTCGAACAGGAGATCGTGTTTCGACGGGTCCACCTCCGTTATGCCGAGGCAAAAACAGACCGAGGAATTGGCCGCCGAGCCACGGCCCTGGCACAGGATGCCGCGGCTGCGCGCAAAGCGCACGATGTCGTGTACGGTCAGGAAGTAGGCGGCGTATTTCAGCTCCGCTACGAGCGCCAGTTCGTAGCGGATGGCCGCTTCCACCTTCGCCGGAACGCCCTGCGGATAGCGGCTTTTTGCGCCCTCGAAAGCGTAGTGCTCAAGCGCTTCCTGTTCGCTCGCAAATCCTTCGCGCAATTCGTCCGGATAATCGTAGCGCAACTCGTCGAGTGAAAAGGAAATCCCGGCCAGAAAACGCATGGTCTCCGCAATGGCCTGCGGCGCATCGGCGAACAGCCGCGCCATTTCTGCGGGCGGCTTCAGATGCCGTTCCGCATTGGCCGCGAGAAACCGCGCGCCCGCGGTGTTCACCGTCGCATGTTCGCGGATACAGGCCACGGCGTCGGCCAGAGGGCGACGGTCCGGATGATGCATGATGACGTCGTTGACGGCGATCAGCGGCAGGTTAAGCTCTTGCGAGAGATTAATACGCCGCGCCAGCCGCTCGCGCATGTGCGTTGCATAGGTCATGGCCGCGGCGAGCCACACGCGTCCCCGCGCCAACACATGCAGGCGTTCTATTGCAGCGCGATGGTCCGCGACGTCGTCTGGATGGTTGTCCATGATTATGAATTGCAGGCCTTCGTGAAAATCCCAAAGATCTTCGAAGTACAGAAGGCAGCGGCCTTTCTTCGCGCGCATGTTGCCGCGCGTCAGCAGCCGGCAGAGCCGGCCGTACGCGGTGCGGTCGCGCGGATAGGCCAGAATGTCCGGCGCGGCGCCGTCGAACACGAGCCGTACGCCGGTTACGACGCGCAGGCCTTTCGCCACCACATCGTGTTCGCGCGCGAACACATGGGCGCGTACGACGCCGGCCAGCGAATTGCGATCGGCAATGCCGATGCCCGAAAGCCCGAGCGCCAGCGCCTGCGCAACCAGTTCTTCCGGGTGCGAAGCCCCGCGCAGGAAGGAGAAGTTGGTCGCCGTCGCGAGTTCGGCGTAGCAATTGCTGGCTTGCATGGCGCTTACCCGAACACACCGTGCATGAACCAGCGCGGACGCTGCGTTTCGCGCGCGTACAGTCCCTCGCGATAGAGCCAGAAGCGGCGGCCTTGCGTATCTTCGACGCGGAAATAGTCGCGTGTCAGCGCCTGGGCTTCCTGCTTCCACCATTGCGGCGCAATGCGCTCCGGCCCCTCGTAGGCAACGACCTCGTGCAGCGCGCGCCGCCAGCGGAAACGCAGGGGCGGCCCGTCCGGCACTGTGGCGATGGCCTCAACCGCTTCGGGCCTTTCGAACAGGCGGATCGGACGGGCGATGGAATAACCCGGCGCCGCCGCGCTTTCTCCCCCGGCCTGCACATGCGCCGCCAGCAGGCTTTCCGGCGCGCGACACTGGATGGCGGGCAGGGGAGTTGCGGCATGTTCGGGCATATGCGTGTCGTTGGCGGCAAAGCGCAGCACCCGGTGCGCGCCGAAACGCGCGCTCATGCGGTCGAGAAATTGCGCCAGGTCTTCGTTCGGCCTGTCGTCTTGTTGCTGCTGGACTTGCATCTGTCCGGCGCAATCCGGCGCGTGCATGGCGCCATGCATCTCGCGTTGGCGTTCGCGCAAGGGTTCGGCCGCCATCACGGCCAGCCGGATTACATCGAAGCCGAAACCCGCATCAAGCGGGTCGTGCTGGTTCGCCTGCGCGGCGGCGTCGATCTTTTCATGGAAAAGCCGCGTCAGGATCGCCACATCGCGTTGCGGCCGGCTGGTGGCGCATTCCACATGCATGAGCCTGCCGTCGGCGCGAAACAGCACGGCCATCAGCCGCCGTGCGCCTTCGCCATGTTTTTCCAGCATCGCGCAGAGATCATGCGTCAGCGCCGCGATCGTGGCCTCGATGGCCTCGCGCATCGCGATCCCGTCGGCGAAGCGCCGCTCGGCGATATAGGCGGGGGCTTCGAACTGCGGCGAGATCGCGCTTTTCGTACGTCCGAGCATGGCGTCAAGCCGTGCGAACAAAAGCTTGCCGAAACGCGCTGTCAGCGGCGCGCGCGGCCGCAGGATAATATCGCCGATCCGCTTCAAACCCGTTTGCGACAAGGCGATCGTAGTCTCGGTTTCGAGCCGCAGGGCGGCCATCGGCAAATTGCCCATGACGCGGGCGACAAGCTTTTCTTCCGTGCCGGCAGGAATGTAACGGCGCGTCTCTTCGCCGAACCGCGCCAGCGCCCAGGCAGCTTCCGGCGTATCGGCAAGGCCGGTGCGGGCGGCAAGGCCGCGGGACTGCAAATCCGCCTCGATGCGCGGCATCAGGTTTTTCTCGCCACCGAACAAATGCGCCGCACCGGCGACATCGAGCATGATGCCGTCTGGCGCATCGGCAGCGGCCAGCGGCGTATAGCGCTGGTGCCACAGCGCCAGATGCGACAGGCTCTGCTGCGTATGCGCGGCGGCGCCTTCAGGCGGCGCGATGAAGACGGACAGGTAACGCGGCACGGGAACGCTCTTCGATACGATCTGCAGCTGCAGCACTGCGCAACCCGGCCTCGAATGGGGTGTCCGGATCGAAACCTTCCAGCCGTCCGGGCGCGCCGCGATAGCGTACGGTCCAGGCCGGAACGCCGGGCAGCGGCCGCGCCAGAATGTCTCCGGCCATTCCCGAGCCCGGACGCGCCGCGACCTCGAACCGCAGCGGCGAAGGAGCCAGAAACGGCGCCTGGGAGGGCGGGCGCAGCAGCAGGGCGAAAGCGCCGTGGCTGCGCGCCGCCAGCGTGAGACGGCGGATCAGCGCCGGCAGGTCGCGCCCCGAAAGCGCTGACGGCTCGGCAATGACGGCGGCGAAGGCACGGGCCTTGACCGCTTCTTCCATCACCCGCCACAGGTCGAGCCGGTTCGCCGTACGGATAAGGATGAAATCGTTCAGCCCCAGGCCATAGGCGGCAAGGCCGGGAGCATAGGGCAGACCCTGCTCGGCGAGGGCGAAATCCTCCACGGCCCACAGCACAGGCCGCCGCACAAGCTTCGCCATCTGTCCGGCAAGGCTCAGGGCGAATCCGGCCGCCGCCCCGCAATCGCCGCCGCTGGCCGGCGCGATTTCGTAAAACGAGGCCGGCCGTGGCGCAGGCGGACGGATGTCTTCTGCCATGGCGGCAGAAATCGCACGCGCAGGCATCGCCGCCGCCGCGCCGCCGGCCTCGATCCGCGCCACGATGGCACGTAAAAAAGCTATCCGTTCCGACCTGCCGGGTTCTGGCATCGGTTCTCTCCGGGGAATAATGTTCGCTGTTTGTTCTATCAAAAACCGGAACCGGAAAAGAGTCAAGGGGCGGAAATCTTGCCGGGGAAATTCGGGCGGCAGCGCGGCATCCGGATTTGCATCCCGGCTTTGCATCCGAGCCAAGGCCGTACAATAAAACTAGCGGACCAAATATGTCGCACCGCTGTCCGCGACGTTCATGACGCAAGTCAAAATGCAGGCGTCTTCTGCTGCCAGTTTGTCCGAGGCTCGCACATGCGGCCGATACTTTGAAGGAGGGGGGAAAGCTTTATGAATCCGCAAGTCGTTATCATCGGAGCAGGACCGGTCGGCTTGACGCTGGCCATTGATCTCGGCAAGCGGAACATTCGGACACTGGTCGTCGAGCAAAAGGCGGAACCGGCCTTCTTGCCGAAAATGGAACGCTGCAATGCCCGTACCATGGAGATTTTCCGCCGGCTGGGCATAGTCGATCAGGTCCGCGGGGCGGGCCTGCGTGAAGACGTTCCAATGGACGTGTTCGTCGTTCTGTCGCTGACGCAGCCGCCGCTCTTGCGCTTGCCCTATCCTTCGGTGCGCGAAGCCCGGCTCGATGCGCGCGCCACCAATGACGGCACGGCCCCGTGCGAGCCTTATCAACTCATCTCGCAATATACGCTAGAGCCCCTGCTGGCGGAGATTGCCAGCGGCTTGCCATCGGTAGACATTGCCTGGAACACCGAATTCCTGGAGATGGCGCAGGACGAATCCGGCGTCGACGTGACCTTGCGCGAAGCGGGAGGCGTCACCAAAGCAATTCGTTGCGATTACATGGTTGGCTGCGACGGCGGCGTCTCGCCGGTGCGTCATGCGCTCGATATCAAACTGCGCGGCGAAGCCAACCTGCTGGCCCTGCGCCAGGCGCTGTTCCGCTGCGACGATCTGTTCGACAGGATTCCCATCGGCAACGGTCCGACGCATGGCCGCCATTACCACGTCGCCGACGACAAGGCGACGTTTCTCATCATGCAGGATTCGACAAAACACTGGACACTCCACGCGACGGTCGAAACCGACAGCGATATGAAAAAGCTTTTCGAGGATACGGTTGGCATTCCTGTGAAATACGAGATGCTGTCCTGCGCCCCGTGGCGGCAGAATCTTCTCGTCGCCGAAAAGTACGGGCGCCAGCGCGTCTTCCTCGCCGGCGATGCGGTGCATCTGGTGATTCCGACCGGCGGACTCGGCATGAATTCCGGTTGCGGCGACGCCATCGATCTCGGTTGGAAGCTCGCGGCGGTGTTGCAGGGCTGGGGCGGGCCGAACCTGCTGCCCTCCTACGAATTCGAGCGCCGGCAGATCGGCGACCGCAATGTCGGGGCTTCGCGTTATGCCTCGCAAGGCAGGCGCAAGTGGCGCTCCATGTGGAAGCCCAACATTCGCGACAATACGCCGGAAGGACAGCAAACCCGCGAAGTTCTGACCATGATCGCCGATATAGAGCAACGCAAGACGAACGAGATGATCGGCGCCGAACTCGGCTATCGCTATGTGGACTCTCCTGTCATCTGCGATATCCCGGGTGGACCGGAACATTTGTTCCGCGAATATATTCCGAATACCTGGCCAGGTTCGCGTCTGCCGAATGTCTGGCTCAGCGACGGCGCGCCGCTGCAGGACCGGATACCGGATGGTTATACTGTTTTGCGGCTCGGCGCCGCCAGACACGACACTTCGGCACTGGAAAAGGCGATAGCTGCATATGGCGCGCCAGTATCTGCACTCGACATACCCGACCAGGTTGCGCGCGAAGTCTATGGCTTCGACCTGATGCTATTGCGTCCGGACATGCACATTGTCTGGCGCGGCAATGCGATGCCCGACGACCCTGCCATTATCGCTGCGACTGCTACCGGACATTGAAAAGGCTTTAAAAATCTAAGGAGGAAGTAACCATGCTCAAGCCGGAGGACAACGAACGCGTGACGCGCGTGGGATCCGAAACGCCATGTGGCAAGCTTTTCCGAAGCTACTGGATCCCGGCGCTGCTGTCCGAGGAATTGCCGGAAGCCGATGGCGCGCCGGTACGCATCCGGCTTCTGGGCGAAGACCTGATCGCGTTTCGCGACAGCGAGGGGCAGGCCGGTATTCTCGACGCTTATTGCCCGCATCGCCGGGCGCCGATGTTTTATGGCCGCAACGAGGAGTGCGGCTTGCGTTGCGTATATCACGGCTGGAAGTTCGACCGTCACGGCAATTGCACGGACATGCCGTCGGAACCGGCGGGCACGCCGCTACAGGCAAGAGTCAAGATCGGATCTTATCCCGTTCACGAGAAGGGCGGCGTGATCTGGACATTCATGGGCGACCGTTCGAAAATGCCGGAACCGCCCGACTACGAATGGATGCGCGCGCCCGCTACGCATCGCTACATTTCCAAGACGTGGGAAGACTGCAACTGGCTGCAGGCTATGGAAGGCGGTCTTGACACGGCGCATTCGTCGTTCGTGCATAACGAGTTCATCGGTAACGACGACTCGTTGCGCAACCAGGACCGTTCGCCGAAGATCGAGGTCGAGCGCACCGAATACGGCTATTATTATGTCTCAAGCCGCGCGCTAAGCGACGGATCGAACTATGTGCGTCTCTATCACTATGTCATGCCCAATCAGCAAATGCGTTCCGGAACGGTGAAGTTCCTCAAGAACGCGGGCGATGAGGATCCGCACGCCTTCCCCAAGATGGACGGTCATCTCTGGGTCCCCGTCGATGACGAGCACACCTGGGTCTATAACTGGACCTGCTCGCCCGATCCGGACAGGCCGATGCCGCGCGAGACCTTCGAGCGCTGGGAAACCTTCATGGGCCGCGGCAAGGATGACTTGATCCCCGGCACCTACAAACTGAAGCGCAATGCTGGCAACGACTACATGATCGACCGCGACCTGCAGCGCTCCAAGACTTTTTCCGGAATCAAGGGCCTCAACACGCAGGACTATGCCTTGCAGGAAGGCATGGGATCTATTGTCGATCGCTCGAAGGAATTTCTTGGCACGTCCGACCGCGCCATCGTGTCGATGCGGCGGCAATTGATCGAAGCGACATACATGGCCGAACGCGGGGAGCCGGCGCCAGGATCGAGTCCTGCGGTTCATCGGTCCGTTAGACCGGTCGATCGCATTCTGGGACCGGATACGCGATGGCAGGATGTTTTTTCGGCGGAGTCGAAGGCTCGCTGGTAGAGGGTGCGCCAGGCGCGCGGACATCGCGATACGAACGGCGGTTTCAATGATTGCGTTGTCCGGGCATGGTCCGGGCATGCGTTGAAGGCTGTCGCGCAACGGGTACTCCACTTGACGAATATCAAGGAAGTGCTTGCGCCAAAGGCCGATCCTGAAACGACATGAATGCGCAGTTCGCTTGAGCCACTGGAGAAATTGCGATGACCGCCGCCCTGGGCACACTTGAAGAACTTCCGCTGGACTATCGCAACGCGCTGACGGCGAACAATCTCGTTCCCCTGTGGCCCAGCCTGCGCGCGGCTCTTCCCCACGACATGCCGATCCGCAAGGCGCGACCGGTCTGCTGGCGCTACGAGGAGCTGCGGCCGCGGCTGATGCAGGCCGGCGAATTGACGCCGATGGAAAAGGCAGAACGCCGTGTGCTCATTCTCGCCAATCCTGGCCTCGGCCACGACAGCCTGAAGGCCACGCCCGCCATTTTTATCGGGATGCAACTCATATTGCCGCGCGAATATGCCCCGAGCCACAAACACAGCCCCAGCGCCGTGCGCTTCGTCATCGAAGGGGAGGGCGGTTATACCGTCGTCGATGGCGAGAAACTGCCAATGGAAAAGGGCGATCTGATCCTTACGCCATCCGGCCTGTGGCACGAGCACGGCCACGAAGGGACCGAGCCGGTCGTGTGGATGGATGCGCTCGATTTGCCGACCGTAGCCGCGCTGGAGGCGTCCTATGCCGTGGAAGGCGAGCCGCAAAACGTGCGCAATCAGCCTGACGCATCGCAAACGGCGTTCGTTCGCGCCGGTCTGATGCCGTTCGAGGCGCTGAGCCGTCCGCGCGACCGCTATCCGCTCAAACGCTTTCCGTGGAAGGATGTGCGAGCCGCGCTGGAAGCAATGGCCGGCGTTACCGATCGCAATTCGCCCGTGCAGCTTGCCTACGTCAATCCGGAGACGGGCGCCGAATGCATGCCGGTTCTCGGCTTTTCCGCGATCATGCTGCGTCCAGGCGAACATCTGAAGTTGAAGCGTCGTTCGTCCTCCGCAGTCTTTAACGTCGTTGAAGGCGAGGGGCAGGCGCTAATTGATGGCGTGACGCTGGACTGGAGTGTCAACGATACGCTCGCTGCGCCAACCCATGCGAAGATCGAACTGGTCAACAGGTCTTCCGGCAAGCCGGCCTTCCTGTTTCAGGTCGACGACGCGCCCATGCAACGCAAACTCGGATTCTTCGAAGAATTCCTGCATTGAAACGCTTGTAGGGGTGCGTCAGAGACGCGCCGCTGCAAGCCTCGCGCCTTCGCTTAACGCCGCCAGCTTCTTCCATGCCACGGCGGTGTCGATCTTGCCGTAGCCGGCGAAAGTGCCGAATCCGCAATCGGTGCTTGCAACGACACGCTCCGGGCCCACAATCGGAAAGAAGCGCTCCAGCCGTTGAGCGATCAGCTCGGGATGTTCGACATAGTTTGAACAGGTGTCGATGCAGCCCGGCGCCAGAACCTTGTCGCCGGACAGCTTCGCATCCCGCCACACGATCCATTCGTGTTCGTGCCGCGGATTGGCCGCCTCGAAGAGGATCATGGAGGGGCGCGCCTTCAGGACGATAGCGATTACCTTCTCCAGGCCGATATCGAAATCGTGTGGCCCCTCGTAATTGCCCCAGCAGATGTGCATACGCAGCCGTTCGGGCGCGATGTTGGCCGTCGCAGCGTTCATCGCCTCGACATTGGCCTCGGCGATAGCGAGAAACGTCTTGTCGTCCATGTCCTGGTAGCCGGTATGGCGCGACATCGCGAGATCCGGGCAATCCAGTTGCAGGTCGAATCCGGCTTCTGCGATGGCCTCGTATTCCGGCTTCATCGCATCCACAAGATCGGCGAGATAGGTTTCGTGCGTCTTGTAATGCTTGTTCGGCTGGAAGGCGGTAATCAGTCCCGGCGAGGCGGCGTTCAGGAAGCCACGGGCCCCCTTGCCGTACGTGCCGAGTGCTGACTTGAAGCGCCCGATATGATCGAGCACCGGCTGCAGGGTGCGCGCCCGCACGGGTGCAATACACGCAGCACGGACGAATTCCTGTTTGCCCATGATGGCGGCAAGCTTTTTCGCCAGATCGGGATGGCCCGCAAGATCGAGCGCTGGCTTGCGGTCGACATGACCGCCAAACCCGTCCAGCCGCTCTGTGATGTAAGTGGAATAGCCGACCTTGCCCAGTTCGCCGTCGCTGACGATGGTAACGCCGCTGGCGACCTGCTTCTGCACGGCTTCGTCGATAGCGGTCTGAACCACGCGCTCGAACTCGATTACATCGTAGGCCTCGCCCCTGTCCTTTGCGAGCAGAAGGCGCGCCAGCTCCTCGCCGCGCGGCAGGCTGCCGACATGGGTTACGTCAATGGCCGGTGCAGGCATCTGGTCTCTCTCGTTTCGCGATTGCGGATTTTGCGAGGGCGAATTACGCGCCGAAGGCGAGATCGAGCCGGCCCTTGCGTTCGGCGATCAGCCATTGCCCGCCGGCCTTGCGCAACGTGTCGGAGAATTCGCCAATGATCAACTTGCCTTCGGCCGGGGCGGGCAGCTTTTCTGCCGGCGAGCCCGATAGCAGGAGCACCCGGCTGCGGGCCTGCATTTCCGTGCCCGTGTAGCCTTCGAACCAGGTGTTGGCGAGCATGTGGTTTGTGATACGCGGCGGCCGGCTCGAAAACGCCTTGTGAATCGCTTCGCGGCCGATGATTCCATTATTCGGATCGGTGGGACGGAAGAATGCGGCGTCTTCGGTGAAGCACAGAGCGAGATCGTCCCAGCGGCCACTGTCCAGCAGATGTATGGCCTTGTTCAGCAATTGCTGGCATTCCCACTCGGCGGCTCTTTGTTCGCTGCTGCTCATGGCGCGTTCCTCCCGCATGCGTGCCGGTTCCGAAATCGCGAGGAACCTAGCCGTTGCGTGGGAAGGATGCAATGCGCGGTGGGACGGGGCCGCAAGCACCGGTTCTAAGTGTTCTGCTCCGGCGCGCGTGTGGCCCGGACATGGGCAATGTTCGCACCCGAGACGAAAATGGAATAAGCCACGATCAACGTCAGGACCGTTGCCGTCCACGTCAGCCGCCCGTCGAAGCGCTCGAGCGCGAAGACGAAGACAGGCCCTGCTGCGCGCAGGACATGCGCCATCAACTGCGGCGTATGCGCAATGCCGATCTGCAGCGCATAGAGGGGCAGGGCGATCAGCAAACCCGCGGCGACGGACAGCAACACTCCGTGGCCGAAACTCTCGATGCCGCTGGGCCGTTCGCGCATGAGGAGAAATACCGACGCCGCTGCTACGATGAGAATGTAGCGGGAGGAGGTGATCGTCGCAGCGTCAATGCCGGCGACCGCAAGCTTGCGCGAGAACAAATGCGAAATTGTGATCGAAGCGCCGCTGAGGATCAACAGCGCGAGCGCCGCTATCATCGCAAGATCACTCCCGGCAGGCGCGCCGGTGCGGCCGCTCAAGACAGCCCACCACAGCCCTGCCAGCGTTACGGTCATCCCGGCGAGAAACAGGGCTTCCAGGAAACGAACCTTGTGCGAGCCGGCGATCGAGAATCCGAGCGCCGACAGCGCTACGACCGTAAGCGGCGCCACGCCGCTGTGCAATGTGTTGACGACTGCCGGTTCGATATGGGCGAGGCCGAAGAAATAGGACGTCCACGCCAGCGCCGTGGTCACGTTCATGGCCGCAACCGTTCCGGCATGGTTGCGCAGTGCCCGCAAATTGCCGTGATGCCGGACAAAAACGAAAAGGCCGAAAATGAGCGTCGAAGGAATAAAGGCGAGCAGGATGACGGCGAAGAAATCGACCTGCTGAAATACTGCCCCGAGATACACATCCCGGAACGCCTGCGACAGGCAAAAAACAAGGATCATCGAAATCCCGAGTGCTTGGTTCATGGTGGTTCCCGTTTCCCTGCCGGTTCCAGCCCTTAGACCCGGCGCCTGTCTGCCGCCACCCGATTCCGCGCGCGCACTCTTGCCTTGCCGCTTCCGCCGGATCGTCACTTCGGCTAGAACAATTCCGCCAATATGCGGCCCGGCTACGGACGGAAGCGGGATCGAACCGCTCCGCGGCAGGATGAAGCCGGGGCTAAAGGGAGACGACCATGGCCGTGAATATGTATACGATTTCCGCTCCAATTTTCGTGCAGATCCTCGAAGCGCTGGGGAACGTGATCGACAAGGCAAAAGCCCATTGTGAAGCAAAGAAGCTCGACGAATCTTATTTCATCAGCAACCGGCTTTATCCCGACATGTTTCCGTTCGTTCGTCAGGTCCGCTCGGCCTGCGACCATGCGGTTAACGCCTGTTCGCGCATCGCCGGCGTGACGGCTCCGACCTTCGCCAACGATGAAAATTCATTCGACGACCTAAAAGCGCGCATCGCCAAGGCAGTGGAGTTCGTCAAGTCAATCAAGCCGGAGCAGATGATCGGACAGGAAGACAAGGAAATCGTATTCACCCTGCCGTCCGGCGAACGCCGCTTCACCGGCCAGACCATGCTGCTCAATTTCACGATGCCGAACTTCTATTTTCATGCAACGACCGCCTACGACCTGCTGCGCCATTGCGGCATCGAAATCGGCAAGCGTGACTTTATGGGCATGCCCTGGAAGCCGGAGTAACACGGATATGACGGGCGGGCGCACGGGAAAAGTTCTGGCGGTCGCCCGCAGTCCCCGTCACACGTTTTCCAAGCGGGCGGAGATGTTCGTCAGCCTTGTCGCAGGGGTCGGTGTGGAGGGAGACGCTCATGCCGGCGCGACCGTAAAGCACCGTTCCCGGGCCGCTAAAACGCCGGATGCGCCGAACTTGCGGCAGGTGCATCTCGTCCACGCCGAATTGTTCGAAGAGCTGGCCGCAAGGGGCTTCAGGGTGCAGCCGGGCGAATTGGGCGAAAACATCACGACGGCCGGTCTGGACCTGTTGTCGCTGCCAGCGGGAACGCGGTTGCATATCGGGCAGAGCGCCGTAATCGAACTGACGGGTCTGCGCAATCCTTGCTCGCAGCTCGACAAATTCATGCCCGGTCTGATGCGCGCCGTCCTTGACCGGGACGCCGCTGGCAATCTTGTCCGCAAGTCCGGCGTCATGGGCATCGTCGTGGCGGATGGCCAGACCGGACCCGGTGACGATATCGCCGCCGAACTGCCCGGGGGCCTGCACCGCCCGCTGCAGCCTGTGTAGCTCGGATCGCTCGAAAAATACCGGAATTTCCAGTGTGCGGCGGCGCACCGCGGGCGGGGTTCGCATCCGGCAATATCCTCTCATGACAACGGGCGACGACCCGTAGGGAGAGAGAGGACAGAGCCATGTTTAAGTCAGCTGCCAGCAACAAGCTTCGCGCCCCCGCCAGCCGCAAGCCGGCGTATGTATTCGCTGCCCTGATCGGGCTGGCCGTAGTGGCCGGAACTGCCGCGGTGAGCGCACAGACCGGATTCGACCCCAAGGCCAAGGCCACCGCCGCGATGAAGGCGGCCGCCGAGGACGCCCTGCGGCAGGTCCCGCCGGAGCAGCGTCTCGTGCAGCGTCCGCAACGCCAGGTCCGGATGATCCCGCTGTTCAAGACGCCTGTTTCCACCAACGACAGGTAATTCCGGGAAAACGCCAACTCCGCTTCGTCACAATTGACGCAAGCGTCTTGACATCAGGTGGATTCCCCGCGCGCTATGTCTCCCGCGAACAACGGAGCGGGAGACGGGAATGGCCGCAGCGCCTTCGGGCGAAACGGAACAGCAGGCAGGACGGCAAATCGTGCTCGTCCATTCCTCGGATGTTCACGTCGACCACCATTATACTCCCAAATTGTTCGATGGAGACGGCACAGGCAGCCTGAAAGCCGTACTCAAGGCTGCGCAACAGGCGAACGCCGACGTTGTTCTGCTTGCTGGCGATACGTTCGATTGCCACCGATTGCCGCCGGCCCTGCTCGAAGCAGCGGCGCAGGTTCTGCACGAAAATCCGATTCCCGTTGTCATTCTCCCCGGCAATCACGATCCTGCGACAGACGATGCAGTGTTCCATCATCCCGCATTTGCCGGGGTGAACGGGCTGCATGTGCTTGGCATCACCCACGACGAGGCGGTGCATTTCCAGGGGCTTGATCTCGAGGTTTGGGGCAGGGCCCACCGCGATTACGGTGACATGGACCCGTTCGAACGCGCCAGGCCGCGCACGACGCGATGGCAGGTCGCCATGGCGCACGGCCATTACGTGCCCGAGCCTGACCGCTCGACCCGCCTGAGGCCGTCCTGGCTCATCGGCGACGAAGAATTGCGGGCCACGGGGGCTGATTACATCGCCCTGGGTCACTGGAACCGGCGGGTCCGGGTCGGCAACGGGCCGGTGCAAGCCTGGTATTCCGGCTCTTTCGACTATGCCCAGACAGTTAATGTCGTACATCTGAATGCGGACGGTCAGGTGCAAGTCGGCCACGCGCCGCTCGACCTGCCGGAGAATTTTTCCGAACATAATGCCGGGCAATCCGCCAGCGCGGATTGAGGCGATCAATGAACAAGGGAGAATGGCGATGCCGTTAGCATCGACGCGCGACATCCGGCTTGAGGGGCGCACGGCCATCGTCACCGGCGCCGCGCGCGGTCTCGGCAAGGCGATGGCCACTGCGCTGATCGGGGCCGGCGCCAATGTGGTTTTCGCCGATATCGACTGGCAGGAAGCGCAGCGTGCGGCCGATGCAGCAGGCGGCGGCGACCGTTCCGCGGGCGCCTTTTGCGACATCCGTTCGCGCGCCCAGTGCCGGCACCTCGTCGACGAGACCATTCGCGCTTACGGCGGTCTGCATATCCTGATCAACAACGCAGCCCTTGGCCCTACGCATATCGAGACCGCACCGCAAACCCGCTCAATGAAGTTCTACGAAGCCGATCCGGAAGCATGGACACGGGTGATCGATACCAATGTCAACGGCACCTATTTGATGTCTTATTGCGCCGTGCCGCACATGATCGCCGCCGGCTGGGGCCGCATTATCAACATCACCACGTCGCTCTCGACCATGCAGCGGCTCGAAAACTCCCCCTACGGCGTCACCAAGACCGCAATTGAAGCCGAAACGCTGATCTGGGCGCAGGATCTCGCCGGTACGGGGGTAACCGTCAATTCCCTGATACCCGGCGGTGCAGCCGATACCGATTTCGTCAGCGCCCCGACGCGGGAAAAAATGGCCGCCACGGGGCGCAAGCTGATTTCTCCCGCCGTCATGGCTGACCCATTGCTGTGGCTCTGCTCTCCCGAAGCCGACGAGGTGACCGCCGCCCGCTACGTCGGCCGGTTGTGGGATTCGTCCCTGCCGCCATCGCAGGCGGCAAAGGGAGCTTTGGAGCTGCCGGTCTTGCGCGATCCGGCACAGGAATTGCGGTAGAGCCCGGTTTCGCCGCGCTCGAAATTTGAGTTTGAACAAATTCGGGACGCTCGATTGGCGGTTTAACGTCATGTCCCCCAAGGGGTGGTGCGGCGCGTGCAAAAGCGCTATCCAGACCGTCGAGTTTTGCCGCGGGGCGAGGGACAGCCGGGCGAAACGGACAAATTTGGCTTATGGGAGCATGTAATATGGCAATTATGGCGCCGCCGTTCCGGGCGGATCACGTTGGATCGATACTGCGCACTGCGCCGCTGAAGGAAGCCCGCGAGAAAAAGGCAAAGGGCGAGATCACCGCAGATCAGCTGAAATCGGTTGAAGACGCCGAAATCCGCAAGATCATCGCCAAGCAGGAGGAAGTTGGCCTGAAAGGCATCACCGACGGCGAGTTCCGCCGTGCCTGGTGGCACTACGACTTCCTTGCCGGCCTGGAAGGCGTGAAGCTCGTGGAAGTGGAATCCGGCATCAAGTTTGCCGGTGTGCAGACCAAGGCGGAAGCGCCCTATGTCGAGGGAAAGCTCGGCGGTCGCAACCATTACCATGTCGACCATTTCAAGTTTGTCCGCGACAACACCAAGCAGACGCCGAAAATGTCGATCCCCAGCCCCTCGATGCTGCATTACCGGGGCGGTTCGAAGATGATCAACAAGGACGTCTATCCGAAGATGGACGATTTCTGGACCGATCTCGGCAAGGCTTACGGCCAGGCGATCAAGGAATTCCATGACGCAGGATGCCGTTACCTGCAGATCGACGACTGCTCGATGGCCTATTTCTGCGATCCGGCCCAGCGCAAGATGCTGGAAGACCGCGGCGAGAACCCAGCGGAGCTGGAAGAGGCCTATGCCTACGTTCTGAACACGGCCCTGGACAACCGGCCGAAGGACATCCGCGTCACCATGCACGTGTGCCGCGGCAATTTCCGCTCGACGTTCGTTGCATCCGGCGGCTACGAACATATAGCGGACCTGATGTTCAACAAGATCAATCTCGACGGCTATTTCCTCGAATGGGACAACGACCGCTCGGGCGATCTTGCGCCTCTGCGTTTTTTGCCCGAGGGCAAAATGGTCGTGGTCGGTCTGGTCACCTCCAAGACCGGCGATATGGAGAGCAAGGACGACATCCGCCGCCGTATCGACGAAGCAACGAAATATACGAAGCTGGAGCAGCTTTGCCTGTCGCCGCAATGCGGTTTTGCCTCGACGGAAGAAGGCAATACCATTACCGAAGAGCGGCAATGGGAAAAGCTCGCCTTCTGCGTCGAGATGGCGAAGGAAATCTGGGGCACGGTCTGACCGTTCCCGATGTTTGGCGACAACTCCGGTGCGCGAAAAGTTTCGCGCACCGGCAAGCATAATTGTTTGGAGGATCGAATGCGCACGCAGGTTGCCATCATCGGCGCCGGACCGGCAGGACTTTTGCTCTCGCACCTGCTGCACCTTGAGGGAATCGAATCCGTCGTTCTGGAATCCCGCTCGCACGAATACTGCGTCACGCGCGTGCGCGCCGGACTGCTGGAGCAGAACTCTGTCGATCTTCTGAACGAAACCGGACTTGCGGACCGGCTGAACAAGATCGCCTTGCCGCACGATGGCGTACAATTCACCTTCGACAAGCAGTACCGCCGCATCGACATGACGGAACTCACCGGCCGTTGCGTGACGATTTATGCGCAGCAGGAAATCGTGAAGGACATCATCGACGTTCGGCTGCGCGATGGCGGCACGATATTGTTCGAAGCCGAAGCCACCAGAATAGCCGGACTCGACAGCAAGCCGGTGATAACGTTCAAGCACAACGGCGAAGAAAAAACGCTGGAATGCGACTACATTGCCGGTTGTGACGGCTTTCACGGCATCAGCCGCGACGCCATGCCGGAGTCCGTGGCGCGTGGTTACGATCGCGTTTATCCTTTCGGCTGGCTCGGCATGCTCATCGCTGCGGTGCCGCCCTCCAAGGAACTTATCTACTGCCATCACGACGACGGCTTTGCGCTGTTTTCGATGCGCGGCCCTGCCATCACGCGCGCCTACCTGCAAGTGCGGCCGGACGACAAGGAAAGCAACTGGTCGCACGACCGCATCTGGAGCGAATTGTACAAGCGGCTCGGCGAGCATGAAGGGCTTGAAATCAATCAGGGTGAAATCACCCAGGTCGCCATCACGCCGATGCGCTCCTACGTCAGCGAACCGATGCGCTACGGAAAACTGTTTCTGGCCGGCGATTCTGCGCATATCGTGCCGCCGACCGGGGCCAAGGGGATGAACCTCGCCATGGCCGACGTATGCGTGCTGGCGCGGGCGTTCATCGATTTCTACAAGAACAACAAGACCGCGCATATGGACAGCTATAGCGAAACCTGTCTGAAGCGCGTCTGGCGGGCCGAACATTTCTCCTGGTGGATGACGACGATGTTGCATCCGTCTTACGACGCCAACCCGTTCGACCTGAAACGGCAGATTGCCGAACTTTACGCCGTACTCGATTCCAGGGCAGGACAAACCCTGGTGGCCGAAAACTACGCCGGCTTGCCGGTGGTTCCCTGGCGGCCATAGAAGCGGCCGGCGCCGATGGCGGACAATCCGGACGAAGGCGTCAGCTTTCCGTTCCTCGAACTGTGCGGCATAACCCGGCCGCAGCTGGGCGGCGGCCATTGCATCGCCGTCGTCGAGCCACATCCCAAAATCCTGAATTCGCTCGGGATCGCCCACGGCGGATTGGTCGCGACCCTGGCCGACGCGGCCATGGGCGGGGCGGCGCGATCGGCGCTGGCGGCGCAAAACACGGTCGTCACCGTGACCATGCAGACCTCGTACTTCGCGCCTGCCAAGGGCCGGCTGGAAGCCGAGGCGCATGTCGTCAAGCGCACGCGGGCGCTGGTTTTCGCCGAATGCGAGGTGCGCAACGGCGCCGGCGACGCGGTCGCCCGATCCAGCGGTGTCTTTCGCGTCCTCGACCGTGCGCGCTTTGTCGAACCTTCCAAATCCTGAAGGAAAAGGCCTGGCAGCAAAAGCGGCTTTGCCGGAAACCGTTTCGCTGGTAATCTTGGCTAGTTCGCGCGGCGCAATGCGCGATTTTCGCGGCACTTCGGGAACCGGCAATGCGACACGTTTCGGCATCCGGACACGAGCGCCCGGGCAGCGAGCCCGGGATGCGACAACCTGCGCCGGCCGGCAGGCGCGATAACACCGACTACGAACACCGCCACTTCGTCAATCTTTGCGCGACCGCCTTTCTGCTCGCGCTTGGTTTGTGTTTTGCTTTCACGATCAGGATTTTCGATGACCAGCAGCGGCTCGAAAAATGTCTTATGTCGGGCCGCAAGGATTGCGTAGAGATTGCGCATGCGCCTGCGGCGATGATCAAGCTGCCGGAGCGGGCTCCGCGCTGATCGCGCCATCGCGTGCTCTGCGACGATGCTCCACAGCCAGAAGCCGGATAGCGCTCGCGATGCTGCGTTCGATATCGGCCACGGAAGGGATGGGGTGCAAAGGCTGCCGCTCGGCTTCGGGCAATGGCGCTTCGACCCGCCATTTTTTGCGCAGTTTTGGCACATGGATGAAGCCGCACAAACCCTCGTGCAGGCCCAGCGAAAGATACAGCGCCTGATTGCAGAGGTAGTCGCCCGCGTCGATGGAGAGTTCTGCCGGAAAGCCGTTGCGCGATACGGCTGCCGCAAGCCGCGCCGATGGCCAACGCGCACGGCGAACGTTATCGCGACCGGGCGAGACCGCAAGCCTGCCGCTGAAGCGCCGGCTGGCGTCGGGATGAATCGTATTCAACCGGTTTTTCGCGCGCGTCTCGATGCTGACAACCCGACGCCGCGCTGCAAGACCCAGGTGCAAAACAATATCCGGCCGGTGTTGAACGATGAGCCCGCGCAAGGCCGCTTCGACTTCCGCATAAGCGACAGGAAGCACTGCAGCCCGCAGATCGATCCCGGCCAATGCAAGACTTCTCCCATAGTGCTTCGGCAAAGAGCGCACGAGCGCCTGCGTCGGATTGGAGGGCGCACCGGGAAAGGAGCCGAAGCCGGTGAGGAGGAGGCGCGTTAGTGGCGCAGTCAAATCGAATCTACTCCGCCGCCGGCCGGCGCTGCGCATATCCCAGCCGGACGTTCAACTCTTCCAGCAGTTTTTCGGCCGCTTCCGCCACCATCGTGCCCGGCGGGAAGATGGCGGCTGCGCCGGCCTCTTCCAGCGCAGAAAAATCCTGTGGCGGGATCACGCCGCCGACCGCGATCATGATATCGCCCTTGCCGAGCCTTTCCAGTTCCGCCCGCACTTCCGGCACCAGCGTCAGGTGCCCGGCCGCAAGCGAGGAAATTCCGATAATATGCGCGCTTCCGTCCGCCGCCTGCGCCGCCGCCTCGGCAGGCGTTGCAAACAGCGGGCCGATGTCGACTTCGAAGCCGAGGTCCGCAAAAGCGGACGACACAACTTTCTGGCCGCGGTCGTGGCCATCCTGGCCGACCTTGGCGACAAGGATTTTGGGCTTGCGCCCTTCGTTGGCGGCGAAGTCCTTCGTCATCGCCTTGACGCGCGCCACTGCTTCGGACGCCTCGCCCGCCTCGCGCTCGTAGACGCCGGAGACGACCGCGATCTTCGCCACATGCCGGTTGAAGACACGCTCCATCGCGTTTGATATTTCGCCCACCGTCGCCTTTGCCCGCGCTGCTTCCACCGCGAGCGCAAGCAGATTGCCGTTCCCCTCGGCGCCGTTGGATATCGCCTGCAGCGCAGCCTGCACCGCCGCTTCGTCGCGTTCGCCGCGCAGACGCTTCAGCTTGTCGATCTGCAACCGCCGCACGGCCGAATTGTCGACTTTCAGCACGTCGATGGGCTTTTCGTTGTCCTGCCGGTATTTGTTGACCCCGACGACGGTCTGCTGGCCGCTGTCGATGCGCGCCTGCGTGCGCGTCGCCGCTTCCTCGATCCGCATTTTTGGCAAACCCTGCTCGATAGCCTTCGCCATGCCGCCGAGCGCCTCGACCTCGTCGATATGCGCTTTCGCCCGCATGGCGAGATCGGCAGTCAGCCGCTCGACGTAGTAAGACCCGCCCCACGGATCGATGCTGCGCGTCGTGCCGGATTCCTGCTGCAGGAAGAGCTGCGTGTTGCGGGCAATGCGCGCGGAAAAGTCGCTGGGCAACGCGAGCGCCTCGTCGAGCGCATTGGTGTGCAGGGATTGCGTATGGCCCTGCGTCGCCGCCATCGCTTCGATGCAGGTGCGCACGACATTGTTGTAGACATCCTGCGCCGTCAGCGACCATCCGGACGTCTGGCAATGGGTGCGCAGCGCCAGCGATTTGTCGTTCTTCGGGCCAAACGGTTTGATGAGATTGGCCCACAAAAGCCGCGCGGCGCGCAGTTTCGCGACCTCCATGAAGAAGTTCATGCCGACCGCCCAGAAGAAGGACAGGCGCGGCGCGAATGCGTCGATATCGAGCCCCGCCGCGATGCCGGCACGCACGTATTCGACGCCGTCGGCGAGCGTGTAGGCGAGTTCGAGGTCCTGCGTCGCGCCCGCCTCCTGCATGTGGTAGCCGGAGATCGATATCGAGTTGAACTTCGGCATGTTCGCCGATGTGAACGCGAAAATATCCGAGATGATGCGCATCGACGCAGCGGGCGGGTAAATATAGGTGTTGCGCACCATGAATTCTTTGAGGATGTCGTTCTGGATCGTGCCGGCCAGTTGCGCCTGACTCACGCCCTGTTCTTCGGCGGCGACGATGTAAAGCGCCATCACCGGCAGCACCGCGCCGTTCATGGTCATCGACACAGTCATCTGGTCGAGCGGGATGCCGGCGAACAGCGTGCGCATGTCGTAGATGGAATCGATGGCGACGCCCGCCATGCCGACGTCGCCGGCAACGCGCGGGTGATCGGAATCGTAACCGCGATGGGTCGCAAGGTCGAAAGCGATCGATAGCCCCTTCTGCCCCGCCGCCAGATTGCGCCGGTAGAAAGCGTTGGAATCCTCCGCCGTCGAAAAACCCGCATATTGCCGGATCGTCCACGGCTGATTGACGTACATCGTGGGGTAAGGCCCGCGCAAAAACGGCGCGATGCCGGGATAGCTGCCGAGATAGTCGAGGCCGGCGAGATCGTCCGGGCCATATTCGGGCCGCACTGAGATCCCCTCCGGCGTCATCCACGGCGCGCGCGGTTGCGCGTCTGTGCGCAGGGGCACATCCTTGAAGGCAATTTTCGTAAAGTCCGGTATCGCACTCATCTGTCGGTGTCTGGCTCGCGGTTGCGAATTTGTTGAATTTTAGCCGTTATCCTGCTGCGATGCCATAACGCTTTCGAATAACGTTCACGATCTATTGCCATGGAATCCGTGCAAAATCAGTCAAACAGCCGAAGCGCCGCCGCGCGTTGGGGCTTTCTGCGCCCCTATGTCGCCTGGGAATACCGGTTCGGACGAAGGATGGCGGCCACGCCGGTCACCGCGTTCGCCTACGAGTTTTTCCGCTTTGGGGTGAAACAGGCGTGGGCCTGTCTGTTCGGTGGCATCATGGTTGCGATGCTGCTGGCCAGCCATCTGTTCTACCCGCGCAATGCCGCGCTGCCGCGTTACGATTTTCTGGTGATCGCCTCCCTCGCCGTGCAGGCGGCGATGCTCGCCTTCAAACTGGAAACCTGGGAAGAGGCGAAAGTGATTTTTCTGTTCCATGCCGTGGGCACGGTCATGGAAATATTCAAGACAGCCGTCGGCTCGTGGATTTATCCCGAGCCCAGTTATCTGCGTATCGGTGGCGTGCCGCTCTTTACCGGCTTCATGTATGCCGCAGTCGGCAGTTACATTGCCCGTGTGTGGCGTTTGAGCGATTTCCGCTTCGTCCATCATCCGCCGCTGTGGCAGGTATTTCTGCTGGCTTTTGGCGTCTACGTGAATTTTTTCACGCATCATTACATATTCGATGCGCGCTGGCTGTTGCTGGCGCTGGCGGGCGCGATCTTCTGGCGGACGTGGATTTACTACAAGGTGTGGAAAGTCCACCGGCGCATGCCGTTGCTGATCGCCTGTTTCCTTTGCACGGCCTTCATCTGGCTGGCGGAAAACATCGGCACCTATTCGCGCGCCTGGATTTATCCGAACCAGGCCAACGGCTGGTCGATGGTCTCGCTGTCGAAAATGTCGTCGTGGTTCCTGCTGCTCATAGTCAGCTACGCGCTCGTGGCGTTGGTGACGCGCCCGCGCAATATAAGCGAGGCGGAGCGCGCCGCCATCACGCGGCGCAATGGCTCACTGCGCCAGGCGCCCGCGCCAGGTCCCGCCGCATAGACGGGTGTTGGACGACCAGGCGCCGGAGCCTGTCGCGCCTTTCAATTTACCCTGCAGGCGATAGAGATCGCGGTCCTTGGCCATGCGCGCCCACATCGTGCCGTTCTTCTCCACGGCGCCTTCGGCGATCAGGGCGCTGGCCCGGTCGCTGATGATATCGTCACCGCGCACGACGAAGCGGGCGGCGATCGTCTTTTCGCACTTGCCAACAGTTGTGACGATTTCGACGGCATAGGGGCGATCGCCCACTTTCGAGGCGGCCGCAAAAGGGACAAGGCCGACCAACGCCAGCGCGGGCAAGAAAAATGTCATGCGCATATAAGGTCGTTCCGGATGATTTCGGACGGAAGCTGTCCGATACGCAATATGGTGGTGCTTTACAACGTCTCGCCGAGGATTGCCCCCAGAATCTCGACCATGTCGCAGCCCTGCCAGATAAAGCGGTCGACGCCGGCCAGCCGCAGAGCCACTTCATTGGCTCCGGGCCGTTGCGCCATGTAGACCTTGGCTGCGCCCGCGGCCTTCAGCGCGCCTGCGGCCTCGCCGGCCATCGCCTCGTAGATATCGTCCGAGGAGCACAGGCAGGCGAGTTTCGCACCACTGCGCGCAAAGGCCTCCGCCGCTTCGCCGGCAGTTGAAAAACCTTCGTTGGAAATCGCAGCTATGCCGCCAGCCGCAAGAAAGTTCACGGCGAAATTCGCCCGCGCGGTATGCGCCGCCACCGGACCGAGATTGGCGAGAAACACGCGCGGCGGCAGAGCCATCGCATGGGCTGTTTCGCGCAGATGCTCGAAGGTTGCGGAGGGACGGAAGGGACGGAACGCGTCTGCATATCCGCCATCCCACTGCGCGGGCAGGGGAGCAAGAACCTCGCTGGCGGATTCGGCAATGTTGGGAAAAGCGCTCGTGCCGGTGATAGGCTCTTTGCCACTGGCGGCCGCTTCGGCGCGCCGGGCGCGAACTTCGGCTACCGCTTCGGCGAGCATGCCGCCGGACACGGCTGCCAGCAAGCCGCCTTCGCATTCCATACGCTGAAACAGGCTCCAGGCTCTTTCGCACAAGTCGTCTGTCAGTCTTTCAATGGCGGGCGCGCCGCCGGCCGGGTCGTCGACTGCGGAAAGATGCGCTTCCTCATTGAGGATGAGCTGGATATTGCGGGAAAGCCGCCGCGCCTGAGCGTCCGGTAGTCCGAGCGCCTGCGTATGCGGCAGGACGGACAGTGCGTCCGCTCCGCCTGTAACAGCCGAGAAGGCGGCGGTGGTGGCGCGCAATACGTTGACCCAGGGATCGGTGCGGGTCATCTGCCGCCACGCCGTCTCGGCGTGGATCGAAACTGGCTCCGGTTCCAGTCCGCAGGCTTCTTCCAGACGCGCCAGCAATCGGCGCGAGGCGCGAATCTTGGCGATAGTCAAAAACTGGTCCGCATCCGCGGCGATGCGATAGCCGATGAAGCTCCGCGCTTCCCCGGGGCCGATCCCGGCGCGTTCTGCGGCCCGAAGAAGAGATGCGGCTCCCGATAGCAGAACAGCCAGTTCCTGCGCTTCGCTTGCGCCCGCCGCATGCAACGGCCGCGCGTCGGCGGCGAGAAAGGGCCCGGAAAAGCCTTCCGCCCGAAGTACTTTTGAGCCTTCAAAGGCCGCCGACGCATGCTGCTCCGTTTGCGATGCCAGTGAGAGATGGCTGGCCGTGTCGCGAAACAGGAATGCAAGCGGATCGAGCCCGAATGCGATGCGCGCGCTGGCGGGATTTAGCCCGCTGCCCAGAACGTAGCTCGCGAGAGCAGAAGTGATCGCACCACCATCGGCAGGAAGATCGAGCGCCAGTGCGCAGCCTGCCGGATCGATGCCCGCCAACACCTGCTGAACGCAGTCCGCATTCGTCGGCAGGCCGAAGCCGCAGGCTCCGTTCGATCGGGCGAAAACCAGATGCAGACCTGCAGCTCCTCCTTCGAGATCGTCACAGGCCTGCCGGTTGGCTTCCACAGGATCGGTATGGTCGATGCGCGAGAGGGCAGTCCATGCGCCGGAAGTTCTGCGAACCGGGCGCGCGCCAGCCTCCACTCTTTCGGGCAAAGGCGCAATCTCGATGCCATCGGCTGTGCGCGAGATCAGCCGCTCGAACGGCGCGCCACGCAAAGCCTTCTCGGCAAGTGCTCGCCACTGGGTCTCGCTTGCCTTTGGAAAAGCAGCGCCAAACGGAAAGATTTCGTCGCCTTCAGCCATGGTCCCGTGCAGTTGCCAACATGAAAACACCGCCGGACCCTTGCATGGTGCGGCGGTGTTTTCCACTTCCTCTTTCGTATGAGGCTAAAGAATAGCCTTACGAAAACTGGTCGAGACCCGGAATGGACGACGTGATCTGCGCCATCGTGTCTTCGCCGACGACTTCCTTGCCGTAGCCGACAAGCGTCTTGCCGACTTCCTGCATCTGGCTCATGTCGAGACCCATTCCTTGCAGTTTGCCGACCAGCGCCATCATGCCGCCGGCGCCGCCGCCCATCAGGCCCCCGAGCGCGCCCATAAGACCTCCGCCGCCGCCTTCGCCTTCCTGCGCTTGTGCAATCAGGCCTTCGGCGCCGGGAATTTTCTGGATCAATTCGCCGACTGCCTGGCCCGGGCCTTCCTTCTGCAGGAAACCGAGCACGGTTCCGACTGCGCCCTGTGCCGTTTCGGCATCAATGCCGGCAGCGGACGTAACGCGGGAGATCAACTCTTCCATAACAACCTCTTGGTGTTCGACGGGTGAAGCCAATGTCCACTCTCACCGGACTTGGCCGTAAAATCAAGTGCGAACCGACTATCCGCAATTACCGCTCCTGCGCCGCGCGAAAGTCCCGCCCATGGCGCGCTCTCGTGCGGCAAGTCCTTGCCTTCTACGGGTGGAATGCTGCAGTTTCATGTCCTATAAGCGCCGTGAAGTCCGAATTTGGCGCAATACGAGGTCCGGCAGAATGACAGGCGATCCCCGCAATGAAGAGGGCAAACTTCTCCTCGGCATGGACGACGAGAAATACGATTACCTGACGCTCGCGCTGGGAAATCGCCACGGCCTGATCGCCGGCGCAACGGGGACCGGGAAAACCGTGACGCTGCAAGTCCTTGCGGAAGGGTTCGCGAACGCAGGCGTTCCGGTGTTCGCCGCCGACGTCAAGGGCGATCTGTCAGGCATCGCGATGCCGGGCGACAGCAAGAAGCCTTTCGTGCAACGCGCCGAACTTCTGCAAGTGCCCTATGCGCCGGTGCAATATCCGGTTGTCTTCTGGGACCTGCTCGGCGAGCAGGGCCATCCTATCCGCACAACCATTTCGGACATGGGTCCGCTGCTGATGTCCCGTCTGCTCGAATGCAACGACGTACAGGAAGGCATCGTGAACATCGTGTTCAAGCTGGCCGACGAGCAGCGTTGGCCGCTACTGGACATGAAGGATTTTCGCGCGTTGCTGCAATTCTGCGCCGACAACGCCGGAGAATTGCGCGAACGCTACGGCAACATCCATCCTTCCTCTGTTGGCGCGATCCAGCGGCAATTGCTGGTTCTGGAAAATCAGGGGGCCGAGAAATTCTTTGGCGAACCCGCACTCGACATCAAGGACATGTTGCGGGTCGATCTCAGCGGCAAGGGCATCATCAACATGCTGGCCGCCGACAAGCTGATGCAGACGCCGCGGCTCTACGCCACTTTCCTGCTGTGGCTGCTGTCCGAACTGTTCGAGGAACTGCCGGAAGTCGGCGATCAGGCGAAGCCGAAACTGGTATTCTTTTTCGACGAGGCGCATCTTCTGTTCGATAATGCGCCCAAGAGCCTGTTGGATTCCATCGAACAGGTGGTGCGCCTTATCCGCTCCAAGGGCGTTGGCGTGTTCTTCGTGACGCAAAATCCGCTGGACGTTCCCGATACGGTGTTGGGCCAGCTGGGAAATCGCGTGCAGCATGCCTTGCGCGCCTTCACCCCGCGCGATCAGCGCGCCGTGCGCGCTGCGGCGGATACGTTCCGGCAGAATCCGAAATTCAATACAGCCGAAGTCATCACCCAGCTGGAGGTCGGCCAGGCGCTGGTGTCGATGCTGGAAGGCAAGGGCGCGCCAGCGGTGGTGACGAAAAGCTATATCGCCCCGCCCATGGGCCGCGTCGGGCCGATCACGCCGCAAGAACGCAAGACGATCATGGACAGAAGCCCGCTCAAGGGCAAATACGACACGACTGTGGACAGGGAGTCGGCATTCGAAATGCTGAAAAAGCGCGTCGAAGGCCATATGGAAAACGCCGGCGCAACCGAGGCGGACGCCTCTGGCGGCGGCGGCATTCTCGACACGATCGGCGGCTATCTCGGCGGCGTACTGGGCGGCGGATCTGACACGCAGACGAAGAACGGCAAGGGCGGGCGCCGGCGCGCCTCTATTACTGAGCAGATCATCAAATCGGCGGCGCAATCGGCAGCGCGTTCGGCCGGGACCCAGCTCTCGCGTGCGATCCTGCGCGGTGTCCTCGGTGGCCTGCTGAAGCGCTGATTTTCGGCGGCCGTTCTGTGGCTGCCGGAGCGGCCGAGCGAAAACTTTGGGAAATGTCATGGTTAATGTCGACACAGCTCTAGCGCATCTGGACGCGGATCGGGAACAGGCGCTGAAGCGTCTGTTCGCGCTTCTGGAAATCCCGTCGGTTTCGACAGATCCCGCATTCCGCGATGATTGCGCGCGCTGTGCGGGGTGGCTGGCCGAAGATCTGAAAACCATCGGCTTCGAGGCCTCCGTACGCCCCACCGCAGGCCACCCGATGGTCGTCGGCCACGCGAAGTCAGCGCGCGCCGATGCGCCCCATGTTCTGTTCTACGGCCATTACGACGTGCAGCCGGTCGATCCGCTCAATCTCTGGGAGACCGATCCCTTCGCGCCACGTCTGGCGGCGGTGAATGGCGAGCAGGCCATCGTTGCGCGCGGCGCATCAGACGACAAGGGCCAACTCATGACCTTTGTCGAAGCCTGCCGCGCGCTGATGGCGAATGGCGGTCTGCCATGTCATGTCACGATCCTGTTCGAAGGCGAGGAGGAATGCGGATCCTCCTCGTTGCCGCAGTTTCTTGCGGATAACCGGGAGGAGCTGAAGGCCGATTTCGCGCTCGTCTGCGACACCAACATGTGGGACGCAAAAACGCCTGCGATCACCGCCATGCTGCGCGGGCTGGTCTTCGAGGAAGTCGTGGTGCATGCGGCCAGCCGCGATCTGCATTCGGGTATCTACGGTGGCCCTGCCGCCAATCCGATCCGCGTTCTGGCCCGCGTCCTTGCAAAGCTGCATGGCGACGATGGCCGCGTGACTTTGCCCGGCTTTTACGACGGCGTTGCAGAGCTGCCGGCCGACATTGCCGCACAGTGGAAGGCGTTGCCCTTCGACGGCGCGGCGTTCCTCGGCGATGTCGGACTGTCGGTTCCGGCCGGCGAAACGGGCCGCAGCGTGTTGGAACAGATCTGGGCGCGACCGACCTGCGAGTTCAACGGCGTCGTCGGCGGCTATACGGGCGAGGGCGCGAAAACAGTGCTGCCCGCGAAAGCCAGTGCGAAAGTCTCCTTCCGCCTCGTCGGCGGGCAGGACCCGCAGAAGATCGTCGACGCCTTTCACGATTTCATGCACGCGAACGTTCCGGACGATTGCAAACTGGAGTTCATTTCGCACGGCGCCTCGCCCGCGATCACGCTGCCTTTCGCGTCTCCTGCACTGAGCGCAGCCCGCACCGCGCTTGCCGCCGAATGGGGCAGGGATACGGTCATCGTCGGCTCCGGCGGTTCGATCCCGATCATCGGCGAGTTGAAACATGAACTCGGCATCGACTCCCTGATGATCGGCTTCGCGCTCGAGAACGACAAGATCCACTCGCCGAACGAGAAATACAACCTGTCCTCGTTCCACGGTGGCGCGCGCAGCTGGGTCCGCGTGCTCGACGCGCTGGGAACTTCCAGATAAACTTTCGCGCATAGGTCAGGAGAAAACAATGGCAGGATTTACCGGCGGATGCCTGTGTGGCGCAGTGCGCTACGAAGTCGATATCGATCCCGTCCGCATGGCGCGTTGCCATTGCGACGATTGCCGCAAAGGCACCGGCGCGCAATTCGCCACGAATGTGTTCGTGCCCGCGGCCAATTTCAAGGTCACGGGCGACGTCGCGACCTATCAGAGCAAGACGGACGCCGGCAACACGATGACCCGCGCCTTTTGCCCGAAATGCGGCAGCCCGGTATTTGGCTATTCGTCGGCCGGCGGCGGTGTCATGCGCGCCATTCGCGCGGGGTCGATCGACGACCCGTCCTTCGTCAAACCGGCTATCGAGGTCTTCACCAAGCGCATGATGGCCTGCAGCGTTGTCGATCCCGATACGCAGAAATTCGAGGCGATGCCGGGGTAGGTCATAGCGTGCGGCGATTTCGGGCTCTTCTCAATACACATGCTCCGGCCCCGGAAAACGCCCGTCCTTCACGGCGGCCACATAAGCGGCGACAGCGGCCTCGATGCTCGCGGCACCGTCCATGAAATTCCGCACAAAGCGCGGTGACTTGCCGGGAAAGACGCCGAGTGCGTCATGCAGCACCAGCACCTGACCATCGCAGTCCTTGCCGGCCCCGATGCCGATGGTCGCCATGGCCTTTGCCGCGGCGGTCACTTCGGCGGCCAGCGCCGCAGGCACCATTTCAAGCACGATCATGGCGGCGCCGGCTTCTTCCAGGACACCGGCCTCTGCTTTCAGCCTGGCGGCTCCTGCTTCGTCGCGGCCCTGCACGCGGTAGCCGCCGAGTTGGTTGACCGATTGCGGCGTCAGGCCGACATGGCCGCAGACGGGGATGCCGCGCTCGACGAGGAAGCGCACGGTTTCAGCCATATGCTCTCCGCCTTCCAGCTTAACCATGTGCGCGCCGGCAGCCATCAGCGTTGCGGCATTGCCGAAAGCATGCGCCGGGGATTGCTGGTAGCTGCCAAATGGCATGTCCGCGACGATGAAGCCGCGTTTGGCGCCTCTTGCTACGCAGGCGGTGTGATAGGCCATTTGCTCCATCGTGACGGGCAGGGTGGAAGTATGCCCTTGCAGGACATTGCCCATGGAATCTCCGACCAGCAGCACTTCGACGCCGGCGCGGTCGAGCAGGGCGGCAAAGCTGGAATCGTAGCAGGTTAGCGAGACGATTTTTTCCCCGCCCGCTTTCATCTTTGCGAAATCGGCAAGTTTCAGCGGCTTCGTATCGGCCAGATAGGCCATGGGCAGGTCCTTTCCCCGACCGGCGGGCGCTTAGTTGCGGAAAGCGGGCACGGCGATATTGTCGATCAGCCGGGTCGCGCCGAGACGCGCCGCAACCAGAAGGCGTCCTTCGCGCCTGTCAGCCAGAGCGGGCGCGGCGAGCGTTTGTGCATCGCGCAACTCAAGATAATCGGTCTTGAATCCGGCCGCCGCCAGCGCCTGCCGGCCGCGTTCGAGGGCGGGCTCCGGCGCTTCGCCGTTGGCGATCGCATCGCGACAGGCGCAAAGCGTCCGGTAGAGAAGAGGTGCGATACTCCGCTCGCTCTCGGACAGGTAGGCATTGCGCGAGGACAGGGCGAGGCCGTCGCCGGCCCGGATCGTCGCTCCTCCGAGCACCTCGACAGGCAAGTCGAGATCGCGGTTCATCTGCCGGATGACAGCAAGTTGCTGGAAATCCTTTTCACCATAGATCGCAATGTCAGGCGCAACGATGTTGTGCAGTTTCGCCACAACAGTCGCGACACCGCCGAAGTGATCCGGGCGAAAGCGGTCTTCGAGACCTGCCGTCGCCGGCCCCTTCACAGTAACGGCTGTCGAAAATCCCTCGGGGTAAATCGCGGCCGCCTGAGGAGCGAAGATCGCATCCGCGCCAACGCTGGCTAGCCTGGCAGCGTCGGCCTCGAAAGTGCGCGGATATTTCTCAAAATCTTCGCTCGGAGCGAATTGGGTTGGATTGACGAAGATCGAGACTATCGTCCGATCCGCCTTTTCCTGCGCCAGGCGAACCAGCGAAAGATGCCCGTCGTGCAAGGCCCCCATGGTCGGGACAAGCGCAATCCGGTCTCCGCCGCGGCGCCAGGCCGCAATCTGCGCGCGGGTTTCACCCGCGCTCCGGAGTACGGCCGGCTTGCGGCCGGTAGTCGGTTCTATTGCTGCGAGAGTGTGGCTCATCGGCGTGTTCATGTTAGCCGGGGAGGCCGGCCAGTTCCGAAAGCGATCGGATCGTGAAATCCGCCGCCAGATCGCGATATTCATCCGGCTGATCCGTCCGGTTCACCCAAACCGTCCGGAAACCGAATTTCTTCGCCCCGGCTATATCCCATCGGTTTGAGGACTGGAAGGACACCTGCGCTGGTTCCAGTCCTGTACGGGCTATAGCCAGACCGTAAACCTCCGCCGCAGTCTTGTAGCGGCCGATAGCGTCGACCGAAATGGTCCGGCCGATGAGGCGGCCAATACGTGCTGCCGAAGTTGCGTTTTCGAGCATGGACGGCGAGCCGTTCGATAAAATTGCTGTCGCAATACCTTGCTTTTCAAGGCGTTCCAGAGCCGGGTGGACATCGGGGTAGGCGGCAAGGGTTTCGTAGCTGGCCAGAAGGTCGTCGCGCAAGCGGGCGTCCAGTCCGCCGCATTGGGCCGCAGCGAAATCCAGCGCCTGCGCCGTGAGCGCCCGGAAATCCATGTAAGCCCCGGCCAGCGTGCGGACCCAGGTGTATTCGAGCTGTTTCGTGCGCCAGATGTCGGATAGCCGTGCAGCCTGCGGCCCGATGCGCTCGCGCATCGCCGCAACGGCCGAATGCACGTCGAAAAGCGTCCCGTAAGCGTCGAAAACATAGAGCTGACTGGCCAATTACTTTCCTTTCGCCGCAAAACCTGCATCCGGGGGCAGGCGCCAGCATGACAATCTTGCCACAAAGGCGCGCTGCCGGGAACGCATGGAATTTCAGGACTTGCTGGAGTGCGAAGCCTCATCCTGCATGTACCAGGCAAACCCTTGGAACGACCTGAGCCGTGCTCAGGCCGAGGGCGACTCCGGCCCGCTCGCGGGCGGTGTCTTGCGCCGTGCCGCAAGCAGATTGCGCGGGCGAATGCCTAATGCCCGTAGAACGATCAAAAGCGTGCCGCCGTATACAAGCACGGTCAGCACAGCCAGCAAGACAAGCTGAATTTCGTTGAAAAACCGCCCGGGCAGGGCCGACGCCGAGGCTATAAGCCCCTTGCCGGCGAGGAGAGCAGCGAAAAGCGCGAGTGCTGCCGCAAACGCTGCAATTCCTGTCCGTATGCCTGTCCGGTCGAAGGCCATGTCGCCCCGCCGCATGGCGAGGAAAGACAACAAGCCGAGATTGATCCATGCCCCGCAGGCGGTTGCGATGGCAAGCCCAGGCGCGCCCATCGGTTTGAACAGGGCGATTTTGATCGCGACGTTGCAGCCGACTGCGAACAGGGAAATGAACATCGGCGTCATCGTATCGCCGCGCGCCTGGAAACTGGCGACCGCGGAACGGATCAGGACTACCGCGAGGAGCCCGAATCCGTAAGCGCCCAGCACCGCCGCGGAGGCCCTTGCGGCAGCATCGTCGAATGCGCCGCGTTCGAACACAGCGCGGACGATTTCCAGCGGGACCGCTGTGAAAACGACAAAGAACGGCGCGGCCAGTACAACGGTCAGCGCCATCGTACTGCTTTGCGCTGCCAGAGCGGCCTTGGAGTCGCCGGCCGAAAATCGGCGGCTCATTTCCGGCAACAGCACGGTTCCGGCGGCGATACCGATGACGCCAATGGGAAGCTGATACAGCCGATCAGCGTAGTAGATCGAGGACACCCCACCGGTCGGCAGCATCGAACCGATGATCGTGTCCGCGAAGATGGCGATTTGCACACCGGCCGAGCCTATGGTTGCGGGCACGAAGGCTTTGAAAAACTGTTTGACGTCCGCCGTCCACGAAGGTTTTGCGAATAGTGCCAGAATCCCCGCGCGTTTCGCCGCCACGATCAGCAGCCCCAGTTCCAGCAATCCGGCAACCAATATCCCGACCGCTGCTGCAACTGCGGCGTTCGGAAAAAATATGGCGATTGCCAGAAAGGCGGCGATGGAGACATTCAGCAGGACCGGCGCGAAGGCGGCGGCTGCAAAGCGCCCGTGCGCATTCATTGTCCCGGACAGCAGCGTCACCAGCGTTACGCACAGCAAATAGGGAAAGACGATCCGGGTCAGAAAAATGGCCCAGTTCATCTTTTCCGGCTCGTCCGCAAAGCCGGGGGCCAGAAGCAGAAGCAGCTCGCGGGTGAAAATGAGCGCCAGAACGAGGATCACGATCTGGGTCAGCAGCAGCAGCGTGAAAATCTGCGCAGAGAATCGCCGTGCATTGGAAACGCCTTCAGTCTCCAGTACGTGTGAATAGGACGGCACATAGGCTGCGTTGAATGCGCCTTCCCCGAAGATCGCGCGGAAATGGTTGGGCAGGCGAAATGCTATGTAAAAAGCATCCGCCAGCGCGCCGGCCCCGAGAATGGCGCCCAGCATGACATCGCGAACAAAGCCCGTTGCGCGCGAGAGCAGGGTAAATCCGGCCACGGATGCGAGATTTCTGAACAGGCTGCTCACAATGTCCGGTCTCCAGCCGAATCTCCGGCGCCGTCATCCGGCCGGAAGCCACGGGTAACAGCGTTAACGGCGATTTAACAGCTCTTCGTTAACTTTTGCTCCAACCAGCAATTTCCCCTGCGGCGCAACACCTGGCTCCGCACAGACAGGTACCCGGCCATGTCCAGCGAAAGCGGCCTGCGTAGAATCGAGAAGTCCAGACCTATGGACACCTTGCGCGGGCGGATTGTCGTAACGGCGTCCTTGATCGGCGCTATCACCGTCTTTGCGGTTATCGGAGTTGTTGCCTATGCGAGCGTAAGGGCCGGAGCGGACCCCGTGCTGACGATTCCGCGCACACTCGGTGGCGGTTTGCTGATCGTCGCCTGTCTGGTCATCCTGCTCGATCTGGTTCTAGCGAATTACACCCGCTCGCTCGAGCAAATGGCTGCTGCCGTCAAACGCCTTGCCGACAACGACATGAATGTCGATTTCTCCGCTGCAGGCGCGCATGGCGAAGTGCGTGAAATCGCTATAGCTTTGCAGGAATTGAAACAGAAACTTGATGAGCGAAGTGCACTCGCCCAGCAAGTCGAGGGATGGGGCGCCGAAGCCGTCAAACGGCAGCAGACGCTGGACGAACTTATTGAAACGTTCCGCAACACGGTCAACGACGGGCTCGGGCAGGTCGCGACCCACAGCGACCAAATGATCGAATCTGCTGACTGCCTTACGCATATCGCCCGCCAAAGCGCCAACGAAGCCGAAAGCGCGGCTGGATCGACCGCCACGGCGTTGCAGAACGTGCGAACCGTGGCAGCGGCCTCGGAAGAATTGTCGCACGCCATCCGCGAAATAGAAGGCCAGGTCAATCAGACCCGAAACGTTGTCGAAAAAGCTTCGACCACAACCAGCAAAACGACGACGACGATCGACGGCCTGGCCAACAAGGCCCAGGAAATCGGGGAGATTATCGGCCTCATTCAGGCTATTGCCGAGCAGACCAATCTTCTCGCCCTGAACGCAACGATCGAAGCGGCGCGCGCCGGTGAAGCCGGGCGCGGGTTCGCCGTGGTTGCGCAGGAGGTCAAGTCTCTTGCCGGTCAGTCAGCGGCGGCAGCAAGCCGCGTTTCCAATCACGTCGAGTCCATTCAGGCCGCGACTGCCGATGCAGTTGCGGCGATCGCGAGCATTTCGGCGACAATGCAGGAGGCCGAGCAATTTGCCTCCGGAATCGCAATCGCGGTCGAGGAGCAGTCCGCGGCCACGCGCGAAATTTCGAAAAGCGCCAACGACGCGGCCGAAGGAACGAAATCCGCAGCCGGCAAAATGAGCGGTTTGAAGTCGATGGTAGGAGAAACCGATCAGGCCGCTGCGCAGGTGCATCAGGCCGCCGCCGACGTTACCGAAAGAGCGCGCGAGTTGAAGCAAACCGTCGAGCGGTTCCTGAAAAATGTAGCCGCTGCCTAGATCAGCTCGGGGTCAACAGACATCCATCCGAACCCGCAACACTTATCGCATCCAGAGATCAGGGCATCGCTCTGCGCGACAAACCGGGGCCACAATTTCGCACGATGTTCCTGGCAATCTGCCTGGATATTCTTGAAAATCTCGGTATTCCGCCCATTATCGCATGTGTAGGTGTTGCCCGCGTCTGTACATTTTCCTGTTCCGGTCTGCGATCGCTTGTGTCTGGAGCGAGATTGGCCCGCAAAAGGATCAATGGTCCTTGCCGCAGCGGCAATCGCCGCGAGTTATGCCGGAGTGACTGAAGGATTGGTTTGCGCTTGATGAAATGGGTTATCTTGGCGATCGGCCTGTGCGCGACCGCATTCGGAACCTGGTGGGGATGGTTCGGTTGGAGCATCGTCCAGGTAGAACGCGGCTGGTCGGCTGTAATAGCCGGTTCGTTCCTGGCCGGGTGCGGCTTGTTGCTGATTGGTATTGCGGCGGTCATGGCGAGGATCGACGCCGTGGTTAGGCTGTTGCGTAACCATAGGCCTTCGGACACTGTTGTAAACGCACCGGCTTCCAACGACGGGCAGGCCAGCGCGCCGGCCTACGCACCGCCATACGCGCAAAAGCCTTCACGACCTTCGCCTGCACCAAGACCTGGGGCGCCAGCCGTACCGGATTTTGTTCCGGAGCCGCCGGCGACCGTAGCAGCAAGTCCGAATCTTCCGGCACGGGACGAAACCCCGGATGCGCCACCACCACCACCGCCACCGCGCCTGCCTGACACCGGGTTTGCCGGATTGCGAGCCAATACCGGCGCTTTGGTTGCAGGGAGCGGAGGCGTTCTTGCAGGCGCTGCGATTGCCGCCAGAGCAGCCGAGCGACCGGCTGCGGACGAATTTCCGGATACGGCCAAAAGCGCTGCGGACCCGTCCGTTGCCGGAGCCAGGGATAGCCACTCTTTAGAATTTGCCGCAGAAGACGAAACGCCGCCACCCAGTGAAGAAAGCGAGGACCCGGAAACTTTCGATCCGCCGCCGCCGCGCCGGGCAATTGACGGACGTTTCGAATGGCCTGCTTCTCCGGAACATGTCGATCACGCAGGCTCGCCAGACGAGGTGGAAGAAGACGCGCTGCCGCCGGGCTTCCCGGAGCAGAACAGCGGGAACGACGCCACCGTACGCCCGGTCAAAGCGCAACTGCCGCCCTTACCGCCCCTGCCTTCGCTACCGGACATGCCGGCAAAGAGCGAAGTGCCGGTAGCTGCCACAGATCTGTCCACGACAGATAAAAACCAGGCCGGGGAAACCGCTCCCGAAAGCGGGGATGATGTAGAAGCGGGCAGCGGGGTCCCGGAGCAATCCGGACAACACGAATCCGGCTCTGCCGCGAAACGGGATACCGACGACGGATGGTTCGACGAATTGCTGGACGACAGCGTGAAAGCGCCGCAGCCGCGAGCAGCCGCTTCGTCCGCATCACCGCCGTCGCCCGTGGAGCTTGCGCGCGCGCTTAACGAGATGGACCGGGGCATTGTAGCGAAGGACAATCCCCAGCCCTCTCCTGTGGAAGAGCTTGCTTCCCGTGGTGAGAGCAGCGATCAGTCTTCTGGCGAGGACAGGGCGGACGTCCAGCAACCTGACACAGACGAACAGGAAATTGCGCCCGGGCATCGCGAAACCGAAGTGGAAGCGTCAGAGCCCCCAGTCAGCACGGCCGAAAATATCATGGAGGCTTCGCCGGAAGGGGCGCAGCCGCCTGACTCCGGCCTCGCCGAAGATGTTGGGGAAGATGCCGCTGGGACGGTCGCCGCTCCGGAAGCGAATGTGGATGCTCCCAAGCCCGAACTGCTGCGAAGCTACGAATCCCAGGGCGTGCGCTATTTCCTTTATGTCGACGGTTCGATAGAAGCCCATGCGCCGCAAGGCGTATTGCGCTTTTCCTCGCTCGAGGAGCTGCGCGGGTTCATCGAGAAACGCCGCCCCTGAGCGCCGGTCCGTCCGATACCGCGAACCATTTGTCAGGCTCGCGCGCAATCTGGCAGTTCTCTTTTGTGCGATCCGGCATGCAACAAGGCATGCCGTGCGTTCAGCTTTTGAGTTTGCCTTCGACGCAAGCGATGCAGAACGCGTATTCGAGCGCAATATCGGGAAGCCGTTCGAAGCGGCCGGGCGCCCCACCGTGTCCCGCATCCATGTTTGTATGCAGCACGATGGGACCTCCTCCCGTCATGTGCGCACGCAGTTTGGCGACCCATTTTGCCGGCTCCCAATAGGTTACGCGGGGATCGGCGAGCCCGGCCTCGACATACATGGCGGGATAATATTGCGCTTTGACATTGTCGTATGGCGAGTACGACAGCATGTATTCGAAGGCTTTCCTGTTTTTGATCGGATTGCCCCATTCCAGCCACTCCGGCGGCGTCAGCGGCAGGTCGGCATCGCACATCGTGTTGACGGCATCGACGAATGGCACGTCCGCCACTATGCCGGCGAACAGCTCCGGCGCCATATTGGCGATGGCGCCCATCAGCAGGCCGCCGGCGCTGCGTCCGACAGCGACGATGTTTCCCTCCGAAGTGTATTTCTCCGCAGCCAGATGACGTGCAACGGCAAGGAAATCCAGAAACGTGTTGCGCTTCCTGTTCAATTTGCCATCGCGATACCAGCGCCGGCCGCAATCGGAGCCGCCGCGGACATGGGCGATGGCGTAGACGAAGCCGCGATCCACCAGCGACAGGCGGTTGGCGCCGAAGGCGGCGTCCGAAACGTGGCCGTAAGAGCCGTAGGCATAGAGCAGTAGCGGCGCAGATCCGTCCAGAGCCGTTTTTTTCGCGTAGAACAGCGACACCGGCACGCGCTTTCCGTCATGCGAAGTCGCGAAAGTGCGCCGCGCCTCGTACTTTTTCGGGTCGTGCCCGGACGGGATCTGACGGCGCTTGCGCAGCACGCGTTCTCTGGTCTTCATGTTGTAATCGAAGACTTGAGAGGGCGTCGTCAACGACGAATACACGAAGCGGATCGTATCGGTATCGTATTCCAGGACTTCGCCGATATCGAGATCGTAGGTCTCTTCCTTGAAATCGATTGCGTGTTCTTCGCCGGTGCGAAAGTTATGGACGACAATGCGGGGCAGACCGTCTTGAAGATCGGTGCGCACCATGAAGCGCTTGAATACGGACATGCCCGTGATCATGCAACCGGACCGGTAGGGCACCAGGTCGCTCCAGTTCTTGCGCGCCGGCGCCTCAAGCGGGGCTTGCATTATCTTGTAGTCTTCGGCCTTGTCGGCGTTGGTCAAAATGACAAGCGTGTCGCCGTGGTCGTCGACGTCGTACTGTACATTGGTCTTGCGCGGTTCGACGAGCCTGGCCTCGCTGCGCGGCTTGCGCAAATCTATGAGCGATATCTCCGAGGTGTCGCCATTGGATACTTCAATAGTTGCAAACCGGCCTGACTGGGTTTGACCCAGATCCATGTGCCAGCGCGTCTGCTTTTCGCGATATATGAGAATATCCTTGGCGGTGTCCGTGCCGAGCCTGTGCCAGTAAACGCTGCGCGGCCGGCAGTTCTCGTCGAGACGCAGATAGTAGAAGGCTTTCGAATTCGACGTCCAGACTACCGTTCCGTCGGTATCGGAGAGCGTGTCGGGCAAATCCTTGCCGGTCGCCAGATCGCGGATGCGGATCGTGTGGAACTCCGACCCGGACTCGTCTGCACTCCAGGCGAGCAGTTTGTGGTCCGGCGAATGCGCCGCGTCGCCCAGGTCGAAGAAACTTTTTCCGTCGGCCAGCTTGTCGCAATCGAGCAGTACTTTCGCCGGGCCGCCGTCGCGCGGCTTGCGGCACAGCAACGGATGGTCGCCGCCTTTGCGGTAACGATAAAAATACGACCATGGGCCGTCGGGTGCAGGCACGCTGGAATCGTCTTCCTTGATGCGTCCCCGCATTTCGCGCACCAGTTTGCGCTGCAAGCTGCGGGTATTCTGCATCACATGGTCCGTGTAGGCGTTTTCAGCCTCGATATAATCGAGAATTTCGCCGGAGAGTTCGCCCTGGCCCCTCAGAACGTCCTGCCAGTTCTCCGCCCGCAGCCAGCCGTAGTCGTCCACACGCTTCACGCCATGCATGACCGTGGCGACGGGATGTTTCTTCGCGACCGGAGGTTTTGTCACCTTGCGGGCGATCGTGCGTTTAGCCGTTTTCTTCTTTGCGGGCTTCATACTTATATCCTGCCGGTCCCTGCTGTGGAATCTGCATACTGTGGATGGGCGACAATTTGTCCAGCTATTTTCCGCAGTCGTCGCACACCTGGCGGGCAGACGCGCTGTTACCGGACGATTGCCGCGAGCCGCAGCTTGCGGCCAAATTTACTTCACGGTGGATGGTCCAAGCGGCAGCGTGGCGTCAGTGCGGCCACTTTGCATTGGGCGGTTGCACAAATTTGCAGAAAGTTGAAAAACTAAGGTTATCGGCGTCTCTTGGCTTGAGAGCTTGACTTTTTTGTGCTGTATTTGCCGGACATTGCAGCGGCTCGCGCCGCATTGTTTTAATTCGAGCGAATGCGGGCGCTCGTCAAAGATCGGGTTTGATTGGGGATGGAAAGTTCAAATTCTCCGCAGTATGTCGAGTTGGCGGTGGACATTGTGTCCGCATATGTCAGCCACAATTCCGTTAGCGCTTCGGACCTGCCGCAATTGATCCGGGAAATCCACGATACGCTCGTGCATCTGTCGGCTTCCGCGTCCACGTCTTCCGGAACCGGACTGACGCCAGCGGTTCCGGTTGAGGAATCCGTGTTCGACGATTTCATCGTCTGTCTGGAAGACGGAAAGCAGTTTAAATCGCTCCGCCGCCATTTGCGTTCACGCTATAATATGTCGCCGGAGGAATACCGCGAAAAATGGAGACTGCCGCCGGACTATCCGATGGTCGCGCCGCGGAATTGTATACGTGACAAACCATGACCGATTCGGATAAAAAGGCCGACGACAGGCCGACGCAGGAAAATAGGGAAATCGAGGTCACGCCCGCGATGATCGAGGCGGGCGTTGATGAGCTTATCGGCGTAATGGGGCCGTTTGGACCAGGTGACGATGTTTGGGATGCGGTCACTCGTATTTACGTAAAAATGCGTCAACTATCGGATTGATTTTTCTTTCTGCTTCTAGGCGCTCATAGGTTAGTCCTCCCTTTCTATACTGTAAGGCTTGCCATAGATTGTTGAATTTTCGTTCGCATTCACGAATCTTCCGGTCGAGTTCTATCAGGGCGTCTAGCGTGTATATTCGTTGAAAAATCGGGGATTTTGTTGCGGGCTGCTTTAGTGATAAAAAGGGGTGGCGACCTCCTTGTGCTGGGGCGCCCCATTCTCCGTGAGCAATATCGTTGCGCTTATCGGTTAGCTTGCGAAAGTTGACTATTGCAGCGAGAAGGTCGTCCCTGAGCCTATCAGATTTGTCCATTGTTTCGGTTATGCTTGCACGAACTACATCGGATCTAGCTTTTGCGCTTCCTAGGGTCCAGAACACAGCGTCTGCGCGTATCGGGTCCCCAATAAGTTCCCAAAATATTAGCGCAAGGGCTGCTTCGGCGGAGGTAAGGTCTGTGATGATTAGGCCAATCAGTTTTGCATGATCTGGGTAATCATCTAGGGGTTTTAATACTCCACCAACACGGTTAGGTTCTTTCGCCATGACAGACACCCATAAAAACGAAAAACACGATATCGACCTAAGAGATCAAAGCCAATTCGACGCCATGAACGCCACGCTCCGGCGCATGGTGAAGATGCCGCCGAAACAGCATTCTGACATGAAGATCGGGCGAACGGCAAAGGCTGAAAAGCCGCCAGATGAACCCGCAAAAAAGTCGAAACGAAACGAAAAACCCGGCCAATGAGCCGGGTTTGTGATTCAGGAGCTGAGTATGACCGAAGAAGAAGTATGGGCAAAGGTGCGCTGCGATATGGCGGACCTATTTAGCTCTTTCCCGATCCTCCCGCAGATCGAAGCATATTTAAGGCTTCCGCAATTGAGCGAATCTTCTCCAATGTGTTGTCAGCGTGATATGACGGAGAGCCTAGGCCCGGCCCTAGAGGGTGTGGAGTCAGCCCCGATAAACCCTTCCGAGCCTCTTTAATACTCTCGTTTGTCGTGTGTGGGCTTGTGGCGACTATCGCTGTTAACGCGGCAACCTTCCCGGCTAATTCGTCAACGGCTTTCGTGAGTGCTGTCAAAGCTCGTGCAGTGTCTTCAGGTTCCATTCTAGTCTCCATGTCGGACTATGGCAAAGCTACCCCAGTTTTGCCTATGGCGCAAAGCCGCAGGAGGCTAGCGCTTCCGCCTAGCGCCAATTCTTGGCAGCCTCGGGTTGCGATTTGCCGCCTTCTGCTTAGGCGTAAGACTGTTCTTTAGTCCGCCGATAGGTCAAACGTTTGCCGACGATGGCCGCAAGGTTCATGTCCGCACGCATGGCGTCCGTGAAGCCCAGAGCGGCGCGAGTGTTGTAGCGGTGATCGAATTCGGCAAGGTAGCGGTGCAAATGCTTTTCGGCGCAGTGCTGGTAGGTTCCGTGCATTCCGCGCTTGAACACGCTGAAAACGTTCTCGATTGTGTTTGTGTGGACATCGCCGCGAACGTATTCGTTGGCTGAATGCTTGACGGTATCGTGACCGGCGAATTCCTTGCCCATTTTCGTGTAGAGGCGGCTTTCGTCAGTGTAGAGCGTGCTTTCGCGCGAAGCGTGGGTAACGATCACTTCGCGAACGTATTCGACGTTGGCGTTCGCGACATGGAAGGAATGGACACGTCCGCCGCGTTCCACAAGGGCGACGACAGGGCGCTTTCCGGCAGGGCCAGCGCCTTTGCGTTTCAGGTACGGCTTGCCTTTGCGCTGCGGGGAAGGTTTCGGGTCCGCGACCTTTCCGTAGTAGGTCTCGTCCGCCTCGATAACCTTGCCAGCGCCGCCAATCGGCGGAACGGAACCCGGCGGGACGGCCATAGCCTCGCGAATGCGGTGCATCATGAACCAAGCGGTCTTGTAGGTGACGCCGATCATGCGGTGCAACTGGTGCGCCGAAATGCCTTTCTTGGACGAATTCAGCAAATAGGTCGCGTAAAGCCACGTATTGAGCGGAACCTTGGAGCGCTCGAATACGGTGCCAACCGTTACTGAAAACTGAGAGCGGCATTCTTTGCACGAATACAGGCCCGGACGATGCGCTTTGCCTTCAAGCTTCGTGATCCGATCCGGGTCCGCGTTGCCGCAATGAGGGCAGATCGGGCCATTCGGCCAGACCTGAGCCTCAAGATGCTGACGGGCTTTATCGGGATCGGTGAAGATGTCGGAGAGAGCCATCGGGATTGCCTTTCTGTGCAATCACAATGGCAAAGGCTGTGTAGTTTGTCAAGTATACAATTCCGAAAAAAATCCTATTACAAGTCGCTGGTCAGTTTTTGGAGGACCGATGACGCGCGAAATCTCCGCGAAAGCATGCAGAGCTGCATCGAGCAGCAAAATGTGGGACTTCCCGGCCATTGCTGGCGCCGTGCTTTGCGCCGCCGCCATGCGCGCGAGATCGCTCGCCTCGCGCGAACCCCTGTCGCAGGGGCTGCCCCTGCTGTTCGTCCCGGACCTGCAGAATGTCCGGCTGCGTCGCGGGCGCTTCTCGGGGCCCGGCACTCTCCGGAAGCACGTTCATCTGGCCCTCTATCTCACCCATGTCGTGTTCGGGATTTCGCAACGCGCAGCCGGCGCGTGTTTCGCGCGGGAGCGCACAACCGTGCGTTACGCCTGCGCCCGCATGGAAGACGCCCGGGACGACCGGCGTCTTGACCGGGCACTGGACGCATTGAGTGCGGCATTGGCCGCGCATGCCGCAGCATTTTCGGCACCGAGCAAAGGAGTAATCGATGAGTAAGTCGCAACAACCAAGGCGCAGGCAGGCCGAAGGCGAAACTTCTGCCGGCAAGGAAGGCCTCTCCCGCGACGCCACGCGGCTGTTGAGTCACCTTTCCGGGCCGGATGCTTTCGCGGCCCCGGGCGAATTCGGCGCTGAAGGCAAGCTCGCCGTTTTTGCGGCTCGCAAGGGCGTAAGTCTCCGTGTGGCTGGGTCAACCATGGACGCTGCCGACGAACTCGTAGGGCGCGGGCTGGCGCATTGGCAGGCGCGAAGATCAGCGGAAAAGAAATATCTGACGATAACGGAAGAGGGCCGGTCGCATCGGGCGCGCGAAACCGGACCAGAGGGCCGTGAATTTCTGGCGCAGCATGTCATTCTCGAGACCACAGAAGTGGAAATGCATGGCGTTCGCAGGCAAACCCTGGTCGATACAACGGAAAGTCCGCTTGCCTGGCTTGCCCGGCGCAAAGATGCACACGGCAGGGCGCTGATCGATCCAGTGCAACTGGAAGCTGGCGAGCGCTTCCGGCGCGACCTGGAACTGGCGCAAATGCTGCCGCGAGTGACCGCCAATTGGTCTGCGGCGGTCGCCTCATCCGGACGCGGCGGCACCCAGCAACATATCACCGACACAGCTTTGGCTGCGCGGCAACGTGCCGGCAATGCGATCGATGCAGTTGGTGCGGATTGCGCCGGCGTGCTCGTCGACGTATGCGGATTTCTCAAAGGCCTGGAGGCGATCGAGTTCGAACGCCGCTGGCCCCGCCGGTCGGCCAAGGTGGTTCTGGCTATCGCCCTGTCGGCATTGGCCCGGCACTACGGTCTGGCGCAGCACGCGAAAGGTCCGGATTCGGCAGGCCGATTGCGCCATTGGGGCGCGGAGGGCTTCCGGCCGAAAATCGACGGCCTGGCCAGCACGGGCGACTGAAGCAGCCTCTTGCGCAATCAGGCATTTTCCAGCGCATTACGGGCGTCCGCGCGGATGCGCTCGACCATCGACCGCACGCCGTTGGATCGTTGCGGAGTCAGGTGTTCCGTCAGGCCGAGTTTCGCAAAGACAGCCTGGGCGTCGATGTCCAGAATTTCTTGCGGCGGCTTGCCGGAGAAAAGAGCAAGCACGATGTAAACAAGGCCACGGACAATATGTGCGTCGCTATCGCCCAAGAACGTCAGGGTTTTTCCGTTTGCGCCGGAGACCACTTTTGTTTCCAGCCAGACCTGGCTGGCGCATCCGCGTACCTTGTTGACGTCATTGTGCGCTTCCGGCGGCAGCGGTTCGAGTTCGCGCCCGAGTTCGATGACGTAGCGGTAGCGGTCCTCCCAATCGTCGATCAGGGCGAAATCTTCAACGATGTCGTCGATGGAAGCCATGCGATCCGGGCGGTGTTGGACATGTACGAACTCGAATGCGAACGCGCAGGTAAAGCGCGAAGCTGGCCCTTATATGGGGCAAGCCGGTAAACTGGCAAATCCCGGCGCTTTCAACGCAACGCCCCGCTTCGCGCCGGTATTGCCCGGTCGGCCCCCGTGAGCGTGCCGGGGCTTGCTCCGGCGACCGTTCCAGCCGCCAGAGCCAGAATTTGCCGCATGTCGACATCTTTTCCCGAGGCGGCGATTTTCGACGCGATCGCGAGGCAAACCTTTGGGTTGGTTTCGCAATATCCTTCGACGGCTTTTGTAATTCGGCGCGCAGACACGCTGCCGTCCGCTGCGGCAGCCATTCCTGCAACGGCGGGAGCCGAGCTGCGCGGAGCCTCCGGCTTCGGCGTTATGGACCAGAGGACGAGCCCCAGAAAAAATGTCAGCCGCAACAGAAAGAACATTGGACGTCACGCCGTCTCCAGAAAAGCTTCGAACCGCAATCTAGCGGTTTCGAATCAAATTAGAGCTGCGATTTTTCCGGTCATTCGCCTGGTTTTCTTATCGATTCGTTTACCTGCTCCTGCCCGGCGCACGCGGACGGCAAGGTCTTTTAAACCATGCCGGTTGTTTTGCAGGCGCAAGTGTCAAAATGGAACGGCTGGTGCGAACGAATGGCAGGATGCTTAGGGTTCGCTTAAGGCGGTCCTGCGAATTTGTTACCCGCAGCAGCGCACGTCCGCGCTGAGTTGAGTGAGTTGCGTCGGGTGTCGTATTTCTCTGCCATAAGCGCGAGCGCCGCCGAACGGTTTTCGGCCCTGGTGCACGATAGCGCCGGACGCGACCGCGCGTCGTCGGCTCGCCACCTGACTTTTATCGCAGCCCGGCTGCTGATCTCGCTCGCCGCTCTCGTTTGCATGCCGGCGTATCTGGCCCTCTACGGAGCACCAGCACCTGTCGAGGTTCTTGTTTTCACGCTCGCGATGGGACCCCTTGCGGCCGCAGTTCTGGTGAGCCGCACTGGCAACATCCTCGCCGGTCATATTGTGTGCATTGCATGCGCCATATCGATTTCGGTCATAGCGACGCTGTGGAGCGGCTCGTTGTCGAGCGCCGCCGTTGTTTGGCTTGCGCTTGCGCCACTGGAAGCTTTCCTGAGCGGTTCTGCAGCCATGGTCATTGTTACAGGCGCTGCCGCTTTCGCTGCCGCAGCGCTGGCAGTTGCTCTGCGGATGAGTGGACTGCTCGGCGACACCACTCCTGGTTCCGAAGTTGCTGCCGGTCTCGCGCTCTTGCTGGCGATAAGTTACGCCACCGTTCTCGCGTTCGGCGCGGTACGCGGCGAAGAGATACGAAATCGTTTCGCAGCCATGCGTCATATCCGTTTCCGCTCGCTGTCCGAAGCGATCGGCGACATGGTTCTGCGCATGGATCGCACCGGTGCGGTTGCTTTCGTCAGTGACAACAGTGAACGCATATTCGGTCTGTCTGGACAGGAGTTCTCGGGCCGTGGTTTGTTCGAGAGAGTACACGTCGCCGACCGTCCCGCCTTTTTGAAAGCCGTTTCCGACGCCGCCGGTGGCGATAGCGTCGTCACGGCATTGCTGCGCATTCGCGCCCCAGGCGCGAGCGAAGAATCAACCGGCGTGCAATTCCGCTGGATCGAACTTCGCGTGAACAAGTTGCGCTATCCGGACGAACAGGGCTCGGCCGTGGTGGCGGTTGCGCGCGACGTAACGAATGTCAAATTGCATCAGGAAGAACTGGAGGCGGCCCGCCGCGACGCCGAGCAGGCAAATATCTGGAAAGACCGCTTTCTGGCGAATGTCAGCCACGAATTGCGCACGCCTCTCAACGCCATTATCGGCTTTGCGGAGATTCTTTCCACCGAAGCCATTGCGCCCAAGGATCCGGCAAAGAGTCGGGAATACGCCCAGATAATTCATGAATCCGGCGAGCATCTGCTGTCCGTAGTGAATTCGATTCTCGACATTTCGAAGATTGAAGCCGGCAGTTTCGATATCGTACCCGAGGGCTTCGAAATGGAGCCGATGATCAACAATTGCATCGATATGCTGCACCTGCGTGCAATGTCGGGCGGCGTGGATCTGAAAACCGAGATTGCCCCCGCAATCGGCGAGATCGTCGCCGACAAGCGAGCGTTGAAGCAGATCGTTATCAATCTCCTGTCGAATGCCATCAAATTCACGCCGGAAGGCGGGAAAGTAACGATAGGTATCAGGCCGGAAGGCAATTCCGCGATCCTTTGGGTTCGCGATACCGGGATCGGCATTTTCGAGAGCGAATTGCAGCGCGTCGGAGATCCGTTCTTTCAGGCCGCCGACAATTACAACAGAACGCACGAGGGGACCGGGCTTGGTCTGTCGGTAGTGCGCGGTCTGGTGGGACTGCATGGAGGGGCCATCCGGATTGAGAGTGCCCCCGGAGCAGGGACGTGCGTGACAGTAAAGTTGCCGATGGATTGCCGTTCGGGCAAAAGCCAGATTCGTACGTCTGCGAAAATCGAAGCAATTCCACTACGGCAAGCTGTCGAAAGCGCGCGTAGAGAAGAATTCGAAGCAGAGGTTTTGAAAATTGCGTGAGTCCTTACTGGAGGCGGGAGCAGGGTCCGGCGTACGCCAGCCGCGTCGTCAATCCTCGCGAAAAGGTTCGAAGACGCGCGGCGAAAAGCCTGCGCGCAACGGCGGAGGAATAGTGTCGAAATGCCTGCGCAATCCGGGTAGGACTTTTGCCGCTGCCGTATTTACTTGCGCCATCGGCGCGATTTTTCTGAACGCCCTCTTTTTGCAATCGGCGCGTCATCCAGCGCCGTTGTTCGCCAAAAGCGTTGCGCGCGGCATTGCTCCCGCTCAGATGGCAAAGACGCCTGAGCCAAAACAGACGGCTCGTCCGGCGCCGCCGCAGCCGAATGTACCGGACATGCGCGAGGCCGGGAAATTCAGCCAGCCGCGTCTAAGGCAGGTTGCTCTGCCTAAAATCGACGAAATCGATTCCATTCAGGCCAAGCCGGTTAACCTGCCGCGCGAAGAGGAGCGCAATGTTTCTCCGGGCCCGGCGCGCGACTTGATCGGTTCGCTCATACGCGGAGAGCCTGCACCGCGGCCGCCGGGCCGGATACCGGACAAGACCCCCGCGCTGTCAAAGCCGCGGATCGAGGCCGCCCAGAGAGCGCTCGTGAAACTTGGTCACCGCCTTGACGTCGACGGCCTTACCGGACCAGCGACCCTCGCTGCCGTGGAAGCGTTTCAAAGCGCTCATCGTTTGCCGGCAACGGGAACTCTCGATGCGCGCACGATCAACGCGCTTGCGACCAAATCGCGCATTCGCATTCCTTGACATGCCGGAACGTGTCGCATCCGGTCTCACGCCGTGAAGAGCGTCAATGCGTGAATCGTTTCAACGCTTCCATGAAGTAGTGAAACGATCTAGACCGGCAGGATGCGTCTTCGATCTGACATCTGGGTTTCGGCCTACCTGCGGCGTTGTGCCGTGGAGGGTGCTTATGCAGTACTGCGCCGCCGTGGCGCAGCGGAAGCCGGGGCAATCTTCGTGCGGGTCGATTTGCGCGATGGGAATTGCCGGCTCTTCGGCCCGGCGCCTCAGAGCGAACTTGCCGGCGATGGTCTGGACCGGCTGTGGCTTCAATTGCACAAATCGGATTCGATCGATCCGCTGACGGCGGAGGAACGGTTGCGGCGCGAATTGTCGTTCGACCCGGACCTGTGGATCGTCGAGGTCGAAAATTCCGGCGGCGCGCACTTTCTCGATCTGGCGGAAGGATGACAGCCAGGCCGGATGTTCCGTTTCTGCTTCAAGCGGTGCGGCTGTTTGGCTTGCGCGTACCAAAGGGCTTCTTCGCCCGGAAAGCCGCCGGCAATGGGGCCGGCAAGTTGGCTGGCAAGTGTGCCGGAGTTGGAGCCGGAGCGGCGCGGCCGGGCAGGGAGCGGGCGGCGATATCCGTGAGAGGCTGATAGCGGGGTTCGCGGGCCGTAACGGCTTCGGAATGCGGCGCGTGCTGCGGCTGTGTTTCCACCTGCGTTCCGGCGATCGCGCCAACAAGCTTGCGCGCCGCATGGGCCGGCAGATTTTGTACGATCCGCGACAGCGCCCTGACTCTCTTCGTCGAGTGGGAAATTTCCGGCGGGCACAGCAGCAGGAACCTCACGGCTTCCGCTTCCGGCATGCCGGCGGCGGCGAGCAGAATCGCCAATCCGTCGCCACGCGGATCGCGCGCAAGTTTCTCCACTGCTTCAGCCGGTTGTTCGATCAGCCGCGCAAGTTCGCGCGAAATCCGGCGCCAGTCGCGGGCCGGGTTACGCTTCAGCAGCCAGTTGACGAGAGCAGGACCAATCAGCCTGATCCGTTTTATGTCGCCGGCCTTGAACGTTTGCCGCTCGGCTGCCGAGAGTATCTGCAGTCTCTGTTCCGGACTTGCGTATGAAAACAGGGGTGCAAGGGAAGATGCATCGTCGGCTCGTGCGATGAGAAGCCTGGCGAGGACTGGATCGCGCCGGGAGTTCTCCAGGAGCCTGTCCAGAATGACGCCTGTCAATTCCAGTTGCGGATTCGATGCGAGGTCACGCAGGACCAGCGTGTCATTGCGTTCGACCAGGGCGCGGGCGAGGGCGGGCGAAAGCTTCCGGCGGCGCGCAACGGCGGCGGCCATCGCCGGATCTTCTCCTTCCGCAAATGCAAGCAAATGCATCGGCGACACGCGACTGCTGTGTTCGACAAGGATCTTCGCGCAAGCCGGGTGCTGCTTGATGAGCGTGTCGATCAGCACCACAGGAGCCGCGGGATTGGAGGCAATCCGTGCGGCGACGTACGCCAGCGCCGGCGCATCTGCTTCGGGCACAAGCCGGCAGGCAATATCTTCGTATTGGAGGCTTTCTGCGCCGGTCGGGCTTTTGCGCGACACATAGATGTCGGTCAATTCGCGGATAAGCCGGGAGGGATTTCGCAAGTCTTCGGCTCTTGTGGTTCCGCGGGCGGCAAAAGGAGTGAAATCGGCTGCGCCGGTACTCATGCAATCATACTCACGCTTGGCGTTGTGACGGAGCGCACCTACGCCTGACTGGATTAATCGCAGATTAGGGAAGTTTCGTTGATACAACATTAACCTTCCCGGTTCGTAATGACTTGCATGGCAATTGAGCCGGGCAAGGCCGGGCCGGAGATCCGGAGATGGCGAAATGGGCGAAGTTGTAAATTTGGGCGCGCTGCAAAAAACAAGGCGTGCGAGCAGAAACGAGGTTCCCGAAGGAGGAGCAATCATTTTGCTTTTCACAGGAATTCAATACGTCCGGGACGAGGAAACGCTGACCTATTACGAACGGCAGCAGGCGCGCTTCGATGAAGTAAAAGAGCCGCCCTGCATGATGCAGCGCCGGGTCGCGAAGGGGCGCCGGAGCAAAATTTCGAAGCATTGATTTATAGATATAGTTAACTGTTTCCCGCTTCGGATGAGGTCTCCGGCAAGGGATCGAGCTTGCAATCTATGGTCTTCAAGCTCTGTACCGCCTCAGCGAACTGACTTCTCTCAGGAGCGAGCGCCCGCAAAACGATGAAGCCTTCGAGAGACGGTGCGGACAGCCGCAACTCGTTCGGAACATCGTCCTCGGGATCGTTGGCTTCTATGGCTTCGAGTTGTTCGGCCGTCACCAGAACCACATTCAGATTGCCGCGCGATGTGCCGCGATCGTTCATCGAATAAAATGCCGTGCCGAAACGATTGCGGAATGACATCAAGACCAGGCCATCTCCCGACAAGCGTCCACGCAGCCGGACAGGTCCGGCTTTCAAATCGAAGCGGCAAACCGCCAGCGCGTTTGCAGGATCTTCGAACGGAACAAGCGAGGCCGCATCAGGTCTGCCGGTCAATATCGTCAGCTTATGCAGAGGCGTGACCCGCGCAAATCGCGAAAATGCATCCTCCGCCGCCAGCCGGGGCATCGCAAGAACAGATACGATGTGAACGATGCCGGCGATAATGAGAGTTCCGAGCACCCAGGGAATCCAGCCAAGCAAACGGTCGCCGAAACTCATTCGCACGCTCCCTTGTCGATGCCCGGCATGTCGGAGGCGCGCAGCGCTGACGCAGCAGCACTGATTGGTGTGTCGTACAGCCGGAGCATCAGGACGAACGGTTGACGTTCGGGCACGGGCAGCCAGTTTCCGGGCTGCACGCGTGACGATACGGAAATGGAGAATGTGCCTGCGCCGGTGCGGTAAATTTCGCTGGACGTCAGCCCGCTGCGGCCAAAATTCGAGTTCAACGGCTGACCTTCCGGGCTTGAGACCGAAAGCGACCAGTAGCGCGCCACAGGCATCGGCGGGCGGATCGTATAGGCGCATCCCGATTGCAGCGGCTCGCCGGCGGAGTCGGCCCGGGCCAGGAACGAAAGGCCTTCGGCCAGCCCGAGCGGAACTTCCCCCGTGCGCGACATCGCCGCGCGGGCGTAAGGATCGGCTTCCTGCGTGCCCGCACGCGGCCATCCGATCCACGGACCGGCCTGAACTGCCCCAAAGCCCTGGCCCTGCTCGATCGAGAACCACGTCGCCAGAAGTCCGAGCGCGGTTCCGGCGAGGGCCACAAAGAGGGATTTGAAAAAATTGACCACGGCCTGCCTACCGGAATTGCCGACAACCGGCTTGAACGCCCGCGTGCGATTAATCCGCACCATTCCAGATAGCACGACTGGCGGACCGATGGCTCTCAAATTTGCCGCCTTCGGATAGCATCGGTTGCCAGCGCACCGGTCTAGGCGCGCTGCTATCGGTCTGTTAAGACGACGTCAAGCTGGAGACGAGGCCGCGCTGCGGAAAGCTGGTCCTTGTGTGCGGCTTGTAATGCGCGGGAGGACAACATGATCGCCACAGAAGGCTTCGTTCACTTCACAATCCCGGTCAAGAACCTGGACGCATCCGAGAAATTCTACACCGAGATACTGAACATGCGGAAACTGCGCCGCAACAATCACATGGTGTTTCTTGAGGCGCACGGCACTGCTTTCGTTCTCACCTATTCGGAAAATCCGATTGACCCGAACAAGGGCGACAAGCACGATATCCATACAGCTTTTCGTGTGTCTTCGGCTGAGTACGACAAGGCCAAATCCTTCCTTGCCGAAAAGGGCGTTCGCATCTTCAAGGAAGAAAACCGCGACGGCGGCACATTCCACGGCCGCAGCGCCTATTTTCACGATCCGGACCGCAACGTCATCGAAATTATCGACTTGCGCCGCGGTCCCGTGGCCGAAGGCGAATAGGCGCCGGCCCGGCAAAGGTAAAATGCGGCGCGTTCATCGCTGACGAGAAAAGATCGCTGTCGCTGTCTTTTTCCCGCCAAGTGTCTCGAATGCCTTGCCCTGCCGCAGGCGCGGCCCGTTGCCAGCCCGCGATTGTTTGAGCCTGACAGCGGTCGCGCGCATGCGTTGTTCGATCAAACCAAGGGCAGCTGCGGACTGCCGGGACAGCGTAGCCGGTCTCAGTGGCGTTCCCAGCGTCGACGCGCCTGCGCCGCTAGCGCCGAGCGCGGCTACAGCCGGCTTGGGCGGTTCGGCGCCCAGGAGCGGTTTCAATTCTATGCCCTGATGCGCATAGATCATGATGTCGTGCCATGTCTGCGCCGGGATCGATCCGCCGGTCATGTTGCGCATGGACTGGTAATTGTCGTTCCCGTACCAGATGGCGCCCACGTAATTGCCGCTGTATCCGACGAACCATGCATCGCGATAGGCGTTTGTCGTCCCTGTCTTGCCGGCGACAGTGATGCCTGGAAGCTGTGCCCTGCGCGCAGTGCCGGCCTCAACGACGCCCGTCATCATCGAGATCATGTATTGCACGACTTTCACAGGCAGGATGGTCTTGCGTTCCCCCGCATCGCGGTCGTGCCGGTAGATAATATCGCCGGCGCTGTTTCGTATCTCGATGGCGGCATAGGGCGGAGTGCGCCTGCCGCCGCTGGCGAACGTCGCATAGGCCGAAGCCATGTCTATGACATGAACGCCGGCAGCGCCCAGCGGCAGCGAGACGGTGTCTTCAAGCGGCGTTGTCAGTCCCATGCGGCGGGCGACATCGACGATTTTTGCCCGGCCGGAGCGCGCCTTGTTCCACTGGCCCCGGCCATCACCGACTTCTACGGAGAGCTTCACCGCCACCGTATTCAGCGAGCGGGCAAGCGCGTTACGCAACGGCAGCCGGCCGGCAAATCTGCCGCCGTAATTCTTCGGGCACCAGTTGCCGAGGCAAATAGGACTATCCGTCACCATCGTGTCAGGCGTGAACCGGCCGGTCAGCAGTGCTGTCGCGTACACAAAAGGTTTGAAAGACGAGCCCGGTTGCCGCAACGCATCGGTGGCGCGGTTGAACTGGCTGTCGCCATAGTCGCGCCCTCCGACAATTGCCCGGACAGCGCCGGTCGTATCCATGATGACGGCGGCGGCCTGCCGCGCATTATAGGATTTGCCGTGCAGCCTCAGGTTGCTTTCCACGGCCTCGTCGGCGCGCTTCTGGATGCTGCTGTCCAGTGTCGTGCGAACTGTAAGAACCCTGTTGGCGCCGAGTTTCCCGGCCAGCGACAGTTTCTTGATCTCGGAGAAGGCCCAGTCAAGAAACCAGTCGGGACTGGAGTCGCGCTGCCTGTCGACCGGCTGGGCCGGGTTTTTCCGGGCCGCGTAGATTTGTCCCTCTGTGAGAAAACCCGCTTCGACCATGTTCTGCAGGACATCGTTGGCGCGCGCGCGCGCAGCAGGCAAGTTGATGTGCGGCGCAAATCGCGTCGGCGCCTTGAACAGGCCGGCCAGCATCGCGGCTTCAGCGAGGCTGACGTCCCGCACGGACTTGTTGAAATAGAATTTGGCTGCGGCCTGAATACCGAACGAACCTCCGCCCATGTAGGCGCGATCCAGATAGAGTTTCAAAATTTCGCGCTTGGTCAGGCGGAACTCCAGCCAGACCGCGAGGAAAGCCTCATTGATCTTGCGTGTGAGCGTGCGCTCGTTCGAAAGGAACAGGTTCTTCGCAAGCTGCTGTGTGAGCGTCGAGCCGCCCTGAACGACGCCGGAAGCGCGCGCATTGGCGCCCAGGGCGCGCAAGGTGCCGATCGGGTCGATGCCGTAATGGGTCCAGAAGCGCCGGTCTTCGGTGGACAGGACGGCGTTGATCTGAATGTCGGGAATCTGTTCGAGCGTGAGCGAGTCGTCGTGGCGGATGCCGCGCTTGCCTACTTCCTGCCCGTACCGGTCTAGAAACGTGACAGCCAGGTCCTGCTGTTTGAGCCAGTCGTCCGATGTCTGATTCATCGCCGGGATAGCCAGAGCGAGCATAAGCGTCAGGCCAGCAAGTCCGATCGTCATGCCTTCGCACGCAAGCTCGACACCGGCTTTCGACAGGCCTGAAACATGGAAACGGTCCATGAAGGCGGAAAAAGATGCATAGCGTTCGCGCGAGCGCTGACCGCTATCGTACATGCTTGAATTCACCCACGAATCGAACGCCAGCATGCTGCGGCTGAGCTTGCGGTAGAATGACGAATTTCGAAAATCGTCGAACAAGGCTAAGCACTTCCCGAATGAGGCCCCCGACATCTTTTATTAGCACGCTGCGGAGCGCCGTTGCAGATATTTTTACCTTGTAGCAACGTTCTTGACGGCCGCGTACAACTGCCGTCAAGTGCAGCCTACCTGGCGGTGCAGCAAGTTTCGCGCCGGGCCAAGCTGTGCCGGAATGGCGCAATCCGGTGAAAGAGGCGATGGCAGGCAAGTTGAAAAGCGCGCAAATTCCCGCTGCAAGTCAGGGCGGTGCGGCTTCCGCAGACCCGTTCTGGAAAAAGCCGCTTGAGGAGCTGAACCGCCAGGAATGGGAGGCGCTTTGCGACGGCTGCGGCCGTTGCTGTCTCGTCAAGCTGGAAGACGAGGATACGGCTGAGATCCACTACACGAACATTGTCTGCCGGCTTTTCGAGGCACGGACCTGCCGTTGCGCCGACTATCCCAACCGGCGGAAAAAAGTACCGGATTGCATCGTTCTGTCCATGAAGAACGTGCACGAACTGCGCTGGTTGCCACCCACCTGCGCCTACAAGCTTCGGGCGGAAGGCAAGGATCTGCCCTTCTGGCATCCCCTGGTATCGGGCTCTCCGGAATCCGTTCACCAAGCAGGAATTTCAGTGCGCAGCCGCGCCGGCCCGTCCGAAGACGAGATTCCGCTCGACGATTACCCCGATTACATTGTGCGCTGGCCAGCCAATGCGCCGAAAGGGCGCCGCCAGAAGAAATAGGACGGCGCTGCAAACCACAGTCACACGATCTTGTTCAGGCGCTCGATTTCTGCGGCGAGTTTTTCCGCATCGGCGATGTGTGCTTCGCGGCCTTCGATTGTGATGCCGCTTGCCTTGAGACGGGCGAATGAGCGCGAAAGCGTTTCCTGCTTGAGCCCGAGAGACGCTGCGATGTCGCCCTTGTTGTATGGTAGCCGGACATCGCATGGGCCACTGCTGGCCTGACAGAGCGACAATAAAAACCGTAGAACGCGTTGATCGGCAGTCTGAGCCTTGAGAGTCTCGATTTCATCCATTAACGCCCAGATCTTCGCAGACGATTCCGACAATATTGTCAGCGCGAGCTCCGGCGCTTGCTGCGCGATCTGAGCGACGTCTTTGGCGGGCAGGCGGGCAATGGTCGCTGGTCCGGTCGCTTCGGCCGTGGTGGTATGGTTGTCCCCGAGAACAGCGACGGATTCGGCGATGCTCTCGCCCCGTCCGAAAATGTGGATGACCGTCTCGTCGCCCTGCATCGACAAGCGCGATAATTTGATGAAGCCCTCGATCACCACAAAGACCGATTGCGCCTTGTCGCCCTGCCGGAACAAGGTTTCACCCTTCTTGAGACGGTCGATGCGCGCTGTCTGGGTCAGGCGATCGAACGTCGCTGGCGCCAGAGTTGCGAAGAAGGGAAGCATCTTCAATGCTTCAAGATTACGGTTTGTCGCCATCGGTTATCGTCGTTGTTGCGCCCGCAAAACTGCGAGCCGGGACAATTCTGTGAGCGCCGCCAAATGTCAATCCGGCGCCTTGGCGTCCACGAGGACGAAAGCGATCCGGCAGATATCGTTGCTGCGGTTGACCCAGGCGTGATTGGTGCCTTGCTGTACGATGACGTCGCCCGCCTTCAGGTGCACTTCGCCATCGTCGACCAGCATATCGATTTCGCCGTAGAGGACTATGGCGTAATCGAGCGACCGGGTGCGGTGCATGAATGGATGACGAGGCGGCAAGCCCTTGATTGGAGCTTCGTGCGTCAGTTCGTTCATGCGCGTATTGATATCCATCTTCTCGATTTCCGGAGCCTGCGGCGGATAATCGATAATGCGGAAAACACTTCCGCCGTTAACCGGAGAGGTGCCCTTGTAATCGAGTCCCCGGTCGATATTGCCCTGGATTTCCGCTGGCGCGGATTCGCTCGCCCATACGACCCGCGATACGTTCTTGCGCGCGGGCCGAACCTCCATGTGCGGATTTTCCCCGTCGAACAGGATGATCGCCCTGCCATCGGAATCGAGGCTCGTGACAACCCTTCGCAAGCCCTTTGGAGCAGTCATTTCATCCCCTCCCGAAATCGGCGCGCCGCAATGGCAGAAAAGTCTCCGCCCCCCTCGTCGCGCGCCGCGCCTATGCGGCATTCTGGTCGACGGAGCGATTGTTAGAGCTCCGGCGCGCCCGTGCCAGCTTACTTTATACAGCCGGACCGCGCTCGCAAGCAGTTGATTGTCGCGTCCTGCGGCGTTCAGCCCCGGCCCAACCGGCCGAGTAAACTCCGGGTAGCCAGCATTGCGGCGCGCGCCCGGTCTTCCGGAGGCAAATGCGCATGCGCCGCAGACGGCGCTTCGATACTCAGCGGGGTTTCTGACGGGATCGCGGCCAGCAATTCGCCCAACCACAAAGAGCCCTCGCCGGGATAGAGACGGGCGGTTCTGGACTCCTTGCGCAACTCTTCTGCACTCATCGAGGCGGTGGGTGGCGGGGGAAGGGCATCGCAAAGATGAACCAGCGCAATCAGCCCGGGATCGATAGAGGCCAGGTCGTCCGGACTTCCGCCAGAACGCGACAAATGCAGGACATCAATCAGGAGGCGTGCGTTTTCGGCGCCGCTCTCCTGCACCAGCTCGACCGCTTCGCCCAGTGTCTTGCAGCCGCTGTATGGATTGAATTCGACCAGGGCTTCAAGGCCACACGTGATCGCCAGGTCGCAGAGCCGCCGGAACGTCTCGAGCCGGCGTTGCTTATGCATGTCTTCGACAGGGCAGGTGACAAATTGCGCGCCGATCCTGTGGCTGAAACCGAGCACTGGCGCGAAAGTATCAACCTCCATGTCCGGCGTGATCGGAAAAACGCCGATTTCCAATGGCTTTACTCCGGTCTCGGCGAGTAGTGCCTCAATCGCGCGTTCTTTGTCGCGCGAGCCGGCAATACGCTCGTCGGTAGCGAGCAAAGGCTGAAGGCGGAGCCCCGCGTGGCTGAATCCGGCAGCCTTTGCCGCCCGGATATGACCGGCGGGCCCTGCGTCCAGAACGGTAAGTGCGGCGAGGGATATGATAGGCATGGAGATTTTACATGCTTGTTGAGATGCTTAGCGGGACAATTAGGCGCCCGGAACGCCCCGTTTGTCCAGCCGATGTTTCGCGGCAAGAGCCTTTAGTTGCGATGGGAGAAAAAAATCATAAAATAGGAAAATATATGTTGACACCGGCGCGGTGCCGGAGTATAAAAACTGCATGCTCCATTGTTGTGCCCAGTGAGGCGGTGTTGGCGATTGCGGCCGCAGCACATATGCGAGGCCAACACCTCAAGCAGATTCATAAATCGCTGCCCAATCGCGGGAATCCAGTTAGAAATTGAAAGAAACTGCGCTCAGGCCGACGGTAGTAAGCCGTCGTGACGGCGTCGCTTTTTTGCCTGGCGTTTCAGCGCAAGGGGAAACTGGCGAGCGCGCGGCGACCGCATTAAGGAAATAAAACCTATGTCGAAAGTGCGGCATTTGAGGCAAGACGAACTCGACGACATTCGCCACCGCTACGACACGGGCGAATCGCTAGAAGAAATAGCCAGGGCGCATGGCATGTCCCGCGCCGTATTGACCAGACGAATATTGACGCTCGGCTGGACGCGGAAACTGTCGGAAGCGCGGCGTAACACCGCCCGCGAGCAGAATATTGCACCGGACACTACAGAGCTATTCGAACAGGCTCCGGGCAGCGGCACGTCTGCGCTCTCGCGCAAGGTCGAAAATGCCGTGCGCCGCGAGCTTGCGGGGATTGAACAAAACCTGGGCGCGAAAGGCGATCCGGCGGACGCCGAACGCAACGCGCGTGTGCTTGCTTCCCTGGTCAAATCGCTTGTGGAGCTTGGACGCCTCGAAGCATCGCGCCGCGAGGATGGGAATGCAAAGGAAGGAAGCGGCGGCGCGCATGCAGAACAATCCGGCGAACGGCCTCCCCGCAACCTGGCCCAGTTACGAGAAGAGCTTGCGGCGCGTCTTGACCGTATCCAGGCAGATAGGGACGCTCGACAGTCTTCTTGACGACGCGCATGCCTGCGAAATCGAAGATCTGCGCGATAGCTGGCAGGCAAACGCGCGCGAAGATCAGTTTCCGCCAGCGCATGCGATTGGCGGCGGGCCGTGGACCGCGTGGATCGTTATGGGCGGCCGCGGCGCAGGCAAAACGCGCACCGGCGCCGAATGGATCAAGGGCCTTATGACCGGCGATCCAGATTTCACGGTGACGCCGGTGGAGCGCGTGGCGCTGATCGGCGAGACGGCGGCCGATGTCCGCGACGTCATGGTCGAGGGCGTTTCCGGCATTCTGGCAATTCACAATGCCCGCGACCGGCCCACATGGGAGCCTTCACGGCGGCGGCTGCAATGGCCGAATGGCAGTGTCGCGCAGATCTATTCCGCCGAGGATCCCGAGAGCCTGCGCGGCCCGCAATTCGAATGCGCCTGGCTCGACGAATTTGCGAAGTGGCGTTACGCCGAGGAGACTTTCGACATGTTGCAATTCGGACTGCGCCTTGGCGCGCATCCCCGTCAGGTGATTACCACGACGCCGCGCCCGGGCGCATTCATCGCCAGCTTGCTGCAAGACCCGAGGTCGGCCGTGTCGCGCGCGCCGACAATGGCCAATGCCGCCAATCTCGCGCCGGACTATCTGCAAAAGATTGTCGCGCGTTATTCCGGCACCCGATTGGGGCGGCAGGAACTCGATGGCGAACTGCTCGAAGACAATCCCGCTGCATTGTGGAACCGTTCTGCGCTCGATGCCGCGCGCGAACGCGAAGCGCCGGGGCTTGCGCACATCGTTGTTGCTATCGATCCACCCGCATCATCGACCCAACGCGCCGACGCCTGCGGCATCGTTGCGGCGGGGATCGACGAAGCGGGTATTGTGCATGTGCTGGAGGATGCGTCACTTTCGGCAGTTCGCCCGTCCGCCTGGGCGCGCTTGGCGATTGCGCTCTACCGGAAATGGGAGGCGGACCGGCTGGTCGCCGAAGTCAACCAGGGCGGTGAGATGGTCGCCGCCGTCATCCGCGAGGCGGATGCGGGCGTTCCCGTCACGATGGTGCGCGCCACGCGCGGCAAGTATCTGCGCGCTGCGCCGGTCGCCCAGCTCTACGAACAGGGCAGGGTGCGCCACGCGGGGAACTTCCCCGAACTGGAAGACGAAATGTGCGCCTTCGGCCCGGACGGACTGCCCGGCGGCAAGAGCCCTGACCGGCTTGACGCGCTGGTGTGGGCGGTGACGGCGCTGGCACTGGGAAAGAAGCCGCCGGAGCCGAGAATGCGGCGGGTTTAGTTGAAGCGTCTTCCCGGACGCGCCGCGGGCGCGATCCGGGATCACTCTCGGTAACATCAAAGTCCCGGCTCTCCGCTTCGCTGCGGCCGGGATGACATCGTCAGGAACATCGATGCCCTCTTTCCTCTCCCGCCTCATGGGCGCGGGGGCGCCTTCGCGCGCGCCTGCGGCCCTTGCCACGAAAGCCTCGCGCACCGGCCCGTTGCTGGCATTGCAGACGCTGGGCCTCGCCCGCTGGCTGCCGCGTTCGAACAGCGAACTCACCCGCGCCGGCTACGAGCGCAACGCCGTCGTCTACCGCTGCGTGCGCATGATCGCAGAAGCCGCCGCCACCGTGCCCTGGCTCGTCTATGCGGACGGGCTGGAAGATGAGCATCACCCGCTGCTCGGTCTGCTGGCGCGGCCGAACCCAGCCAGTTCGCAGGGCGAATTCCTCGAACAGATTTTTACGAACCTCCTGCTCGCCGGCAACGCCTATGTCGAGGCCGTGAGCATCGACGCCATACCGCGCGAACTCTACGCCCTGCGGCCCGAGCGCATGCGCATCGAACCGGGGCCGAACGGCTGGCCGGCCGCTTACGAATATGCCGTCGGCGCGCAGAATGTGCGCTTTGCCGTGGAGCCGGACGGCCTGTCTCCCATTCTGCATCTGAAACTCTGCAACCCGCTCGACGATCACTACGGCTATGCGCCGCTGTCGGCCGCGCAGGAGGCGCTCGACATCCACAACGCGGCTTCCGGCTGGAACCGCGCCCTGCTCGAAAACGCCGCCCGCCCGTCCGGCGCGCTGGTCTACAGCGGCGGCGACGGGGCGGGGCTGACGGGCGAGCAATTCGACCGGCTGAAAGCCGAACTCGACGAGAATTTTTCCGGCGCCCACAACGCCGGCCGCCCGCTGCTGCTGGAAGGCGGGCTCGACTGGAAGGCGCTGTCGCTGTCGCCGAAGGACATGGATTTCATCCAGGCCAAGGCCGCCGCCGCGCGCGAGATCGCGCTCGCCTTCGGCGTGCCGCCATTGCTGCTCGGCCTGCCGGGCGACAACACCTTCGCCAATTACGCCGAGGCCAACCGCGCCTTCTGGCGGCAGACTGTCATTCCGCTCGTGCGCCGCACGCAGCAGGGCTTTGCGGGTTGGCTGGGCGTTGCCTATGGCAGCTTCCGCATCGAAGCAAACCTCGACCCGCTCGACGCCCTCGCGGACGAGCGCGAAGCCGAATGGCGGCGCATCGGCGCGGCGGGCTTTCTGAGCGACGACGAGAAGCGCGAGGCGTTGGGCTACGGCGCGCGTCCGGCGCAAAAGCGCGCTGGACGAAATCTCGAACGGCGCTATTCTGACGACCAGCCGCGCGTGCCGGCAGGTTCGCCCGATGGCGGCCAATGGACCAGCGGCGGGGGAGGGGGCGCTGGCGCCGACGCCGACTGGGACGGCGCTGACTCCGGCGACTTCTGGGACGGCGGAGAGGGCAGCGGCGACGACTGGGAGGATGGCGGTTCCGGGGATAATTGGGGCGAAGACATAGCGGGCAACGCTGGTGACGGCATTGCGCTGGGTCCTTATACGCCACGCCAAAACGCGCAAGTTGTTCCGGCGAATGTTTCTTGCGAGGCGTTATGGGAGTCGGATACGCAGATATGTCGATCCATAGCGCTGGATGGAGACCCGTGGCTTATCGGGCAATGCATGCAGGCGGCAAGAAAGCGCTATGACGAATGCCTTGCCGGAAAACCACTCACCAGCCTGCTACCATTCTAGGATGTCAAAATGTCTACGATTGAAATTATGGCAACGCGCCTGATTAAAGCGGCAAGAGGGAATGCTTTTGGAGATGTCGAAACTATCGCAGATATATGCCAATTTGATATCGTCCGGGCGGATATTCGGAAGACCGCTTCCGGGGACATCTTGGTGAGCGGCGCGCGAAGTCCCCTTTACTCAGGATCAATCCAATTGGCTTCAACCCGTCTGCGTGACCGTATGCTTTTGATGACCTTCTCCGATGGCGAATTGCTTCGCTTCTACGAAAAGGACATAAGCTTGCCCGGTGTATGGAAGCAATTTCCGGCACGCGCAGGCGATGGATATCTCGCGCGGTTAGAAGATGGCAATGTATATAGTGACTTTATGGTAGCTAGCGCGCGCGGCGACCTTGCGTCATTGTCGGTCACGTTACGTAGCTGAGAACCAGGTTTAGTGAAGTGGATGAAAGATGAAAATAAAGCCAGGTCTCAAGGGACTTCTCGAATTTATTGACTTTCTTACAGATCAAAAGGTCATCTATCGAGTAGATCGCGTAAGCTATGATTCGTTAATGATCTCATTCGCTACGGTTGGAGTCCGTTACGAAGTATACTTTTATGAAGACGAGGTCCACTACAGCCGGTTTATCGGAAACGAAGACGTCTTAACGGATTTCGAGGAGTTAGCGCGAGACGTCAAAGATCGAGATTGACGATGCCTGTCGCCGATCCTGCATCTCAAACTCTGAAACCCGCTCGACGCGCTCGCGGGCGAGCGCGAAGCCGAATGGCGGCGCATCGGCGCGGCGGGATTTCTGACGGATAACGAGAAGCGGGAAGCGCTGGGCTATCCGGCCCAGCCCGCCGGGAAACGCACTGGACGAAATCTCGAACTGCGCTATTCTGATAACCAGCCCCGCGTGCCGGCAGGCTCGCCCGATGGCGGGCAGTGGACTAGCGGTGGGGGCGGTAATGAAGTGGATGTAGGCGAAGATGCATCGTTGAACGAATCGGGATCGGATCGGGCCTCGGATGGATTGGATGCTGTGAAAATAGATGAGCCGCCCATATCATGGCGTGAGGCAAGTACGAACTATTGCCATTTCGACCATTTTGCCAAAAACCTGCTTGGTCAGAATCGTTGTGTTTACGTCTGTCCGGGCGGAGGTCCGAAGCTTTATCGAGTGCTTTCGATCGGCAGCCTGCCGAGATCAATTTGTCCGCCGATGATTGGAAATTTTTGACGTGAGAGTTGAAATGAATATCGACACACTTCAACAATGCGCTGTCATTCGTGCCATTCACGATATGAGTTCGCACATGATGTTGCAGATGATCGGGATAACGGCGCGCTCTGACGAAATGCGGCTTGTAACGTTGCTTGTTTCAGACGCGAAGTATCTGAATTTCGAAATCGACTTATCCGGAAACGATTCATCTAGTATAATTTCGGCAAATGCCCGGTTGCGATCCGATGGTAGAAAGGAAATTGACCTAACTTTGGATAACGGACGCATTAACGTTGACTGTTTGGATTATTTGGTAACCGAAGATTCAATCTCGAATGAGACGCTTGGAGCAGGCCATGACTGACGCCATCGAAAATCTGAAAACCGGCCTCGTTCTCGGTTGGGCTAATTTGGGTCAGGGTCAATTTCGCTTTGATTTTGGTGTTCCCGAATCGGACTTCTCGATGCGTCGCATTTTTATCTACTTTACCGAATGCAGGCGTATTGCTTTCAGTCTTCATGGACATCAGAGGCAAAACTCGCTGGCGGTTACGGAGATTGACGCGCGAACGGGAAGCCATGGCGTTTCGTGGCTATTTAAGTTTGGATCACAGGGCAAGTGTGAGATTGAGGCGGAACGGGTTCGTATATTAGGCACGTAAACGGAAGAAATGACACCGGTCATGAGCAACGATAACGATTACGTCATCCCTGCGAGCTTTTATTCGAAGCCCGAAGACGTCGAAATCAGCGATGCCGCCTTCGAATTGGCGCGGGAATATTTTAAGAAGATGGTAGATACTTATCCTGGCAAGAAGTGGGTCGTTGTATTCGACTGGGCGGACTCTCGCCGTGTTCGACAGAAAGGGACAAACAATTTCGATGATATCGGCTCCGGCCTCGATCTCGCCGCCTACGAAGCGCACCAGGTGCCAACAGAGATGATCGCTGCAGTCAGTAGAATTCGCTTGGCTCTTCGCCTTTCGCATCACGTTGTTCAAGCGAGCGCAAACAAGCGGATCGAACGGGACGACCGGCAATTTGGTCAATTGGCGCTCGTGTAACAAGCGCATTGTGAAAATCATGGCGTATTCGTTTACAGCGGCGGCGACGGGGCGGGGCTGACGGGCGAACAATTCGACCGGCTCAAGGCCGAACTCGACGAGAATTTTTCCGGTTCGCAAAACGCCGGCCGGCCGCTGCTGCTGGAAGGCGGGCTCGACTGGAAGGCGCTGTCGCTGTCGCCGATGGACATGGATTTCATCCAGGCCAAGGCCGCAGCCGCGCGCGAGATAGCGCTCGCTTTTGGTGTGCCGCCGCTGCTGCTCGGTCTGCCGGGGGACAACACGTTTGCCAACTACGCCGAAGCCAACCGCGCCTTCTGGCGGCAGACGGTCATTCCGCTCGTGCGCCGCACGCAGCAGGGCTTTGCGGGCTGGCTGGGCGTTGCCTATGGCAGCATCCGCATCGAGGCGAACCTCGATCCGCTCGACGCCCTCGCCGACGAGCGCGAAGCCGAATGGCGGCGCATCGGCGCGGCGGGATTTTTGACGGACGATGAGAAGCGCGAGGCGCTGGGCTATCCGGCCTTGCCCGCCGGGAAACGCACTGGACGAAATCTCGAACTGCGCCGGGACCTCTGTTTGTGATGCGCTACTGACTTCTTCCTCGTTTCTGAGCCAAACGACCGCAACGCCGTCCGGCGCTGCGAACGGACAGCCATGCAAGACATTACGAGAACCATCATCGAGCGCGGGGATCTTGCGCACCTCGCGCTTTTTTTGTGGGCGAGCGGATCCTCGGGGCTGCTTGTCTGGTCTCTCCGCGAGCTTGCCGCCGCCAACCGCCGTTTCGACGGTTTCGTGCGCGAGCTGGCCCGCTTTAACCGCAGGATCGGAGGTAGCTGATGGCCTGGCGAAAGAACTCCGGCAAGGCCGGACGCGAAACCAAATCCGCCCAATCCCGCCGCGCAGCGACTGCCGATCCACAGGCGGTGTTTCGCCGCTTCGTGCGAATGCTGGCGAGATTGCATGCCCAGGCTGCCGAAACAAGCGTCAAACCACAGGATCGCCGCTAGGATGGAAAGCAAAGTCATATTCACCGCACCCGGGCGCGCGTCCGCATCGTGTGCTCCCGAAACCAAACGCTCGGCAAAAGCCATTGTCGACGCCAGCACTGACGGAGTCTTTGAAGGCTACGCCAGCCTGTTTCACTTGCGCGATCTCGGCAACGACATCGTCATGCCCGGCGCGTTTGCGGATTCGCTCCGCGATCGCGGTTCGCGCGGAGTCAAACTGCTGTGGCAACATGATGCCGCTCAACCGGTCGGCGCCTGGCTTTCTATTGCCGAAGACCATCGCGGACTGAAAGTTTGCGGGCGGCTCAATCTCGAAGTTGCCAAGGCACGGGAAGTTCTGTCGCTGATGCGCGAAGGCGCCGTGGATGGCTTATCTATCGGCTTTCGCACGAAGCGCGCCGAGCGGGACGCGAAGTCCGGCGTGCGGCGGCTCTACCAACTCGATCTTTGGGAAATCTCGCTTGTGACATTTCCCATGTTGCCTCAGGCCCGCGTCGATGCCGTCAAGCGCGGACACCTGCCACTTGACGGCAAATGGAACGGCGGACTGCAAACGCGCATCGTGCGCACATTGCGCCGCACTCAGTCTCTCATGCGTTGAACCAGGAGAAGTTTATGGAAGTAAAATCCGCATCCCATGAAGTTGCCGCTGCAGTCGACGATCTGCATCGCGCCTTCGCCGCTTTTCGCGAAACCAACGACGCACGGCTCGAGGATATCGAAGCGCGCATGTCTGCAGACGTGATCACCGAGGAAAAACTCGCACGCATCGATCGCGCAATCGACGAAACCAAGGTCCGCATGGACAGGTTGGCCATCGAGCGCGCGCGGCCTGCGCTGGGCGACAGCAGCAGCGAACGAAAATCCGGCGAAACCGCAATGTCGCGCGAACACAAGGCGGCGTTCCGCAGCTATATGCGCTCGGGCGAGAGCGGCGGTCTCAAAGCGCTCGAGGAAAAGGCTCTTTCGGCCGGCTCCGGTCCCGACGGCGGCTATCTCGTGCCGCATCCGGCCGAACGCGAGATCCTGCGACGTATGGCGCATATTTCGCCGATCCGTTCGATAGCTTCAGTGCGCGAAATTTCGACAGCCAATTTCCGCAAGGCGTTTTCGGTGTCGGGTCCGGCCGCCGGCTGGGTTGCCGAGACCGATCCTCGCCCGCAGAGCGCCAACCAGCAGCTTGCGGACATGAACTTCCCGGCGATGGAACTCTATGCAATGCCGGCCGCAACGCAGACCCTGCTGGACGACGCCGCCATTGATGTCGAACAATGGATCGCCGAGGAAATCGACACTGTCTTTGCCGAGCAGGAAGCCGCTGCCTTTGTGAACGGCGATGGTGTCAACAAACCGACAGGGATCCTGCACTACGCCAAGGTTGACAACAGTACCTGGGCCTGGGGTTCAATCGGCTATGTCGCGACCGGCGTTGCCGGCGATTTCGCTGCAGGCTATCCCTCGGACGACCTGGTCGATCTGGTTTACGCCGCGCGCGCCGGATACCGGCAGAACGGCAAGTTCCTGATGAACCGCAAGACCCAGGCCGCCGTGCGCAAACTCAAGACGGCTGGCGGCGACTATCTCTGGGCGCCGCCCTCGGGCCCGGGCCAGCGTGCATCGTTGATGAACTTCCCGGTCGTCGAAAGCGAGGACATGCCCGATATCGCGACCGACGCGACTGCCATCGCCTTCGGGGATTTCCAGCGGGGCTATCTCGTCGTTGATCGCGCCGGCATCCGCATCCTGCGTGATCCCTATTCGGCAAAGCCTTATGTTCTCTTTTACACGACCAAGCGCGTTGGCGGCGGTGTTCAGGACTTCGACGCCATCAAGCTGCTGAAGTTCGGCGTGTCGTAAGACGTTGTGACCGGGGAGCGCGGGGCATTACCGCGTTCCCCATTTGGCGAGAACAGAGTTGATCCATGCACGCTGCGGCGCCAGAAGAACGCCCTGTGTGAGCTCCCCGCAGTGTTTGCTTCCCTTGCCGCGCGCCCATGTCGTGATGGCGGCAACTTCGGCAAAGTCGTCGGAAAAAATCGGACCACCTGAGTCTCCCGTACACGCTCCGCCGATTGCAGGCGATGCACCACGCGCCCATAGCAGAATGGTAGAAATCGGTTCGCGCACAACGAGGCGCGCTGAGCGTAGCGTTCCGGCGCTTTTCTCCCTTCCTTCCGTACGCAGGCCAAAACCTGCGATGCGTAAAGGCGAGCCGGGTGCGAATGCGTCCCTGGCGCTGATTGCCGCTTGAGACAAAGCGGCTGGAAGCGCCTCGCCGGTACGAACAAGGGCAAGATCTATCGAACGCTTGCGGGTGCGGATCGCATTGGGGACGTAGCCGGGATGGATTGCCACCGTGCGAGCTTCGTACAGTTTCGGCGGCACTGCACCCGGAACGTATATGGCAATCCCGCGCGCACCTGCAACGCAATGAGCAGCCGTCAGGATAGCACGATCCGCCACGACAACGCCGGAACAATAGGCAGCGCCGGACTGCTGCTGTTTTAGCACCATGACGGTATGGCGGGCCGCCGGGCCCGGCGCGTCGCTGGCGCCGACGAGTGCTCGCACCGGCGACGATGCCAGCAGAAACAGCACAAACGCCAATTGTTTGAAACTACGCATGTCCGCGCCCTCCAGCGCAACCGGTTACCTACACCAATATTTCAGGAGCGCCAATGACGCCAATTCTTTTGCAGGGACCGGCGATTGAGCCTGTGTCCCTGACCGAGGCCAGAAACTGGCTTCGTATAACAGCTACGATCGAGGATGAACTGATCCAGGCGCTCGTAACATCTGCGCGTCTCGTTATCGAGGCGCAGACGCAATTGCTGTTGATTGAGCAATCGTGGAGATTGCTTCTGGACGCATGGCCGAAGGAAAGCGTCCTCGCGCTGCCATTGCGGCCAGTACTATCTATCGACGCGATCCGCATCCATGACGCAATCGGTGGCATAAGCTTGGTCCCACCTGAAAGCGTCACGCTATATGGCGATCCAATGGCTCCGCGAGTTTCCTTTGCAGTGCGTCCTCCAGCGCCGGGCCGCTATCCGTCCGGTATCGAAGTCGACCTGCGAGCGGGCTTCGGAGCCGCTGCATCGACGGTTCCTGAACCGCTTAAACTCTCGATCCTTATATTGACCGCGCGCTGGTTCGAAAATCGCGGCGATGCAGCCGACGATTCGACGCATTTACCCGCCGAAGTTTCGAAGTTGATCGCACCCTGGCGGAAGTGGAGGTTGGTATGAGCCACCTGCCGCGGGTTGGCGAGTTGCGGACGAAACTTGCCCTTCAAACGCCGGTCGCCGTGCACGATCCGCTGGGCGGTTTTGCGCAGCAATGGCAGACAATCGCCGAAGTGTGGTGCGCCATCGAGACGTCGGCTCCGCAGGTGGCATACGAAGGGGCGCATCGAAGATCTGTTGTTGCCCGCCGTGTGGTGCTGCGCTGGCGGCCTGACATCCATGCATCCATGCGACTGACCGGCGAATCCGGAACATTCCTGATACTCGCGGTCCAGGATATCGATGCCAGACGGGCATTTCTCGCCTGCCATTGCGAGGAGATAACATCATGATTGCTTCCGCTACGCTGGCTTTGCGCAAGGCTGTTCGCGAAGTGTTGATTGCAGACCAAGGGCTTGCGGCTCGTTTGGGCGGAGCGCGAATCTACGATGAGGCGCCGGCTCAAGTGGAACCGCCCTATGTCGCTTTCGCTGACGTACGCACCCGCGATTGGTCGAGCGCCAGCGGGAGCGGGGCAGAACATTTTTTGGCGCTCGAAATCTGGTCGAAGCACCGTGGCGTTCTGGAGTGTCTGGAGATTGCGGGGTTAATCGAAGGAGTTCTTGACGATGCGCCATTGCAAGTGGAGGGACGACATCTTGTCCTGATCCAATTGCAATCTACCGAAACGATACGTCGCGACAAGGGCCGGCTGGCGCTGGCGCGCGTAACGTTTCGCGCCCTCACCGAAGAAACCTGATCTGCGGGCGTTGCGAGTAATAACTATCGAGACATGAACTGGAGTTGGGAATGGTTGCTCAAAAAGGCAAGGACCTGCTGTTGAAAATCGACGACGGTGCGGGAGCCTTCGTCACCGTTGGGGGAATGCGGACGCAGCGTCTGGCGTTAAACGCGGACGCGGTCGACATCACGCACAGCGAATCTGCCGGACGTTGGCGCGAACTGCTTGCCGGCGCCGGCGTCCGCCGCGCCAGTATTGCAGGAACCGGAATTTTCAAGGACAGCCAGTCGGATGCCCTTGCGCGCCAACTGTTCTTCGACGGTCAGATACGGGTGTGGCAGGTCGTGGTTCCGGACTTCGGTTTAATTCAGGGGCCGTTTCAAATTTCGAGTCTCGACTACCGCGGCGAACATGCTGGTGAAGTGACATTCGAGCTTGCGCTGGAATCTGCCGGCGAACTTACGTTTGCGGCATCGTGAGATACAGAATGGCCAATTTACGCCGCGGCGAGATCGACGCCGAAATCGATGGAAAGACCTACACGCTTTGCCTGACGCTGGGCGCGCTGGCCGAACTTGAAGCTGCCTTCGAAGCGGCCGATATCGTCGACCTCGCGAGCCGTTTCGAAGCCGGAAGACTTTCTGCGCGCGACCTTCTGAAAATCATTGGTTGCGGATTGAGAGGCGGAGGAAATGCGATATCGAACGACGAAGTCGCGCAACTTCGCGTCGACAATGGACTGCCTGGTTACGCTGCCATCGCGGTCCGGTTGTTGAACGCAACATTCGGCCCGGCGGAGGGCAGCTCTGGTTTCCCTCCGCTGCCGCAGGATCCGGACGTCTGAAAGAAGGTGGCCGGCAGGGAAGAGCGCAGCGTTCTCCCGCGCCCTTTCCGTGGGATGCAGCCATGGAATTCGGACTTGGGGTTCTGCGGCGATCTTCCGTCGAATTCTGGGCAATGACGCCGCGAGAATTACACGCCGCCTATTCAGCCATTAATCCACCCACCGCCGCGCCTTTGCAACGATCGAACCTCGATACGTTGATGCAACGCTTTCCAGACGGACCGGAGAGTGAACATGAATGAAAATATCGACAGCATATCTACTTTGAACGTCTCGAATCTGGACGATATCAAAATTGCTCTCGACGGCGTGAACATTTCTGCCGACCGCGTTTCCAAAACAATGACGAGAGCGTTTGCGGGCGCTATCGTCAGCGGCAAGTCGTTCGAAGCGGTCTTGAAATCGCTGGCCGAGCAATTGGCACGCATGGCGTTGAGCGCCGGTTTGAAGCCGTTGCAAAGCGGTTTGTCCGGATTACTCTCATCGGCGATGTCAGCGCTGACCGGTGCGGGTGGAGGAACGCCGGTAGTGGCGCCGTTTGCAGACGGCGGCATTGTATCGCGTCCCACGTTCTTCGGCACGGGCGGTGGTTTGGGATTGATGGGGGAAAGAGGCGCGGAAGCGATATTGCCGCTCGCGCGCGGACCGGACGGCCGTCTGGGAATTGCTGCGCGAGACAGTGCATCGCGCCCTGCCAACATTGTCGTCAACATATCGACGCAAGATGTGCAGTCGTTTCGCCATTCGCAGGTGCAAGTCGCGGGAGCGCTGGCGCGCGCGGTCGCGCGGGGCCGGCGCGGCATCTGAACCGGAGGTATATCTCATGGCTGCATTTCACGAAATCCAGTTTCCGCTCGATATCGCGCTTGGTAGCCGGGGTGGCCCGGAACGTATGACGGACGTGGTAACACTTGGCTCCGGGCGGGAGGAACGGAATCAGCGATGGTTCCATTCGCGCCGGCGGTACAATGCCGGCTACGGTGTAAAGACGCTTGCCGCCATATCCCAGGTAACGGCCTTCTTCGAAGAGAGGCGCGGCAAGCTCTACGGGTTTCGCTGGCGCGATGCGGCCGATTTCAAATCCTGCGATCCTGCCGCTACGCCCGGCCCTTTGGATCAAAATCTCGGCTCCGGCGATGGTTCGCAATCGGTATGGCAATTGCGAAAAATGTATGGATCCGGTTTCGCGCCATACTATCGGGAAATCCGCAAACCCGTTTCCGATACTGTACGGGTGGCAATTTCCGGCGTGGAGGTATCTGCGGCCGGGTTTTCCTGCAACTTTTCTACTGGTGAACTGACGATGGCAGTTCCCCCGCCTTCAGGAGCAGAAGTAACGGCGGGCTTTCTGTTCGATGTGCCGGTTCGCTTCGATACGGATTTTCTCGATATCGACATAGCAGCTTTCGGAGCCGGCGAAATTCCGCATTTGCCGATAGTCGAAATCCTCACGCAGGAGTAGGTCGATGCGTAACCTTCCTGACGGCTTGCAGCAGCATCTTCGATCCGGCGCGACCACAATGTGCAATTGCTGGATTGTGAAACGCCGTGACGGTTACAGAAGCGGATTTACCGATCACGACAGAAGGCTCGACATCAACGGAGTTAGTTGCGAAGCTGTGGCCGGTTTTGAATCGACGGAGCTTGAAGCCCACCTCGGATTTGGCGTCGGCGGAAGTGAGGTGGCGGGTGTGCTCGATGCCGAATCGATCAGCGAAGCGGCACTTTCGAATGGAGCGTATGATGGGGCCGAAGTCGAGATTTGGCGGGTCAATTGGTCGGATCCGGAACAGCGGGTCCTGATCGACGTGGCCACGATCGGCGAGGTACGCCGCGGCCCAAATGTATTCACAGCCGAACTTCGTTCGCTCGCCCATCGTCTCGATCAGGAACGCGGACTGCTCTTTCAGTCTAGTTGTTCTGCCAGTCTTGGCGATCCGAAGTGCCGCGCGAACCTTTCCGCTCCGGCCTTTCAGGCCGAAACTACGATAAAGGAAATTCTCGATCCGCTGCGCTTCTCCATAAAACTCGGCATGTACGAAAGTGGCTGGTTTACAGGCGGTCGAATTGAATACTTGAACGGCGCGAACGTGGGCGCCTGGCAGACGATCGAAAGCTATCATTGCGATGGAGTGGTTTCGATCGTCGGATTATGGCGTGCGCCTGCGGCTGCCCTGACGCCCGGCAGCACCGTGAAATTGCACGCCGGCTGCGACAAGAGTTTTTCCACGTGCGGGAACAAGTTCGCCAACATTCAAAACTTCCGGGGTTTTCCCCACATCCCCGGGGGCGATGCGATGCTGACCCATCCCGGCTCGGCTGACGGGCCGATGGATGGCGGAAGTATTTACAGATGATCGACACAATGGGAAGCAATCGCCGTAACGAGATCGTTGCGGAAGCGCGCCGCTGGATTGGCACGCCTTATTTGCATCAGGCCTCGCTGCTGGGAACGGGTTGCGACTGTTTGGGGCTGGTCAGGGGTGTCTGGCGATCTGTTCTCGGCTCCGAGCCGGAAACTCTGCCGCCTTATCGGGCCGACTGGGCCGAGGCAGGCGGGAGGGAAGAACTCGCTGAGGCGGCTTTCCGGCATTGCCATCGCGTACCGCCGGATAACTTCGGCGACGGCGATATTCTTTTGTTCCGATGGCGGAGCCATTTGCCTGCAAAGCATGCGGCGATTGCGACCTCGATGAACACAATGGTCCATGCGCACGACGGAGCGTGTGTGTGTGAAGTAGCGATAACGCCCTGGTGGCGGCGCCGGCTTGCGTTCGCATTCTCTTTTCCCGTGTCCCGCTAGCTTTCGGACGCGTTAGTCGCGGCTTTCGCATCGGATGTGCGGGTGCGCTACCGCGCATGCCGGCTTTCAGTCAACAATTGACAACAGGTTTATCGATGGCGACCCTTGTACTTCAAACCGCCGGCGCCGCGATCGGCAGCATGCTGGGCGGACCGGTTGGTGCAGCCATAGGGCAGGCCGCGGGGGCGATTGCCGGTAATATTCTGGACCGGTCGATCCTGGGATCGATCGGCGCGAAAGACAGTTTCGGTCCCAGGTTGGCGCACATGCCTGCGGTCGCAGCTTCCGAGGGCATACCGGTTCCGAAGGTTTATGGACGTGCACGGGTCGGCGGAACGTTGATCTGGATGACGCGCTTCGAGGAAGTCGCCTACACGACAAAAGCGGGGAAGTCGGGCGGTAAAGGCGGCAGTCCGAAGACGACCGATTTTCGCTATTTCGCGAATTTTGCGGTCGGTCTGTGCGAAGGCCCGATTGCCGAAGTGCGCAGGATCTGGGCCGATGGCAAGGAACTCGATCAATCGAACCTTGTCATCCGCGTTCATCCTGGATCGGAGGATCAAGCGCCCGATCCGTTGATAGTAGCCAAGGAAGGAGCAGAAGCAGCGCCGTCCTACCGCGGGATTGCGTATGTCGTGTTCGAGCGATTGCCACTGGACGATTTCGGCAACCGCTTTCCTCTACTGAGTTTCGAGGTAGTCCGCCCCGTCGGTGCGCTTGGCGAGAAGATCAAGGCTGTTTGTATAATCCCCGGAAGTTCGGAGAATGGCTACGATCCCGAGCCCGTGCTCCAATATCTTGGACCGGGCGTAACGCGCGGTGATAACCGTCATCAGCTCTACAAAGATAGCGATTGGAACGCTTCGCTGGACTCGCTTCAGGCTTTGTGTCCGAACCTGGAAAGCGTTGCGCTGGTCGTAACCTGGTTTGGCGACGATTTGCGCGTGGGGCACTGCAAGGTGCAGCCACGTGTCGAAATAGCCAACAAGACAACCTCCGGCACGCCTTGGCTGGTCGCCGGGCAGAACCGGTACACGACACTTGAGGTTTCGTCACACGAAGGCAAGCCGGCCTATGGCGGAACGCCCGCAGATGCTGCTGTTGTGCGTGCAATACAGGATCTGAACGCACGCGGTTTGAAGGTCGTCTTCTATCCGTTCCTGATGATGGACATCCCGCACGGGAACAATTTGCCGGATCCATGGAGTGGCGCGACAAGCCAACCGCCATATCCATGGCGTGGCCGCATCACTTGCGATCCGGCGCCCGGTCAACCCGATAGTGTCGACGCTAGCGCAGCAGCCAATGCGCAGGTCGGCTCTTTTTTCGGAACCGCGAATCCTTCGCCGTCAGAGTGGTCGTTTCGCCGGTTCATTATGCACTATGCGTCGCTATGCAAAATAGCAGGCGGGGTCGACGCGTTTCTGATCGGTTCGGAACTTGTGGCGTTGACGCGCGTCCGCTCCGCGTCGGGCGTCTATCCCGCGGTAACCCAGCTCGCTACTCTGGCGCACGATGCCGCCGAAATGCTTGGAGCGCAAACCAGGGTTTCCTATGCAGCGGACTGGACAGAGTACGGTGCGCATGTTCTCGATGGCGGCGCCGAAGTTCGCTTTCCTCTCGATCCGCTTTGGGCGCATCCCGATATTTCTTTCGTAGGAATCGACGCATACTGGCCGTTGTCCGACTGGCGCGAGGGAAGCGACCATGCCGATGCGCAGGAGGCCCCCGGCATTTACGATGCCGAATATCTGAAAGGCCGCATCGGGGCCGGAGAGGGCTACGACTGGTACTACGCCGATGATGCCGGGAGATCGGCGCAACAACGATTGCCGATTACGGACGGCGCATACGGCAAGCCCTGGATATTCCGCCCCAAGGATATCGTCAATTGGTGGGGCAATTTACACTATGAACGTTTTAACGGCGTTGAGTTGACGAACCCAACGCCCTGGGAGGCTGAATCCAAACCTGTTTGGCTTACAGAAACCGGATGTCCTGCTGTAGACAAAGGATCGAACGCGCCGAATGTCTTTCCCGATCCCAAGTCCTCGGAAAGCGGGCTTCCACCGTTCTCGAACGGCACGCGCGACGATCTAATTCTGTTGCGAACGCTGGAAGCCGTCTCGGACCGCTTCACGGACAGTGCAGAGGGATTCCAACAAGCCTGGAACCCGCAAAGCGGGCGCTACAACGGACGCATGTTGGACGCGACGCGAATATATTTCTGGGCCTGGGACGCACGGCCTTTTCCCGCGTTTCCGGCCTTGTCGCAAACATGGGCAGACGCATCGTCATGGCAAACCGGTCACTGGATGAACGGGCGCCTTGAAGCTGCTACGGCGGCGGGGTTGTTGCGGTCGATTACAGGCGAATACCTCGATAGTAGCGCAGCGCAGATAGATTGCGATGTTCATTCGTTGGTGGACGGTTACGTACTCGATAGACCGATGTCTGCGCGTCAAGCCATTGCGCCGCTCGCAGCTGTTCTAGGCTTCGACGCGAGAGCTTCGAGCGGCCGCCTGTCGTTCAAAGACCGCGGGTCGCTCAAGGCAGTTGCAATCGAGACGGAAGAGTTCGCCGAACGTGGGCGCGATCAGCTGGTGGAACTTGTCCGGGCACAGGAAAGCGAACTCAGTGCGTCGCTTTCGCTAACCGTCTACGATTCGGAAAGTGAATACCAAACCCGCACATATCAATCGCGAAGGCAGGAGAGCGGCTCGCAACGAGAAAGCAATATGGAGATTCCTGTTGCGATGGCGGCGGACGAGGCGCGCACCCGTGCGCATATTCTCTTGCAGGACGGTTGGGCGGCAAGCGAAACGATTTCATTCGCCCTGCCGCCTTCCTCTCTGGCCCTCGAGGTTGGCGACCTTGTTTCGCTTGAAATCAATAATAGCGAGCGCAGGTTCCTGATTTCGCGCATCGTCGACGGACACGTAAGGTTGGTCGAAGGCCGCGGGCTGGAACCGGCCATGTACCGGCACAGGGCCTCCCGGCTCCCGGCAAAGGCACTTGTGCCGCCTCCCGTTTTCGGTCCTCCGGAAGTTCGTATTTTGGATATTGCGATCGCCCGCAGTGAAGCTCCCGCGTTGCAATACATTGCGGTGTATGCCGATCCGTGGCCAGGCTCCATGGCGCTTTGGCGCGCCGCTGGCAACGGTGGGTTCCTCTTCGTTGCGCGCATCGGCGCGCCGGCTCGCATAGGTGTTACTCTTGCCTCCGTAGGGCCGGGTCAGGCCTCACGTTACGACCGTGCGAACCATGTCGACGTCGAGTTGGCTTTCGGCGCACTGGAAAGTCTCAATCCTGCTTTGGCCTTGTCGGGCGAACCGGCGATCGCCCTGCAAGGGCCCGACGGCGCATGGGAAATCATGACATATACCGATGCCGAGTTGATCGGCGAGAGACGTTATCGATTGAGCGGATTGGTTCGCGGGATCGGCGGTCAGGAGTATCTGGCGTTGCGAACTGTGGCGGCCGGTGCGGCGGTCGTTGTGCTCGACGATGCCGTTGTGCCGCTAACGGAAGATGCCGCCGATATCAACGTACCCCACGTTTATCGCATTGGTCCTGCCCGAAGCGATTATTCAGACATCAGTTATACCGAATTCTCCGCTACTGCTTCGGCTCTCGCAATGCGTCCGTATGCTCCCGCGCATGTTACGGCCCGCAGAACTCCAGAGGGCGTCGTGATTGCATTCGTCAGGCGAAGCAGGCTGGGCGCAGATACATGGGAAATTGTGAACCCGCCGTTGGCTGAAGATCGCGAAGCCTATGAAGTCGAGGTTCTCTCAGGCGACATTGTGGTTCGAACCCTGACTTCGGATACGCCGCAGGCTTTCTACGCTTCGGCGCAGGAAACTGCCGACTTCGGTGTGGCTCAGGTCGAATTGAAGCTCAATATCTTTCAGCTCAGTCTGCGGTTCGGCCGCGGCTTTCCTCGCTCCATCGTGGTGGCGGTGGAGTGAACTTGCCCGGAGGCATCTTGATGAACAGCCCCAATCTCTCTTTGCCCTATCTGGAAGCGGCGCAAGCGCAAAAGCACGTTACGCACAATGACGCTTTATCTTTGATAGATGCTCTGACGCATTTGTCTTTTGCGTCAAGCAACGCGAGTGAACCTCCTGCCCTGGCTGAAGAGGGGGCGTGCATTCTTGTTGGTCAGACGCCCTCGGGGGCATTTGCCGGCCACGCAGGAATGGTCGCGATCTTCGATGGCGGCGCTTGGCGATTTGTCGAACCTCGCAGGGGATGGCGGGCCTTTGCGGAAGACGACAACAACTTTCTGCTGTTCGATGGATCGACATGGCTGCCGGTAGAAAACCTTGTTCGCCAACTTGCCGATCTCGACAATCTGGGGGTTGGCACGCAACCTGATCTGGCAAATCCATTCGCAGCCAAGGTAAATTCTGCGCTCTTCACGGCTCGCGGGACTTCCGAGGCCGGTAACGGCGATTTGCGTCTGACGCTGAACAAGGAAACGGACACACATACTGTGTCTCAATTGTATCAGAGCGCGTATGCCGGCCGTGCGGAGACAGGCCTTATCGGCGACGACTCGTATCGCGTCAAAGTTTCCGCCGATGGTCTGGTTTGGAAGGATGCGCTGGTGGTCGATCCCGCGACCGGCAAGGTCGCGTTCCCGTCCGGCGTGTCGGGCCCGGGCGCTGGACTGCAACTCAAGCGAATCGAGGTGTTCTCCTCCTCTGGAACATTCGAAAAGGCGGCCGGTGAAGCGCTCTATTTTGTTCAAGTTGTAGGCGGCGGGGGCGGGGGCGGTTCAGGCGCCCGGAGCGTTGCGGGCGGATTGGCCGGGGGTGGAGCCGGCGGTAACGGGGGCGGGTGTTGCGAAGGCTGGTTTCCCGCTGACGCGATTTCCCAAATATCCAGTGTTGTGGTCGGCGATGGAGGCCTGGGAGGTTCGCCGGCCCAGATTGGGTCTGCCGGCGCCGCCGGTGCGTTTGGAACATCCAGCAATTTCGGCAACGTGCTCATCGCGTATGGCGGCATAGGCGGAGCTGCGGGTGAGCTGACGGGCGGTGGCCCCGGGAGATTTGGCCAAGCCGACATCGATAGCATTCCGCCTGCTCGTGTGGGTGGAGCGGCCGGCGGCGGCGCCGGAGCTGGCGTTGGTTCCGCAAACAGCAACCGGACTTCCGGAGGCGGCGGAGGAGGGGGCGTCAGCGCGGTGAATGTGGCCTATCCGGGCGGGGCCGCAGGCCCCGCCGCGTCTCGAATGCCATTTGCGATTTCTCCTGGAGGCGCTGCAGGAGCGGTGGCTGCTTCCGGCGGCGCTGGAATCGAGACCTCGCCGGCCTATGGATGGGGTAGCGGCGGCGGCGGTGGTGGCGGCGCTGTCTCGGGGCCTTCCGGAAACGGTGGAGTTGGGGGCGATGCCGGCGGCGGCGGCGGCGGCGGCGGTGGGGGCCGAAACGGATTCGCCGGCGGGGCAGGCGGTGCTGGCGGGCGCGGCCAGGTGAGAGTCTTTGCTTATGGCTAAGGCAACAAGTCTAACTTCTTGCACGTGAACCACTTGGGTGAAAGCGATACGCGAAGCAATTTTTTTCGGCCGCACCGGCGATTCTGGAGCGGCCTTTTTTCTGAAGGAGTGCACCATGGCTACGAATGCGAAAACGGAAACTACCCTTGCTACTGTATCGCCCGATGAAACCAAACCGTTCTGGGCTTCGCAAACAATCTGGTCCTCTCTGGCTGTAGTGGGCTCTTCAATCGCCGGGGCCTTGCTGGCCTGGCGCTCTGGTGACATGGCGGCGTTTGGCGCTGCGCTTACAGCCGCGCTTGGCGGCATCAACGCTGTTGTCGGCCGCTACCGCGCTACCGCGCCAATCGCTTGACGGCGTTGCGGAGAGGACGATGGCGAATGTTCAATTATATATTCTGCTACTTGCCGGAGGAGCGGCCGGCTGCGGTGCTCTGGCGCTGTGGCTCAACCGCGCTCTCAATGATTCTTGGTCGAAGGGCTACTCTGCTGGCGAGACAGCCGTGTCCTTGCGATACGCGGAAGCCGTCGAACGAAACCGGGCCGCGGCGCAAGCTGCCGCGGAGCACAGCGGACGACTGGTCGCTGCGCTGGAGGCCCATCGCGATCGATTGCAGACGCGGCTCGACGAACTTTCCTCCGCTTTGGCGCGCGGCGGCTCCGATAGCGCTGCTTGTCTTGCCCCTGATGTCCTGCGCGCCCTTGCCAGAACCGGCCAGGACGAGCCAGATTTTGGTTCAGGCGCCGGCCAGTCTGACGCTGCCCTGTCCACAACCGGCGCAAATTCCGGAAACAGGTCTGAACAGCTCGGATCTGGCGAGAAAATGGGCAAGTGACCGGACGTCTCTGGCCATTTGCCGCGCCCGGCATAAAGCCCTCGCGGAACATATGAGGTCGCAGCAGAAAGCTGTCGAGTAGGCCTTTTCCCACGACGGAACAGGTAAGGGCCACAATCGGCGGCTGACGCCGCCGATTGGATGTAGTAGACGAGACCGGTCCGCTTATTCATGCGTCATTCATGGGATAGCGCCGAAAACGTGTCATGTTCAGATATTGCATAGGTATAGTCGGGATTCTTGCGATAACGTCGGCGCTGGCGGCCGGACCGAACGTGCGCCCCGCAATCCAATGTTATTCCGCCAAGGATACACGCGACAGGATTGCGCGGTTGAAATTGGCCAATCCGCTTATCCTCATGCAGGCTCTTGCGCGCCGTAACCGGGCACAGCCCCTTCGAAGCCGCTTGTGCCGAAGAGGCAACCTGCTAGCTTATGAGTTCGTGTTGCTGCGCAAAGATGGTAAGGTTCTCGTACTCACGGTGAACGCGCGCAACGGCAAAGCCGTAACGTTGAAAAAGTAATCCGTTGCGAGCAGCCATAAACTTGGAGATTGCTGTTTGCGATTGCTCGTTGTTGAAGATGACAAGGATCTGAATCGCCAGCTCGTAGCCGCGTTGCAGCAGGCCGGGTATGTCGTGGATTCGGCCTTCGACGGCGAAGAAGGGCACTATCTTGGCGATACGGAACCTTACGACGCCGCAGTTCTCGATCTTGGACTTCCAAAACTGGACGGTCTGACGGTACTCGAACGCTGGCGCAAGGACGGTAAAATGCTGCCTGTGCTGATTCTGACAGCCAGAGACCGGTGGGGCGATAAAGTCAAAGGCTTTGACGCAGGTGCGGACGACTACGTGGCCAAGCCTTTTCACATGGAAGAGGTTTTGGCGCGTTTGCGAGCCTTGTTGCGACGCGCAACCGGCCATGCAACGAGCGAGTTGTCGTCCGGCCCGGTGCGGCTTGACACCAAGGCTGGGCGCGTCGTCGTCGACGGCAATCCGATCCGGCTTACGTCGCACGAATACCGCTTGCTTGCTTATCTTATGCATCATTGCGGGCGGATCGTTTCCCGCACAGAATTGGTCGAGCATCTTTACGATCAGGATTTCGACCGGGATTCCAATACGATCGAAGTATTTATCGGGCGTCTGCGCAAAAAGCTTGGCGTTGACATCATTCAGACGATTCGGGGATTGGGGTATCTGGTGCCCGCGCCCGGCGAAGCGCCGGCGCCTGCCGGCGGGCCTGCAAGCTGACGGAGCATGTACGTTCCGCTGCCGAAAGACCAATCCATCGCCACACGGCTGTTTCTTTCGGCCGCGGCATGGAGCACGATTCTTCTTCTCATCGCCGGAATATTTTTGGTCACCGTGTACCGGCGCAACAGCGAACGTTCCTTTGATGCCCGCCTGGGCCTTTATTTGAGTTCCTTGGTCGCTGACCTCGCCGTCGGAGATGACAACCAGTTGAACGAGCCCGGACGTCTTGGCGATCCGCAATTCGATCTGGCGCAATCGGGGTGGTACTGGCAGGTGACGCGCCTCACGCCGGCGCCGCCGCAAATAAGGCAATCCCTGTCGCTAAGCGGCGTACGCCTGCCATGGCCGGCCGCAGGACGCGCGGAACCGCAAGCCAGTCCGCAACGCCTGTATTATATCGACGGGCCGGATGGACGTCGTTTGCGAGTGCTTGAGAGAGTGATCGATATCGGCGCCACGGGGACGTTTCTCATCCAGATTGCTGCAACGAACGAGGCGGTTGAGGAGCAGATCTGGAATTTCAAACTCGCGCTTGTCGTGACTTTTGTACTCCTCAGTCTCGCGCTCGTCGGCACGACTGCCTTGCAGGTACGATATGGTTTGAAACCTTTGCGCCGGTTGCAGGGTGAGGTTGCGACGATACGTCAGGGCAGGGGGGAGAAAATCGAAGGGCAATTTCCGCAGGATCTGGCGCCTTTGGCTGAGGAGTTGAACCTGCTGATCGCATCCAATCGCGAAGTGGTCGAACGGGCGCGAACACAGGTTGGCAATCTGGCGCATGCGCTAAAGACGCCGCTTAGCGTGATCACGAACGAGGCCGACAGGGAAAAGTCCACTTTCTCCGCCAAGGTGCGCGAACAAACGCAGATCATGCGCGATCAGGTGACTTACTACCTCGACCGCGCCCGTGCCGCCGCCCGCTCGACGGTAGTCGGGTCGGTGCTGGATATCGACGGTCCGCTGGACGCGTTAATCCGGACCTTCGAAAAGATTTACCGCGACCGGCGCGTCAAGTTCCGGCGCAACGGGCTGGAAAAATTGCGGTTTCGGGGCGAGAAGCAGGATTTCGAGGAAATGGCCGGGAATCTCCTCGACAATGCTGGCAAATGGGCAAAATCCAGGATTGAAATCGACATACAGAGCAAAAAGCTCAGCGAGGGAGAATTTATGGAAATCGTCATCGACGACGATGGTCCCGGTCTCCCCGCCGGATTGCGGGCCGACGCACTCACGCGCGGGCGGCGGCTCGACGAGACGAAACCTGGCTCGGGGCTGGGTCTGTCGATCGTCAGCGACCTGGCTGCAACCTATGGCGGTCTACTCGCTCTGGAAGATTCGCCGCTCGGCGGGCTGCGCGTGCGGTTGACGCTGCCGTCCGTCTGAGCCAGTTTGGGCAAGCTGCGCCGGAGAGGGCGCGTTTGATGTGCGTCCTGGTTCTGGGAGTTGGCCGTGTCGAAGCTTTTACCGGCTCTTTTGTCGCTTTCATTGGCTGTATCTCTGTCCATACCGGTGGCGGGATGCGGAGGCGGTGAACAGCCGAAGCCCGTGGCGCAGCCGGCGGCACCCAGACCAGATCCCGTTCTGGCCGGTGTCGTCGTGACCCCGATTGCCGGCGCCTTGACGCCCGGCGACAGGATTATTGCAGGAAAAGCCCAGTACAATGCTGTTGTAGAAGGGAAACAACGCTCCTGGAAAGGAAAAGGCGGAACGTTCGGCTTTATTTCCCCGGGGCCGGCCAGGAGCGGCGCAAAGGGCAATTGCCGCGAATATTCCCACACCATTTACGTCAACGGCAGGCCGCAAACCGGTAAAGGCTCCGCTTGTGAAACCGCTCCGGGCCAATGGAGCTACGTTGGATAGGCAAATCGTGATCACGGATGCCCCTCCGGCGACCTGGCGCGGCGTATGGTCCCTTTAATCTGCGAGCAGGACGTGAGAAAAGCCGCTCCATGATCTGGATCGGAATAGCTTTGCTCACCGGGCTGGCGGCGCTCAGCATTTTGCTGCCCTTGAGCCGCCGCGGTCACGTCGTGCGCTCTGGCGAAGCGTCACGAGCATTTTACGATGCGCAAATTGCCGAGCTGGAGCGCGACCGCGATCGCAAGCTTATCTCTGGCGAGGAATACGAGTCCGCCCGGACCGAAGCGGCGCGCCGGCTCATAGTCTCGGTTGAGAGCGATACTGCACCGGATGCCAGCCCGCTTATTCCGAGACGCGTAGCGTCTTTGGTCGCGCTTGTGGCGATGCCGGCTGTTGCGCTGGGTATTTATGCATTAATCGGCGCACCTTCGCTCGACGACAGGCCGCTACAGGCGCGCCTGAACGCCCCTCCCGGACAAATCGAACTCGTCGCCGCAGTGGCCAAGATCGAGAAGCACCTTCGGCGCAACCCGGAAGATGGGCGCGGTTGGGCGGTCATCGCCCCCGTCTACATGCGAATGAACCGCTATGACGATGCCGTGCGGGCATGGACAAATGTTATTCGTCTCGCGGGATCGACGCCGGATAGACATGCTGCTCTCGGCGAGGCGCTGGTCTTTGCTGCGAAAGGCCGGGTCACGGACGAAGCGCTGCAAGCCTTCGATAAAGCACTCGGACTCGAGCCAGGAAACCGGCAGGCGACTTTCTTCAAGGGGCTTGCCGCCGAACAGAAAGGCGATATTGCCGAAGCGAAGAAGATTTGGACCGGGCTGGTTGCAAATGCACCGAAGGACGCGCCCTGGGCGCAATCCATTCGCGAACGCATTGCTGCGCTGGACAAGGCCGCCGCGACGCCGCAGGGCGGACCGGGAAGCGATACAGGCAAGGCGATCGCCGCCATGCCGGCGGGCGAACAGGCTTCCGCCATCCGCGCGATGGTGGAAGGGCTGGCCGCCAAGTTGCAGGAAGACGGAAAAAACTTTGACGGGTGGATGATGCTGATCCGCGCCTATTCGGTTCTGAAAGAGGAGGCCAAGGCCAGGGATGCGCTTGCGAAAGCACGCACTATATTCGCCAATGACGGACAGTCGCTGGAGAAACTAGACGCCCACGCCAAAAGCCTGGGTCTTGGAGACTGATCGATGACACGCAAAGGTCGCCGGATGACGATGATCGGCGCAGCCGGCGCAGCGCTGGCGCTGGCAGCAGGACTGGTCTTGTTCGCCCTGCGGGATAACATTGTTTTCTTTTACACGCCGGCGGAGGTTGCCGAAAAATCCGTTCAGCCCGGAGCACGCTTGCGTCTGGGTGGGTTGGTGAAACAAGGTTCCATTGAGAGGGGCGCCGGCAAGGCTGTTACTTTCGTCGTGACCGACACCAAACGGGACATCAAGGTCAACTACACCGGCATGTTGCCTGACCTGTTTCGCGAAGGGCAGGGCGTTGTGACGGAGGGCATCCTTGTCACGTCGACGACGTTCAAGGCAGATTCTGTGCTGGCAAAACACGACGAGAAATACATGCCGCGAGAGTTGACGGATTCGCTGAAGAAACAGGGGTTGTGGCAACATACGAAGGCGGACGGCTCGCCCGCCGCGCAAGGTAGCAGTAAGCCATGATCGTCGAGACAGGCCACTATGCCCTCGTCCTGGCGTTTGCACTCTCGCTGGTGCAAGCGCTGTTGCCGCTGTGGGGCGTCCGGCGCGCCGATTCCTCGCTCATGGCAATAGCGCCTTCTACGGCGCTGGCGCAGTTTTTCTTCGTCGCTGTGGCCTATGTGGCTCTGACATGGGCCTATGTGACCTCGGATTTCTCACTCGTAAACGTTTTCGAGAATTCGCATTCCGACAAACCACTCGTCTATAAATTATCCGGCGTTTGGGGCAATCACGAAGGCTCCATGCTGCTGTGGATCCTGATCCTCACCCTCTTTGGGGCGCTGGTAGCGGCTTTTGCGCGGCGCATGCCGGAGGACCTTACCGCCGCTGTTCTCGCCGTCCAGTCATGGGTATCGGCCGCCTTCATTCTTTTCGTGCTGCTGACGTCCAACCCTTTCGCTCGTATCGCGCAGGCGCCCATCGAAGGACGCGATCTCAACCCGATCCTGCAGGACCCGGGGCTCGCGATCCATCCACCGCTGCTGTACGTCGGCTATGTCGGATTTTCGCTGACCTTTTCCTTTGCAGCCGGCGCCCTGATTGTCGGGCGCATTGATGCACTTTGGGCGCGTTTTGCGCGGCCCTGGATGTTGCTCGCCTGGATATTCCTGACCCTCGGCATCGCGATGGGTTCATACTGGGCCTATTACACGCTTGGGTGGGGCGGTTTCTGGTTCTGGGACCCGGTAGAAAACGCCTCGTTGATGCCCTGGCTCGCCGGGACGGCGCTGCTCCATTCCGCCGCAGTTATGGAAAAGCGCGATGCCTTGAAGGTGTGGACGATTTTCCTTTCGATACTGGCTTTCTCGCTTTCGCTGCTTGGCACCTTTCTCGTGCGATCGGGGGTTCTGACATCGGTACACTCTTTCGCCAGCGATCCGCAGCGTGGTGTTTTCATCCTTGGAATACTGGTATTCTTTATTGGTGGTTCCCTCTTGTTGTTTGCGCTGCGCGCGCCCTTGTTGAAACAGGGAGGCATTTTTGCTCCTGTTTCGCGCGAAGGTGCGCTTGTCTTCAACAATCTGCTTCTAACGACATCCTGCGCGACTGTGTTTGTGGGGACTCTCTATCCGCTTGCTCTTGAAGCGGTGACCGGCGCCAAGATTTCGGTGGGACCGCCATTTTTCAATTTGACCTTCGCGCCGCTGTTTGTACCGATCTTCTTCGTCATGCCGCTTGGCCAGATGCTTGCGTGGAAACGCGGGGACCTGCTGGGCTCGATGCAGCGTTTGACGGTAGCGTTCGCTGCCGGCGCTGTTGCTGCGCTGATCCTGCTGGCGCTGCGCGGCGGCCCATGGGTGTCGGTGGCTGCCGCCGCGGTGGCGATATACGTTATAGTGGGTTCGCTCGGCGAGGTGGCGACGCGTGTCTTTGCCCGCAACGCCGGAATGCGCAATACGCTGGCCCGTCTTGCCGGTCTGCCGCGTTCGGCCTGGGGCACGGCGATTGCGCACGCCGGCGTCGGCGTCACGCTGTTCGGGCTGGCGGCGACCGGCTGGGGCGTGGAAAAGATTGTTGCGCTAAGAGAGGGGCAGACAGTCGAAGCCGGGCCCTACGCCATCACGCTCGATCAGGTCGCGCCGCGGCAGGGGCCCAATTATCGCGAAGTCGTCGCGCTGATGACAGTTCGCGAAAACGGCGTCGAAGTTGCAAAGATGGAGCCGTCGCGGCGCTTCTTCATGACGCGCGGCATGACGACATCGCAGGCGGGCATTCGCACCTTCAGCTTCGGGCACATACACATCGTAGTGTCGGAACAGGAGAAGGATGGTGCGCTCAACACCCGCATCTACTGGAAGCCGTACGTCTCCCTGATTTGGCTCGGCGCGGTCGTCATGGCGCTCGGCGGCGGATTGTCCTTATCCGACAGGCGACTACGGATCGCAGCGGGCCGCCGCCGCCGTTCGGAGCGCGCGCGGACGAAGCCGGCAGCGGAGGTTGCTGCTGGTGCAGCGGAATGACAGCATGAAAATTCTGCGGCGATTGATTCTGGTTTTCGCGCTATCGCTATCCGGCGGCGCCTTCGCAGTGCAGCCAGGCGAAATCCTGAAGGACGAGAGACTCGAAGCGCGCGCCCGCAGCATATCTGCCGGGTTGAGGTGTCTCGTTTGTCAGAACCAGTCCATCGACGATTCCGATGCGCCTCTTGCGAAAGATTTGCGTGTGCTTGTGCGCGAACGTCTCACGGCTGGCGACAGCGACGAACAGGTTCTTAGGTTCGTAGTGGCGCGTTACGGGGACTTTATTTTGTTGAAACCGCCGGTGAATACCGGAACAATTTTGCTTTGGACTACGCCGGCCCTGGTCCTTTTTTTGGCGTGCCTGCTGATTTTGAACAATTTGCGCAGCCGCAGACGTAACCTCAAGCAGACTCGCCCTCTCGACACCTCCGAAGAAGCTCAGCTCCGGGCAATTCTCGACAAAAACCCGCCATAATTTTCCCATCGCGGCACATTTTTGCCATTACCTTACAAAAGTTTCATGCCGGAGAAACATCCGTGTTAGTTGGGGTTTTGCATGTTGAACCCAATGCCGCAGTTCTTTCGGCGGCGCTCAAAAGGGGAATACACATGCAGCTCAAGACCAAAGACTCCATTTCGCCGCGCGGCAAGGCTTCGCCTGCCGTGCTGCTCGGCGCAGCCGCAATGATCGCTGCTGGCGGAACGTTTGGCGCAGCCCAGATCATTCCATTCGCACCGGGTATCGCCCATGCCCAGCCGGTGACGCCGAAGGCGGCTGTCGCAATGCCGTCCTTCGCAGACGTTATCGAAACCGTTCGTGACGCCGTGGTTTCCGTGAAAGTCACGATCGGCGAGGCGTCCGATTCCATGAACGAACGTGGCTCGCCCATGCAGGGCATGCCGCAGTTTCAGCCTGGCGACCCGATGGAGCGCTTCTTCCGTCAGTTTGGCCAGCGAGGCCCGAACATGGGTCCGCAACAGCGCCGCATGCGCCGCAGTCAAGGCTCGGGATTCGTCGTGTCGCAGGACGGCTATGTCGTCACCAACTATCACGTCGTCAAAAGCGCCACGAAGGTTGAATTGACATTCAACGACGGTAAGACGGTTGACGCCCGCGTAGTCGGCTCGGACGAAAAGACCGATCTGGCCTTGCTGAAAATTACCGAGCCTGGCGATTACAAATATGTCGAGTTCGCCGACAAACTACCGCGCGTTGGAGATTGGGTTGTTGCGGTCGGCAATCCTTTCGGACTGGGTGGAACGGTGACGGCCGGCATCGTGTCGGCGCGTGGCCGCAACATCAATTCCGGTCCTTACGACGACTTTCTTCAAATTGACGCGCCGGTTAATCGCGGCAACTCGGGTGGCCCGACTTTCGATGTCAACGGCAAGGTCGTAGGCGTGAACACCGCAATTTACTCGCCATCGGGGGGGAGTGTCGGAATCGGCTTTGCGATCCCGGCCAACGTCGTGAAGAACGTCGTTACTTCGCTCAAGGAGCACGGCACCGTCAGTCGCGGTTATATAGGCGTGCAAATCCAGCCGGTGACCAAGGAAATAGCGGAGTCGCTTGGCGTCAAGGAAAGCGCAGGCGCGTTGGTTGCCGAAGCTTCTCCCGGTTTGCCGGCGGCAAAAGCTGGCTTGAAATCCGGCGATATCATCGTTTCCGTCAATGGCGAGAAAGTCGATGGGCCGCGCAAACTTGCGCGCAAGATCGCTGCAATCGCGCCGGGCTCCAGCGTCAGGATCGCCTACCTGCGTAACGGGACCGAGCAGACAGCCACGCTGACGCTGGCCGATCAGCCGCATCAGCGCCGTGCTTCTCTTGGGAACGAACCCAACCGGTCCTTCGCCCCACCGATGCAGCAGCGGTTCGGTATGACCCTCGCTCCCGCGTCGCAAGTCGCCGGCGCTGGGGGCAATGGGATTGTTGTGGCTCAGCTCGATCCCAGCGGCCTTGCCGCCCGGCAGGGGCTTCGCTCCGGCGATATCATTCTCGATGCCGGCGGCAAGACGGTGGCGAGCGTCGGCGACTTCAATCAGGCCGTAGCAAAAGCCCGCGGGGATGGTCGCAAGGCGGTACTCCTGCGGGTCAAATCGGCCGCCGGGATCCGCTTCGTCGCCCTTGCGTTGAACGAACGTAACGCGGGCTAACGGAGGCGTTATTCCAACATTAGTGCGGCAGGCCGAATTCCGGCCTGCCGCTTTTCGATCCGGTGTGCTTATATAAGCCATGCGCCTACTCATCATCGAAGACGATTCCGAAGCTGCCGGCTACTTGCTCAAGGCCTTCCGCGAAGCCGGCCATACGGCCGACCATGTGCCGGACGGCCTGGACGGCTATGCCATGGCCCGGGACGGGGGCTATGACGTTCTGGTCGTGGACCGGATGTTGCCGCGAATGGACGGTCTGACGCTTATCGGCGGATTGCGCGAGCAGGGAGTGGAAACGCCAGTCCTGATACTTTCGGCGCTGGGCCAGGTCGACGACCGGGTGAAGGGTTTGCGTGCAGGCGGCGACGACTATCTTGCCAAGCCCTATGCGTTTTCCGAACTTCTGGCGCGCGTCGAAGTGCTCGTGCGGCGAGGCGCCGGCAGTTCAAGCGATCCTACGGTGTTACGTGTCGGAGGTCTGGAACTTGACCGGCTTGGACACAAGTTGAGCCGTGACGGCGACGAGATACCATTGCAGCCGCGCGAGTTCAGGCTACTCGAATATCTGATGCGCCACGCCGGGCAGGTCGTTACGCGGACCATGTTGCTGGAGAACGTCTGGGACTATCACTTCGATCCGCAGACAAATGTCATTGACGTGCACGTGTCGCGGCTGCGCGCCAAGATCGACAAGGGTTACGACAAGCCCTTGCTCCATACCATTCGCGGCGCTGGATACATGATCCGTGACCCCGCTAGGTAAATTGTTTCGCACGACCGTATTCAAGCTTTCGCTTGTTTACCTCGTGATATTCGCCCTTGGGGCGGGGGCCGTCATCGGCTGGGTAGCCTGGAATGTTCGCCGTCTGGTTGATCAACAGATCGCCGTGGCAATCGAGGCGGAAATTAACGGGCTTTCCGAACAGTATGCGCAAGGTGGCATCCGCAGACTGGTATTTGTTGTAGACCGGCGCACGCGCCAGCCGAATGCTTCGCTTTATCTGGTTACCAATTTTCAGGGCCTTTCCATCACTGGAAACGTTGCCGCGCTACCGGCGGGTGTGCTCGACAAGCCGGGCGTTACCGAAACGCTGTATCAGCGCCATGGCGAAGAAACGATGCAGCGGACGGCAATGGCCCGGATATTCGTGCTGACCGGCGGGTTTCGGCTACTCGTAGGGCGCGACCTGGGAGACCGCGAAACGCTTTACAAAGTTATGGGCCGCGCACTGCTGACCTCCTTGCTCTGGCTAATCGTAATTGGAACATTGTGCGGCCTCTTCGTCGCTCGCAGGGTGCTACACCGCGTCGACGCCATGAACGAGTCGGCGCGAACGATCATGATGGGAGACCTGGAAGGGCGCTTACCCGTAGCCGGCAGCAATGACGAACTCGACAGACTTGCGGTCAACCTCAATGCGATGATTGCCCGGATCGGCGAATTGATAGCCGGTATGCGCGACGTTTCCGATAACATCGCTCACGATCTGAAGACGCCGTTGACGCGTTTGCGGAGCCGCGCGGAACAGACGTTGCGCACAGCCGAAACAACTGGCGAATACCGAGCCTCAATGGAAAAGGTAATTGATGAATCCGACCACCTCATCAGGATATTCAATGCATTGCTTATGATCGCGCGCGTCGAAACCGGAACCGAGCGCGAGGGCATGACGGATTTCGACGTAACGGATATTGCGCGCGACATCGCGGAGCTCTACGAGCCCCTTGCGGACGATGCGGGCATAGTTTTGAACGTCGAGGCCGGCACGGGGTTGAACGTGCATGGAAATCGCGAATTGATCGGGCAGGCAGTTTCAAACCTCCTCGACAATGCGTTGAAGTACGGTGTGATGCGGCCGCTCGAAGCGGTTGCAGATGCGCCAACGAACACGCTCCCTTCACCAGGAGCCCCGGATGCGTCAGATTCGAATATTCACAACACCATAACGATCAAGGTAAGCAGACAGGCCGACACTGTTGAAATTGCGATTATCGACAACGGGCCAGGCATTCCATATTCCGATCGCGAACGTGTTGTTGGCCGTTTTGTTCGACTGGAAGGCTCTCGCTCCAAGCCGGGGTCCGGACTTGGACTTTCGCTTGCAGCGGCTGTCGCTCGCCTGCACAATGGCGTCCTGAGACTCGAAGACAACAAACCGGGTTTGCGCGTCATTCTGGCGTTGCCGTCCAGTGCGTTGACCCAACAAGGCGCAAAAAAGTCGGATGAAAGAAAAGAAACCAGAATTTGATTTGACCCGGAAGAAGGCGCGAGGAACCGCCGGACGGAAGGCGGTTGACGCCAAAAGCCGCGCCAAACCTGGAAAAGCTCTGGAAACCCGGCCCGGCAGCGCCGTGTTGAAAGACCTGATTACCGGCATTCCGCCGGTTCGGGATCGTGCTGCTGCAACGGCGCGCGTCGAAGAATGTCTCGCGGAACTCGAAAAAGCGCATCCGTTGCGCTCGCTCCTGGCGGAAGAAAAGTCGCTTGGCCTTGCTACGGCCCTGGCGGCGCACTCGCCCTACCTCTGGCAATTGTGTGCCGCAAACCCCGAGCGTTTTGCCCGGCTGCTGACCAGCGTACCAGAACGCGCCCTGTCCGAATGTTTGAACCTGACGCAAAAAGTCGTCGCGAACAGTTCGGACGAAGCCGAGGTCATGAGCGCCCTGCGGCGCATGAAGCAGGAAACGCACTTGCTGATCGCGCTCGCCGACCTTGCCGGCATATGGACTGTTGAGACGACGGTCCGCGCGATAAGCGACATGGCGGATTGCGCAGTGTCCTCCGCAATGGAGTTTCTTCTGCGTGCCGCAGAACGGAGCGGGAAGCTCGTCCTGCCGCACGCGTCGGATCCCCAGAAAGATTGCGGCGTAGTTGTTTTGGCGCTCGGCAAACACGGCGCCAGGGAGTTGAACTATTCCAGCGACGTCGATCTGATCGTTTTCTACGATGCGGAATCTCCGGCTTTGCCCGATCCTCTGGACGCGGCGCCATTGTTTGTGCGGATCACGCGGCATCTCGTCAAACTCCTGCAGGAACGCACGGAAGACGGATACGTTCTTCGGGTCGACCTCCGCCTGCGGCCGGATCCGGGCTCCACGTCTGTCGCCATATCTGTTCCTGCTGCGTTCGATTACTACGAAACGGTTGGGCAGAATTGGGAACGCGCTGCCTACATCAAGGCGCGGGCTGTTGCGGGAGATATTGCACTGGGCGAGCGGTTTATCGAAGATTTGGCGCCTTTCATCTGGCGCAAATACTTCGACTACGCAGCTATAGCCGACATCCACGCGATGAAAAGGCAAATACATGCGGTTCGTGGCCACGGGCGCATTGCAATTGCAGGACACGACATCAAGCTCGGTCGTGGGGGTATCCGGGAAGTGGAGTTTTTTGTTCAGACACAACAACTGATCTTTGGAGGACGCCGCCCGCAACTGCGCGGCAGACAAACACTGGAAATGCTGCCTGAGCTGGAGAAAGATGGCTGGATCACTTCCCAAGCAGTCGGGGAGTTGTCGGCGGCATATCGATTCTTGCGGACCATAGAGCATCGCTTGCAAATGCGGATCGACGAACAGACCCAACGTCTTCCCGCCGATGAGTCCGAACTGGACGACTTCGCGATGTTCTGCGGATTTTCCGGTGTGGCGGCGTTCTCTTCAGCCCTGCTCGCTCAGATGGGCGCGGTCGAAACTCATTATGCGCGCTTGTTCGAGAATGCTCCTACGCTAAGCGCCGCTATCGGAAGTCTGGTTTTCACAGGTTCGCTCGATGATCCAGGCACAATTGAAACTCTTCAAAAACTTGGTTTTCGCGATCCTTCCAAAGCTATCGAAACGGTGCGCGGCTGGCATTTCGGCAGGCGCTCTGCGATTCAAAGCGCGCGGGCTCGCGAGGTTTTGACCGAATTAACGCCAAGTCTGATTGAAGCATTTTCCGGCAGTGGCGACCCTGACGCCGCTTTGGCGGCATTCGACGAAGCGTTGGGCCATATGCCCGCCTCGGTCGAATTGCTCTCGATTCTGAAATCGAATGCATCTGTGCGGGAATTGTTCGGCGATATTTTGGGTGGCGCTCCGCGCCTTGCTCAAGTCGTGACCCAGCGGCCGCATGTTTTGGACGCAGCCATCGATCCGGCCCTGCTCGGGACCACACGCGACGAAGCTTATTTCGAAAGCAGGGCAGCGCGAGTCGATACGCAGCGGCCGGATACCGAACCGGTTCTGGACGCCATGCGCGATATCGCCCTTGAGGAATCGTTCCTGATCGGCGTTCGTATATTCTCAGGCGCTATCGACGCTGGCGACGCAGGCGCGCAATATTCCGGACTTGCCGCCTCGCTTGTTCGCACAGCTCTGGACCATGTCGAATTTATCTTCAAACAGGAGTACGGCGCGGTGCCGGGCGGACGCTGCGCCGTACTCGGTCTTGGCAAGCTTGGATCGAGGGAAATGACCGCTACGTCCGATCTCGATCTCATTCTTCTCTACGATTTTGATGAAAGCGAACCTTATTCCGATGGGCAGAGATCGATCCACGCCAATCAATATTATGCGCGCATTGCCCAGCGGCTGGTTTCGGCCCTGACCGTGCCGACACGTCGGGGACCGTTGTATGAGGTGGATATGCGATTGCGCCCATCCGGCCGGCAAGGTCCCGTCGCAACGAACATCCGCAGCTTTCGGGAATATCAACTTGGCGCCGCCGAGACATGGGAGCACATGGCACTGAGCCGGGCGCGCCATGTCGCGGGGTCATCTGGTCTCGGATACGAGGCTAGTCAAGTCATCGAGGCTGCGTTGTGTATCCCTCGCGACGGGGTCGAGCTAGCGAATGCCGTAAAATCGATGCGTGAGCTGATTGCTGCAGAGAAGGGCGACAGCGACCCGTGGGATCTTAAACTCGTGGCAGGGGGATTGATCGACATCGAATTCACCGCACAGTTTATTTGCTTGAAACACGCACACGCAATTCCCGGTATACACGATGTAAATACCGGTAAGGTGGTAGAAGCCGCTGTTGCCAATGGCGCGCTCGACGTTGAATCCGGTCGCATTCTGCTTGAAGCTTATCGCTTTTACAGCGCAATCATGCAAACGCAAAAGCTCGCCATTGATGGCACTTTTGTTCCGGAAACGACAGCTTCCGGCGTCTTGCGTCGTCTTGCGGGTGCCGTGAACCTGCCCGATTTCAAGACTGTCGAACGCGAAGTGGAATCCTTGCGTAAGCAAGTCCGCGCAACATATCTCACGATAGTGCAATAATAATCATCGCCTGGTGAAGCCGCGCGTAAGCGAATTATGCTACGGCGCTGACCGCCGCCGGCACAGAGATAGTATCGCCGGCCTGTGCGCTCGCCGCAGGCAAAGGTAGATGAATGGTAACTATGGTGCCACTGCCGACAACGGAATCGATGTGCAAAATTCCGCCGTGTAACCGGATGAAAGATTGTGCGATCGCCAGTCCAAGTCCAGACCCTTTCATTCCATTTTGTATCGGAGAATTTATCTGCTCGAAGGGGCGTGTCACGCGCTCGAGGTGTTCGGCGGAAATGCCAATTCCTGTGTCTTGAATGACGATATCGATTTCCCCGTCCTTCAATTGTAGACCAACCGATATGCGACCGGATTCGGGGGTAAATTTGACCGCATTGCGAAGAAGTTTAAGCAAGACTTTTTCGAGTGCTGTGCGATCGGCGCATGCGAATACATTCGTCGCCAGGTCGCATTGTATTCCGATATTCTTGCCGCGAGCTTCCTCTTTTACGCCGTTAACGGCGGAGACTATACATTCGCCTAGATCAATCGAGGTCTTTTGAAGGCGCATTTGCCCGGCATCGAGCGTCGACATGTCAAGCACGTCGGATATTATCGCCAGCAAGGCCTGCCCGCTGTGGCGGATGAAGGATGTATATTCGACATAGCGCGGCGATCCCAAGGCGCCGAAGATTTCATCCTCCATCATCTGCGAGAAGCCGATTATCGCATTTAGCGGAGTCCGCAGTTCGTGGCTCATATTCGCCAGAAATGCCGTTTTGACATGACTTGCATGCTCAGCCTGCGCCTTTTGCTCGCGATACTTTTCGGCAAGATCGGAAAGTTGTTGCGCCTGACTTTGCAGGGTTTGCCGCGACTTGCGAAGATCCGCAACCGTCGCCATGAGGCGGCGTTCCGAATCGAGCAATTGCTCTTCGTGCGCTTTCAGCGCAGTGATGTCCGTCCCTACCGAAACAAACCCCCCGTCGGCGGTCCGCCTTTCGTTCACCTGCAGCCACCGTCCGTCCGCCAACTGCGCTTCGTAGGAGCGCGCACCACCATTCGCCGTCCCTGAAAGAGCGTATTCGGCGGTGACGAAGGGTGGAGTGGCATTCGACATGACGGTATCGTAATGCTTGCCATAATGCGCCGCTTCCAGCGGTAAATTGTGAAAGCGCAGGAATTTCGAATTGTACAGGACAAGCCGGTTGTTTTCGTCCCATAAGACAAAAGCCTCGGAGATTGTCTCCACTGCCGCGCGAAGGCGTTCGTCAGCCGTCCTGGTCTTCTCTTCAAGCTTGCGTTGTTCTGTAATGTCCAGAGCTATGCCGATCAGATGTGCGTGGGAACCGCTATGGCTCTTGTCGACCTCGGCGCGCGCCCTGATCCATAACCATTCCCCAGAACTGTTCCGCATCCTGAAAACATGATCGATTGCGTCATTGCCCGATGCTATGAAGTCTCGCGCCATGGCTGCAAGATCGCCGTCTTCCGGATGCACCAGTGCCGAAGCATCGCGAATGGAGATTGCTGCCGGATTGGGGATGAGGCCAAGCATGTCGTACATTGAGGCCGACCAGTGGATTCGTCCTCGTGCAATATCCCAGTCCCACAGGCCGCATCTTCCGTGCGCTAGCGCGCTGTCCATTCGGCTGGCCAGCCGGTCGCAAGTTCCTTGTGCTTCGCGCGTGCGTGCTGACTGCCAGAGGTAAGCGCCTGTCACGCCACAAGCCACCAGCATTGCTGCCAGCAGGAGCGAGCCAATACGCCAGACTGTATCGCGCCAGTCCCTGAGTATGTCCGCTGTCTTCTGCAGTATAACTAGCCTTTCCCAAGGCGCGGGCAGGGCGCGAACGGTAAGCAAGACTTCCGAGCCATCGAGCAGGGTTGTCCTGACGATACTTGCGGCGCCGGCTATCGGCGCAAGCAATGACACGTCCGCCACAATTTCGGACAATAACTCGGCGCGTCCCGAACGTGCGGGCAAAGCGCCTGCGATTTTTCCAGTCCTGTCGGTTATGAGAACCTGCCGGCCACGGGCAACGATCCGGCCAGGAAAACTGCGCTCAAACGATTGGCGTTTCGCTCCTTCAGAACCTTTGCTGGCGGTTCCGATCTCGGCAGCAAGCGCCGATGCGACGAATTCCATTTCCGACACCGCATCGGCCATTGCCTCTTCGCGCATGTTGATCGCCAGAATTATGCCGGCGCAAACCAAAGCACCTGCAAACGCGGCGACCGCGGCAGGTAGAGCGACATGAAGCATTTTCGCAAGTCGATGCGTTCGTACGCCGCCAAGCGTCCCGTCAGATGGCGCAGAATCAGTAATAGGACCGGCAACAGCCGACCCTTTGGCAGCGTTTGCACGCTCCATCTCAAGGCCCCCTCGCTTTGAGGTTGATCCGCCGCCATGTGCCGCATCGCAGCGAATCAGGCCCAGTTGAATCCCGGAAAGCTGTTTTGTCCAGATATTAATGAAACGTTATCGCGCCTTTTTTCCGGGCGAAAATTGGCGAATCCATTAAGGGTCTATTTTTGAATCGCTTTTTGGCAAGGCGCCCTATGCCAGAGAGCGCGTTACGATGTCCTTGACGTCAGCGGACAGGTCTTTGGACGCAGCCACTCGACCCAGGGCGGCTTTGGCTTTTGCGCGCCTGAGTGGTTCCAGCGCGCGCCAGCTCTTGAATGCCGTTAACATCCGGGCAGCGACCTGTGGGTTGCGCTTGTCGATCTCCAGGACTGTTTCTGCGACGAAATCGTAACCTGAACCATCCGCCGCATTGAAGCCGGATGGATTGGCAAAGGCAAAGCTGGCGACGACCGAACGAAGACGATTCGGGTTCGACATCGAAAACGCCGGATGCCGCATGAGAGACCGGACGCGTTGGAGCGCCTCGTCCCCCGGTATCATGGCTTGCAACGCAAACCACTTGTCGATGACCAGTGCGTCTTGTCGATGATCTTCGTAGAAACGTGCAAACGTCTCGTCGCGATCCTTGCCGGGCATAGGTCCGAGGGCGGATAGCGCTGAAGTTTTATCTGTCATGGTATCGGCCGTTTCGAACTGCTGCCGCGCCAGCATCGAACCGGTATCCGGATCGGCGGCTGTCAGCAGAGCCAAGGAAACCGCGCGCAAGGACCGGGCTCCCGAATGAGCAGGGTCGAACGGAGCGGAATTTCCGGAAACCGCGTCGTAGATCGACCTCAGACTTTCCATGTGAGCCGAGCCTATAGCTTCGCGAAGCGCCTTGCGCGCGTGGAAGATTGCTTGGGGGTCAACGTTATCGCCGGTTTCCCGCGCCAGATCGGATTCGCTGGGCAGCGTCAATATCTGCGCCGCGAACTCCATGTCTGCGGAATAGCTCTTCAGAACCGGAGCGAGCGCCGCACAATACCCGGACGCCTGGCCCGGTTCGGCGCCCGTGCGCAGGCTGGCGGCCGAGCTCAGCAAAAGCCTTGTTGCATAGGTCTGGGCAGCCTGCCAGCGATTGAACAGATCGCTATCATGCGCAACGAGAAGCAGGAGATCGTCTTCGCTGTAGTCGATGGACAGGTTCACAGGAGCAGAGAACCCGCGCAGCAGCGATGGGACCGGCTCATGTTCGATGCCGGTAAAAACGAGTGTCCGGGCGCTGCTTTTCAGCTCGAATGTCGTAATGGCGAGTTCATGTTCGCTCGGCGCGTCGTGCCCATGGGCGTTGCTGCATTTCAAAGCGATCTCATTGCCTTCGCGATCGAGCAAGCCAATGGCTACGGGGACGACTTGCGGCAACTTGTTTTCTTGTCCCGGAGTCGGGGCGAGCGTCTGCTCCAGCGTGAGTGTATAAGTGCGCGCGGCCGCATCGTGTTTGCCGCTGGCACGCACCAATGGCGTACCGCTCTGATTGTACCAGAGCATGAATTGATCGAGATTGCGTCCTGAAGATTCTTCGAAACAGGAAATGAAATTTTCGACCGTCGCCGCTGTACCGTCGAAACGTTCGAAGTACAGGTCCATGCCCTCGCGGAAGGCATTACTGCCGATAAGCGTTTTCAGCATGCGGATCACTTCGGCGCCCTTCTGGTAAACTGTCGCCGTGTAGAAATTGTCGATCGCATGATACGTTGTGGGCCGGACATTGTGCGCCAGTGGTCCGGCATCTTCGCTGAACTGCGCCGAGCGCAGGGCGCGAACGTCTTCAATTCGCTGAACGGCGCGAGATCTCTGATCGGCCGAAAACTCCTGGTCGCGGAAGACGGTAAGGCCTTCCTTAAGACACAGCTGGAACCAGTCCCGGCATGTGATGCGATTTCCTGTCCAGTTATGAAAATATTCGTGTGCTACGACCGATTCGATGTGCTTGTAGTCGGCGTCGGTGGCAGTATCCTGCGAGGCGAGAATATATTTATCGTTGAAGATGTTGAGACCCTTGTTCTCCATCGCGCCCATGTTGAAATCCGAGACGGCGACGATGTTGAAAACATCGAGATCGTATTCGCGGCCAAACGCTTCTTCGTCCCAGCGCATAGAGCGCTTCAGCGCATCCATCGCGTAGTACGCACGCTCCTGTTTGCCTTTTTCGACGTAAATGCCAAGCGCAACCTCACGTCCGGACCTTGTCCGGAAAGTATCGTGGATCGAGGCAAGGTCTCCGCCAACGAGCGCAAACAGATAACACGGCTTCGGGTGAGGGTCGTGCCAGACGGCAAAGCATCGTCCGCCGCCAAGGTCGCCCGACTCCTGAAGGTTGCCATTCCCCAGCAGCACAGGGGCAATGCTTCGGTCTGCTTCCAGCCGTGTCGTAAAGATAGACAATACGTCGGGCCGGTCCATGAAATAGGTGATGCGGCGAAAGCCTTCCGCCTCGCACTGCGTACAGAATGCGGCGCCCGAACGGTAGAGGCCGGACAGCTGCGTATTCGCGGCAGGATTGATCTCCGTAACGGTTCGCAGGACGAACGTCCGCTGTGGCGGTGCGGCTAGCGTGAAACCGTCCGGCGCGATGGATGCTTCCGAGGCCTGCAGCTTCTTGCCGTCGAGTTCTACGCTGACGACATTCAGATCTTCGCCATCCAGAACGAGCGGCGCCCCGGGTTGTCCGGACGGGTTCGGACGGATCGTCAACGAGGATTCGACAGTTGCTTTCTCTGCATCGAGCCTGAAGACCAGATCGACCTTCTCGAACAGAAAATCCGGTACGCGGTAGTCGGACAGGTGAACGGCTTTTCCTGTATCGGTGCGCATGTCTGGTCCTTTTGGTAAGTCGTACGTCTTATATGGTCTGGCGCCGGCCTGCGAAAAGGGCTCGCGACGTTTGACGCCACAGGTTTTATATATTCGGCTTCAAACCAGACCCAGGGCCCGGCTCACCGCGTTGGCGATCTCTTCCTGCTTTTCGGTCAGCGGGCCTTTCAGCCTGCCGTAAAGGGTGAATACTGCCGGCTGGATCGCTGCTCCCAGTGCAACCGCGGCTGCAAGTTCTGCGCTGGCCACTCTGATGTCGCCGCGTTCAATTCCCGCGCGCATGATAGCCGTGATTTCTTCGACAGGATTCCCTGAAAGCTCGACGTAGCGCAGGTGATCGTACTGGTGGATCAGCAAGAACGTGAACACATCCTGCTCAGCATCGAAGAGATCGCACAATAGCGCTATGAGGTCATTGACGATAGCTGCCGTCGGCTGTGGGCGGGTCGCTATCTGCGAAATTCTCCCGGCAAGCGCGCTATAATGGCGCACAAAAACCGCTGACGCGATTTCCTCTTTCGAAGGAAAGTGGCGGTATAGCGCAGCGTCTGCAACGCCCACAGCAGTAGATATATCCCGTATCGATGTGGCGTCGTAACCTCTGTGGGCAAAAAGCCGCAACGCTTCGGCAAGTATCTTCTCTCGTGTTGCGGCGCCGTCGCGTTTGCGCGGACGGGGAGATGTATTGCTCATGCTTCACCCAGCCGTTTTCGCCGTGACGGCGTTGTGAACCAGCGTGTTAAGCGCGACATAGTCCGTCTTGCCTGAACCCAGAAGCGGAAGCGCCGGCAATATCACGATCTCGGAGGGCATCATCAATTCGGTCGCTCCGCGGTTGCGCATGAAATCCTGGACCGTCGCCCGTGTGGCGCCTTTTGCGTCGGTGGCCAGAATCAGGCGCTCGCCCTTGCGCGGATCGGGCGCCGCGACAACGGCAAGAGATTTGTCGGGCCATAGGCCGGCGCACATCTGTTCGACAGCGGCAAGCGAAACCATCTCTCCAGCGATCTTTGCGAACCGCTTGGCGCGTCCAAGGATGCGGACAAATCCTTCATGGTCGATCGAAACAATGTCGCCGGTATCGTGCCAGCCGTCCGGCGTTGTTTCCAGCACCCCGGGCTCGTCGATGCGATAATACCCCATCATGATGTTTGCACCGCGGACGCTGAGACGGCCGCCTTCGGCTATGCCAGGAACGGTATCGAGGCGCGCTTCTATACCTGGCAGGAAACGGCCGACCGTACCGCTCTTGTTGAACATCGGCGTGTTGACGGCAAGAACGGGGGCAGCCTCCGTCACGCCGAAACCTTCGAGAATGCGCAGGCCGAATTTTTCCGCATAGGTTCGCCGGGTCGATTCTTTTACGGGCTCCGCCCCGGCAACGATATATCGAAGCGACCGCAGATCGTAGGCGTTTGCTGTACGCGCGTAGCCGTTGAGAAACGTATCGGTTCCGAACAGCACGGTGGCGTTCGTCGCGTAGATGAGTTCCGGTATCTGGCGGTAGTGCAAAGGTGAGGGATACAAGAAGCACTTCATGCCCGAAAGCATTGGAAGCAGCATGCCGCCAGTCAAACCAAACGAATGGAACACAGGCAGGACGTTGAACACGATATCCTTCGGCGTAATGTCGAAGCGGGCAAATATTTGCGCGATATTGGCATTGAAGTTGCGATGCGAGAGCACGACACCCTTTGGCGTTCCTTCCGAACCGGAGGTGAACAGGACTACTGCGGCCTGATCCGGCATGCGGGGAGCGAGCATCTTTCCGGCATCCACTAAGCCACGCAGCTTGTCAGCGATGGAAATTTTCGCGCGCACGTCTTCCAGGTAGATCAGGCGTACCTGCCTGGCGAGGTCTTCGGCGATTGGTCCGAGTTTTGCCTTTTCAATGAATGCCCGCGATGTGAAAACCGTTCGTATGGTCGCTGCCGTGCAAGCAGCTTTCAGATTATGTGCGCCGGCTGTGTAGTTGAGCATCGCGGCAACGCGTCCCGCCGCTTGTATCGCAAAAAAAGTCACGGCGGCACCCGTAGCGTTGGGCAGCATCAGACCCACGCATTCGCCGTCCTGCGTTTCGGCCATGATCTTGCGGGCAAGGACCGCGGCGCCGATTTGCAGCTTGCGGCCCGATAAGGGCCCGCTCAGCGGGTCTTCCACCAGAACGGCCGAACCGCCTGTGCGCTTCACCGCCTGACCCAAAGCCTGAGTCAGTGTCCGGTCTATATCCGTCGTCTCATAGATGAGATTCGACATGACGTCGTACAGAGCTGCGCCCGCTGCCTGGCGGCGCCTGCGACCGACCAGCCGGGGGTCGATTTCGAGCTTTCGCGGCTCGAGAAAGGTGACCTTTACTTTCGGGAACAGCGCCCGGCGAACGAACGCGCCCGGCACGCGCGAGAAATGCGTGCGCTCAAGACCTTCCAGACGCACCGGGACGACCGGGACATCCGCCTTGTCCGCGATCATGGCTGCGCCATCGTAGACCTTCATGAGCGAGCCGGTAACCGTCAGCCGGCCTTCCGGAAATATCACCAGGGTCTCGCCGTCGCGGACTTCCTTGATGAGGCCACGCGTGGACAGCGGCTTCGTCGGGTCCATCGGAAAGCATTTCGCGATACCGAGAAACGGTTTGACCCACCAGGCCTTGGCGATGTTCCAGTCGATCGCGAACACCGGCTTCTTGTCGAGCAGCGACAGAATGACCGGCGCATCGAGAAACGAAACGTGGTTGAGCGCAATCACACAATTGTCGCCTGCCTTGGAGATGTTTTCGATGCCTTTCACCTCTATCCTGTAAAACGCCCGGAAGACGATATTCAGAAAGTCGGCAACGAAGTTTCCCGGCAATATCCGGAAGAAGACGATAGCTGCCGCAAGGTTCAAGATCGCGAGTAGACCAAGCAAGGCTGGTTCGGACATGCCGGCAAGCTGCAATGCTGCAGTCGTGAGCGCGCCGCCGACGATGAAGAGTGACGTGACGATATTGACCGCAGCGACGACACGCGCGCGCCGTTCTTCGCCCGCCCATGCCTGCACCGCGGCAAATGCCGGAACCACAAAAAGACCCCCGGCTGCCGACAGGCCGATGACGTCGACAGCGATGCGCACGCCGATGCTGCTGGCGAAGAATTGGCTCAGCCCGATAGCGCTTGTGGCGTTTGCGAGACCGGCAGTTGCGAAAGCAAGATCGCCGAGGAAGAGCGCCATCAGCGCGCCCGCCACGGGGACTGGAAGCAGGATGATGCGGCCATGCGCCAGCAGCGCCGCAAGCAGAGAGCCTGCGGCAATGCCAATGGCGAACAGTGCGCTGATCGCGGTTTCGACTTCGATGCCGCCGCCGATCCTGTGTTTGACGATTACCGGTATGAGAGAGAGCGCGACAGCGCCGGTCATCCAGAACCAGCTCACCGCAAGTCCGCCGTTGAACAGGCGAGCATCCTTGCGCAATTCTTTCACCATGCGCCAACTGGAGGCGAGAATATTGCTTTCTATGCGCAGTCCCGGTGCGGCGGCGCCTGTAGCGGGAATAAAGCGGCTTGCCTGCCAGCAAGCCAGGGCAACGACCATGAGTTGCACAACGACTGAAATCGAAGCACTGCCGTGCGAGGCGGCGTAGGCGCCGGCCGCAATTCCAAGAAGTATGGCCAGAAAAGTCGCGCCCTCGACGAGGGCGTTTCCAGCGGGTAGCTCATGTGTCTCCAGGTGGTCCGGCAAGATGCCGTATTTGATCGGACCGAACAGTGCGGCGATGACACCAAGGCCAAAGAGCGACGCATAAAGCAGCGTCAGAGAAGAAAACCAGAAACCTGCCGCCGCAATCATCTGGACGAAGATTTCCGCGAACTTCAGCCGCCGCGCGATAATTGACTTGTCGTTTGCGTCGGCGATCTGCCCACCAAGGGCGGACAGAAATATCGACGGCAAAATGAATATGCCGATGGCCAGCGTCACCAGAGCGCCCGATTGCGCTTCGCCCAGCCGGAAGAGGATCAACATTGCCAGCATGTTGCGAACGAAATTGTCGTTAAAGGCGGAAAAGAACTGAGTCCAGAACAATGGCGCGAAACGCCGGGATTTCAGCAAATTCAAAAACATGTAACTCTCCGCATGAGATTCGCGAACAGGTCGAACAGTAGTGTGTGAGTATTCACTAACAAAAATTGCGGGATTTGGCAAGTGATTTGGCAAGTGATTTGGCAAGGGGCGCGTTCGGGATGCCTTGCGCTGCAAGAGCCGGGGATGAACCGGACGTGCGAGCAATGGTGCTGCCGCATACGCATCACCGGAACTCGCGCGGCCTGAAAGATCGCGTGCGTACCGCTCGCTACTTCGCCGCTATCGGCTCCGGCGTTTCGTCTTCCATGACGGTCTGCCAGCGTTCGCCATGCGGGACCATGCCTTCGCCCGTGTGCAGGCGACCATATTCGAAAGGCTCGCGCAGACCCACCGGAGCCTCGCCCGAGGCGGCGAATCTTTCTGCCGCATCCAGCATCAGCCGGCGGAAGTGAATGACGGCAAGATCGCTCGCGCCCAGGTGTTCCTTGCTTCGGTCGTAAATCGCGCCCATGCTTTCATGCACCGCTATGTCTTCCATGTTGATGCCGTGAATGCCGGAAAAGCTTTCCCCGCTCGTCATGGAGTCGCGATTTTGCAGCCAGTTGTTATCGCGCGTGCGGATCTTGTTGAAATTCTCGTCCATGTCCGAGCCGACATGCAGGCCCATGTTCTCGTCGTATCGCTTGCGCGTTTGTGCGTCGATCGCCCCATCCCGCTTCCAGAGGATGTAGTAGAACATGGTTGTGTGATCGTCGATGGGCACGAAATATTGAACCGATCCCCACCCCTTGGCCGCCGGTATCATCGAACTGTTGGGCGCGACAAATAATGTCACGCGCACATAAGTGTTCTTGTCCGCATCGTGGATAGGCTTGCGTAGCGCCGCATAGCGGAAACCGTATGGCATGGTTTCTACGTCGAACTTCGGCGCGCCGTCGTTGGAAGGGCGCGACAAATGCTCGGCTTTGCCGTGTTCGGTGATGCCGCCGACCTGTGTGCTTGGCCTTATGCCATTCGAATGCAAATAATTCGAATGGGCGGAGTCGATAGCTCCTTCAAGGCATTGCGCCCAGTTGGCATGCTCGCGCGCGCGCAGAATGACGATCTGAGAATCCGGAAAGCGAGTGAATTCCAGCGCCGGCAACGGTGGCTCGCTTTCGGCCGGTCCAAGATAAGCCCAAACGATGTCACCAGCCTCCCTTACTTTATAATGTGCAAACTTGACCCGTTCGCGCATCTTGCTGTCAGCGCCTTCGGCCGGCGTCTCGCTCACTTTGCCGTCTGCGGTCATCACCCAGCCGTGATAAATGCAGCGCAAGCCGCAATCCTCGTTCCGCGCCAGGACCAGCGATGCGCCCCGGTGGGGACAGAATTCGTCGATCAGCCCAAGACTTCCGTCCGGCGCCCGCCATGCAACCAGATCTTCGCCGAATAGCCGCACACGCTTCGGCGCGCCGCCTGCGACGAGATCCGAACTCTTGAGCGCCGGCATCCAGTAGCGGCGCATCATCTGTCCCATGGTCGCCTGGCCTTCGACCCGGCAGAGCAGTTCATTCTTGTCTTTCGGAAGCATGGCTGGACGCTCCTCTTTGATATTACAATTTCTTGACGTACAGGTTGCCGCGAACTCCGCCTGCGATCAAGCGGCAAGAATGTGCGGCCCTGTCAAACCAGACCGAAATTCCGCGCATAGACGGCGCGAATGTCTTGCAGTTCGGTTTCGCTGAGCGGCGCGCAGTCCGGCGCAGCGGCAATCTCTTCCAATTGCGAAAAATCCGAATAACCGCCAATGACCGTGGAAACAGCGTTGTTTGCCAGCGCGAACTGGTACGCCGCCACGGGCAGGGTGCGGGGCGGCCGGTGCAGAAACGCAAAAGCTTTGCCGCGCTCGGCTTCGGGCCGGAAGCTTTCCGGATTGCGGCTGTAGATGCCTCCGGCATTGGCGTGTCTGGCAGTCGGTCCCGTTTGCGCCACCTGAAAGGTCAGCGCACCTCCTGCCAGCGGGCGGATGACAGCAACGCCGACATCGTGCTTGCCGGCATACGTGACGATGCCGCAGTAATCGTCATAATTGCGACCAAAGCGAACGCCTTCCGGCATTGTCATGCCTGCCGATGGATTGACCATGTTGTACCAGCAGTTGATGGCGTCGTAGCTGCCGGAGGCCAGAACCTGCTTGACCGCATCTGGTTCGGCATTTTCGCAGGTGAACCCGAAAAAGCGCGCCTTGCCGGCCTTGCGCACCCGCTCTAACCCCTCAAGCGCCGGGCCAAGCATGTCCTCCGGCGTCAGGGGCAGCCAGTGGGCCGCTTGCGGGTTGCGCTCACGTCTTGGCGGGTTGTGGATCATGAGCACATCGACGCAATCGCGCTGCAACCGCTTCAGGCTCGCTTCGGCGGACCGCTCGATCTTTCCCGCAATATCGACGAGGTCGTCGGCCATGATCTCGACCTTGGTCGAGACGATCGCATCGCTTTTTACCTGCTTCAGGCCGGCGCCGAGATTGGTTTCCGCAACGCCTTTGCCGTAATCAGGAGACGTATCGAAGAAATTGATCCCAAGATCGATGGCGCGCGCCAGCGTCCGCTCACGCTCGGGGGCGGCGGCATTCATCATCAGACCGGCATTGTCGCCGGTGCCGAAGGAAATCTCGGATACCTGAAGCCCGGTTTTGCCAAGGCGTCGATATTTCATGGCGTTCTCCCCCGCCGTCGCAGATGGGCGGCTAGATCAGCGTGCCTTCTAATGGAATCACTTGAACGCACAAAAGCTGATCGATTTCACATACTAGAGCATTGCTATACGCGAAAAGCCGGAACCGCTTTTTGGCGCGATGCTCTGTCCGTTTTTTCTCTGTGGCCTCTTGCCCTTTTTTGCCGCTGCGGACAAGTTGCCATCGGAAACGTAAGAGATAAGCGGGCGCACGCGGCGCAGCGGACGGAATCCAACGGGAGAATGCAATGCGATATTTGCACACAATGGTCAGGGTGAAGGACCTTCAGGCTTCGCTCGATTTCTACTGCAACAAGCTCGGCCTGACGGAAGTCCGCCGCGTCGAGTCCGAGCAGGGCCGCTTCAGCCTGATATTCCTGGCCGCCCCCGACGACAAGGAAGCGGCCGAAGCCAACCGCGCGCCACTGGTCGAACTCACCTACAATTGGGACACCGAGGACTACAACGGCGGGCGGAATTTCGGCCATCTCGCATATCAGGTCGACGATATTTACGCGCTTTGCGACAGGTTGCAGAAGGGCGGCGTCACCATCAACAGGCCGCCGCGTGACGGCAAAATGGCGTTCGTCAGGTCGCCGGACAACATCTCCATCGAACTGCTGCAAAAGGGCGATCCGCTGCCGGTACAGGAGCCGTGGAAGTCGATGCAGAACACTGGCGAATGGTAGCGGCCATTAACCCACTCGCAAACTTGTCGGATGAATGACTTTGGAATCAATGGAGTGAAAATAATAGGTCTAAGAATAAGCTCCGCGCGCAGGACACGATGCAATGCGTCGCCTGTAGCGGTCTCCAAAGGATGCACTGGGACATCGCGCGAAAAAGTGGCTCCGGTTTTTCGCAAAAATGCCGACAAGCTTTTCCCGTTTCGAAGGATTCAAAACGGGGCTTATCGGTAGCGATGCTTTGCACTTTGGAATCGATCGCAAAGAACGACGCGGCGGTAATGTCCGCGGTTAGCGGCGGCCGCGGCCGGGCGGTGGTTCGCTGGTCCAGCCGCCGGCGCGCGGGCCGGAATCCGATCCGCGGGCAGGGCCGCCGCCATAGCCGCCATCTTCTGGATAGTCGCCGTAACCGTCGCCGCCGAAGTCCTGCCCGAAGTCCTGCCCGTAGTCGCTGCCAAATCCGTTCTGACCGCTGAAGCCGCCGCTGTTTTCGCTGGCGTGCGGATGCTGAAACTGTAATTGGTCCGGGCGCGCCGAGTGCCCGGCAAGATCGAACGCGACCTTGGCCGCACGCATGACATCGGTGCGGCAATCGGCGATCAGGATCGTCTCGCCTTTCGCAGGGCCGGCAATGATTTCGCCGCGCGGATCGACAATGATGCTGTCGCCGGTAAATTCGCGCGCGATTTCGCCGCGGTATTTTTCCGGAATGTCGTCCGCTTGCATCGTCCCGGCGGCGCACAGAACGTATGCGCCCATCTGTGCAGCTAACGCGCGCGACATGAGATGCTGGCGCGGCCAGGGTACGGACGGCGGCGGCGGCATCTGCATTTCTCCGCCGGGCCAGGCGGCGATATGGAATTGCGCGCCCTGTTCGGCCAGTGCATAGGCGGGCAGGGCCATCTGGTTGTCGGAACCGGCCAGAGAGCTTACGACGCCGTAGGGCCGTTCCGCCACGGTCAGTCCGGCCGCATCGGCATCGCCCCACACGGCGCGTTCGTGCAGCGTTGCTTTCAGTTTGCGGTCCCGGCCATGTACTCGGCCGTCCGCCCCAATGACCAGCAAGGTCGAATAGGCGGTGCCGTTGGTGACGGAATCTCGCTCGCTGATTCCTATCACGACGTCGATCCCGGAAGCGCCGGCTGCATCGCAGAGACTTTGGACAAGCGCTCCGGAGATATCGACCGACTGTTCGAGATAGGCGGCGGCCATTTCCCACCACAGATCGGTTCCTTGTCGGGCAAACGCGTGCATGGGATAGCCGGGGATCCAACCCTCGCCGAATGCAGCAAGCGTGGCGCCGGTTTCTGCAGCCTGGCCGATAAGCTGGATCGCTTTCTGCGCGCTCGCTTCGGCATCGAGAAAGACCGGCGCCGCCTGTACGATAGCGACGCGTGTCGTATGCGGTGTATCGGACACGTGTGTCTCCGGAAAGATATCAGGCGGTGGGTTGCGCCGGCGCCGGATCGTTCGCGCCGTCCATATCGTCCGTCTGGATAACGAGGGTTGGCGAGATGCGGGTCCAGATATGATCGAATATCGCCTTCCAGCTTTCGCAATAGACGCTGGGATTGTCATACTGGCGTTCGTTCGACCAGCGCTGGGCCAGATGACCGCCGCCGCAGCAATCGTAATATTCGCAAGCCTTGCATGTGTCGCACAGGTTCATGCTGGCTTCGTAAGCCGTTCGCCAGCGCAGATCCTGCTGCACGTCCTGAATGGAATGCGAGGCGACATTGATGTCGGTCTTGGTGCTGCCATCGCCAATGATGCGCAGAACGTCGAGCGGCTCGAGCGTTCCGTCACTCATCAGCGTCACTGTATCGATGGGACCGAGGCCTATGGTGTCGCAACTCGAAGGATCGCCCATGACGCCCTGGATCATTGCGTCCAATGTCGAGATTCGTACGCCCTTGTCCGCGTATCTGTCATACCAGACATCGAAAAGCTTGATGAAATAGGGATGGATCGGCGGCGGATTGTCTTCGTGTGTTGCATCCGGCGGAAGGATGTCGAACTTCGTAACGCCCATTTCGTCGACGATATATTTCAGCAACACTTCCGGGTCGGTGTCCGGATTGCAGACCGAGAGAATGCCGGGCTCGATTCCCGCTTTCTTCAGATTGGCGATACCCTGCAAGGTCTGCGCATGCGAGCCATTGCCTTTCATGTCGATCCGGTACTTGTCATGGATTTCCGGCGGTCCGTCGATGCTGACGCTGACACCGATCTCGTGTTCCTTGAGAATTTTCGCCCATTCGTCGTCGATCAGCATCGCATTCGTGCTGACGCCGCGCGGAATCGTGCAGCCGGTTCGTTCTTCGATGGCGTTCAGTTTTTTCTGCAGCGTTACGAAGCGATGCTTTGGAAAAAGCAGCGGCTCGCCGCCATGGAAAATGACGAGAAATTCATCGAGATCGTGTTCCTTGATGTGTTCCTCAAGCCGCGCGCAAAACGCATCTTCCGCGTCCTTCGTAAAAACAGCCGGCTTTTTGTAAACCTCGGCATCCCGAAACCAGTAGCAATACGTACAATTGATGTTGCAGCGGGAAGCCAGCTTAACCAGCAGGAACTGGAACACCGGCTTTTCGGCGTCGGCGCCAACTGAATGCGTGGAGAGCTGGTTCGGATGTCCGATGTCGGAGAAGGACATGAGCTTTCATCCTCTCATGGCCGCAAGCGAAGCGCGATGGCGGCGGGTTCGGTTCGGGCGACGATGCGCTGCAATTCGTGCGAAATTATGCTCGCGTCCGGCATTTCCTTGCAAGCGCGGGATTGCAGCGTGGTTAGCGCTGGCAAGGGCACGCATTTCCGGTTCAGCCGGAAAAAGAGAACCCGCCAGCATTTGCGTGATGGCGGGTTCCAGAATAGCGTGTCGGGCAGGCGCGGGATATTCCCCGCACGAGCCCCGTGCAAGTGCTTACCAGTAATACCGGCGGTAATAATACCGGCGATAACGGCGGTAGAAGCGGCGATAACGGCGATACCAGCGGCGATACGACCAGCGGCGGTAGCGCCAGTACTGGGCGACCTGCATGTTCGGTTCGCCGGCGGCCTGCTCGCGCCCTTCGTCGATAATGTTGCCGAGGGCAGCATTGGTCGACTGCAGGCTGACGGCATCGCCGGTATGCGCTTGCGCGGCTTCCGCGCCGACGACGGCGGCGGCGCCGAAGCCGATGCCCAGTGCTTTCAGGCGGTCGAGAAACTTGCGCCGGGACATTCCGGTGGTTTTCAGTTCTTCCTGGAGTTTCAGCAACTCTTGCTGCTTCTCGCGATCATCCATTTTCTGGTCTCCTTCAATCAACAATTGAAGCCGCATTTCGATGCATCGTGAGAGCCCAGCGAAGACCGTCGCCACTGTGGAAGGTATCGACGTCCCCCTCCGCGCGGAGGCAACTCAACGTTCTGAACGTTACACCGATTTCCCCAAGCGTCAATATCCTCGCTGGCTGCGCTGCACCTTAAATCCGGAGTGAAATCAGTCGGGAAAGTTAACCGGAACGAGGCGTTTCAAGTTTGCATGGCGCGTTGGCGTGCACTTTCGCCCGGTTCCGCGCTTAAATTGCCGGAGTTGACCCAATTGGGGCGGCGAAACATTCGATTCACCAACTCTGACGATCATGCGCCGAAGCGTGCGCTATCGCACAAGACCGGGCGCCTTCCGCATGATCGACCAGCTCTTTCGCCGGAGAAAAGGTTAACGCAGGGCATTGTTGTGTCCATTCCCGTAATGATAATTATGGGCCGCCGGAAAGGACCGGCGCATACCGGGAGGGAAAGGTGACCGATCTCACGCTTGAAAAATCGCAGATAATTCTGGCCGCAGCGCACAAGTACGCGCGCGACAACAGCTTAAATCCGCTCGCCATAATCGTACTCGATGACCGAGGCGCATTGCGAACGGGCCTGTCCGACGACGGCACCAGTTTCCTGCGCTGGAAAGTCGCGTTCGGCAAGGCGTGGGGGGCAGTGGCCTGGGGCGCGGGGTCCAAGCGGCTCGAGAAGGTCGCGCAGGAGAGACCGCAATTCATGGCGGCGGCGGCGCATCTTGCAGACGGCGGCATTCTGCCCGTTGGCGGCGGCGTGCTCATCCGTGATGCGAACAAGCGCATCGTCGGCGCGGTTGGAGTTTCCGGCGACACATCCGACAATGACGAAGCGGCCGCAATAGCGGGCATCAAGGCTGCCGGTTTCGAAGCAGACGGCGGCTGAACGACAAGGGCCTTGGTCGTTGATCCGCGGCGGCGTCTCCGATTGACGAATAAAAATTATGAAACCGGCGGGGAAATAGCATGTGGCCTTTTTCCTGCCGGTTTTTGTTTTTATGACTTTCGTCATGCCAGCGCGGGGTCCGCAAAAACGCTGCTGGCGTTGTCTCAATGTCACAAACTTTATTTGCGGGGAGGCCGCCATGCTCCGCACCGATCTTGTTCGATCCTGTTCCTGTCCCGAAATTGCGGATGCTGCACTGCGATCAATCGGATGTTCCTTTCGTTCGCGGGTGCGAGATGCCGCACTTTTGTGCGAAGTTTCGCCGGGTGAATTCGCAGCGAACCTTGTGAAGGATTTCGCTGTCAGTGCATTGGAAAGCGATTGGCGGCGTCTTGATGCTGTCATGGATGGTGACGACATGCCGGTTCTTACCGGCTTTCGCTTCATTGTCGAAGATGCGCTCGATGGTGGCTTCATCCTCGCCGGCGGGCATATAAACGTGAATCGTTTCGCGAGTCCTACTCTAGCGAATTGACTGACATCTCGTAATCCGTCCGGAACTCACAAGCGGTCCATTGCGCCGTAATGCGCAAACTGCGGCTTGACCTGCGTGTGTGGTTGCTGCCGCCTGGACGGTGTTTTCCGTTCATACCCGCCCGGTATTGAGAACCAGTACCGGGATTGGTATGGACACAAATGAGCGCAAATTCGTTGACCTCCAGGCACGCGGTCTTCTCGGTCGCGCCTATGATGGACTGGACGGACCGCCATTGCCGGGCCTTTCACCGTCTTTTCTCGCCGCGCATCCGCTTGTACACCGAAATGGTGACAACGGGCGCTATCGTATTTGGGCCGCGGGAGCGGCTGTTGGCGTTCGGGGAGACCGAACACCCGGTCGCGTTGCAACTGGGCGGGAGTGACGCGCGGGCGCTGGCTGAATGTGCGCGGATTGGCGCGGATTATGGCTACGACGAAATCAATCTCAACTGCGGCTGTCCTTCCGACAGGGTACAGAACGGCGCGTTCGGCGCCTGCCTGATGCGCGAGCCCGATCTCGTCGCCGATTGCGTTGCCGCGATGAAGGCGGCCATAGGTACTCCCGTCACGGTGAAATGCCGCATCGGTGTCGACGATCAGGAGCCTCGTCAGGCGCTTTGGGCAATGGCGGAAAAAGTCTTTGCAGCCGGAGCGGACGAACTTGTCGTGCATGCGCGCAAGGCCTGGCTTCAGGGCCTTTCACCCAGGGAAAATCGCGACATTCCACCCCTCGACTACGAGTTGGTCTATGCCCTGAAGAGAAATTTTGCCGGCCGCAAGATTCACATCAACGGCGGGATACAGGGTCTGGACGATGTCGAAGCCCATCTGGAGCAGGTCGACGGCGTCATGCTCGGCCGCGCCGCCTATCAGAATCCCGGTCTCATGCTCGATGTCGACAAGAGGATTTTCGGGGCCGAGCCCGAATACGGCGATTCATTCGAAATCGTCGCAGCGTACGAACCTTATATATCCAGACAGCTTGAGAAAGGCGCGCGCCTGTCGGACATGACGCGCCACATGTTGGGCCTTTTTGCCGGCATGCCCGGCGCCCGGGGGTGGCGCCGTCACCTGGCGACCTTTGCGGTCAAACCTGGAGCAGGCCTCGAGGTCTTGCACGAGGCGCTGGAATTCGTGCGGTACGGAAAATCTGCCGCGGCAGAGCCAGCCTCCACCGCGGCTTGACGCACACAAAAAGCGATCAATTCGCCGCGAAGCAATAGAGCAGGCCGGAACTGCCGGATCTGCGCAGAAGGGCTGGACTGCACCCGCGTGAGGGATGCGACGTGTTCCAGGATTTGGAAGGCGCGTCGTCGCGCAGACCCATCCGGTCGTGATGCCCCACCATCGCAGCTCCTTCGCCATTCTTGGTCCAGTTGCCGCAAGTCATGTCCTTGCCGGCGGGGAAGGCCGTGCCATTGGCGGTAGAGCCAGTCAGGATGTCGTGCATGTTGTAGATGTGCGGACGGCCCGGCACCATGCGGCCGTTTTCAGCCAGTCCGTTTTCCAGATCGATCTTGTTCTTGTCGGAATGAAGGTCGGCGACACTCGCAGCGATCTGCACACCCTTCGCGTTCACCCATGGGCCCTTGCCAATCCGGTCGCGTGCATTGACGGCCGGCTTGCCGTCTGCGGGTTGTGTGCTGAGATAGGCGCGCCATGTTTTGGAGCCGGCGCCGGCCTTTGCCGCAAGCGCCTGACAATGCTTGTCGGCGCCTTCCAGACCGCCGTAGTTAGCTCCATCTGGACCTGGTGTGCTGCTGATGAAGAACGTCATGTTCGGAAATTGCGGTGGGGTTTGTTGCGCCGACGCAGGCCCTGCGACGAATGCTGCCGCCAATAACGCGGCTCCGATACGGATCATGATTACCTCCCTGTGCGCGCGACAGCGCGGTGCTCAGGCAATAGCTGCCAGCCTGCCAAATGTGCGTCCCGCTTCTCGCGCTGTCTTCTCACGAATTTGTGTACCCATGCCCGCCAGCGCCGCTCCCTTCGCATCGGTCCGGCAAGCTATTGACCGCGCAAGACTTGCGCATGAGCTTGCAATGGCGCAAAGCGTTTGTGCCGGCGCTTTGGGGCGCTGAACCGAAATGCGCGCGAAAAGGGGCCGCCATGTCCTTCATGGGAATTCCGCTGCAGGAGATGATCTATCTGGCGCTGGCGCTCATTGCGGCAGGCGCGGTTACGGGCGTCCTCGCGGGGATTTTCGGTGTCGGCGGCGGCGCCGTCATCGTGCCGGTCCTGTACGAATTGTTCCGCATGATCGGCGTTTCCGAAGACGTCCGCATGCCGCTTTGCGTGGGTACGTCGCTGGCGATCATCATCCCGACGTCGATTGCCTCTTACCGGGCGCATCTGAAGCGCGGCACGGTCGACAAGGACATCCTGCGGGCATGGGCCGTCCCGGTGATCATCGGCGTCATTCTTGGAAGCATTGCAGCGCGCTGGGCCGCGCCTGCCGTGTTCAAGATCGTTTTCGTTCTCGTGGCCGGCGTCAACGCCACGCGTCTCATCGGCAATCTCAACTGGAAGATCGGCGATGACATGCCGACCGGCTGGTGGCTGCGCTCCTATGGCTTCGTGACGGGCATTTTGTCGGCCCTCATGGGCATCGGCGGAGGCCAGATATCGAACATGCTGATGACGTTTCACAACCGGCCTATCCATCAGGCCGTTTCGACATCGGCGGGCCTCGGCGTGCTGATCTCGATTCCCGGCGCTCTCGGCTACATGGCTTCCGGTTTCGACAAGACCGGCTTGCCGCCGCTATCCATCGGTTTCGTGTCGCTGATAGGGCTTGTGCTGTTCTCTCCGGTGAGCGTCTACACCGCGCCGATCGGCGTCCGCATCGCCCATGCCATGTCGAAAAGAACGCTCGAAATCGCTTTCGGCATTTTCCTGGCGCTTGTCTCGCTTCGTTTCGTCTTCAGCCTTTTGGGCCACTGACGCGAACCAAATCGCTACTGCTGCAGAATGAGCCGGTTGCCGCGCACTGTGTAGCTGGTGAGCCTGCCAAGAAACGACATGCCAAGCAGATTGTCCCGCATCGCGCCGGGCTGGGCGACGAGGGCGCGGACATCGCGCAGGGTGATCCCGCCGATGCTGAGCGCATCGATCCGGATGGGTGCTGCAAGCGCCTGGCCGTTGGCAGTGGATACCGCGGCTGTGTATTGCAGTTTGTCCTTGGTGAATCCGGCTTTCGCTGCGTCTTCGGCTTTCAGGACCACGGCCGACGCCCCGGTGTCGAACATGAAGTCCAGAGTCCGGCCGTTGGCAATGCCCTCCAGCACGAAGTGTCCGTTGGCCCCGCGCACGGCGATTGCCTGCCCGGGCGCAGAAGCGATGCTGCGGCCGGGAACGACCTCGTCCATCACGCGGCTGCTGACGGCCGACAATTCCTGCCGGTAGCTGTATCCGACGATGACGACGCCGAAAATCGCGACCCAGGCAAGAGCCGACAACGCCGCTGTCCCAAGCCGACCGCGGTAACGGACTACGAGAGAACCGGCCATCGACACAACGATTGCCCCGTACATCATCATCTCCAGCGCATGTCCAAACCTGACATTGCCGCCCAGCGGCGCATCGCCGAATTTGAGAACGGCCAGAACTGCTATGGCCGCGATCAGAATTCCGACAAAAATCTTCATGGGTGTGGTCCTGCGCTTGAGGCTTATGTGGGAGCTGCAATAAGCTCTTCAACGTCCCGTTGCGATCAGCACGGCAAGATAGGTGGCGATTTCGGCGATTTGTTGCGCAGCGCCAGCAACATCGCCAGTCTGTCCGCCGATTTGCCGCCGCGCCAAGCGCGCGATAGCCCAGCCAGCCGCCGCAGCTGCGATCAGTAAGGAAATCGTCGCGTGTGCGCTGTGCTGCAACGCATATAATGGCAGGCTGAGCGCCGCACACCATAGCGCCGCCATCGCGAGAGCCGCGACATCCGGCTTGCCCGCCGCCCATGCTGCGCCGTCGTTGCGGGCCGGGGGTAGAACCGCCAGCGGCCACAATGCGGCGGTCCGCGATGCCGCGGCGGCGGCGATCAGGACAAGTACCGCGCCGGCTGCGCCCAGCCGCAACAAAATCTCCCACAGGCAGACCCATCGCAGTCCCGTCGCCAGCACGAGGGCGATGGCGCCATATGTGCCTACGCGGCTGTCTTTCATGATTTCGAGTTTGCGTTCCCGTGTCGACCCGCCGCCGAAACCATCCGCGGTATCGGCGAGGCCGTCTTCGTGAAACGCGCCCGTAGCCAGCACGAAAATGGCCAGCGCCAGACCGGCGGTCACGGGTGCGGGAAGTCCCACAGCGGTCGCGAGGCCGATCATGGCGCAAGCGGGCAGGGCGATGATCGCGCCGGCTAGCGGCAGTATGCGAACGGCATGGGTAAAATCGAGCATGCCATGTGGCGACGGCTCGAACGCAAAAACCGGAACCGGCAAGCGCGAATAAAAGCGCAGGCATGCCAGCAGGTCGCAGGCCAGTTGGACAGGCAGACCTGCCCGCTCCTGCCCGGATTGGTTATCGCCCCTGTCGTCCACGCAGCGGATCAGTTCAGCTTTTTGAAGTCCGGATCGAGTTGATCGGCCAGCCGGAAATACATTTCCCAGTCGAGCCGGCCGTAGGGTTTCCCGGCGCGCCGCTTGTCCATCTGCGACTTGGTGAATTTCTGCACGTCTTCCGGCACGGTGCGGGTGCGTGCGCCGGTCTGCATCAGCCGTGCCTGCACCTCGCAGGAATCGACAAGCCTGCGCATGAAGTAGAAGGCTTCGCCGATGGTGCGCCCGACGGTCAGCGCACCATGATTGCGCATCATCAAGGCGTGCTTTTCTCCGAGGTCGGCGATAATGCGCGGCGCTTCCTCAGCTTCCTGCGCCAGCCCCTCGAAATCGTGATAGCCAATGTCGTTGTAAAGGACGCACGAACCCTGATCGTAATACTGCAGCCCTTCTTCCATTGCCGAAATGACGACCGTGGCCGGGGCATGTACGTGCAGGGTGCAGAAGACATTGGGCATGTCGCGTAGAATGGCGCTGTGAAAATTGTAACCTGCTGGCGCCAGCGTGCGCGTTGTCTCAGACAGGTAATTCCCGTTGAAATCGGATTTGATGAGATCGCCCGCGCGCACTTCGTGCCAGCCGAGGCCGAGCGGATTCATCAGGAAAGCATCGGGCTCTCCCGGAATTTTCGCCGCGATATGATTATTGATCGTGTCGTTCCAGCCCAGATGATGGGCGACACGAAAAGCCGCCGCCAGCTCGATCCGCGTTTGCGCTTCGGCTTCGCTCATGGAATTGCGCAGAACCGCTGGTGCGTCGGTCATTTTCGTCTCCCTGTATCCGTTCGCCCGGGCGCATGGCCCGACCGTGTTCGAAGTCGATCATATGGTTGCAGCCAGCCTGCTGCAACGCCCCGGCGAACATTCATTACCGGCGCGGGTTGATGATGCGGCTATTCTGTGCTCAATTTGGGCTGCGAATGCGAAGCCGCAACAGAACGGCGAACAGGCAGGGGCCCAAATGAAATATCGCGCAACCATTGCTGCTTTGCCGGCGCTACTGCTCGCTGGCGCTTTCGCCCAAGCATCAGCCGAAAGCTATTTCCATGGCAGGACGATTACGGTCGAAGTGCCGGCAGGTTCCGGCGGCACCTATCATATTTATTGCCAGATTGTGCAGAACAGGCTCGCGAAATACATCCCCGGCCATCCCACCATGATCATCAAGAACCGGCCGGGAGCAGGCGGGGCCGGATCGGCGACATTCATGTCTGAAGTCGCGCCGAAGGACGGAACCCATATCGCCATGATTTCGCCGGGAGTCATTACCGTACCCCTCTTCCGGAAGGTGACGTTCGATGCGCGCAAGTTCGAGTTTCTCGGCTCGCTGGCTGCGCGTTCTTCGGCGGTCTGGATCTGGCACACAAAGGGCGTGACGACGCTCGACCAGTTGAAGAAAACGCCCGTGAAAATCGCGTCGTCCGGGTATGCCGCGGCGGGCTCGGTCTTTCCCCGGTTGATCAATCGGGTCTTGGCAACCAAGATGGAGCTGATCTACGGTTACAAGGGCGGCGGTACGCTCAACCTGTCCATGGAACGCGGCGAAACCGAAGGCCGCTGGAACTATCGTTCCGGGTTTGCTGGCGTGCGCCCGGACTGGATACCGAAGAAGAAGGTTGTACCCGTACTGGCAACCGGGCCGCGCGATCCCGAGTTCAAGGGCGTGCCGCATATGCGCGATCTCCTCAAGGAAGGTTCTGTCGAACAGAAGCTCTACGACCTCATCGGCATGAATTTCGAGGTCGGCCAGGCCTTTTACGCGCCGCCCGGAACACCTGTCGATGTCATGAAAATCCTGCGCACGGCTTTTGAGAGAATGATCGCCGACCCTGAAACTAAGAAAGAAGTGAAAGGCAGAAACGTCGATTTCTCGCCGAAAACGGCAAAGCAGATCCGGGACGAGATGGACCGCGGCTTCAAGGGCGCGACACCGGACGTGGTCGCGGCGCTTCGAGAAGTCTATACGAAAAGAAAAAAATAGCGTCGGGCGGCGCACAAGCGTTGCGGGCAATACGGGGAGAGTTCAACACAACGGAGGGTGAAAAAATGCAGGCGCAATCGATGCGAAAGGCAGCAGCTGCCGCCGTTGCCGTAGCCGGTCTGACAATGCCAAGCGTGGCTCTAGCCGCCGACTATTTTGCCGGAAAGACCATCACTGTCGAAGTCCCTGCCGGTTCCGGCGGCAGCTATCACGTCTATTGCCAGATCGTGCAGAACAATCTCGGCAAGTATATTCCGGGCAATCCGTCGCTGATCGTGAAGAATGTGCCCGGCGCCGGAGGTGTCGTCTCTGCCGCGAACATGGCCAATATCGCACCGAAAGATGGAACGCACATTGCGATGATGGCGCCGGGTACGATCACGATTCCGCTGATGCGGAAAATGAAATTCGACGCCAGCAAGTTCAACTATCTGGGCTCGCTCGCCGCCCGCTCGTCCGCAATCTGGGTTTGGCACACAAAGGGGGTGAAGAATCTGGACGACCTGAAGACCAAACAGGTCAAGCTTGCGTCCTCGGCCTATACGTCCGCAGCCTCGGTCATACCCCGTCTCGTCAACAAGGTGTTCGGAACGAAAATCGACATCGTCTACGGCTACAAGGGCGGCGGCGCCATGAACATCGCCATCGAGCGCGGCGAGGTCGACGGGCGCTGGAACTATCGCAACGGTTTCGTCGCCGTCCGCCCGCAATGGATCAAGGAAGGCAAGATCGTGCCGGTGATCGCCATGGGTCCGCGAGACCCTGACATGAAAGGCGTACCCTTCATGCGCGATCTTTTGAAAGAGGGCTCGCCGGAACAGAAGCTGCACGATGTCTTCGACATGAATTTCCAGGTCGGCCAGGCGTTCTATGCGCCGCAAGGCGTGAAGCCGGAGATCGTCGCCATTCTGCGGGCGGGGTTCGCGAAAATGATTGCCGATCCTGCCACCAAGGCCATGATGGAAAAACGCGGTGTGGAGTTCTCGCCGAAGTCGGCCAGCGAGGTTGAAGCAGCAATCCGGAAAGGCCTCGCCGCGGCCTCGCCGGATGTCGTCGAAACCCTGAAGTCGGTGTTCCTCAAGAGCAAGACGTGAGGGCCTAGGACGCAGCGATGCAATAGCGGGCATCCGCGTTCCGTGGTAAGCGCAGGGCCGCGCCAGGCCGTTTCGTTCCGCTGTATGCGGGCGAAGCGGCTCTGGCTTTGCCAGCACCGCATCAGAGCATCGCGCGAAAAAGTGTCTCCGATTTTTCGCGCGGTGCTCTAATATCTGAAATCGATCAGCTTTTGTGCGTTCAAATGGTTCCATTTGAACGCACGCTGATCCAGGATCACGCCGCAGACATGCCTTCCGCTCCAGCCCAGCCGTTCGATGACATCCGCGCGCTTTTCGCGCAAATGCCCGAAGCTTCACCGTCGGCCTGCGCTGCCGTGGAACTGCGCGAACGCGAACTGGTCAAACCGGCCGGATCGCTGGGACGTCTGGAAGAGATCGCGGCTTGGGTCGCAGCGTGGCAGGATCGCGAAAGCCCGCGCATCGACCGTCCGTTTGCGGTCGTATTTGCCGCAAATCACGGCGTTGCCGCCCACGGCGTCTCCGCCTTCCCGCAAGCCGTGACGCGGCAGATGCTGGAGACCTTCGCGGCCGGAGGCGGCGCGGTCAATCAGATCGCGGCGACATACGGCATCGGGTTGAAAGTCTTCGAACTGGCTCTCGACCACCCCACTGGCGATATTACAAAGGAAGCGGCCCTCGACGAACGGGGCGCCGCTGCGACATTCGCCTTCGGGATGGAAGCCATCGCCGGAGAACCCGACCTTTTGTGTCTCGGCGAAATGGGCATCGGCAACACGACAATTGCTGCCGCGATTTACACAGCGCTCTATGGTGGCGAAGTACGTTCCTGGACCGGCCGCGGCGCAGGCGTGGACGATGCCGGGCTGGCGCGCAAGACGGCCGCAATCGAGACGGCGCTAGCGCATCATGCCGGGACGCTGGGCGATCCGCTCGAGATCATGCGCCGTCTCGGCGGCCGCGAAATCTGCGCTTTGGCCGGCGCTATCATGGCCGCGCGGCTGCAACGCATTCCGGTCGTTCTTGACGGCTATGTGGTTTGCGCCGCAGCCGCAATCCTGCATGCGATGAATCCGGCTGCGCTCGATCACTGCATCGCCGGCCATGTATCGGCGGAAGGCGACCACGGCGAGGTCCTGCGCCGTCTCGGCAAAAAGCCCTTGCTGGATTTCGGTATGCGCCTGGGAGAAGCAAGCGGGGCGGTCCTTGCCGCAGGTCTCGTGAAGGCGGCCGTGGCGTGTCACACCGGCATGGCGACGTTCGAACAGGCAGGGGTCAGCGGCAAGTCATGAGCGAGGACGCGATCGAAACCATCGACCGGCTCGTCAGCCACGTCTCCACGGTCCCCGCCATCGCGGGGCAGAAGATAGACCTGTTCCTGCGCGAAAAAATCGGCGCGGGAGTGCTGGATCAATCGGCGGACACGGATTTTTCCGGCCGCGTCGTCTTGTTCGTCCACGGTGGTTATTGCCCCTCGACACTGGCGTTCGACGTGCCGTACCGCGATTATTCGTGGATGGAGTTTCTGGCCCGGCACGGTTTCGATGTCTTCGCGATGGACATGACCGGCTACGGCCGTTCCGCGCGTCCGCTCATGAATAATCCGCGCAACCTCGATCCGGCGCAGCAGCTGTTGATCGTCCCAGATCCTCTGCCGCAGGCTTGCGCGCCGGACTATCCCTTCGCACTGGTGAACAGCGATAGCGAAACGGCCGATATTGCACGCATTGTCGATTATATCTGCGCCCTGCGCCGCGTGGAAAAAATATGCCTCATAGGCTGGTCGGGGGGCGGTATCCGCACCGGAACCTTCACCCGCCACCATCCCGGTAAAGTCGAAAAGTTGATCCTGCACGCTTCGTCGAATTACAGCCGCAGCAATCCGGATGCTCCACCGGCAGTCCTGCCGCAGCCCGGCGCACCCATGACCATGCAGATGCGCAAGGCTGCCATCGATGAGCGCTGGCTTGGAACCTGCACGGACCCGTCCACCATCGAAGCCGGCATGCCCGAGATTATCTGGAATCTCAATATCGCTCACGATCCGGTTGGCGCGACGTGGGGGTCCGGCGGCCTGCGCGCGCCAACGCGCACCTATTGGGGCTGGAACGCCAACGCCGCTGCCGCCATAACAACGCCAACCCTTTTGATGACCGGCGAGCAGGACAATCTGTTCGCCGCCAATCTCGAAATCATGGAAGATTTGGGCGCATCGCAAAAAGCCTTCGTCGCCATCGAGGCTGCAACGCATTTTGCGGTCTGGGAGGAACAGCGCCGCGTATTGCACAGGGCCTCATTGCAATGGCTCACCCGAACGGCGGTGATCCCCGATGCCGGCGCGTCCGGCCTCGGACATTTTCGCGCGCGCCGCGACGGCTCAATCGTTCGCGAGTAGTGCCGGACGGCAGATCCGGCTCAATCTTTCTTATCTTGCGCGTCCATCATCGCCCGCACGTCGTCACGGAAAGCTTTCCGCGACTCTTCGCGGGAATAGAACATGTGTCCGCCCGGATAGACCTGCAGCCGGATGCGCTTGCCGTTGCCGATGGGCGTCATGCGGTCGAGCACCATCTGCGTATCGAAATAGGGCGTCACAAGATCGGTTAGCCCATGCACGACGAACGCTTTCAGGTTCGGGTCGAGCGCAACGACGCTGGCCAGATCGTCGACAGCCTGCGCCGGTCTGCGGCCCCATTTCCAGCTGCGGCCGGCCTGCTTGTTCTGGAACATGTAGCGGCCTTCAGGATAGATCCATTGCAACCGTTCGCGATAAAGACCCGCCATCGCCTGAACCAGTGGCGCGTGCAGCCCGAGCCGCAACTGGTCCTCCGCATCGTTGCTGCTGGAATAGCGGTCGGGATCGAGCCCCGTGACAAGGCCGTCGTAAGCCGAGGCGACCTTGCCCGACGCGCGGTAGAACTCGCGCGCAAACGCGCTCGCCGTTATGCGTCCGGCGCGTTTTTCGACAAAGCTTCTGTCCAGACCTGTCAGCGCGGACACCCGGCTGGAAAGCCGCGCCACGGCGGCGCTGTCGGAGCGGCCCTTGAGCAGATCGACGACGAACTGGCCGCGCGCATAGTCTTCCACCGGGCGCAGGTCGGCGCGCGTAATTGCCTTGCCGCGGCTCATGGCGACGGCGGCCATCGACGGCAGTTCGGCGACCCGCTGCAGAGGACCATTCATGCGGCGCGTGGAAAAGTCCAGCACCGGCGAAATCATGATCAGCCCGTCCACGCCGACGCCCTGGTCGGTTTGCAGCTTGTGGGCAATCTTTGGCACGCGAAAGCCGCCATAGCTTTCGCCGGCCAGATACTTCGGCGATGCGGTGCGCCCGTTCTGCTCGCTCCAGCGCCGGATGACCGTCGCGAGGGAGTCAATGTCGCCGTCCACGCTCCACAGCGTATCGGTGACGCCTTTGCCGCGAATACGCCCGTAGCCGGTGCCGGCGGGGTCGATGAAGACAAGGTCGGTGAACGACAACCAGCTTTCCTGATTGTCCGAAAGAGCCGGCGCGGCGGAGGGAAAAACGCCTTCTCCGTTCATCGGCAGACGCCACGGACCCATCGCGCCGAGATTGAGCCATGCCGAGGCGTAACCCGGCCCGCCGTTGAACGCGAAGGTCACAGGTCTTCTCGCGGGATCGGTTCCGTTCCTCGCAAATGCGATATAGGCGATGTCGGCCAGCGGTTCGCGGGTCGTGGCATTGCGAAGCGTGATGTAGCCTGCGGTGGCGGAAAACGCGATGGATTGACCGCCCACCGAAATGGCGTGTTTCGTCGTAACGTCTCCGGGCCACATGCCGGGCGCCGGGCGCGCATCGCGGGGGGTGGCGCGACCCGCATCGCGGCCGGTGGAAAGTTCCTGCCTTTTCGCCGGCGGTTTCGCCGGTTCCTCGGCTTGCGCGGCCGGCATGGCCAGCACGAAAGCTGCAATGCCCGAAAGAAGAAGTGGCAACCGCCACCGGCGTCGAAAATGCGTCGGTCCTTGAGGCATGCGATGTGTCCTTTGGCGCGCCGGAGCGCAGCACGGATGATCGTACAGCAATATAGGGCGTCCCGGGGTGGAAGGCAGCGCAGCCGTCCACAGGGGTTGTGTGAGCGCCAATCGTGGCAGCCCTGCGGCGGCAGTCCGCCGCCGTCTCAGGCCGCCTTGCGGCGCAGCCCCTTTTTCTTTTTCGGTGCGGCCGCTGCCGGTTCGAAGTCGTCCTCGACGCGCGGCAAGGCATTCATCACGCGCTGCGGCGGGAAGATCGTGATCACTTCCGTTCCGACGCGAACTTTGGATTTCAATTGGAATGTGCCGCCGTGCAATTCCACCAGCCCCTTGACGATGGGAAGCCCCAGGCCGGAGCCTTCGTCGGCGTTTTTCTGCGCCATGCTGCCTCTGCCGAACGAGGACAGAACCACCGGGATTTCGTCTTCGGGAATGCCGGGTCCCGTATCGCGGATGGAAATGTACTGGCCGCCGGAAGACGTCCACCCGGCCTTGATTGTGATTTTCCCGCCTTGCGGGGTAAACTTGATCGCGTTCGTCAGCAGGTTGAGGGTTATCTGGCGCACCGCTCGCTCGTCCGCCCAAATTCGGGGCAGGGTATCTTCCACGACCTGGATCATCGTGATCTCGCGCTTCTGCGAGCGCATGTTCAGCAAATGCACGCAATCCTCGACGATCGCAGGCAACGAAACTGCTTCTTCCTTCAAATCGTAGCGCCCGGCCTCGACGCGCGACAGGTCGAGAATCTCGTTGATGAGCATCAGCAGATGTTGGCCGCTGGAGTGGATGTCGTTTGAATAGTCCTTGTACGAAGGCACCGAATGGGTGCCGAACAATTCGTTCTTCATCACTTCCGAAAAGCCGAGAATGGCGTTCAGCGGCGTGCGCAACTCATGGCTCATCGTCGCCAGAAAGCGCGATTTTGCCAGATTGGCTTCTTCTGCCCGGCGGCGCGCCTCGTCCGAGTTCAGTTTGTCGTATTCCAGTTCTCCGATCAGCCCGTCTTTTTCCCGTTGCAGCAAAAGCGATGCGATGTTGCCCTGGTACAGCCGCTTGGCGAGGATGATGAAATAGACCTGCGCGATGATGGCCATGATCGTGATCGGCAGCGCGCGAAAATCGGACGCCATCTGCATGAAGATGACGATGGCGAGCGTGATCGGCAACATGCCGCTGTAGACCGCGTGCGGGATCGCTGCGGACATCATGGCGCTCATTGCGGCCACCAGCAGCAGGATGAAAAGCACAAAGGTTCGCGCATCCGCATCCCGGACATGCAGGAGCAGCAAAATCAACAGTCCCCAGGACATGCTTTGCAGAAGTTCGGAGAGAACAAACCTCCGCTGCCACTTGTGGACATCGATATCGGTATCGTCCCGCTCGAGATATTTGTTGGCCTGTCCATAACCGAACAGCGCCGCCGAGGAGATCATTGTCAGCCAGAACAACGCATAAAGCGGGCTGACCCACATGGTTGAGATCGCGGCTACAACGAGGCTGAGACCGACCGAGGCCGGGGCTGCGATCTGGCGCGTCTGCGCGTATTGGCGGATCAGTTCGACATCGAAACCGCGCAGGCCGGACCCGGACGACGTCAATTGTTCGCGCGTGTTGCGCACGCTGTCGGCGATCATGCGGCGCTTGCTGGCCTTGCGGGGATCTTTCCCGCGGCCGCGCTCGATCATTTCGGCGGTGATTTCACTCATACGCAACGCCAGCAACACGGGAGCGTGCGCCGCGAGAGCGGACCGGCTTTCGCAAAGCGCAGCACTGTAAACTCATCGGACTGGATGCTGCTCCGGCCGGGGTGTGTCCCCGGAAAGGGGCAGAAATCCGCACGTCCTTTTCCGGCTGAGGACTCTTCACCAAAATGATTAATGTTGACCTGACGGAACGAAATAATCTGCAGACCTTTGCCTGCCGGCCGGTGCGAAGCCGGGTATGTGCGTTTTCGCACACCGCAGTCTCTCCGCCGATCTATGATCCAAAAGTTGCAGGTGGAGTCGAAGAGGGGTCAGGAGATCGGCGTTTTTGAACTGTCAAGTGTCGCACCGGCCATTTTGGCGCTCCGCCTTGGCATGTTATGCGGAAATTGAGTCTGTTTGCACGCCATCTTGGTGCTTGCTGGCCGGTTTGTGGGGATACCTCGATGAAATTGTACGATGCGCCGCTCGCGCCCAATCCGCGACGGGTCAGAATATTTCTTGCCGAGAAGGGTATCGAAGCGCCGCTTGTCCAGGTCGATCTGGGCGCGAGAGAGCATTGGGGTCCTGCGTTTACGGCGCTCAACCCGTTCCAGCTTGTGCCGGTTCTCGAATTGGATGACGGAACAGTCATTTTTGAAAGCGTGGCCATTTGCCGCTATTTCGAGGAAATCCATCCCGAACCGCCGCTGTTCGGGACCGGCCCTGTCGGAAAAGCGCAGGTCGAGATGTGGAACCGCGCCATCGAGCACGAATTGTACCGGCATGTCGCCAATGCTTTCCGTCACTCCCACCCGCGGATGGCTGACCGGGAGGTCCCGCAAATCGCCGAGCTCGCCGCAACTGCGCCGTCCAAGGCGCTGGCTACGATGGCCAGACTCGATCGCGTACTGGAGGGACGGCCCTTCATCGCGGGCGAGGCGTTTTCGGTCGCGGACATAACCGGGCTCGTGACGCTTGATTTTCTCAAGCTGGCGCGGATGCAGATACCGGACGACATGAAATCCCTGCGCCGTTGGCATGCCGAACTTGCCGCGCGGCCATCGGCCGGCGCATGACACAGGTGCGTGACGAAGGAGGCGCCCGCGCGTCCATGAGGATGAAGGCGGAAATTTCGGGCGGACTTTGGTCTGCCGTGCTGGAGAAGTTATGAAGGTTACATTTGTCGGGAGCGGCGATGCATTCGGAACAGGCGGACGTGGCAATACGAGCATCAGGCTCGACAGCCACGGCCACGCCATTTCCGTGGATTTCGGCGCAACTGCCTTGTTGGGCTGGAATCGGCTCGGGCTCTCTACGGACGACATTGACGCGGTCGTCCTGACCCATCTGCATGGCGATCATTTCGGCGGATTGCCGTTTCTGCTGCTGGAGGCGCAATTCGTATCGGGCAGGCGCAAGCCATTGACGATCGCCGGGCCGCCGGGAACGCGGACCCGTATAGAAATGGCGTGCGAGGTTTTTTTCCCGGGCATGACCGCCAACCGCTGGAACTATCCCTGGACGGTTGAGGAGGTTCAGCCCGGCGGGTCGCTGGACCTTGGCGCATTCACATTGAAAACCTTCGAAATGCGCCATCCCTCCGGCGCGCCCGCGACGGGCGTTCAGGTCGGCGACGGCGAAAAAACTTTCGCCTACACCGGTGATACGGCGTGGATCGACGCCGTTTACGATCTCGCCGATGGCGTCGATCTCTTTGTTACCGAGTGCTATTCCGGCGAGCGCTCCATTCCCAATCATGTGGACTGGCCGACCCTGCGCCGTAATCTGTCGTCGCTCAAGGCTGGCAGGATTGCAGTGACCCACCTGGGCCGCTCCGCGCTGGCCTGCGTCAAGGATATGGCCGCGGAAGGATTGATCGTGGCTGAAGATGGCAAGACCGTCGACGTCTGAATTCGCACCGCGCCAGCGGGGAAAACTTGGCGCGCTGGTCCGGAAGATCGAAGCCTGCCGGATCTGCCGCGACGATCCTGCCGTAACGCCTCTGCCGCACGAGCCGCGTCCAGTGGTGCGTCCGTCCGCCACCGCGAGGCTGCTGATTGCGGGGCAGGCGCCAGGCGTAAGGGTCCACAACAGTGGTTTGCCTTTCAACGACCCCTCGGGCGACCGTTTGCGAGAGTGGATGCAGGTTGACCGGGAGACATTCTACGATGCGAGCCGGATTGCCATCGTGCCGATGGGCTTCTGCTTCCCGGGTCACGACAAGAATAAGGGCGATCTGCCGCCCCGCCGCGAGTGCCGCGCAACGTGGCATGACGCGATCTTCGAACTGATGCCGCAACTCGAGGTCGTTCTCGCCATCGGGTCGCATGCCCATGCCTATCATATGAGCAGGCTCGGGCTGCCCTGGCAGCGCGGTACGCCGATGAATGAAACCGTGGCGAACTGGCGGGAGTATGCAGCGCAACGGCCTGCGGTGTTTGCATTGCCGCACCCCTCCTGGCGCAATACCGGCTGGCTCAAGAAAAATCCCTGGTTCGAGACCGATGTCCTGCCGCAGTTGCGCGCTGCAGTTGCGGCGTGCCTCTGAATGCCCTTTTCAGTCGTCGTTTCGAACGGTAAAAAACAGTAATGTAATGTCCGGCAGAGCGAGAAAATGGCATGAATCGGCGCGTTCTACTGGGTGCAATATTCGCTGCGGTTGTTACCGGCGCGGCGGCTGCGCCGGGCCATGCACAGAGTGTCAAACTCAAGCTTGTTGCGGACGGGCCGGCCGGGTCCGCCGCCATTCGTTTGCTCGGCGAAGTTTTCATTCCGGGCGTTGAAGCGCTCGCCGGAAGCGCCGGCGGCTACAAGATCGAATGGACACGCGCATTCGGGGCCGGGGCGAATACACAGGGTAAAGGCGCATTCGCCGAAATCCAGTCGGGAGAAGCCGACCTCGCACTCGTCGATGCCGGCGGGCAGCCGGACCGTTTTCCGCTGTTTCAGGTTCCTCTCCGGGCGCCGTTCAACGGGCTGACGCCCGGCGCCATGACCCCCATCCTCGCCGGGCTTGTCGATCAGGCGCCGGAAATGCGCCAGCCATTCCATCGTTACAATCAGGTTATGCTCGCCGTCACTGCAAGCGGCCCGTGGGTGCTTGCCGGCAAGTTCGTCATGACGGGACTTGACGATCTGAGGGGCAGGAAGATCGGATTGCCGCAGGCTGCCGCTCCGCTGTTCTGGAACACGGGCGCAGCGACTTTGCCTGCCGGGGAAGGCGAGTTTGCACAGGGGCTCGCCGCCGGCAAATTCGATGCGGTCCTGCTGCCCCTGGCTGCGGCGGAACGTCTGAAGCCCGAAGACAGAATTCCCCATATCGCCGATCCGGGCCTCGGCTCGCTCGCAGCGCAGGCGCTCACCGCCAACAAGGACCGCTGGGATAATCTGCCCAAACCGGTTCGCGACGCCATTGGCGCAAGCGCCCGGGCCTACGTCCTCAAGCTTGCGGCAATCCGGGACGAAACCGCCGCGAGACTTCGCAAGTCCCTGCTGTCGCAGCCCGGACGTTATGCGAGATTATCCGAAGCCGAACGTAAACGCTGGGCGGATGCGCTGCCGTCTCTGGCGACAGATTGGACTTCCGCAATGAAGAAAGAAGGCGAGCCGGGTGCAGTCGTGCTCAAGGCCTATCTGAACGGACTTGCGGCCGCGAAGGCAAGCACCCCGCGCGACTGGAGCAAATAGACCCTCGAGCGTCGCCGCGCGCGCCAGCCTGCGTCCTTGCGCTCCGGCAAAAGGAGTCAAGGATACGAGGTTGCGACAAATTCTCAATGCGATTTGCGATTGTGGAGACCGGGAAATCCTTTAATCTGATGCTGACTGGCGCTCGATTTGGCCGCGCGTGCGGGAATGCGGAGGAATGTGGTAATGACAGGAATGGTTCGAAAAATCCTTGCTGGATTGATAGCAGGGACCGCCTTTCTGGCATTGTCGACGGTGGCCCAAACGCAATCGCCTCCGCCGGCGCCGCCGCAAGCGGCCCAGGACGACCAGCCCGACGCTCAACAGAACTCGAAAGCGACCCAGGTGCGTTTCGCCTTTGTGGTCGGCGTCGAAGGTTACGAAGCAAAACCGCTGCCGACGGCTTCCGCTGACGCCAGTCTCGTCGCCGCAGCGCTTAAGGGGGCCGGCTTTGAAGTCGTGGGAGCGCGGAATCTCGATCAGGACACATTCCGCGCATCTTACCGGGAGTTTCTGCAAAAAGTGACGGCGGCGGGTCCCGGCGCGGTCACCGCCATCTATATAGCCGGGTACGGGCTGCAACTCGAAGGCGAAAACTACTTCGTGCCGGACGAGGCGACTGTGGACCAGCCGGCCGATATTCCGCTCAACGCCATACGCCTGTCTGACTTGCTTCGTCCGCTGGCTTCCCTGCCGGGAAAGACCAATATTGTCATGCTGGATCTTGCCTACGACGGCCCGTTCGCCAAAGGGGGCGATCCGATTGCTCCGGGTCTGGCGCTGATGCAGCCGGATCCTGGAATGCTGATTTCAATAAACGCCAGTCCGGGTGTCTGGGCGCCCGAGAACAAGGCGCCCTACGGCAACTACGCCAAGGCTCTCGCCGAAGCCATTCGCGAGGGCGGACTGCCGCTTAACGACCTGTTCGACAAGGTGCGGCTGCGCGTATCCGAACTGAGCAAAGGAGCTCAAGTGCCGTGGAACGCCTCGCGCATCGAGCAGCCATTCATGTTTGTCGAGCGCAAGCCGGATGCGCCGGCCTTGACCATGACGCCGCAAAAACTGGAAGCGATGCGCACGCAGCCTATCGCACAGATGTCGCCCGAAGACGCCTATTCCGCAGCTCTGGGCCGAGACACGTTCGAGGCCTATCAGGAGTTTTTGCAAAAGTATCCGGACAGCAAGTTTTCGAAAAACGTCGCCGGCATCCTTGCAGCGCGCCGCGAAGCGCTCACCTGGCAGGAAACGGTCGCGACCAACAGCAAGGAAGCATATTGGAGCTACCTAGACCGCTATCCGAAAGGCCCGCACGCTGCCGATGCGCGCCGGCGGCTGAACCGGCTTTCGGCTGCAGCGCGCCCGCCGCAAACCTTCAAGAAGCACGTTTATAGGGCGCCTCCGCCGCCGCCGCGCGAGCAGGCTTTCTACGACGACCCGCAACCGCAATATGTTGCGCCTATTGAAGATGGCTGGCAGTCCGCTTATTCGCCGCCCGCGCCGGCATGGACGCCGCCACCGCCGCCGGAAATCGACGAAGACGAAGACTACTTCCTGCCGGCGCCCGAAGCCGACATTATTCCTGCCTGGTCGGCGCCTCCAGACTATGTTGAGCCGCCCCCGCCACCTGTCTACGTCGACGGGCCACCGCGCGGCATCAACCCCTACATCGCCATTCCCGCGGCCGTCGCGACAGGCATCATTGCCGGCAAGCTGATTGGCGGATTGCGCAATCGCAACGGAGGTCCGGGCAATCGCGTGAGCATATTCCCCGGCATAGCCCAGCCGCCTCGCGTGGTCCCCTTCGGTGGACGCAATAACGGCCGCCGGCCCGTCTTCGATCCGGCCCGCCGCCAGCAATTGTTGCAGCAGCGTCAGCAGATGCTGCAGCAGCGGCAACAATTGCAGCAGCAATTGCGCCAGAATATCGTCGCTCGCCGCAACCTGCCGCAAAACGTCCGGCAGCAGCAATTGCAACTTCTGCAACGTCAGCGCCAGCTTCGCCAGCAGCAGCAGCAAATGTTCCAGCAACAGCGCAAGATGCAGCAGGGCAATCTGAGCAGCCAGCAGCAAATGCAGCAGCGGCAACAATTTCTGCAGCAACAGCAGCGCATAAGGCAGCAGCGCCAGCAATTGCTCGATCAACGCCGCAATCTGCTATCCAGCCAGCAGAACATCAAGCAGCAACAACAGATGATTCAGCAACAGCAACAGCGCAGACTGCAGCAACAAAGGCAATTCCTGCAGCAACAGCAGCAACTGCGCGGCCAGCAACAATTGCAGCAGCAACAAAACTTGCAGCGTCAGCGCAGTCAGCAACAACAAAACCAGCTGCAACAGAACCAGCAGCGGCTCCAGCAGCAGCAAAGGTTGCAACAGCAGCAGAACCAGCAACGGCTCCAGCAGCAGCAAAGGTTGCAACAGCAACAGAACCAGCAACGGCTCCAGCAGCAGCAAAGGTTGCAACAGCAGCAGAACCAGCAACGGCTCCAGCAGCAGCAAAGGTTGCAACAGCAGCAGAACCAGCAACGGCTCCAGCAGCAGCAGAGGTTGCAACAGCAGCAGAACCAGCAGCGGCTGCAACAACAGCGGCAGCAGCAGCAGCGCCTTCAGCAGCAAAATCAGCAGCGTTTGCAGCAACAAAGGCAGCAGCAACAACAACGCATGCAGCAGCAGCGTCTTCAGCAACAGAACCAGCAGAGGATGCAGCAGCAGAGGATGCAGCAGCAGAGAATGCAGCAGCAGCGCATGCAGCAGCAGCGCATGCAGCAGCAGCGCATGCAGCAGCAGAGGATGCAGCAGCAGAGGATGCAGCAACAGAACCAGCAGCGTATGCAGCAGCAGCGTATGCAGCAGCAACGCATGCAGCAGCAACGCATGCAGCAGCAGCGTATGCAGCAGCAGCGTATGCAGCAGCAACAGCAGCAGCGTCAGATGCAAATGCAGAGACAGCGTCAAATGCAGATGCAGCAACAGCAACAGCGCATGCGGCAAATGCAGATGCAGCAACAGCAACAGCGCATGCGTCAAATGCAGCAGCGCCGGCGCCCGTAATCCCGGCCAGCCCGGCGGGCTGTTCAGGCCGCCGGGCTATCGTCGCTCAATTATTCGAGTGTCCAATTATTCGAGCGCCAGAGTCCGAACCCGGCGCGCGGTGTCGTGACAGGCGCAATCGTTGATGCGAACATCAATACGGCCGCCGATCACCAATTCGATCGGCACCATCGCTTTTTGCGGGAATTCGCAATTTCGCTTTCCGTGCGAGACCACAGAACTGCGATCGGGAGATGCGGCGAACGCTATTTGTTGAGACGCGAAATCAGGCTCGACGTATCCCAGCGGCCTCCGCCGTTATTTTGTACGTCTCCGTAAAACTGGTCCACCAGTGCCGTTACCGGCAGCCGCGCGCCGTTACGGTTTGCTTCGGCAAGACAGATGCCCAAATCCTTGCGCATCCAGTCGACGGCGAATCCGAACTCGAATTTTCCTGCCGCCATGGTTTCGTACCTGTTTTCCATCTGCCAGGATTGCGCAGCGCCTTTCGAGATCACGTCCACCACGGCTTTGACGTCGAGACCGGCTTTGCCGGCGAACGCCAGACCTTCGGCCAGTCCCTGCACCAGTCCGGCAATGCAAATCTGGTTCACCATTTTGGTCAATTGTCCCGCGCCGGGAGGTCCGAGGCGTGCGCACATCTTTGCAAAATTCGCGATGACTGGAGCCGCTCTCCCGTAATCGGCCTCATCGCCCCCGCACATGACAGTCAGCGCGCCGTTCTCCGCCCCGGCCTGTCCGCCGGAAACGGGAGCGTCGACAAAACCGATACCCAGCTCTCCTGCCGCCTTGTGCAGTTCCCGGGCAATGCCGGCTGACGCAGTCGTATGGTCGATGAAAAGTGCGCCCTTCTTCATGCCGGCAAAAGCGCCATGTTCGCCAAGGGTGACCTGCCGCAGATCGTCGTCGTTACCGACACATGCGAGAACGAAATCCTGTCCTTCGGCGGCTGCACGGGGTGTTGGCGCGCTGCGCCCGCCGTATGTATCGACCCATTTTTGGGCTTTCGCGCCGGTCCGGTTGTAGACGGTTACGTCGTGACCGCCGCGCGCGGCCAGATGCCCCGCCATCGGAAAGCCCATCACACCAAGACCCAGAAACGCTACTTTCGCCATGCTTCCTTCTCCCTGCCGGATCGCAATTGCATGCGGCCAGGCTCAATCTGCATCATGGCAATGCATATAACAGAACATCGTCGGAAATGGTCGTTTTGTATTGCCCATCATTTTCATTATGTTGCGGGAAATCTGGCGCGGGTCGACAGGCCGGTTTTGGCAACGGTCCGCCGCGCGCGTTCGCGGTGGTAGCGATTGCCCGCGGACATAGGAAAAAGGTATAAGCTTGCCTGGAAATGCGGCCTACGGCTTGCCAGTGGCTGCGGCTCATGGTGTTGTGGCAGCATCCGTAATATCCGCGTGGGATTTTCGTCCAGCGCTGCATGTCTCGTCAAATCAGGGTGGGAGAAAAATATGACCATGAAACGTCGCGAATTTATCAAGACCGCAGCAGTTGGAACGGCCGCCGCCGCCGTTGCATCGCCTGCTATCGCGCAAAGCGCGCCTTCCATCAAATGGCGTCTGACGTCGAGCTTCCCGAAATCGCTGGATACGATTTACGGCGCCGCGGAGATCTTTTCCAAGGCTGTCGCCGAGGCGACCGACAACAAGTTTCAGGTTCAGGTATTTGCAGGCGGCGAGATTGCGCCGGCTCTGCAGGCACTGGACGTTGTGCAGAACGGCACTGTCGAAATGTTTCACACCGCCATGTATTACAATTGGGGCAAGGACCCGACCTTCGCATTCGGTACGGCGGTTCCGTTCGGCCTGAACAGCCGGCAGGGCAATGCCTGGATGTATCACGGCGGCGGCATCGATCTCTATAACGAGTTTCTGAAGGACTATAAGGTCATGGCGTTGCCGGGCGGCAATACCGGCGCACAAATGGGCGGCTGGTACCGCAAGGAAATCAAGTCTCCGGCCGATCTCAAGGGCCTCAAGATGCGGCTCGGCGGTTTCGCCGGGGTCGTGCTGCAGAAGCTTGGTCTGGTTCCGACGATGGTCGCCGGCGCGGATATCTATCCCTCGCTGGAAAAGGGCACCATTGATGCCGCCGAGTGGGTGGGTCCCTACGACGACGCAAAGCTCGGCTTCAACAAGGTGGCCCCCTTCTACTATTTCCCCGGCTGGTGGGAAGGCGGCGCCATGCTGCACTTCGGAATCAATCTGGACAAGTGGAACGCGCTGCCGAAAGCCTATCAGGCAATCGTGCGCAACGCGGCCGCGCTGGCGAACGTGGACATGCAGGCGAAATACGACGCCAACAATCCGGCCGCGCTGAAGAAACTTGTCGCCGAGGGTACCAAGCTGAAGCCGTTCCCACAGAGCGTCATGGAAGCCTGCTACAATGCCGCCAACCAGACCTATGCGGAAATCTCGGCGAAGAACCCGAAGTTCAAGAAAATCCACGATAACTACATGGCGTTCCGCAACGATCAGTATCTGTGGTGGCAGGTTGCCGAATACAACTACGACAACTTCATGATCCGGCAGCGCGCCAAGTAAGAACTGCAATCGCCGAACCGGTTGACGGCAAGAGTCAAAACCCCGGAAGCAGCCTTGCTTCCGGGGTTTTTTTGCGGGGTTTTGCGGGGCTTTGGTTAGGATTCGATTTCCCGATACGCGATAATCTGGGCAGAGCTCCGGCGAATTCAGTCAAACACTTTTTCAGAATTTCAGCGGCGGCGGTTCTCCGATCGAAACAGGCGGTGCGATATTTTTCAGCCGCTCTTCGACCTGCTGTTTGTCGAGTTTCACTTCGCCAGACTTGTAAATCATGACCATCGACGGGAATACGATGACCAGCGCCACCATGATCATCTGGATCACGACGTACGGTATGGCGCCCATGTAAATCTGCCCGGTCGTCACTGGTGCAATCGTCGCTCCGGTGAGCTTGTCGGCATAGGCTTCGCGCGGCGCGACGGAGCGCAAGTAGAACAATGCAAAACCGAACGGCGGGTGCATGAACGACGTCTGCATGTTCACCGCGAGAATGACGCCGAACCAGATCAGGTCGATGCCGAGTTTCTCTGCCACTGGCCCGAGCAGCGGAATGATAATGAACGCCAGTTCGAAGAAATCGAGGAAGAAGGCGAGCAGGAAAACCATCACGTTGACGACGACGAGAAATCCTGTTTGTCCGCCCGGTAGCGACGTCAGCAGGTGTTCCACCCATACGTGCCCGTTGACGCCGTAAAACGTCAGCGAAAAGACGCGGGCGCCGATCAGAATGAAAACGACGAAACAGGATAGTTTCGCCGTCGCATCCATCGCCTGCTTTGCGAGGTCCAGAGTCAGCCGCCTTTTGGCGAGCGCCAGCAACACCGCGCCGGTGGCGCCCATCGCGCCGCCTTCCGTCGGTGTCGCCAGGCCCACGAAGATCGTTCCCAGAACCAGAAAGATCAGGGCCAGCGGTGGCACCAGCACGATGACCACGCGCTCCGTGATCTCCGCCATGAGGTGCAGATGCGCGTAGCGATTCAGCAACGCAGCCGCGTACAGGAGTACAACAGCAGTCAAGGCCGACCAGACAACCGCGTTATCGACAGCCATCGCCGGAAACTTTGCTCTATAGTAGTGGAAAATGAGAACGCCTGCCGCAACGGCCAGCGCGAGGGTCGCGCCGGTGTTCATTCGCGGCAAGGTCATGGCTTGCCATTTCTTGCCGGTCGTCAGGCGCAAGGCGAGCAGGCCCGCGGCGCCGATGAGCGAAACGGCCGCATGAGTCGCCAGCGGCAGGTCTCCGGTTTTTATTCCGGCGAAGCCGGCGCCGAGCATGGCAAGCCATATGGCGATAAAAACAAGGCCGGCGCAGAACACGGCGAAGCCGATCACCGAGAGTACGCCCTGACGAGTCGCCATCGCCGGATCTTCCGGCAAAGTGCGCGCTTCCGGCGGCAGGGCAGGGGCTGCTTCCGGTTTGAAAATCGTAACCAGCGTCACCCAGCCGGCGTACATCATCGTCAGTACAAAGCCGGGGATGAAAGCGCCCTTGTACATGTCGCCGACCGAACGGCCCAACTGGTCCGCCATGACGATCAAGACCAGCGAGGGCGGTATGATCTGCGCCAACGTTCCGGAGGCGGCGATAACGCCCGAGGCCAGGCGCCTGTCGTAGCCATATCGCAGCATGATGGGCAGCGAGATGAGCCCCATAGAAATAACCGAAGCCGCCACGACGCCGGTCGTTGCCGCAAGCAGCGCCCCCACGAAGATGACGGCAAACGCCAGACCGCCGCGCATCGATCCGAAAAGCTGTCCGATCGTATCGAGCAGATCTTCAGCCATGCCCGACCGTTCCAGGACAAGTCCCATGAATGTGAAGAACGGGATCGCCAGAAGGGTCTCGTTGTTCATGACGCCGTATATTCGCTCGGGCATCACGCCCAGCAGCGGCCAATCGAGGCTGATATTGCCGCCCGAGAGCGGAGCCAGTTCGACGCCGATAAAGAAGAACAGCAACCCGACAGCCGCCAGAGAAAAGGCGACGGGGTAACCGAGCAAAAGGAAGACGACAAGCGCCAGAAACATGATCGGCGCAATGTTTTGAGCGATGAAAGCTGTCATGTTCCGGCTCCTAGTTCATGGAGCCGTGCCCGCCCTTCAGGGCGTGCGGATCTTCGATGAGTCCTTTCATGATAGCGATGCGCTTGATCAGTTCGGACAGGGCCTGCAGGAACAGAAGCAAAAAGCCAACGGGAATAAGCAGTTTCGCCGGCCATATGATAAGGCCGCCCGCGCTGGACGATACTTCGCCGGACACGAAGGAGCGAATGAAAAACGGCCATCCGAGCCACAGCATCAGCAGGCACAGCGGTATCAGAAACAGAAGATGTCCAACGACGTCTATGACGTTGCGCGTTGTCTGCGAGAACATCGAGTTCACGATGTCGATGCGAATATGTTCGTTGTGCTTGAGCGTGTATGCCCCGCCCAGAAGCACCACAGCGCCGAACAGATACCATTGCAATTCGAGCCAGGCATTCGAACTGATATTGAGGCTGAAGCGGGAGGTGGCGTTGAGCGCTGAGATGAGCACGGCAGCGACAACGAGCCATCCCATCGCCTTGCCGACCTTCTGGTTGATCCAGTCTACGCCCGCGCTGAATTTCAGCAGTCCCGTCATGTGCCCCCCGCCGGCTCCCGCAGCTGTGCTTTTGCCGCTACCTTACGAATTTAGGTGCAAACGGGGAAGAGGAACAGAGCGCGCGCTCTAGCGCTTTTGGCTGATGCGTTCGCGATGCATCATATACAGGCCGCAGCCGACGATCAGTGCGATGCCGGTCATGGCCAGCCGGTCCGGAACCTGCCCCCATACGAGCCATCCGATCAGGATCGCAAACGGCACGCTGGCGTAGCGAAATGGCGAAATAGCCGAAGTTTCGGCGGTCCGGTAGGCGTAAATCACCAGATACACGCCGAGCGCCACGGAAACCCCGGCGCCAACCAATTGCCACCAGACCACCGCCGAAGGCCAGGACCAGGTCTCGAAGGGCGCCAGCAAAAAGCCGACCGCCGCCATGCCGGCAGTGGAAGCCAGGGTGATGACCTGCGAGGGTACTGTCTTGGGAACGGCCCGTGTGGACAGGTCGCGGCCCGCAACCATCAGAGCCGCCACAAGCGCGAGCGCCATGGCCGGTTCCAGACCCTGCGGCGACGGCTTGATGACGAGCGCTACGCCGGCAAAACCGACGAACACGGCTGCCCAGCGCCGCCACCCCACCTGATCGCGCCATATGAATGCGGCGAAGGCCGTAATCATGATTGGCGCCGATTGCAGGACGCTGAACACGATAGCGAATGGCGCAAGACTGAGCGCGATGACATAGGTGACGATGAAAACGGCTTCGAACAGGGTCCGTTGCGCGACGCGGGGAGATGCGACCTGACCGAGGCCGCGCAGGGGTCCCTGGCTACGCATGAACGCTACAAGCAGGAGCGTCGCCACTACGCCGCGGATCGCTATGATCTCCGACGGCGGGAGACTGGCCGTAGCGCCTTTCATCAGGGCGTCGGTCGCCGTGAAACACACCATCGCGCCGATCATGGCGACGATGCCGCGTGTATTGGCGAGAGAAACGCCCCTGGTGTCTGTTGTCATGCGCTCATGTTCAGGGATGCCGCCCGCAGAGCGGCCGGTGCGGTAGACAGAAACCGCATCTTTTGCCCCTCCAGCACGAGGCAAGTCAATATCCCTGTGTCGTATGCTCCGGTATCGATATTTATCCGGTTCGGGCGGATGTCCGGCGCGCGTACACGCGTATGGCCATGCACGATCATTTTCTCAAACCGGCTCTGCTGTGCGAAAAACTGTTGCCGTATCCACATCAGGTCCTGCGGCTTCTGTTTCGACAGCGGCGCCTGAGGGTCTATGCCGGCATGGCAGAAGAAATAGTCTCCGACGGTAAAAGAATAGCGGGTGCTCTCGAGGAAATCGATATGGGATTGCGGCAAGCGGCGCAGCAACGCATCGCGGGCTTCTACATAGCCGTGGCCGGCCTTCGCCTGATCGGTCTGCACGCCGTAGGATTGAAGCGTTTCCAGCCCGCCATGCAGACGCCAGCCGTCCAGAACGCTTGGATCGTCGAGAAAGTTGAGCAGGATTTGTTCGTGGTTGCCGCGCAGGCAGACGACCTCGGATTCGCCGTTCATTTCCGCCATGAAAGCGAGGACGTCCGACGATTGCGGTCCGCGGTCGATATAGTCGCCGAGAAAAATGAACTGTGCGTGCAGTACCGGGTCTGCCAGCAGGTCTGCCGAAATCTGTGCGATCAGATCTTCCAGCAATTGCAATTCGCCATGGATGTCGCCGATGGCGTAGATTCGCTTACCCTTCGGGACCGCTGGCGCTTTGGCTGCGCGCCCTGATCCCCGAGTTCGTCCGAGCAAGTTTTCCGTGAATATTCGTTTCATCCGACCGGCGTTAAGTTTGGAGTCTTGACTTCTTGAAACAGGCGGCAGCGCATCCTCCGCCGTCAATCCGGCATCGCGTTACGACAGGATCCATTCCCATGATCCATCCCATCGTAAAGCGACGCAACGGCATCGTCTTGTTCTCTGAATCGTGCTTAATTGTAAAGTCGTAATGATTAATAAAATGACATTCGTTCGGTCGGCGATGGACTTCTTTCTCGCAAGTTTTTGTCACGGCCGCTTAGCCTTGTAACCGGTTGGTAACCTTACCGCGGTTATAGATGGAGCAGGTAGTCCATTCCATCTCACCCGATAATCCAAGGGTTTTCCATGATTTCGACCGCAAAACTGACCAGAACGTTTTTCGCTGCGCTTGCCGCGATTTCCTTCAGCTCCATTCCCGCCAGTGCACTGACGACCAGCGGTACGGGATTTCAGGTTTCCATCACCGTCACCAAAGGCTGCTTGATCGACACCGACGGTTCTGACGTCGACTTCGGATCGGTCGCCTACGGCGCTTCGCTGCCGTCGGCGATCACGCGCACCGTCGCGGTCAGGTGCACCAACGGCACCGTCTACAGCATGTACCTCACCAGCGTGAACACCATGTCCGGCACCACGCGCTTCATGACCAACGGTGCGGAATCCGTCCCCTACACGATCAGCTACAGCGGCACGCCTGTCGGAGCCGCCGCTGGCGCCGCTCCGCTGAACAACCTGACCGCCGACGGCACCGCTCAGAGCTACGCTCTGTCGTTCGCCGTGTCCTCGATCGGCCCAGTGACGCCGCAAACCTATACCGACACTGTCACGCTACAAGTCGATTTCTGATCGCTTCGGCTGAGGTCCCGGGCCGCGCGTCCGAATCACCGCCGCGAGCCCGAAAAATCGTTAAAAGAGAGTTAAGCCGCCATGCGTTTGGCGGCTTTTTTTTATTTAAAATCAGTATGTTAATTATTGATTAGCTCTACTTCGCATGGCACTTTCCCGAAATGAGACAAGCGTGATTCGCAGCAGGTAACGTTGCGTACACGTTTGCAGCTTGGTTCGGCCGCGACGCTTGCTCCCTCTGCCGGGGCGGCTTTTCGGAAAAAGGGCGCCTGCATGATTCGTTTTCTGCTCATGGTTGTGGCTTGGGTATGCGCTACGTCATTCCCGGCGCGTGCTGCTTCTCTATCGGTTTCGCCGATTAATCTGTCGGTTGCTGCGCCGGGCAATCAAACCCGGATGACCATCCGCAACGAGACCGATCGCGCCATCACGGTGCAGGTCCGCGTGTTCCGCTGGACGCTGCGAAACGGCCGCGACTACTACGAGACCACGCAAGATGTTGTGGTCTCGCCGCCGATTTCCAGATTGCGCGGCCGGGCCGACTTGCAGGTCCGCATCGTGCGCACGGCGACTGGCGCAATCAAGGGCGAACAGACGTACCGCGTCGTCGTTGACGAAGTGCCCGACGCCAACAGGGTGCGCAACCTCGGCGTCAACGTCGCGCTGCGTTACACGTTGCCACTGTTTTTCATCAGCCCGGATGCATCGCAACCTCGATTGAATTTCACCGTGCGTGGCGGCGGAAAGCGGCGTTTGCTGGTCGTCACCAATTCCGGCGACAGGCACGTGCGTTTGTCGAATGTGAGTATTGGCAAGTCGAGAGTACATCGCGGCCTGGCGGGTTACGTGTTGGGACATTCGACACGTACGTTCGACCTGCCTGCCAGTGCTCCATCGAGCGGAACTATTACGGCCATAACGGGCCAGGGCAAATTGAATGCAAGGATTAGCCGGTAAAAGGTTGCCGGCGGGTGCATTCGGCCTGGTTCTCCTGGCCACAGCACCCGCTTTCGCGCAAGGCGCGTTGCAACCCATCCGGATCGACTCGGCGCTTACCATGCGTGAGCGCGACCTTCAGCTGGAGATATTCATAAACGGCGAGGCGACGGCCCTTGTCGTAACATTCCGGTTTGACCCTAAAACAAGCAGCCTGTCCGCCGCGACCTTGAGGACGCCGGCATCAAGGTCCCCGGAAGTCTGGCGTCGACTGCACGTGTCCGCGTCGACACGCTTGGCGTGCCGTTCAATTTCGACGAGCCGCAACAGCGCATCTATTTTTCGCTCGAAGCAGGAAGGCGTCTCGCCCGCAAATATTCCGCTCGCGTGCAGACGGAAAGGCTTGCGCCGCAGGTAGATCCCGGCATCCTGGTCAATTATTCGATATTCGCCGGGAGCGTGCGCGACAACGTGTCGTCCGGTCTCAAATTCACCGGCGCAAATGTTTCCGTCGATGCGCGGGCCTTCAGCTCCCTCGGCGTAATACGCCAGACAGGTATCGCCGGCACGACACTTTACAATTCGGGCAACACATTTTTGCGCCTCGAATCCACGTATAGCTATTCCGATCCAGAACGCATGTTTACGGCGCGCGCCGGCGATCTGATAACGGGCGGCCTCCCCTGGACCCGGCCGATCCGCATGGGCGGCATCCAGGTGCAGAGGGACTTTACCTTGCGCTCCGATCTGGTGACCCGGCCTATACCGGTTGTCGCGGGTACGGCAGCGGTCCCCTCGACGGTCGACGTCTATGTCAATGGATTGAAAACTTACTCCCGCACGGTCGGCTCCGGGCCCTTCAATATCAGCGATATCCAGAACCTGTCCGGCTCGGGCGCTGCTCGGGTCGTTGTGCGCGATGCGACGGGCCGCGAGGTCGAACAGACGCTGCAATTGAACGATGCGCCAAAACTGTTGCGCGGAGGGTTTTTCGACTTCTCGACATCGGCCGGATTTGCGCGTCGCGACTTTGGCATTCTCGCCAACGACTACGACCGCCGCGTCGTGGGGGCTGCGACGTTCCGGTACGGGCTGTCGAACTGGCTCACGCTCGAGGGTCATGCAGAGGGCGGAGCAGGCCTGATAAATGCCGGTGCAGGTCTGGTTGCCGGTCTCGGCCGCTTCGGATCGCTGCAGGTCGCCGGATCGGCCAGCCGCCGAAGCAGTTCCGGTACGGGTTTCCAGATTTATGCGGACTGGCACAAACGTTTCAACTGGCTGTCGGTCAGCCTATCGAGTCAGCGCTCCTTCGGCGTTTACGAAGACCTTGCTTCGGTAACGGCAAAGTATAATCCCACTATCAACATAACTGCGCAAAACGCCACGACGCTTATGCCGGTTGCAGCGACCGCGACAAGTCTGCGCCCGCCGCGCGCACTGGATCGCCTGTCGCTGAGCGCCCCCGTTTGGTTCGACAAGGGATATGTGTCGGTCAATCTGATAAACGCGCAAACCTACGAGGGAAACAAGAGCAGGATCGCATCCTTGTCCTATACCCGCGCGCTTCCCTGGAAGGCGAGCCTGTTCGTCACCGCCTTCGCCGACTTCGGCACCGTCAAAAACAGGGGCGTGTATGCCGGCCTGTCAATGCCGCTCTATGGCGGCGTATTCGGCACGGCAAACGTTTCGCGTGTGAGCCGCAACGCATTCGCCGCTGCATTCGAAGCTACGAAACCGCAGCCGCTGGAAGACAATACCTACGGATTCCGGTTGCGGGAGACGCGGACGTCCACTCCGAACCGGATGGCCAGCGCCAGCTTCCGCAGCAGCTATGGCCAGATTGGTGCGCAAGTTCAGCAAAACGGCGATCAGGTAAGCGGTTCGGCAACGCTGGACGGCTCCATTGCCGTGATGGGCGGCGGCGTGTTCCCTGGCAACAAGGTGGATTCGAGTTTTGCTGTCGTCAGCGCCGGTAAACCGGGCGTGCCGGTCATGTATGAAAATCGCAAGATCGGCGAGACGAACATGTTCGGCAAATTGCTGGTTCCCAACCTGCGTCCTTACGATGCGAACCGCGTTGCGATCGATACCTCGAAGCTTCCCGTCAATTACGACGCTGGCGAATCCAACCGTCGCGTCGCGCCGTACCGCTATGCAGGCGTACATGTCGACTTTGCCAAAGGCGCTTCCAGCAGCGCCGCGATTGTTGTGTTCAAGGGCGCCGACGGCAAGCCTGTGCAGACAGGCTCGCGCGGCAAAACCGCTGCGGGCGAAGAATTCATGGTTGGATATGACGGCATCGCATACCTCCGACGCTTGTCCGCGAACAACACGGTGAAAATCGACCTGGGTCTCAACGAGTGCACTGCCAGCTTTCCGTATTCTCCAAAAGCAAACCAGCAGGTGCGCATTGAAAATATCGTTTGCCGCTAAACCGCTTCGCAATCTCTGCGCCGCACTCGCCCTGTGCCTATGGTCAGCGCCGGCAGATGCGCAGGTCTGCGGCATATCGGTGTCCGATCTCGTGTTTCCGGAAACCGCTTCGGTCAGTATGGGCTTGCTGGAGAGCGCTGCGACCGCAATCGTGCGATGCTCGGGCATTCCGTATGGCTTCCGTGTACGCGCCTGCATCGCAATGTTCGACGAAGCGAACGAAGGCGCTGCCATGCGGGTGCGGCAATTGCGCTCTGTGCGCGGAGGCAGTGCGGCTTTCGCACTATACAGCGACCCGCAATTTTCGGCGTATTGGGGGAGCAACGTCGCTGACGTGCCGGCCATCACGGTCCGGCGCGTCGAGGCCGAGGCGCTGGCGCACATCTATGGCCGCCTAGATGTAACGGGCCGTTCCGCTTTCTCGGGGCAATACAGACGGAAAGTCCGTGGCGCCATGTCGTGGACCTTGTATCCTCGCTCCCAGCAAGCGCCGGATTGCTCATCAACCGACACGAACAGGACACCATTCCGTTTTGAGGTCTCGGCCGCGATATCGCAGCGATGCAGCGCCGTTTCGCATTCCGCCGCGTCCGCAAGCGGCGGAGCAGCATCGGCGCATGTGAGAATAGCCTGCTCGGAAAAAATACCTTTCTCCACCAATGTTCACGCGCCGGGCGAAAAGGCCTCGCGCCCGGCCGGACTCGCCGGAGATAATGTCACAGTCTGCGGTATGCTCGCACGCAAGGTTGGCGCAGGAACCGGAGCAGCTTGCCGGATCGGGCGCACGGTCGGTGCATCGATTTTCGAAATAGCTTTCTGAAAACTGACGAAAGGGCAGAAAACTTCCGTTCCGAAGGCTTTTAGCATAGTTTTGGCACTGTCCGATTCGCGGCGCGACGACAATTTTAGTGCGACGGACTTCATGTTTGGCGAGTGATTGTTTCCGGAACGAAAAATGCCCGCTTGCCGAAAAATTGTTTTGTATCTGACGTTTCTGGCGACTTTCTTTTGCGCTTCGTCTGCTTCGGCCCAGGTGTCCTGCAGCGTCAACTTTACCACGCTCGCATTCGGTACTGTCGATGTGTTGGCGGGCGCGCAGAGCGACACGGCTGGTACGCTCTCGGCAAGTTGTTCCGGCATCACCGGTACCACCCGCGTCATCCTGTGTTTTCCGCTCGATAACGGCACATATCCCCTGTCCGGTGGATCGCGGCAGATGGGCTCCGGCGCCAACCGAATGCTTTTTCAGGTCTACCGGGATGCGGCGCGTACGACGCTATGGGACACGTCGGCTTCCGGCATGGTGTCGATCCTTCTGCGAAGAGTTGTGCCAAGCGGCACGGCTACCGTTTACGGACGAGTGTTCGGCGGTCAGCAACTTGTTGCCCCGGGCTCCTATTCGACAACATTGAACTCGGCCGTCCGGGGCGCTCTCTATACCGGCACTACGCCGCCATCCTGTTCGACCTTGCCAACGATCGGCACGATACCGATGTCGGTGACGGCGACGGTCGATCCGGCGTGCAATGTCACCGTAACGAACATGAACTTCGGCACGACCAGCTTCTTCACGTCCAACATCGATGCTACGAGCACGGTGACGGTCACTTGCACCAACGGCACGCCATATCATGTGCGGCTCGATGGCGGGCTTTCGGGCGCAACAGATCCCACGCAGCGCAAAATGTCGTTGGGAGGCAACCAGATAACTTACGGCCTGTACCGCGACGCCAGCCGCTCGCTGGGGTGGGGAAGCACGGATTCGGTCAACACGCTCGATGCGACCGGTTCGGCGAGCGGCACAGGGCATACGGTCTACGGCCGCGTCCCGCCGCAGCCTTCCGTGCCGCCCGGCATCTACACGGATACGGTGATCGCTGTCGTCTCGTTCTGAGCGCCGGCGGCGATCAGCCGCCGGTTACGTTCATGTGACGTGGAACTGCAGGAGCCGCCGCCGTACGGTCGATAACGAAATCGTGCCCCTTCGGCTTGCGCGTAATGGCATCGCGGATCGTACCGATCAGCAGATCGTCGGATTCCGAAGCACGCAGAGGCGCGCGCAGATCCGCGGCGTCATCCTGGCCGAGACACATGTAAAGCGTGCCGGTGCATGTAATGCGCACGCGGTTGCAGGTCTCGCAGAAGTTGTGTGTCATGGGCGTGATGAAACCGACACGGCCTCCGGTCTCTTTCACCGTGACATAGCGGGCCGGCCCGCCCGTCTGGTAGTCGCTGGCTTCGAGCGAAAATTCTTCCGCCAGCTGCGCGCGCACCTGCGTAAGCGGCATGTATTGGTCCGCGCGCTCTGCCTCGATCTCCCCGAGCGGCATGACCTCGATAAAGGTCATGTCCATACCGCGACCGTGCGCCCAGCGCACCATGTCGGCGATTTCGCCATCGTTGACACCCTTCAGGGCCACGGCGTTGATCTTGATCGCGAGGCCCGCCTTTTGCGCCGCGTCGATGCCGGCCATGACCTTGCGGAAATCGCCCCAGCGCGTGATCGAGCGGAACGTGTTTTCATTCAGCGTGTCGAGCGACACGTTAATGCGCCGCACACCCGCGGAGTAAAGCTCGGCGGCGTGCTTTTCGAGCTGCGAGCCGTTGGTCGTGACAGTGATCTCTTCCAGTGCGCCACTGTCCAGATGCCGCGACAGCGAGTGGAACAGGCTCATGATATTGCGCCGGACCAGCGGCTCGCCGCCGGTGATGCGAATTTTGCGGGTACCAAGTGTCACGAAGGCGCTGCACAAACGGTCCAGCTCTTCCAGTGACAAGAGATCCTTTTTCGGCAGAAAGGTCATGTCCTCGGACATGCAATAAACGCAGCGGAAGTCGCACCGGTCCGTGACCGAGACGCGAATGTAGGTTATCGCCCGTCCGAATGGGTCGATCAGCGCCGGTTGCATGGAAGTCTTCTCGTGCAAGGTTACGCTCACGATTTTCCCTGTCCTGCCTTTGTATCTCAACCGCTATACCCAGTCATATATAGCGCTTTTGCCGTCATCGCAAAGCCCTGCTGCAAAAGAAGAGGGCCGGATCGCTCCGGCCCTGCACGTTTGAAGGGATTCGCAATGTTGCCGCGTCTGCAGCGCGTTCAGCGCTGGACAACCACAGTCGTACCGACGCGCACCCGGCTGTACAGGTCGATCACGTCCTCGTTGGTCATGCGGATGCAACCGGAAGAAACGGCCTGACCGATCGTACCCGGCTCGTTCGAACCGTGAATGCGATAGAGCGAGGAGCCGAGATAAAGGGCGCGCGCGCCGAGCGGGTTGTCCGGCCCGCCCTTCATGTGCCGGGGCAAATCCGGCCGGCGGCGCAGCATCTGGGGCGGGGGCGTCCAGCCCGGCCATTCCGCCTTGCGGGAAATGCGTTTCACGCCGCCCCAGGTGAAGCCCGGACGGCCGACGCCAACGCCGTATTTGATAGCCTGGCCGCCAGGCTGCACGTAGTACAGGCGGCGTTCCTTGGTGCTGATCACGATCGTGCCCGGGCGGTGACGGCCGCTGTAGGAAACGGTCTGACGCGGAATGGCGCTGTGGCGCACGCTGCCGCCGGATGGCGCAACGAAACCCGGTTGATTGAAAGGCGCCGAGAAGAATGCTGCGGCGCTCTCCTGCGCCACCGACGGGGAGCTTGCGGCGATGGCGCCGGCCACGGCGAACCAGATCGTGGAGATGCGGCTTGAAGATGTGAACATGGCAATACGTTTCCTGGCAGATGGGCCATCGCGGCGCGACGGAGCGCGTCACGCTACCGCCGCATATTCAACATACTTCCCACTGAAGCAAGACGGTATTCTCTCCCAAACAGGTAAAATGTTGGTGTCCTGCAGGCCTGTTCCCGGACGCATGCGGGATCAGCAGGCAGACCGCCCCCATTCGACCGGCATGCCGAAAACGGGGCGCAGGCGCATGCCGATATAATTGCCGGCCATGGCGAAGACGATCCACATCCAGCCATGCAAACTGCCCGAAGCAACGCCGCTGAAGAACGCGCCGATGTTGCAGCCGAAGGCGAGCCGCGCGCCATAGCCGAGCATCAGGCCGCCTATGACGGAAGCGGCGACCTGTCCCAACGGAACGCGCCAAGACGGGCTGAATTTGCCTGCCAGAACCGCGGCCGCCATCGCCCCGAGCATGATGCCGAAATTCATCACCGACGTGACGTCTTTCAGCACGCTCTCCCTGAGCGCCTGTTGCTGTCCGGCGGAAGCCCATGACGCCCACTGGCTCATGTCGAAACCGGAGACCGCCATGATCTTGGCGCCCCACAGGGCGAAAGCAGATGTAATGCCCCAGGGCCTGCCTGCCTGATACAGCGTTGCGAAGTTCAACAGCGCCAGCGCTATCGCGCCGGCCAGCAGCGGCCAGGGTCCGGTCCAGATGCGGCGCAACCCGCCCGCTCCGGGTTTGGCCGCGGCAATCGGTTCCAGCACGCCATGACGGCGCTTCTCGATGCGCGCGACGATCAGCCAGATCGCCGCGAACAGGCCGAGATTGATTGCCAGCGCGGCCGGCCAGCCCAGTTTTTCGACGACGGAAATCGCTGGCGGAGCGGGCAGGGCAAGCCACCACGGCAAATGTTCGAGCCCGATAACCGAGCCCGCGATAAAAAATACAAGCGTCACCGCCATGCGCACATTGCCGCCGCCGGTGGTGAAGAGCGTTCCGGAAGCGCAAGCTCCGCCTAGCTGCATCCCGATACCGAATATGACCCCGCCCGCAGCAACGGCCGTCCCTGCAGGCACGACGAAGCCGCCCACCGGCGTGCCAAACAGGGTTCCCGTAGCCAGGGCGGGAAAGAACAGGATGCACGCAAGCCCCAGCATGACCATCTGCGCGCGCACTCCGGCGCTGCGGCCGTCCGCCATCAGCACCCGATAGGCATAGGTGAAGCCGAAACCGGCATGATAGAGCGAAAGCCCCAGCGCGGCGCCGGTCAGGAACAGCAGCGCCTGCGCCGGCGAAACGAGTTTGGCGATGGCGAGCGTTGCTGCGGCGACGACGGCCAGCGCCGCCGCCGCTGGGGCCGACGGGGCAAGTCCCGCCGGTCCGGCAGCAGGAAGCTGTGGCGCATTCTGCATGGTCATGCGTCAAAACTCCGCTCGCGCCACGGGTCTAGGGCTTGATGATCTTCTTGGCCAGTTCGACGATATCCTTGGGCGCGGCGTACATGTCCGTTACGAGCGCATTGACCTTCTCGCCGGACGTCGCCTCGATGCTGAGTTTCGCCTTGCCGGCGTCTGCGAGAAACGCCTTGTCCTTCAATGTCGCCATGAAGGAATCGCGCAGGACTTTAAGAACCGCGGCAGGCGTGCCAGGCGATGTCACATATGGCCGTCCAAAAACCTGCTGGCCGACGATCAGCCGCGCTGCCTTCGTGTGATTGGCGTCCTTGACCAGCGGCCAAAGCGTCGGAACATTTAGCTTTTCGAGTTCGGGTTCCGGTTCCAGCGAGACCTGGACGAGCACGTTCATGCTCTTGTCGCGGACCCAGTCGCCTTTTTGCGATTTCAGGCTGCTCCAGTCGAGGCCGCACATGCCATCGACTTCGCCTTTCTCCATGGCGAGGAATATCTGCCGCGACCCCTTGTAGCCACTCACGACTTCGAATTTCGTTCCGGCAATGTGGTTCAGCATATAAGCGTAATCGCGCGTGGAGCCCCCGGCCTGGCTGGCTCCCATGATGGTTTTCGTCTTCTGCGCCTGCTCGAAGGTCTTTACTTTCGATTTTGGTCCGGTGATGCACACCCGCGTCCCCGCATCGGCGCTGCCGAGATAGGGGAATTTCGACGGGTCGAATTTGGCTTGCGGCTTTGGGTCGAGAATGGGGCCAATGATCGCGCCGGGAAACAGGGCGGCGACGAATGTCCCGTCCTTTGGGGCGGTAGTGTACATCATCGCCGCGGCAACGCCGCTGCCCGCGCCGGGCTGGTTCTTGACCAGAATCGACGGTTTGCCGGGAATATGATTCGGCCAATGCCGTGCGATCGTGCGGGCGTAGGTATCGTAGCCGCCGCCAGGCGAACTGCCGACCAGCAGGGTGATCGTTTTGCCCGCATAATAATCGGCCGCTGCCGCGCCCTGCGGCGCAGAAATGGCCGCCGCAGCGAACAGTCCCAAGAAAGCTCGCGTCGTGGCGCGCGAAAGTGGCTGCGAAATCAACATTGTGGTCTCCCTCCATATTTTGGCGAATTGGTTCGGAAGGAGGTTTACCCGCTTTGGCCGCGGATGGAAACGCTGGACGATGAATTTCCCGTCCTTTCAGAATGTTGTTGTTTAAGGCGGGGTCCGCAGTGGAGGCAGTGCACCGGGCGCAGGCGGTAACGGCGCGGGACAGACGATCTTCCTGATCGCGAAGAAGCCCTGAACGCGCATCACGGGAGGCGCGGGAAAGAAAATATATCTGAATACGATAAAAGTGATCGCCATGGGGTTGCCATACTTCGCCCATTTTGGTTTAAATGTGTCTACCCGGGCTTCGGGAGTGAGACATGCCTCCGTTTCGCATCCCGCACCCTCTGACCATAAAGACCCGGGTATGCCAGCCCTGCTGGCGCCTTTTGCCCCGGCGCTTCGCGCCGGGGCTTCATTATGCCCCCGCTTCGTGCCGGTGCAGCACGGCTCGCGCCCTGGGCAGTCACTTCAACGAAATGAAAGAAATGGTGGGCGCGACAGGGATTGAACCTGTGACCCCTCCCGTGTGAAGGGAGTGCTCTCCCGCTGAGCTACGCGCCCGCAGCGATATGGATCGCGCGAAGGTCGCTTATGTGCCGTCCGGGGCGGTTTCGTCAAGGGTGAGGCAAAAGCTCTTCGCCAAAGCGGCAGATCAACCGATTTTCAAATCTGCCACCGCCGCCGCCAGTTCGTCGAAATGCGAAATCACCGCATTCGGCGCGAATTCCGACACATGCCGGTCGGTATAGCCGAAGTCGACCGCGACCACCGGCACGGACGCGGCTTTGGCTGTGTCGATGTCGGTGCGCGAATCGCCCACCATGACGGCGCGCTGCGGATCGCCGCCGGCCTTGGCGATGGTCATCAGCAGCGCGCGCGGATCCGGCTTGAAGATCGCCTCTGTTCCCGCCCGGAACGTGTCCTGGCCGCAGATCGCGGCAAAACGGTGCGCGGCTCCCAGCGCGCCGAGCAAATGTCGCGACGGCGCTTCGATTTTGTTCGTGCAAACGGCCGCCAGCCAGCCTTCGGCTGCAAAATTGTCCAGCGCCGCCTCGACTCCGTCGAACAAATGGCTTTCGTTGGCGATATTGGCCTCGTAATGGGCAATGAAATCGTCGAACAGCTTCTCCAGCCGGGGACCTTCGATATCGCGGCCGGCCCGCTCGAAGCCGCGCTGGATCAACGCCCGCGCGCCTGCGCCGACCATTTTCCGCCCCTCGGCCAAAGGCACCGGACCAATCTCCTCGCGCGCCAGAATAACGTTCAGTGTCGCGATCAGGTCGCCGGCCGTTTCCGCAAGCGTGCCGTCGAGGTCGAAAACGATGATCTTTTGCATGAAGAACCCGGTGTGAGCGCCGCCTTGGCTACGGCGCGCCCTGAATAGGCCGCTTGGCCGCGAGTCGTAAACAAATATTAAGTATCGGCGGCCTATGACGGTATGGTTAACGCTTTCTGTCATGCGGAGCATGGCCATGATTGGAAATACGCTTAGGGCTGCGATTCTTGTCGGAGCAGGGCTGATGGCCGTCGCAACGGCCGCCGTCGCGGGCAATTTTGAATTTCTTGCCGCGCCGGAAATCACGCTCAACCGCGTCTATCGCCTCGACCGCGCGACCGGTGAAGTCGGCGCCTGCCAATACGGCCTGAAAGAGGGCGCGGTCGGCGAAACCCTTTGCTATCCCGCCGGCGACGGGGCGGGCCCCCAGGAATCCGGCGAATACGGCCTTGTGTCGTCCCGGCACGAGAAGGAAGGCGGAGTTTTTCGCGTCAACCGCCGTAATGGCCGCATGTCGATCTGCTTCGTGCTTAACGACAAGGTAGTCTGCACACCGCCGGGCTAGACGGCGCGGGCGCGACCGGGCGCGGGGGATAACACCGGCGACAGGCCCTGACGGCCTTGCGCTCCGCCGGTGAGGTCTGTACGAGCAGAAAATCGTATCCAGACCAGCCCGTTGGACTATTTCGCCCGTGACAGATCAGGATCAGGCCAAACGCGCCGCTGCCGCGAAAGCCCTCGAATTTGTCCGGCCTGGCATGCGGCTGGGGCTCGGAACGGGGTCGACGGCGGCTATTTTCGTCGATCTGCTTGGTAAGCGCGTCGCTAATGGCTTGGAAGTCCTGTGCGTACCGACGTCCGAGCGCACCCACGCGCAGGCGCTGGCCCTCGATATCCCGTTGACCACATTGGACGAAACGCCCGAACTCGATCTGACGATCGATGGCGCGGACGAATTCGATCCGCAGTTGAGCCTGATAAAAGGCGGCGGCGGCGCGCTGCTGCGCGAGAAGATCGTCGCCGGCGCTTCTAAATCCATGATCGTCATCACCGACGCAAGCAAGGAAGTAGCTGTTTTGGGACGCTTTCCGCTACCGGTGGAAATTGTGCCCTTTGGCCTTGGCGCGACGCGTGTCGCCGTCGGCCGCGTCCTCAAGGGGGCAGGTTGCAGCGGGCCGGTTGCCTTGCGGCAGGCCGCGTCCGGCCAAAATTTCGTCACCGATGGCGGCCACTTCATCCTTGATTGCGCGCTGGGACGGATTCCCGATCCGGCAAAGCTCGCACTAGCGCTCAACGCCGTCCCCGGCGTCGTCGAAACCGGCCTGTTTATCGGCATGGCCTCCGCAATCGTGGTTGCGGGCGAAAATGGCGTTCGCGTACTCGAAAAGGCGGTTTGACCGCGCGCCCTTGCCAGCCACGCCCTTGCATGTGGTAAGAGACCCGGACCGGCACAGGAGATACCCCGTGAAGAATTTCTCGTTTGTTATGACTGCCGCCTTTGCCGCGGCGTTGGCGCTGGCAGCGCCGGCTTTTGGCCAGGGCAAGATTTCGGCCAGCCATCTGGCCGCGGCCAAGGAACTGGTCGCGAAAACCCAGCTCGCCAAGACGTTCGACGCTTTCGTTCCCCAACTCGGCGTGCAGATGACGAATAATGTCACCCGCACCCGTCCCGAACTGAAGAAGGACCTCGATGCGGTTCTCGATCAGGTGGTGCCTGAGTTCGACAAGGAAAAGGCGCAACTGATCGACAAGACCTCGCGGTTCTTTGCCGAGGCGCTGACCGAAGACGAGATCAAAAAGGTTGTCGCCTTTTACAATACGCCAGCCGGCGAGAAATTCCTTGTCCAGCAGCCGAAGGTGCTCGACCGGATGGTGGTCGAAATCGACAACTGGAATCGCGATCTGGCGCAGCGCATGCTTGAGAAAGTTCGCGGCGAAATGAAAAAGCGCGGTCACGATATGTAATCGGGCGCTGACGCCGGACGGCGCGTTGCTTGGGTTGGGGATAAGCCTGTGGCGGAATTCGACTGCGATCTGTTTGTCATTGGCGCGGGATCGGGCGGCGTGCGCGCCGCGCGGATTGCGGCGGGATACGGCGCCAGGGTTATCGTCGCCGAGGAGTTCCGCATTGGTGGAACCTGCGTCATCCGCGGCTGCGTGCCCAAGAAGCTCTATGTTTACGCCAGCCGCTTCGCCGACGAATTCGCCGACGCTGCCGGTTTCGGCTGGACGATCCCCGAGAAACCTCGCTTCGACTGGGGCAAGCTGGTCGCGTCCAAAGAGGCGGAAATATCGCGGCTCAGCGCCATCTATCGCACCAACCTGGAAAAGGCGGGCGTCGAGATCGTCGAAAGCCGCGCCGTTGTCGAAGATCCGCACACCGTGCGGCTGCTTTCGGATGGGCGCAAGATCAGCGCAAAATACATTCTGGTCGCAACCGGCGGTACGCCCCGGCACGTACCCGAATTTCCAGGTATGGAACACGCCATCACGTCGAACGAAGTCTTCGACCTGCCGCAATTGCCGCGCGCCATGATGATCGTCGGCGGCGGTTACATCGCCGTCGAATTCGCGAGTGTTTTTGCGCGGCTGGGCGTGAAAGTCGAAATGTGCATGCGCGCCGACAATGTGCTGCGCGGCTTCGACGAGGACATGCGCGCCGGCGTGCGCGAGGCCATGCAGCATGCGGGCGTGACGTTCCACTTCAGCGCTTTGCCGGTCCGCGTCGAGAAGGAAGCCGATGGCCTCCACGTCCACCTGAGCGACGGAAAGGTCTGCGTAGCGGACGTAGTCATGTCGGCAACGGGCCGCGCGGCGCACACGAAGGGCCTCGGCCTTGAACATGCCGGCGTCGATCTGCGCTCGGACGGATCGATCATTGTCGACGGCTATTCGAAGACCAATATCGACTCCATCTACGCAGTTGGCGATGTGACAGACCGCATCAATCTTACGCCTGTCGCGATCCGCGAGGGCCATGCGTTCGCCGACACGGTTTTCGGCGGCAAGGACATTCGCGTCGATCATCGCGATGTGGCGACGGCGGTTTTCACGACGCCGGAAATTGGCACTGTGGGAATTAGCGAGGAGGAAGCCCGCCGCGACTACGATATCGTCGATGTCTATCGCGCCGCATTCCGCCCGATGAAGGCGACACTCTCCGGCAGTCAGGATCGCACGATCATGAAGATCGTCGTCGACGGCAAGACGGACAAGGTGCTCGGCGTTCACATCCTCGGCCACGACGCCGGCGAGATGGCCCAGCTGCTCGGCATCGCCGTGAAAATGGGTGCGACCAAAGCCGATTTCGACGCGACGATGGCCGTGCATCCGACAGCCGCGGAAGAACTCGTGACGATGCGGACGCGGACGGCGCGGTACGAGCGCTGATACGGCCTGTCATCCCGCAATAACCGAAGGTCTTATACGGGATATTGTCGTTACGGAGTGCGATCCCGGACAACCGCTACGCGGTTTCCGGGGAGACATAAGTTACAAGCGATACCGGATATCGCTGAGCGATTCCGGGAAGACAAAAAATCGGAGGAAACATGTACGAGGATCTCAAGGAAAAACTCGTCAACGGCGGCCGCGCGCTCGCGCTGGAAGGGCAGGGAGATTACGTCGCCGGCCACATCAGCGTGCGCCTGCCGGACGATCCGAACAAGTTCCTGATGAAGCCGGCCGGCATCGGCCTTGAGGAAATGAACGCCGGCAATATCATCACCTGCGACATCGACGGCAGGAAGATCGACGGCGTCTCCAACCGCCACAACGAAGTCTATATCCATTCCGAAATCCTGCGTGCGCGGCCCGACGTGCAGAGCGTCATCCACACGCATCCGATTCATGCGGTGGTGTTTTCCTCGCTGGACAAGCCGCTGCGCATGGTCGGCAACGATTCCTCGAACTTTCATCGCGGCCTGCCGGTGTTTTCGGAAACGACCGATCTCATCACCACGCAGGAACGCGGCAAGGCGGTCGCGAAGGCGCTTGGCGATCACCCGGCCGTGCTGTTGCGCAACCACGGCATCGCCGTCGGCGGCAATTCCATCGAGCAGGCAGTGTGGCTGGCGATCAAGCTCGAGCGCGCGTGCCAGATGCAGCTGATGGCCGAAAGCGCCGGCGGGCCGAAACTCTTCGTCAAGGACGAGGACATCTCCGACAAGGCGAAGAAGTCGAACCGCAGCGACCTCAATAACAACGTCTTCGCTTATCTCATGCGCAAGTGGAAACGCCACATGTGCCCCATGTGCGCGCAGGACGATGTAAAGGCTCCGGGCACCTACCGGATCGAGGTGGACGGACCGTTGTAAGACATCAGCGCTCGCGCCGCAGCTATAGCTGCGACAAAGGTAGACCACGCTTTTGCTACCCTTGTCCGGTGTCCTCGTATATAAATGCTGGAAATTAATGGGGCGGACAGGTTGAAAACCCTCTCTCGCCCCATTTTCTGTTGCAGTGCGTGACGTTTGGAGCAGGGACGATGACATCCCCATCGTGGAAAATCGACAGTTGGCGCAACAAGCCGATAAAGCAATCGCCGGAATATCCCGATCCGGCAGCGCTCAAGGCTGTCGAGGATCAACTCGCCGGCTTCCCGCCGCTCGTGTTTGCCGGTGAAGCGCGCAAACTGAAGCAGGCTCTGGCGCAGGTCTGTGCCGGCGAATCCTTCCTGTTGCAGGGCGGCGATTGCGCCGAAAGCTTTGCCGAGCATTCCGCCGACAACATCCGCGACTTTTTCCGCGTCTTCCTGCAGATGGCCGTTGTCATGACCTTCGCCGGCTCTTCCCCGGTGGTGAAGGTCGGCCGCATAGCCGGCCAGTTCGCCAAGCCACGCTCCTCGGACGTGGAAAAACAGGGCGAGACGACTTTGCCGAGTTACCGCGGCGATATCATCAACGACATCGAGTTCACGCCGGAAGCGCGCACCCCCGATCCGCGCCGTCTGATGGAGGCCTACCGCCAGTCCGCAGCCACACTGAACCTGCTGCGAGCTTTCGCGACCGGCGGCTACGCCAGCCTCGACAACGCCCATCGCTGGATGCTGGGCTTTGTGGCGGATTCTCCGCAGTCGCACCGCTATCAGGAGCTCGCTGACCGGATTACCGAGACGCTCGGCTTCATGCGGGCCATTGGCCTGACGCCGGACGCCCACCCGGAACTGAAGCAGACCGATTTCTTCACCTCGCATGAGGCGCTGCTGCTCGGCTACGAACAGGCGCTGACCCGCGTCGACTCGACGACCGGCGATCCCTACGCCACGTCCGGCCACATGCTCTGGATCGGCGACCGCACCCGTCAGGCCGATCACGCCCATCTCGAATATTGCCGAGGCATCAAGAATCCCATCGGCCTGAAATGCGGCCCCTCGCTGCAGGCAGACGACATGCTGAAGCTGATCGCCATGCTCAATCCTGAGAACGAGCCGGGCCGTCTGACGCTGATCTGCCGCTTCGGCTCGGACAAGATCGTAGACCACTTGCCCGCCCTCATCCGCGCCGTGAAGCGGGAAGGGCACAAAGTCGTGTGGTCCTGCGATCCCATGCACGGCAATACGATTGCGGCGGCCGGCGGCTACAAGACGCGGCCCTTCGACCGCATCATGAGCGAAATCCGCACCTTTTTCGCCATTCACCAGGCCGAGGGGACCTACGCCGGCGGCGTGCATCTGGAGATGACCGGAAAGAACGTCACCGAATGCACGGGCGGCGCGCGGCGCATCGAAGAAGGCGATCTGCACGACCGCTACCACACCCATTGCGATCCGCGCCTCAACGCCGAGCAGGCTATCGAGGTGGCGTTCCTGGTCGCCGAACTTCTGAAGAAGGAGCGCTGCGCGCAGCCTGCGCAGGCGGCGGCTGCCGAATAGAACGGCAGGGATTTTGCGGGAATCGCCCCGCGGGCTATAAGCCGCGGCGAACGTGACCTTTATGGGGATCCCCGTGGAACGCATCGTCAAGGCCTTCTGGAATTCGCTGGCCGGTTTTCGCGATGCGGCGCGCACGGAGGCGGCGGTGCGGCAGGAAATCTTCCTGCTGCTGGTGGGCATTCCATTATCCTGGTTCGTCGCCAAAGGCGTCTGGCAGCAGGTTGTGCTGATAGCCTCCATCCTCCTCGTGATCGCCGTCGAAATGCTCAACACTTGCGTCGAGAAATTGTGCGACCACGTAACACCCGAGCGCCATGACGATATCCGCGTCGTCAAGGACATGGGATCGGGCGCCGTCTTTGCGGCGCTGGCGATCATGCTGCTGGTGTGGACTGTGGCGCTGGCCGAGCGGCTGGGCGCTTTCTAGTCGGCAGCGGCGGGGTGCAGGAGTAAGTGACCATGCGCATGCCATCCGTTTTCGTCTCGCACGGCTCGCCCATGACGGCGATCCAGGACGCGCCCGCGCGCCGCTTCCTGCAGGATTTCGGCAGGCAATTGCCGCGACCCGAGGCGATCCTCATTCTCACTGCGCATTTCGAAAGCCGCATCCCCGCGCTGACGGTGGATGAGAAACCCGCGATGATCTACGACTTCGGCGGCTTCCCCAAACCCCTCTACGAGATCGTCTGGTCCGCGCCGGGGAGCCCGGACCTTGCCATGCGCGCCGGGCGCATGCTGCAGGCTGAAGGCGTGCAGGCCGGCATCGTCCGCGACCGCGGCTACGACCACGGCACATGGGTGCCGCTGATGCTGATGTATCCGGAGGCCGATATTCCTGTCGTGCAGCTCTCCGTCCTGCCGGAGGAAAATTCCGCTGCGCATATCGATCTCGGCAGAAAGCTCAGCGCCCTGCGCGACGAGGGTGTGCTGATCATCGGCTCCGGCAGCCTGACCCACAATCTGCGCGCGCTGAACCAGCTCGGCCGCGACCTCGAAGCCCCGGTGCAGCCGTGGGTGGCGGATTTTACGGACTGGATTGCCGACAAGGTCGAAGCCGGCGACACGGACGCCATCGCCGCCTACCGCGAAACCGCGCCCCATGCGGTAGAAAACCACCCCTGGGACGAACATTTCCTGCCGCTGCCCTTCGCCATGGGCGCGGGCGCGGGCAAGGACGGCTCCGCGAAAGGAAAGCGCGTCCACGCCAGCTACGAATACGGCGTGCTGGCCATGGATGCTTATGTGTTTGGGTGAGGGTGTTGAGCGTAGGAAGAGCTTCGGGATCGTTCTCTTGGAATTTTGCAAGGGAAGCGTAATTGTTTCAGGATTTCGATTTTCCATCTGCGGCTGACACCAAGAAACGATTGTCGACCCAACTGACAGAAAATTCCGATAACTTTTTATCTAAACGACGCTCTTCTGCGATTTTGCCCAGCTTTTCCAGTGCGTCTTTTTCTGAAGTTTCGATTCCAATCAGCTTACTTCCTGTTATTGTTAAATAAGTTATGGGAATAGCTAAAAGTACTGATAAATAAGTTTGCCAAACTGATGGATTAATAAAGGGAGGGGCGCAGAAAACGACTGCTAGTCCAAGTCCAAGAAATTTCTTCAATTTACGTCTAAACGCAAGCGTTGAACATACCTCGGAAGCTAAGGTTTCGATAACTTTGTGATCTTCCTCCATGCTCGCGTCAAGCAATGAAATTGCTTCTTCGTTATCTTTTTTAAGAGTCTCTAGCTCCGCAGAAATCTTGTTTCGCTTTTTGCGCTCTTTTGTCATAGCCTCTTTGAGGTTTTCCCTAGATTGTTTACGTTCTTCTTCCAAGTGAGGATGCAACATATCTTGAAATAACTGAGCTATATTTTCTTCTGTTACGACACCCGGCGCACCAAGCGTTTTATCCATCAGCATTTGAGTGCTTCTATCCTGCCTGATTAGAAGATCAAGTTGGCGACTTTTTTCCTCGTCGCCGAGTGCTTTAGTAATCTTCTTGACGGCTTCAACGACCCCTGGACGTATCGCCAGTACACGTTCACAGGTTGCTAAAAGCATGCGCTTTGGGAGATCAAAGTTTTGCGCACCTAGCCCAGTTCGTAGCCAAATCGCGGCGGCAATAACTCGCCTATGTACTATCGGCGGAACCGCAGTTGTAGAAAGAGCTCCGAGCTCCTTGCACTTTTTTTGAACAAGCTGTGCCAAGAGTCCGTTACGTGTAACTATCAAATAGCGTGACCTGAATATGTCCCGTTCTTGAATACCCCGACGCTGGCGCATAACCAAGGTAGCGATATCGGCATCATGCTCGCGAGCGCGAAGATTCTGTTGGAAGGTCAATGCCCCAAAAAGTTCATCTCTTTGTTCTTCTGTAAAATATTCATGTTCGTTTGGAAATTGATCGAGAGACCGGTGCGTAACCCGTAATCCAAGTTCTTCAAGAAATGGCTCGGGGGCGCGAGCCACTTCAGACACGTAATCTCTTAAAACGTCGCCTCGAGCAAGGGCTTGAGCAGTTGGTCCGGTGGGGTGCGGATTTTGCAAGACTGCCTGTAGACTGTTTTTGAGCTCCTCAACACTTTGTTCAAAAATTCTGATTTGTGCGCCGATGTTCTGTAACTCAGAAACTATTGGCTGAATATTTTCGCGAGCGGCTTTCCCAGATACACCAAGTAATTCTAGGGCAACTGGTGCATCGAGGTATAATATCAGATTTGTGCGCTCAACTATATTATTTGGCTTGACAAAATCTTGGACAACCTCGGTTAATAAACCAATCGATGCGATTTTTGCTAAAACCTCTGCGGTACTTGGGTCTTCCTTAATCGCATGCTGCACAAACCTCGCACATAGAAACTGTTCCTCATCGCCGAGCGAGGTTGTTTCGGGAATTAAAATGAGTTGTCGAAGTGTCCCTGTTTCATCCTTCCGAAATTCGTTCTTGAACTTGACGTTATGCTCGCTGAAAGCTTCGTTGAAGATTAGCCATTCAATTAAAATTTCCTCAAATTCCTCAACTAGTCGTGGAATGGCGGTAAGTGGAGAAAGAACCTCGGAAAAGTTCTTAAATTGTTCAGCAATTTGACGCAGAGTTTCAATAACTCTAAAATTGTCGTCATTCGAGGCGTCTTCTTCGGGCATCGAAATTGTATAAGTAGTTTGTGGTATATTTGGATTATCGGGCAATAACCATCCAGCATCACATAATCTGGGGACAAATACTTCAACAATATCAGTATTAAAATTCCATTTGTACGTATCGCGTATTTCTTGTGCGAAAGCGGCCAGATCAAAGCGCATGCCGTTCTTCGGACGCAAAATTGGGTCAAAAAACGGGAGTAATCGCTCAAGGACATCGGGCGCGCCGTTCCCGAGCGCCGATAACGTGCCATAAATTCTTGCTGCTGATCTGGTGAGGGGATTGACCATATTGCGAATCGGCCGTTTATTCGGTGAATTATGAAGAAGCAGTTTTATAGGATTGCGGCTTTAAAGAGCGTGTTGCGAACCCGCCCAAAAAATCCAATCCGTATCTTACGGGCAAATTTAACGTACAAAGAGTACTGCGTTCAATATATATTGATCTCGCAATTCACTCTGATCGGGCATCTTCGCCCTTGCAGAAGCGCTCGGTGACGCAATTCCCTCGCCCATTGCCCGCATCCTTCCCCCGCGCTAAACCCGCTCCATGACAAATACCCCCGTCACCAGCCTGTCCCTTTGCCTTGCCCAGATCGACTGTGTCGTCGGCGATATTGCCGGCAATGCCGATCGCATCCGCGCGGCGCGCGCGGCGGCGCGCGGGCAGGGGGCGGATCTTGTCGTCTTTTCCGAGCTTTACATCGCAGGTTATCCGCCCGAGGACCTTGTCCTCAAGCCGGCGTTTCAGGAAAGCTGCCGCACGGCTGTCGAGCAACTGGCCCGCGAGACAGCGGACGGCGGCCCGGCGGTACTGACCGGCGTTCCCTGGGTCGAGGACGGCAAGCTCTATAACGCGGTCGCGCTGCTCTCCGGCGGGCGCGTCGAGGCCGTGCGCTTCAAATACGACCTGCCGAATTACGGGGTCTTCGACGAAAAGCGCGTCTTCGCGCAGGGCCCGCTGCCCGGCCCCATCGTGTTCCGGGGCGTGCGCCTCGGCGTGCCGATCTGCGAGGATATCTGGACCGAGGAAGTCGTCGAGTGCCTTGCCGAGACGGGTGCGGAATTGCTCATCGTGCCGAACGGCTCGCCCTATTGGCGCGGCAAGCACGAGACACGCATGAATGTCAGTGTCGCGCGGGTGACCGAATGCGAACTGCCGCTCGTCTACCTGAACCAGGTCGGCGGACAGGACGAACTCGTTTTCGACGGCGGTTCCTTCGCGTTGAATGCGGACAGATCGCTCGCCTTCCAGATGCCGGCCTTCGCCGAGGATGTCGCCACATTCGTATTCGAAAAGACAAACGGCGAATGGCGCTGCAACGGCGGGGCGAGGGTGCTCGTGCCCGAGGGCGACGAGGCCGATTACACAGCCTGCATGGTGGGCCTGCGCGATTACGTGAACAAGAACCGCTTTCCCGGCGTCGTCATGGGCCTGTCGGGCGGTATCGACAGTGCGCTGTGCGCTGCGCTCGCCGTCGATGCGCTGGGGGCCGAGCGCGTGCGCTGCATCATGCTGCCCTATCGCTTCACGTCGAACGAGTCGCTGTCCGACGCGCAGGGCTGCGCCGCCGCGTTGGGCGTGCATTACGACGCGCTGCCCATAGCGCCCGCTGTTGAAGGCCTGGAGGAGGTGCTCGCGCCCATCTTCAAGGGCCGCGACCGCGACATAACGGAAGAAAACCTGCAGAGCAGGGCCCGCGGCGTGCTGCTGATGGCTGCGTCCAACAAGTTCGGCCCCATGCTGGTGACGACCGGCAACAAGAGCGAGATGAGTGTCGGCTACGCGACCATCTACGGGGACATGAACGGCGGCTTCAACCCGATAAAGGACATCTACAAGATGCAGGTGTTCCGCCTGTCGGCTTTGCGCAACCGCTGGAAGCCGGACAGCGCGCTTGGGCCGGATGGGGAGGTCATTCCGAAGAATATCATCACCAAGCCGCCGACCGCCGAATTGCGCGAAAACCAGAAGGATCAGGACTCGCTGCCCGAATACGAGGTGCTGGACGATATTCTGGAATGCCTCGTCGAGGATGAAATGCGCGTTTCCGATATCGTCGCGCGCGGACACGATCTGGAGACGGTGAAAAAGGTCGAACGCCTGCTCTACATCGCAGAGTACAAGCGCCGCCAGTCCGCGCCGGGCGTGAAAGTGACGCGCCGCAACTTCGGTCGCGACCGCCGCTACCCGATCGTCAACCGCTTCCGCGACGACGGCACCGCCGAAACCTATCCCGATCCGCAAATCCAGCCGAAGAAAATCGCCGGCGGCGCGGAGCGGTTTGAGGAGTAGACGTTTTACGCCGGAGCGACGCCCCCTCGCACGGCCATCTTCTCGCGCACCAGAATGCCAATTCCGACGACAATGCCGGCCAGATCGACAAGACCGTTCGCGCCGATGGCGCTGTCCGGGAACACGGCGGCGAGTCCGGCCACGCCAAGCGCCACACGCATGGGCGCGGCGAGCGGACGCGTGAAGTAACCCGTTACCGCGACCGACGCTATGTAGACGCCCACGGTCGCCGTGAAGGCGTTCATGGCAATCTTCCACGGCTCGCCCTGCATCAGCAACGTCGGCGAAAGGGCAAACAGGAACGGAATGACATAGGCGACCCAGCCCATGCGCATGGCGACGAAGCCGGTCTTCATGGGATCGGCCCGGCTGAGCGAGGCCGCCGCAAAGGCCGCCAGCGCAATCGGTGGCGTGATCATCGACATCATGCCGAAATAAAGGATGAACATATGCGCCGGCAGTTTGGCGATGCCCGCTTCCACCAGCGCCGGGGCAACGAGCGCGGCCAGCAGCACGTAAACGCCCGTTGTCGGCATGCCCATGCCCAGCACGATGCAGATGATACCGGCGATCAACAGCAGCACGAACAGATTGCCGCCGCCGAGCTTGATGAGGAACAGCGTCAGTGCAAATCCGCCACCGCTCTTGTTCAGGATGCCGATGACGAAACCGGCTGCGGCGACGATCATCACGAGTTCGGTCGTCGCCAGGCCCGCATCCCAGAAGGCGGATGCGAGCGCCTTGAACGTCATGCGTTTGCCCTTGTAGCTGCGCAAGAAGCCAAGGACGACAATCGCCGCAACGGCATAAATTGCGGCGTTCTCAGCTTCTTCATTCAACGCATAAAGGGCGTAGATCAGCAGCGCGAACGGCACGATGAAATGCCAGCCTTCGCGCAACACCGTCATGGCGCTGGGCAATTCGTCGGTCACGACGCTGATCTTGTCGCGTGCGGCGACGAGATCGACCTGGATGAAAATAGCGAAGTAATAAAGAAGCGCCGGGATGATCGCCGCGATGACGACGTCCGAATAGGGCATCTCCAGAAATTCGGCCATGAGGAAGGCGGCAGCGCCCATGATCGGCGGCATGAACTGTCCGCCGGTGGAAGCGTTGGCTTCGATGGCGCCGGCGTCGGCGGCCGAGTAACCGGCCTTTTGCATCAGCGGGATCGTGATTACGCCTGTCGTCGTGACATTGGAAATCGCGCTGCCTGAGATGGAGCCGAACAGGCCCGAGGCGATGACGGAAATTTTCGCGGCGCCGCCGCGCCGCCGGCCCATGGTGGCGGCAGCAATGTCAGTGAAAAAGTCGCCGCCTCCAGTGTTGAACAGCACCTGGCCGAGCAGGATGAACAACACCACCGTCGTGGTTGCGACCGCCAGCGGCGAGCCAAGCAAGGCATTGGTGTCGAACGCCAGATAGATCGCGAGCGGAATGGCGCGGCTTTCGGTTCCTGTCAGCGGCGCGGGCACAAGATGCGCGAGCAGGGCGTAGGCGAAGAAGACAACGACGACGATGAAGAGAAACATGCCCGCCACGCGGCGCAAGCCCTCCATCGTCAGGAACAACAGGATCAGCGACAGCGTCAGCATCTCCGGCGTGTCGTAGGGTGCATCCGCCAGAAAGCGCTGGTAATCCCAGGCAATATATATTGTCGAGCCAAGGAACAGGAGGGCCGCGATCCAGTCGTACCAGGGCGGACTATCGTTTCGCGCACCGTTCCACCCGACGGTGAGATACAAAGCTCCCGCTGCAAGGCCCAGCGAAACGATCAGAAACTGCTCCTTGTACATGGAGATGCCGAGCTGGCTTGGAACCTGAAAGGCCCAGCCTATGGCGAACAGCACGAAGAGGGTCGCCAGCGCGCGCGAAATCCAGGTTGCCACACTGCTGCCGTCCTGCTGGCCGGTGTCCACATTGTCGCTCAAGCAAACCTCTCCTGTAGGGAATACAAATCTCATAAGGCAAATCGCAGCCCGCTTTCGCCGGCTGCGATTGGGAAGTGTCGCAGTCTACTGAAACGGACGGCGGCTATTTCATCAGGCCGACTTCCTTGTAGAACTTGATAGCCCCCGGATGATACGGCGCAGGATGCTCCCGCATCATGCCTTTCGGATCGAAGTTGTTGAAGGCGCCGAGCGCTGCGACCAGAGCCGGCTTGTTTCCATGCGCGGTCTTGACGACATTATACACGACTTCGTCGGACGTCTTTGCGCTGGTGAGAAGCAGGATGTCGACGCGCACGAGGTAGGTCGGGTCGACAGTTACGCCCGTCGAATTCGCGCCCGGCTTTACCGGCGCAGCCATGGATGTCGGGGTAAAGGCGGTCATCTTCTTTACGCCGTCGGGCGAACCGTCGACGCTGAGATAGCGCCAGCCGCCGGGTATTGTCGCCATGGCCTGCTTGGCAATGCCGGAATTGTAGGGGAAATATCCGGCGTCGGTGCGGCCTGCCATGAATGCCTTGATGCCTTCCACGAAGTTCGGCGTCGGCACGCCCTGAACATCCTTTTCCGTCAGCCCGGCGGTAGCGAGACCGGCGCCCTGCAGGAAGTGGAAGATACGGCCGGAATTGTAGCCAACAGGCACGCGCTTGCCCTTGAGATCGGCGATGGTCTTGATGTCCGAATCCTTGCGCACGCCAATCCCGCTGAGAATCGGGATCGTCAGCATGACGGCGCGGATGTTGGCGTTTGGACGGCCCTTGAACATCTCCGTGCCCTTGTAGGCAAAGGCGGATTCCGCGGTGTTGGCGAGCCCAAAGGCGAGATCGCCCTTGTTGATCAGCGGGATATAGGTCGAGGAGCCAGCGTAGGGGGCTACGCGGAACTGCAATTTCGCCTTGTCCACCATCACTTTCGAAAGCGCGGCGCCGGCGGCGTAGAAAATAGAGCCCTGCGGGTTGGCGCCGATCCCGTAGGTCTGCGCCGAGGCGGTGGCGGTCAGCGCGAGCGTCGCGGTTGCCGCCAGCAGAAATGTCCGATTCATGATGTCTCCCTTCCGTCATTTAGCGAGTATTTTATACTCCGGGTAACGGGTGAGGGCCGTAATTGCAAGGTCTTTTCTGCTGCGGCCTGGCTTGATGAATTCCGTGCTTTCGGTGCTTGCCTCTGAATTGATTTGCTTTAACCGGCGTTACCTGGGCCGGTTTCACGCCCCCGCCTGCGCCTCCATTGCCCGCAGCATTTTCATCGCCTGCAGGCCCGCGCCGTCCGAGACGATGTCCAGCTCTTCCGGGTTCTGGCACAGGTCCATGTTCGCCTGCTGCGCTTCCAGCAGAACGACGTCTTCCTCGAACGTGTCGATCATCTGCTGGATGAGGAAGTCGGCGAGGTCTTCGGTATATTCTTGCGGGTCGTAGCTGAAGGCGACGTAATAGTTCGAAGAGGTCTCGGTTTCCGGCGCGATGGAATGCATGGCGTGCCGGTCCAGAATGCGTGCGTTTATCTTCGGCGCATCGTAGTCCGGCGGCGGCGGCTCGTGGCCGGTTTCCACAACGCCGGTATGGAATTCGAATGACGATGGCGCCATCCAGTCGATGGTCTGCCAACGGTTCACGTTGCCCTCGAAACCGCCCGCCTTCTTGTAGGTTGGCGGCGGCTCGATATCGTACATTTTTCGCGCCAGCCGCACGCCCGTATCGCTCTGCGTCACTTTCACCACCGCATCCTTGATGACGCCTTCCGAACCGATGGTGCGCGGATGCACGAATGGCAAATGCGCCATGTTCAAGAGGTTGTCGACGACGAGCTTGTAGTTGCAGTTCACATGCAGGCGACGGGTGCGCGCTTTCCAGCCTTCCTTTTCGAACCAGGGGTAGGCGGGAATGGCAGCAATATCGGCGCTATCCCTGTCGCCGCCCCAGATCCAGACCCAGTAGCCTTTTTCAACGACCTTGTAGGAGCGCACTTTCGCGTCGCGCGGAATGCGCGTCTGCTCGGGAATGTAGGTGACGGCGCCGTCCGCATTGTAGCGGATGCCGTGGTAAAGGCAGGCAAGCGTGCCGTCTTCGCAAAGGCTTCCCATCGACAGGGGAACCTGCCGGTGAATGCAGCGGTCTTCCAGCGCTACGACGTTCCCCTCGCGGGTGCGGAACAGGACGACAGGCTGGCCCAGTATCAGGCGGCGAAGTGGCTTTTCGCCGATCTCGGTGCGAAAACCGGCAATGTACCAGTGATCTTCAAGAAACATTGGGGCCTTCCTCCAGTGCCGAATTTTGCGCAAATTACGCCATCCGTTCAGGCCCCGCAATGAAAACACAAGGCTTTGAAAAACAACGTTCTGAAGCGCAAGGGCGCTGATTGAATAGTCCGTCAAGCGCCCCCGCGCTGCCGTGTTGCGCTAAATTAGAATAACTCTAATCAAATCAGTGGCATATTGACGGCGCATTTGGGGAGTCCCATACCATTCAAATCAATCGTTTGCCACGGCTACCGGAGTCGTCATGCCCCTGCGCGCGTTGCGGATGGAAAAAGATATCGTCGAGCTCGGCGGCGGCCGGCGCGGGTTGCGCGGCCGCGTGGCGGGCGTCGGCGTTAAAGCAATCGATGGATTGCAGCCCTCGGCCTTCGATGTCGAACTCGAGCGGCGTTTGCTGGAGATGGGGTTCGTCGAGGGCGCGCGGGTTGAAATCTTGCATGAAGGCTTTATCGGCCGCGATCCGATCGCCGTGCAGGTTGACGATATGCGGATCGCCCTGCGCCGGCGTGAAGCTAATGCGGTTCTGGTGCGTCTCGACCCGGCGGCCGCTGTCGCCCCGCACGCGCCGGGAGAAACGAAATGAGAACCATGGGCGACACTTTGGCGGAAGCCCGCTTGCGCGAATTGCATGTGGCGCTGGTCGGCAATCCGAACTGCGGCAAGACCGCCTTGTTCAATGCCCTGACCGGCAGTCACCAGAAAGTCGCCAACTACCCCGGCGTGACTGTGGAAAAAAAGGAAGGCCCGGTCACGACGCCGGCCGGCACGCCCGTCGTCGTCGTCGATCTTCCAGGTACCTACAGCCTTCGCGGCCGCAGCCCTGATGAAGCTGTGACGCGCGATGCCATCATCGGGCATCTCGAGGGCGAGCGGCGTCCGGACATTCTCGTATGCGTGGCCGACGCCACCAACATGCGCCTCATGTTGCGCCTGGCCATGGAATTGAAGACCATCGGCCTGCCGATGGTGCTGGCGCTCAACATGTTCGATCTGGTGCAAAGCCGCGGCATCGCCATCGATATCGAAGGGCTGTCGGAGGAGCTCGGCATTCCCGTCGTGCCGACCGTCGCTATCAACCGGGATGGTGCGCTGGCGTTGCTGCGTGAAATCGACGCCATAGTGCAGAAGGGCGTCGCGCCCGGCGAATCGACATGGCATGCGCTGACGCGCGACGAGGTGCGGGCGGCGCACCATCGCGCCGACGGCATAATCGCGAAATACGTCAAGTCGCCGGAAGAACCCGACCGCTGGACCAATCGCATCGACAAGGTGCTGCTGCATCCCGTTGCCGGAGTCTTTATTCTGCTGGCGGTGCTGTTCCTGATCTTTCAGGCGGTGTTCAGTTGGGCGACGCCGGCGATGGACGTCATCAAGGCCGGCTTCGAATGGCTGGCAGCCGCCATCAAGGCGGGGCTCGGCGAAGGCATGCTCGCAAGCCTGCTGGCCGACGGCATTGTGGCGGGCGTTGGCAGCGTGCTCGTCTTCCTGCCGCAGATCATGATCCTGTTCTTCTTCATCATCCTGCTTGAAGATTTCGGCTATATGGCCCGCGCCGCCTTTCTCATGGACCGTGTCGTCGGCGGTGTTGGCCTGCACGGCCGCTCGTTCATTCCGCTGTTGTCCAGTTTCGCCTGCGCCATCCCCGGCATCATGGCGACGCGCGTCATAGACAACCGCCGGCAAAGGCTGGCGACCATCATGATCGCGCCACTGATGACGTGTTCGGCGCGCATTCCTGTCTATACGTTGATCATCGGCGCCTTCGTGCCGAAACAATTTGTAGGCGGCGTCTTCAATCTGCAGGGGCTCGTCATGTTCGGGCTCTACGCCGCGGGTATCGTCAGCGCCTTCGCCGTTGCCTTCGTTTTCCGACGTTTCGTATGGAAAGGCGAAAGCGAACCGTTCATCATGGAGCTGCCCGGCTACAAGCGGCCGAGCCTGCGCAGCGTCGCGCTCGGCGTCTGGCAACGCGCCGTCGTATTCATGCGCCGCGCCGGCACCATCATTCTCGCCATGATGATCCTGATCTGGTTCCTCTCCACCGTGCCCGGCGCACCCGAGGGAGCGACCCAGCCGGCCATCAATTATTCCTTCGCCGGCATGATTGGCCATGCGCTGCAGCCGTTTCTGGCTCCGATCGGCTTTAACTGGCAGATCGCCATTGCCCTGATACCCGGTCTGGCTGCACGTGAAGTCGCAGTCGGCGCACTGGCGACCGTCTATGCGGTGAGCGCTGCCGGCGGCGATGCGGCGCGCGAGGCGCTGAGCACGACCATCGCCGGCCAATGGCCGCTGGCGACCGCGCTGTCGCTGCTGGCCTGGTACGTATTCGCGCCCCAATGCCTCTCCACGCTCGGCGTCGTCAAGCGCGAGACCAACTCCTGGACCTGGCCCGTCGTGATGTTCCTTTATATGCTGGCGCTCGCCTATGTGGCAGCGTTCGTGGTGTACCAGACCGCGCGCGCGATGGGCGGATAGGAGCAGGCCATGATTGATGCACTGGCCGCCTATGCGATCGTCGCCGCTGCGGCTGCCTTCGTCGTCTGGAAGCTTTTCGTCCCCGTTCGCTTCAAGACGATCCTCTGGCACACGGCCGCCGGCAAGGAGGCCCCCTGCGCCCCCGATGCGGCGACAAGCGGCTGCGGCGAAGGGTGTCCGGGCTGCGGACTGGCCGGACGCCGGAACTGATGGAGCGGCCATCCCGATTGGGCGATTGTTTCTGCTCAAAATACGACATATCACATCACTGCTGAATTGCACTGCAGCCTGACGCGGGCCATCGGACAGAGGGCGAGCCCGGGGCGTCGATTGCGCGGGGACAGGATTTGGTATGAATAAACCGATCGAGGCGTCATCGAGCTGGACTGGATTGCTGGCGATCCTTGCAGCCTTGGCCTTTCTGGTCGTCGCTGTCTGGGCCGGTGTCCGCTATGTCTCCGCCTCGATCGGGCAGACCGAAAAACGCATTGGCACAGAGTTTCTCGAACCCTATGTCGCCGCCTTGCAGCGGCGGGATGCCCGGCATGTCTGGAGCGCGCTCGTCACGGAGAGCTATCGCAAGCGGCATGCCTATGCGGACTACGCTCGAACATTGAACAAGGTGATGTCGATCTATGGGACGCCAAAGGAAGCGCGGATTGCTTTCGCAGTTTCCACATATGAGCCGGGCCGTTCGTTTCAGGCCGTCCAGGTGGAGTTCGTTTGGGACAGGGGCGGGCGCTTTACCCGCACGCTGCAACTGGTCGACGTACCGGGCGCCGGCTATCGCCTCGACGGCGCAACGCTCGGCGGCCGCAATGTCCGCGTCGTACCGCAAGACATTCCTGCCAACCCGTGGTGACCAATATGCCCGCAACCATGTCCCGCCGGATGGTCCTTCTTTCGATTGGCGCATGCGCGCTGGCGCCGGGCGGCGCAAGGGCGCAGCAGGCCGGTAGCGCGGGCGTCGACAGCGCTCGCCGCAACATGCTGGCCGCCGCCGCCCGCGGGCTCAAGCGCAGCGCAGCGTCCTTGCGGCTCGAGCCGCCGCCGGGCGCGACGAACGCATCCCTTGCGGCTCTTAAAACCGGCGAGCTGCTCGCCTGGCGCGTCCTCGACGGCAAGGGCGATATCGTGCTGCAGGGATTTTCCGGGCCCGGTGCGGATGGTCCCGTCGCTTTCGAGGGATACCGTCCGGAAGGCGGCGGTCCGGGCGGATTGTCGGCCCTGCTGCGCGCAGCCAGGGCGATGGACGGGAAGGCATCGATACCCGCCGGCCGGCTCGCGCAACGGTTGGCCTTCTGCCTCAACCGGCGGAAGATCGGCGAATTCCTGTTCGATGCGAAAGTTGCGCAGTCTTCAGGCATTGAACCGCCGGGCGCTGTTCGCGCGCCCTTCGCGCGTGCGCACAAGTCAGGCCGGCAAATCACATATTTCACCATGGTGCCCGGCCATACCGGAACCTTCCAGTACTGGCGGATTAACGTGATCGTTCAGCCCGGTTACCGGACGATCGTGCAACGGGAGCCGTTGCGGCCATGAAGAAGGAACTCGCTGTCGCACTGCCTGTTCTTGCCGTTGTTGGCGCGCTTGCGTGGCTCAATGGACGAACAGGGAGCGAACCGTATCGCTGGGCGCTCGCCGGTTTCGTCGTCGTGCTGGCGCTGGTTATCGGCTGGCGCTGGCGGACACGCCTGTGGGGGCCGCCAGTCGCCTTGATCGCCGGCGCCTTTGCCTTGTTTGCGGTTTTCCTGACGTCTCCGGCCGCCAATATCGCAATCTTCGAGGGTTTCGCGGGCAAGGCGCTGTTCTGGTGCGTGCTCGCCAGCGGGTCCTGGGTTTTTTTTCGCGCCATGCTCCCGCGCGCCCATCGGGCGGAGCAGCCCATGGGGATTCTGATTCTCGGCGGTATCCTGTCCGTTGCCATGTTTGTTTCCAGTCTGGTCTGGTGGCTGGAGGCTGTGGAAATAAACGCGTTGCCGAAAAATATCGTCGCCCGCACCGGCGCCGACATAGAGGCAGCCTGGAAAACGCCGTGGGGCAAACGCCCACGCGGTATCTTCGCGGTTGGCGTCCTCGACGGCGAACGCAAGCCTGGCGCCTTCCTCGCCTATGTGAACGAACGCGGTCCGGGCGGGAGAAACGATGCGCCCACGTTGTTGCCGCTTTTTATCCCGCTACGCATGGCCGACGGGGTGCGCGTGGATATACGCGGCATAGCATCGGTGCGGGGCGCCTACGGTTGGCCCAAATGCGGCCCGCGCCTGTGGCAACGCTGCTTGCGGCCGGGCGATCCCGTCGTGATCTGGGCCGATCCGGGCGAGAACCGCGCCATGTCCGGCGGCAAGGTGTCGAGCGCCCTCAATGACACGCGGGTTATCGCCTACGGAAATCTCGACACGTTTCGCAATGGCTATCTCGCCCGCGCCGTTGCAACCGCGCGCGTATTCGGCTGGATCGGACTGGCTCTGGTTCCCTTGTCGCTTCTGCCATTTTTATTGGCGTTTCTGCGTCTCCGGCGGCTGCGCCAGACGCGGCCGTGATCGAGCGCGGTCCTGATTGTGGTCCTTATCGAGCGCATCCCCGCGAAACCCAAAACAAGAAGGGCAGCCCTGCGGCTGCCCTTCCATTGTCTAGTCCGCGGCCCGGGATCGGGACCGTTTCGCGCCGCTCACGCGGGGCGGGCCCCTCTCGCTTGAAGGGTCCAGGTCTCGACAACAGCCGTACGCGGCGAATGACAATGAGACACTAGATCACCTCCTTTCAGTTGGTTGACGACAGAACCAATGTAACGTGAGTCGCCGGTTTGTCGAGAGCCGATTGGCAGGCATTTGCAGGCTACAGCGCGGGCAATTTGCGCAAGGCGCTTGCAGCGCGGCGCGCGCGGGCATAGCTTTTGCAGACATCTGGAGGAGCGCATGGAAACCCGCCAATACGACCGGACCAGCCAGGATCTCGGCAATATCGTCGAGATCGGCCACATGAACTACCTGATCCCCGATCAGAGGCTGGCGACGCTCTTTTATGTATCCGGCCTCGGGCTCACCCGCGATCCGATCATGATGACCAGCGTCGACAACATGTGGGTCAACGCCGGCAAGAGCCAGTTCCATTTGCCCACGGGGGATGCCGTCGTTGCGCCCTGCACCCGCACGGCGCTGGTCATTCCGGGCCGGCAATCGCTGCTGGAACGGCTGGCGAAGGTGAAAAAGGATTTGGCAGGCACGAAATTCGATTATCGTGAAACCAACGATGCCGTCGAGGCGACATGCCCCTGGGGCAACGCCTTTATCGTGCACGAGCCCGACCCGGAACGGTACGGCAACATGCGCATCGGCATGCCGTATGTCGAATTCGAAACGCCGCATGGCACGGCGGATCGCATCGCACGCTATTACCGCGAGATATTCGAAACGCCGGCGCGGGCCGGATCGGACGAAAGCGGCGCGCACGCGCGTGTCGAGGCCGGGCCGGGCCAGTTTCTGCTGTTCCGCGAGACCGGCAAGGAAAACGTGATCAACCCGACCCATCACGTGCAGATTTATCTGCGCGATTTTTCGGGCCCCTATCGCCGTCTTCTGGAACGCGATCTGGTGTCCGAGGAAAGCAGCGAGGTCCAGTACCGCACCGAGCGCATTGTCGATCTGGACACCGGAGAACTGCTGTTCCTGATCGACCACGAGGTGCGCGCCATGCGTCATCCGATGTTCGGCCGGTATCTGGTCAATCGCAACCCCGACCAGTTCATCCGCAATTACAAGATGGGCCACGACGAGGCGCAGATATATCTGGCCTGAAAACCGAGCGGCCCGTTCCCTTGGGCGGGCCTTTGCCGTAAAAGCCGCGCATGACAACTTCTGGAAAATCCGCACCGGTCGTGCGTTTTGCGCCTTCGCCGACTGGCAACATCCACATCGGCAACGCCCGCACGGCGTTGTTCAACTATTTTTACGCCCGCCGCAATGGCGGCCGGTTCATCTTGCGTTTCGACGATACCGACCGCGAACGATCGCGTGAGGAATACGCCGAAGCGATCGCCCGCGACCTTGCCTGGCTCGGCGTCGAGCCGGATCTCGTGCTGCGCCAGTCAGACCGCTTTGGGCTCTATGACGCTACGGCGCAAAAGCTGAAAGTCGCGGGTCTTCTTTATCCCTGCTACGAAACGCCGGAGGAGCTTGAGCGCAAACGCCGCCGCCAGATCGCCCGCGGCCAGCCGCCGGTCTACGACCGCGCGGCGCTTGGCCTTTCCGATGCGGAAAAAGTGAAACTGGAGAGCGAAGGCCGCGCGCCGCACTGGCGCTTCAAGCTCGATCCGGTCCGCATCGACTGGGAAGACATGGTCCGCGGGCCGAGCCACATCGATTGCGCCTCGCTTTCCGATCCGGTGCTCGTGCGCGGCGACGGAACATATCTCTACACGCTGACCTCGGTCGCCGACGATATCGACCTCGGCGTAACGCACGTGATCCGCGGCGAAGATCATGTCTCCAATACGGCCATCCAGATCCAGATGTTCGAAAAGATCGGCGGCGCTGAATGCGTGCCGGTGTTCGGCCATCACAACCTGCTGGCTTCGGCCTCGGGCGAGGGCCTGTCGAAACGTTCCGGTTCCCTCTCCATCGGCGGACTGCGCGAGCAGGGAGTCGAGGCGCTGGCAGTCGCCGCCGTCGCGGTGCTGACGGGCTCGTCGGATTCCGTTCGCGCGGTATCGTCCATCGAAGAGCTGCGCGATCTCGTCGATATCTCCCATGTCTCGCGCAACGCCGCGCGCTTCGACGAGGCCGAACTTGCTGCCGTCAGCGCCCGCACGCTGCATGGTCTGCCTTACGAGGCCGTGCGCGAGCGGCTCGAAGCGTTAGGGCTGCCAAGCGGCGGCGGCGAAGCTTTTTGGCTGGCGGTGCGCGGCAATCTTGCGACGCTGGCCGACGCCAAATTCTGGTGGAACGTCGTCCACGGCGAGATTACCGCGGCGCCGGCGGACGATCCCGAACTGCTTCGTGAAGCCGCGGCCGCATTGCCTGCCGAACCTTTCGGCGAGGCCACATGGAAAGACTGGACGGCCGCCGTCAAAGATAAAACCGGCCGCAAGGGCAGGGCGCTGTTTCATCCCTTGAGGCTCGCCCTGACCGGCGAGGAGAAGGGGCCGGAACTCGCCGTCCTCCTGCCGCTGATCGGACGGACTAAAGCTTTGGCGCGATTATCCGCACGGTCCGAGTAGACCCGTCGGAATCTTTGAGCTGAAGTTTCTCGCCATCTTGCAGCGAGAAGTTGCGCCGGTGCGTAGCCTTGCCCGGGGCGATCCCGGCCTTGGCGCGTTCGGCCTCGATTGCCGCGCGCTGTCCGTCCTTCTCGAGTTCTACGCGCTGGCGTTCGGATTCGTCCTCGTCGTCGCTTTCCTTGCTGCGCTTTCCTTTTTTCGGCTTGTTGGCTGCAGGCGCCTTGGGCTGCGAGAGTTCTTTGGCCTTGGCCGCGGTCACGATGAGGTCGCGCTTGCTCTTGTTGTCCAGCATCTCCTCGGCCTTTTGCAACGCCTGCGCCCACGATTGGTTCGCCGGCTTGCAAGTGCAGGACGGAACAAACGACTTCTTGAACAGTCCGGCATTGCTCAGCGAAGAATAGGCCTCGCCATCCTCGGAGATGGCGGCATCGATTTCCTGGCCCGGCCGAAGCGTGAACAGTTTCGTCTCGGCATTCGGACACAGGGCCGAGCACATCTCCGCGAGATCGCTCAGGTTGCTGCGGCGTGCGGAATAGCTGACCGGGAAAAATCCGCCGTCGCAGGTGCGCACGCAAACGGCTTTCGAGCCACCGCGCGCAACCGGATCGGGATCATCCTCGCCCGCCTGACTTGGCGGCCCGGGTTCAATCGGCATATCGCGATACACAGGTTCGCGAAAACGCGGGTCGTCGGGATCGCGCAAGCCGCTGAAGAGCCGGTCCAGAAAACCGCGTTCGACAGGCCCGTCGCGGCGCATTGCCTGCCGCGGGCGGCAATTGGCGTCGTAGGTCGCCTGCAACGCGCGGTGCTGCTCTTCCCGCCCATAGGAGGCGTTGTGAATCTGGCCCTGCAACCGGTTCAGGTTGGCGCGCATGCGGGCGATGCGGGCATTGATAGCGCCGCACTGGCGCGGCGGCTCGCTGCCGAAAAACAAGAAGCGCTGCCGGTTGCATCCAAGCTGCTCGGCATAGGCTGCGGTTCGGCCGAGTTCCCGTTGTTGCTTGACAGCGGCGCGTTGGATGCGGGCGGTGTTGCCCGGCCCGCGGCGGCCTGCGGCGGCGATCTGGGCGCGCAGACGGCGGCAATAGGCGCTTTCCTGCGCCTGTGCCGAAAGGCCGAAGCCGGCCGGTATGCTTTGCGGGACGAGGCAAAGGAACGCAAGTGCTGCAGAAAACGTCGCCACGGTGCGCCGGATGCGGCGTGTGACCTCTCCAAAAACGGAAATGCCGCCTTGGCTGCTGCGTCTCCCGCCGGTTTTCAAACTGCCGTCCTCCGGACTTCGTGCACGGCGCCCTGAAGGGAGGCTGACCGCTGTACCGATTCGGGAACTCTAGGGTTCAAAAGTTAATAGCCGTTATCCTTTGCCCGAAACAGGTTTTTCGAAGCGCAGGTCCGGTTTCCCGGTGTACGGCCTGTCTACGCGCCATTGCTTCGCTGCGCAAAACGCTTTGAAGATGACACGCGGGGATCAAATAGGTAGACACGTGGCGAAATTCGGGCGTTCGCCGCGATTTCGTCCAGCCGGTCCGGTCCGGCGACCCGGGCCACCACCGCTCATGCTGTTTCAAAGCCAGCTTTTCGTTCTCCTGTTTCTGCCGGCATGTTTGCTGGCGTTCTATCTTGCCCGCCGGCACGTTGCGCTGCGCCAGTGGATATTGGTCCTTTTCTCGCTGATTTTCTACGGCTGGTGGGACGTGCGTTTTCTGCCGCTTCTCGTTGGGCAGATCTCGATTACCTGGTATCTGGCGCGCATTTCCGGCCCCGCCCGCACGAAATGGCCGCTGCAGCTGGCGGTCGTGGTCAATCTGGCTTCGATAGGCCTGTTCAAATACCTTGACTTTTTTCTCGGCAACATCGCCGCCCTGCTGCATATGGAGCTGCCGAAGGCCGGGTTGATCCTGCCCATCGGCATCAGCTTCTTTTCGTTTCAGCTCGTGTCCTACGTCATCGATTTCGAGCGCGGCGAAGCGCCGGATTATTCGTTCCGTTCCTTCATATTGTTCACCAGTTTCTTTCCGCAGCTCATCGCCGGGCCGATAGTGCGCCATCACGAAATCATCCCGCAACTCGACAGCGATCCCCTTCGCGAAGGCTGGCAGGAGCGCTGCGCCACAGGCGCGATGATATTCACGCTCGGCTTCGCCAAAAAAGTCCTCATCGCAGACCGGCTGGCGCCCATTGTCGACCGGCTTTTTGCGCAGTCGGCGCAAGGGCCGTTGACCTTTTCCGAAGCGTGGAGCGCGGCGCTGGGTTTCACGGTGCAACTGTTCATGGACTTCGCCGCCTATTCGGAGATGGCGATAGGCATTGGCCTGATGTTTGCGCTGGTGCTGCCTGAAAATTTCAGCCGGCCCTATCTTGCCGTCGATTTGCAGGACTTCTGGCGGCGCTGGCACATGACGCTGTCGCGCTTCATCCGCGACTATCTCTACATACCGCTTGGAGGCAGCCGGCACGGCGCGGGGCGGTACGTCGCCGCAACGCTTTTGTCGATGGGCCTCTGCGGGCTGTGGCACGGTGCAGGCTGGACGTTCGTGGTCTGGGGCCTGATGCACGGTATCGGGCTGATCGTGCTGCGCGCCTGGCGCGGAGCGGGCCTGGCGATGCCCTCGCCCTTGTCCTGGCTGCTGACGTTCCTCTTTGTAGTGGCCGGTTGGGTCATCTTCCGCGCCACGGATTTTTCTTCGGCTGCCTCCATTCTTGGTTCGATGACCGGCGCGAATGGATTTGGCGGCAGATTTCAGGCGGGCGGCCTGATTGCAACCGGTCTTCTGGCTTCGGTTGTCATTCCGGCCGCGCATGAGTTGCGCGCGCGCTGGCTTGTGCCGCATCCCGCCATCGCGCTTGTGACGGCAGCGCTTGCCTTTGTCTGCATCCTCGAGGTTGGCAAGGGCGCGCCGCAAAGCTTCATCTATTTCCAGTTTTGAGGCCGGAGATGATCGCGTGGTTCTCGAAACAGAAGCAATTGGCTGATGGCCCGCAAGGGCCTTCCGTTTGGGCCCGTTTTCTGCGGTGGTTCGGCGCCGGCCTTGGCGCATTGCTGGCGTTTGCCCTCGGCGCCGTGTTTCTCTTCGATCCCTATGGCCTTGTGCCTTTTTCGCTGCCGTTCAAGCGCGATCTCGTCGATCTCAACCAGCGTTATTTTTATCCGCTGGTGTTGCGCCAGGGCCAGTACGATTCCTTTATCGCCGGTACTTCGACCATCCGCCTCGTCGATCCCAAAGCTCTGGATCCCGTACTGGACGGGCGTTTCGCCAATCTCGGCATGAACGCGGCGACGGCCTGGGAACAGTGGAAGCTGCTGGATCTGCAATTGCGGGAAAAGGGCAAGCCGAAAAATCTTGTCATCGGCCTCGACATGCGCTGGTGCGACCAAAAGGCCGACACGCCGGAGGGCCGGCTGACGGAGCGCGGGTTCCCGGATTTCATTTACGATGGCAATCGCTGGAACGATCTTCTCTATCTGCTCAACGGCAAGACCCTTGAAATCGTCGGCAGGGCGATCGGCGTAAAGCTCGGCTGGCGCGAGCCGCGCTATCGCGAAGACGGATACCGGATATTTACGCCGCCCGAGGCGGTATTCGATCTGGCCCGCGTGCGGCTGAAACTCTGGCCGGATGGTAAGCCTGTCCCGCTCAAGCCGGTGAAGCCGCCCGTTGTTCTGACGCAGCAAGAGCAGCAGGCGTTGTCCTTCCCGGCAGTTGATCGCTATCTGAAAGACATTCTGGCCCGCACCCGGCCGCAGACCCATGTCGTACTGGTCTGGACACCGGCCCATCGCAGCCGCTTGCCAATTCCCGGCAGCCGCGACGATGCCGAAGAGGCGGTGTGCAAGGCGCGCGCCGAGAAGCTGGCGCAAGCCAGCGGAGCGATGATCGTCGACTGGCGCTACATCTCCCCGCTCACCGTCGACGACACGAAGTTCTGGGACGCCTTCCACTACCGCTTGCCGATAGCCGGAGACATCGTGAACAGCATTCGCGATGCGCTGGCCGGAACCGTCCGCGATCCCGGCGGATTATGGGTGCGGCGGACGCCGCCCGGCTGGAAAAACGGGACTTGATGCTCGGCCATTGGAGTCCGCTGCGCAAGCGCCCATATTGCCGTGTATGTTTTGGAGACCGGTCATGCCAGCTTTTGCCCCCCTCGCAGTTCGCTTGCGCGGATTCGCTGCCGCCCTGTTCGCGGGACTGGTTCTCGTCCTGCCGCACGCCGCCGCTGCGCAGGAGCTGATCTTCCGCAAGTCGACGGTATTCAAGCTGCTGACGCCGAACGACAAACTGGCGACCTACGCAATAGACGACCCCATCGTCGATGGCGTTGCCTGCCACTATACCGCGCCGGAAAAGGGTGGCCTCAAGGGCATGTTCGGCGTCGCCGAGGAAGTATCGTACGCCTCGCTGGCCTGCCGCCAGTACGGGCCGGTGCGGTTCAAGGAGAAATTCGCCCAGGGCGACGTGGTGTTCCGCCAGCGCCGGTCGTTGATTTTCAAGAAGATGCAGATCGTGCGCGGCTGTGACAAGAAGCGCAACGTGCTTGTCTACATGGTCTACACGGACAAGCTGATCGATGGTTCGCCACAGAATTCGACATCGACCGTGCCAATCATGCCCTGGCCCGGGCAGAACGAGCTGCCCAGATGCGAAAATTGGCTGGAATGATGCGAAAACTGGCTGGAGTAGGGGTTATTCCGAACAGGTAACGGCAATCTGCCCCTTCGGCGGCGCTTTGATCGCCGGAGTGCCGGTAGAGGCGGTCATGTCGTCGGTACGGCCCCAGGCGGTCGCCGCGCCATAGCCGTGCGCCGAACACCAGGAATCTGCCACCACCCGGCCGCAGGCCCGGGTCGAAGTCAGGCAATCCGAAAGGCCGTATCCGTCATTCTGGGCGATGAAAAACGTATAGGTCTTGCTCTCGGCCGCCGGAGCGACGGTTTCGGCATGTGCCGAACCACGCGCGACGGCCAGTGCCAGCAGCGCGCCGCCCAGCGGAAGCAGGATCGGGGGAAGGGGACCGTCTTGGGTGAACAGGCGACGCAGCATGAGACTCGCACTCGATTGACCGAACTGCGTAAATCCTGCCACCGCCGGCTAAAAATTCCATTAACCAGATGCCGAAACTGCTTTTCGAATGCTGCATTTGCTCCGGCCTGCGGCGATCTGCCCTTGACGCGATGGCTGCGCTCGCGCATGGTCGCGCCATGACGTTCCGTGTATGCATCGCCTGCATTTGCATTCCCTGCTAGCGCACTCGCTGGCCGGACGTCCCTTTTCCTTTTTGCGAAACCGGCGCCGCGGCCAGACGGGGGCAATCCGTTCCGGCGCGCAAGCGCTGCCCGTTTGAAGGACTGGTCCACGCCGATGACTTCGCAGACCCTGCGCCTGTACAATACGCTGACCCGGACGAAAGAGGATTTCCGGCCTATCGATCCGTCGAATGTCCGCATGTATGTCTGCGGCCCGACCGTCTACGACTATGCGCATATCGGCAATGCGCGGCCGGTCATCGTGTTCGACGTGCTGTTTCGTCTGCTGCGCCATGTCTACGGGCCGGAGCATGTCACCTATGTCCGCAACATCACCGACGTCGACGACAAGATCAACGCACGCGCCGCCGAACGCGGCATTTCGATCCGCGACCTGACGGAAGAAACGGCCAGAATCTTTCATGAGGACGTTGCCGCGCTCGGCTGCCTGCCGCCGACCGTGGAGCCGCGGGCGACGGAGCACATCGCCGAAATGATCGCGGTGATGCAGAGGCTGATCGACAAGGGGCATGCCTATGCGGCGGACGGGCACGTGCTGTTTTCGGTTCCCTCGATGCCCGACTACGGCAGGCTGGCGCGGCGCTCGCTGGATGAAATGATCGCGGGCGCCCGCGTGGAAGTCGCGTCCTACAAGAAAGCCGAGACGGATTTCGTTCTGTGGAAACCTTCAAAAGAAGGCGAGCCGGCGTGGGACAGCCCGTGGGGCAGGGGCCGGCCGGGCTGGCATCTGGAATGCTCGGCCATGAGCTGGAAGCACCTTGGCGAGACGTTCGACATCCACGGCGGCGGCATCGATCTTGTGTTTCCGCACCACGAGAACGAAATCGCCCAGACGCGCTGCGCCTTCGGCCACGACGTGATGGCGAACTACTGGATGCACAACGGCTTCCTGCAGGTCGAAGGCGAGAAGATGTCGAAGTCGCTCGGCAACTTCATCACGATCCATGAGCTGCTGCATACGGAGAAGTTTGGCGGGCGCAGCTGGCCGGGCGAAGTGCTGCGCCTGGCGATGCTGAAGACGCATTACCGGCAGCCGATTGATTTTACGGTGCGGGCGCTGGAGGAGGCGGAGGCCACACTCCAGGCTTTCAAGAATTTGGCTTATTCGGTCTCGTCGATTCTTGAGGATGGACCAGAAGAAGGTTGCCAGAAATTGCCGAGTGAAGCCCCGAGCTCTGCGTTGATTGAAGCGTTGAGCGACGACCTAAATATTTCCTCTGCTTTGATGACCATTCACCAACGCCGGGGGGCTTCGAATATCGAGAAGATTGATAACGCAATACAAGCGGTTTTTGATCTCGAGTTTCTCGGATTTAGTGTTCGGCCCGAAAAAGTTGAAGTGGCCGAAAAAGAGAGGATCACCTCCCTCATCGCCGCCCGCCTCGACGCGCGCAAACAAAAAAACTGGGCCGAGTCCGACCGCATCCGCGACGAACTTGCGGGAATGGGCATCCAGTTGAAGGACGCGAAAAACCCGCAGACCGGTGAGATGGAAACCACGTGGGAGGTCAAGCGATGATCGTACTGAACGTCGCCTACCCCGCGACAGAAGACGTGGTGCGGCAGGATGTGGCCGACTTCGTCCGGGATTTGGAAAAGCATTACGGACAGAATTTGAAAGGCGTTTTCCTGTTCGGCAGCCGTGCGCGCGGCGACCATGATCCGGAAAGCGATGTCGACATTGCGATCGTGCTGGAAGATGCGTTGAATCTGCGCGAAGAGTTGCGGACCATAGTGGACATCAGTTATCCGTACCTCGTCAAACACGGCGTTTACATCGAAGGCCGCCCGGTGGCCGCCAGCGCATGGGATGACCCCGACAAACATCGCAACCCATCGTTCGTACGCGCAATCCGCGGCGATGCGGTCGACTTGCAGGTGCGTCCATGAGCGGCCTTCCTGCGAATGCCCTTGAATCGGCGAAGCTCGCTCGCCTTGCTCTGGAAAACGAGCTTTACGGCAGCGCCTGCTCGAATGCCTATTTTGCCATGTTCAATGCGGCCCGAATGTTGCTGGAAGAGCTTGAGGGGATAGAACGAAAATCGATAAAGCGGCACGCGACCGTGTTGTCGCGATTTTCGCTTTGTTTCGTACACACGGGCCGTTTCGACGCTGAGGTTGCACGGGCTTTGGGGCGCGGGTCGCAACTCAGGAGCGTATTTGATTGCGATGATATTATAACAGAGGAAATTGACCCGCGAAGTCTCGTTGGCGATATGGAAAAGTTCTTGGTTAAGGCCGAACAACTTCTGGAAGGTCGAGAAACAAAATGACCATCTCCCTCCGCCCCTTCCTCCCTGCCGATGCGCCGGATCTGATCGCCATTTTTCGCGAAGCCGTCATGGAGCTTACCGTTGACGAATACGACGAGGATCAGCGCGAGGCCTGGGCCAGTGCGGCCGACGACGAGGAAGCCTTTGCTGCGGAGCTTGGAAACAAGCTGACCATCCTCGCCATTGCCGACGGCCAGACCGTGGGATTCGCCTCGCTCGAAGGAACCAGTCATCTGGCCTTTCTTTACGTTCATCCGGATGCAGCCGGGCAGGGCGCAGCGACCGCACTTATCGACGCGATGGAAAAACTCAGCCAGGCGCGCGGCGCGAAAGAGCTCTCCGGCGACATCAGCGACACGGCGCGCGGCTTCTTCGAACGCCGCGGCTGGAGCGCGCAATCGCGCAATACGGTTCACATGGACGGCGAATGGCTCGCCAACACGACAATGAAAATCGTCTTTTCCGGCGGCGGTTCAGCGCCTCCTCCGGTCAGCACGGCGCGGCATTAGGGCGAGCGCACGCGGGCGCAAATGGAGACTATTTGACGATGGACAAGGACAAGAAGGAACCGGACTGGAAAACCTCGCTTCCCTTTCCGCGCCACTGGTTGATTTACATAGCCGTCAAGCTGGTTTTGCTTGCCGTCGCCGTACTGGTGACGCTGCGTCTGTATGGTCTGGTCTGACATGACAAAAGAACGTCTCTATATTTTCGATACGACCCTGCGCGATGGCGCGCAGACGACCGGTGTCGATTTTTCCCTTGCCGACAAACGCCACATCGCCGTCATGCTCGACGATCTCGGCGTCGATTACATCGAGGGCGGCTATCCCGGCGCAAATCCGCTCGATACGGAGTTCTTCAGGAAGAAGCCTGTCTCGCGCGCCCGTTTTGCCGCCTTCGGAATGACCAAGCGCGCCGGCCGCTCTGCCGAGAACGATCCCGGCGTTGCCGGCCTTCTCGAAGCCGATGCCGATGTCATCACCTATGTCGCCAAGAGCTGGGACTATCAGGTCCATGTCGCGCTCGGCTGCACGCTGGAAGAAAATATCGAGGGTATCGACGATTCCGTGCGCCTTGCCGTCTCGCGCGGGCGCGAAGTCATTCTCGATTGCGAACACTTCTTCGACGGCTACAAGGCCAACGCGGATTATGCGCTGCAATGCGCAAAGGCAGCCAATGCCGCAGGCGCGCGCTGGATCGTTCTGTGCGACACCAACGGCGGCACACTGCCGCACGAGATCGAACGCATTGTGCGCGAAGTATGCCAGCATATTCCCGGCACTCATGTCGGCATTCATACGCACAATGATACAGAAAACGCCGTTGCCAACACGCTTGCGGCGATCCGCGGCGGCGCGCGGCATTTGCAGGGCACGCTCAACGGTCTTGGCGAGCGTTGCGGCAACGCCAATCTTGTTTCGCTGATCCCGACGCTGGCGCTTAAGGCGGAATATGCGGACAGGTTCGAGACGGGTATCTCGCGCGAGAAGCTCGCGGGCCTGACGCGCCTCTCGCACGCTTTCGACGAATTGCTGAACCGCCAGCCGAACCGTCATTCGCCCTATGTCGGCGCGTCCGCTTTCGCCACCAAGGCCGGCATTCACGCTTCGGCGGTCATGAAGGACCCGCACACTTATGAGCATGTCGAGCCCGATACTGTCGGCAACAAGCGCCGGGTTCTGGTGTCCGATCAGGCCGGCAAGTCGAACGTTCTGGCGGAACTCGAGCGCATCGGCGTCAATGTCGACAAGAACGACCGCCGCATCGGCCGCCTGCTGGAAGAGATCAAGGCGAAGGAAGCGATGGGCTACGCCTACGAGGGCGCGGACGCGTCGTTCGAATTGCTCGCCCGCCGCATGCTTGGCGAAGTGCGCGATTACTTCGCGGTCGAGCGCTTCTCGGTCAATGTCGAACGCCGTCACAACGCGAAAGGCGAATTGACCAGCGTCTCCGAGGCCATTGTAAAGGTCGTCGTCGATGGCGAAACTTTTATCTCGGCTGCCGAAGGCGCAGGTCCTGTCAACGCGCTCGATCTGGCGCTGCGGAAGGATCTGGGCAAATACCAGCCGTTTATCGCCGATCTGGAACTGGTGGACTACCGCGTCCGCGTCTTCCAGGGCGGCACCGATGCGGTCACGCGGGTGCTGATCGAATTCGCCGGGGACAGCGGCGAACGCTGGACGACCGTCGGCGTGTCGGCCAACATCATCGACGCCTCGTTCCAGGCAATGCTGGACGCGATCGATTACAAGCTCATGAAGTCCGGCGCTTGATCCTGCCGCAGAAATTGCCGGCTATTTCACCAGCCGCAATTCCGTTTCGCTGCAGATGTCGAGATCTTCCGCATCGAGCTTGGCGTTGTTGTCGTAGACGCCCGAAACGTCGACAAGGCAAACGCCTTTCGGCTTTTGTGCGGTGACAGTCGCGCCCGGTGGAATGTTGCGCGCCAGAACGAAGGTTCGCGGCGTGGTCCCACTCTTGTGCAGGAGCGTAAGTTCGCGCAGCGTGTCGTCCGTCGCGTTTTCGATCTTGATCGATTTGGCGGACGCGATCTGCGTACTCGTCAGCAGGAGCGCTGCGCCGATAGCGATGGCGGCAGCAGCCTGAATCAGCGGATGCAGGTAGAGAGGTTCACGGTCCCCGCCGGCATGAGTTTTCCTGTCCATTGCGACCTCCCCGGTCCCGGGCTTCCATTCGGAACGTCCCGGCATAGACTTGGATCGCAGCCTCGCTGCACCCGCAGCATTTGTACCCGTCACATTGCGGTTTCAATGTGACAAGGTCGGTGCGGATTTATGAAATTCGAAAGCGGGCGTTGCGGCAGTCGGGCCCTACAGCCGCGAGTCCAGGGATTTGTGTGGCGATTTTGTCGCCGCTGTCCGCTCCGCTGCGGCCGTCAGCATCGGCATCGCGTCGGCGATTTTCTCCGCCACCTGGTAGCGCACTTCGAGATCGGGACGGATAAAACCATTGTTCCGCATATGCGCCAGCAGGTCGAGCAGCGGCCGCCAGAACCCGCCGATATCAGCCAGCAGAACCGGTTTGTCGTGCCTCTCAAGCTGCACCCAGGTGAGCTGCTCCACCAGCTCTTCCAGCGTCCCGATTCCGCCGGGGAGGGCGACGAAAGCATCCGCTCTTTCAAACATCAGGCGTTTGCGTGTGTGCATGTCCGGAACGACGATCAGTTCGCTCGCCTCTTTGAACATGCGTTCTTTCTCGGAGAGAAAATCGGGAATTATGCCGGTAACCCGGCCGCCTTCGGAGGCGACCGTTTTTGCGATGATTCCCATGAGCCCGTGACTGCCGCCGCCGTAAACGAGACCGGCTCCTGCCTTGACCATGGCTTTGCCCAGTTCGACGGCAGCCTGGGCGAAGACCGGATCCTGTCCGGGCGAGGATCCGCAATAGACGCAAACATTTTTGATCAAGGGCATGGTGCGGTTTCTCTTCCGATTCGTCCGCTCAAGATAGGGCTTTTGCGCAGCATTTTCCTGCAAAACCGGACCTTCAAACGACATTGACTGGCATTATGCGCAATGAATCGCTACATTTGTCTAACGGGGGTTCAAGTAAAGGAACGAAATTGCTCGACAAATCACCCTTGCTCGTTTGGGGGGCGGCAGCCGTGGTGACGGCTGCCACGGCGGGACTCGCCTACCGTGTCTATGTCGCCCAGATGGAAGAACAGGGGCTAGCGAAACCCGCGACGGAGCAGACCGCAGGAAAACCGGGAGCCAGCAAGCTCGCAGCCTTGCCTTCCAAACCGGCAGACGCAGGGCCGCAGAAGCCGTCCGCGGCCAGTCCGGCGGCCGGTCCTGCTTCGGCAAAATCTCCCGATCCTGCACGTCCGGCGTTCGATATCGTGCGCGTTGAGCCAAGCGGCGATGCCGTTGTGGCGGGCCGGGCCCAACCCGGAGCGGACGTCGAACTTCTGAACAAGGGCAAGCCTGTAGCTTCGGCCAAGGCCGATCCGAACGGACAGTTCGTCATTATCCCGAAGGCTCTCGTGCCCGGCGCGCACCAGTTCCAGCTTCGCGCCCGTACCCGCGACAAATCAATCGATTCCGAGCAGGCCGTGACGGTTTCGGTGCCGGAGAAGGGCAAAAAGGACGTCATGGTGGCGCTCGCGGCGCCGGACAAGCCGACCGTCATCCTGTCCGACGCGAAGCCGCCGGGGTTCAAGCCGGCCAGTACTGCAGCAGATCCGAAAGATGCGGCTACGAAGCCCGGCCAGCCCCCGCAGGCGGGAGCGAAAGTGGCCGCGCTGCCAGCCAATACCGATGGCGATGCGGCATCCCCTGTCCGCATCCGCATCGTCGAGGCCGAGCAAAAGGGGGGCTTCTACGTCACCGGGCTTGCTGCACCGGGGTCCCGCATCCGGATTTATCTCAATGGTTCCTACGTAGCTGAAGTGCAAACCGGACCTTCGGGCGAGTGGTCGCTGAGGGTGGGTCGTGGCATGTCGCCGGGCGACTATGACGTCCGGGCCGATCTGGTCGATCCCGCTACCGGAAAGGTCCTATCGCGTGCGGCAGTCCCGTTCAATTATCCCGCCCGCGTTGCCGCCGCGCCGGCTACGGCAAGCCCTGCACCTGCCAGGCCTGCACCTGCCGGTCCAGTTCCTGCCAGCCCCGCACCCGCAAGCCCTGCAGCTGCCAGTCCGGTTCCTGCCAGCCCCGCAGCGGCTCCGCCCGCGCCTGCGAAATCCGCAAGCAACGCGCCGCAAAAGGCCGCGTCCGCCACGCCGGACACACCAGGGCCGGCTCAGGCGGCAACTTCCGCCGCTTCGCCTGTCAGCGCCGCCCCGGCGTCTGCCGGGCAGAAGAGCCAGCAGCCGCCGCTGCCGTCCGCTGCGCCCGCCGTAGCGATTGGGCTAGCGCCACCAGAGCCGCCTGCCCACGTGGTCGTCGAAAGGCTTACCACGGCCAATGTGGCCAAGGGCGACAGCCTCTGGCGCATCAGCCGGACCATGCTCGGGCAGGGCATTCGCTATACCCAGATTTATGCAGCCAACACCAACCAGATACGCAATCCGAACCTGATCTATCCCGGTCAGGTGCTGGTGGTTCCGCTTGAAAAGCCAGCCAACTAGACCGCGCGCGACAGACGGACTGCAGGTGCGATTTGCCCGTATCCCCGGGTTGGGCTAGACCAACCCGGTCGCGCCCGGTTCAGGCAAAGAATCGCGTGACACCCCGGCAAAGACATTTCCGAAGCGCCCCGGCGCCCAGCCTCAATCCTGCGGCAAACCGCAGCGCAGAAAAAAGCCCATGAGCCCGAGACACGGCAGCCGAGAAGAAGACACCGCAAATGCCGGCCCGGTCCGCAAGGAAGCTTCCCTTTACGCGACGGTGATGCACCTTTGGCCCTATGTCTGGCCGTCGGACCGGCGCGACTTGCGCATGCGTGTGATTGCGGCCATCGGCGTCATGGTGCTCGCCAAGCTGATCACAATCGCCATACCATATTCATTCAAATGGCTGACCGACGTTCTGACCGATCCCAAGGCTGCCAGCGTGCCATTGCCGCAACTGCTGGCTGGCCCCATTGCGCTGTGTATCGTTTATGGCCTGTTGCGCAGCTTCATGCAGTTTACGACGCAGGCGCGCGATGCGCTTTTCGCTGCCGTTTCCATGAATGCGGTCCGCCGCATGGCCAACGAAGTCTTCGTCCACCTGCACCAGTTGTCGCTGCGCTTTCATCTTGAGCGCAAGACCGGCGGCCTGACGCGCGTTCTGGAGCGCGGACGCGAGGCGATCCAGCAGATCGTTCGCATGAGCATGCTGACGGGCTTTCCCACCATTGTGGAATTGGCGCTCATCCTCGGCGTGTTTTTCATTTCCTTCGACTGGCGCTATGCACTCGCGCTTGTCGTGATGATGTATCTCTATCTCTGGTTCACGCGCGTCGCCACGGACTGGCGCATCACCATCCGGCGCAACATGAACGAGAGCGACAACGACGCCAACGTCAAGGCCATCGACTCGCTCTTGAATTACGAAACGGTGAAATACTTCAACGCTGAAAAGCGCGAAGCCGAACGCTATGACCGCTCGATGGAGCGCTACGAGCGCAATTCCGTGTCGAGCTACATTTCGCTCGCCGTCCTGAATTCGGGCCAGACGTTCATTTTCGCCATGGCGCTGATGGTCATGATGATCATGTGCGTGCAGGGCATCCGCAATGGTACCAACACCATCGGCGATTTCGTTCTGCTCAACGCCATGATGATCCAGCTTTACCAGCCGCTGAATTTCATGGGCATGGTCTATCGCGAGATCAAACAGGCGACCATCGACATCGAAGCCATGTTCGACATTCTCGGACAGGATCCGGAAATCAGCGACCGGCCTGGCGCGCAGCCGCTGCAAATCCGCGATGGCGCCCTTCGTTTCGAGAACATCCATTTTTCCTACGACGAACGGCGCGAAATCCTGAAGGGCATTAGCTTCGAGGTGCCGGCCGGCAAAACGGTCGCGGTGGTCGGACCGTCCGGCGCCGGCAAGTCGACGCTATCGCGCCTGATCTACCGATTCTATCAGCCGCAACAGGGCCGCATCCTGATCGACGGGCAGGACATCCAGACCGTCACCCAGAACAGCCTGCGCGAAAACATCGGCATGGTCCCGCAGGACACGGTGCTGTTCAACGACACGCTCGCCTACAACATCCGCTACGGCCGCTGGGACGCCACGGAAGAGGAGGTGCAGCAGGCCGCGCAACTGGCGCAGATCGGCGATTTCATCCGCCGCCTGCCGGACGGCTTCAAAACACAGGTCGGCGAGCGCGGGTTGAAACTCTCCGGCGGCGAGAAGCAACGCGTCGCCATCGCCCGCACCATTCTGAAGGGCCCCCCCATCCTGCTGCTCGACGAAGCGACATCGGCCTTGGACAGCTTTACCGAACGGGAAATCCAGTCGGCGCTCGACAGCGTCATCTCGGGCCGCACGACGCTGGTGATTGCGCACCGGCTCTCGACCATTGTCAACGCCGACGAGATCATCGTGCTGGAAGACGGCCGGATCGCCGAACGCGGCCGCCACGAAGAGCTTCTGGCTCAGCACGGCGTTTATGAGGCCATGTGGAACCGCCAGCGCGAAGTCGACGCCGCCGAAGAAACCCTCAAGCGCGCGGCTGAAGCAGAGTCCTCAAGCGTGCGGATGAATCTGGTGGCGGAGTAGGGCAAGAGCTGCGTTTCGGGCTCAACTCTCTGTCAAACCCGATAGTGCTTCTTCCGCGTCCCATGGCTTCCACCACAGCTTCGCGCCGATGTCCTTCGCGATAATGCCGGCGCTGATATAGCCGGACCCGCCGGAAATCGCCCCGCCGGGATGCGCAGGCGAACCGGCCATGTAGAGGCCCGGCACCGGCGTGCGGTAGCCGAAGTGATTGTACATCACCTGCTCGGCGTTGAACGCGCCCATGAATATGTCGCCCGTTCCCATGTTGACGAGTTCCGCGGCATATTCGCGGCCCGTGTAAACGTATTTGCCGAGAATGTTTTTGCGGTTCACGTTCGGCGCGTAGCGCGCGAAGGTTTCGATGATCTTTTCGGAGAACTCTTCCTTGAAGTCTTCGTAGGACTGGCCGCCCAGCTCCGGATCGAGCGGCATCACGTGCCAGCAATAGGTCGTGTGCTTGCCCGGCGGCGCCTGCGTCGGGTCAAGCAGCGACAACGGACCGGACCCGAATTGCACGATCTTCGGCACCCGTCCCTCGCGCACGTCCGCAAGCGCCGAGTTCAGATCGTCCATCGTCTCCGCGCCAAGGCTCCATTTCATGGCGCGATTGACGTTGGGATCGAAGGCGCCGGCACTGAAATGCGGCGATTCCTCCAGCGCCAGATGCACGCCGAACAGCGACCATTGCGTATATTGGAAGGCGTCCAGCTTGCTGCCAAAAGCCTCGGGCAATTGCTCGCGCCCGATCATCTTGTCGAAGGTCTGATGCACGTCCAGCGTCGAGGCGACGAATTGTTTTGCGCGCACCGTGCGCCCGTCGGCGAGCTGGATGCCGCTCGCCCTGCCGCCCTCGACGACTATCCTGTCGATCGCAACCTGCGGCTGGAAGCGTCCACCCGCGGCGATGAACGTTTCCATCAGCCCGCGCGCGAGGTTGAACGAGCCGCCCTGGCAGAGCTGGTAGCCGCTTTCGAGGTCGAAGGCCCGGATAACAGAGCCCATCGGGCTGGTCTTGCTCAGCGTATCGACAAGCCAGGTGCCGAACAGGGAAACCTTGAACAGGAACAGCATTTTGACATGGTCGTTCTCGAACAGCTCTTCGAGCACGTCGAGCGGCTGGCGGCGCGTCACTTCCAGAAAATCACGACCCGCCTGCGTGCGGTTGAGCAAGTGTTCGCGCCGTTCGCGGCTCAACGGCTCGGCGTAACGCTCGGGGAGGAAGATCGTGCGCGTGATTTCCTCCGCCTTGCGGTTCCATTCGCGGAACGTATCGGCGTCCTTCTGCGAGAAGCGTGCGACATTGGCCAGCGTCTCCTCCAGCTCGCGCCCGAACACCAGCGCCGTCCCGTCGAGATGTGGCTGGCCGAATTCGTACCTCGGCGTGATGTAGGTGACCCGTTCTGCGAGGTTGAGGTCGTGGAACCAGGGCGTTTCGGAAATGTGGAAATGATTGATCGAATGCAGGTTATGGTAAAAACCCGGCAGTGTGGCTTCTTCCGTGCACAGGCCGCCGCCGTACTTCAGCCGCCGGTCGACAAGCAGAATGTCGAGCCCGCATTTCGCCAGATAGGAACCCAGAACGAGCCCATGATGGCCGGCCCCGATGATGATGCCGTCATAGGTTTTTTCCAGCGCCGCGCTCATATCCGTTGTCTCCCCCCGGGCGTTTGCCATATATCTCGCCCATGCGGCGGCCAGATTAGCCCAAAAGGCGGGCTGCTCAAGAGCTGTCCACGCGCCGGCCTCCGCCGGTGGCGCGCATCATGATTTTCGGGGCAAAATGAGCATTCTCGATTCCGTACAACGCCAGATGACCCCGATTCACCGGGAAGGCTACATCTTCATTCTCGGCTTTGCCGTTCTGAGCCTGATTTTCTTCTGGCTATGGACACCGCTCGGCTGGCTTGGCGTTGTTGCGACGCTCTGGTGCGCCTATTTCTTCCGCGATCCCGAGCGCGTCGTACCAGTCGGCGCCGATCTGGTCGTTTCGCCCGCCGATGGCGTGATCTGTTCGGTTGGCCAGTTCGTTCCGCCGCCGGAACTGGGGCTGGGCCAGGCGCCCATGCTGCGCATATCCGTGTTCATGTCGGTTTTCGATTGTCACGTGAACCGGATGCCGATGGACGGACGGATAGAGCGCATCGCCTATACGCCGGGCCTGTTTCTGAATGCCGATCTCGACAAGGCCAGCGAAGACAACGAGCGCAACGGGTTTGTCATCGAAACGGCGAAGGGCAAGATCGGCATGGTGCAGATCGCCGGGCTCATCGCCCGCCGTATCGTTTGCTTCGCGCGAGAAGGCGACATGCTCGGCGCAGGCGAACGCGTTGGACTGATCCGCTTCGGCTCGCGCGTCGATGTCTTTCTGCCCGCCGGCGCAATGCCGCAGGTCGATCTCAACGGCAAGGCCATCGCCGGCGAAACCGTGCTGGCGCGCTTCAATGGCCAGCCGTTGAAATTCCGGCGCACCTGACGGAAGCTGTACGCAATAGTTGCGGCGGGAGACGAGCATGCATTTCGCGCATTTTTCGCACATCTGGGCCAAGCCGGGCATGACGCCGCATCAGCGTTACGAGCAATTGTGGCGCGAATTGCAACTCTGCGACGATCTGGGGTTCGACTACAGTTTTTGCGTTGAACATCACTTTTGCCCGGACGAAAGCTGGATGTCCTCGCCAAGTCTTTATGCCGTCGGCGCAGGGGCGCGTACGAAACGCATGCGGATCGGGCCGATGGGATATATCGTCCCGCTCTATCACCCGCTGCGCCTGGCCGAAGAAATTGCGATCGTAGACCAGATGCTGGGCGGGCGCATGGAACTGGGCCTCGTCCCGGGTATCAATGCAAAATATTTCACGCCCTTTGGCCTCGATTACAGTTTCCGCAAGTCGCCGACGCTGGAATTTGTCGATTATCTGCGCGCCGCCTACGGCGAGCAGCAGCCGTTTTCTTTTCACGGCGAAAATCACCATACCGATAGCGCGCGGCTGTCGGTCATGCCGGTGCAGACGCCCCATCCTGATATCTGGATGCAGAGCCGCGATCCCGAAACGCTCGAGTTCTGCGCAAAATACGGCGTCAACACCGGCTTCTTCATCGTTTTCCCGCGCAAGGAGGCCGCGCCCCGCTATCGCAAATATCTCGAAGATTGGGACGCTGCCGGCCACAAGCGGAAACCGAAGATCGCCTATTCGCTGCCCGTCTATGTCGACGAGACCGACGAAAAAGCGCTCGAAATCGCCGCGGACCGCGCAGCGCGCGCTTACGAAGGGTTTCTCGACGATCCCAAGCCCGGTCAGACCTTCGAGGACCGGGTCGCCGCCCATGCAGCCAAATTCGTGGACCGCGGCGAAGCAGGCGCTGCCAGCATCATGGCAAACATTTTCAACCGTGACTACCTGTTGAAGAACGACCTGGTCTTCATCGGTTCCGCAAAAACGGTGACCGAAAAACTGCGAGCTGCGGCGGAGGAAGGCCTCTTCAATACGTTCCTCGGCGAGTTCAATTTCGCCGATCTGCCCGAGGAAGACCTGATGCGCTCGATACGCCTGTTCGGCGAACAGGTTATTCCGGCGCTGAAGGGATACGAGCCGTTTTGAAGCGCGCGCGCAAAGGAACGTCTGCGGACGTGCTGACCGGATTTCCATATGTCCGCGGTTGCTCTAAGTTCCGGGCGAAACGCGAAGGGACGCCCACGTGAACGACGACCCCGTCATACCGCCCGCCGCTTCGGGCGTTTCGCCCGCCAGCGGGCAGGCGCGCCGCCGCCGGTTTCCGCGCGTGCCGCTTCGCTATGTGCTTCCCAACCTCGTCACCCTTCTGGGCCTGTGCCTCGGTTTGACGGCGATACGTTTCGCCTTCGAGGAACGCTACGAAATGGCCGTTTACGCCATCGTTGCCGCCGCCGTGGTGGACGGGCTCGACGGGCGGATTGCACGGGCGCTCAAGGGCACATCCCGCTTCGGCGCGGAGCTTGATTCGCTTGCCGATTTCATCGATTTCGGCGTTGCCCCGGCAATCCTGCTCTATTTCTGGAGCCTGAACGAGATCAAGAGTTTCGGCTGGTTCGCGGCCCTCGTTTACGCGGTCGCCTGCGCGCTGCGGCTGGCGCGCTTCAACGTCGCTCTCGAAGACAAGGAGAAGCCGCTCTGGCAGGCGGATTTCTTCACCGGAATGCCTTCGCCCGCCGGCGCCATCACGGTCATGCTGCCGATATATCTGCATCTGTCCGTTCTCGATCTGCCGCCGAACCGCTGGCTCGTTGCGGTGGAAATTCTTTATGTATTGGCGATCGCCTTTCTGATGATCAGTTCGATCCCGCATTTTGCAGGCAAGAAACTGGGACGGGTGCCGCGCGACAAGTTCGTTATCGTCCTGTTTGGCGTGATTTTTGCGATTTTGCTGCTGGTGACCTCGACAATGGAAGTGCTTGCAGTTCTGGCTCTTGCAAATCTGGCGCTCATCCCCTTCGCCATCCGCAAGTACAACCGGCTTGCCGCCGAAGATCAGGCGCAAAAACCCGGCGGGACCGGAGAGCCAGGCGCGGCCTCCACGCACTGAAAATGCGCCCAGGAGGCTTTGCCGGCTTTCGCCGGCCATCCCGCCGCATGTCTCCAAGAATCAGGTTCACAGGCGCGCTTTTCTCAAGTAGGTTCCGCGCCCAATGGAGAGCGGCTTACCCGGCGACAGCTGCTGCGCGCCGGCTTGAGCCGCGATAATCGACACAACGACGGCGTTGCGCCCCGGGGGCGTCCGTCCAACAGGCCTGGATCATATGTCGAAAGAGGAATTGCTGGAGTTTCCGGGAGTGGTCACCGAACTGCTTCCCAATGCGACGTTTCGGGTGAAACTCGAAAACGAACACGAGATTATCGCCCACACCGCGGGAAAAATGCGCAAGAACCGGATTCGCGTGCTGACTGGCGACAAGGTGCTTGTCGAAATGACGCCCTACGACTTGACCAAGGGCCGCATTACCTATCGCTTCAAATAAACCCGCGCGGGCGCTGCAAATGTCCCTCGCCTCGAAAACCGCGTCATGATCGGCCGTTCCCGCACACCCGAAGCCGGATGGCGGCCGCGTCTCGTGCTGGCCTCGGCCTCGCCGCGGCGGTTGGCGCTGCTGCAACAGATTGGCGTGGAGCCGGACGAACTGATTCCCGCCGACCTCGACGAAACGCCGAAACGCAACGAGTTGCCGCGCAGGCTGGCGGCGCGTCTGGCCTCGGAAAAGGCTCATGCGGCAGCCGCCATTGCCGCAAAGCAGGAGCATCTGGCCGGCTGCTACATCGTCGCCGCCGACACCGTCGTCAGCGTCGGCCGGCGCATCCTGCCCAAATGCGAATTGATGGAAGAGGCGGGAGATTGCCTGCGGCTGCTGTCCGGCCGCGCTCACCGGGTCTATTCCGGCGTTTCGCTGATCACTCCAAAGGGCAGCGAGCGCCGCCGTCTGGTGGAAACCCGCGTTCGCTTCAAGCGGCTGAGCAGCGCTGAAATTGAAGCCTATCTGGCCTCGGGCGAGTGGCGCGGCAAGGCCGGCGGCTACGCCATTCAGGGGCTGGCCGGATCGTTCACGGTAAAGCTCGTCGGCTCCTATTCCAATGTGGTCGGCTTGCCATTGTACGAGACGATGGCTCTGTTGGCGGGCGAGGGCTATCCGGCTCACCTGTTCTGGCTCAATACGGCCTGATTGCGTTGTCCGCCGGCAACGTTGGCGCCAAATGCGCAGCCGGTTCGGAGTAAAAATGACAGACAACCCAGACGAGAACGGCCGCGAAGCGGCGACGGCAGGGCCGGACAACCCCGAAACCACCCCGGAGCGCTGGCCGGGTCGGCCCTGTCCGGTCTGCCGGAAACTGCCCGATGCGAAATACCGCCCGTTTTGCTCGCGTCATTGCGCCGACGTCGATCTGGCGCGCTGGCTCGGCGGGCGTTACGCAATTCCCGCACAGCCGGTGGCCGAAGACGAGGAAGACTGAAAAGACGGCATGAACTGACGCAAACCGGCCCGGCCGCCGCACGGGAAAATTTGGCGCTATTTCGTATGCGCAAGGGCTGGACAACCCTCGCGCCGCTACTTATAAACCGCGGACTTCGCGGGCAATCCCCGCAAGCCATAGCGCCGGAAAGCATTCGGCCGGTACGCCCAGGTAGCTCAGTTGGTAGAGCATGCGACTGAAAATCGCAGTGTCGGTGGTTCGATTCCGCCCCTGGGCACCATAAGCTTAGCAAATAGCTGAACATTTACGGACATAAGTTTCTGACAAATAATAGAATTTTTCCTTGAGGCTTAGCATTAGAGAACATGCGGGCTCATTGCATCTCCCAGAAAAGAGGGTACTTTTAGGGAAATTCGTTTCTCTAACTGAAGGCGATACCCCCATGCGCCTGACCTCTATTGCGATCAAGAATGCTCTGCCGCGCGACAAAGCTTACAAGCTGGGCGATGGCGGTGGACTTTACCTTCTCATTCAACCAGGGGGCAGCAAGCTCTGGCGAATGAAGTACTATTGGCACGGTAAGGAGCGCCTTCTTTCGTTTGGCGTTTTCCCAGCCGTGGGTTTGGCGGACGCACGAGCCAAGCGCGATGAGGCAAGGAAACAGTTAGCCGCCGGGACTGACCCGTCATTCCAAAAGAAACTCGAACTTATCGAGGCTGCTCGGGCGGCGGCAAATACCTTTGGATTGATCGCCGTGGAGTATCTAGAAAACTTGGCGGCAAATGGCGCTGCTCCTGCTACCTTGAGCAAGAACCGGTGGATGTTAGAACAGCTTGCTGCGCCCATCGCGAACCGGCCAATCAGTGAGATTACTCCAGCTGAACTATTAGATTTGCTCAAGCGAATTGAGCGGACAGGGCGTCGAGAAAGCGCAAGACGATTGCGTGGCGTAATTGGCGGGGTCTATCGGTTGGCAATCGTGACAATGCGAGCGAATAATGATCCAACTTTTGCTCTGAGGGGCGCATTGCTTCGGCCTCAGGTCCAACATAGACCTGCGATTACAGACGAACAAAAACTTGGCGCTCTTTGGCGTGCCATAGACGAGTTTGACGGTTGGCCAACCATCAAGGCTGCCTTGAGGTTTCTAATGTTGACTATGTCCCGTCCCGGCGAGGTCAGACATATGCGGCGAGACGAAGTTAACTTCGAAAGATCGCTTTGGCGAATTCCCGCGGACCGGATGAAGATGCGGCGTCAACATGAAGTACCGTTGTCACGTCAGGCTATAGCGGTGCTGAAAGATGTCTGGCCGATCTCCGACGGTGGCGAATTGGTGTTTCCATCTGTTCGGGCAGGTAATCGACCTCTGTCTGAAAACGCGTTCAATGCCAGTCTGCGACGCTTAGGCTATGCGGCGGACGAGGTTACGGCGCACGGCTTCCGCTCATCGGCGAGCACAATACTGAATGAGCGTGGATATAATCCTGATGTGATAGAAGCGGCGCTTGCGCATCAAGACCCTAACTCGGTGCGAAGAGCTTATAACCGATCGCGCTATTGGCCAGAGCGGGTAAGATTGTTGCAGGATTGGGCAGATTTACTAGACGATAAAGCAAATGCTCATGATTGAGGTTTTTCCGGCATAAATTTGGTGTCGTACTGGTGGGGCGGCTGGATCATCGAGAGATACAGACAGAAAATCTTAAGTTGTTGCGCCTCAAAACACCGCTCACGAAATGCTCACCAAGGAATGGAGACAATCTTTCTTTCCCGATACCGACAATGCCAAGCTCGCGAATGCCCATGTCGTGTTGAATGCATGAGCAGCTGTCGTCCGGCCTTTGCTGGAAGACGAAAATACTTTAATGTCAGCCTTAGTCGACGAATCAAAGTGAGCCTCATGCTGAAAATTGCTACGCTTTCTCTTGCTCTAGTTAGCTGTACCACCGCTTTTGCGGAAAACGGCCACTCACATGCGGCCGCGAATGGAGGGCAGATAGTCACAATTGGCGTATATGAAGTAGAACTTGTCGCAAAACCGACGGACGTTGAGCTATTTTTAACCGACTTGAAAGATAACAAGGTTGAAGCGAAAGCGTTTTCCGCATCGGCCGTCGTTCTTGCTCGAAGCAATAAGCGCCGCACAATAGAGCTTGTGCCAGCTGGTGGAAACAGGTTAAGTGGCAAATATGATTTTGCTGTCGAAGGCAAATTTCGTGCGGTCGTGAGCTTGAAGCGAAATGGCAGCGCGGTTGGAAAAGGGCGCTATAGTCTAGCTGTGAAATGATGGCCTGGAAATTCAGTCTACATCGGAGCAGGATGAGAGAAAAAGATGGGGCAGAGTGCCCATCCTATTGCTTCGCCATGATTTTTCTAGCTGTGATCTTGTTGGCCTGCATTGGCAGCAACAGTGCTTACGCCACATCAGCAGTTGAGGGGGTCGGTTACGACAAGGTTTCCTATCAGGTTAGCGAAGCCGTACTCACAATTGCCGACGACGGTAATATTGTATCTGAAGGTACTCAACTCGATTTTGAACACGGATCATGCAATTGCTACACTGGTATTTCGGTACAACAGTTTTTTACTACCATTAAGGCGGCACCTTCTGTGCGAAAAACACCAACTTTAGCGTGTTTGCCGCCTGAGCAATTGATTTTCCCACAATACAAGCCTCCAAGAGCCTGAGCAAAGAACCACTCGGTTATCACGACCGTTCTTGGCTCAATGCGCTACTGATTTAGCGCGTGCATCTTGGAGTTCCTTCAATGCGAATGTTCCTTGGCAGTCTGGTGTTCGTCGCCGGGCTAATTCTCGGCGCAACGCCGACTATTCAATCTACGATTCATCACGTTTTCAGTGCACTGAAGATTATTCCTGCCGCAGTGGCGGTCGGAAATTCGGACCAAGGCCACGGAGATAAAAAAGCACCCGAAGGCGTTGTGCTTATGACTTCCGATCAACTCAGCGCGGCAAAAATTGAAGTCAAGCCGGTAGGCCCGGGGGTTTTGACGCAGAGATTAACTGTTCCTGGGACCATAATGAATGATCCGGACAAAGTTACGCATGTCCCAGCGAAGGTCATTGGAACTGTCGCAGAGCTTCGGAAGCGACTGGGTGACCCTGTAATCAAGGGAGAAATTATCGCGATCATTGAAAGTAGAGAAGTTGCCGAGGCGAAAAGCGAGTATCTAGCGGCTCGAGTAAAGTTTGAACTCCAGCAAAAACTTTATGCCCGAGAGAAAATACTGCACGAGAAAAAAATCATACCAGAACAGAGATATCTGCAATCGAGCGCAGTTCTGTCCGAAGCGCGACTACGCATGGAGCTGGCAAGACAAAAACTAGCTGCCCTTGATCTGAGCGAAACAGAAGTGGCTGCATTGCCAACACAGTCTGTCTCACATCTTCGCCAAAAGGAAATTCGGGCGCCAAGATCAGGTGTAATCTTAACGCGGCTAGTCGACCATGGCACCCCTATTGGCGGCGAAGGTCAGGCGAAGGAACTTTATGTTATAGCGGATACAACATCGTTATGGCTCGATTTATCGGTGCCGAGCGATGATCTGCCTTCAATACGTTCAGGTCAAATTGTGAGTACTCCATATCAATCAAAAACAATAAGCGGCCGTATTATTTTTATCAGTCCCTCGCTGAACAAAGATACTCGTGCTGCTCAAGTGATCGCGCAATTTCCAAATCCGAACGGAGAACTACGACCGGGAACATTCTTGACCGCACACATTGCTCTCAAGCAAATGGAAGTCGATATAAGCGTTCCCTTGAGCGCGGTTCACACGATCAACGGCGAGAAAGTTGTGTTCGTCCGGACCAAGGTTGGCTTCGAGAAGCGTGAAGTTGTTATTGATACTCAAGATAATGAATCGGTCAGCATTGCTTTCGGCCTTGACCCAGGCGAAGAAATTGCTGTCGCAAATACTTTTATCCTTAAGGCAGACCTCGGTAAATCCGAAGCTGAACACTCGCATTAAGGAACAAGTATGTTTAGTCGAATTATTACAGCTTCAGTAAGCCAACGATGGCTGGTTGTACTGCTAACTCTAATCGCATGCGCAATTGGCGTATGGTCGTTATCGCGATTGCCGATTGATGCAGTTCCCGATATCACCAACAACCAGGTGCAGATTAACGCAATTGCTCCAGCTCTATCTCCAGTGGATGTTGAAAGGCAGATTACATATCCAATAGAAACGGCATTAGCTGGAATTCCCGGGCTTGAAAACACCCGTTCGTTGTCGCGAAATGGGTTTTCGCAAGTCACAGCAATCTTCAAAGATAGTGTTGATATCTATTTTGCCCGACAGCAAGTCAACGAGAGATTGCTAGCGGTGCGCGAGACCTTGCCAGCAGGTGCGGAGATAAGCATTGGTCCCATTTCGACAGGACTGGGCGAAATTTTTATGTGGACTGTGCATTTCAGTGCAACTCCACCAAAAAATACAATCCGAAACGGTGAACCTGGATGGCAAGCCGATGGCTCCTATTTGACTCCAGAAGGGCAGAAACTCGCAACATCATTCGAACGGGCCACATATTTGAGGACAATTCAGGATTGGATCATTCGGCCACAAATCCGAAATGTACCAGGTGTGGCAGGGGTCGATTCCATCGGTGGCTACGAAAAGCAGTATCACGTTCAACCCGATCCAGCAAAGCTTGTCAGCTTTGGTATAACTTTTGACCAATTAATAGATGCGATTAAACGCAACAACGTCAATCGTGGAGCCGGATATATCGAGCGAGGTGGCGAAGGTATTGTCGTGCGTAGCAGCGGCCGCCTTGAATCTATGGCTGAAATTGGCAATGTGGTTGTCGAGACCCGAGAGGGTGTTCCTGTTCGTGTCTCAGATCTGGCTGCAGTTAAAATTGGCAAGGAGCTGCGGACCGGTAGCGGAAGTCAGAACGGTGAGGAAGTCGTTGTTGGGACAGCGTTAATGTTGATAGGCGGCAATAGCCGGACTGTCTCTGCCGCGGTTGCCGTAAAAATGCGTGACTTGGCGAAAACGCTGCCAACAGGGATCAAAGCAAGTGTAGTTCTTGATCGTACGGTATTGGTTGATGCCACAGTCCGCACTGTTGCAACAAATCTTACTGAAGGAGCGTTACTCGTAATTGTCGTACTATTTTTACTGCTCGGAAATTTTCGTGCAGCCTTTATAACCGCGCTTGTGATACCAATCACCATGTTAATGACAATTACCGGTATGGTGCAAAATCGCATTAGCGCAAACCTTATGAGCTTGGGAGCGCTTGACTTCGGTTTGATTGTTGATGGGGCCGTCATAATTGTTGAAAATTGTCTTCGTCAAATCGCTGAGAAACAACACAAGGAAGGACGGCTATTAACTCCAATCGAAAGAAGAACCACTGTTGTGACCGCAACTGAAGAGATGGTTCGTCCATCTGTCTATGGTCAAGCGATTATCATACTTGTCTATGTTCCATTGCTTACCTTCACTGGTGTGGAGGGGAAAATGTTTGAACCTATGGTATTAACGGTAATCATAGCTTTGATTTGCGCGTTTGTTTTGTCCCTTACTTTTGTACCCGCAACAATTTCGATTATTTTGTCGGGAAAGGTAAAGGAGAAAGAGAATTTCTTAGTACGAGGAATCAAATACTTGTACGGACCTGTATTGCGAGGATCAATTCGCAAGCCGATGATAGCAGTTGTTGGCGGTGTCCTTCTTTTCGCTGGTTCGCTGGTATTGATGCAACGGCTTGGACAGGTATTTATCCCGACACTGGATGAGAAAAATATTGCAATGCACGCAATGCGGATTCCATCAACGGCGATTGGTCAGTCTCAGGATATGCAAAGACTCGTCGAGAAAACCGTCAGCACGTTTCCAGAAGTTGCTGTCGTCTTCTCGAAAACGGGAACCGCGGAAGTAGCGGCCGATCCGATGCCCCCGAATGTATCAGACACCTTTATAATCTTGAAGCCACAAGCCTTATGGCCTGATCCAACTGAGAGCAAACCAAGTTTGGTAAATCGCATTCAATCGGCTGTAGAGCGAATACCAGGAAATAATTATGAGTTCACCCAGCCGATCCAGATGCGCTTCAATGAACTGCTGGCGGGAGTGCGGGGTGATTTGGCTGTCAAGATCTTCGGCGAAGACTTCTCTGCAATGATTACCGCGGCGAATGAAGTTGCAGCCATACTTCGTAATGTTTCTGGTGCGCAGGATGTCAAAGTGGAACAAGTCACAGGACTTCCATTCCTGGAAATCAACATAAACAATGGAGCGATTGCCAGGCTTGGTCTCTCGATCAAGGCTGTACAGGATGTCGTAGGGGTGGCAATTGGGGGTACCCGTGCGGGAACGATCTTTGAAGGAGACCGAAGGTTCCCCATTATAGTTCGGCTTTCAGATAATCTTCGTGAAAATGTACAATCTCTCCGCGATTTGCCAATCCCGCTTTTGGATAAGCGCGGTGTTGTTTTATTAAGGCAGGTTTCCGCATTTTCTTTGGTGGAAGGTCAGAATCAAATCTCTCGGGAGAATGGGAAGCGGCGTGTAGTCGTAACTGCTAATGTCCGAGGTCGCGATATTTCGTCAGTAGTGCGAGATGCGCAGGCCAAAGTTGCAGCCCAACTTCGACTTCCTCCAGGATACTGGATCACGTGGGGCGGTCAATTCGAGAATCTTATCGCAGCCAAGCAGCGGCTGATGTTAGTTGTGCCTGCCTGTTTCATTTTAATTTTTCTCTTATTATTCTCTGCCTTGAAATCTGTCAGAGAAGCAGCCATTGTTTTTAGTGCGGTGCCGTTGGCTTTGACAGGCGGCATCGCGGCACTGTGGCTCCGGGACATGACATTTTCAGTTTCGGCGGCTGTAGGATTTATTGCCCTGTCGGGTGTAGCAGTCCTTAATGGGCTCGTTATGCTCACTTATATTCGACAACTTGTAACTCAGGGTGTGGCAGTTCGAGAAGCGGCCTTGCAAGGCGCGATGACCCGCCTCCGTCCGGTTGTTATGACTGCGTTAGTTGCGTCGCTCGGATTTGTGCCGATGGCTCTGGCTACTGGTACAGGGGCTGAGGTGCAGAAGCCACTGGCAACTGTTGTCATAGGCGGATTGATAAGCGCCACGTTGCTTACGCTTGTGGTTTTGCCAGCTCTGTATATTCGTTTTGGCCGTCGAAAAGATAAAGCCGATACAACGCAGAACAAGGCGACTCCTTTGGAACTATCAACAAGCGAGCCGCCTTCTGTAGTTGCATAAATTAGATAGGGTTTAGATCCACTGTTTGGCGAAGAGGCAACACGCTAATGAAAGTCAAGTCAGACCGTATCAAAAGGCGATACCTTTTGCGCTTTGTGGTTGCGGGCGTTGTATTTCTAGGTATATTGCAATTCGCAAGCGCACAGACAATTAACATTGTTGGCATAGGAGCCGCTGACTGCAGGTTATTTCAGTCGGACCTTGTAAATAAGGCTGATGCGGAGAATCATTACTTCTATTGGGCGCAAGGCTATATGTCGGGTTTGCTTATACGGGCGCCGAAGGGCGTAGATGAGAAGCTTCAATTGACGCCTACTTGGTACCCTATGTTGAGGCAAGCGGAGTTTCTGAGAGAGTTCTGCCAGGCAAATCCGCGGAAAACATATGCGGATGGTGTAGAGGCACTATACAAGTCGCTGCGAAATATGAAATAGTTAGGTATGGAGACGTGTAAAGTTCCGGCCGGGTTGTCCAGAATTGGTGATCGCGTCAGAGACAATCGAGTCTCAGCCGAAAAGTCGTTTACAATCTCTAATTGGGTTGTTTTAGCCCAACCAAACATCAAGAAAAAGCATGAGCACTAAACCAATAATCAATCCGGTAGTCGCCTGATTTTGGAAGCCTCGTCTATGGGTCTCGGGAATAATCTCGTGACTGATAACATAAAGCATAGCTCCAGCAGCAAACACCAAACCCCAAGGTAGGAGGGGTTGCGAAACCGAAACAACCCCAGCGCCCAGAAGTCCGCCAATAGGTTCGACCAATCCAGTTAGAGTTGCGATTTTGAATGCCCTTGCCCGGGAGTATCCTTCGCCCATAAGCGCAACGGCGACTGCAAGCCCTTCCGGGGCATTTTGGAGTCCTATACCGACGGCCAACGACATGCCGTTAGAAAAATCCCCACTGCCGAAACCTACCCCAACGGCGAGCCCCTCGGGGAAATTGTGGATGGTAATCGCGATCACAAAGAGCCAGATCTTGCGTAAGGACGTTGCGCTTGGGCCTTCCCGGCCTTGAACAAAATGTTCATGAGGCAGGTATCTGTTCAGAAGAGCTACACACAGCGCTCCAAGCAATATCCCGACGACCGCAATAGCCGCCGGAATAGCCCCTTTCCCATGCAGCTTTTCCGAAATATCGAGTGATGGAATGATCAGCGAAAAGAACGAAGCGGCCAACATCACGCCGGCTGCGAAGCCGAGAAGAGCATCCCTGGTGCGTTCAGAAGGTACTTTCCCGAACAAGACTGGCAACGCCCCCACAGACGTCAGAAGGCCAGCCACTAAACTCCCCAAAAACCCCAGAAGTATTGGATGCATCTCTGTGATATTCAAAGCATTCCACCCTAATAGCGTATCAAATGCTTAGCGTTATTGTTCATTGTTTGCGTGCCTTACGCTCGATCCTGCCTTGAATTTGAGAAGCCGTAGGGCATTCAACGTTACCAAGACAGTTGCGCCGGTGTCGGCAAGAATGGCGAGCCACAGTCCAGTCAATCCAATGATCGTGGTCACCAGAAACACGCCCTTAAGCCCAAGCGCGATGGTGATGTTTTGCCGAATGTTGCTCATCGTGCGACGCGACAAATCAATCATCGCCGCCACGTCGCTGACACGCCCGTGCAGAACCGCAGCATCTGCGGTTTCGAGGGCTACGTCAGTGCCGCCCCCCATAGCGATACCGACATCCGACGCAGCCAGAGCAGGGGCGTCGTTAATCCCGTCCCCAATTTTGGCGACCGTAGCGCCCTGATCTTTCAGTTCTCCAACAATCCGCAATTTATCCTGCGGCATGAGTTCTGAGTGAGCTTCAACGCCGAGCTGTTTGCCAATCGCTTCAGCCGTGCGGCGATTGTCACCTGTCAGCATCAATGTTCTGATACCTACCAGGTGGAGCGCTTTCAGTCCTTCGACGGCGTCCGGGCGAGGCTCATCACGAACAGCTATGATGCCGAGCACCTCATCTTGCGTCAGGAGCACTGCAACCGTCTTGCCCGCATCATGCAAGGCAGCAATTATCGTGCGTTGACTTTCCGCAAGGAGAACACGTTCGTTGGCGGCTTGCGGTGAACCCAGAAACAATCTCGTACCCTCGACAGTCGCGAGGACACCCCGACCATTTAGCGCCTCGGCTTCAGTGGCCGGGGGAATGCTGACCGACGAGTCAGCGGCTTTGTCTAGGATCGCCTTCGCGATTGGATGGCTCGAGCCCTGTTCCACCGCGGCGGCGAGCCTCAAAATATCTGTCTCTGAACGACCAAATCCGACGATTTCCGTGACCTTCGGCTTGCCTTCGGTCAGCGTGCCGGTCTTGTCAAAGCAGGCGACCGTTACACGTCCAATATTTTCAAGGACGGCACCGCCCTTGAACAGCAAGCCGCGACGGGCACCGGCAGATAGACTGGCTGCGATGGAGGCGGGGACTGAAATGACGAGGGCGCATGGGCATCCAATCAAAAGTATTGCTAGACCCTTGTAAATCCACGCACCCCACTCGCCCCCGGTGACCAATGGGGGCGCAACTGCGACCAGTGCAGCTACGACCATCACAGCCGGCGTATAGTAGCGGGAGAATCGATCGATTAAGCGCTCGGTGGGGGCTTTCGCCTCTTGGGCCTCCTCGACCAGTCGCACCACACGCGCAATCGTGTTGTCGGCGGCGGCAGCTGTAACTCTTACGCGTAAGACAGCGTCGCCATTGACGGTGCCGGCATAAACCTCGCCATCCAGCCCTTTGCGAACGGGTATGCTTTCTCCGGTTACGGGCGCTTCGTTGATTTGGCTTTCCCCAGCTACGATCACGCCATCGGCAGGAATCCTGTCGCCGGGGCGAACCAGAATAATTGCGCCCACCACAAGGCTTGTCGCCGCAACTTCCTTCGTTTGACCATCGGTTTCGACAAGCGCAGTCTTAGGCACAAGCTTAGCAAGAGATTGGATGCTGGCGCGCGCTTTTCCAGCAGCGACGCCTTCTAGCAGCTCGCCGATTAGAAACAGGAATACGACAGCAGCCGCTTCCTCCGTTGCGCCAATGATAACCGCACCGACAGCCGCGATTGTCATTAGGGTTTCAATTGAGAAAGGCGTTCCAAATCGGGCGGCGACGAACGCACGGCGGGCGATCGGGACAAGGCCAACCAGCATCGCCATGGTGAAAGCGACGGGGCCGACGGTGGGTACGAGCTTGCCAAGGACGTAGGCTGCGGCAAGCGCCGCACCGCAGGCGATCGTCAATAAGCCTTTCGACGATTGCCACCAGGCCTGAGAGGTCGGTTCATGGTCATGGACATGCTGTACTGTTGCCGTCCGTTCACTGCCATGATCATGATGATGGCTATGGTCGTGGTGATGGTCGTGATCGTGATGTTGGCAGGAGTGCGAATCTGCCAAATTTGTATCGGTTGCGTCTACCAGCGGCGCAATTTTGTATCCTAGGCTGACTACCCGCTTTTGCAAATCATCGAGGTTGCTCTCCGGCCCATGATGAACTGTCAAGGTGCCGGCCGTCACAGAAACAGATACATCCTCCACGCCGGCAACCCGGCGGGCTGCCGTATCGATTTTGGCCGCGCATGAAGCGCAGTCCATCCCTTCAACCCGGAAGCGGGCCTGTTGCGTCAGAGCGTTCATCCAGAAACTCCTTGCCTAATTCGGATGAACGCTACATCCTCTAGTGACTAGAGGAGCAACCCCAAATGTACCCAGAAGGCATTCTAATTGGCGAAGCTGCCAAAGCCAGTGGCGTTAAAGTCCCGACTATCCGCTATTACGAGCAAATTGGATTGTTGCCCGCCCTGCCGCGAACAGAAGGCAGCCGCCGGATTTACAACGCGACTGACCTGCAGCGGCTGGCGTTCATTCGTCATGCTCGAGAGCTAGGATTTGAGATCGAAGCCATTCGGACGCTCTTAACTTTGCAGGGCGATCCCAATCAGACATGCTCAACTGCCGATTACATCGCCAAAAAGCATCTTGAAGAAGTGGAGCGACGAATTGAAAGCTTACTAGCTCTCAAGGTCGAGCTTCAATTGATGGTTGAAGGCTGTGCTCACGGGCGAATTGCAACGTGCAGAGTGATAGAGGTCTTGGCTGACCACAGCCAATGCCGCCACGAACAACACTAGGGCTTAGTCGTCTTGATTTTGGTGAGCAATATCGCGGAGTAAAAATTTCGATATCTCTGCTCGATATGGCCTGCGCGAGTGACGTTCTCTGGAATTGTTCGAGCTTTTGTCGGGAAACTTCAAACCGTACTAATTGTGGAACTCGGATCGGTAACCGAAAGTTCAGCGTAGTCCTGGTATACATATCAACCGCTTGCGTGCGCCTCGCGCCAATGCACTCGGTTCGCAAGTGGGAGAAGATTGTAAAAAAAATATCTATCGTACCGCGCGCACCTCAAATATTGCATCACCTTGGCAAGACTGCATCAGCTGGCTATTGTCAGAGTAAGGTAGTGATCCAGCTGGAGCCGCTAATTCAAGCTGACTCTTACAGTCACCAAGACGGTTTGCGCCATTGTAAAAAGCCAAGGATCCGGACGCTGCTACCAGCGTCGTGGTCATGCCCGACCGGATCTTCAACCGATAATTGATGCCTGCGACGAACTTCAACATCGAGCCTTCTGCTGCACGAAGTTCGCGGATCTCTGGGATGGGTGGCGGTGACGGTGGTGCGGGTGTTGGCGGCGGTGGCGCAGGCGCAGGCCGCGTGATTTGTGGCGGCGCTGGGACTGGGTTTGGCAACGCGTCGCGCCCGGCTTGACGCTGTGGTGTTGGGGGCTGCCGAGACGGGGCCTGTGTCTGCGGTGGCAGGGGCGTCGTTGATCGCGGCAAGGTTTGTGGAGCACTGTAATTCGGTTGCGGCGCTGTCCGCGGGATGGATTGGCGCTCCGCGGGGTGTTTCGCCAAATACTCCTCGTAGTTCACGGCAAATACGACGAACGCTACGAAATAAGCAAGAAAGCCACCTGTGATCTTGGCTGCTGTCCCTCCCTCACGCAGAAACTTGTAGAAAATCGCAACGCACAGAAGGATCGATACAGTTGCGAAGGGCCAGGTGAAGACGATTGTCCGCAGGCCCGGCATCCAGACGACGGCGAGGCCGAACAGTAGCAAGCCCGCCGACATCAGGCCGCCCTTATCGCTTTTGACTGCAAAGGACACGAAGAAGCCGAGCGCCGATCCCAATATCAGGAGCGCTGAGACAATGTTCAGCTGCAATAGAATTGCGCCGAGGCCGGTAAGTGCAGCAAGGATGGTCGCAATGCCCTTTGCACCGCTACGCGCGACGTCTCCGAAAAAGCGGAACAGATCGTCCAGCGTCAGCTTAGCCCAAAGGTCTCGATCCCCGGATTTCCAAGCCTCGTCCCGTTGGGCGCGCATACGCTCTTGAAATTCCTGCTGAGTGCGGCGCAGGTTAGCGAGTTCCTCCTCGATGTCCTCGGCGTTGGCGTAGGTCTCTCCGTCGTGGGCACGAGGTTCCTCCTGCCATTCTTGGTTAGGTGATCCATGCGCATCTTCGCCCAGACCTGATCTCTCCGCCCAGTAAGCCCAGCGATCGGCATAATTGTCGTTAGCCGGTGGCTTGCCGCCATTGCGGCGTAGCTCTTCAAGGGCAAAAGTGTAGGCCGTGTTCAACTCGTTGAATGCCTGGGCTGTTCCCCCAAGGTCTGGGTGAGCAGTTTTGCATGCGCGGCGGTACGCCCGCCGGACGTCTTCGAATGGCGCCGACCGGCTAACGCCAAGAATGGAGTAGGGATCGCGCATCTCTGCGAGTTCCTAGCGCTGTTGATATTCCATCAGACGGACTGCGGCTTGAGCCGACACTGAGACCTGCGTCATCTGGCGAGGCGATTCCGAGTTTCCTACCATCAGCGACATAGACACGGGCGCGGTAGCAGAACCCGGATTAGGTGCGTAACAATTGCGCATGATGATTGTGCCGCCTATTTTGCCGCCCGCGGAAACGAATGCGGCGCGGGGCGGACCCGCTTGGATATCGACGCCATATGCGAATACTCCGCGGTGGGGGAGCAATTGAAGGCCACCGTGAACACTGAAAGTGTCGGCGCAAATTCCGATCGCGATCGTATTCATCGCGATCCCCATGTAAAGGTTTAGACCGGTCTTATTGGTGATCGTGTAGGAGATCATCGTGCGATGCGAGCCGTGGTCAAATTGCGTGCCGGCGATCGCTGACGCTTCCAGCTGGAACGACTGCGGGATCAATTGATCGTGCAACTTGCGGTCATTAGGAAGTATTTGGGCGGTGGCGGGCACCGAAAGCACCAAGTAAAATAGGACAGCGCGCAAGATGGCAAGCCTCCCCAGCTTTATTAAAGGCATCGTTGCTCTATTTGGAATTCAGGTCAAGAAGCGATGCCAAAATGTAAATGGCCCCGCAATCGCGGGGCCATCCGGTTCAAAAGAACGTCAATGACGGACAGTTTCGTAAATTCATAAGCGCCGCCAAGTGCTCAAGTTGCACCGGAGCAATCTCACCAGTCAGAAAGCAGACCGTTTCGTTGAATCCCGCTTCACAGGCGCGCAGCACATCCAGAACATCGCGCGCCAGATTCAAAGGCTTATCACTGATCCGGTCTGCTCCCAAGATGTGGGCGCGCGGATCGAAACCATTCGGGACCGTCAAAACGGCTCCATCGTCGCTCAGACTGCGACCGACGAAGCCGCAAATCGCTCCTTCGCTGTCCGCGACTGCGATGGCCAGGCGACCGCGATGGATTCCAGTCGAGGCAAAGCCTGATCTCCAGGCCCGACAGGTTTCCGGATCAATACCAAGCGGCTGTAAGGCTTCATGACCAGGGTTGAGGCTCTTGAGGTAGGCTTCCGGATCAAAGGCCTGCCGGGTGCCGGTGCGGGGCTGGGGGGAAGCGTCCAAATTGTGTTCGCCGCCCCCATGAACCAGAGCCGGCAAAAGGAAAGCGCTATGCAGCTCACGAGCGGCGGCCAAAACTCCGGCGCGGTCCTTGCGGGGATTTCCCCGGACAAGGGATACCAATTCGATTTGGTCGCCACCCGCGGGACAACGGAAACAATTGAACGCTCCAGTTTTTTCGCGCCCGCCGTTTCCGGAGACTACGAGGCTATCGATAGTGCCGCAGAATGGACATGTGCCTTTCCATTGCGTTGCACTTCTTTGTTTCAAACCGGTAAGGTTGAGGAAGCGCATGGTTTGTTCCATGCTGACGCTTCGCTTGATCTCCTCGAAATCGATCTTGTAGTTTGACGCTGTGGACATCACTATCTCCTATATATCTGAATATATTATACTTTATCGCAGACAAGCAGAGGAGAAGCGCTATGTCTGCAATTGAAACGCAACCGCAGAACGCCCGACGTAAGACGGAGGGCCGTCAGCCCGACTACGTGGTACGCGCGAAAACAGGGCCGGGAGGCAAGGAATGGTCCACCGTCGGGTCCGCTTGGAACCGGGACATGGGCGAAGGAATATCGGTCAAACTGAACGCGATCCCAATCGGCGAGCACTGGAAGGGAGTCTTAAAGCTTCTTCCGCCTTACGCCGATGACGATGTAAATGACAGCGAATAGCTATTGCAGAACGAGGCCGCGGAAAAGCGCGGCCTCACTTATTGTTGGTTGGCTCGTCATCCGGACAGAGTACAAAAATGTTCTCAGGCATCCGTCCGTTCAATACCTGTCCTGATATAGATTTCTCGTCATCGCCGCTTTTCTTAATCAAGTAAGGGCAATTGCATTAAGCCCTACGCGGGTCCACGGTAATCGCGTGAATTCCCCGCGCGGTATTGCGTTATCACTTAAGATGTTGTCTTTTTGAAAAACGCGAAATCCAAACATTGCGCTCCTACCGTCGCGGGCGATTCTCCCAAGTTCGTCCATCGCATTGCGCATCCGGCTGCCATTGGTCATAGCAAAAAGTACAGTAAGATTATCGATGGCCAGATGGTCGTCGATGATGTGGTCGGCCACGACTTCACGATAGGCTTTCAGTTTGGGAACGATGACACCCGTTATACTTTCGGTGCCACGATCAGCTTCGAGCGCGTAGTACTTATCCCCGATAGCGAACAGAGCATCAGGTTCTATGCTTGTGTACTGACCATCAATCGTGACAGGTAACTGCAATGGGCGCTTGGTCGTTCGGGTTGGAAGCGGTGCGTTATGCAAAATGTCGACGTGTGAGCGATATTGCAATCCTACACTCTTAACGCCGATCTCTATATCGATAGCGATCTGGCTTGCCATGTGATCATGGGCCAATCTGATAATACGAGATGGCGACTTGCTATTGCCGCCAATACGGGCAGCAGCGACCCAGGGTTCATTTGGGATGATGCCTTTGGCTTGTAGGAGAGTTTCAGCTTCGGCTCCTAGGCGATGCATGTCCTCTGTGAAGAGATGATTTGCCATCGGAACATCTTCGTTGACTCTATGAAGCCAATGCGTTCGTTTGCCTTCTGTCGCATGCCACAAATGGCTGAGTCTTGCCTTGGTGATAGTTGGATAACGTGTGCCGAACGCCACGAGTTGCCTCGTCGTTAACTGAGAATGCCGCGATAACGGCTCGAATATGTCGAAAATATCACGGTCTGTAATCTGCAGGTTTTTCGCTATGGCAGTTCGCTTGAGTTGTGATCGACGGGAAGGTTTGTGTGTTTCATCCATAAATCTTCGATAGCGAATGAGAACTCGGAGGTAAACGTCAAGTAAGTGCACCCATTAGGAGCAATGTGGCCTAATGTTCCGTCCTGACTGATTGAAGTTTATCATGGGAAAGTCGAAATAATCGGGTTTCGAACGTGACGTGGCATGTCGTCGTCGGACGAGGCGTGTCGCCATCTGGCGAGATCAGCCGCCGCAAGTCAGGGCGGTTAGGCTTTATTCATCCGGGTTGTCAGGATCGCGACGCGATCTTCTTCCGGAATTCTGATCGTTTGCGCTTTGGGCTTTGCCAGTCGTATTCGAAGTGCGATCCGATCCCGCTGGGTCTGCACTGGAGTTCTGAGAATATGATGACCTATTGCGCTCTTTGACTAGCCGATGATCATCCTCGTTCATCTTGTCAAATCGCGAAAGGGCGTTGATGGGAAAGTGAAGCGATATCGCCGATGGCGTAGCACCATGCAGATAAGTCGCGAAGGAGCCCGTAGCTTGGTCGCGAATAAAATTCGGCACGGTATTCATGTCGCGGCTCATGGTGCTGGCGTCGTTGCTGTTCAGGCGCGCAGCCATTTTTATGGTTGTGTTTGCGGACAGCGCTCGGGTAACGTTCGTTTCGATCTGAGCGAGGAATTGGTGAGCGAGAATCACGCCGATGTTTTGCTGCCGGCTTTCGGCCAAGATCACTTGAATCTTGGGGTCATTGTGGATGTAATTGTGACATTCATCGACATATACAAAGCACGGCAATCGACTGTTTAAGTTCAGGCTTGCGCGCTGCGCCGCTGCCTGATTGATCAAGGCTAGGAAAAACCGGCCAAACAGCTCGGTTCCTTCCTCCTTTAGCAAAGATTTTTCGGCGTTAATCAGAATGACCTTACCGGGTGTATTCATTTCATTGAACAAGTCGACTTTGGATCGAGTGCTCGAAAACATTCGTTCGAATATTGGATTGCTCAAAACCGCCCATAGCCTAGCCATGACTTGGTCTCGAGTTTGCCGTGCGTGGGATGAATTGAAGTCGGTCGCGAAAAAGCGGCGGGCGGTTTCGTCAAGGGTTTCGATCGACGCGCGATACCGGTCGATTCCATTCTGAAGGATATCTTGGAACGTGAGGATGGTCGCATCGGGAATAGCGAACAACGCGCGAGTGACAAAGCGAAAAAATGTGGATTGGCGGCTTGTCATTTCTGATTGAAGTAGCGCGCCGATAATGAAGTCATACATATCGAGGGCGCTATTCAGTAGCTTTTGACGTTCCAGATTGTTGAGGGTCCGACCCTTATCGAGATTCATATCGAAAAGATTTATCGCTAACGGGTAATCGATGTCCGCGGCGTCCAGCAAGCACAGCTTCCCATCCAATGGGCCGCCAGGACCGAAAAGGGATAGATGGGAAATGGTCTCGATCAACTGGTGTTGGCTGTCGAGAACGATGATCGAACATTCGCCACGGACAGCGTGCTCCAAATCCTTGGCAATTAGGTATTGCAACGCGTTGGTTTTACCGGCTCCGGTCCCGGCTACGATCCAGTGATGCGAAAATCTCAGATTTTGCGGGATTTCAACTGGGATTGAAACGGACAATAAGGCGGCGAAAGGCGTATTTGATAGAAAAGGGGACGGATCGTCGAACGCGAGGGGCGTCGCAATTTTATCCTGTCTGATCTTCTTTGAGTCGGTCACGCCGGACAGTTTCAGAACGTTCTCGTTGTACTGTCGGGCAAATCCAGGGAACTCGCCGGAAGCTATGAGGGGACCGGTCAATGCGTCGACAAACCTACCGCCTGGTGCGAGCGTGCCGAGCGGAGCAATGATATCGCTTTCGCCAGCGATTGACGGAACCAGGGCAGAGGCGGCGTTGATGGCCGATCGGCATGAATTGATCATCAGCGACAACGTACGCGCATTCATACGAACGCCTTCGCGTTTCAGCAGATCGCGCCACCGGATAGCTTCCAAACTGTCAAGATCATGCGGAATTGCAGGTACATGAAGCATCAGATTCTCTGAATATAATTGACGTAACGCCTTTCCAAAAGCTTCGCGGAGAGGTTGGTGGATTTGAATATCCTTCAGCACCGCACCGGCAAATTCAGCCGGGGAAGGAAGATCGGCTGCTTTGCCGTGGATGTCTGCAAACAACGCGTGACTTTCGGCTCGAAAGTCAGGCTTTTGGTTTGTCGGAAGGGTTTTCAATAATTCCGCCGCGAGCCGGACCGGAAACCAAATGGCGATGATTATGATCGCCATCGCCAGCCCCCCAAAAAAGCCGCCCCAGGTCTTATCTAGGGGCGCGCGCTGTGGCATTTCCCGGCGAAGTTGTTCCCACACCGTTTCCCACAAAGTCATAGCTCATACTCGACGGAACATTCCGTCGTCTCCCCGGCACGACTGATTTGGATCGCAAGCTCCTCCAGTTTTGCACGTATAGCTGCATCCGCTTCGTCAGCTGCGATCAAGTCAGGCCAAGCACCGATAAATGACTTGGTCGCAAATCTAAGCAGGTCACGAACGTAAAGCAGGCCGTAGTCTTCGGCCTTCATTCTCTTAATCGTCTCGTGATCGACAATTTCGGGGGGGATGGGCGCCCGGAGAAACACATAGCGCGCAATGCCCGTGTGCCGTATGAGATACCGCTCCTCTTCTGAAAATTGCAGCGCGAGATAAATGCAGTAGGCGGGAATGGGTGCGCGGGCGAACCATCCGGTCGGCAGCCGGCGTTGCTCCCTTTCTCTATCGATCCTGACACGCATGGCAGTAAATTGTGCGCTTCGGTCTTGATCAGATCAAGATGTAAAAAGGTCTAGCTGGCATATCGTAAGAAAACAATTGCGTAATTCAAGTCCCGACGTGTGGGAGCGCGGGGAATGGGTCACGGTTTTCCCGAAGCACACGTATAATCTGTGCCTGAGTTCCCGCTGTGCGAAAGTAAATGATGTGCGGGCGGTTCAGGACGGCGCGCACACTCGGAGCCAGGTCGGTTCGTTTGGTTCCTCTATCAGGGTTTTGGATCAGCGAACAAGCAGCCGTAGCTAGATCTCGAAAAATGCGATCGGCAATTGCTGGCGAAGCGATTTGAGCATACCAGCACCAGATATCCCGCAAGTCCTGTTTTGCTCGCGGCGACCAAAATGTCTTAGTCTCGGTCGGCATAGTCCGCGTGAGCAAGACGGACCTCTGCTTCCAATTCCAAAGGACTGCTTCGGCCTGCGTCGAGTTCTCCGATAGCGAGTTTGATGTCAGTGCGCAGGCTGGTTAGCGCTTCGAGTTGTTCGAGGAGTTCGCGTGCAATGCAGTCGCGTGCCGAAGCAGGAAGTGCTGCGGCCTTCTGGTAGGCGAGATCCAGCATTGTTTGCATAGAAATAGTATAGCACAAGGTCGCGACGGCTTGATATCGGCTATGCAGTCTCTGCTTGGTCCTCAGTCAATCTCGGATCCTGCTTTTATTTGCTCACTCCCGGTCGGGATGCCGTCTGGCACGTTTACGTGGCGCGACACCGACACAGCGAAAGGCTTGTTCTATTCGCTTGTCGACGGCTCGCCTCGGCAGCATGTGTCGATTGCGCGCCTGTGCGATTACTTTGTCCAGTTTGTTGCCGGGAGAAGGGGGTGGGAATGTTTCCATTTGAGTGGCATGCAGGGGCATTCCATGCCGCATCAGGCGTATCCATGCATGATAATTGTCTGTCTCCTGAAGGGCGCGCGAGTTTTTGATACCAAGTTCGCTGGCGAGGATCGGCGCGTCGAGCGCGCCGACACGAAAGGCTATGAGAGTCCCGACGTTTCCGAAAACAGCGTGCTGGAGTGAGGGTGCAAGCTGAGAAACGTGCTGTGCGACGGCTACCAGGGACAATCGCCATTTTCGCGCTTCCGAAAGAATTGTTCCGAAGCTTTCAGTCGCAAAGTTGGCAAATTCGTCACAATAAAGGGTGAAGTCTCTGCGATCATGTTCAGCCATGTTCCGCCGGGCTTCGGCGGCTTGCGAAAAGGCGGTGATTAGGAGTGCTCCCAGCAAGTGAGCAGGTCCAGTCCCGAGGTTACCCTTGGACAAGTTGATGATCAGCACTTTACCTTCGTTCATCACTCGTTGGATGTTCAGCGTTGAACTGGGATGGCAAAGAATGGACCGGATGAATGGATTGGCCAGGAGTATCCCGATCTTGTTCTGTATCGGGGAGATCATCTCCGTGCGTTGCCGGTTGTCAAATGCCGGGAACTCCTGCGACCAATAATATCGGATTACAGGGTCGCGGCATTGGCGGATCAGGAATGCCCGATAGCTATCGTCGGCAAGCAGGCGGGGAACACCCGACAAAGTTTGAGCGTTCGTGTCCATCAACAACCGTAACGCATTAGACAAGATGAATTCGAGCCGTGGTCCCCAACTGTCGGCCCATATGTTCTTGAAGGCCGAAACGATGTTCGCGCCAGCCGTCGCACGCTCCGGCGACGGGACGCCAGCTAGGGGATTGAAGGCAAAAGTGTAGTTCAAGTCGGATGGATCGAGGTAGATTACGTCCTGCATCCGCGCCGCTGGTGTCATGGCGGCGATGTCCTGTGCGGCATCGCCGTGTGGATCCAAGAAACAGTAGCCCGCGCCGCCAACAAGGTCGGCGCGCATAAGGTTCAGGAGCACGGCGGTCTTGCCTGTACCGGTCTGTCCGAAGACCGCCATGTGACGGCGGCGATCGGCTTGCAGCAGCGGAACGGCCTCGCCGGTATGGAGAGCGCCGAGCAAATAGTCTGGCTTGGATCGTGGATAGTGCGTGTGCATGGGCTGGCCGTCGCGCCGTGCCGAGTGTTCGTGCCGCTGGTACGATCTTCGGTCGGTGTCGCAGGCCAGCCATTGCACGCGGGACACGTGCGAAAGAACGGTCCTGAAATATTGTACCGCGCCAGTTCGTCGTGCCGCCGGAAGGCGGCCGGCCCAAGGGGCTTTCCCGCGGCGATGTCCGATAGGCAGAGCGCGTGGCCTGCTGGCCTCCGCGAGGGGACAGAAAGGCACTTGGGTCGGGCGCTGATGCGCACGCGAACTGGCGCGGAAGTGTTGATATTTAAGCGTTTTCGAAAATTGAGGTGACGTATACGGGATACGGGTTCGTATACGTCACGCTGTGCCTCAACTCTCGCGTCTCCTCCGGCTGTTTTCTTGGCAATTCGTTTGTTCTGCGCGTCGCTCGTTACCGCAGCTATTTTATCATTGCGGAAATAAGTCCGTTTTAAGTGGTGTATAACATGCTAACAACGTGCCAATAGAATTGGCTGGGACTTTTGAGAGGAACGTGTAGTTGACCCCGTTGGAAATTGAAGCTGCCGTATTCGATTTGGAAGAGATAAGGATTGTCATTCGAGCCGAGCATAGAACTCAGCTCGGGGATTTCCAGTATGCCCGAAAGGCAGCAGCAACAACGTCAATTACTGAGTGGGTGGAGCAAAGGCTCCAGCCGATTGTAAACGGGCATAATGTTGTGGTTGTGGACGGGACTGGAGCTATACCACATGGGCGCACCAAGTTGGAAACGCTGCGGAATTCGTATAGTCGCTAGTCACCAAAAAAGGGGACTGGCGGTTTGATCCGACAGTCCCCAAAGAGCACCCATTCAGGAGTTGTATTCATCCATCAGGCTGGATCACGATTGTTGATCCGCTCGTCTATCCAGTGACAGACTTCGCCATAAAGCCACGCAACCCGGCATTGGCCCAGTACGATCCGTTTGGGAAACTTACCTGCCTTTTCGAGGCGCGCGATATGTTGGAAGCTGTACGGGATACCCAGCGCTTTCAACTCCTTCTTCGATACCAGCTTTCTGTCGATCTGCATCGTAACACTCCTTGTTAGGGAGCATCGCGATGCTCGCCAGAGAACGCCGGCGGGCAGGGAGATGTATAGCACAACCGGGAAATGCTGGCGAGATGAACATAGCTGAACATTGCGGAGCAATTTCAGTACTCTTCAGCCAGCATCAGCGTGAGGACTCTGGTAGTAACCGCGGGGTCGGCCGGATTCTCCGAACCGAAGCGCAAGTCCGGATCGTAATAGTCGATTTTCCAGAAGAACTTGTACTCGCCGACGTCGAATGCCCCAAAATCATGCTCTTGATGGGGGTCATTGTCCGCGTCGAATGCGTCGAATGCGGTCATTCTTTGCAGCGCGGTCGTCCGCAAGTGTTCCGTCAGAGCCGTAACACCAGCCGTCAGCATGATACGTCCTCCAGATAGAGTTTTCCGGAAAGAGTCATTCAATACCCTGATAGCTTCGTGACTTTGCTCTTGATTAGCGCCAGGCATGGGATCCTCCTTGCTATCGGCTCGCCTGAATGGTGAGCCGAATGGCTGAGAGGAAGTGCTGGGCGGTTCGGAAAATGGATCGATAGGGCAATCTGGCTGGCAGAGTTTCAGCGACCGCCGTTTTCGCGCTATTCTGCTCTGGGTAGATTGTTGTCGCTGGCGGGGAAGGGAAGTGGTAGCCCGAGCTTTTGTAGTGGCAGGTAGTGGAAGTAATATTGACATCCGACCGAGATTATATAGTCCAGTACGTCTTTATACTCCGGTTTCCGAAACCAATCGTTGAGGATATAAATGTATTCGACTTCATAATTCAGTGGCGCAAGTAGTTTTCGATATTGCTTCTTCTTGAAATCGCAAGTTTGGAGCTTTTCGTCGACCGACCCGACGATCTTCTGGAATTTCAACTCGACGATAAACATAGTGTTGTTGACGATCACATAGATGGCATCGTCAGGCAGAAGTTTCTTGGACAGGTGATTACGATAATTGATCCCGTGCTCCTTGAGCATGACGTAAAAAGCATGCTTGCGATAGCTGCGCGCCACCTCCAGGCCGAGATATGAGATGACATTGTCTTGAACCGAATAGCCTGGCGCTTTGGCAATCGCGACCAAAATGTCGCGCTCGTCCTCAAAGTTCAGCCCTGTGCGCGTATTGCCACCGCCAATCCCTCCTTCCTTCATACCGTGGAGTTGAGGGAAGATGCGACTAAGGCGGCTTGAGCTTGGATGAAAGCTTGATGGCGTCTGATCGAGAGGTCGATATAGTCCCGCGCCTTTTCGATACCGATAAACTGGCGCTCGCCAATGGCCGCAGTGGCGATCCCTGTCGTACTACTGCCGGAAAATGGATCAAGGATAACATCGCCCGCCTGACTGGAGGCGAGAATGATCCGGGTCAGTAGGTCAATAGGTTTTTGGGTCGGATGTTTGC
>JBFWRC010000003.1:0-210267 GCA_050249115.1 Beijerinckiaceae bacterium
AGGCCCCGAGCCGTCTGTCATTTTCAAAAATCTGCTTCAAAAAACTGCCTGCCCATCGCCTTGCTCCACAGTCTCGCCGGCAAGGCCGGGGGGCGCCGCGGCGCCCCCCGGGCGTTAACCACACTTTCCATCGTACTCGCCCTTGAATATTCATATTCCATTCATAACTGGACGCACGGCGGCTGGACGGCTATTCCCTGCACACTGCCGCCGGGTGGACAATCTGCCCAATCAATAGTTTGAGCGTGACTGTAAGCTTTAGGGAGAGGCTTGCAGTGTGCCAGCGCTCGCAAGATACGACCGCCCGGCCACGCTTCGGCCCGGGGCAGGAAGGGAGAAATGAGCATGGTGCTCGTAGAGACGCGCGCCCTCGTGAAACGATTCGGCTCGTTCACGGCCGTCGACGGAATTTCCTTTTCGGTGAACAGCGGCGAGGTCGTTGGATTTCTGGGACCCAACGGAGCCGGAAAGTCCACCACCATGCGCCTGATCGCCGGATTTCTTGAGCCTACCTCGGGTTCAGCACTGATTGCCGGTCACGACAGCCAGCGCGATCCGGTGCCCGCCCGTCAGCGGCTCGGCTATCTGCCGGAAGGCGCACCGCTCTATCCGGACATGACCGTCGCCAGCTTCCTGGAATTCGTCGCCGGTATGCGCGGCCTCAATGCAGCCCGCACGCGCGAACGGCTGGCCGAGGTGGTCGAAAGCATCGAACTGGCGGAAGTCTGGAACCGCCGCATCGACGCGCTCTCGAAGGGTTTCAAGCGCCGCGTCGGCATCGCCCAGGCGCTGGTCCACGATCCCGACGTTCTCATTCTCGACGAGCCGACAGACGGGCTCGATCCCAACCAGAAGCATGAGGTTCGCGAGCTCATCCGCTCCATAGCTGCGAACAAGGCTATCATCATCTCGACCCACATCCTCGAAGAGGTGGAAGCCGTCTGCACGCGGGCGATCATCATCGCGCGCGGCAAGATGCTCGCCGACGCGACGCCGGACGAACTCATCGCCCGCACCCCTGCCAACGGGCCGGACGGCAAGCCGCGCAGCGGTTCGCTGCGGCTCGAAGATTATTTCCGGGAAATCACCCGCCAGCCGGTGGAGGCCTAAGTCATGGGCAATGTCCTGCGCGTTTTCCGCCGTGAGTTCGCCGCCTATTTCGCCACGCCGCTCGCAGCCGTGTTCCTCGCGGTGTTTCTGGCCATCGTCGCCGGCATGACGTTCTTCGTCGCCAATTTCTTCGACCGGGGACAGGCCGACCTGACCGCCTTCTTTCTCTGGCATCCGTGGATATTCCTCGTCCTCATGCCGGCCATCGGCATGCGGCTGTGGGCCGAGGAGCGCCGGTCCGGCACGATCGAATTGCTGATGACGCTGCCGGTCTCGCCCTGGGCGCTGGTCGGCGGCAAGTGGCTGGCAGGCTGGGTCTTCGCCGGTCTCGCCCTGGTCCTGACGATGCCACTGTGGATCACCGTCAACTATCTCGGCTCGCCCGACAATGGCGTGATCCTGGCGTCCTATATCGGTTCGTGGCTAATGGCGGGAGCCTTTCTGGCGATTTCGGCCTGCATCTCGGCCCTGACCAAGAACCAGGTGCTCGCGTTCATCGGCGCGGTCGTTGTCGGCTTTCTTTTCGTGATGGCCGGCTTCGATCTGGTGCTCTCGGCGGTCCAGCCGTGGGCGCCGTCCATCCTCGTCGAGACTATCGCGTCGATGTCGTTCATCCGGCACTTCCAGCGCATTACCGACGGCGTTCTGGAAATTCCCGCCATGATCTTTTTCTTTTCGCTGATCGTGTTCGCGCTGTGGCTCAACGTGCGCGTGCTCGAAGTCAGAAAGGCTGCATGAGGTCCGACAATGCCCACTGACACGAACGCCACGAAAACCGGAACGGCAAAATCCGATACCGCAAGCGCAATGCCTGCCGGAAAATCGCACAGCGGCTGGCTGACCATAATCGGCGCGCTGCTGGCCGCCATCATCTTCGGCGCCGTCAACCTGATAAGCTCGAACCTGCTGTCGAGCCAGCGTATCGATCTCACGCAGCAAAACCTCTATTCGCTGAGCCAGGGCACGAAGAAACTGGTCGGCCAGATCCAGGAACCGATCCGCTTCCGCTACTTCCTGTCGTCGCAGCTTACAAAGGAAGCGCCGCAATTCGCCGCCTTCGCCCAGCGCGTGCGGACCATGCTGGACGCCTACGTCGCCGCTTCCAACGGCAAGATCGTTCTGGAAGTCGTCGATCCCAAGCCCTTCTCCGAGGACGAGGACCGCGCTGTCGCTTTCGGCATCAGCCAGTATCGCGCCTCGACCGGTGACCGGGTATTCTTCGGACTGGCCGCCACCAATTCGACCGACGGCAGCGCCACGATCAAGGCTTTTGCGCCGGAGCGCGAGGCGTTTCTCGAATACGATCTGACGCGGCTCGTCGCCGAGCTCGGCAACCGCGGCAAGCCTGTAATCGCCCTGTTCGATGGCCTGGGCCTGTTCGGCAATCCGCAGATTCGCATGCCGATCCAGCAGACGATGGCGCAGATGCAGCAGTTCTTCGACGTCAAGCCGCAGGTCGGCGACATCGACAAGCTGCCGGACAATACACGCATCGTGATGATCGTGCATCCGCAGGGCCTGAGCGAACGCACGCTCTACACGATAGACCAATGGGCGGTGAACGGCGGCGCAACGGTCGTGTTCGTCGACCCGCATGCGGAAAACCAGATGGGCTACGGCGGGCGTCCGCCGCCGGATGCCTCCTCCGACCTGCCGAAACTGTTCAAGGCATGGGGCGTCAACTACGACAAGAAGAAAGCCGTCGCCGACCTGAAATACGCGATCCCGACTGTGCGCATGGTCGATGGCCGCCCGGTCCAGATGATCAATCTCGGCACGCTGGCGCTCAACGATGCGGCGCTGAACAAGAAGGAAGCTATCCTCGGCCAGCTTCAGGTGCTTTTGATGACAACGGCCGGTTCTTTCACAGCCGCAAACAAGGACATTACGCTGCGTCCGCTGGTGACGGCATCGCCGGACGAAAGCGGCCTGCTGGACGCCAGCAAGATCCAGGACCGCGATGCGGACCTGCGCGCCCTTGCCAGCCAGATCGAAAAGACGAAGGAGCCGGCCATCCTGGCCGCGCGCCTGACAGGCAAGATTTCCAGCGCCTTTACGGAAAAGCCGAAGGACTCCAAGTTCGCGGGAACCCATGCGGGCAAGAGTTCCAAGGATCTCAACATCGTCCTAGTCAGCGATGCCGATATGCTGATGGACCGCAACTGGGTGCGCAAGCAGAATATCCTGGGCACGGAGGTGGCGCAGGCGTTCGCCAACAACGGCGACTTCGTCAACAACGCGCTGGAGCAGATGGCGGGCGGGCCTGCCCTTACAGACTTGCGCGGGCGCGGCGTTTCGTGGCGGCCGTTCCAGACAATTCAGGCGATGGAAGCCGAAGCGAGCAAGAAGTACAGCGCCAAGGAACAGCAACTCACCAAGAAGCTGAAAGACATTGAAGCGAAACTCACGCAGCTGTCGAAATCCGGCAGTGACAAGAAGGGCGCGAAAAGCAGCGATGTCCTGACACCCGAACAGGTGAAGGCGATCGAAGGCTTCAAGACGCAATTGCTCGGCACGCGCGAGGAATTGCGGACAGTGCAGTTCGAACTGCGCCGCGATGTCGACAGCCTCAAGCGTTGGCTTACGCTGGCGAACGTCGCAGCCGTGCCTTTGATTGCAGGCGCCATCGCCCTGCTGATCGCTCTCATTCGTCCGCGCAAACCGGTTCCGCAAAGGCGGAAGAAGGGTGACGCCATACCGCCCGGCGCAAATCCTGAAGCCGGTTCCGGCGCAACGACAGCCTGAGGTCAAGACCGATGAATGCTAAATATGTTCTGGCGCTCGCCGTCGTAGCCGCTGCCGCCGTCGCGGGCGCGGCCATCACCCGCCCGGTCAATCCCGCCCGCCTGTCGAGCGACAAGCGCGGGACGGCCGTGTTCCCCGATCTGCTCAATAAAGCGAACTCGGTAGCCACCATCACCGTGCGTGACAAGGACAAGGCATTCACGGTCGTGCGCACCAAGGACAGCTTCACGGAGCAGACGTCGGGCTATGCCGTGAAGGACGACATCTTCCGCGATCTTGTCGCGGCGGCCGCGACCCTCTCCTACGAAGAGGCCAAGACCGCCGACGAGAAGCGCTACGAAGACCTCGGTCTCGCCGACCCCGAGAAGGTGAAAACCGACAAGGCCGGCCGGCTCGTGACGTTGAAAGACGACAAAGGCCTGACGCTCGCATCCTTCTACGCCGGCAATCGCGAGAGCAATGTCGGCGGCGCGCGTGGCGGCCAATACATCCGCCTGCCGGACGACAAACGCGCCTGGCTGGTGCGCGGCGCGGCGAATGTCCCCGCCCCGCACACCGCGTGGTACGAAATCAACCTTATAAATCTCAACAAGCAGGCGCTGGCGAAAGTCGATATCTCGGGCGGCGGCATGGAAGAGCTGAAGTTCGAATCCGCCAACAAGGACGCCGACCTGAAGCTGCTGAACCCGGTTCCAGAAGGCCGCAAGGAAAACACCACCAACACCTTGCGCGTCGCCTTCATGATGGACCCGATCAGCTTCGACGACGTGCGCAAGACCGGAACGGAAGTCAAACCCGACGCCCGCAAGATCGTCGCCATGAGCCGGGACGGACTGAAGATCACGATCACCAATCTCGGCGAGCTGAAAGACGGCTGGGTGAGAATCGAAGCCGAAGCCACGACCGACAAGGCAAAAAAGGAAGCCGAAGAGCTGAAGAAAAAAATCGACGGCTTCGAGTTCAAGCTCATCGACCGCTACGCCGAAGTGCTGCGCTGGACGCTAAAAGACAATTTCACGGAAGCCGTGAAGAGCTGATTTTCCGTTACCGCTGGACAAAATCTCGCGAGCCCGCAATGTATCGACATTGCGGGCTTTTTCTTGGAGAGGCGTCCATGACCGGCGAAGCGGAAGACATCATGAACATCCACGCCCTGCTCTACGCCTGGGGTCATGCGCGCGACGGGGCGGATTTCGAGGCGCTGCAGAACTGCTTCTGCGCCGACGCCAGGATCGACATTTCCTGGATCAAGGCGCCAGCATCCGAATTCATCGCCCGCTCGAAAGTACTGATCGCCAATCGCAAGCCCGGCGCGCACCAGAAGCATGTTTTTCTGTCGCCGCTGGTGCGTGTAAACGGCTCCGGTACGCGCGCGTTTTCCATCATCCATGTCCAGCTCGACAACCGCGATTCCATGAAAGGCCACGAGTTCGACCTGCAGTCGTGGTTCCGTTTCTTCGACTTTCTGAAGAAGGAAGACGATGGCCAGTGGCGCATATTCCGGCGCGTTGCGGTTTACGAAAAGGACAGGATCTCCGCCGTCGATCCGCGCGGCGCGCCAGCGGAACTGTTCGAGGGCATGGACCTGTCTGCCTTCCCCTCGCCGACGAAATATCTGTCGTGGTGGCAGGCTTCGCAGGGCCGCAACCCACGCACGGACATCGTGCAATGCTACTCGCCGGAGGAAGCGGCGCTTAAGGCCGAAGGGTTCGCGTGGGTGGGGTGATGTCTTCCCGGAAGGGGTGATGTCTTGCCGGAAGGGGTGATGTCTTGCAGGAAAATGCGAAGCTTTTGTCCGGTACCTCGCGCCGCATCAGAAAGCTCCCGCATATCCGCTGCGCGGATCGCGGGATGTCAAGCCAGTGGATCGCTGCGCGATGTCGCGGGATGACCATTACTCCGGAAATTCCGGCCATATCTCTTCCGGCGTCACGACGCGCGGCGAGAAGTGCTGTTCGTGGACATAGCGTCCGATGGCTTCCAGCGCGGGCCTGTTCTTCTCCATGCCATAGGCCCAGAAATCCTTGCCGAACACGTCCCAGGCTTCCTCGACATGATCCATCAGCCAGGGCAGAGCCAGGCGCAGCGCGTCGGTGTCCCACAAGCCGTCCGTCGCGATGTCGCGCGCCTTGCAGAAGGCATCGTAAAGGCTGCGGGGAACCCACGGATGCTCGGCCACCACTTCCTGTTTCAGCGCGATCGTGTGCATGATGGGAAAGATTCCCGTGCGGCGGTAGTAGGCCTTCTCCACCGCCTTGAAGTCCGGAAACAGGCGGCGGATATGCGGCCAGCCATCTTCGAACAGCTTCGGAATATAGATCGACAGCAGCGCGTCGAGCCGGCCCTCGACCATCATCTTTTCGAGCGTTTCGCCCTCGGGCAGAAATTCCAATTTAATTTCGGGCGGCAGGTCGAGCGGGATGAGCGGCGTTTCCGTCGGCTTGACGAGGCCGCCCATGAACCAGTGCATGTCGCGCGCCTCGATACCATGGTCGTCCCGCAGAAAGCCGCGCATATAGGTAACGGCGGTCGAGGAATATTGCGTCGTGCCGACACGCTTGCCCTTGAGGTCCTCCGGCTTTTCAATCCCAGCCCCCTCGCGCACATAGATGCACGAGTGGCGGAAGAATTTCGACACGGCCACCGGGATCGCATGAAACGTACAATCGCCGCGGCCGATCAGTGAAGCGTAGGATGCGAGCGACAGTTCGGACGCGTCGAACTCGCGGTCCTCCAGCATGCGCGGAAACATCTGGCGCGGGCGCAGAACCTTGACCTCGAGGTCGATGCCTTCGGGTTTGACAACGCCGTCGATCAACGGGCGCGTGCGGTCGTAGTCCCAGCAAGCGAGCGTGAGCTTGAGATCGGCCATCGCTCGATCAGTACGGGATGACTTCGCCGCGAACGGTCGTGCGCAGCATCAGGCGGCGTTCGGTCGAGGGGAAATCGGTGCGCGCATGGGTCGAGCAGCGATTGTCCCACAGCAGCAGGTCTCCGACCTTCCACTCGTGGCTGTAGACAAATTCGGGCTTCTCCGAATGATCGAACAGATATTCGAGCAGCGGCATGGCTTCTTCATCATCCATGCCCTCGATGCCAGTCGTCATCAGCCGGTTGACGTAGACAGCCTTGCGGCCGGTTTCCTCGTTGGTGCGGAACACGGGATGCCTGGAGGCGGCAGACGCCTCGGTGCCCTTGTCATCGCCGCGCTGCACCGAGCCGTAATGATAATGGTGCTTTGCGATCTTGCTTTCCAGTCTGGCGCGAATATCCGGGTCCATCGTATCGTAGGCGGCATAGCCGCTGGCGAACAAGGTATTGCCGCCGTGCGAGGGGATTTCGACCGAATAGAGCAGCGTGCCCTTGTGCGGCAGTTCGTGATGGATCATGTCATGGTGAAACATCATCTCGCCGTCGGGCAGTGCGCCGATGGGCTCGCCATTCTCGCGGATGTTGGAAATGAACATGATACCCGGCAGGACGCGGTGGAAGCCGGCCGGAAAGTATTTCGGCGGACGGCCGACATGGCCGGGTTCGCCAAAAATCTTCGTGGCTTCCATATGCGCTTCCTGCGACAGGTTCTGCCCCCGGAAGATCAGGACGATGTGGTCCAGCCAGGCCTGCTTGAGCGCGCGCCTGGTCTCATCGTCGACCGGCCTCGAAAGGTCGAGCCCGCGAATTTCGGCCCCGATGTATTTTGTGAGGGGCACAATCTCGAACAGTTTCGTTGCTGCGACGTTCATGTTTCTCTCCCGAACCGGTGTTTGCCGGTAAGCCCGGCGCAAATTCTTCGATGCCCAAGATACGCGAACGCAGCGCCTGCGCGCAAGACAGGCAGCGACAGACAGGCGGCGGCGCGCAGCCGGAGCGCTTGACCGGGGCCGCGCGGTCCCGCACATTCCCGCCAAACAGGGGCAACACGGCAAGCGCCGTATATTCGGGGGAAACATGGCCGGGCAGAAGGTTTTCATATTCGCGCCGCGGGAAGAACCGCGGGAGGTTTTTGAGCGGCTCGAAAAATCCGGCTGCGATGTCGTTACCGGAAATCCGGACTGGCAGCTTCCGGGCGGCGATTACGAGGGCGAACTCGTCGACAACGCCCGCGAGGCGGTCGCCATGTGCGGCACGTCGATCCGCAATACCCCGATTTCGCGCCGCATCATGGAAGCTTCGCAACGCCTGCGCATTATCGCCAAGTACACGGTGGGCGTCGACGATATCGACATCGAGGCCGCAACCGATCTCGGCATCATGGTCTGCCATGCGCCGACGGAATCGAACTGCTTCGGCGTCGCCGAAACGACAATGATGATGATCCTCGCCATGCTGAAAAAGGCGATGGAGCGCGATGCGGACGTGCGCGCCGGCAAGTGGCGCGAACCGAAACACGCCACGACCTTCGTCGCCCCGCGCGCGGATGGCTACGAAGGCGTCACCATCGGACTTGTCGGCCTGGGACGCATCGCCACGCGCGTGGCGCAATTGCTGGCCCCGTGGCGGGTGCGGATTCTCGCGTACGATCCGCATATTCCCCCTGCGCGTTTCCTGCTCGCCAACGCCAAACAGGTCGATTACGACACGCTGCTGCGCGAGAGCGATGTTGTCTCTTTCCATGTCGTGCTGACGGACGAAACCCGCTACATGCTGCGCGCCGAGCAGATCGCGAAAATGAAAAAGGGCGCGCTGGTCGTCAACACGGCCCGCGGCAAGGTCATCAGCGAGGCGGACGTGGCGGCGGCCATCGAAAGCGGGCATCTGTCCGGCGCCGCCATCGACGCATTCGAGATCGAGCCGCTGCCGGCGGATTCGCCCCTGCGCAAGCTCGGAACGAAAGTCCTGATGAGCCCGCATTCGGCCTCGTTCAACCACGGCGGCGAATTGCGCGAAGGCGTCGCCTGGGCGCACCGCTCGATCCTCACGGCGCTCGGCGGCGGCATACCCGACAATGTCTACAACACCGAAGTCATCCCGAAATGGCGCGAGAAGTTCGGGGGCGTGAGCGTCCTGTCCTGACGCTCTTCCCGCGTTACAATACCCTCGCCGCCATTCAGGCCCAACACCGGAACCGCACGTGTCAAGCACCGCCGAAACGAAACCCGTCCGCGCCCTGCCCCTGCTGGTTCTTGCCTGCTGCATGTGCATCGTCTTTCTGACGTATGGCAGCCGCCAGAGCTTCGGCATCTACCTGCGGCCGATCACCGCCGAATACGGCTGGGCGGTGCAGACCATGTCGCTGGCGCTCGGCGTGCAGGCGCTGATCTACGGGCTTTCCGCGCCTTTCGTCGGCGCGCTTGCGGACAGGATCGGGCCGATGAAAGTGCTCGGCTTTGCCGGCCTGTTGTATGGGTTCGGCATCTTCATGATGTCGCAGTCGACGACGCCCACAAGCATGATCCTGAGCGCGGGCTTTCTCGGCGGCATCGGCTCATCCGGCTGCGCGCTGTCGCTGGTTCTGGCCATCGCCAGCCGTGTGGCGCCAGAGAACAAGCGCAGCCTCTGGCTCGGCCTGATCACGTCGGGCGGCACAGGCGGGCAGCTCGTACTCGTGCCGGCCGGCGCGAAGATCATGGAAGCGCATGGCTGGTATCCGGCGATGGTGGCGCTTGCCTGCGTGGTCATGCTGATCCTGCCGCTGGCGTTTCTCATCAAGTTCGCTGCGGGCGATACGCTTTCCAGCAAGAAGGACGAGCGCAGCCTGACACAGGCGTTGATGGAAGCCAAAGAACATACCGGTTTCTGGCTGCTGGCGCTGGGCTTCTTCACCTGCGGTTTTCAGGTGCAATACATCAACGCGCATCTTCCGGGCTATTTGCAGGATCAGGCCATGACGCCCATTGTTGCCGCCACGGCCATATCGATCATCGGCATATTCAATGTCATCGGCACGACCGCCTCGGGCTGGCTCGGCGGAAAGTTCCGCAAGAAATACCTGCTCGCCTCGCTCTATCTGGGGCGCTCCATCATTTTCATTGTCTTTCTGATGGTTCCGCTTTCGCCTTTGTCGGTCTACATCTTTGCCGCCTGCATCGGCACGCTGTGGCTGGCCACCGTGCCGCTGACATCCGGCATTGTGCTCGGCATGTTCGGTTCGCGCTACATGGCGACGCTCTATGGCATCGTGTTTTTCTTCCATCAGGTCGGCAGTTTCACCAGCGTCTGGATCGGCGGCATCGTGCGCGATTCAACCGGCAATTACATGCTGGCGTGGTGGATCATCATTGTCGTCGGCACGTTGGCGTCGTTCCTGCACTGGCCCATCGACGACCGGCCGGTGGAGGAAGTGCTGGCGGACAGGCGCGCTGTGGCTGCGGAGTAAGCGGCCTTTACCTGGCAGGCTTCAGCTGGCAGGCGTCACCTGGCAGGCGTCATCTGGCAGGCGTCACACGGCCAACCGGAGGCTGCGCGGGAAACTCCAGTTTGCTGACGTCGTAGCCCATACGCTGCAACCGTCCGACAAGGCGGCGGAGCAGACTGTCGGAGGGAACCTTGCGAGTGAAGATATAGGCGTCGCGGAAATCCGGGCTGGCCTCGATGAACCACGAGTAGTCATCCGCGCGGTCGAGAATCCAGTAATCGCGCGAGATAAAGGCGTTGTAAATTACGCGCAGCTTCGTATTCCTGCCCGGATCGAGAATCGTGCCTTCCCCGCCGATGCTTTTCTCCCGCCCGGATCTGCCGCCTTCACGGCAGGCGTCGAGCACCGAGACCGACGTGGCGGATCTTCGGCGGTAGGACGTGGTGCCGGCAACGCAACCGTCGGTGATGAACATTGGGCGGCGGGCGATTTCGAGCCACGTTCCTGAGTAAAAGCGCGCGGGATCAATCCGCTTGAGCGGCTCTGGCGCACCCGCGCTCTTGTTGGACGTTGACCCGGCGCATCCTGCAAGGGCAAGTGCTGCAACGGCAAGTCCTGACAGAACCGCCGCTTTCTTCAGAGTTATGGTTCGCGCCGCCACCACAGGCCCCTCCGTTTCTGCCCGCCGTCAATTGCGCGCAGGCAGGAAACGATTGGAGCGACTTCAGGTTCCACGGCGCTCCGGAAACAGCCAAGGCAGCAGGCCTGCCACGAACATCAGCACGGTCCCCGTCCCGGTAACGATCACCAGCGGGAGAACCGTGCCGTTCGCCAGCATGCCGTACCATTGCGCAAACATCCCGCCGAGGAACGATTGCAAAAATACCCCGATGCCGGACGCCGTGCCGACAAGGCGCGGGACGATGTTGATTGCTGCGGACTGGGCGTGCGGCAGGGCGATGCCCTGGGCAAAGGTGACGAAGAATCCGGGAATAAAGAGCACCGCGGGGTTTATCACCCCGTTCAGCAACAGGATGCATTGCGCAGCCGTCGTCAGCAGGCCGATCAGCGATCCGGCCAGCACCATTGTTTCCTGTTTCGCCCTGCCGATGAATCGCGTCGAGATAAAATTGCCGGCGAAGTAGCCGACAGGAAACGTGAGAAACCACAGGCCGTATTCCGACGCGGGGCGATCCAGAATATCCTTCATCAGGCCGGACGCCGCCGCGGCCATGGAAAAGAACACCGCGCTGCTCATGCCGGTCTGGAACACAAATGCAGCGAAGCGCCAGTGCGCAAAGAGTTCGAGATAATTGCGCAAGACGCTGCGCTGGTGGAAAGCTGCGGTCGCTTCGGAGACAGCGGGCCGGGTTTCGGGAACTACGATCCAGGCGATGGCGGCAATCGCCGCCGAACAGGCGAAGGCGAAGACGAAGACCGAGCGCCAGCCAAGACCGTCATGCAGAAATCCACCAATCATCGGCGCCAGCAGCGGGCCCATCGTATAGGCCATCGTCAGATAGGCGATCGCCTTGGCGAGGCCCTGTGCGCCATAGGCGTCGCGGGCAATGGTGCGCACCAACGCGATGCCGCAGCCCGCGCCGACGGCCTGCACAAAGCGCCCGGCCAGAAGCGTCGGAGCCGACCAGGCCAAAGCGCAAAGGCCGGTTCCCACGACGAACAGGGCCAGGCCCGACAGCAGCACCGGACGGCGGCCGTAGCGGTCGGCGAGCGAGCCATAGACCAGCGTGGAGAACGCCATGCTCAACAGCGAGATCGAGAAATTCAATTGCACCAGCGCATCGCTCATGCCGAAAGCGGCGCGGATGCCGGGGATGATCGGCAGGAAGATATGCACCGCCAGAGGGCCGATCAGCGAAATTGCAGCGAGGGCGACGGCAAAAATCGCACCGGGCCTTTTGCCCTGCGCGACTGCTCCGCTCGCGGGCATTTGCGGCGATGACGGGAGTTCGGGACCGGACGATTGCGACATGGGAATTCCGCGCAACCGGAAACGATCGCGAGTTCGAGGCACTGGCGTTTTATCGTTTTTTCCGGCGATGTAAAATCCGCTTCCGGGCAGCTTTCCCGCAAGCCTGCAGGATCAGCTATGCGGTTTTCGCGCCGCTGCCGAACGCGCCGTCCGTTTGCGCATCGGCCTTTTGTTGCGCCTCCGCCGCTTCGTGCAGGGACGATCCAAAGCGGCGGCGCAAGGCAAAGCACGGCGCCTCGACAAACCGGTAGCTTGCCATCGCCAGCAGAAACGCCGCCGTCCAGCCGATGAGGACTGCGCCTGCATAGGCGACGCCGTGGCCGGGCAAGACAAAGTGTCCGATGCCCAGACCGGCCAGATGCCAGAGATAAAGCGAATAGGACAGTTTCCCGATGTGCACCATCGGCCTGCTGTTGAGCAGCGCATTCACCTGCCCGTAGCGCGCCGTGAGCGTTACAGCCAGAACCAGCGGCACGAGCGCCGCCTGCTGGATCGTATAGCGCACCGTTTCGCGAAACAGGCCGTCGCGGATAAGAAATGTCGCAAGAATTGCGGCGCAAGCTGCCGCTACGATATGTGGCTCCGTCCAGCGCTCGACAAAATCGCGGCCATGTTCGCGCACAGCCAGCGCAGTTGCGCTGCCGAAGAGAATGGCGTCGACACGGCATTCGGTCGCCATGCTGGCGTAGTCCTCGCCATGGGCGCCAAAGGACAGGACAACGCCCGTACGAATAGCGAGCGAAAGCGCGCACAGCGCCAGCAAGACCTTCAAAGTGAGAAGCCTGCGCGGAAACAGAGCGATCAGGAGCAGCGGATAGACCAGATAGAAGTGCTCTTCCACCGCCAGCGACCATAGCTGCCCGCCGATCCCCTGCAGCGCAGACGGATCGAATACTGCCAGATAGTTCGTCAGGTAGGTCAGCGCAGCGAAGACGCCCAGCCATTCCATTGGCCGTCCCAGCAGCAGCCATACCGCTGACGTGATCCCGACAAACACCAATAGCGGCGGATACAGACGCAGAAAGCGCCGCATGTAGAACTGGCGGAGGCTTATCCGCCCCGTCGCATCCATTTCGCGCACAAGCAAAGCCGTGATGAGAAATCCGCTGATAAAGAAAAAGACCGTCACCCCGAAAAGGCCCGGCAGCATGCGCTGCATTCCGGAATGGGAGGCCATCACGAGCAGGATGCTGAAGGCGCGCAAACCATCGAGCCCGGGAATTGAGTTCGGGATCGGACACTCCGTCCGGTCCTTGCCGCCATGGGCGCGGCGGGTCGCGGTCGTTTGCATGTCGGCTCCTCTTCCCGCACGGTCGACAGCGCACCTGCTGTCTGCGCGCGTGTTCTGGAATGGCACACTTGCGTCCCCGGCCGGGGGCGTATCCGTAAACGTGCCGGTTTGCGTTATCCCATGCAGGATCGGGGCCGCTGCCGGTGCAAGCCGGTGGACGGACGCTCTTGCGCGCGCTAATCAGACCGGCAATCGACTGCTGCCGGCGGCAAGTCCGGCGCTACGCGGCTTTGGGGGAATTCGTCATGGACGGCTACGATTACATTATCGTCGGCGCGGGGTCGGCCGGTTGCGTGCTGGCAAACCGGCTGAGTCAGGATCCTGCCTGCAAGGTGCTTCTGCTCGAAGCCGGACCGCGCGACCGCAATCCGCTCATCCACATTCCGCTGGGCATGGGCAAGATGCACGAGTGGAACCTCTACGACTGGGGCTACGAGACCGAGCCCGAACCCAACCTCGACGGACGCCGGATCGAGGCCAGCCGCGGCAAGGTGCTGGGCGGCTCCTCCTCGGTCAACGTGATGGCCTACACGCGCGGCCATCGCGGCGATTACGACCGCTGGGCCCGACAGGGCGCCAACGGCTGGTCCTATTCCGAGGTCCTGCCCTATTTCCGCCGCTGCGAGACCTGGGCTGGTGGCTACGCCAATGCCAAGGACGCCCCGGTCGCGGGCGGCTCCAGCGAATATCGCGGCGGCGAGGGCGAACTGGGCACCGAATTCGCGCGCACCCGCGACCCGATCTTCGACGCCTGGCGCGAGGCATTCGCACAGGCCGGCGTCGAGGTCACCGACGACTATAACGGCCGCAAGGGCGAGGGCATCGGCCGCAGCCAGTACTCGATTCGCAACGGCTGGCGCTCTTCCACGGCCAACGCCTTCCTGCATCCGGTCGAGAAGCGTCCGAACCTGCGCGTCGAAACCAATGCCTATACCACCCGCGTGTTGATGGAAGGCACGAAAGCGACGGGCGTCGAATATATCCATCACGGCACGATCGTTGCGGCCCATGCGTCCAGCGAAGTCATCCTGGCCGCGGGAACGTTCAACACGCCGCACCTGCTGATGCTGTCGGGCATAGGCCCGGCGGACCACCTGCGCGGCCACGGCATCGACGCACGGCTCGACCTGCCCGTCGGCAAAAACCTGCAGGATCACCTTGCCGCGCTCATCATGTTCACGCGGCCCAACAACACCTCGCCCTTCCGCGAGACCATGCGCTTCGACCGGATCGCATGGGGCATGATCCAGAACTATTTCTTCGGAACCGGCACGGGCGCTGTTGTTCCCGGCGGCTCGCACGCTTTCATCAAGACGAGCCCGGACCTCGATGTGCCGGATATCGAATTCATGTTCCGCGGCGTGCCGCTGAAAACCAACATGTGGTTCCCCGGGGTGAAAGCCCCTTACGAGGACGGCTACGGCATCCGCCCCTGCCTGCTGCATCCAGACAGCCGCGGCGAAGTGCTGCTGAAATCTGCCGACCCCAAGGACCCGCCGAAGATCGTCTACAATTTCTTCACCGCGCCGAACGATTTGCCGCGGCTGCGCAACGGCTTCAAGCTGGCGCGTGAGATCGCCAGCCAGAAGGCGCTCGATCCATATCGCGGCGAAGAAAAATCGCCCGGCGGAAAGGTGCGCACGGACGACGAGATCGACGCCTTTCTGCGCCGCACCTCGGTCACCGCGCATCACCCGGCCGGTACATGCAAGATGGGGACGCAAGCCGATTGCGTTCTCGATCCGCAACTGCGCGTGCGCGGTGCGCAGAACCTGCGCGTCGTCGATGCATCGGCCATGCCGGACATGGTCGGCGCGCATATCAACGCCTGCGTCATCATGATGGCGGACAAGGCCTCCGACATCATCCGTGGAAAGGACCCCCTGCCGCCCTCCAACGCGTGATCCATTCCCTCTGCTTCGGCAGTCACCGAACTGTCATCCTATCGTAATACGCGAATGTCGGCGCCTTCGGGCTTTGCCGTTTCAGAGGAGGCATTTCATGAACCGGACCGGGACGATCCTGCTTGCGTGCATTCTGGCAAGCGCCGCCCTCGCACAAACCAAACCCGAAGTGCAGGTTCTGACGTCGCCAGATCCGGCGCTGAAGATGGGGCCGGTCAAACTGCCCGACGGCAGAACGCTGGCTTATACCGTCGGGATCGGCTCGGCGGCATTCCGCCATCGCAGCGATCCCGCCGATGTCATCTGGACCGCCGGCGACCGCGGCCCGAACATGACCTGCAAGCAGGCCGGCAAACTTCTCGGCAAGTCTTTTGCCGAACCCTGCGGCAAGCAGAAGCGCGGCAGGCTGTATCCAACGCCGGACTATTCCCCGTCGATCTACAAGGTCTCGCTCAACCGCAAGGCGGGCACGTTCCGCGTGCTCGAAACGATCACGATCAAGAAGGCGAAATCCGGCAAGCCGGTTCTTGGTCTGCTCAACCCGCAGACCGCCGCCACGCGCGACACCGGTGTCGATCTGGCCGGCAAGGTCCTGCCCTACGATCCGGACAATGTCGATCTGGAGGCGATCGTCCGGTTGTCGGACGGCACGTTCTGGATTGGCGAGGAAATGGGCCCGTCCATCGCCCACGTCGCTGCGGACGGTCGCCTGCTGAAGCGCCTCGTGCCCGCCAATGCGGTGCAGGACTACAAGGATTCGGAAGCCGAGATCGTGCCGTCGCTGCCGGCCATCCTGTCCAAGCGCCAGGGCAATCGCGGCATAGAGTCCCTCGCCATTTCGCCGGACGAAAAATATCTCTACTTCATGCTGCAGAACCCGCTCGCCAATCCCAATTCCAAAGCCTATGCGCAGGCGAAAAACGCGCGCCTGTTCAAGCTCGACCGCGCCAGCGGCAAGCTCGCCGGCGAATACGTCTACCAGCTCGACGATCCGCAGACTTTCGGCCTCGACCCATCGAAAAAGCAGAACGATCCGCGCGTGTCCGAAATGCTTGCGCTGGGGACAGGCCGGCTGCTGGTTCTGGAGCGCACCGACGGCACAACCAAGCTGCACGAAATAACGCTCGCCAGCGCGACGAACATTCTCGGCGGCAAATGGGACGATCCGGCGACCGCGCCTTCGCTGGAGTTATCCAACGACCTTGGGCCTACGGGCGTGACGCCGGTCGGCAAGACCCTGCGATTCGACACTGCGCGCGACTTCCGCTCCGCGCCAGTGAAAATCGAAGGGCTCGCGATCCTCGGCGACGGCTCGCTGGTCCTGATCAACGACAACGATTTCGGCATCGGTGGGGAAGCCACCAAGATTCTCGTGGTCAAAGGCGCAGTTTCGGCCGATCCGGCGGCATGGAAGAAATAGCCGGCTACCCGCCTGCGACACCTTTTCGTTTGCCGAAGCGAACCGCGCAGGGCTAGTTTCCCCACAATTGGAGGAAACAACCCGATGGACAATGTGAGCCAGGACTTGCGCGTTGCCATGCGCAGCGGCAATGCACTCAAAATCGGGCTGTTCGGCGCCAATTGCTCGTCCGGCCGCGCCGTCACCCTTGTCGAGGAGCGCTGGACCGGCGACTGGGCCGATTGTCTGCAACTGGCGCAACTGGCGGACGATGTGGGCCTCGAGTTCATGCTCCCCGTGGGTCGCTGGAAGGGATACGGCGGCGATACCGACTATCAGGGCTCGACCTTCGAGACGATCACCTGGGCGTCCGGCCTTCTCGCCGGCACGAAGAACATCACCTGTTTCGGCACGGTGCACGCGCCGATGTTCAATCCGATCATGGCGGCCAAGAACATGGTGACCGCTGACCACATCGGCTCGGGACGCTTCGGCCTCAATATCGTCTGCGGCTGGAACGAGGGCGAGTTCGACATGTTCGGCATCGAACAGCGCGACCACGACAACCGCTATGGCTACGCGGCGGAGTGGATCGACGTCGTCAAGCGCGCCTGGGGGCCGGGCGACGACTGGGATTTTGACGGGCAGTACCTGCGCCACAAAAAAGTGCGCTCCAAGCCCAAACCCTTCGGCGGCTCGCGGCCGATCATCATGAACGCCGGCGCATCGCCGAACGGACGCGCCTTCGCGCTCAAGAACTGCGACGCCTTCTTCACAACGCCGTCGCGCGTATCGGACGACCAGACGCGCGAAAAGGTTCTGGCGATCAAGGACGAGGCTGCGTCCTACGGCCGCGAGATCGACGTTTACACGGTCGGCGTCGTCACCTGCCGCCCGACGATGAAGGAAGCGCAGGAATATTTCCATTACGCCTCTGTCGAACGCTGCGACTGGAACGCGGTGCGCGACATTCTCGCTATCAAGAACATCTCGCCCGAATCCGTCGGCCAGAAAGCCTATGACGAGCACCGCATCGGCTATGCCTCCAGCGGCATGGGCGGCACGACGATCATCGGCGACCCCGATCACGTCGCCAATACCCTGATCGGCTGGTCGCGCGCCGGCCTGCGCGGCGTTGGCCTGTCGATGGTCAACTACCTCAGGGAACTGCCCTATTTCGCGCAGGAAGTGCTGCCGCGGCTGGAGAAGGAAGGCATTCGCGTAGCGAAAGTGTAGCGCCGCGAGCTGTCAAAGGGCGTATCCGCTTGCGGCGCAAGCGCTTTCGCAAAAGACAAGGGCCGGCGCATTGCCGGCCCTTGTGCATTTTGAACATTGCCGTGCAGTGACTTGACTACCACACCTTGATCGGCTGCACCGCCTTGTCCAGCAGGTACTGCACCGGGTCCTTCACGTCGCCCAGAAACTCGCCGATCAGCGTCGGTGGCCAGGGGATCGTCAAGAACTGGTCGAACACCATGAATACGAAGATCGTCAGGCCAATGGCCATCGGGATGACGATCTTCCACGGCTCGCGGTTTTCCAGGTACATGAAGGCGATCACGAACAGCGGCACGGTGGTGATCATGCCGACGAGATACATGAACAGCATCAGCATCAGCAGCCAGAGCAGGAAGGTTCCCGCCCGCATCAGCACCTGGCCGGTCGTCAGCTTGGACAGGTCGCTCGACAGATCCATGTGAATGCGCGCCTGTTGCATTTTTTCCCCGCCCGCATCGCCGGATGCATGGCGCTGCTGCAGTTCCGGACGGCGGAATAACTGGATGAATAGCGAGATGCCGCCGAAGAACAAGGCCAGCGAGCCGACGATCATTGGCACAAGTTTGGCGCTGAAGTTCCATTCCCAGGCGCTCCACAGCATCACTCCGACAAGGCCCAGGAAGAAAAGGTAGAACAGATCGGACACACGGAAGGTCGGCGCACCGAACCCGGCGAACTGCTTGCCGAAGCCGCCGCTTGCCTTCACGTCCTCGTAGAACGGCTTCAGCAACGCCAGCGCCGACATGGCGAAGAGCACGATGACCATGGGCTTGGCGAGCCAGGCCCATTCGTAGCGCTGGATCGAGATGAACATGTAACGCTCGATGATATCTCCGAGAATGAAGCCGAGGATGAGCGGCGGGCGCGGCCACCTGAGCTGCTTCATCAGCCAGCCGAAGATGCCGAACAGGATGAGGACATACAGATCGCCCCAGTTGCGGTTGGCCTGGAACGCGCCGACATACATGATGACCATGATGATCGGCAGGATCAGCGTGTAGCGCAGCGTCGCCACCTTCGCGAGCTGACCGGAGAAGGCAAAGCAGATGCCCGCGCCGAGAATATTGGCCACCGCGATGGACCAGACCATCGTGTAGGTCACCTGCAGGTTCTTGGTCAGCATGTCAGGGCCGGGCACAAGGCCGTGGATCATGAAAGCGCCGAGCAGGATCGCCATTCCGGCGGAGCCCGGCACGCCGAATGCGACGGTGGGAACCAGCGCCCCGCCCTCTTTCGCGTTGTTGGCGGATTCGGGCGCGATCACGCCGCGTACGTCGCCGGTGCCGAAGGTCTGCCCCGCCCCCTTCACCGTGCGGATCGCATGGCCGTAGGCGAGCCAGTCGACCACCGAGCCGCCGATGCCCGGAATTGCCCCGAAGAATGCACCCAGCCACGAGCAGCGCAGCACCAGCCACCAGTTCGCGAAAGCGTCTTTCATCCCGCGCACCATGCCGGCGCGGACGTTGTACTTGCTTTCTCCCGCAATCGCCGTGCGCTGGATCGCCAGATCGCAGAGTTCGGGCAGTGCGAACAGGCCGAGCACCGCCGGCACCAACGGCATGCCTTCCCAAAGATAGAGCGTATCCATGGTCCAGCGCAGGGTGCCCGTCTGCGGATCGGAGCCGATCATGGCGATCATGATGCCAAGGCCGGCGGCAGCAAGGCCGCGCAGCGGCGCATTGCCCGACAGGACCGACACGGAGGAAATGCCGAACACGGCAAGCGCGAGAAGTTCCGGCGATCCAATATACAGAATCACCGGACGAATGAGCGGCAAGGTGACGCCAAGCAACAACGCGCCGAACAGGCCGCCCATCAGCGAGGCTGTGTAGGCTGCACTGAGCGCGCGCCCGGCCTCGCCCTTTTTCGACATGGGCAGGCCGTCGAGGACGGTCGCCTGCGAGGCGGCGGTGCCCGGCACGCCGAACAGGACGGCCGGAATCGTGTCCGAAGTCGAGGTCACAGACGCCAGACCAAGCAGCAGCGCGAAGGCCGCGGCGGGATCGAGATTGAAGGTGAAGGGCAGCAGCAGCGCAAGACCGACAAGTCCGCCAATACCCGGAAGAATTCCAAGCAACAGCCCCATGAGGACGCCGCCAAACAACAACGCCAGTCTGTGAACGCTGAAAAGCGTGTCGAGCGCGCCCAATGCTGCGGACAGCATGCTGACCTGGCCTTCCATGCGATGTCTCCCCCTCTTGCGCGGCTTTGCCCGCACTGTTTTTACCCCGGGGTATGCGGCGCCCGGCGGTGGTAACGGAAGACAGGCCTAGCATAGAGTATCGGAATACGAAAGACTTTACAGGCTCGATACCATAAATTGCACGAATCAAAATAATTCAGGCCCATAATGCCAAAACGGGCGATCCGGTAATCCGAACCGCCCGCTGGCGAAGCTCGCAATGTTTTTTAGTCTCAATGCACGTCGCGGGTGCGCACCACAGCGTTGATTGTCACCTGCTGGCCATCCTGCAACTTCTTGTAGGCACGCTCGAGCGCCGGCAGCATTTTCTCCGGGTCTTCGACACGCTCGCCATAACCGCCGAAAGCTTCGGTGATCTTTTCGTAGTCCGGCGAGGGCGTCAGGTCGACGATAGGCAGCGAATTCGCCTTGGAGGCAAGCCCGTCCGGGTACATGCCGACCGTCGCACGGCGCACCGCCCACCACTGCGAATTGTTCATGATGATGGTCAGCGTCGGCAGGTTTTCCGCCTTGCCGACGAAATGCGCCGCCGAGGGCACGCCGAACATGTAGGAACCGTCGCCGACGGTCGAAATCACCTGGCGGTCCGGTGCAGCGACTTTTGCACCCAGCGCCTGTCCCAGACCCATGCCGAGGGCGCCGGAGCTGGTCGACAGGAAGGTGCCCGGCTCGTCCATGTCGAGATAGGTCAGACCGATGCCGAGTTCGTCGCTGACGATGTCCTTCGCGCCCTTCACCTGGTTCACGCAATGGGCGACCCAGGCGTAGCTCATCGGGCTCGACGAAGCGCCCTGCTCGATGGCCGCGCGGCGGCGGTCGTCGAAAACCGCGCGCTGTTCGAGGATTTTCTTGCGGCGGGCCTCCACGGCGTCCTTCTTGCTCGCCAGTTTCGTCTTCAGCATCTCGTTCAGCATGTCGAGAGCCGCTCCCGGATCACCGGCTATGGCGTGATCCATCTCGAAGCCGCGATAGGGATAGCGCGCGAACATCGGATCGTGCCCGATATGGATGAGCTTGGCATTCGGGTTCGGCTCGCCGAAGCGCGGAATCCACGGCACGGGCGAGTCGATCACGACAACCACATCGGCGTTTTTCAGAAGCGGAACAACGCCCGGGCCAAGGTTCATGGGATTGCTGGTGGCCATCGAATGCTGCGCGCCCGCGCTCACGGCGATGGCGTGCTCGCTCGCCAGTTTGCCCAGAGCATGGAACGCATGGTGATTGCGCGCTGCGCCCGAAACGACGATCAGCGGATATTCGGCAGCGGCGATGACATCGGCAGCCTTTTCCAGCGCCTCGACCGAAGGCACCGCCGGCACATTGCCCAGCGGGCGGGCACGTTTCGTTGCGCCATTGGCCAGCGCGGGATTGCCAAGAACTTCACGCGGCAGGGTGAGATAGACGGGGCCGCGCGGCTCGCTCATGGCGATGTCCAGCGCCCGGCCGACAATGGCGTCGACCGGCTGGCCTTCGCGCAACTCGTAGTCCCATTTCACATGCTCGCGCAGGATCGCGCCCTGGTCGAAATTCTCCTGCGCCCAGTGGATGCCGACATTGCGCGATCCGGCGTGCCCGCTCTCGGTAACGGGCGTGCGGCCCGCCGCCAGCAGGATCGGCACATTGTCGCGGGCGGCGTTCATGACGGCGCAAACCGTGTTCGCGGTGCCGACGTTGACGTGGACCATGACGCCGGCCATTTCGCCAGACACCTTGTAATATCCCTGCGCCATCGCGACGGCGACGTTTTCGTGCGGAACGGTGACGAAATCGGGCAGTTTTGCGCCGGTGTTCTGGCTCTGCAGAATGCCTTCGATGATCGGCGCGAAGTCCGTGCCGCCATTGGCGAAGACGTGTTTCACGCCATATTCGGCTAGCGCCTGCATATAGGTTTGCGCGACGGTGTCGCCGGTCTTCTGGTGCATGTTCATGGGTTTCCTCCTTGTCCGGGCGCTTGCGCTGCAGTGGCGTGGCCGAAAGTTTCTACCGATGCGAAGGCAGGAGGCAATGGAACGCCATCCTGCTTCTCTCGTCGGGCTTTATAGGCGACAATAGCGTCCGCGCGAAGCAGGAAAAGCAGTTACAGGATCCGATGAAGAAGGAAGACGGCCGCGAATTTTCGATCGGAGACCGGGTGGTGAAAAATCCCGCCGACTGGGTCCCGAACGATTTCGATGGATGGGGGCGCGGCGAAGGCGTTGGCATTGTGGTGGAACCGCCGTTTCCGCTCGAGCCCGGCTGCGTCGACGTGCGCTGGCCTGCCGGGCGGTGCTTCGAAGATACCGCCGGGCTGGCGCCCGCGCCGCCGCAAGACCGGCAATCAGATAAGCAATAGCGCTTCCCTTCGCATTCCATCTTTGCGATACGTGCGGCGCAAACATTTTTCCCGGGAGCGAACATACATGAGCGAATTCGAGCGCTGGCAGGGCCGTTACAGCGTGCCTGACTATATTTTCGGCGAGGGGCCGAACTATTTCCTGGCCCAGTGCAAGGAACTGCTCCCGAAGTCGGGCAAGGCGCTGGCCGTCGCCGACGGCGAAGGCCGCAACGGCGTCTGGCTCGCCGAACAGGGTCTCGATGTCGTCTCGCTCGATTTTGCGCCCGCCGGACAGGCCAAGGCAAAGGCGCTGGCGGACAGGCACGGCGTGAAACTGGACATCGTGCAGGGCGACGTCCACAACTGGGATTATCCGGAAAACGCCTACGACGTCGTCGTGGAAATCTTCACCCAGTTTTCGTCCCCCGACGAGCGCAAGATCAAGTGGGACGGGATGAAGAAGACACTGAAGCCCGGCGGACTGCTCATCCTGCAGGGCTACACACCCAAGCAGCTCGAGTACAAGACCGGCGGACCCGGCATTCTCGAGAACCTCTACACAAAAGCCATGCTAGAAGAGGCCTTCGGTCATTTCACGGACAAGATCTACACCGAGGAAGAACTCGAAATGCACGAAGGCAAAGGCCACGGTGGCATGTCCGCAGTGATCGGCCTTACGGCCCGCAAGCCGGGGTGAGAGCCTGATCATGGCGCGGCGCGGTAGCAATGCCGCGCTGGCAGGCTTATCTTGAATACCATGTCCGAAACTCTCGCTCCGTCCCCGGCCTCCCGCCGCTCCGTCAAGTTGGCGGTTGAAGGCATGACCTGCGCGACCTGCGCCGGGCGGGTCGAGAAAGCGCTGAACGGGATGGATGGCGTCGCTTGCGAAGTGAACCTTGCGGGTGACGAAGCCATCGTCAGCTTCGATCCTGCAAGGACGAATGGCGCGGCCATAGCCGAAGCCATCGAGGACGCCGGCTACGGCACCGCGCGCGAAACGTTCGAGCTCGCCATCGGGGGCATGACCTGCGCAACCTGTCAGGGCCGCGTCGAAAAAGTTCTGGCGGGCCTCGACGGCGTCGTTTCGGCCAGTGTCAATCTGGCGACGGAAAAAGCGAAGGTCGAAGCAATCGCCGGCCTTGTGCGCGCGTCCGACCTCGTTTCGGCGGTGGAAGACGCAGGCTACGAGGCCGACGTGCTGACCGGCGATGCCGAACGCCAGGCCGAGCTTGCCGCGCGCGAGGCCGCGCGCCTGCGCAAGGATACGATCGCCGCCGCAGCCGCGCTGGCGCTGGCCGCGCCGCTGATGCTGCCGATGCTGGGCGTGCCCTTGCCGGGCTGGGTCCAGCTTGCGCTCGCAACCCCGGTGCAATTCTATTTCGGCGCGCGGTTTTATTCGGCAGCCTGGAGCGCCCTGAAGGCGCGGTCCGGCAATATGGATCTGCTGGTCGCGCTTGGCACATCGACGGCCTATTTCTTCTCCATCTGGATGCTGTGGCAGGCAAGCGAACATGCCGAGCATCTTGAGCACGACGTTCATTATTACTTCGAGGCGAGCGCTTTCGTCATCGCGCTTGTCCTGCTTGGCAAAATGCTGGAAACCCGCGCCAAGGCCTCAACCACGCAGGCCATCAAGGCGCTGATGGCGCTGCGCCCCGAGCGCGCCCGCATCGAGAGGGGCGACGGCGAGATCGAGATCGCCACCGCCGCCGTGTCGCGCGGCGATATCGCCGTTGTGCGCCCGGGCGAAAAAATCCCCGTCGACGGGCTCATCCTCACCGGCCATTCGAGTGCCGACGAAAGTCTCATCACTGGCGAGAGCCTGCCCATCGAAAAAAAGCCGGGCGATGCAGTCACCGGCGGCTCGATCAACGGCAACGGCCTCCTGCGTGTCGAAACAACAGCGGCCGCGGGCGAAAGCACGCTCAGCCGCATCATCGCGCTGGTAGAAAATGCGCAGGCGAAAAAGGCTCCCGTACAGCGGCTTGTCGACAGGGTGGCTGCCGTATTCGTGCCTGCCGTTCTCGCCATTGCGGCTCTGACCCTCGCCGGCTGGCTGTTCGCCACGGGCGATCTGGAACGCGGGCTCATCGCCGCCGTCAGCGTGCTGGTCATCGCCTGCCCCTGCGCGCTCGGGCTCGCCACGCCCACCGCATTCATGGCCGGTACGGGCGCGGCGGCGCGCGCTGGCATTCTCATTCGCGATCCCGATGCGCTGGTGGAAGCGCACCGCATCGACACGGTCATTCTCGACAAGACCGGGACACTGACCGAAGGCAGGCCTGCGATTACCGACGTCGTAGCGCTCGACGGCGATACGAACGCCCTTCTCGTGCTTGCCGCTTCGGCGCAACAGGGTTCGGAACATCCGCTCGGGCGCGCGATGTTGCAGCACGCCAGCGACATGGGCGTCGCGCTGCACAAGATCGATGCCTTCGAAAGCCTCACCGGACGCGGCCTTTCCGCGACGATAGCCGGACGGGAGCTTTTCATCGGCAACCGCCGCCTGATGGACGAACAGGGCATTGCGACAGACGCGCTACAGGCGCGCGCCGAAACGCTGGAAACGGCCGGCAAAACCGTCATGTGGATCGCATCCGCCGGCGCGGCGCTCGGCCTCATCGCCGCAGCCGATACGATCCGCCCGGAATCGCAGGAAGCTGTGCGTCTGCTGCAAGCGCAGGGCATCGCGCCGGTGCTGGCGACAGGCGACAATGCGCGCACGGCGCAGGCCATCGGCAAACAGGCCGGCATAGAAAACATTGAGGCGGGCGTGCTGCCGGAGGGCAAGGCCGAACTCGTGGAGCGGTTGCGCAAGCAGGGCAAGCATGTCGCGATGGTCGGCGACGGCGTCAACGACGCCCCTGCCCTTGCCGCCGCAAACGTCGGCATGGCCATGGGCACGGGCGCCGATGTCGCCATGCATACGGCCGGCATCACCCTGATGCGCGGCAACCCGCTGCTGATCTCCGACGCCATCGGCATTTCGCGCGCAACCTATTCGAAGATCAAACAGGGCCTCTTCTGGGCATTTATTTATAACATAATAGGCATCCCGCTGGCGGCGCTGGGTTACCTCAACCCGATGTTCGCCGGCGCGGCGATGGCGATGTCGAGTATTTCGGTCGTGTTGAATGCGCTGACTCTGCGGCGGTGGCGGGCGCAGGCGGGGTGATGTCCAGGTGCCTGCAGGGACGGCAGGCCTAGTTTTGCAACAAGGTTTTACGACTGCAACGTCATTGATCTTATTGACTCAAGGAAAACGTTGCGAAAAGCATCCATTTTGGATCACTCGAATTCTCCTGCCGCTCGGCGAGCAAGCAATGCTGTGCCGGAATGCGGGGACACCGCATTGTATAAATTAACGAGCGGTAGCCCTGCATTCCGGCCCCACGTTTCTTTTTTCTTATGCCCCGGGCGAAGACTCGCGGGAATGCGAACGGCTGTTTGAAATCGAGAAAGCGGCTGCGGCGCAACCAAGGCGCTGCAGTTGGAAAAAACATCGGAACCATCGCCGGGCGGGAGCGTTGCGCTCCCGTAACCATTCAACCAACGCCAAGGGCCGATACCATGAAAAAATCCCTTCTCGTCGCCGGCGCACTCGCCGCCTCTCTTTCCCTGGCTGCTTGCGGCCGTACGCCTGGCGAACGCACGGCAAGCGGCGCTGTTATCGGCGCTGCCACGGGCGCTGCTGTGGGCGCGGCAACAACCGGACGCGCCGGCGGTGCTCTGGTAGGCGCGGCTGTCGGCGGCGTGGGCGGCGCGGTTATCGGACGCTCAAGCTGCCGGGTTCGTTACACGCGCAGCGGCCGGCGCTATTGTGCGCGTCCGCGCTATTGATAGCGGCAGATTTCCATCGCGCGAATTTTCGGGTCCGGAGCCGGCAGCTACTTCTGCTGCCGTTCGGGCTCGAACGCGAAATACTCTGTCCCATCGCCGATTTTTTCCCAGCACAGTCTGACGCGCATGCCGATGCAGACGTCCCGCGGATCGACGTTCACGAGATTGGCAAGGATGCGCACGCCCTCGTCCAGTTCGACCAGTGCAAGCGCGTAAGGCCCCCGCTCCTCGAAACCCGGCATGGGAATATGCGTGACCGTGTAGGAATAGACGCTGCCCCTTCCTGAAACCTCGCGCCATTCAAGATTGCGTTTTCCGGACGCAAGGCTTGCGGCACGCGGGTAAAAACGAAACGTGTGGCCATCGCCATCATATTGCATGACGAGCCTGTGCTGCCGGGCCGCGTCCCAGAACGGCTTCGTCATGCTGGTAGCTGTCGGAACAGGGCGCGCGGCGCGCTTCGTTGTCGTTTCACTCATCCTGCGCATCCCGTTTTGAACCTACCGGCCCTGCTCCAGCACGAGCGCCGTCGAAACCGACCAATTGCCGCCGTAGGGAATAACGCCGATGCCCGTGACCAGCGCATTGTGCGGATCGGAAACCTGCCGCGCGCCGGCCTCGCCGAACATCTGGCGCACGGCTTCGACGAGATTGGTGAGACCGGAGGCAAGGCCAATCTGACCGCAGGATATTTGCCCGCCGCCGGTGTTGACCGGCAGCGCGCCGGAGAAGGAAATATCCGTCGCGAGGAGGAAATCCGATCCCTCGCCGCGCCTGCAAAAGCCGATCTGCTCAAGTTGCAGCATCACCGCGACGAGAAAATCGTCATAGGGGTGAAACATGCGAATTTCGGCCGGCTTCAGCCCTGCCATCTCCAGCACCTCCGGTCCGGCAACGGAGAAGCCGGTTTCGGTGATGTCTGGCAGCGCCTCGCGATTGTTGAAGCCAGTGATTTCGGAATACGCAACGGGACAGGCCAGCTTGTCGAAGCCCATGGCCCGCGCCCGGTCTGCCGCCATCATCAGGACGCCTGCCCCGCCGTCCGCGAACATGACCGAATCCAGCAGCCGCAGAGGAGACGATACGAGGCGCGAATTGAGGTAGTCGTCGACGGTTATCGGCTTGCGCAATGCTTCGAGCGCGTTTTCGTTGAGCACCGCTCCGGTCCGTTGCGCCGCGGCAAGCTTGCCCAGCGCTTCGGGCTTGAGGGCGTATTGGTGCATATAACGATGCATCAACAGGCCGAAAGCGCCGGGAGGCCCCTGGATACCGGTGGGATCCCAGAATTCGGGACGAAAGCCGAGGTTCTTGCCATTCCACTGCGTTGTCGGCGCATCCGCGCCGAGCACCAGTGCGATTTCGCACTGCCCCGCCTGGAGCGCCATGGCTGCGCGCGAGACGCCGGCAAGACCGGAGCCTCCGCCGTGATCGCTGACCTGCATGAAGCGCGGGCTCAATCCAAGCGCATCGCAGAGATAGGCTGTCGCATACTGATTGGCGGATTCGGAATGGGCGATATTGGTGGCGAACCCGTCGATATCGGCCGGCTTCAGCCCGGTGCGGGCCAAGATCTGCGCCATTGCTTCTGCTGCGAATTCGAACGTGGTCTTGCCGGAGCGGCGCTCAATCTTCGTTTCGCCATAAGCGACAATTGCAATGTCGCGCGCGGCCAGATGATTTTTCCGCATTTCCCCCCCGCCCTACGTGCATGCGAAGATGTACCGGTTTGCAATTCGACGCAACCAGCCGGATTTTAAACCTCTTTCAAGCCGTTGCGTGAACAGGCGGCGTGGACAGGCGACATTTGCCGCGTTATCGATAGGATAGGAGGGGTTTCCCTCCGGAAAGTCCGCACGGGAGCGAACGAATGGCCGATACGGAATACACGCCGCCGAAAGTCTGGATCTGGGACCAGGGCAACAATCCGAACTGGCGCTACGGCAGCCTCAACCGTCCGATTGCAGGCGCGACGCACGACAAGGAACTGCCGCGCGGCAAACATCCCTTGCAGCTCTATTCGCTCGGCACGCCCAACGGCGTCAAAGTGACGATCATGCTGGAAGAACTGCTCGCAGCAGGCCATTCCGGTGCGGAATACGACGCCTGGCTCATCAGCATCGGCAAGGGCGACCAGTTTGGATCGGGTTTCGTCGGGGTAAATCCGAATTCGAAAATCCCGGCGTTGATGGATTATAGCGTCGAGCCCGCACAACGGGTGTTCGAATCCGGCTCGATCCTGCTCTACCTGGCCGAGAAATTCGGCGCATTCCTGCCGAAAGATCACGCCACGCGCACCGAAACGCTCAACTGGCTGTTCTGGCAGATGGGCTCTGCCCCCTATATCGGCGGCGGCTTCGGCCATTTCTACGCTTACGCGCCGGTAAAAATTCAATACGCTATCGATCGCTTTACGATGGAGGCCAAGCGGCAGCTCGACGTGCTCGACAGGCAGCTTGCGGACAACGAATATATTGCCGGAAACGAATACACGATCGCCGATATCGCGATCTTCCCGTGGTACGGCAACTCTTTGATGAACGGCGAGGCATACGACGATCCGCGCGAATTCCTGTCCACGCACGAGTACAAGAATGTCGCGCGCTGGAAAGACCAGATCATGGCGCGCCCTGCGGTGAAGCGCGGGCGTATGGTCAACAAGGCGACCGGCGCATTGCACCAACAGTTGCGCGAGCGCCACGACGCCAGCGATTTCGACACGAAGACTCAGGACAAGATCGAAGCGAAAGGCTGAAAGCTAGCGGCAACCGGGCCGCCGCAATTGAAGTCTAGGCTTCGGTGGCCCGTTTGCCCGGTTGTTCTTCGATCTTTTCGAGCCTGGCGTCACGGGCTTTTTCTTCTTCGCGCATTTCCTGCCGCACGCCGCCGATGTCTTTTTCCGCAGCAGCACTCTGGCGCTGATAGACGCCGAGCCCGACCACGATCAATATGCCAACCGCCATCAGAAACGTGGGGTACAGAATCAGGTCGATGCTCTTCTTGCCGGCCGCCGAGATCAAAACAAGCGCTTCGAGGAATACGGCGATTGCAATGGTCGAGACGAACTTCGTCAGCCCGCGCCGCGCCTCCCCGGTGAAGCGCATCTCGCTGCGATTTACGACCTCTTCTTCGATAAGATATTTGGCGACATCGAACACGGCCAGCGCAATCACAGCATATCCGATTGCATTGATGATCGCCGTCCCTATGTCGGTGTCGTCCCGGAAGATCACGGACCATGTAGCCGTACCAAGCAGACCGAACGCCAGGACGATGAGTACCAGGCCGACGAGAGCGAAAATCGCCCTCATCGCGATTGTGACAAAGCGCATCGCGTTCCCCGGGTCAAAGGAACGCAACGCGCAATGTATGGCAGCAGTTCCCGCGGCGGAGCTGGCGCTCAGCGCTTGCGATATACGAACGTGTCCTGATGATCGTCCACATCCATCGGAGTGTGGACGACGAACTCCAGTTCCGGCGTCACGTGCGCCACAAGGTTCTTTGTGGCGGTACTGGTCATCCACGTCAGGCCGTATTCGTCGTAGTAATAGGGATACCGCTCGTAGAAATAACCGTCGCGAGCAAGACTCCGAAGCATCTTGTCCTTGTCGAGCCAGTATTGATCATAGCGCTCGGCCGTGTCGGCAGATCCCTGGCCGTGCGTCGAAAAGACGACAACGCCGCCGGGCTTCAACGCCTTGGCCACCTGCTTCAGATTGGTTTCGATCATGTCGCGCCGCAGGTGGGTGTAGACCGACAGCAGATAGATCAGGTCGAACTTGCCGTCGTATTTGTCGCCGGTGTTTTCCAGCACGGGAATGTTATTGACGCCGAACTCGGAGGCGGCGAAACGCGCGCCCTCGTCGATGACATCGGCGGCGTAGATCTTCGAGGGATGTAACTTGTGACGCAGTTCGCGAATTATGCGCCCGTAACCGCAGCCGACTTCGAGGCATGCGTCCACATCGCGCCAGTCTTTGCCGGCCTCGTTCAGCGAACGCTCGAGAATGCCGACAAACTGGCGGGCGCCGGCGACGTATTCCGCGACGAGCTTCGGATTGGCGGAGGTCAGCATGAAATCGTTGAAATGGGCACGCGATCCGATACCAGGAATCTCCCGCGCGCCAAGGCGCGAACCTATGGCGAAACGCAGTTTGCGTCCCGCCGCATAAACCGGGCGGGAGCGCTTTATCGTATTCAGCATGTTTGTCGGCAGCACTTTGGTCGGAAGGTTCAACATCGGCACACCTTTGCACGAAACAGGGACAGGAAACGAAGCCTGTTCCCGGGCTGCAAAAGGTTTGCCATTCCGCAACGCCCGGCTACGGCTGCAACGGCTTACTGGATAAGGCCCGCCCCCCAGGCCACCAGAAACACGCTGGCTCCGGCGATCAGCAACGGGAATGGGTGGAGGTGCTTTTTCCACGTCAGCATGGCGGCGGCGAAAATCATGACAGCGCCGGTTAACAGCTTTCCGCCCGAAAGCTGGAACAGCGCCAGCACGCCGGACATGATGAGTCCGGCAGCTATGGGCATCAGACCGCGTTTCAAGGCCGTGTGCCAATCCTTGCCCTCGCTCTGGGTCCAGATGCGCGACATGGCAAAACACAGCGCCGAAGAGGGAAGATAAAGCGCCAACATCGCGACAATCGCGCCGAGTATGCCGGCGACCTTGAAAGCCAGCATCGCGCCAAGAATGGAACTCGGGCCGGGAAGGAAACGCGTCAGAGCGAGCATGTCGAGAAACTCGCGTGCGCTTACCCAGTTGTGCACCTGCACGGTCTGGTACTCGAGCGGCGCATAGATACCCATCGCGCCGCCAATCGAGGCAATCGACAGAGGTGCGAGTATTTTTACAATTGTGAGAAATTGGCCGCCGTCAGCCATCGGCCTTATCCTTCGTGCTTTCCTGGAGCGGCTGCCTTTCTCCCCTCGGCCAGCATATTGCGATACTCAGTGGGGTGATGATGGCCACGGTCCACAGCAGCGGAAGCCGCAAGATGCCGATGGCCAGGAACGTCACCAACATAATGGAGATCGACAGTACATTCGTCAGCGAGGCCTGCACGGCCATCACGCCTGTGCGCATGATCATGCCGATGGCTGCGGCGGCTATGCCGGACATCGCGATCTGTATCGGCTTGACGTCGAGAATCTGGTGGTAAAACGAAACAGCCACAAGCATCACGATGAAAGGACCGCTCAGCATTCCGGCAAGCGCAACAGCGGCGCCTGCGATGCCGCGCAGTTTCGTGCCGATAAAAACCGCCAGATTGGTGGAATTCACGCCGGGCAGCACCTGGCTCAGCGCGACGCCTGGAAAGAAGTCCTGCAATTCCATCCAGCCGCGTTTGGTGACTATCTCCCGTTGTATCCATGGGATGAGCCCGCCGCCGAAACTCATCAGACCGATGTAGGCGAAGACCTTGTATATTGCGAAAAGCGCGACGGTTGGCTGTGCGGGCGCATCCGGGACAGGAGTTGAAAGGTTGTCCAAACTGTTCCCTACCTCCCTTGCATGCTGGCGACCGAGCCCTTGACGGGCGCGCCAGGTGATGCGCCAGCCGCAAGGTCAGGCCATGCCGCTGGCGCCATGCAGGCCTTCAGGTTTTCGGCGATGGACGCATCTTCCTTCCAGCCGCGCGCGACAATGCGCATTTTATTGACGCCATCGCTGGCGTCCGAGGCAAGGAAGCAGACAGGCGCGCCCATGGCTTCGGGCGCAACGAGCCGGCCGCGATCGATCGGAGCGTGATCCGGAATCATCGCCGTGTCGGCGGCCCCGCCGGGGATCAGAACGTTGCAGGTTACGCCCGTGCCTTCCAAGTCCTCCGCCCAGCAATGGCTCGCTGCTTCCAGTGCAGCTTTCGCCTGACCGTAGGGCGTGTTGCCTTCGCGGATCATGGTCGAATAGCTTGTCGTCACATTGACGATGCGTCCCCATTTTTTAGCGATCATATGCGGCGCGGCGGCGCGGGACATGAGGAACGGTCCGCGCACATTGACGTCGTAGAGCATCTGCCACTTGTCTGGATCGACGGTCCAGAACCGCACGAGATCGGTCAGGAAATCCTTCGAGAAAAGGACCATGTTCAGACCGGCGCAATTGACGAGAACATCGAGCCGCCCGAATTCGGCAATGGCGCGTGCAACGGCGGCGCCACACGCTTCTTCCTTGCGAACATCCGTCTGTTGCACGGCAATCCGGCCGGGCGAGCCGGCCTCCTGCGCGGCCCGCGCGGTTGTCTGCGCTTCGGCCTCGTTCACGTCGGCTGCAACGACATGAGCCCCTGCCGCGGCAAGCGCCAGGGTCATGGCTCTCCCAAGTCCTGCGCCCGCACCGGTGACGATGCAGGATTTTCCTGCCGGCGAATAATCGGCCATGCACACTCTCTCCCTGTTTGCTCGCTGCGCGGCGTCCTATTCCGCAGCGGCGGCGTTCGCGGCTGCAAACTCCTTGCGCAGCGGCGCTATGACCTCCCTCGCATAGAGTTCGATGTTCTTTTTCGTGAGGTCCGCCGGCAACGTGCCGAATTGCAGCATCGACAAAACATGACCAACGCCGATGTCACTGCCCGCCTCGATCAGCTTCTCGCGAACCGTCTTCGGAGAACCGCAGACGAACATGCCGTTGGCCATCACTTCCTCGATCGATTTTTTACCGAAGGCCAGTTCCGCCTTGGCGCGCATCATCGCCTGCATGCTGGCCAGCGAGGTATAGCCGGGCGGCACGATCATCTCGGGCGGCATGCGCAGGAACTTCTGATAGAACGCCTCAATATGCGGACGCGCCTCTTCCACGGCCTTTTCGTCGGTTTCTGCGACGTAGATCGGCGTCGCCCAGCCGAGGTTTTCCGGGCCCGCCTGCCAACCCTGGCGTGCGGCCGTGTCGCGATATTGCTGCATGTATTTCACCAGTGCCGACTTTGGCGAAAACGTCTGCAGATAGGTGTACTTCCTGTCCGGATGGCTGGCCCACTCGATGGTTTCGGTAGAGCCCTGAGAGGGAATCCAGATCGGCGGATGTGGCTCCTGATAACACCGCGGCCAGAGATTGACGTATTCGAAGTGGTAGTGCTTGCCCTCGAAGGGGAATGGCCCCGTTTTTGTCCAGGCCTCCACGATAAGATCGTGCGCTTCGTGGAAGCGCTCGTGGCTGAGCGCCGGGTTCGACGTCCAGGAATGATATTCGGCGCCGATGCCGCGCACAAAACCGGCAATCAGGCGGCCGCCGGTAATATTGTCAAGAATGGCGTATTCTTCGGCTACGGTAATCGGATTGTTCAACAACGGAAGAGCGCGGCCGAGAACCGCAATCTTCACGTTTTTCGTGCGGCGCGCCAGCGAGCCTGCAAGCACGCCGGGCTGAGGCATCAGTCCATAGGCGTTGGAATGATGCTCGTTGACGCAAACACCGTCAAAACCCAGCGCGTCGCCCATCTCAAGTTCGTCGAGATAGCGGTTGTAGAGCAGATGGCCCTTCTTCGGATCGTAGAACGAATTGGGCAACGTGACCCAGGTGGTGTTGTATTTGTCGGCCCCTTCAAGATCGAGATCGGCGTAGGGCATCAGGTGAAAGAGAAAGAACTTCATGGTTCATCCTTTCGCAAATTCACGAATGGCGGCAACGTATTCGGCGGATTTCTCGGCATGGGGCAAATGCCCGCATTCATCGAAAACCTTCAGGACGGATCCCGGAATCAAGGCATTGAAGCGCTCGCCATAGGCCGCCGGGATCAGCTTGTCTTGCCGGCCCCAGAGGATCAGGACGGGAACCTTGATGCGATGCAGCCATTTTTCGAGATCGGGATTGTAAAGCCGCGGCTGCCACGCGAGTTTCGCCGTCGTAAAGCGGTTACGCAGGGCGATGTCGCGATCCTCATCACTCATGGGCATTGCCAGCATGCGCTCCTGCAATTCGGGCGAATGAAACAGATTGCGCACGGTCTGCTCCGGGCTCCACAAGAACAGGTCGCCCTTCTGGACGCCCTTGACGTGAATTCCGGCGGGCGCCGCCAGCACCATGCGATCGAGTCTTTGCGTCGAACGCACGGCTATTTCGCAGGCCGTCCAGCCGCCAAGCGACGTGCCCGCCAGAACAACCTTGTCGAGACCAAGCTTTTCCATGAACTCGAGATAGAAATGCGCCAGGTCACCGACATTATCGAGCCAGCCCGGCGTATCGGACAGACCGAAGCCGGGATGCTCCGGCGTGATGACGTCGAAATTCTTCGCAAGCTCGTCGAGAAACGGCAGCCAGCGGCCGCCGTTCGCGCCGTGCAGGTACAGCAGCGGCTGCCCCTTGCCGGCGCGCATGACATGCGTGCGGCAACCTTCGACGGTTTCGAAATAGTCTTTGACGTCGCTCATGCGCCCCTCGTTGCAGCCTCCCGTTTGACATCCTGTTTATACCGGGTTTGCGTCCGCGAAAAGCGCTGGCGGGAAATCGGGTAAAGGCCGTCTGCGCTTGCCCCGCACGCCCCGGCATGGCATCTTGCCGGCAATTCAAGCGCTTCGGCAAGTATGCGCGCATTCCGGGGAGGGATTGGCCGAAAATGCTGCTCAATCCGCAGTTTTTGACCGAGCAGGTTTTGAACTCGCTGCAGTTTGCGATGCTGCTATTCCTGCTGGCGATTGGCCTTTCGGTCATTTTCGGCCTGATGGACTATCTCAATCTCGCCCACGGCACCGTGTATATGCTGGCGGCTTTTTTGGCCTATTCCATCGCGCAATGGTCCGGCTCGTTCTGGATCGCGCTGTTGCTGGCGCCGATAGCCGCAACGGTCTTCGGCATGGCGGCGTATTTCCTGCTGCTGCGCTGGGCCGAGCGGGAGGACCATCTCGTTCAGGTGCTGCTGACTGTCGGCGTCATCTATGCCGGTACCGACATTCTGCGCATGATCTACGGCGACCAGCCCAAAGGCGTGCCGCAGCCCGACGTACTCAACGGAACCGTAAATGTATTCGGCGTGCCCTATCCATCTTACCGGCTGTTTCTGATCGGGCTCGGCGTGGCGGTGCAGATTGCGCTCTATTTTGCATTGGAGCGCACGAAGCTGGGCGCGCTGGTGCGCGCAGGCGTCGACGACCGGGAAACGACCGAGACGCTGGGAGTCAACATCTCTCTGGTCTTCACCATCGTCTTCGCCATCGGCACCTATCTTGCCGGCGTTGCGGGGGTCGTTGCCGCGCCGATATTCGGTGTTTTTCCGGGAATGGACGTGCAGATCATCATCCTCGTGCTGGTCGTGGTCGTGGTCGGCGGACTTGGCAGCCTGAAGGGCGCCATCCTGGGTTCGCTCATCATCGGCTTCGCCGACACTTTCGGCAAAATCCTTCTGCCGGAGTTTGCCATGATGATGATCTATCTTGTCATGGCGCTGGTTCTGATTTTCCGCCCGTCGGGACTGTTCCCGGCGAGGCGCATGGCGAGTTCGTAACGCCATGACAGCCAGCCCGAACTCAATCCGCATCTGGATCGGCGCCGCTGTGGCGGCTGCATCCATCGCCGTGCAGCAATTGTCCGGATTCTTTCTGCAGGAACTCATCGCCGACGCAGCCATTCTGAGCCTGTTCGCCCTGAGCGTCGACCTGCTGGCGCGCTCCGGCCTCGTATCGTTCGGACACGCCGGATTTCTCGGGCTCGGGGCCTACGCCTTTGGCGGGCTGACCATGCTGGCGGGCCTGCCGCCGTGGCTGGCGCTGGTGGCGGCCATGGCGGGCGGCGTTCTGGCGGGGCTTGTCGTCGGCGTGTTTGCCATCCGCACGAGCGGCGCCTTCTTCATCATGGTGACGCTGGCGGCGGCTGAAATGTTCTATGCCTGGGTCTTCCGTTCCAAGCTGTTCAACGGCGCGGACGGAATGGGCGGGTTGCCGCGGCTCGAGCTGTCCGCCGTGGGCGCTAACATGGACGATCCGGCGACGTTCGCCCTGGTCTGCATTCTGTTCTGCATCGTCGTATGGTTGTTGCTGGAACTCGTTTTCGCCTCGCCTTACGGCCGAACGCTTGACGCGATCCGCCAGAATTCCTCGCGGGTTTCGGCGCTGGGCGGGCGGGTCTATTCCTACAGGCTGACGGCTTTCATGGCCTCGGGTGCAATTGCTGCATTGGCAGGCGTCTTCAAGGCGCAGCATACAAATTTCATTTCGCCTGATCTTGCAACTTGGTTTGTCTCCGGCGACGTCCTGATCGCCGTCATCATCGGCGGGATCGGCACGCTCGTTGGCGGCATTTTGGGCACCATCGTCCTTGTCGCCCTGCGGGAAATCCTGTCTTCAACCTTTGGCCACTGGTATCTGTTTCTGGGCGCACTTTTCGCGGCGGTCGCTCTTTTCATGCCTGCAGGCCTTGTCGGCTCGCTGATGCAATTCATCGAGCGGCGGCGCGCGCCGCGTACGCCCGCGACGCCCGGTGAAACGGGAGGCGTGGCATGAGCGCGCTCGAGACCCGTCATGTCTCCAAGTCTTTCGGTTCGCTGAAAGTGACCGACGACGTCACACTGTCGTTCGAAGCGGGCAAGCGCTACGCGATCATCGGACCCAACGGCGCGGGCAAGACGACATTCTTCAATCTTCTGGCCGGCAATTTGCGGCCCGACGCCGGTCAGATCGTTCTCGACGGCAAGGACATCACCCGGCTCGACGTCACGAGCCGGGCGCGCACCGGCATTGCCCGGAGTTTTCAGCGCAACAACCTGTTTCCGGCCATGAGCGTGCGCGACAATCTCGCCATCGCCAGCGCCATTCACGCCGGCAGTGCGCCGGTATTCTGGCGCCCGCTTTCCCGGTCACGCGCGCTCTATGCCAAGGCCGACGCTATCGCAGAGCAAGTCGGATTGACCAGCGAATTGAATACCACTGTCCGCTTCATGAGCTACGGCAGCCAGCGGCAGCTCGAAGTCGCGCTGGCGCTGGCGTGCGAGCCGAAAGTCCTGCTGCTCGACGAACCGACCTCCGGCATGAGCCCGCAAGAAACCGCACGCATGGACGCACTCATTAATGGCCTGCCCCGCGATCTGACCGTGATTGTTATCGAACACGACATGGATATCGTGCTCGATTTCGCCGACCATATCGCCGTACTGGATTACGGCCGCGTGCTGGAACAGGGAAGCCCGGAATATATCAAGGGCTCGGATATCGTGCGCCAACGCTATCTCGGCGGCGAAGGGGATGTGTTTGGCAATCGCGAGACGGGAGGCGCAGGATGAGCGCGCCACTGCTGCAAGTCCGCGACCTCAACACATATTACGGCGACAGCCACATCATCCAGGGCGTGTCGTTCGATGTACCGCGCGGATCGGTGGTCGCACTGCTCGGGCGAAACGGCGCCGGCAAGACGACAACCCTGCGCTCGCTGATGCACATGACTCCGCCGCGCTCGGGAACCGTGCTTGTCGACGGGACACCCACGAAAGGCATGCGCACCTACGAAATCGCGCGTGCGGGCCTGGCCATCGTGCAGGAGACGCGGGCCATATTTCCCTCGCTCACAGTGGAGGAAAACCTCGCTATCGCGCAAAAGCCGGGCCCGGACGGGACGGCCTGGACAATGCAGAGGGTTTTCGACGATTTTCCGAACCTTGCCGCGCGGCGCAACAATGGCGGAACACAGTTGTCCGGCGGCGAACAGCAAATGCTGGCCATTGCGCGCGCGCTCGTCGCCAATCCGCGCGTATTGTTACTGGACGAACCGAGTGAGGGCCTTGCGCCACTCATCGTAAAGCAAAACGCCGATCTCATTCACAGGCTGAAGAGCCAGGGCATGACGATGCTGCTGGTAGAGCAAAATCTCGCGATGGCTCTGGATGTTGCGGACCATATCATCGTTCTGGGCAAGGGCCGCGTTCGGTGGTCGGGGAGCAGCGCCGAATTGCGAAAGGCTGACGACATACGCCATACATGGATCGGGGTGTGACGGACGCGGCGCATGTGAACGTCTTCAGTCCTGCCGGCCTCTTGCGTTGCGCGCAGCTTCCTGCATGGCGGAGACGGCTGAATAGGTTGACACGCAATAGGGTACAACGAAAGTCATCAACAGCTTTACAACGTCGCGCGGTTGCAGCGATCCTTCGAACAATCTGTCGCCGTAGTTGATTGCGGCCAGAATGACTCCAACCAGCAGCGCGACTTTCGTGGCGCGCATTCGGACATTTGGCGACAGGGCCAGTTTCAGCCATTCGGACACTGCGTTTCTCCTGCGACTTTCTGTATGCGCAGCAATTCTATACTGTCACGTTTCGTCTAGGAAATAGCCCTTCCACAGTTCTTCCGGCACGTCTGTCTCGTCCCAGACGCCGATAAGCACGCCGCGTCGCAAGGAACGGCCGCGCATAGCCTTCACTTGCGCCTCGGAGCGGGTCGTGCGCTGCGAGAGGCGGAACTGCCATTGGCGCAGGGCTGCGTCCATCTCCGCGCGGATGGTTTCGTATGCAGCGTCGTCTCCCAGGTCGTTCAATTCGTGCGGATCGTTTTCGAGATCGAACAGCATCGGCCGATGACCGATGGCGGCCATGTACTTCCAGCGCTCGTTCGCGACCATGAACAGGCGCGCATCGCGCGGCTCGGCCTTCAACTGAAGCGCCGACGGCGAAACCGCATAATCGTACTCGCTGATAGCGTATTTGCGCCACGGAACGTTTTGACCACGCAGCAGCGGCAGTAACGAGCGGCCTTCAAGGCGGTGCGACTGGTCGGCCGGATTGCCGCCGGCGGCTTCGTAGAACGTTGGCGCGAGGTCGATGGCTTCCACCAGCTTGCCGCAGACCGTTCCGCGTGTGGCGTCGGCTTCGGGAGACGGATCGTAAACGATCAGCGGGACTTTCACGGATGGTTCGTGGAACAGGTCCTTTTCGCCGAGCCAATGATCGCCAAGGTAGTCGCCATGGTCGGACGTAAACACGATCAGCGTATTGTCCATGAGCTTGCGCTCTTCGAGGAACGCGAACAGCCGGCCCATCTGGTCGTCGATCTGTTTGATGAGCCCCATATAGACCGGGATGACTTCGCGACGCACTTCCTCGCGGGCGAAGGTCTGCGCCACGCGATGCTTCATGAATTCGCGATACACGGGATGCGGATTTTGCTTTTCGTTGTCGCTGCGCTGCGCGGGGACGACATGCTCGGGCCCGAACATGTCATTGTAGGGCGGCGGTGCGACATAGGGCCAGTGCGGTTTGATCATGGAAAGGTGAACGCACCAGGGCGCATCGCCGGCCTTGTCGATAAATTCCATCGCTCGCCCGGTCATGTAGGGCGTCTCGGAATCCTCTTCCGCCACGCGCGCCGGCAGCCGGGCGTATTTCATGACATAGCCGGAGCCGATCCTGTTTCCGCCGAGGTCCACCGAATTGGCCCAGTCGTGCCAGGGGTTCGGACCATCGTATCCCTTGTCGCGCAGGTATTTTTCATAGGGCGGACGGTAGTTTTCGTAATCGCCGTCGGGACCTACCGCTACCATGCCGTCATCGCGGTCGAACGGATCGAAACCGCACTCGGAAACGCGAACGCCGATGATGGAATTGGGATCGACGCCCAGCCGTTTCATCCCTTCCATGTCGGCGCGCATATGCGTTTTGCCAACGAGAACGGTCTGCATGCCGAGCGGGCGCAGATAATCGCCCATCGTCATTTCGCCGACTTTCAGGGGAATGCCATTCCAGCTCGCGCCGTGCGAATCGACATAGCGGCCGGTGTAGAAACTCATGCGCGAGGAACCGCAGACCGGCGACTGGACATAGGCTCTGGAAAACCGGACACCGCGCGCGGCAAGGGCATCGATGTGCGGCGTCTTCAGATACGGATGACCGGCGCAGCCAAGGTAATCGTAGCGAAGCTGGTCGCACATGATGAACAGGATGTTTTTCACCTTTGCCGCCACGTTGTCCTAGCTCCCTGCTAACTTCGAAGGCCGATATAGGCGCGGCATCTTGGCCTGCGCAAGCCCGGCGTGCCGACCAGCATAGACGGCTCATTGCCGCCAATTGCCGCCTATTCCGAAAGAATGTCCGTTAACATCTTTGCGTGCCGTTGTCCGGCACGGTAGACTTGGGCAACAAACCAAGCAAACACGTCATGGCCCTGGAAAACCGTTCTCTCGATCGCGGCATCACTGTATTGGAAGCGCTGGCGGAAGGCGGGGCCATGTCCCTGCAAAATCTGCACGCGGCCACGGGGTTGCCGAAATCTACATTGCGCCGCTTGCTGGCGACGCTGGTGGCGCGGCGGATCGTGCGTGTCGGGCTAGGCGACAAGCTGTACCGGACGAATATCGCCCTGCCGGAACTGGCGCCCGTCGATCTGTCGCCGCGTGCGGCGCGGCTGGTGGAGGCCGCCGTCCCGCACATGATCGAACTGACGCGGAAGATCGGCTGGCCATCCGACCTGCACCTGTTCTCCAAGGACTGTATGTGGGTCGTCGAATCGACACGCACGCTTTCGCCCTACCACCTGCACCGCAGCGCTATCGATATCAAGGTGAGTGTATTTGGCTCTGCCGGCGGACGGGCATTCCTCTCCGCGCAGGATGACGCCGAAGTCTCGCGAATTGCAGAAGTCTGTGGCGACGATCCAAAAAATGGTCTCGCGCGCCTCGGTATTTCCCTGCAAACGCTTTGCGACGAACTGGCCGAAATCCGTGCGAAAGGATTTGCAATCCGCCATCCGGCGTATCCCCCGGTGAGCACGCGAGACGACCGGCTGCGCGTCATGGCGGTTCCATTGTTGCGCGAAGGCGCCAGCGTGGGAGCGCTGACCCTGATGTGGCCGCGCAACTATCTCACTGCCGATGCTTTCGCAGAAGCGTATCTTGAGGACTTGCGGTTGGCATCGAAAAAAATATCCGAGACGCTGGGGATAGCCACCACCGCAGCACATGACAATTAGCATTCGACGCGTACGCATAGTTCGGCAAATCCCCGCGATTTAAATTCGCAACTTGTTTACCATGCCACCAGGTTTCCGAAGGCTTTGCCGAAAAACTCGATCCCGGCGGTATCCATGGCGCGATTATTGCGTAGCGTCTGCGACGTGGCATCCGGATTTCAAACATGGCGACGCGTGAATTCACATCCTGGGGCGGGCAAAGCGCTTTTGTATCGCATGTCGTTTCGCCCGCGAGCGCGGCGAGCGCGGCCCTGCCTGCAACGCCGTTTCTGGCCGTCGGCGCAGGCCGCAGCTATGGCGACACCGGCCTGCCGGTCGCGGTGGCCGTGGATACATCCTCCATGCGCCGGATCCTTTCTTTCGATGCGCGGGCAGGCGTTCTGCGCGCCGAAAGCGGCATTCTTCTGGCTGAAATCATCGACGCCATCGTGCCGCACGGCTGGTTCCTCCCGGTTACGCCCGGCACACGGCATGTCACGCTCGGCGGCGCCGTAGCAAACGATGTGCATGGCAAGAATCATCACCGGGGCGGGACATTTGGCTGCCATGTGCGCGCGTTCGAGCTGCTGCGTTCCAACGGCGTTCGGCTTGTCTGTTCGCCTTCGAAGAACGCGGATTACTTCGTGGCCACCATTGGCGGCATGGGGCTAACCGGCCTCGTCACATGGGTGGAAATCGAGCTGATGAAAACAGGCAGCCCGCATGTGGCGCAAACCGCGACACGGTTCGCGAACCTGCGGGAGTATTTCGCGGTTCACGCCGAATCCGACGCGGACTTCGAATACTCGGTCGCCTGGATCGACAGTCTTGCCAGCGGCGCGCACCTGGGGCGGGGAGTTTCCATGCTTGGCAACCATGCCCGCCCGGAAGACTTGCCCCCGCCGGCTCCGGGAGACGCCATGCGCGCGGCGCGGATCGGCGTACCATTCCGCTTGCCGTTTGCGGCCGTTTCGGGACCGGCCTTGCGCGCGTTCAACGCTGCATACTTTCGCAAGCCTCTGGGCAGGGCAGGTGCGACTGTCGATTACAAGAGTTTTTTCTATCCGCTTGATGGCGTCAATGGCTGGAACCGGCTCTATGGCCCGCGCGGGCTGCGGCAATTTCAATGCGTCGTACCGGAAGCGAACGCCGAGGCGGCAATCGGCGACATGCTGCGTCTTGCCCAGCACGCCGGACAAGGCTCTTTCCTGACCGTGTTGAAGAAATTCGGCGTGACCCTTTCGCCGGGGCTTTTGTCCTTTCCTCGTCCCGGTTTCACGCTGACACTGGATTTTCCCTATCGCGGCCCGGTGACCGACCGCCTGCTCGGCGACCTTGACGCCATTGCGCTGGCGGCGGGAGGAGGGGTAAACCCCTACAAGGATGCGCGCATGAGCCGCGAAGTCTTCGAAGCCTCGTTTCCACGATGGCGGCAGATGCAAGCGGCTATTGACCCGCTGGCGCAGTCGCAATTCAGCCAGCGTATAGGGCTGACTGGCGTCGCTCATCCTGCCATCTACGCCGCGGCGTGAGCGCCTCGCACTAAAAAAGGCCCGGCGGGCGGGCCTTTCTTCCTTTACGCACCATCCCCTTGCGCTCGATCAGTGTGCGTGATGATGGAACCATCAAGACGCACACAAGCTGATCGATTGCAAAGTTGAGAGCATCGTTGTCCGCGAAGAGCCGGTATCTACTTTCCCGCACGTTGCTCCTGTCAGCGGATGGCGATTGAGGAAATATAGTCCTTCACAATCCCGACGATGCCGCCCGACAGGACCGCATCGAGCGCATCAGCGAACTGGTCCACATGTTCCTTGCCGATAGTCAGCGGCGGCTCGAGGCGGATGACGTTGCGGTTGTATTCCGTAAAAGCAACCAGCACATCGTGCTTCTTCAAAAGCAACGCTCCGACAAAGCCACAGATCGAACCCTTCAGTTTGTCGTCGAGCAGCGACACCATCTGCTTCAGTCCGAAAGGCATGGTGTTGCTGATATCGGCAAACTCCACGCCGACCATGAGACCCCGGCCCCGGACCTCCTTGATCAGCGCCGGATATTTCTCCTGCAGCTCGCGCAGACGGTCAAGCAGGTATTCGCCCTGCACCGCAGCGTTTTCCATCAGGCCCTCGTCGTACATTACGTTCAGCGCCTCGATAGCCGTCGCACTGGCTTCGCCGATGCCCCCAAATGTCGCGTGGGCATGAACCATCGCCGTTTTCGGCGAACCGTAAGCTTTCATGTACACGTCACGGCGGGCAATCATCGCTGCCATTGCGCATTTCGATCCGCCAAGAGCCTTGGCAAGCGCTGTAATATCGGGCGTAACGCCATAATGCTCGAAGGCGAAGAAACGGCCCGTGCGACCCATGCCGCATTGAACTTCGTCAGCGATCCACAATACGCCGAATTCGTCGCACAGCTTGCGTACACCGAGCCAGTATTCGCGCGGCGCTTCAACGATGCCAGCGCCGCCCTGCACCGTTTCCAGTACGAGTACGCCAATGGATCGATCGCTTTCGAACACGTTGCGCAACGCGGCGATGTCGCCGAAAGGTACCTTGCGCGTATTGTCCGGCAGTGTGAACTTGGCGCGATAGAGCGGACTGTCGGTGACAGCGAGGGCACCTTTGGTCTTGCCGTGGAAGGAGTTTTCCGCGTGAACTATGGTCGGGCGTTCCGGGCCTTGGGCCATTTCGGCGACCTTCAGGGCCGCTTCCATCGCCTCGGAGCCGGAGGAGCCGAGGAACACCATGTCGAGATCGCCCGGAGCTATGGCGGCGAGATTGTGCGCGAGCGCCGCGTTGTATTGCGACATGAACGCCATGCAGATTTCCTGGCGCTTTTCGTCCTGGAACTGCTTGCGCGCTGCCAGGATGCGCGGATGATTGTGCCCGAAGGCCACCGAACCGAAGCCGCCGAAGAAATCGAGTATCTGGCGGCCTTCGGCCGTCCGGTAATAGGCGCCTTCGGCGCTGTCGATCAGCACCTTGTCGAACCCGAGCAATTTGAGAAAGTGCATCTGACCGGGATTGATATGCGCGAGCGTGAACTTGCGCACATCTTCGATGGGCATGCGTTTGGCGTCTTCAAGACCTATCAGATCGGGTCTGGCATGCGACGGCGCGGTGTTTTCGATCATGGACATCAGTGTTTCTCCAGTGCGTTCGCGGGGCGCGTGTCCTTCACCGGCTTGGTGCCAGTCGTTCTGTATTCGAGATTTGCGCGGTATTCGCGATAGGCCGCGTTGAGCATGTCGCTGTCGCGGTATTTGGGGGTCCAACCGAGATCCTCGCGGGCCGCCTGCGTCGACAGAATGCAGACTTCGTCTGCAATGAGATATTGCTCCGGGTCCATGACCGGCAGATTGACGAGATCGAACCCGTCGAGGGTCAGTTTCACCAGCCGCGCAGGAGCTGGAACCAGGACCGACCAGCTGCCAGCCTCACGGATCAGATTGCCCAGCAATTCGCGCACAGGCGGCGGATCGTCGGAGCCCAGGTTGTAAACCTTGTTGGGGAAGCCTGCCTTCCAGGCCGCAGTGCAGGCGCTGGCGCAATCGAAAACGGAGATAAACTGGTAGGGATTGCGGCCGCTGCCGATCATAGGCACCGGCAAGTTCATGTCGATCAGCTTGAAGAGTTTCGACAGAATGCCAAGGCGGCCGGGACCTATGATGAGGCGCGGACGGAAGATGGTTATGTCGAAGCCGCGTTCGCGGTACTTCTGGCACAGGCGCTCGGAGGCGAGCTTGGAGCGGCCGTACTCGCCGAGCGGTATGCAGGGTTCGTTTTCATCCGATGGTACGGTGTGCGTATGGCCATAGACCATGTCGGTGGAAAAGTGCACCAGACGGCGGGCGCCTGCCTCTTCCATCCAGTGCAGGATGTGCTTGACCCCCTGAAAGTTCACCGGCCAGAAGAAAGCCCGGCGGCGGCCGCGGGTCACGATGGGGCTCAGCATTTTGGCGGACAGATTGTAGACAACATCGTCCGGCGAAAGTTCGAGCCCGGCGAAAGCGGCGGCGTCGCAGACGTCGAGATGGACGAAGCGCACCTGATTGTAATGGGCGTGAGGACTCTTGACGATGTCGGCGACGACGACCTCTTCACCCATTGCAGCCAGATTGGCCGCTAGGTGCTGTCCCACAAATCCATCCCCGCCGATGATGATGTGTTTCATTTTGGCACAATCCTGTTTTGACTTGCGATCCGCTGCTGCGGCTTGCCCTGTTTCTGCAACTCGCGTGCAAGGAATGGCATGCGAGAAAACTTCGCCGGTGCTCAACTCATCGAAATCAGCACCGTGCCGGCGCATATGAGTCCGATGCCCGCGACCCGAAGCACGCCGACGTCTTCGCCGAAGATGAAGAAAGCGTAGGCAGTGACCATCACATAGGCGAGGCTGAGAAACGGATAGGCGAAGCTCAGTTCGACACGCGAGAGCACGTAAAGATGCGACATCATGCTGACAACGAACGTCGTCAGACCAAGAAAGACCCATGGCTGAAAGACAACGGACAGGACCGTCATCACGAGCCCTTCGGAGCCTGCGCCAATGGGGCCGAGCTGCATCATGCCGCGTTTGAGCATGATCTGCGCCGCCGCATTCGTGGAGACGGTGAATAGAATTAACGCCATGTAAAGCGGGCTGACCTGCATGGTATCCGGGCCTCGCGTCGTTGCAAAAGGAACTGGCCCGGACCTGCAAGGCTCGGGCCAGTCATTTTGAGACGCGCGCGCGACCAGCTGGCCGCCGCTCTAGAACAGCGCGCGTTCAGAGGGAATCATTTGAACGCACGCTGATCGATTCCATAAATCAGAGCATCGTCGGGCGCGAAAAACCGGAACTACTTTTTCGCACGATGCTCTACGGATCGAGTTCGGGATAATGCCGGAACACGCCGGAATCGTTGAAGGGAATCCTGCGGCCCGAAGCGCAATAGGCCTTGATGTTCGGCCTGGCCGCCACGCGCGCATGAATTTCGCAAACCTGGCCATATTCGCCCATTGCCCTGCCCCACGCCTTCGGCCACGCGTAGGCCATGCCTTCGACGAGCTGGAACAGGGAGAGGTCCGCATAAGTCAGTCGATCTGTCGCCAGCCACCCGCTTTTCGCCGGGTTACGCGCAACGACCTTCTCGAAATAGCCGAAGTATTTGGGGACGCGAAATTCGAGGAACTTCGCCGCAGCCACGGCTGCAGCCTCCTTCTGCTCCTCGTAATACATGGTGTTGGATACCGGATGATGGGTGTCGTGAACGTCCTTGGCGAAGTCGATCATGGTAAGCTGCAACTGATGCACCCAGTGGCGGCCCTGTTCGTCGGAGGGCGCCAGGTCCAGCCGTCCTCCGAGATACATCAGGATGTTCGACGTTTGCGATATCACGAAATCGCCGTCCTTCAGAATCGGCGGCACATAGGGCGGGCGGTCGCCTCCCGCGCCGTTCATCATGGCGAAAACCGCATCCGGGCCGCCGCCCTTTTCCGGCGGCAGGCGCGCAACATCGACATAGTCCGCGCCAGCTTCTTCCAGCGCCAGTCGCACGAATTCGCCACGACCCTGAATTCGTGAGTGGTAGTACAATTCATATGGCATGGCCGGTCCTCCATTTGGCCGCCCGGCACGGCCGTTACTTTTTGCCTTTCACCGGAATGTTCTTCGCAAGCCAGGCTTCGAGAATTTTCCGCACCACGCCGTCGTCTTCGTGGAACATGAAATGATCGACGCCGGTGACGAGATGCATGTCGGTCGGCATTTTGGCGTTGGCGAAAAGGCCAAGCGCCTGTGATGTCGGCGTCACCGTGTCGTCGGCGGGATGCAGAATGAGATAGGGCCGCGGGGCAATCAGCCCGACGACATCGTTGGCGCGGAAGTCCATCATGCTCATGGCGGTTTCGGCCGGGAATTCCATGATGGCGTTGCCGACGAGCAAATGGCGCATGGCTGGCGGAATGGGCACAATGTCGAACCGCGGTACCATCAGGGATTTTCCGGTCTTCTGGCGATGGCGGCGTCCCTGCTCGAGCTTGCCAAGAAACCTCTTCCACGCCGCGGGCGACTTGTGCTGCTCCCGGAACTTGGAAACGCCGTCGCCCCAGCCGGCCACAGAGACGCATGCTGCAATGCGTTTGTCCACCGCCGCCGCATAGGGCGCGACCGCGCCGCCGAAGGAATGGCCGAGAACGCCGATCTTCTTCGCGTCGACCTGTTTGACGGTTTCGAGAAATGTGACGGCCGACTGCGTGTCGCGCACCTGGTCCTGGCAGAGGATATAGGCATGCTCGCCGCCGCTTTCGCCGCAACCGCGCATGTCGAAGCGCAGCACGATGTAGCCCATATTTTCAAGAATTTCGGCCGCCTGGCGCGGCGTGGTGCCGTCCTTGTTTGTGCCGAAACCGTGGAGGACCATGAAGGCCGGACGTTTCTCTCCCTTCTTCAAATCTTCCGGGATATGCAAAATGCCCGCCAGGTCCAGGCCGTCGGACTTGAATGAAACGCGCTCCTGCATGCGATCTCCCCTTTGTGCGCCGCCGGGCGTGACTGCCGCCCGCGTCTCTGGCAAAACGTTATCCGGCATTTGATCGCACAGAACAACCGGCCGGAACAGACCCCGGGGAGAGACATGACCGAAAAAATACGTGTGGACGCAAAGGCGCTGGAGCTCTTCGCTTTCGAAATATTTCGCGCTGCAGGTCTGCCGGACGACTGGGCGCGGACGGAGGCCGAAGTGCTGGTCTGGGCCGACATGCGCGGCGTCGGCTCGCATGGCGTGCTACGTATCCCCTCCTACGTGGCATGGATGAGCCGTGGCTTGCGCAAGGCGGACGCAGATATTCGCGTCATTGCCGAAAAAGGCGCGATGGCGCTTCTGGAAGCTGACAGGGGGCCGGGTCTCCACGTCATGCGAAAGGCCATGGACATGGCCATCGCCCGCGCGAAAGAGCATGCGCTTGGCTGGATATCCGTCCGGCAGGTCACCCATACGGGGGCGATGGGGTATTATGTGCGGCAGGCCGCGGAGGCCGGCATGGTGGGCATCGCGTCCTGTTCGTCCCGGCCACTGATGGCCTATCACGGTACAAGCGAAGCCGCGCTTGGCACGACGCCCATAGCCATCGGCGTGCCCCGGGCCAACGGCAAGCCGCTGGTACTCGACATGGCGAGCGCCGCCATTTCCATCGGGGCACTGGCCCAGGCCCGGCAGGCCGGCCGGGAACTGCCGCCCGGCGTCGCCCTTGACGAATTGGGTCATCCGACCACCGATCCGCGGCGTGCCGTGACGCCGCTGCCCATCGCCGGGCCAAAGGGCGGCGGCCTGGGTGTCATGATCGAATGCATCGCCAGTCTTCTGAACGGGCTGCCGCTTGTGACGTCGGCATTCGACGATCCGGCGCAGCGCACGGACTATGTGCTGAACGCCTTCGCCGTCGCCATCGACCCGTCGTGGATGCCGGCTGCGGCGACGTTCCAGCGGGATGTCGACCTGCTGGCGAAAGGCCTCGCCGAACAGCCGCGCGCAGAAGGCTTCGACGAAATCCTGATGCCGGGAGAGCGCGGCGATCGCGAGATGGAGCGTACCGCCCGGGAGGGCATAGAGCTGACGCCGGTACTGTGGAAGCAACTTGCAGAGGTGGCGGGGAAACTTGGGGTGAGTATGCCGGAGATCAGGCAGTAGGCAGTAGGCAGTAGGGTCGAAGTCGCGTCCGAAGGGCTCGCCAAGGATCTTGTTTTGACCGCACACCGCCGCATCGGGCCACTATTCGCTCTTCCCTACTGCCTACTGCCCCCCCTTCCCTTCCGGCTCAGCCTGCCTTAAAACCCGGCGCAAGCAATGTACTATCTGGCACAGGGAGCCCTCCATGCGCATCGTCCACATCAAGCAGAACGGCAAGGCGATCCTTGCAGCCCGGCGCGGCAACGATCTTGTCGACCTGAACAAGGTATCGCCCGGCCTCGGTACCGACCTCGTCGCAATCCTCGCCGGCAACAAGCTCGCGGGGCTGGATGCGAAGGTGAACGGCGCTGGCGCCGACGCGGTGGTTTCCGGCAGCTATACTTTTCTGTCGCCTGTCGAAAAGCCGCCCAAGATCATCTGCGTCGGCCTGAACTACGCCGACCACGCCAAGGAAAGCCCCTACGACCGGCCTAACTATCCGGTGCTGTTCCTGCGCGTCGCCACCTCGCTGGTGCCGCATGGCGAGCCGCTGATCGCGCCGAAATGTTCCGAGCAGTTCGACTACGAAGGCGAAATGGTCGCCATCATCGGCAAGGCCGGAAAGCACATCTCCCGCGACAAGGCGCTCGAGCATGTGGCCGGTTATTCGGTGTTCAACGAAGGCTCGGTGCGCGACTATCAGTTCAAGTCGCCGCAATGGACGAGCGGCAAGAATTTCGACGGCTCCGGCGGCTTTGGCCCGGATTTTGTCACCGCCGACGAACTGCCACCCGGCGGCAAGGGCCTGCGCATCGCCACGCGCCTCAACGGCGAGACGGTGCAGGAAGCCAATACGGACGACATGCTGTTCCCGGTCGACGAAATCATCGCCGTCGCCTCGGAAGTGATGACGCTGGAGCCGGGCGATGTCCTCGTCCTCGGGACACCCGCCGGCGTCGGCGCCTTCCGCAAGCCGCCGCTGTGGATGAAGGACGGCGACGTCTGCGAAGTGGAAGTGGAAAAGATTTGCGTGCTGAGCAACCCGGTTGTGGGGGAGAAGTAAGGTAAACTGCTATTCGGGAAGTGAATAAGACCTCCGGCCCGTGCCGGGGGTCTTTTTTATGCCGGTGGCTCGAGTGAAACTGCAGCAACTTTCTCTGTCGGTTATAATTTACCCATTTTCGGATATTAATTGTAAATCTGGAAAATACTGTTCGAACTTCCGGCTCTGGCGCATATTCCGAATTGTTAACAATTCCCTAAAGCGCCGAACCACGCATGCCGCCATCCGTAAACGCAATGAGCTATCGCTCGGCGAACCGCCACGACATTCTGGCAGCGTTGTGCGCGCTGGCCTGCGGATGCTTGTTGGCGCTGCTGGCGGCGCGGGGACTGTTAAGATATCCAGACGGAACATCCAGCTATGCTGCGCTCGCCGAAGCATTCCTGCACGGCAGGCTCGATGTGGCTGCCTGCCCCGAACTCGATTGCGCGAACTTTGACGCCAAGACTTTCATCGTCTTTCCGCCCCTGCCCGCCATCCTTCTCATGCCGGTTGTCGCCTTCACAGGTGCCGCGGGCTTCAAAGGCGGCTTATGGTTAGGTATGGCGATGGCTGGTCTAACCATCTGGCTTTGGGATCGCATATTCAGGCAACTTGACGTGCCCGCCAGCACGCGCATTTGGCTTCTTGTGGCGATTGCTTTCGCCAGTCCGGTATACATGATCCTTTTCCTGATGCCCGGCGTCTGGTTCATGGCACAGATGCTCGCATTTTTGCTTTGTACGCTAGCTGTAGCGTGCGTCATTCTGTGGCGCAGCCTGCCACTGGCGGGCGTTTGCATTGCACTCGCGCTGCATTGCCGTCAGATGGCGATATTTCTGCCGTTGTTCCTTTTCGGCCTCGCACTGCGGCAGGAGAATAGCATTTTCCATCCGAAGTGGAACACAGTGCGGACTGTTCTGATCGCTATTGTGCCTATAGCGATCAGCATAGCAATAATGCTTGCCTACAATTATGCGCGATTCGGAAACCCTCTCGATACAGGTTACGCGCACATCGCCAATCCTGACATCGACAATCCGATCACACGCAGGGCGGCCGAGACAGGATTTTTTTCCTTCAAATACGCTTTGTTTAATTTCTACTATCTGCTTCTCCAGGGATTTCATGTCGAGTTCGCCGGACAGCACATGCTGACGCCTTCTGCCGTGGATCCCTTCGGCACAGCAATACTTGTCGCGAGCCCCTGGCTGTTCCTGTTATTCTACAGCAAGCTCGATCGCACCGCGGCCTTTGGCTTTGCAACCATTGTGCTGATCGCGGGCGTTACGCTGTTTTATCATTCGAACGGCTATTTGCAGATCAACACGCAGCGATATGCACTGGACTGGATGCCGGTTGCATTGGTGCTGATCGTGCGACAACGGGAGCAAAACGTATTCCACGCGCTACCGCCATTGGCGACGTTCGGGGTAATGCTCAATCTCGCTGCGTTTGGGACCCGCGTCCTTTTTCTGTGACCGGGGGCAGGCCTCTCCCGCGAGGCATGCGCCTGGGTCCCCCACTAATTTCGGCACTTTCCGGCCAGACCCTTCAGCGCCCTGCCCGCGCCTTTCAGCGTGAAGGTCATAGGCCGCATGTTGCTTCCGGTCTCCGTGACGGTCAGCCTTGCGCCCTTGCGCAGGATACCTACAAGCGCGTTGTTGCGGGAAATATTGCCGGCGAATGCGCCGTCCATCGCTTCGTAGGCAAGGCGCAAGCGCTGCGAACTGCCTTCCGCCGAGAAAACAAAATCCAGCTTCCGGTTTTCGAATTCGCCGTCGATCATGGGCAGGTAGCGCAGATTGAACTGCTTGCGCGAGCAGGATAGTGACAGCCAGGAATCGCCCTTGGGGCCGGACGAACAGATACTTGCATTCCAGATCTTTCCGCCCTCGTCCTGTTCGAGTTTCAGGGTCCACGCGGCGCAGGACGTGTTTTGCGCCTGCCCCCGGCTTGGGATTGCAGCAAAGATAATCGCAAACATGCATAACTGGATTGCACGAACCAACATGAGCGCCTCCATTAAAAGCTGTTTGCGACAGGCTTTGACCAATCGCGCAACCTCCGACGCACAGCATCGCACTTTTCCGGAAATTTCGCAGCGTCTTTATCTATGTGGGACGGATCAAAAAAAATAGCGGCGCCCCGTGGGGCGCCGCCGGTCTCGGGAGGGGGAGACTTTTATCAGTAGTTGTAGGCGCGTTCGCCGTGTGACACGAGGTCAAGACCCTGGCGTTCTTCGTCCGGCTCGACACGCAGGCCGACGATCAGGTCGACGACCTTGTAGGCTATGAGCGAGCCGATGCCGCACCAGACGATGGTGAAGAGCACCGCCTTGATCTGCGCCATGATCGCCGGACCGAAGGAATAGGCCGCGACAACCAGTTCGCCGGGCTTGGCGGCATAGTCCGCCGCGCCCGTGCCACCGAGGGACGGATTGACCAGAATGCCCGTGGCAAGTGCGCCGACGATGCCGCCGATGCAGTGGATGCCGAAGACATCGAGCGAGTCGTCGTAACCGAACACGTGCTTCAGCGACGTGACGAAGTAGAAGCATACGAAGGCCGCGACGAAGCCGAGGCAGATCGAGCCGACGGGGCCGGCAAAGCCGGAAGCCGGGGTCACAGCCACAAGGCCCGCGACCGCGCCCGAGACCATGCCCAGCATGGACGGCTTGCCGCGCGCGATCCACTCCGCGATCATCCAGCCCAGCGTTGCTGCAGCCGTCGCCACGAAGGTGTTCACGAGAGCAAGAGCCGTCGTGCCGTTGGCTTCGAGGTTGGAACCGGCGTTGAAGCCGAACCAGCCGACCCACAGCAGCGAGGCGCCGATCATGGTCATCACAAGCGAATGCGGAGCCATGGCTTCACGCGGATAGCCGATGCGCTTGCCGATGAGCATGCAACCGATCAGACCGGCAAGACCGGCATTGATGTGCACGACCGTCCCGCCGGCAAAGTCAAGCGCGCCCCACTGGAACAGAAGACCAGCGTCCGCATTGACCGCATCCAGCTTGGCCTGCGCGGCCTTCTTGGCGGCTTCGCCGGTTGCGGATGCGAGTGCCCTGGCGGCATCTGCGACCGCATCCGGGCCGGCCCAGTACCAGACCATGTGGGCGATCGGGAAGTAGACGATGGTCAGCCAGATCGCCGTGAACAGCAACACCGCCGAAAAGCGGATGCGCTCAGCAAAGGCGCCGACGATCAGCGCCGGCGTGATGCAGGCGAAGGTCATCTGGAAAGCCATGTAGATGTATTCGGGAATGACGACGCCGTTGGAGAAGGTTCCTGCCGTCGTCTCCGGCGTGACGCCTTTCAGGAAGGCTTTCGAGAAGCCACCGACATAGGCGTTGAGGCTGCCGCCGCTGGTGAAGGCCATCGAGTAGCCGTAGAACACCCAGATGATCGAAGCCAGGCACACGATCGCGAGGATCTGCGCCAGTATCGACAGCATGTTTTTTGTACGCACCAGGCCGCCGTAGAACAGGGCCAGACCCGGAATGGACATCATCAGAACAAGCGCGGTGGCGACGATCATCCATGCCGTGTCGCCCTTGTTCGGCTGCGGCGGCGTCGGTGCGGGCGCGCCTGCGGTCTGCGCCAGAGCAGGCAACGCCAGAAGGGCAAGCCCCCCGACCGCCAGCGCAAGTGTCTTGTAGTTTATACGTGTCATAGTTTAGACTCCTGAGGAAACTGAAAATCAGAGCGCGTCGTCGCCGGCTTCGCCGGTGCGGATGCGGATTGCCTGTTCGAGGGGCGAGAGAAAAATCTTGCCGTCGCCGATTTGACCGGTACGGGCAGATGTCTTGATCGCCTCGACGATGGCGTCGACCTGGTCGGATGCCGCGGCGATCTCGATCTTTAGCTTTGGAAGAAAGTTCACGGCATACTCGGCGCCGCGATAAATTTCGGTATGTCCCTGCTGACGGCCATACCCCTTGACTTCGCTCACCGTCATGCCGTGGACGCCCGCGCTGGTCAGGGCTTCGCGCACCTCGTCCAGCTTGAAGGGCTTTATTATTGTCGTGATCAGTTTCATCCAGTCGACCCCTTGTTTTGGAGCTCTCGCCTGCGCCGGTTATTTTGCGCCCCGTCTTCCAAGCCCCGGGACCCGCCTTGCGGAACAGAGCCATTCGGACGGAGCTGCGCCTCCAGTAGCAAACAGCTCGGCGCGCGCCCGCGTGGCGGGCAGCGCTCATCCGGGTTAATCAAGTCTTGTGCCAATCTTCCAAGCTGCCCAAACCTCGCAGCGGAAGCGCGGAAAATGCCTGTTTGCCGAAGGCTTCGACGGCAAAGGCCTGAAAAACGCGCAGCCGCAAATCGCGGCAGCATTACAAATTTGCAGCATGCCTAATCTTTAGGCTTATCTTGGCGGTTTGAGAATTTTGGAAGATTCAGTCGTCCATTTTTGCCCAAAAGCTGGTGAACTCGATGGCCATCATGGCAATTCGTTGCATTTATGTGACAGCTCCCGGGATTGAACTCTACCCCAGTCAGCAATGCCTAAAGAGGCAGCAGATGCACATCCTTTAATCTTGCCCGAAGCATAGCACCGGCTTTATCCGGTTTGACAGCGTAATTCGGAAAACCAGATCAAAGGACGGACAAATGGGTAAACTTGGGGGCAACCGGCAGTTTGGAACGGTAGCTGGCGCAGCGCTCGCGCTATTGACGCTGGGCAGCGCGCAGGCGGCGGACATTCCGTCCGCAGCCGGTGCGGCGCCCGCGCCAGCTGTTTCCGCGACACCGTGGGCGTGGTCGTTCGGCGCCGCTTTCGTCACCGACTACAATTTCCGCGGCATTTCGCAGTCGGCGCGCGGCCCGGCGGTCCAGACCAGCGCCGAGCTGACCTATACGATCAATCCGAACTGGCAGCTCTACGCCAACATTTTCGGATCCAGCGTGAAGCTGCCCTCCGGCCCGACCATGGAACTCGACGTTTCGGCCGGCGTACGCCCGTCCTTCGGCAATCTTGCTTTTGACTTCGGCTTTACCCGCTACGGCTACCCCAAAGAGAATTTCAACGCGCTCGGCGGCACGATCAACTCCGATTTCATGGAGTACTACGGCAAGGTCAGCTACAAGTTCTTCGACAAACTGACGATCGGTGGCGGCATCTATCATGCGCCTAACTGGTTGAACCTTGGCACATACGGCACATACTATCAGGCGACTGCCGCGCTGGAATTGCCGCATGGTTTCGCGATCTCCGGCGAATACGGCCATTACGCGCTGGGCCGCACGAGCCTTTCCAATTCGGCGCTTGTGCTGGGCGTGCCGCTGCCGGACTACAACTACTGGAACGCCGGCATTTCCTACACCTACAAGAGCGCGACGATCGACCTGCGCTATCATGACTCCAGCCTGTCGAAGTTCAATTGTAACGTGATCGTTGGCGATCCGCGCGCAATCGCAGGCGGTTCGAAGTGGTGCGGTCCGGCCTTTATCGCCAGCCTGAAATTCAGCGGCTCGGACAAGAACCTGTTCGGCGTGGACGCACCGGCAGCGGCCGATTCCGGCGCCGTGTCGCCGTGGGCGCTGGCTTTCGGCATGAGCGTGATGACCGACTACAACTTCCGCGGCATCTCGCAGTCGGCGCGCGGTGCGGCCACCCAGGCCTCGGCCGAGTTGACCTACACGATCAACCCGAACTTCCAGATCTACGCCAACATCTTCGGATCGAGCGTGAAGCTGCCGTCCGGCCCGACCATGGAACTTGACGTGTCGGCCGGCGTGCGTCCGAGCTTCGGCAACCTCGCCTTCGATTTCGGCGTGACCCGCTACGGCTATCCGAAGGAGAATTTCAACGCACTCGGAGGCACAATCAATTCGGACTTCTGGGAGTACTACGGCAAGGCGAGCTACAAGTTCTTCGACAAGCTCACCATCGGCGCCGGCATCTACCATGCGCCGGACTGGCTGAACCTCGGCACCGCCGGCACCTATTATCAGGGTACGGCTGCCCTCGAACTGCCGCATGGCTTTGCGGTATCGGGCGAGTACGGCCATTATACCCTCGGCCGCACGAGTTTCTTCAACTCCGCACTGGTCTCCAACGTCCCGTTGCCGGACTACAACTACTGGAACGCCGGTATCTCCTACACCTACAAGAGCGCAACTGTGGACCTGCGGTATCATGACACCGACCTGTCGAAGTTCAACTGCAACGTCATCGTCGGCGATCCCCGGGCCATTGCCGGTGGCTCGAAGTGGTGCGGCCCGGCGATTGTCGGCAGTCTGAAGTTCAACTTCACGGAAAAGAACTTCTTCGGTTCGGCTCCGGCCGCCGTGACGGCGAAGTACTGATCTAAGTATCGGTTACGCCGCATCCTCCCTGCGGCGGAAATGCGAAGGGCAGGCCGATCGGCCTGCCCTTTGTCATTGAGGCTTTCAAAACGGACGCTTCAGAGTTTCATCTTGTTGTCTTCGGCCACCAGCTCGATGATGGAAGCCACGTCCTTTTCCGCCCACGGCGTTTCCAGCGCACGGGTATAATACTCCGCAGCGACATGCAGCAGCGGCGTTGGACATCCAAGATCGTCCGCAAACTGCAGGAACTGCGGGATGTCCTTGCTCATCAGCGATGTCGGCGCCAGAACGGGTTCGTATTGCTTGTTCATCATCAGCGGCGCGCGGACCTGAAACTGCAGCGACGATCCGGCGCTCGGGCTCAGTACTTTGACCATCAGGTCGCGATCGAGGCCTGCCTTGACGCCCAGGGCGAGAGCCTCGGCGGCCGCAAGAATGTGGATCGACACCAGCGTATTGGCCACGAACTTCATCTTCGTCCCGGTGCCGAATTCGCCAAGATAGAACGCCTTGTCGGTCATCGCGTCGAAGACATCCTTGTTCGCATCGAATACGGCCTTGGAGCCGGACGCGAAAATAATACCGGCCCGGTTCGCAACCATTTGCGGGACGCCGGAAATCGGCGAGTCCATCAATTCGCAGCCGGCAGCTTCCACCTTCGCGCGGATGGAGTCCTTGTCCGGGATCGGCAACGTGGACAAATCGACGATCGGCAGACCCTTGCGCCCCGATGCGAGCACACCGTTCTCACCGAAAAGCACGGCCTCCACGTCATGTTCGGATGGCAGCACTGTGCAGACAATGTCGCAGCTCTCACCGAGCGCTTTGGGCGATGCTGCGGGCTTGCCGCCGGCCGCGACGAAGGCGTCCATCGCGCTACGGCGGTATCCGTGCACTTCGATGCCCTTGGCGATCATGTTCGCTGCCAGAGGCTGACCGATGGCTCCCAAGCCTATGAGACCGACCTTCTTTGCCATTCTTCCCTTCCTCCCTGTGCAGATCCGGTGCTGCAGCCGGGAAGCAGCATAGCGCGTTCGCAGCCGGAGGAAAGCCTGCCAAAGGAAGTCTTGCCGGAAGAATCGGAATCTATCCCTGTGCGCGCTTTTAATTGGCGCGCAGCGCGCGCAAATTATAGCCCTCGAACAAGAGCCCGGGATTGACACCGATGAGAATCGCCGGGACGTTGTAATTTGTCTTGCGGGCGATGTATCCGATCACGCCGAAGACGCGATGCGCCGGTGCAAGGCGCTGTGCGGCTCCAGCAGCTTGCCCGCGGGAAGGCGGGCTTCGCCGCGCCACGCTTTCAATCCCATCTGGCCCAGTTGCAGCGCGATGAGCGCGACGAGTACGGAGCCGATGACCGAGCCGTTGGCGCGGGCCACCCATTCCAGATCGTCGATGCTCCAGAGGAAACAGGCGGCAAAGGCAAGCAAGGCATTTTCCGCAGCCCGCGCTTATCGCCGGTCATCGTTGCCGCAGGCAGACAGTCGACAAGGCTGGCAATCCGGCCCTATGCTGCAGCAAAACAGGAACACTATCGGGGCGAGGAAAACCATGTCCAACGTTCGTGACGAGCGCTATGGCCCACTGGCCATGAAAGTCGAGCAGGTGCGTATCGAAATGCGCGACGGCATCGATATCGCCTGCCGCGTCTACCGGCCCGAGGCAGGCGGCAAATACCCTGCCCTTTTCGCCGCCTCGCCCTACCAGTTCGAAACGGATGATATCCCCCATTCGACACTGTTTCTGTGGCGCGAGGTTGGCCCCGTCGAGTGGTACGTGAGCCACGGTTATGCCTATGTCCATATGGACGTGCGCGGCTCGGGTAATTCCGAGGGCGATTACGAATTTCTCGGGCCGGAGGAGCAGCAGGACTATTGCGAGGTGATAGAGTGGATCGCCGGACAGGACTGGTGTACCGGCAAAGTCGGCGGCGTCGGCCAGTCGTACTACGCCTGGTCGCAATGGCTGATGGCGGTAAACAAGCCGCCCGCGCTGGCTTGCATTGCTCCTTACGATGGAGCTGTCGACATATATCGCGGCGTTGCCTACCACGGCGGTGTTTACGGCGACTTCCTGAACTGGTGGTACGCCAATCTTGTCCGTCCAAACAATTTTCATCGCGCCGCCAACGGACAAAGCGGCAAGCAGATGCGCTCGGACCTTGGTTGGGATTTCACGATGCGGCCGACATACGACGACTGGTGGAAAGCCCGGTCTGCCTACGAACGGCTGAAGGACATCGAGATTCCTGTGCTGTCCATCGGGCATCAGGGCAAGATGGGTTTGCACGAGCGCGGAAACATTCTGGGCTACGAAGAGGTGTCAGGTCCGAAAAAGCTCATCCTTACCGGCGCGAAGGACGCTTTCGAAGCACACGACCTGTTCGACAAGATCGAGGTCCACGAGGAATGGATGAAACCGTTTTACGATCGCTATCTGAAAGGTATCGACAACGGTTACGAGACAGGAACGCCTGCGGTGCAGCTCTATGCACGCGGATCGAACACCTGGCTCAAAGGTGAAGACTGGCCACGGAAAGACGTCGTCTACACGCCTTACTATCTGCGCGCGGGCCCGAGTGGCAGTGTCAATTCGTTGAACGACGGCCGGCTCTCGACGGACGCGCCCGGCGCGGACGAGGGCGCAACCGATTATTCCTATCCAGACCCGAAATGGCATTTCGGGACGGCCGTGCTCGGTCCACAGGGGCCCGATCCGATTGTGCGCAACCTCACTTTCACAAGCGAACCGCTCACGCACGACGTGACTATCGCCGGCCATATCGTGGCCGTATTCTATGTTGCCTCGACGAACACCGATACGGATTTCTTCGTCAAGCTGACGGACCAATTCCCGCAGGACGAAGCGGACCGTGCGCGCGGGCTTCAGCCTGCCGGCATGAACATCGCGAAAGGCTGGCTGCGCGCGTCCCATCGCGAGAAGGACGAAGCGCGGTCGACCGACATACGTCCGTTCTATACGCATACGAATCCACAGCCCATTGAGCCGGGGAAGATTTACAGATACGAAATCGAGGTTCTGCCGGCGGCACATTGCTTCAAGGCCGGTCACCGGATTCGCCTTGACCTTGCCATCGGCGACACGCTGTTTACAGACAGCTTCTTCACGCACCAGTATTTCTATTACAAGGTAGGAACGGACAGCTATCAGCACAACGCAAGTCATGCGTCGCACATCGTACTGCCAATCGTTTCATAGTTTCGATCAGGGGGTCAGTACCGTCGATATCGACGGGAACAGGGCCAGGATAGCCAGAACCACGAACATCGTGAGGGTGAATGGCAACGTGCCGCGGAACACGTCCGTGATCGTTATCCGCTTGTCGTCAAGGTTACTGTGTATGACGAAGCAGGCGACGCCAAATGGCGGCGTCAGCAGCCCGATCTCGACGGCAACCACCGTGATCACGCCAAACCAGATCAGATCGGCTTTCGGAATTATTTCGAGTGCGAAGGGCACCACGATCAACAGGATCGACAGCGAGTCGAGAAAGCACCCGAGTATAACGAGCAGAACCAGATAGCCAGTAATCAGAACGGGATAAGTGACATTCGCCGACTTGAGCCAGTCGGCCAGCGATTCCGGCAATGCCGTGGTGGTGAGCATCACCGAATACATCTGCGCCGCCATAAGGAGGAACAAGATTGCGGCCGTCACCCTGCCCGTCTCCAGCGCAATGTCCAGCAATATACGCGGCGTGAACATCTTGCGGATCAACCCGACGAGGAAGGCGGCAGCGGCGCCAACTGCACCCGCCTGGTTCGGCGTAAAGTAGCCCGCGTAGATGCCGCCAAGCACGACGAATACGATGAACAAAACCGGCAGCATTCGATTGATCGTCGAGCCCTGGAGCGCGCTGGTGATGGCGATCTCGAGCGCACGCGCTTTTTCGTACGATTCCATGAAAACGCTGCGTTCGCGAAAATAGGCGAGGCTGACAATCAACATCACGTAGGCGCCCGTCAGCAGCAATCCCGGCAGAATACCGGCAATGAACAGGTGTCCGATCGAAACCTGTGCGATGATGCCATAGATGATGAACAGGAGGCTCGGCGGAATGAGCATGCCGAGCACCGAAGAGCCTGCGACAACGCCGACTGCAAAGCGCGGCGTGTAGCCGTAGCGCAGCATCTGCGGCACAGCGATGCGCGCAAATACCGACGCGGAAGCAATCGAAGTTCCGGTACAGGCGGCGAAGATCGCGTTCGCACCGACTGTCGCGACGCCAAGACCGCCGCGAATTCTTCGCGTCGCGCCGCTGGCAAGATCGAACGTATCGCGTCCAATGCCCGCGCCGGCCACAAGCAGGCCCATCAGCACGAACAGCGGAATGACTGCGAGCGCATCGACGGAAAGGGATTCGTACGCCGTGCGGGCCATCAGGGCGCCGGCGACGTCCGTGCCACGGATCAGCGCCACGCCGATGAAGGACAGCACCATCAGCGAAATGGCGATATGCATGCCCGTCTGGATGAGAAGGATCGCGCCGAAAATGCACGTAATGCCAATTACGGCGTCGCTCAGATCGAAGCTCATAGCTGAGCCTCCGCCGGAAGCGCGTGAGTTTCGAAATTACCGTTTACAGCGGCAAGGTAGTCACGGATAGCGTGTATCAGGTACTGCACCGCCATGATGGCGCCACCGAATACGACGAGAGCCATGCTGGGCCATTGCGGAATTTCGATAATGCCCTGCGCCCCGCGCGTGAAATTCTCTGCATAGGCCTGCACAGCCTTGGGATACATCAGCCAGGCGAGAAATCCCATGAAGACGGCGCCGATGAGATTATACGTTCCATAGAGGATCTTCGTCGTGCGCGGACTGCGGCGCTGCAAGCCGCGAATGAATACGTCAGAAGCAATCTGGCGATCTTCGCGCAGCGTGTTGGCGAGTTGGAGGAAGACAATTCCGGGAAGCGAAAGCTGCATGAATTCGTTGACGCCGATGAGGGGCTTGTTGAACAGCGTGCCCACCACGTCGATAACGACGATGACCGTGATGACGACAATGGTCATCGTTCCGACCATGTTCATGGTCGCTGTGAGATGTCCGAACCATCGGTCGATCCGTGAAAGTGCAGGTTCGGGCCGGATTGGTTGCCCGATTTCCGGCCTCTCGTCAGCATTCGTCATGTGTCAATTGCCCCAGGCGCAGCAAGGTCAGGAATTCGCCACCCGGACCGGCTCTGTGGCCGGGTCCGGAACGAGCCAGCGGCGCCCCCTGCATCGCTGGCCTTGCGAACGCAGCGGAGCGCGCAGAATTCAGCGAAATCTGCGCGCGCCGATTGCTATTCCTTGTCCCACTGGCGCAGGCAGTTCACGCCCTGGCGACGCAAGGAGTCCATATAGGCTTTGAGCACCTTCGTTCCGGGCTGACCCGCCTTGTCCGTGCGCTCGGCCCATTCCTTGGCGATGTTCGGCATAGCCATCGCCCACTTCTTGCGTTCGGCGTCCGACCATTTGATGAAGGTCGCGTTCTTGAACATCTGTTTCGATTTGGCCAGACCGCTTGCTCCCGCGTCGGCGTAGGCCTTGTCTCCGGCCGGTCCCCATTCCTTCGCGACATCGCGAATGATCTTCTGGATCTCTTTCGGCAGCCGCGACATGGAGCTCTTGTTGGCGATCAGTGCGGCCGCATACATGGCGCCGAAGTTCACATCCTGGACGAAGGGGGCAGCTTCGGGATATTTCATCGCCGGCGCCGCCGAATAGAAGATGATGAAGCCGTCATACACGCCTGTCTTGGTGGAGTTGTAATATTCCATCATGTTGGAATCGACAGAGGTGACGCCAGGCAGGCGCAGCCATTGCAGGATCGCTCCGGTGGAGCCGAGCTTGTGGCCCTTCAGATCTTCCAACTTCTCGGCCTTGAAGCTGGTAAAGAACTGGTATGTGTCGAAGGAGCCGCCGGAGAGACGCTCGACCTTGAACTTGTCGTATTGCGCGCGCATCTCCGGGATCGTCGCGTGCAGATGATCAATGGCCTTGCTGACCTTCAGCACGTCATCGGTGCAAAACGGTACGGCGAAACTCACCTGCTCCAGCGGCAGTTTGTCGGGATGAAAGAGCGTCGGCTCGTATCCGATATCGGCGATTCCGTCCTGAACGCCAAGCAACACCGCGCGGGGCTTCAGCAAAGTGCCGGCATAGGCCTGACGAAACTGAACACTATCCTTCAAGCCGGCTGCCTTGATGCGTTTTTCGATTTCCGGAACGAAAAACTTCTCAACCAGCCCAAGGTTGGCCAGTGCGCGAGTCGGCTGGCCTGCTGCTACAGTCAGACGATAATTTCTTGCTTCCGCGGCTGTGGAAGCCGCAAGACCAAGCGCCATACCGGCGGCGAACAATGCAATACGTGATGGCTTCATTGGGTTCCCTCCCTTGTGAAACGTCGATTACAAACCGCACTCAGCGGCTTCGGACACTTGGCGTCCTGACAATGCTGCAGAGCCGCATTGGCTAATTGAAGAAGGTCGGGGTGACTTCCGGTCCCCACTGCGCCAGATTTTCCTGTGTGGCGGGATAGTCGCCGGCGGCGGCGGTATCGTCGAGCAAATCGCCGTCTGCGTAATGCTCGAACATGTGGCCCCAGGGATCGCGCCAATAGTCAAACACCTGGCTGCCCAACAAATGCCGGCCGACGCCCCATTCGTTATTCCAGCCTTTGGACTTGAGCCAGTAGTGGCCAATATGGACTGCGTCCGGGTCCTGCACTTCGTAGGATGAATGATGCACTTTCGGTTCTTCGCCCGGCATAAGCTGCAGGCAGAGTATCGTGTGATGGTCGGCAGGACTCTTGCCGCGATTGCAGCGCAGAAAGGTACCAAGCGTCTTCGACGGGTCGTCTGGCAAATGCAGACGATCGGTCACAAGCATGCCAAGCGTATCGCGGAACCACGCGACCGCCGCATCCGCGTCGCGAACTTTCAATACGCAATGGCCGATTCGGAATATCTTCGCCGGTTCGTTAACCGGGCGCTGCAAGCCGCCGACACGCTGCTTGTCGAGCGCGAAATTCACTTTCAACGGATCGCGCACCTTTAACGGTTCTGCCTTGCCGATGCCATGCACCAGATCAATCCGGAAACCGTCGGGACCGGTCAGGCTCACGCGCTTGCCGCCGCCCGGGGCATCGATATTCTCAACAGCAGACGCCCCCGGCAAGCTGGACGCTTCTTGCAGTTCGGCTTCACTTTCAACAGCGAACCCGGGCGCGACGAACGCCGCGTCGCCTTTTTCAACGGCGACGATATAGGGAAGATCGCTATGCCCGCGCATGAACAGCTTAGAGTCGTCGCGCTGGGCCTTCACCATCCCGAAATCGGTGAGAAACGCCTCCATCTTGTCCAGATCAGGTACACGATAGGACGTGTAGACAATATTCTGCACCTTTATCATTCCAAACTCCCTCTGAACTGCCTGGCGCCGGTCCGTCGCCGAATACGGCCTGCCGGCTTGCATAAAGCCTAGAAAACCCTGTCTTTCGCCCAAGGTCAATGGCCAGCGACCTGTTTTGCCTGCCCGTTCTTGCCCATCGCCCGCATCCAACGACCCTGCGCCGGTTCATTTTGGAGCCATGCAATGACCCTGCGGATGCGTGGGATGCGCAGACGGGCATGGCGGCAGATGGGCTTCCGTTTTGCCGGCCGACCGTCCATAAAGACAAAAAGGATGATCGAACGGGGGGAGCCATTGTCGCGAATCTCAGCGCTAAGCAAAGATGCAGTTCCGGAACTCGCCGAAGGGTTTGCCAAAGTCGAAGCAATTCTCGGTTTTGTACCCAACAGCAACCTGATCATGGCGCGGCATCCGGCGTTGCTGCGCGGGTTTCAGCAACTGGCGGTCGCCGCCCTCGCTCCGGGAAAAGTGCCGGCGCCTGTCAAGATCATGGTAGCCCACATGGCGAGCCATGCATCGGGGTGCAATTATTGCATCGCGCACACAGGCCATATCACAGAGAAGAACGGCATACCGGCCGAGAAGTTCGCCGCAATATGGGATTACGAGACAAGCGCACTTTATTCTCCGGCCGAACGGGCAGCGATCGCGGTCGCGCGCGGCGCTGCTCAGGTTCCCAATTCTGTAACGGACAGCGACTTCGACGAACTCAAAAGGCACTGGAGCGAGGATCAATGCGTTGAGATTGTCGGAGTCATCGCACTCTACGGATTTCTGAACCGTTTCAACGACACCGTCGCAACCGATCTCGAGAATCATCCCCTGGAATTCGCCCGCGCAAATCTGGCAGGCAAGGGCTGGGAGCTTGGGAAGCACGGCGGCGACCAATCCCGCGACGATGGAAGATAGCATGAGTGTTCGCAGCAGCGAGAGGTTCCTGACGACCCACACCGGCAGCCTGCCACGGCCGGCAGACCTTGTACGTACGATGTTTGCGCGCGAAGAGGGCGTGCCGGTGGAGCAAACGGCGCTGGCCGCTCAAATCAAGGCAGCGGTAGAAGGAATCGTCGCGCGCCAAATCGAGGCGGGGATAGACATCGTCAACGATGGCGAGATGAGCAAGCCCAGCTACGCGACGTATGTCAAAGACAGGCTGAGCGGTTTCGGCGGCGAGAGCAATACATTCAAGTACCAGGATCTCAATGACTTTCCAGTTCTGGAGCGTCGCGTATTCGGCGATCCCGGCCGCTCCCGGCGGAAAACGCCGGCCTGCACCGCGCCAATTGCCATGCAGGACAGACAGGCTGCAGTAACAGACGCGGCTAATTTGCTTGCGGCGCTGTCAGGCAAGCCACATTCGGCCGGTTTCATGAGCGCAGCCTCACCCGGGGTCATCGCGCTGTTTTTCCGCGACGATCATTACGGTAGCCGCGAAGCCTATCTCGCGGCGATTGCAGAGGCCATGCGTCACGAGTATCGCGCTGTAGTCGATGCCGGCTTTATATTGCAGATCGACTGTCCCGATCTGGCGATGGGACGGCACATCCAGTTCGCCGGGCTGAGCCTGGCAGAGTTTCGCAAGCAGGCGGCTTTGAACATAGAAGCCCTGAACCACGCGCTTGAAGGACTTCCGGAAGACCGGCTGCGACTGCATCTGTGCTGGGGCAACTACGAAGGACCACACCACTACGATGTGGCGCTTGCCGACATCGTCGATCTTGTCTTTCGCGCCCGGCCTGCGGCAATCTCGTTCGAAGCGGCCAATCCCCGCCATGCGCACGAATGGGCGCTCTTCGAGCGGATCAAGCTGCCGGACGGAAAGGTTCTCATTCCCGGCGTGCTGGAATCAAAGAGCAATTTTATCGAACATCCGGAGCTGATTGCGCAACGAATCGGCAATTATGCAAAGCTGGTCGGGCGGGAAAACGTGATTGCCGGAACCGATTGCGGCTATGGCACCTGGGTGGGACAGGCTGCGGTCGACCCCGATGTGGTGTTCGCCAAATTCGCAGCGATGGCCGAAGGCGCGCGGATCGCCAGCAAGCGCTTCTGGTAGATCCGCCAGTGTCCGCGCGGTATTCGGCCGGGCGATCAGAAGTTCAGCTTCGCCCCTGCCCTTGCGCTGAATCGATACGTATTGCCTGTGCGCCAATCGCCGCGCATGGACGCGAACCAGGCAAAGCCGCTTTCGTCGATCCATTCGAAACCCGCGGCTGCATAGACACCGGTCGTTGACTTGGCGCTCGATGCGGCGCCGGGTGCGGACACGCCGTTTACGGCCAAGGTAAAATCCCCACCGCTCACGGTTTCGCGCAGGACGCCAATGGTTTCGTACATTTTGAACGAAGCGCCGTCAAAGCGCGCCTTGTGGCTGGCCTGGACCTCGGCGCGCAGTTCGCTCGCACGCGGCGACGTCGACCCGATCGCCAGACCGGTCGTGGAGATTGTCTTTGCAGCGTTCCAGTTCGTGGCCGTGTAGCGATACCGCAGGGCCGGAGAAATCGTTGTTTCCTCGTTGATCGGAACGTTCACGCCGATCCCTGCTTCCGGACTTACGAATGTGCCGGTAGAGCCATTGTCGAGCCTCTCGACGCCGCCGGGCGCGATATTGCTCACGATATTCATGTTCGCAGACGCATTCGCATAACCGCCGGTCACATTGGCGTCGATGAAGAACATTCCGGGCGAGAAACGCCCGTACAGGCCGCCGAGAATGTAGGTAGCGCTTGCCCGGTCGGACGCCGATCCCGACGTGCTGGCGCTCGATCCGGCGCCACCGGCAAAACCGCCGACGATGAGATTCGGAGCCGCCTCGCCTTCCGCGCCGAGAATCGCGCCGAACTGCGTGTTGCGAAATGCATCGTGCTGGCGGGTCGATCCGTGGAAGCTCGCGCCTGCAAAGGCCTTGATGTAGAAGCCGGGCATCGGCCGGTCGGCACGCGCCCGCTCCTCGATGCGTCCCTGAATAATTCCGCCCACAGCCTCGCGAACGTCGGTAACGCCAGCATTCTTCATGTATTGCGTTATCGGATTCAGATCGACAATCGAATTGCCCGATAGAAACCACGAGGAAGATCCGGCAACGTTAACAGCCGCGCCGGCCAGCGTATCGAATACCAGGATACGGGACCTGCGGTCGCTGAAGTCGAGATTGACCGTGTCGCCGCCGCCGCCAAGAACAATGCGGCCCTGAACGCGGGAATTGCGGCCAAGCGTGAGAGTATCCGCAGCGTCGGTCAGGACTATCGCATTGCCGCCGGTTCCCACGATCGCCCCGTCGTTCACGATCATGGCAGGGCCCGCGCCGGGCTCCACCAGAATGCCCGTTACACCGGAAATCATGCCCCGGTTGACGAGATCGAGACTCGCACGAGCGTAAACCGCGACACCCTCGGCGGCAGAAATTTCGCCGGAGTTTGTCAGTGTGAGAGCGCCGAGCGAGGAGATCGCCGTCGATCCAGTTCCCGCGACCGTTATCAGGCCCGTGTTGGTCACCGTGAGCAGATCCATGCCGGCTATGGCTGTTGCATTCGTCCCGGTGGCGGAGATTTTGCCGCTGTTATCGACAGTCAGCGCGCCGGCGCCAAGGATTGCGGTTGCGCCGAGGCCGGCGACGGCTATTCCCCCGCTATTCTGGACGGCGAGAGCGCCCGGCCCGGTCACGCCTGTTGCGCCAGCGCCGGAGACCTCCAGATCGCCCTTGTTCTTGAATGTGGATCCATCTCCAAGAATGAGACCTGTGCCGCCGTCTCCGACGCGGATCACGCCGGAATTGGAGACATCCGCCATCCGCGAGACTTCAATCGCGACAGACCGTTGTCCCGCGATAAGGGTATCGCCAACGATGATGTTGCCGGAGTTGGCAATCGTGGCGTCACCGCCGACACGAATGGCTATCGTATTGTCGCCGCCGGTGATGTTTCCGGAGTTGTCGATATTGGCGTTCATCGAAACATCGATGACATTCAGATTGCCGCCCAAGGCAATGATATCGCCTGAATTCGTCAGCGTCAGGCCGATGGCCGAGATCGCTGTCGCCGGGCCAAGGCTGGTCATGCGGCCTATGTTGACGATTTCGGCGCCCATTGCCGAAACCAGTCCCATGCCTGTAATCGACCCGTCGTTGGTCAATGTCACGTTGCGCGACATGATCGCGAGCGCATTGCCGCTATCGATGGTGCCCAAGTTGTGCGCCGTGAGGCTCGTGTTCGCCGCCAACCTTCCGGTTATGGAGCCGGAACTGGTCACGTTCAGCGTATTGAGCGCATTGATGGCGTAGCCGCCCGGCGCCTGCACGGTGATCGAACCGCCATTTTGTATCGTGATCACGCTGCCAAGGATGGCTGCGGCGGTTCCCGAAATCGTACCGCTGTTGTTGATGGTCAGCGTTCCCGAAACATTGATTGCGGTGGCGCCGGAAACTGTGCCGCTGTTCGTCAGCCTGACGTCGCCGCCGCTGGCGATCCCGGTGCCGGCGCCCGATATCGAACCGCCATTTGTAATGACGGAGAGGCCCGCGCCGATCTGGACGCCGTGCATGGTCGTGCCGGAAATCGAACCGGTATTGTTGAGGATGAGATCGCCCGCCGCCACTATCCCGGTCGTTAGCCCTACAACGGAGCCGCCGTTATCGATGGTGTTGCCGGTACCGACAGTGATCGCGACCGGATTGACCGATCCGCGGACTTCGGAACTGCCATAAATCTGGACTTTCTGGCCGCTCGGGACAGGACCTATCCCATCACCGGTCAGGCCGGAGCAGATCAGTACCCCGGCCTGCAGCGTACACGCTGCGCGAGCGGGAGCGGCGGCGAAAGCCACGGCTAGAAAGGCGCTCGCGGCAAGGGCCTGCGCTGCTTGCCGTCGTTTGCGATAAATCGTTCTCTTGCCGTTTTTGCGCCGCATACCGTTACGATCCTGTCTGGCCTCACGGCCAAATACCTGGATCGACATTCGGGGTCGTTCGCTTAATCGGCGCTTAAAATCTTGGTTTTCGGGTGTTTAGGTTCGAGCGTTAAGTGCCGTTAACCTGAATGCGCGGTTAAGAGGAGCGGCTCGCTCCGCCTTCGACTACCTGTGCCTGAATTCCGGTTTGCGCTTTTCGCTGAAGGCGGCCATCCCTTCTTTTTGGTCGTGCGAGGCGAAAGCGGAATGAAAAAGCCGCTTTTCGAAGCGCAGCCCTTCCGCCAGACCGGACTCGAAAGCCCTTCCGACTGCTTCCTTGACCATCATCGTCGCCGGGGCGGACATGGAACCGATCTTCTGCGCCAAAGCGATCGCCTGATCGAGCAGGTCCGCGGCCGGCACGACGCGCGCCACGAGGCCCGCCTTTTCTGCTTCTTCCGCCCCCATCATGCGGCCTGTTAGGCACATCTCCATCGCTTTCGATTTGCCAATCGCACGCACCAGCCTCTGGGTGCCGCCCATGCCGGGAATAATGCCAAGAGTAATCTCAGGCTGGCCGAATTTCGCCGTGTCGGCAGCAAGAATGATGTCGCACATCATCGCCAGTTCGCAGCCGCCGCCGAGCGCGAATCCGGCCACCGCCGCGATGACAGGCTTGCGAATGCGTGTCATCTCTTCCCATTCGCCGAATGCGTCCGTCCGGTAGGCCGTGCTGGCGTCCATTTCCGCCATCTGCTTGATGTCCGCTCCGGCTGCGAAGGCCTTTTCCGATCCGGTCAGAACAATCGCGCCCACGTTTTCGTCCGCGTCGAAGGCGCGCAAGGCGGCCAGCACATCGGCAGCGACCTGATCGTTCAGGGCATTGAGCGCCTGCGGCCGGTTGAGCGTGATGAGCCCCGCACGGCCGCGGGTTTCGACGAGGATTGTTTCGTATGCAGTCATGACCGGCTCCAGCGCGACAGCGGCCCGATTTGGCAGAAGGCCGAAAGCTGCATGCCATGCCTAACCCTGATGGGCAAGATTCCCGGCAGCCCGCCGGCGTGTACGCAGAAAGAAGTAAACCAGACCGATCATGCACAATAGAAGTCCGGCACTGATGGGCCGCGTGAAGAAAACGGTCCAGTTCTCGTTGTTCGCAGCCAACCCGTTGCGCAGGTTCTCTTCAACATATGGCCCGAGGACCAGACCCAGCAGGATCGGACCGACAGGAATGCCAAAGGCCATCATGAAATAGCCGATCAGGCCGGCTATGATGATGAACGACACTTCAAAACCGGTGGCGTTCACCGCATAGCCGCCGGCCGCGGACAGGACTGCGACAACCGGCACCAGCGTGTGCGTCGGCACCTGAACGAGATAGGGCAAGAGTCTGCGCGAGGCGAGGCCGACGATCAGCAGTAGGACATTCGCCGCCATCAGCATGACAAGGATGTGCATGAACTTGTCGCCGTTGTCGCGAATAAAGAACGGCCCGGGATCGATGCCCTGAAACAGGAGTGCGCCAATCAGCACTGCCGTTACCGGATCTCCCGGGATGCCTACGGTTAGCAGGGGAACCAGAGCGCCGCCAGTAACTGCGTTATTGGATGTTTCGCAAGCTATAACGCCCTTCTCGTCGCCTTTGCCGTACTGGTCTTCGGGCTTGGCGTTGCGCACTGCCTCGCCGTAGGAGATCCACGATGCGATGATCGGCCCCGTGCCCGGCAGCACGCCGACAATCGTGCCGATGACCGCACTCTTGAACGTCAGCCATTTGTTGCGCGCAATGATGCCGAACAGCCAGACCAGCCGGAACGGATTTTGCCCAGGTAACGTGGTGGTCGCGACATCCGCGCTCGCGGCCTTGGTCAGTAATTCAGTAATGGCGAACAGGCCTATCAGTGCGGGCAGCAGCGGGATTCCGCCCTGCAATTCGACCATGCCGAAGTCGAAGCGCATGGTTCCTGCGATGGGATCGTTGCCGAATGTAGACAGCAGCACGCCCATAAAACCGGCAGCAATGCCTTTAAGCAGCGACGGGCCGGAGACGCCCGCAACGCAAACAAGACCCAGCATGGCGAGGGAAAAATATTCCACGGATGTGAACGAAAGGGCGATTTTGGCGAGGCTTGGGGCGACCAGGCCCAGCACCAGCGCCGAAAATATTCCACCAATGAAGGAGCAGAAGGTCGCCAACGACATAGCCCGGTTTGCTTCGCCCTTTTGCGCCATGGGATAGCCGTCGAATCCGGTCGCGGCGTTGGCTGGCGTGCCCGGTGTATTGATGAGAATAGCCGGAAAAGACCCCGCGAAATAACCGCTGCAATAGGCGCCCAGCAGGAGCGCCATGGCCTGCTCGAAACCCAAGCGAAAGGTGAACGGAGTGAGGATCGCTATACCGGCCGTGGCGGTCACGCCCGGCAATGCGCCGAAAATCAGTCCGGCTATCGTTCCGATCAACAGCCACATGAGCACATTGGGATTTGCGAGCTGCGACAGGGCGTAGACCACATGGTCCCAGGAGATCATATCCATTGCGGCAACACCACTTCGAAGCCATAGGTAAAGACGAGGTAGATGGCGGTGGCCGTCACGACAGGCACGATCGCCAGTTGCAGCTTGCTGCGGCAACCCAGCACGTACATGCAGGCAAGGATCAGCGCCCACGAGCCAGCGCGAAAATCGACCTGTTCGAAGGAGAGAAAGTAAATCAGGAACAGCGCCGCGACGATCAGATTCGTTTTGTTGAACAGAAACGGCATTTCTTTTCGCTCGGCGAGCAGACCGCCGACGAGTACGCCAATGCCACACAGGACGATGCATACGGACGCGAGCTTGGGGAAAAAGCGCGGCGAGAACGTGCTGATGCTGGGCGTCACGTAGATGTTGTTGCTGAGCGCATACATCGCTGCGCCAATGGCAATCAGAATTGCTGCCGTGACGATATCGGGATGGCGGATGGGCATTCTGGCTGTCCGTTCGGAGCGGCGGCTCGCCGCGCTTTGTTTCTGGGACAAGATGGGTTCGATCCGAAACGGCCGGCTCGCGAGAGCCGGCCGAAGCTGACGGACATGGACGGCAGGACTACTTTTGCTTCTTGGCCAGGTCCTTGTGCATGCCGAGTTTCTTCAGCGTGCCTTCCTGCCGCTTGGCGTAGGCCTGAAGATCCGCCCACGCATCCTTCGCATTCTTGAAGCAGCCGGTGTAGTTGAACTTCTTCAGCGTATTCTTGAAGGTTTCGGACTTGGCGGCCTTTTCCACAGCGCTGGCGAGCTTCTCCATTACCGGCGCGGGCGTGCCGTTGACCGCCATCGGACCCCACCAGGTAAAGTCCGTGAAATTATATCCAGCGGATTTGAGCGTTTCGACCTGCGGCGCGAACTCATACGGCTCGTCGCTTGTCACGAAGATCGGACGGAGCTGGCCGGTCTTGCCTTTTGAAAACTGGGCCGGGAAATTGCTTGCAGCCACGGCGACGAACTGAACCTCGCCGGACAAGAGTTTCACAATCGCGTCCTTGCCGCCGCGGGCGCCGATGTGAGTGATTTTCAAGCCGGCCAGTTCCGCGAATTGTTCCGTGGCGACATGCACGGACGAACCGGTGCCGACCGAAGCGTATTTGATGTCGGGATTTTTCTTCACGTGATCGATAAATTGCTTGACCGACTTGATCGGGCTATCGGACTTCACCGCAACACCGGTCGGCAGGCAGGCGACCGCGCCCAGCGGCCGGAAGCTGTCGAGCGTGTAGCCCGTCTCGGATATCTGCCAGCGCATTCCATTGGTGCCGTTGGAACCCATCGACAGTGTGTAGCCGTCCGGCTTCGAGCGGGCGACCTGGGCCGAACCGATGGCGCCGCCACTGCCCGGCGCAGCCGTCACCACAACGCGCTGGCCGATGGCTTTGGCTAGATCATCTGCGAAGAGACGCGCAAGCGTGTGCGTCGCCCCGCCGGCCCCGAAGGGCACGACCAGCTTGATCGGCTTGACGGGGAATTTCGTCTGGGCCTGCGCCTGAGCCGCAGCTGCGGAGAGCCCGGCCACGGAAGCGAGCAGAATCGTCCTCAGTCTGGTCATGGTTACGTTCCTCCCCATGTTGCGCCGCTCTGCGGCGGCATGTTTTGCTATGCACGCCGAGATTGCGGCGGAATACGATCATTGTTGCAAGATGCGGGCGCTTTGACAATGGCGGAGCGGAAATTCGTCACGATTTTGCTTTGGTGCAGCGATCAGGAAACCTTTGCCTTCTGCAGCACGCCCCAAACCGCTTCCGGGTTCTCCACATGCACGTTGTGGGCGCAGCCGGAAATTTCGATTGCGAATGGATCAAGCGAGAGATGCTCGTCGCGTGTCACCATCGGATCGTGTTGGCCGCGCGCCAGCACGATGGGGGCGGTTGCAGCCGCGTAAATTCTGCGCGTCGAGGCGCTGGCGACCGTTGCAGCACGGTTATCGGCGGCAAGCCGCCACCGGCCTGCTTCTTGTCGAATGCCAGTCGCGGCAATTTCGGATTGCGGATCGATCGAGCCTTCAAGGCCGTTGACCCGGACGAAACGTTCGCGCGCCAGATTCTCGCTCTCGAACCAGCGCACCGGCGTATGCGCCAGCCTGTCGATACGTTCCCTGGCTTCGTTGCCCCAATCGACCGCGACGCCGAGTGTGATTGCGGTTTTCGGTGTAAAGCCGAAACAGCCGGAGGCCAGAACCATGGCGCATTGGCCGCCCATGGAATGGCCAACGAGGTAGATATCGCGGCTTGCATCGATGAGGCCGGCGATATCGGCGGCATGCAGGGCGATGCCGTATCTTTCCGCATGCGGAGAGCGGCCGTGACCGCGGAAGTCCGGCGCAATCCAGCTGCCGGGCCAGCGGGCGTCGAGTATGTCCGTCAATCCGCGCCAGACGGCGCCGGTGCCGGAGAGGCCATGCAGCAACACGGCGAGAGGGCCATCGCTGTCTCGCCTGCCGCCCGCGTCGTAGTGCAATCCGTTCGCCGCTACGGGCATCCTCGTTCCGTTCGTTCGATCCCACCGTATTGTGCGCACCGCTCACAGCACGTTAAACGCCTGAATGGTTCGCAGCACGGGGAACATATCGCCCAACAAGGATTGCGGCCAGACAACTGCAACCACCCGGTGAAAAACGACATAACAGAACAGCGTCGTTCCCGCCGCCACCGCGGCGGCCATCGGCCAGCTTTCCTTTGCATCGAAGCGGATATAGGCGAGGAGAAAAATCAGCATGGCCGGAAGCAGGCCGGCAAGCGCAGCGCAAGCAAGGTAGAACAATATCCAGCCAAGGAACAGCAGCGCACGCCTGCCGACCGTATTGGCGGGCAAGTTCGCAAGACCGCTGTCGATATCGGCGGCTGCGTGCTGCGCAGAGGCCTCCACAGCGCCGCCGGTCACGCGCACGAAACGCGAGGCGATATGCAGGGCCGCGAAAATCGTCCCGCCCCACGCCACGGTGGCCGGCATCAATTTGGCGTCGAGTTCCCACGGGTGGGCGACCACAAGAGAGGCTGCAAATATTGCGATGACGGCCAGACCAAAGCCTGCATCGCCGAAATCGCCGCGCGGCATCGGCCGCAAGCCCCAGCTCGCGCCACTGGCCTTTCGCCGCATGCTTGCAGCGATGGCGGAAATGGCGGGCCTCAGGATGCCAAACAGGGTCAACGCCAGAAGCACCATCACTATCGGAAAGCCGAGCCAGGCAAAATCGTAGCGTTGCACGGTTATGACGAGATAGCGCTCGATCAGCCCGCCGAGTACGAAACCGAGTATGACCGGCGGACGCGGCCAACCGGCGCGTTTCATGACCCAACCCAATATGCCGAACAGGATCAAGGCATACAGATCGCCCCAATCATTGGAGGCCTGGAATGTGCCTACATAGACGACCGCCAAAATGACGGGAGCGAGAATACCGATGCGGATCAGGACAATCTTGGCAAGCTGGTTGGCGAAAAGGAAGCAGATGCCTGCACCGAATATATTGGCGATGGCGACGCTCCAGACCATCGTATAGGTGATGTCGAGCCGTTTGGTCAGAAGATCGGGCCCCGGCACGATGTCGTGGATCAGAAACGCGCCCAGAAGCAGCGCCATCGAGGCGGAACCGGGAACTCCGAAGGCGATTGTCGGGATGAGCGCGCCGCCCTCCTTGGCGTTGTTGGAACTTTCAGAGGCGATCACGCCGCGCACGTCGCCCTTGCCGAAAGTTTCGGCTGCGCCCTTTTCCGTTCGTGCGGCGTGGCCGTAGGCGATCCAGTCAATCACGGCTGCTCCCATGCCCGGGATGGCGCCGAGGATCGCGCCAATCGACGAGCAGCGCAGCACCAGGAACCAGTTGGCGCATACGTCGCGAATGCCGGCGCCCTGTGAAAAGCGCGAGCCCGTATCGGTGGCGCCGGAAATCGACGAGCGCTTGATTACGAGATCGGCGATTTCCGGCAGTGCGAACAGTCCCAGGGCGAAGGGCACGATCGGCAAACCATCCCAAAGATAATTGCTGTCGAAAGTCCAGCGCATGGTAGCGGTCTGCGGGTCTTCGCCCGTGGTTGCCACAAGCATGCCGATGCAGGCGGCGGCCATTCCGCGCAGCGGCGAGCCGCCGGACAGGGAAGCTACCAGCGACAGCCCGAATACGCAGATCGCAAGCAATTCCGCCGACCCGATCAGCAGCACAAGCGGCCGCAGAAAAGGAATACTCACGCCCAGCAGCAGCGCGCCAAAGACGCCGCCGATCACCGAAGCCGAAAACGCTGCGCCCAGCGCGCGTCCGGCCTGTCCCTTTTGCGCCATGGGATAGCCATCGAGAACCGTCGCAGCCGAACCGACAGTTCCCGGCACGCTGAACAGAACAGCCGGAATCGTATCGGACGTCACTGTGACTGCCGACAGGCCCAACATCATCGCGATCGCCGAATAAGGGTCCATGCCGAAGGTGAAGGGGAGCAATATCGAAAGCCCCGCCAGTCCGCCAAGGCCCGGGATGATCCCGAGAATGAGGCCCATGATCACGCCGAAAAACAGATACATCAGGCGCATGGGTTCGCCGATGATGCCAAGCGCCTTTACAGCCATGTGCAATGGTTCGAAATCCATGCGCCCTGGTTCCCCGCCGACCTATTTTTGTTCGGAATCTCGCCAAATCGACGCCAGTTTTCTTTTTCGTCGACGAAATTGGCCGCTTCGCTCTCCTTGGGCACACAATCACAATTGGGGCGATGTGGCCAGTTCGAAGCTTCCGGCCTATGTTTTCGGCGCGAGCGGTATGCCCAAAAATTCGCGGATGCCGTAAAGAGGGTAGTGGCGGCGCAGGACTTGAGATCCCCGGTAGCGACGTATTTTCTAGGCGGAGCGCGTGAACGCGACGGACAAAGCAATCATGACGGCCATTCCCTCATGACACAAACCTGGCGGCTTGCGACCTTCAACATCGAAAGTCTCGATTTCAGACCCGCGGAACCGGAGCTTTTCGACAGGCGCCTGGCAGCCCTTAGGCCCGTGTTAGCGGGACTGGATGCGGATATCGTTTGCCTGCAGGAGGTCAACGCCCAGAAGATTGCCGGCGCGAAAAGCAGGGGCTTTGCAGCACTGAAACGGCTGTTGGCCGGAACGCCCCTTGAGGCGTTTTTTGTCGCGACGAGCGTTAATCCCGATACGGGCCACCCTGCAGACGTCCACAATCTCGCGATCCTGTCGCGCTGGCCCATTGCCGCCAGCGGGCAAATCCATCACGATCTTGTCGCCCAGCAACCGGTTCCCCCGCTCGGCGTTTCTGCCTCGCAAAGCAACGCGACGGCTCTACGCTGGGACAGGCCTACCCAAACTGCCGACATTTCCCTGCCAGGTGGGCGACTATTGCATGTTGTAAACCTTCATTTGCGGGCGCCACGTGCGGTTCCTTTCGGGACCGGGCGCGGCAGAAGCTATCCAGGCATCAGCCGGGACTGGGCGCGCGGGTTCTACCTTGCCGCGCTCAAACGGCAGGGGCAGGCGCTGGAGGCGCGACTTCATCTCGAAGAGGTCTTCGACGATCGACCCGATGCACTGATAGCCGTCTGTGGCGATCTGAATTCCGACACATACGAGACGCCGGCGAAAATCCTCCGCGCAGCCCCGGACGAGGCGGACGGCGCGCTCGACCCGGCGCGGTCGCTGGAGGCGCTCGAATCGAGAGTTGCGCAGGACAGGCGCTTCAGCGTCCTGCATGCCGGACGCCCGGTCCTGCTGGATCACATTCTTGCATCGCCAGCGCTTGCGGCCCTGTGTACCGGCGTGGACATACTGAACGACGGACTGGCGGACGAGTTCGCCGCTGATGACAGCGTAGCCGGTTCATTCCATGCGCCGGTGGTCGCGACGTTTTCCGCCGCCTGACACGCATTTTCAATTCTGCCGCAGCGCGATTGACCTAACTCAACGCGAAAGTTCGAGCGGGCGGATACTTTAAATCTACTGTCGAAGGATTGCACTACCGGCCGCCGGGAAACCGTGACCGGGTTCGGAGGGCTGCATGGTCGAGAAATCGCATACCGCCGGATGGTGGCCAAATCTCTACGAACCGCTACGGCAGGTGCGCGAGAAGGTGGCCGACTGGTTTGCGCCGCGCGCCGACGCCTGCGCGGGCGAAAGCGCCTACGAGATCGCTCTGGAACTCCCCGGCGTGAAACAGGACGACGTCGAGATTTCCCTGCACGACAATTCGCTGGTGGTGCGCGGCCAGAAACATAGCCAGCATGAAGAAAAAGGCCGGAACTACTTTTTCTCCGAACGGGAATACGGCTCATTTCAGCGAACGTTTCGTCTGCCGCCGGATTCCGACACGTCGAGAATCGACGCCACGTTCGACGCCGGGGTGCTTTCCATCGCCGTCCCGCGCACGACGGTAGCGCAATCCGGCGAAAAGAAAATACCTATCCGCAAACGCGGGTGAGGCGCAGTTCAGTTCACGAACTCTTTCAAACTGGACAAAGAAGGGAAGCGAACATGCCGAAACATATACTCGTCGCGACCGATGGTTCGGCGCTTGCCGACAAAGCAACCGTCTATGCGCTGGATTTGGCGAAGGCAACAGGCGCCAAGGTCACGGCAGTGACCGTGAGCGAATCCTGGTCCCCGGTCGACATCGCAGCAAAGGTCCAGGCCGGTCAGATGAAGGCGGTCCAGGAATTCGAAGAGCACGCCAGCAAGGTGGCGGCTAAAGTCCTCGGTCATGCGACCGAGATTGCGCAAAAGAATGGCGTTGCAATCGAGACCGCGCATATCGCCGATGCGCATCCGGCCGAAGGCATCGTGAATGCGGCGGAGATCCGCGGTTGCGACCTGATCGCCATTGCCTCGCACGGCCGGCGCGGAATCAGCAAAATGGTTATGGGCAGCGTAGCGCAGGAAGTTATGGCGCTATCCAAAATACCGGTTCTGGTCTGCAAATAGAGCTTGCGCCTATTCGGCCGGCTGCGGGCTTTTTGCCAGATCGGGACGGCGATCAACGGCGAGGGCAATGGCAATGGTTGCCCCCATGAAGATTGCCGACCCGTAAAATATCCACGGCGCCATTTTGTGGTCGATCAACAGGCCGCCCACGAGCGGGCCGACGATACCGCCAAAGTTGAAGCCCGTGGTCACGATGCCGAAGATGCGCCCTACTGCCTGCGGCGGAGAAGCATTGCGCACCAGCAGGTCGCGCGACGGCATGATCAGCCCGGCCAGAAAGCCGGCAATTGCCAGCATCGCTATTGTTGCCGCCGATCCCGGTTTGATGACCGCGATCGCGACGATGAACAAGGCCGCCAGTCCAAACCCGGCAGCCGCGACATAGGATTGCTGTTTTGCCTTATCGGCGACGAAACCGCCGCTGAGGACACCAGTCATAACGGCAAAGGGAAATACCGCGAGTGCGGTTTCGCCGACAGACTGGGAAAAGCCCGACAGAGCTGCGAGAGCCGGAACCATGTAGGTCTGGATCATCGTCGTTGACAGGCTGAGCATGGTGAACATCACCGTCAACGCGATCACGGACGGGGTAAGCAGGGAGCGGGCAGGAAGGGCCTGCTGCCTGGGTGCGGACTTGTTGGCGCGGCTCGTTCTGCGTTCGCTGGCGACGCCCGGAAGCAGCGGCACAGAAAGAACCAGACCGATCAAGCCGCTCGCAACAAGCGCAAACTGCGCCCCGCCCCACCAGTTCAATGCCAGTACCACCGGCGGCGCGGCGGCAAAGCCTGCATAACCCATGAAGCCGTGGATCGCGTAAGCCCGGCCCATGCGCTTGTTACTCATCTCTGCCGACAGGATGGAAAAATCGGCGGGATGATAAACCGCATTGCCAAGCCCGATCAGCACAGCAGCGAACAGCAGCATTGCGTAGGAGGGAAACAGGCCGAGCAGAATAAATCCGACGCCGCCCAACAACACGCCGCCGATCAGCAGCAAGCGCGCGCCGAAGCGGTCGACCATGAAGCCGACCGGCGCCTGGGTCAGCGCCGAAACCACGTTCATGGTTGTTATGGCAAAACCGAGCTGGACATAGGAAACATCCAGAAGCTTCGTCAGCGCAGGCAACAAGGGTACGAATACCAGCCAATAAAAGTGGCTGACGAAATGGACGACCGAGACGATGGTCAGGGTCGTCAATTCTGCTCGCTCGGCACGAAGGTCTGTGGCGTCGGCGCTGGTCATGCGGCCTCCGGGTAGCGCCACGCGGCGCGAAATTCATTCTGGGCCAATCCAATGCCATGCGAAAGCCGATGCGGCAAGGAGAGCCGGACCAGCGCAGGCCCGGCGGCGAGCAGAATCCGGGCCAGCATTGACGAAACGTATCGCAAAACGATACTCCTATGTAATCCGCGCATGGGATACCGGCGCTTCGCGCATAGCTGCGCTGCCCATTGTTTATGGCACTTCGTCCGGCAGTAAATGGCCAAGTCATTGATGCCGTTCAATACCGGGAGGAATACATGAAACGTTTCGCATTGGCCGCAGGCGCGGCAGCACTCGTATCTCTGGCCGCGGGACCCGCCTCGGCGCAAGGCAAGGCCAATATTGCATGGGGCGGTTCAAACCCCGGCGGCGTGATGTATTACATGGTCGGTGTTGCCGGCACGCTCATTTCGCAGAAGCTGCCTGCCTACAACATCACGCAAGTGACAACAGGCGGCTCCACCGAAAACGCCAAACGCCTGATAAAGGGCGAGCTCGACATGGGCATCGTCTACGGCGCGCATGTCTACATGTCGCTGCACAACGAAGGTCCTTTCAAGTCCACTGCAAAGGGCACAATGCTGCGCGGCGTTGCCAAGGCATATGCGGGCCCAACCTACTTCGTCGCCTTGCCCGGCTCCGGCATCAAAACGCTGGCAGATCTCAAAGGCAAAACAGTAGCCATGGGCCCGCCCGGTTCCGGTACTGTCTTCAACTGCCAGAACATGTTGCGAGCGCTTGGAACGCTTGACGGCATCAAGCAGCGTTACATGACTTTCGCCGACGCTGGACGCGCTGTCGGCAACGGCCAGGTGCAGGCGCTGTGCCAGTCGTCGGCCCCTGCAGCGGCTGTCAAGGAGCTGGCGGAGACCAAGGGCGCTATCGTTATCCCCTACTCCGATGCAGACCTCGCGACGATCCAGAAGAAGTATCCCTTCTACGCAATCGACACGATGGCGGCCAATACCTACAAGGGCGTCCCGGCGACCAAGCTGCCATATTTGACGGTTTACTGGGTGGCGCACGAGCGCGTACCCGCCAAGGCGATCCAGGACATTCTCGAACTGGTCTATCAGGACGACAGCCGGAAGACGCTCGCCGCCGGGCACAAGGCCTGGGGCCAGATGAAGCCGGACGTAAAGAACTTCCTGTCCCTGGGGGCGCCAATGCATCCGGGCGCAGAGGCCTATTACAAGGCCAAGGGCCAGTGGCCGAAGTAATCGGCTAGCAACACGCGGCCGCGCCGTTCGTGCGCGGTCCGCCGGCGTTCTCTCGCAATCCAGTGACACACATGACAAAGGGCTGGTTCGAACCGGTGCGCGCGAACGGCCGGGAGCTGACCGGCCCGATGGCTGTCGTGTTCGGCCTGACGGCTGCGGCATTTTCGCTGTGGTATCTTTATACATCCGGCTTTGGGCTGGTTTCGTCCGAGACGAACCGCGGCCTCTACCTGATGTTTACGTCGGTTCTGGTGTTTCTGCTGTATCCGGCGCGCTCAGGCGCGCCGAAAACGCGACCAAGCGCGATAGACTGGATTTTGATCGTCCTGACAGTCGTAACCATCGGCTACTGGATCGACCAATATCCGGTCTATGCGATGGAACGTGTGAGCGAGCCGAATGCCTGGGACCAATCCTTCGGATTTATCTGCATTTTCCTGATGCTGGAAACCAGCAGGCGGGCGCTCGGCATAACCATCACACTTATTGCGCTGGCATTTCTGGCGCAGCTCTACTTCGGAAACTATCTGCCGGGAAAACTCGCCCATTCCGGCATGACGATAGAGCGCATCGTCGAGTTTTCCTATTCCACCCAGGAGGCCATCTTTGGCGTCGTCACTGCGACTTTCGCAACTTTCGTTTTTCCATTCATGATCCTCGGCGGATTTCTGGAGCGTAGCGGCGCAGGGGCGTTTTTCATGGATCTCGGCACGGCGCTGGCAGGCAAATGGCGCGGCGGACCGGCCAAGATCGCCGTGTTGACGTCGGCTCTGTTCGGCTCGATATCCGGCTCTTCTGTCGCCAATGTCGTCGCTACCGGCGCCTTCACCATCCCGCTGATGAAGCGCATCGGATACAAGCCGGAGCATGCGGGCGCCATCGAAGCCATAGCCTCCACAGGCGGGCAGTTCATGCCTCCGGTCATGGGCGCGGGCGTGTTCATTCTCGCAACCCTGACGCAGACCAATTATCTCACCATCGCCCTGATGAACGTCATCCCGGCGTTGCTGTTCTTTATTTTCCTGCTCTACATGGTCGACCTTCAGGCCGTGCAGACCGGCCTTAAAGGCATGCCGGAAGAGGAAATTCCCTCGACCTCTGCCGTGCTCAAACGCGGCTGGCACTTTTTCGTGCCGCTGATTGTCGTGATCGGCCTTTTGTTCATGGGCTTTTCGCCGGAATTCGGCGCTTTTTGGGGCATCGTGTCGACGCTTGTGCTATCCTGGAGGCACAGGGAAACGGCAATGGGACCGCGCGAAGTGTTCCACGCGCTTGTGTCGGGCGCGCACAGCAATACGTCCGCGGGCGCGGCCATCGGTGCTCTTGGCATTATCATCGGCGGAATCGTGCTGTCCGGCCTCGGCCTGAAATTCTCCGCCGTATTGGTCGAGTTTGCCGGCGGCAGCCTGTTCCTCACCGTGGTGCTGGTGACCCTGATTTCCATTGTGATCGGCATGGGCTCGAGCACGACGGGTTCCTACATCATTTTGTCTGTTGTCGCAGCCCCGGCGCTCATCACACTGGGCGTACCCGAAGTGCCGGCGCATCTTGTCGTCTTCTATGCAGCATGCCTCAGCAATATCACGCCGCCTGTATGCGTGTCGGCCTTCGCGGGGGCAGCTATAGCGGGGGCCAATCCAATGAAAACGGGCTTCGCGGCATTGAAATTCGGCGCATCGCTGGCGCTGATCCCGTTCAGCTTCGTCTATGCGCCAGCGCTTCTGTTGCAGGGCGACACCTTGCTGATTGCCATAACGACGCTGCGCTATCTGCTTGGCTATGTGTCGCTTGCCATGGCGCTGCAGGGCACGGAGTTCCTGCACGGACGCATAACGCAATGGCAGCGCGGCCTGTTCCTGATCGCATCGGCGGGCCTCTTGATCCCGTCCGCATATTGGATCGATCTGGCCAGCGCCGCGGCGATGGCGCTCGCATGGGCCCCGAATGTGCTGGCGTGGCGCAGAGCGCGCCGCGCGGCGGCTGCCTGAGGCCGCCGTTGCGCTGCACGTCTATTTCTTGAGGAAATATTTGCCGGCTTCGTCGCGGGAAAGTCCTCTGCTGCGCAGACCATCGAGTGCGCGCACGATTTCGCGCCCGTCCTTGCTGCCGAGCGCCGCCATCAGTTCCTCGAAGCGCTTGGGCCCGTCTTCCAGGGCCGCTTGCAGCGAGGGGAAAGTCTTGCCCGGATAGGACGGCGCCTGCGGCGTCTGCAGCTCCCACCGGGTGGCGTGCTGCATCGGCCAGGTGAGATCGAAGCCAGCCTTGGCGCCTGATGGCGCACCATGCAGGGAAGGGTCGAGCGGCGACAGGCGCACGCCCGGCGCAACGATCAGATCGCGGTCGGCCTGAAACCGCGTTCCAAAGGCCCATTCGACCTGACGGTCGGAGAAAATGTCGATGTCGGGATCGACAGCGAACACATGCTTTGCGCCGGTCGATCCGAGCACCGTGTAGATGGCGCTGCGCGCTTCGCCCGGAAAGCGCTGGCGGAGGGAAAAGCGCACGCTCATGGAGCCGCCGGCAGCCACCGGCGTATAGACGGCTACAGGTTCGCGTACGACCGATTTCAGCGCTTCCCAGACGTTGAGCTCGCAGCGCAGCGCTTCGAGATTTGAGGTATCGGTCATATCCATCCGGTTGCCCGAAATGGTCGACGTCTGGAACAGGGCGTCCTTGCGCATCGTAATGGCGGTCAGACGGAAGATCGGGTTCATTTTCACGCCACCGTAGTAACCCAGATATTCGCCAAACGGGCCTTCCTGCTCGACATAGCCGGCGGCATCCAGATAGCCTTCCAGCACAATCTCGGCATCGGCCGGCACGCGCACATCGTTGGTTACACATTTCACGACAGGCAAAGGCGCTGCGCGCAGGGAAGACACCAGCTCCAGCTCGTCGCCTGGCACTTTCATGGTCGCCGCTATGTGGTCAATCGGATGCATGCCCAGCACATAGGCGACGGGAACGTGCTCGCCGCGGGCGCTGGCGGCCATGTAGATGGCGCGCAGATCGCTGGGCGCGTTGAGGTCGACGCCCGTTTCCTTCGGCCCGCGCAGCATCAGACGCCGCATGCCGCAATTGGTCCAGCCTGTCGCAGGATCGATGCTGAAATCGACGGTAGCGGAAATATAGGGCGCGCCGTCGAAGGCATGCTGCAGATGCGCGGGCAGTTTCAGCACGTCGATATCGTCACCGGTCAGAACGACCTGCTGCACGGGCGCTTCGTCGCGCGTGAGTTGCACGAGTTCGGGCTTCAGGCGCAAACGGCGCTGCATTTCTTCGGCGATCTTGCCGGGCTCGACCCCGAAGGCCAGCGCCGCGCGCTCGCGGCTGCCGATGACATTGCCCACGACCTCCTGCCCGTCGGGACCTGCCTTGCGAAAGAGAACCGCCTTGCCGTTGCCCTGCATGACCGCAGCCATGTCGGAAAGAGCGACGGGCTCCTCGCGAATATCGAGCTGGTCCGGGCCCAGATTTTCGACAAAGTTGCGCAGGCGAAAGCGGTCGAGATCAAGCCCGGCGCGGGCAGCGGCGTTGTCGTCCATGATGTCCTCCCGGAACTTTGGCGGCGGCGAGGCCAGCCATCCAATCGGGGCGACACAAGCACGAATCCGGTCTAGCGAAAAGGCATTTCGGCCTGTTGCAAGCATCGCGTTCGCGTCAACCGGCCGTTTCCTTTCCGGGCGCAGCCGTTATAATTTGCACCAAGGCACGCGAGGTTAAAAAGTTGAAATTCTCATCCTTCGAGACATCTGCCGGGCCAAGCTATGGCATTGCGACAGACACCGGCCTGATCGACCTGAAGCGGCGGATGCCTTTTCCAACGCTTCGCGCACTCATCAGCGCCGGAGCCACGACGCAAGCAGTTGAATTTGCGGGAGACAAACCGGACTTCGCGTTCACGGACGTAACGCTGCTGCCACCGGTTCCGGACCCCTCGCACATCTTTTGCGTCGGCACGAACTATCTCGATCACCTGACCGAAGTGCAGGACGCGGGGATCGACCGCAAGCGGGCGCCCTACCCGGCCATATTCTCGCGCTTCGCAGATTCCTTTGTAGGACACGGATCGCCATTGCTGCGGCCGAAAGTGTCGCAACAGTTCGACTTCGAAACCGAACTTGCCGTCATCATCGGCAAGCCGGGTCGCTACATCGCCGAGGCCGACGCCTATTCCCATGTCGCCGGATACACCTGCCTGAACGACGGCAGCATCCGCGACTGGCAGTTTCACACCGGCCAGATCACGCCGGGGAAGAATTTTTACCGCACGGGATCGGCCGGGCCGTGGATGGTCGAAGCGCGCGACATATCCGATCCGGCATCGCTCGAAATCCAGTTGCGCCTGAACGGCGCGGTGCTGCAGCACAGCAATACGAAGCTGCTGATCTTCGACATTCCATCCATCATAGCCTACGTTTCTGCGATCTCACCGTTGCAACCTGGCGACATGATCGCGACCGGGACACCAGCGGGCGTCGGCTTTTCGCGCAAGCCCCCGGTTTTCATGCAGCCGGGCGATGTCGTCGAAGTCGAGATTGCCGAAATCGGGATTTTGAGGAATTCCGTCGAAGCGGAATGAGCCAATGGCGCACGTATCCTTTACCCCCAATATCCAGAGGCATGTCGAATGCCCGGACGCGCACGCGCCTGGAGAGACGGTGCGTGAAGTCCTCGACAATGTCTTTGCGCACAATCCGAAGGCGCGGGGCTATGTGCTCGACGATCAGGGCGCCCTGCGCAAGCATATCTCCGTCTTCGTCGACAAGCGCCTCATACGCGATCGCGGGCGCCTGAGCGATCCGGTGGGCGATAGCGCGAGCGTATTTGTCTTTCAGGCCCTCTCGGGAGGTTAGCTCATGAGCGAAACGTTGCTGGTCTCCACCCGCAAGGGCCTGTTTACGCTGGAGCGCTCCGGCGGGAGCTGGAACATCGCCTCAGTCGACTTCCTGGGCGACAATGTCACGCTCGCGATGGCCGATCCGCGCGACGGCAGACGCTATGCAGCCCTCGATCACGGCCATTTCGGCGTGAAGGTCCACCGCTGGGACCGCGGCAAATGGCAAGAAATCGCGACGCCGACCTATCCTCCCAAACCGGAAGGCCTCGACGAAAAGGATTTCTGGGGCCGTCCGATACAATGGTCCACCCATCGCATCTGGGCGCTTGAACCCGGGGGCGCCAACCAGCCGGGCGTCATATGGTGCGGCACCCTGCCCGGCGGGCTGTTCCGTTCGGACGACCACGGCGGCAACTGGGCCATCGTCGAAAGCCTGTGGCGGCACCCCAAGCGGCCGCAATGGATGGGCGGCGGCGCCGACTGGCCCGGAATCCACTCGATCTGCGTTCACCCGGCAGATTCGAACCAGGTTACGATCGCCGTCTCGACCGGCGGGCTCTGGCACACTGGCGACGGCGGAGAAAGCTGGACCCAACGCGGCGAAGGCATGCGCGCAGAACACGTACCGCCGGAATTGACCCACGATCCGGTTGCGCAGGACGTTCATTGCCTCGTGCAATGCCCGGCTGACCCGGCGCGAATGTGGATACAGCATCACAATGGCATATTCGTATCCTCAGACGAGGGCCTGACTTTTTCGGAGATTTCCGCAGCAGCGAAACCGTCGGCATTCGGCTTTCCCGTGGCCGTGCACCCGCACGATCCGGACACGGCCTGGTTCGTACCGGAAATCAAGGACGAAAAACGCATACCCGCAAGCGGCAAACTCGTTGTTTCCCGAACAAGGGACGGTGGACGAACGTTTACCGTCCTGAGCTCGGGATTGCCGCAATTCCACGCCTACGATGTCGTGTACCGGCACGCTCTGACGGTCGACAAGACCGGCGAACGGCTGGCGATGGGATCGACCACAGGCGGACTTTGGATCAGCGAGAATCAGGGCGATTCCTGGACAGAGATTTCGCACACGCTGCCTCAGGTTTACGCCGTGCGTTTTGCATGAACTGAAACTTGCGCGTTCCCCTGAGCGCGCCTTTTCCTTCCTGCGTCGATTTGATACGCTGGCGGCATCCGCATTGACCATTCGTCGCATGCGACAGTTTCGCTGCTGCGGTTCAATCTTTCCATTGACATAAGTCATAGCCGGGACATCCGTACGGTCTAGACCATTCGGCTATCGGAATGGGGCGAATCCGGACGCACATCGTGCGGCTGGGCTTCTCCGAACAATTCGTAAGGGGCAATGCATATGCAGGTGAGCGACCGGCAAAAAGCCATGACATCCGGCGAGATGGGGACGGCCATAGCCTTGGGGCTACTGGCCTTCCTGACGCTGTTCATTTCCGCCAAGGCCACCGACGCCGGATACGCCTTCCACGCGTTTCTGTTTACAGTGGCCAGCGCGGCGGGATTGTTCGTCATCGTCAACAACTACATGTCGCGACCGGCGGAACTTCCTGCAGCCGAGATCGATGGCAAGCCCAATTATTTCATGGGTCCTGTCAAGTTTGCGACGATCGCTGCCCTCTTCTGGGGCATCGCGGGCTTCCTCGTTGGCCTGATCATCGCCCTGCAGCTTGCTTTTCCCGTGCTCAATTTCGACCTGCCGTACACAAACTTCGGCCGGCTCCGTCCTCTGCACACTTCTGCGGTGATTTTCGCCTTTGGCGGTAACGCACTGCTGGCGACCTCGTTCTATGTCGTCCAGCGCACGTCGCGCGCGCGCATGCCCGGCTACATTGCGCCGTGGTTCGTCGTTCTCGGTTACAATTTCTTTATCGTCATCGCCGGTACGGGATACCTGTTCGGCATAACGCAGAGCAAGGAATACGCCGAACCGGAATGGTACGCCGATCTGTTTCTGACGGTCGTCTGGGTTGCGTATTTGCTGGTATTCCTGGCGACGCTCTTCAAGCGCAAGGAACCCCACATCTACGTGGCGAACTGGTTCTACCTCGCCTTCATCGTTACGATCGCGATGCTGCATCTCGTCAATAACGCAGCATTGCCTGTGTCGATCTTCTCGCCGAAGAGCTATATCGTGTGGTCCGGCGTTCAGGACGCGATGGTTCAGTGGTGGTACGGCCACAACGCAGTTGGCTTCTTCCTGACTGCCGGCTTTCTGGGCATCATGTACTACTTCATCCCGAAGCGGGCTGAGCGGCCGGTCTACTCGTACCGCCTGTCGATCATTCACTTCTGGGCGCTGATCTTCCTCTATATCTGGGCAGGGCCGCACCATCTCCACTACACGGCGCTGCCCGACTGGGCGCAGACCCTGGGCATGGTGTTCTCGATCATCCTGTGGATGCCGTCATGGGGCGGCATGATCAACGGGCTGATGACGCTGTCCGGCGCTTGGGACAAGCTGCGCACCGATCCTGTGCTGCGCATGATGGTCGTGTCCGTCGCTTTCTATGGCATGTCGACTTTCGAAGGCCCGCTGATGAGCATCCGCGCGGTCAACTCGCTGTCGCACTACACCGACTGGACCATCGGCCACGTGCACTCCGGCGCACTTGGCTGGGTCGGCTTCATCTCCTTCGGCGCCATCTATTGCCTGGTGCCGTGGCTGTGGAACCGCAAGGGGCTTTACTCGCTGAAGCTCGTCAACTGGCACTTCTGGATCTCGACCATGGGCATCGTCGTCTACATCAGCGCGATGTGGGTGTCGGGCATCATGCAGGGCCTTATGTGGCGCGCATACACGAAACTCGGCTTTCTAGAATATTCCTTCATCGAGACCGTGGAAGCGATGCATCCTTTCTATTTGATGCGCGCTTTTGGCGGCGGCCTGTTCGTGGCGGGAGCGCTTATCATGGCCTGGAACATCTTCATGACCATTCGCGAGCCGGCATCTTCGGAAGCGCCCGCGCCTGCGCTGCGCGCCGTCGCTGCAGAATAATTCGGGGGTTCGATCATGTCGGTTTGGACAAAACACTACTTCCTGGAAAAGAACTCGATCTGGCTGCTGATCGGGATTTTGCTAACCGTTGCGATAGGCGGTCTGGTGGAGATCGTGCCGCTTTTCTATCTCAAGAGCACTATCGAATCTGTGCAAGGCATGCGGCCCTACACGCCGCTTGAGCTGGCGGGACGCAACATTTACGTCCGCGAGGGCTGCTACAATTGCCACTCGCAGATGATCCGCACCCTGCGGGACGAAGTCGAACGATATGGGCATTATTCGCTGGCGGTCGAAAGCATGTACGACCGGCCGTTCCAATGGGGTTCGAAGCGGACAGGGCCAGATCTTGCCCGCGTCGGCGGCAAGTATTCCGACGAATGGCATGTCGCCCATTTCAAAAGCCCGCGCACTATCGTGCCGGCCAGCGTCATGCCCGGCTACGGATTTCTTCTGAATACGCCGCTCAAGGTAGATCAGGTCACGTCGGACATGAAAGTACAGAAAGCGCTGGGCGTGCCCTATACGGATGCGATGATCGCAAATGCGATCAAGGATATCCGCGCCCAATCCAACCCGGACTCTGAAGACGCTGACGCCTTCCGCAGCCGCTACAAAAAGGCGGCCGTCCGGGACTTCGATCTCAATCGCAATGAAGTGACCGAGGCCGATGCGCTTATCGCATATCTGCAAATGCTCGGTACGCTGGTCGACTTCAAGCAGTACGACAACAAAGCAAACATAAGGTGAGCGGCATGTCGGAAGCCATGACAACATACGTGCAGCACGCACATTTCGCACAAACCTGGGGCCTCGTCTTCTTCGTCGTCCTGTTCGCCCTTGTCCTGCTTTACGCCCTGCGGCCTTCCAAGCGCGCGGAATTCGACCGCGCAGCACGCGCGCCGCTCGAAAACGATTGAGAGATTCCCATGGCCAGCGAATCCACACACGAAGTCGACAAACTATCCGGCATCACAACCACCGGCCACGAATGGGACGGATTGAAAGAACTCAATAACCCGCTCCCGCGCTGGTGGCTCTATACGATGTACCTCACCATTGTCTGGGGCGTCATCTACATGTTCCTCTACCCGACCTGGCCTCTCGTTACGACATATACGAAAGGTCTGTGGGGCTATTCATCGCGCGGCGACGTGGCGAAGGACCTTGCAGATCTTCAGGCTGCACGCGGCGACAACATGAAGCTTCTGGCAACAACAAAGCTTGAAGACATCCCGAAAAACGAACAGCTTGTCAGCTTCGTACGTGCTTACGCCAGAACGGCCTTCGGCGACAATTGCGCACCCTGTCATGGTGCGGGCGCAGGCGGCGTGAAAGGACACTATCCCAACCTGCTTGACGACGACTGGCTGTGGGGCGGGAAGCTGAGCGACATCGAGAAAACCATCCGGTTCGGCATCCGTTCCGGCCACGACGAAGCCAGGGTCGGGGACATGCCGGCTTTCGGCCGCGACGGCATTCTCAAACCGGATCAGATCGACGCTGCGGCCGATTACGTACTGTCGCTTTCGAACCAGCCGGTCGAAAACAAGGCCAATATCGCCAAGGGCGCTGCGGTGTTCAAGGAACAATGCGCCAGCTGTCATGGCGAAGACGGCAAGGGCAAGCAGGAATTCGGGGGGCCGAACCTGACCGACGCCATCTGGCTGTATGGTTCCGACAAGGCGACCATCGTTTACGGACTGAACAATGGCCGCGGCTCGGTCATGCCGCAATGGCAGGGACGCCTCGACGAACCGACGATCAAGGCGCTGGCCGTGTACGTGCATGCTCTCGGTGGCGGGAAATAATTCGAAGTTGCATCGCTTCAGGCGATGCAGCTCAATGAAAGACAGACAATGAGCGAGGTCACCGACGACGACAACGCCGCGCCGCTGTATGCGTCGCGGAAAGCCGTTTACCAGCAAAGCGTGAAAGGGCGTTTCCGCTCTATCAAATGGATGCTGCTGACTGGCACGCTCGCCGTCTACTATCTATTGCCGTTTGTGCGCTGGGACCGTGGCCCCAATGCGCCGGATCAGGCCGTACTTATCGACTTTCCGAACCGGCGCTTCTACTTTTTCTTCATAGAGATCTGGCCGCAGGAAATTTACTACCTCAGCGGTCTGTTGATACTGGCTGCGCTTTCGCTGTTTCTGATGAACGCGCTGGCCGGACGCATCTGGTGCGGCTACCTCTGCCCGCAGACTGTTTGGACGGACCTGTTCTTCGCCGTCGAGCGCTTCTGGGAGGGCGACCGGCGAGAGCACATGCTTGCCGATCAGAAACCGATGAGTCTCAATCGCCTGTTACGGCGTATCGGCAAACATCTCACCTGGCTGATGATTGCGTGGTGGACCGGCGGCGCGTGGGTTTTGTATTTTTCCGATGCGCCGACGCTGGTTTACGAGCTCGCGACTTTCAAGGCTCCGTTCGTCGCCTATCTGTGGATCGGCATTTTGACTGCGACGACGTATCTTCTCGCCGGGTGGATGCGCGAACAGGTCTGCATTTACATGTGCCCGTGGCCGCGCATCCAGGCGGCACTTACCGACGAGGACGCGCTCAACGTCACGTATAAATACGATCGCGCCGAACCGCGCATGTCGCTGAAAGAGGCGAACGCCTTGCGTAGCAAAGGCGAGAAGGCTGGCGATTGCATCGACTGCCACCAGTGCATCAACGTCTGTCCGACCGGCGTCGACATTCGCAACGGCCTGCAGCTTGATTGCATTCAATGCGGCCTGTGCATAGATGCCTGCGACAATGTCATGACCAAGATCGGACGTCCGACCGGCCTCATCGGCTACGACACGGACGAAGCGATCAAAGCGCGCATGAAACTGGAAACGCCGGTCTACCGGCTGATCAGGCCGCGGACCATCGTCTACGCGGCAGCGATAGCGGCTGTCAGCCTGTTCATGCTGTATTCCCTGCTCGGCCGCAGCGAGCTCGACATCACCGCGCAACACGATCGCAACCCGCTTTACGTCACACTGTCGGACGGTTCGATCCGCAACGGCTATACGTTACGGCTGTTGAACAAAACCTTGCAGCGGCGTACGTTCCGTGTCGAAACCTTTGGGCTTGGCGGCGCGAAGATCCAGGCTGCCGATGCGATCCAGGAACTCGAAGGGCGCAGCATGATCCTGTCCGTTCCGCCAGACAACGCTTTGGAAGTCCGTACATTCGTCGCGGTCGACAAGAGCGCAACGAAACCAGGCACGCAACGGGTTGTCTTCCGCCTATCGGATGTCGACACCGGCCGCAGCGCAACCGTACGGGAAACATTCGTCGCCCCCTGAGGTCTCGAACGCGAAAGGTCCACTGTCATGCCGACAACGCTTCCGGCGTCACAATCCCAGGCAAAGCGCCGGCGAGGCGAGTTGAACGGGCGGAAGGTTCTTCTCATCGTTTGCGGTTTTTTCGGCGTCATCTTCGCAGTCAACGGCGTTTTCATGCATTACGCCTTTTCGACATTCGGCGGCATCGACGCGGCCGGCGCCTATCGCGCAAATTTTCTGCTGACCCGAAACATCGTCGCGGCCGAGAGGCAAAACAGGCTTGGATGGAAGGTTGAAGGGAGCGTTTCGCGCAATTCCGACAATACGGCGCTCGTGGAGATCAAGGCGCGGTATGCCGACGGCGCGCCGGTAGAAATCAAGAGCATAGATGTCGAAATGCGCCGGCCCGCGGACGAGCGTCAGGACGGAACCGTAAAAATCGAACGCAAGGGAGCGGGAGAATACAGCGGAACCGCAACTCATATCGGACCAGGCCAGTGGGAGTTCGTCGTTACGCTGTTCGACACAAAGGGCGAGAGGTTCCTGTCCCGTAATCGCCTCATTCTGAAATAGCCTTCTTTTCGCAACAGGAGCTCGAGGACAACAGTGCTGGCAACCGACCTGAGTGCATACACGATCCGGAGGCCAGATGGCGGCTGCGAGATGACGTTCGCGGTCGATCATGTAACGTGCGGAGCCTGCGCAGCAAAGATCGAACGCGCTCTTGCCGCTGCGCCGGGCCTCACCAGCGCTCGTGTGAATCTCACCGACAAACGTCTCCTCGTAAACTGGAGCGACGGCGCGTTCGACCCCGCCTCGATACCCGGACGCCTCCAGGATCTCGGATATGACGGCCGCCCCTTCCGGGCCGCAACCGAAGACGCCGCGCGCGGCGAAAGCATCATGCCCATGGTGCGCTATCTCGCGGTCGCCTTTTTCGGGGCGATGAACATCATGCTCTTGTCGGTGTCCGTATGGTCCGGCAACGTCAGCGATATCTCTCCGGAGACGCGCGATCTTTTCCATTGGGTGTCTGCGCTCATTGCGCTGCCAGTGGCCGCCTATGCGGGGCAACCGTTTTACCGCAGCGCCTGGCGCGTGCTGCGCAACGGGCATGTCAACATGGACGTGCCGATCACGCTTGGGGTGGTTCTCGCGCTGGCCCTTTCGCTTTACGAAACCGCCCATAGCGCTACGCACGCCTATTTCGATTCCGCGGTCATGCTGCTGTTCTTCCTGCTGGCAGGGCGGACGCTCGACGCCATGATGCGCAACCGGGCGCAAACGTTGACAGCAAATCTTCTGGCGCTGCGCGGCCAGAACGCCAGGAAGATCGGCCCGCACGGCGCGCTTATAGAAACACCGGTGGCAGCATTGACCGCAGGCGACCGTATCCTCGTCGCTCAAGGCGACCGCATTGGGGCCGACGGCGTTGTCGAGAACGGCGCCGGCGAAATCGACCAGAGCCAGATCACGGGCGAAACGCGGCCGCTTGGCGTTGCTAAAGGGGCGGCGGTCTATGCAGGCTCTCTCAACCTCGGCGCTGCATTGACGGTGCGGGTCGAGCGCGGTGGCGAACGGGATTTCATTGAAGAAATAGAACAGCTGCGCGCGCGGGCGCTTGCCGTGAAAGACAAGCGCATTTTGTTTGCAGATCGCGCCGCGCAACTCTATGCGCCGTTCGTGCACAGTGCGGCTGCATTGACTTTTATTGGCTGGTTCGCCGCCACCGGCTCGTTACACATGGCTGCTGTCACCGCCATAGCTGTACTGATTATCACGTGCCCCTGTGCGCTGGGTCTGGCCATACCAGCCGTGCATGTTGCGGCGTCCGCCGCCTTGATGCGCAATGGCCTGCTGCTGCAGGAAGGCGATGCCCTGGAACGTATTGCCGAATGCGATACCGTGGTCTTCGACAAGACGGGCACTCTGACGCGGCCGGCGATGGAACTGGTTGCCGATGACTTTGTTCCGCCGCACGTTCTCGCGAAAGCACAGCGTCTGGCGCTGGCGAGCCGGCACCCTGTGGCCCAGGCACTGGTCAGGGGCGGACGCGATGCCGCTCCGGCAACGGACGCCGAAGAGACCCCCGGTCTTGGCGTGCGCGCCTTGATCGATGGAAGCGAGGCGCGGCTGGGCAGTCCAGCCTTCACGGGGCTTGAGGCGGAAGCGGCTGCAGCGCTTGCCAATGCGCCGGGTGCTACCGCGCTGGGCTTTTCGCACAACGGGGATACGGCGGTCTTTCTGATCGCGCAGCATCTGCGCGAGGACGCAGCCAAAACTATCTCCGGCCTTAAAGCGCTTGGCCTCCAGGTCCTCATCTATTCCGGCGACAACAGCGCAGCCGTCGCCCGGACAGCGTCGGACCTTGGCGTAACTGACTGGACCGCAGGCATGACCCCTGCCGGAAAAATCGCCGCGCTGGAAAAACTTTCGGCCGCCGGCCGGAAAGTCATGATGATCGGCGACGGCGTAAACGACGCGCCCGCGCTGGCGCAGGCCCATGCTTCGCTGGCCCCGGCCGGAGCGAGCCAGATCACACAGGCCTCGGCGGACGCTCTCTTCCTGGGTGAAAGACTCGAACCGGTTCTGCAAGCCGTCGGGAAGGCACGGCAGGCGCGCGCGCTTATGAGCCAGAACTTGTGGTTCGCCGCAATCTACAATGTTCTCGCGATACCACTTGCCGTCGCCGGTCTCGTGACACCGTTGATTGCGGCGGCCGCGATGTCGATTTCGTCCATCGCCGTTTCGCTGAATGCCGCAAGGGCAGTCGCGGGCAGCCACCCCAAGCGGGTCTCTGCCGACCATTCCGGCAACGCATCGAAGCGCAACCGGCTGCAACAACGCAGCGCATTGCAGGGACACGGATCGTGAACGTTCTCGTTTTTCTGCTCCCCGCCGCTTTGCTTCTCGGGCTCCTCGGACTGCTGGGATTTCTTTGGGCGGTCGAACACAAGCAGTTCGAGGATCTCGACGGCGCCGCCGAACGCATTCTGCAAGACGACGATATTCCACGTCCATAACGCAGGCCGCGGCTTGAGCCGCGCGAGAAGCTTGCCCTCCGTTTGACGCGCATCAAACGCCGCGACGATATTGGCCTTTGCAATCGGGCCCGCTTGATTGCCGTCAAAACAAGCGCCCGTGGCCGATCATAGTGTTTCCCGGCAGTCAGCCAAGAGGGACGCTCGATGACACACATAGACGATATTCCCGGCACACCCATCTTCACCGGCGCTCAGGCGCGCAAGGGCTATGCACTTAACAAGATGTGCTACTCTTTCAACGAAAAGGCCAATCGCGATGCATTTCTGGCCGACGAAGAAGGATACATGAAATCCTACGGCCTCAACGAACAGCAGAAGCAGTCCCTGCGCGACCGCAATGTTCTCGCGATGATCGAGGCCGGGGGAAATGTCTACTACCTCGCAAAATTTGCCGGAATTTTTGGTCTCGGCGTGCAGGACGTCGGCGCCCAGCAGACCGGCATGAGCGTCGACGAATTCAAGAAGATGCTGGCCGATCAGGCCTGAACGTTTCGGAGGACACTTAAAATGGCAGAAATTATCGGCGCAATTGCCACTTCTCACGTCCCGTCGATCGGCAACGCCATCGCGAAAGGTCTGCAAAAGGACCCTTACTGGAAGCCGTTCTTCGACGCCTTCGATCCTGTGCACGAATGGCTGGACAAAGCCAAACCGGATGCCGCCGTCGTAATCTACAACGATCACGGCCTCAACTTTTTTCTCGACAAGATGCCGACATTCGCCATCGGCGCGGCGGACAAGTACGAGAATGCCGACGAAGGATGGGGGCTTCCGGTCGCCAAACCTTACAAGGGCGATGCGGAACTTTCGTGGCACCTTATCGAAGGGGCAATCGAATCCGAATTCGACATCGTTACCTGTCAGGAAATGTATGTCGATCACGCCTTCGTCGTGCCCATGCAACTGATCTGGCCGGGCGGCGGGCCCGCTCCGATACCGGCTGTGCCCGTAACCATCAACTCCATCCAGCATCCGCTACCTAGCGCAAAGCGGTGTCACGCGTTGGGCAAAGCCATCGGCAATGCAATCGAATCCTTCCCGAAAGACGCTCGCGTCTTGCTCATCGCCACAGGAGGGTTGTCGCATCAGCTCGACGGGCAGCGGGCCGGCTTCATCAACAAGGAATTCGACCGTTTCTGCATGGACAACATCGCCGGTAACGTTGAAGCGATCACGGCATTGTCGAACCACGATATCATCGAAAAGGCAGGTTCCCAGGGCGTCGAACTGATGTGCTGGCTGGCCATGCGCGGCGCCATGAGCGGACACGTCTCCGTGGCGCACGAGACATACCATATTCCGGTCTCAAACACTGGCGGCGCCGTCATGGTGTTCGATCACAACGCTGTCGCCAAGCGCATGGCCGCCTGAGCCGTTCGAACACGATCTAAGAAAAAGCCCGGTCGCTATGCGACCGGGTTTTTCTTCGTCCGGGTATGCCTCGAAAGAAGCACCCTTCAGGATCGCCCGGATACAGCCGTACGGTACCATTGCACGATCGCGGCGCGTTCCTTTGCGTTCATTTCGGTAATATTTGCCGGAGGCATCGCGTCGGTGCGCCCTGCGTGCAAATACAGCGGCATCGCGTGGCGAACGATGTCCGCATCGGTCTCCAGGATCACGCCCTTCGGCGGCGCAATAATTCCCTCCCAGACAGGTTGCCGCGCATGACACATCGAACAGCGTGTCTGCACCGCATCGCGTACAGCAGGGAAGCTGGCGGCGGCAATGGATGCGTTCTGATCGGCGGACAGAATCGCGTTTGCATCTTTTTCCGGGACCTCGCGCGGGATGGCCGACAGCCACATGATGGCCCAGAACAGCAATGCGGCGACGAACCAGGTCCACATCGGTTTACCCGTGCGCGAATGTTTGCTGTTGAAGTAATGCCGGATGACAACGCCGATCAGAAACACCAGCGCGGCAATCAGCCAGTTGTATTTTACGCCGAACGCCATCGGGAAATGGACCGAGAGCATCAGGAACAGCACGGCAAGGGTGAGGTAGTTATTGTGCGTCGAACGCTGCTTGGCCTGCTCGCCCAGTTTCGGATCGGGCGTGCGGCCTGCTACCAGATCGGCGACGACGATTTTCTGGTTCGGAATAATAATCAGAAAGACGTTGGCTGTCATGATCGTCGCAGTGAATGCGCCCAGATGCAAAAGCGCAGCGCGTCCGGTAAAAACCTGCGTGTATCCCCAGGCCATCGCGACCAGAACGACATAGAGCAATATCATCAGCCGCGTATTGTCGTTGCCGATGGGGGACTTGCAAAGGAAGTCGTAGATGATCCAGCCGATGCTCAGGGATGCCAGAGAGATCAGGATCGAAACAGCCGGCGATACATCCAGCAAATTCTTGTCGATCATGTAGAGTTGCGCACCGGCATAATAAACAACGCACAACAGGGCAAATCCCGACATCCAGGTGAAGTAGGATTCCCATTTGAACCAGGTCAGATGCTCGGGCATTTCGGGCGGAGCCACGACGTATTTCTGCATCCGGTAGAAGCCGCCGCCGTGGACCTGCCATTCTTCGCCGGCAACGCCAGCCGGCAACGGCCGGTCTTTTCTCAGACTGAGATCGAGCGCGATGAAGTAAAAGGACGATCCGATCCAGGCGATGCCGGTTATGATGTGCAACCAGCGGACGGCAAATTCCAGCCATGTCCAGAAAACGGCGAATTCGTACATCGGATCATCCCTTTTGCGTCGACAATGGACGCCTCCGGCCTTTCAGAAAACGCAAAAAAGCGGCAAAGACTTTCAAATTATATATTAAAATGCTAGATGCTGACCATGTCCTACGTCGAGAACCTCAAGACATTTGTCCGCGTCTACGAGCTTGGCAGCATGTCCGCCGCCGGGCGGGACTTGCGCGTTTCGGCGGCCGTGTCATCCAGCCGCATCGCCGAACTCGAAAAACGGCTCGGCGTGAGGCTGTTCTACCGTACGACCCGGACCCTGAAACCGACCCAGCATGGCGACCTTTTCTACAAGGGCGCGACGAAAATCCTCGATACGATCGAGGAAGTCGAAGGAAGCATCGCCGAGATAGCCGCAACCCCCAAGGGCACAGTCTTCGTTTCCGCGCCACTCGGAATCGGCAAGAAGCTGATTGCCCCACTGGTTCCCGCATTCATTGCGCAGTATCCGGACGTGAATGTGCGGCTGCGGCTGTCCGACCGGCGCGTCGATATCGTCAACGAGGGACTGGATGCCGCCTTTATCCTCGGCGATCTGAACGATTCGGAACTGCGGGTGCGGCCGATTTACGAATTCGAGCGCGTGCTGTGCGCTTCTCCTGCCTATATCGCGGCCAATGGCATGCCACAAACGGGTGCCGACCTTTTGCGGGACCGGCATAAAGCACTCTTGCTTCGCTATCCGGGTTCGAGCGAATTCTACTGGAACTTGCGCAATGGCAGCCGAGTCGAGCGTTTCGACCCCATCGGTCCGCTCGAATCCGACGATGGCGACGTTCTGACCGGATGGGCGCTGCTAGGCTGTGGCATCGTCAACAAAACGATATTCGAAGTCGCGCACTATCTTGCTACCGGAGAACTGATGCCGGTGGCTACCGCCAATCCTCCGACACCACAGCCATTCTCCTGCGTATACCCCCACAAACGGCTCCAGGATATGAAGACGCGGCTCCTGATCGACTTCATGGTCGCGCGCTGCCGGGAACAGATCGCCCGGTTTGAGCCGGTACGAACCGCCGAAACGCCCGACAACCAACCAAAAAGCAAGCGGGTAAGGAGCGGCCAAAAGGCCCGTCAGCTGCCGCGATACGTCGAATAGCTGAATGGCGAGGCCAAAAGCGGAACGTGGTAGTGGGCAGCGGCATCGTCTATGCAAAACCGGATGGGAATGACGTCCAGAAATCGCCCCGCTCCGGTAATCGACTGAGCGGAGAAATAATCTCCGATGTGAAAAACCAGTTCATAGACTCCCGGTGTCATCTTGCCCCTGGGGAGAAGCGGCGCATCGGTCCTCCCGTCCGCATTCGTCCTGGCCGACGCGATGCGGGCCCTGTTGCCGCCATCGATGTGGTACAGTTCAATCTCTACACCCGCGGCGGGGACGCCCTGCGCCGTATCGAGAACATGGGTCGTGAGAAAGCCGTGAGCTTCGGACATCCGGTTTCCTTTGTGCCGCTTTCCGGCGTTGCAATCAGCCGCCTGCTGAACCGGCGCCCATTCTGACCGCGTGGTTCCAGTGTGCAACAGGCGCAATTTTCTTCTGATATTTCAAATTTTTTTTTATAATGCGCCGATCTTTTTTCATTTATTCATATTGAAAAGGGAGTGCCGGTGTGACGGATCGATACGTCAGGGACATGCACGGCTATGGGGCAGCCCCACCTGATGCGCAATGGCCGGGTGGTGCGGCGATCGCCATTCAATTCGTCGTCAACTACGAAGAAGGCGGCGAAAACAATATTCTGCATGGCGATGCAGCCTCCGAAGCCTTTCTGTCCGAAATCGTCGGGGCAGCGCAATGGCCGGGGCAGCGCCACTGGAACATGGAATCCATTTACGAATACGGCGCACGGGCGGGTTTCTGGCGTCTCCATCGGCTGTTCGCCAGCGCAGGCGTGCCGGTCACCGTGTTCGGTGTTGCAACTGCGCTGGCCCGTAGTCCCGCACAGGTAGAAGCGATGAAAGACGCCGGTTGGGAAATCGCTTCGCACGGCCTGAAGTGGATCGAATACAAGGATTATGCGCCGGAGGCCGAATTGGCCGACATGCGCGAGGCGGTCCGTCTGCATACGGCCGTAACAGGCGTAGCGCCCGCCGGATGGTACACCGGCCGCTGTTCCGCCAACACCGTCGACCTGGCGAGTGGCCTTGGATGCTTCGAATACCTCGCCGATTCCTACGCCGACGACCTGCCCTACTGGCATGGACATGATGGCGGACAGCAGCTTGTCGTGCCCTATACACTTGACGCCAACGACATGCGGTTCGCAACGGCGCAGGGCTTCAACAGCGGCGACCAGTTCTTCGCCTATCTCAAGGACAGTTTCGATACGCTCTACGCCGAGGGGCTCGACGGTAGCGCAAAAATGCTGTCCATCGGATTGCATTGCCGCCTTGCCGGCAGGCCCGGAAGGGCAGCAGCTCTCAAGCGGTTTATCGACTATGCGCAAAATCGCGATCGCGTCTGGTTTGCACGGCGGATCGACATTGCCAGGCACTGGGCGCAAAAGCATCCGCCGCAGATGCGCGAGAACCTGCCCGCAGTTTTGGATCGGGACGCCTTTGTCACCCGGTTTGGCGGCATTTTCGAACACTCGCCGTGGATCGCGGAACGTGCCTTCACGAGCGAACTTGGGCCTGCGCACAACACAGCGGCGGGCTTGCATAATGCGATGGCGCGTCAATTCCGTCTGGCGAGCGGCGAGGAGCGCCTCGGCGTCCTTCGCGCGCATCCCGATCTTGCCGGCAAGCTCGCAGCAGCGAAACGGCTGACGCCGGAGTCGACCGCAGAACAGGCCGGCGCCGGTCTGGATGCGTTGACCGATGCGGAACGTGCGCGCTTTACCGAGCTCAACGATGCGTATCAGACTAAATTCGGCTTTCCCTTCATCATCGCCGTGAAAGGCAAAACCAAGGCGGACATTCTGGCAGCGTTCGAACAGCGCATAGGCAACGGCAGGGACGCTGAGTTCGAAACAGCCTGCCGCCAGGTCGAGCGCATCGCCCTGTTGCGTCTGAAAGACATTCTCCCATGACGCAGCGCAAGCAAGACCCTCATAATTACTACGCACCGGAAGGCGGCTTGCCGCCGCAGACGCAGCTCATGACGGGCCGCGCCGTGTTTACCGACGCCTATGCCTTCATTCCCAAGGGCGTCTTCAGCGACATTGTCGCGAGCTACCTGCCGCATTGGGACAAGACACGGCTTTGGATCATCGCGCGGCCGCTCTCCGGCTTTGCCGAAACCTTCTCGCACTACGTCATGGAGGTTGCTCCCGGCGGCGGCTCGAACCTGCCCGAACCGGATGTGCAGGCCGAAGGCGCGCTCTTCGTCGTCGGCGGGACGATGGCGCTGACATGCGACGGCAAGAGCCACCAGATATCACCGGGTGGGTTCTTCTATATTCCGCCCGGCGCGGCATGGTCCGTCGCCAACACAAGCGGCCAATTTTTGCGCTTTCACTGGATTCGCAAGCACTACGAACGCGTGGAAGGCCTCGAGCCGCCGCCCGCCTTTGCAGCCCGTGACGCCGATATTGCGCCTGCCGTCATGCCCGATACGGAAGGCCGCTGGGCAACGACACGCTTCATGGATCCTGCCGACATGCGTCACGACATGCATGTCACAATCGTGACGCTGCAGCCGGGCGCAGTGATCCCGTTCGAGGAAACTCATGTCATGGAGCACGGACTCTACGTGCTCGAAGGCAAGGGCGTCTACAAACTCAATCGCGACTGGGTGGAAGTGGAAGCCGGCGACTACATGTGGCTGCGCGCCTTTTGCCCTCAGGCCTGTTACGCCGGCGGCCCCGGTCCCTTTCGCTACCTGCTTTACAAGGACGTGAACCGCCATCCCGGATTGCGCGGTTACGGGAGGTAAGAACAAGGTTTCGAGTGGCTGGCTCCAGCTAGCCTCCAGGCACAACGGAAACGGCCAGCCGGAGCTTCGGCGGCGTTCGTTACATGTCAGCTGGTGAATGAACGCGCCGTCTCGCCGCGCCGTAAACAGCACCTGCTCCAAAATTTGCGGCAAATCCGCCGCAAGTCGAGGCCCTCTGGGCCGTTCGCCTGGGAGGGCAAACGCCTGCACGCGGTCGCTGTTGCGTCCGTGCTGCAGGCCAAATCGGGGGAAAAACATGGCCACAAATACGTCGTCGCTCGGCACACCCGAGCAGTTGCGCGATCCGAACTACATGCCACCCCTTGCGGCTGCAATTCCGCTTGGCATACAGCACGTCCTGGCCATGTTTGTCAGCAATGTTACGCCTGCGATCATCATCGCAGGCGCAGCCGGATTTGGCTTTGGCTCAAAATCGCCGGATTTTCCGCAGTTGATCTACATGATCCAGATGTCGATGCTGCTCGCTGGCGTCGCAACCCTGTTCCAGACGGTCGGTTTCGGGCCTGTGGGAGCGCGCCTGCCAGTTGTACAAGGCACCAGCTTCGCTTTTATTCCGGTCATGGTTCCGATCGTTGCCGGTCAGGGCGTTGGCGCCATGGCGGGTCTCATGACCGGCGTCGTGATCGGTGGCCTGTTCCACACCTGCCTCGCGCCGATCGTCGGCCGCTTGCGCTTTGCCCTGCCGCCACTTGTAACCGGACTTGTCGTACTGATGATCGGCCTGTCGCTCGTAAAGGTCGGCATCCAATACGCCGCCGGCGGCGTGCCAGCCATAAATTCGCCTGAGTACGGCAGTCTTCAAAACTGGTTTGTCGCACTGGTGGTGATCTTCACGACGCTCGGCTTCAAGTTCTTCACGCGCGGAATGCTGTCGATTTCAGCGGTGCTGCTCGGACTGATTGCGGGTTACGTCGTCGCTTACCTGATGGGAATGGTCAGCTTTGCGAACGTTGGCCGGGCGGCCGGTTTCGCGCTGCCCAAGGTCATGCATTTCGGCATCGAGTTCAACTCCGCGGCGATAATCGGCATCTGCCTGATGGCGATCGTTTCGGCGATCGAAACCGTTGGCGACGTTTCCGGCATCGCCAAGGGCGGGGCAAGGCGCGAAGCGACCGATAAGGAAATCAGCGGCGCTACCTATGCCGACGGTCTCGGTTCGGCCATCGCCGGCGTATTTGGCGCATTGCCGAACACATCCTTCTCGCAGAATGTAGGCTTGATTGCCATGACGGGCGTCATGAGCCGTCACGTCGTCACTATCGGCGCTATCTTCCTGCTCCTCTGCGGTTTCATTCCGAAGATCGGCGCAATCATCTCCACGGTGCCTATCGAGGTGCTCGGTGGCGGCGTGATCGTCATGTTCGGCATGGTCGCCGCTGCCGGTGTTTCGATGCTTGCGGACGTCAACTGGAACCGCCGCAACATGGTGATCTTCGCCATTTCCTTGTCGGTCGGGCTCGGATTGCAGCTCGATCCCAAGGCGCTGCAATATTTGCCCAAGACCGCTCAGGTGTTGATGACGTCGGGTCTGCTCCCGGCTGCGTTCCTTGCTATCTTGCTAAATCTGGTCCTGCCGGCCGAACTAGTCGACGAGCAGACGGATGAAATTTCCGGCGGAATGGCCGGACATCCGCAGGAGGCAGGCACAATTAAGAGCTGACCAATACGGAGGCCGCGCAGCGATCCAGGCGCTGCGCGGCTGCCTCGGCACTGGGTTCCCTCTCTTCTGGCGATTGGCGCCCGAAACAGGAAGGATTGGCGGCAAGACCAGCGCGCCTTGCCTCGGCTTCCCGCCTTCCACTTCTCTGCAAAGACGTCTCAACCGCCAGCACTACCTTGCGAGCGAAATGCCCAGGACGCCATCCGCATCTCGATCCATGCCGTTATTGCGTACATGACGATACCCTCCACTGCGAGGGCGATCAGACCCGCAAAAACCAGCGGCATCTGGAAGTTCGAGCCGGCCTGCGCCATCAGATGGCCGACGCCGGCATTGGCGCCGACGGTTTCGGACACGACGGCGCCAACGAAGGCGAGCGTGATCGCCACCTTCAGAGAGCCAAAAAAATACGGCATGGAACGCGGAATGCCGACCTTGCGCATGACATCGAGCTTGCTTGCTCCCAGCGCGCGCAAAACATCCTCCAGTTCCGGCTCGATCGTCGCCAGACCCGTCGCCACGTTGACGACAATGGGGAAGAACGAAATAAGGAACGCCGTGAGAATGGCCGGTATTTCCCCGATGCCGAACCACATGATCAGAATGGGAACAACCGCAACTTTCGGGATCGAATTGAAACCGATCATCACCGGATAGAGGCCGCGATAAATCGCCTTCGACCAGCCGACGACGAGCCCCAGCGCCAGTCCGAATGCGACAGCAAGCAGAAAGCCTGCGAGCGTCGTCCAGAGCGTGACGAACGAGTTGTATAATAGCGGCGACCAGTACTGAACGATAGCGCCCGCAATCTGCGTAGGCGCAGGCAAGATGAAATCCGACACATTGAATATGCGGCACACAGCTTCCCAGAATACGAAGATGCCAACGGTAAAATACCAGGGCGCCAGGGCTTCGTGATTTACCTTCATGACTGGCGCACCTCCGCGATCTTGTTGCGAAGCGACAGCACGAGGTCGGCGAACTCGCCCGTGTAGCAAAGATCGATGTTGCGCGGACGGGGAAACTCGATCCTGCGCGTTTCGATCACGCGGCCAGGACGCGCGCTCATCACATGTACGGTATCGGCCAGAAAAGCCGCTTCGCGCAGATCGTGTGTAACGAGAATGACAGTGAACTTCAGCCGCTCCCAGACATCGCGCATCACGCACCACAATTCCTCGCGCGTGAAGGCGTCGAGCGCGGCGAACGGTTCGTCCAGCATCAGCAATTCGGGCTCGTGAATCAGCGCGCGGCAAAGCGAGGCGCGCTGTTGCATGCCGCCCGACAGTTCCCATGGGTAACGCGAACCGAAGCCCGAAAGGCCTACGGTCGCGAGCAGGTTTTCCACCCGCTCTTCGTATTCCTTTCGTTTGCTGCGAAATTGCGAGCGGTAGGGTTCGACGATTTCGAGAGGCAGCAGGATGTTGTCGCGCACGGTACGCCAGGGCAGCAGATTGGCGTGCTGAAACGCCATGCCCGCGATCTTCACCGGTCCGCGCACCGGAGCGCCCGCAACGGCGATACGGCCCCTGCTCGGCGGGACAAGTCCCGTCACGAGCTTCATAAGCGTCGATTTTCCGCAGCCGGAGGGACCAACGACCGCGGCGAATTCGCCGCGGCCGACGTCAAGGTTTGCGCCATCCAGGGCCAATACGGGCCCCGTACGACCCGCATAGCTCAGCGCGACATCTTCAAGTTCGATCACGAATGCCGCCTGACAATTACAGTTTGCGTTCGGCCGCAGGCGGCAGGAACTTGTCGGTGAATACTTCGGCAGCTTTCGGAGGCGCGCCTTTGAACTTGTAGCTGTCGCCGATCTGCGCAATCGACTTGTCCATGCGCGCCGGATCGATGCCGCCGACGCCGTTCTTCTTCACCCAATCGGTCACAATGTTGTCGCGCAACGCCATCTTCAGGCGCTCGAGCTCAATTTTTTCGTTGGCGATGCTGTTGCGCTTCATCACCGCCTTTATCGCCTTTTCGGGATCTTTCGCCGTTGCGATAACCCCCTTTGTCACGGCCTTGACGAAGCCGGATACGACCTTCGGATTTTTCGCGGCAAATTCAGGATTGACCATGATAGCGTTGCCGTAAAGAACAAGGCCGTTGTCGGCCATCAGCATCACGACGATATCGTCCGGCGCGATCTTGTTGGCGCGAAGATTGAAAAACGACGAGAAGGAGAAGCCGGTGATAGCCTGCACCTTGCCCTGCGCCAGCATGGGCTCGCGCACAGGAAAGCCGACGTTTTCGATCTTCACTTTGGAGGCGTCGATAGTGTTTGCCTTTACGAACGCACCCCATTGGGCGAAGGCGCCGTCGGGCGCAGGCGCGCCGAGGATTTTGCCTTCCAGATCTTTCGGCTTGGCGATACCGTTCTTTTTCAGGCTGACGATCGCAAACGGCGGCTTGTCGTAGATCATCATCACCGCCTTGACGTCCTTGCCGGGATTTTGATCCCGGAACCGGACCAGCGAGTTGATGTCGAAGAAACCGATGGGATAGGTGCCGGCCGCGACGCGCGCAATTCCAGCCACCGAACCGGGACCTGAATCGATGGTCACGTCCAGTCCTTCGGCTTTGAAATAGCCATTATCGATGGCGACGAAGTACGGGGCCGAGGGACCTTCGAACTTCCAGTCGAGTGCAAATTTTACCGCTGTCTGCGCAGTCGCTGTGCTGGCAACGCCTACGGAAGCGGCAACCACGGCCGCCAATGCACAAATTCCAAGCAGTTTCATTCCCGTTTTCCTCTCGCTTGCAAGGACGAAGTCCTTTCCGAAGAACAGTAGCAATCTGCGGACCAAGCCAGCGTTGTGACTGCAAGCAGCCGTTTATGGCGGGTCTTGGATTGTCAGGCTCGTTTCGAATACAAATTCTTCCAGATTGACGCCTTCGCCGCCGCGGTCGACAACCAGAAATTCCGCGCCATCGGCAAGGGCAATGAGCGGCGCGTGCCAGACGTTCGCGCGATAATTTACGCCCTGCCGGCCGTCCGTGATGAACGCTCGCGGCCGGACCGGCTTGCCGCCTTCGTCTTCGCAGACCACGACCGCAAAGGGATCGCGGCTGAGCGGAACGAATGCCTGACTGCCCAGCGGATGCCGCTCCACCAGCGAGATGGCGTATGGGAGCACGACAGGTTGCGGCGCAAAGATGTTGATCAGCGCGCGGCCTGCTTCGCCCAGCAATTGCACAGGTGCGAGATCGTGGTAACGCGTGCAGCTGCCGCCGTTGATGAGGTGATGGCGCGCGCCTTCTTTGGCGATCACGTCACCGAAAGGCGCAAAGGCTTCGCGGGTCAGCGGTTCGAGCGTCAATGTGGCGCGCGCCATCGTGTCTTTCATCGGGCTGTTCTATCCGCTTTTTTGCTGACAGGCCTTCGCCTCGCGGCGGCGGGCATGCAGGATGAATTCGGTATAGCCGTTCGGTTGCTCGCGGCCCTTGAACACCAGATCGCAAGCCGCCTTGAAGGCGATGCCGTCGAAAGCGGGCGCCATCGGCGTATAGGCATCATCGTCCGCGTTCTGCTTGTCGACCACAGCAGCCATGCGTTTCATCGTTTCCATCACCTGGTCTTCCGTAACTATACCGTGATGCAACCAGTTGGCGATATGCTGGCTCGAAATTCGCAGCGTCGCACGGTCTTCCATCAACCCCACATCGTGAATATCGGGCACTTTGGAACAGCCGACGCCCTGATCGATCCAGCGCACAACATAGCCGAGTATGCCTTGTGCATTGTTGTCGAGTTCTTCCCGAATGGCGTCCGGCGCGAAGTTCGACTGCGCCAGCGGCACGGTGAGGATGTCGCGCACGCTGGCGGGCTTGCGCGACTTCAATTCCTCCTGGCGCGCGAACACATCTACCTTGTGATAATGCAGCGCGTGCAATGTCGCCGCCGTCGGCGAAGGCACCCATGCCGTATTGGCGCCCGACATGGGATGGCCGATCTTCTGTTCCAGCATGTCGGCCATGCGGTCGGGTGCTGCCCACATGCCTTTGCCGATCTGCGCCTTGCCGGGGAGCCCGCATGCAAGGCCTGTATCGACATTATTATCCTCGTAGGCCTTGATCCAGGGCGTCGCGCGCATTTCGCCCTTGCGCACCATCGGTCCGGCTTCGAACGAAGTGTGGATCTCATCGCCCGTTCGGTCGAGAAAGCCTGTATTGATAAAGACCACACGATCCTGCGCAGCCGCAATGCAGGCGGCCAGATTGATGCTGGTGCGTCTCTCCTCGTCCATGATCCCGATCTTGACGGTCTTGTCCGGCAAACCGAGCATCTTCTCCACCTGTGCGAATATTCCGCAGGCGTAGGCGACTTCTTCCGCACCATGCATTTTCGGTTTGACGATATAGACCGAGCCCTTACGGCTGTTGCGGAATTCGCTTTCGCCTTTCAGGTCATGCATGGCGATCAGTACGCTGACGGCCGCGTCGAGAACCCCTTCGGGAATTTCGTTACCGTCTCGATCGCGCACGGCATCGGTGTACATGTGAATGCCGACGTTGCGCACCAGCATGAGGCTGCGCCCGCCGAGCCAAAGTTTGCCGCCGTCAGGCTTCGCATAAAGTCGGTCCTTGTTGAGCGTGCGCTGAAGCGTTTGTCCGCCCTTGTCGAAGCTTGCCGTAAGCGTTCCCTGCATCAGGCCCAGCCAGTTGCGGTAGTTGACAAGCTTGTCTTCGGCGTCGACGGAGGCGACGCTGTCCTCCATATCCATGATCGTTGTGATTGCGGATTCCATGACAATGTCCGCAATGCCGGCGGCGTCGGTCTTGCCGATGGCGTGGCTGCGATCAATGACGATTTCGGCGTGAAGATTGTTGTTGACGAGCAGGATCGACGACGGATTTGCCGGGTCGCCCCTATAGCCCGCAAAATGCACGGCATCGGCCAGGGTCGTCGTACCTGTCCCTGTTCGGACGACAAGCTTGCCGTTGTCGAGCGCATAGCCGGTCGCCTGCGCATGGCTGCCGGTGGCAAGAGGCGCCATCGCATCCAGCACTTCGCGGCCTCTGGCGATAACTTTCGCACCACGGAGGGGATTGTAGCCGCGGCCACGATCAGCCCCGCCCTCTTCGGATATCGCATCCGTGCCGTAGAGCGCGTCGTAGAGCGACCCCCAGCGGGCGTTGGCGGCGTTCAGCGCGTAGCGTGCGTTGGAAATCGGCACCACGAGCTGCGGCCCGGCAATGCGGGCTATTTCTGCATCGACATTGGCCGTGGAAATAGCAAATTTTGTTGGCGGAGCGGCGAGGTAGCCGATGGATGTCAGGAAGGCTTCATAAGCGTCCTGGTCAATGGCCTTGCCACGGTTTTCCATGTGCCAGCCGTCAATCTGGCGTTGCAGCGCATCGCGCTTCTCGAGCAGCATCCGGTTTTTTGGCTGCGCATCGTGTACGATTCGCGACAGGCCATCCCAGAAATCGCCGGCTGTCACGCCCGTGCCGGGTAAAACCTCACGTTCGATGAAAGAAGCCAGTTCGCCGTCGACGGCAAGATCTCCGAAATTCGCCATTTTCGCTGCACTTTCCTGCAATTTTCCCAAAAGGCGGTCACTGCCGCGACCACGGAGGCGCACATGAACACGTATCATGTTTGCGATCACCCGGTCGCTTTAACATAAATCGAATAACTGCCGTAATTTTCAAATTGTAATTGAAGGAGACGTCGGGAGAACGATGGGATCGGGCGAGCGAGCGCTCGCAACAAATATTTCCGGGAGATCACGGTGCTTCCGAAGGAGGGTCTGAAAATCCCCCGGCCAATGGTGAGCGCGCCGGGGCTCGAACCCGGGACCCTCTGATTAAAAGTCAGATGCTCTACCAACTGAGCTACGCGCTCCCGGGGCGCTGCTGCGCGCGGGGTCCGGGGTGGCCGTAAAACGGCTCTGGCCATTGGGCGGCCAGCCCGGACGGGGTTTGACTATCCGTCCCGGGGCTTGCGGTCAATAGGCGCGCTGGCGATTGCGCGACTTTCCCTTACGTAATCCCGGCAAGTGCCGCCTGTGTGGCCATTTTCGGCCCCGCACTGGCGCTCAGCGATATTCCGCCCATGCATAGAACGCGGCAAAAATGACTGCCGAGATAATTGTTGTCCAGATGGCCTTCCATACGAGGTTGGGTTTCACGGGGGCGCCAGGGTCGGTGCCCGGTGCATAGTCCCCCTCCTCGTGCTGCGAGCGTACGCCAAATGGCAGCACCGCGAACAGCACCATCCACCAAATGGTCATAAACAGGGCGACCGACAGCGGCCAGGTCATCGTATTGTCCTTCCGTCCTTATTGTCCCGTTTGCCTGTCCGCCAATACATTCCGCAGCCTCTACGGGGCATGCGGCGCGGCCGTTCCCCCGGCCGTCGGCGGACGCGGGGCCGAGAAACGGGCGAGATTGTTCTCCATGCGGCGCACCATCAGCCGGACGATGTGGAATCCGAACTGAGGGTTCTGGAAGTACAATTGCTCGAATTCGGCGTAGGTGATGCGCCAGGTCCGCACCTCGCTCATGCATCGGGCACCCGACATGCGCTTGTTGCCCGCTGTGAACAGGCCCATTTCGCCCATGAGACTGCCCGGCCCCAGAATGACTCCAAGTTCGGGAAGAGCCACCTGCCCTTCGCCAATGACATAGGCTGAGTCCGCCGCGTCGTCTTTGGAGAATATCGTCGCACCAGCAGGGAAAACGACCTCGCGCATGTAGGGTTTGAGCCATTCGTAGTCGATAGGTTCGCGGTTTGCGGCCTTCACGTCGTCGACAAGTTTCCGCATTTCCCGCAACCGCAGGATATTGAGCGGCAACAGCCCGATATTGAGAACGAGATTGGGCAAGTTCATCGTGTGCAGACCCCAGACGATGGACAGGGCATTGGCCGCGATGATCGCGACACGCAGCGGGATCATTGTCTTGGAGTGAAACGCGTAAAAGCTGGCGGCGGCGGCGGCCCAGCCGCAGATCGTCGCAAATACATGAAATGCATCGGATTGAAGCAAGTCTCGCTCCTCAGGTTTTGCACCGTACGGTTTGAAGCGGCTACCTTACGCAAGACGCCAGTGAGGTCCAGCCCCTGATTCCGCTGCGCACAACCTGCCAACGCTGCCTAGACCTGTTCGATTTCGATCAGCGTGCCGCAAAAATCCTTTGGATGCAGAAACAGCACCGGCTTTCCGTGGGCGCCTTTTTTCGGCTCGCCGTCGCCCAGCACGCGGGCGCCTTCCGCCTTCAGCCGGTCGCGGGCGGCAAGAATGTCGTCCACCTCGTAGCAGATATGATGCATCCCCCCATCCGGATTTTTGTCCAGAAAACGCGCAATGGGCGAATTTTGTCCCAGGGGATGGAGCAGTTCTATTTTCGTATTGGCCAGTTCTATGAAAACCACCGTCACGCCATGCGCGGGCAGCGGCAGAGGAGCCGAGACCTTTGCTCCCAGTGTCTCGCGGTAGACGGCACTGGCCGCATCAAGATCGGGCACAGCTATGGCAACGTGGTTCAGTCTTCCGATCATCGTTCGGTACCTTCCCGGCCCATCAGGCGCTCACACCTCGACCACCAGCACATGGACTTTCGGCCGCTTGCCCCAAACCGCGCCTACAGTCCCGCGCACGCCGCGTTCGACTGCCGTGGAAATGGCGTCCGCGTCGCGCCGGCGGGCGCGAGGAAGGCTGTCGAGGGTTTCAAATATCGCGCGATCGACGATTTCGTCCATTGGACGTCCGTCGGATGTCTTGTCTGGCAGCCCCTCCATAAGGACGTCGGGATCTCCAGCGATCTCGCCTTTGGAGGTCACGGCCAGCGCGACTGACACAATTCCGGCAAAGGACAACGCGCGGCGCTCGCGCAAGGCCTTGTCGCCGGCGTCGATGGGGATCAGCCCATCGAGATAGGTGCGCCCGTGCGGCACCTGGTCGACTATGGCGGGCTCGCCCGGCCATAGCAGCACGGCGTCGCCGTTGTGCGGGCTCAGCACATGCGGAACACCGCGCTCGCGGGCGAATTTGGCGTGTCCGGCCAGATGCATGGCCTCGCCGTGGGCGGGTATGGCGATCTGCGGCCGCAGCCAGCCGTACATCTGCGCAACCTCAGAGCGCCGGGGGTGGCCCGAGACGTGGACGAGACCGTCACGGTCGGTCAGCACTTCGATACCCTGTTTAGCCAGCCCGTTGATGATCCGGTTGATGCCCTTTTCGTTGCCGGGAATCGGACGCGAGGAGAAGACAACGCGATCGCCGGGGGCAAGGCGCGCACGCGGATGCTCGTCCTCGGCGATGCGCGCCAGAGCGGCGCGGGCCTCGCCCTGGCTGCCTGTCGCCAGAATGACGATCTTGTTGCGCGGCAGATTGCCGAAGGAATCGACGGGTAAAAATTCCGGCAGGCCGTCGAAATACCCCAGTTCCCGCGCAACGGTATTCACCCGCTCTATGGAACGTCCGGCCATGACGACGGACCGCCCGGCCGCCTGCGCCGCAAGCGCCACCGCCCGCATCCGCGCGACGTTGGAAGCGAAGGTTGTCACAAGCACTCGGTGCGGCGCGCTGGCGACAAGTTCGCGCAGGGTGGCGGCGACATCCCGCTCGGAGGGGCTTTCGCCATCGCGCAGGATGTTGGTGGAATCGCACATCAGCGCCAGCACGCCCTCATCGCCAATCTGGCGGAAGCGCGCCTCGTCCGTCGGCCAGCCCACACCCGGCTCGGGATCAATCTTCCAGTCGCCGGTGTGAACGATTGTCCCGGCCGGCGTGCGGATTGCCAGCGCTGTCGCTTCGGGTATGGAATGGGCGACCGGCACCATCTCGATTTCAAAAGGACCAATCGCGAAAGGTTTGCCCGGCTGCTTTACGAGAATGTCGACATCCGGCGCATTGGCGTCCGAAAGCCTTCGCGTTGTCAGAAGATCGGCCGCGAAGCGCGTCGCGTAGATCGGACAGCCGAAGCGGGGCCAAACGAAGGGGATGGCGCCGATATGGTCCTCGTGGGCATGCGTAATTATGATGCCTTTGAGATTGGCTTTCATCTTTTCGATGAAGGCCATGTTTGCGTACATCAGGTCGATGCCGGGCAGTTCCGGTCCTGCAAAGGCCACGCCGCAATCGACCATTATCCACTGACGCCGTCCGGGCGGCCCCCAGCCGTAAAGCGCGGCGTTCATGCCGATCTCGCCGAGCCCTCCAAGAGGCACGAATACCAATTCGTCCTTGTCCGCCATACGCTGGTCCAACCTGTCTTATCCAGCGCTGAATGCCGCTGCGGGCAGCATAACGTCGCCTGTGTCGAGAATTTGCACGCCCTGCTCCGTTCGAAGCACGAGCCTGCCTGTGGGATCTATCGTCTCGAAAACACCCTGGACCAGGCGGTTCGACCGCGCAATCGACAGCGTTTGGCCGCGCCGCCATGCGTAATCCAGCCAGGTGCGGCGAATCGGCTCGAAGCCTTCCTGCTTCCAGCGTTCGAACTCGAGCGCAAATGCATCGGAGAAGCGTGAGAAAACGTCTTTCGCCGCCACGGCCGCGCCGAGCCCTGCAAGATCGGCAGCCGGATAAGCGGCGATGTCCGGGTGACTGAGACAGTTTACGCCGCATCCGGCAACGCAGGCGAAGCGGCCATCGGGAAGCACGGCGCCTTCCAACAGGATACCGGCAATTTTTGCGCCATTCGCCAGACAGTCGTTCGGCCATTTCAGAGCGACTTGCACGTCTGAGGGAACAAGCGGCCGCAGTGCCTGGGCAAGCGCGACGCCGGTTACAAACCCGAGCTGCGCCGCGCTGGCGGGTGAGACTTCTGCAACAAGCAGCAAGCTGGCGTAGAGGTTGCCGCGCGGCGACACCCAGGGACGGGAGAGGCGGCCGCGGCCGGCCGTCTGCACGTCTGCAACAACCCAGAGCCTGCCGGTCTCTCCCGCTCGCGCGCGGCGCAGGGCTTCGGCATTGGTGGAATCGATTTCGTCGAGACCGATGGCCCGGTAAGCCCGGCTTGACGCAACCGCGCCCGGCTGAATCGATCCGGGCATCGCTTCTTCCACGCTCAGAACAACGACTTTGCTGCCGCCCCAGCGGCGTTCACCACCGGACCGAGGAAAATGGCGAAAGCGACGACTGCAATGCCCGCCAGCGTCATCACGGCGCGCACTTCCAGATTGACCGTGTCGAACTTGCGGGCCGGATCGTCAAAATACATGATCTTGACGACGCGCAGATAGTAGAAGGCGGACACGGTACTTGCGAGCATGCCTATGACCGAGAGGAGATAAAGCTCCGACTTGATGGCGGCCACGAAGACGTAATATTTCGCAAAGAAACCGGCGAGCGGTGGGATGCCTGCCAACGAGAACATCATCATCGCCAGTACGAAAGCCATCCAGCCGTTGTTGCGCGCAAGCCCTGCCAGATCGCCGATATTCTCGACATAGCGGTTGCCGATGCGCATGCACAGGATCGCGGCGAAAGTGCCCAATGTCATAAGCAGGTAAATGGCGAGATAGATCAGAACGCCCGCCACGCCCTGCTCCGTGCCGGCCGCAAGACCAACAAGCGCAAAGCCCATATGGCCGATGGACGAATAGGCCATCAGACGCTTTATGTTGGTCTGTCCGATTGCGCCGAATGCGCCGACGATCATCGACAGGATCGCAATGAAGGTAATGATTTGCTGCCATTGCAGCTTGATTCCCGGAAAGGCCGTGATCGCGATGCGCAGCGTTATGGCGACGGCCGCCATCTTCGCTGCGGATGCAAAGAACGTCGTCACCGGCGTCGGCGCGCCTTCGTAGACATCCGGCGTCCACATGTGGAAGGGCACCATCGACATTTTGAATGCAAGGCCAGCCATGACAAAGACAAGGCCGAATACGACGCCGATAGAGACATTACCCTTGAGCGCCAAGGCGATGCCCTGAAACGATACCGTGCCGGAAAAGCCGTAAATCAGCGAAGAGCCATAGAGCAGCATGCCGGAGGACAACGCACCGAGAACGAAATATTTAAGGCCGGCTTCGGATGCCCGAGCGTTGTCGCGGTGAAAGGCCGCGATAACATACAGCGCAAGGCTCATCAGTTCGAGGCCGAGATACAGGGCGATCAGACTGTTGGCCGAAATCAGCATCGACATGCCGAGGGTCGACAGGACGACGAGAACGGGAAATTCGAAAAAGTCGATGCCTTCGCGCGCCATGAACTCACGCGAGAGCAGGAGCGAAACCATGGCGCCGCCGATTGACAGAAGTTTCATGTAGCGGGCGAAAGCGTCGTTGACGAAGGCGCCATCCCACACGACGCCCCTGCCCGACTCGCCCAGAAACACCGACAGGAAGGCAAGGCCCAGTAGCGCAATCGCCGCTTCGGAGATGATCCAGTCGCGTTTGCCGGCGCCGAATGCGCCCAGCATCAACAGCACGAGCGCCCCGACGGCCAGTATGACCTCGGGCAGGGAATGCGCCAGCGCCAGGGAAAGGTTCGACATTATCCAGCCCTCAATGCAACGCCAGTGCCGCGGTTTTCGTTACCGCGAGCGCTGCCTGATAATTTTTCACGAGCAGATCGACAGAGGCTGCACACGCATCCAGCACCGGGCCCGGGCGCACGCCATAATATATCGTCAGGACGACGAGGGGCATGATGCAGACCATTTCCCGCACCGTCAGATCCTTCATCGCCATCAGCTCGGGCTTTTGCAGCACACCGAATATCACCCGGCGATAGAGATACAGCGCATAGGCCGCAGAGAAAATGACGCCGGAAGTCGCAAACAGCGCGACCCAGGTGTTTGCCGAGAATGCGCCCAGCAGGGTCAGGAACTCGCCAACGAAACCGGACGTCCCCGGCAGGCCCACATTGGCCATGGTGAATATCAGGAACACAACGGCATAGACCGGCATGTTGCGGACAATCCCGCCGAAGGCCGAAATCTCGCGCGTGTGCAGCCTGTCGTAGACGACGCCGACGCACAGAAAGAGCGCGCCGGACACGAGACCGTGGCTGACCATCTGGAAGATCGCGCCCTGCACCCCTTGCGGATTCATCGTGAAGAGACCCATCGTCACGAAACCCATATGTGCGACGGACGAATAGGCGATCAGCTTCTTCATGTCCTCCTGAACCAGCGCCACAAGCGAGGTGTACACGATCGCAATCACCGACAGCGTCCATACGAACGGCGCGAAATAATGCGAGGCGTCGGGGAACATGGGGAGCGAGAAGCGCACGAAGCCGTAGCCGCCCATCTTCAACAGAATGCCCGCGAGAATGACCGATCCCGCTGTCGGCGCCTCGACGTGCGCGTCGGGCAACCATGTATGCACCGGCCACATCGGCATTTTCACGGCGAAGGACGCAAAGAATGCAAGCCAGAGCCAGGTCTGCATGGACGCAGCGAACTTTGTCTTCAGCAGCGCTTCAATGTCGGTCGTGCCCGCGACATTGTACATCGCCATGATGGCGAGCAGCATGAGCAGCGAGCCGAGCAAAGTATAGAGGAAAAACTTGAAGCTGGCGTAGACGCGCCGCTTGCCGCCCCAGATGCCGATGATGAGGAACATCGGGATGAGGCCGCCTTCGAAGAAGAGGTAGAACAGGATCAGATCCAGTGCGCAGAATACGCCGATCATCAGCGTTTCAAGCACGAGAAAGGCGATCATATATTCCTGCACGCGCTTCTCGATGCTCTCCCACGAGGCGAGAATGCAAATCGGCATCAGGAATGTGGTCAGCAGCACGAATGGCATCGACATGCCGTCGACACCGAGCTTGTAGGATATGCCTGCGCCGATCCAGTCCTTTTTCTCGACAAGCTGAAAGCCGGCGTTGCCCGGATCGAACAGCGACCAGGCGTAGAGCGACAGCAGGAACGTAATGATCGTGGTGCCGAGCGCCGTGCACCGCACGTTCATCAAAGTCGCACGGTCGTCTCCGCGCAGCATGAGGATGAACGCCGCGCCGACGAGCGGCAGGACGACCAGTCCGGTGAGAATTCCAAACCCGAACATCAGCGCACCCCGCCGAGCAGATACCAGGTGATAAAGGCGGCGACGCCGATCAGCATCGCGAATGCATAGTGATAGAGATAGCCGGTCTGGAGTTTCACGACACGGCCAGCGACATCGATGACCCGGGCCGAGACCCCATCCGGGCCAAGACCGTCGATGATTTTGCCGTCGCCGCCCTTCCAGAACAGGCGGCCGAGCCAGAAGGACGGTCGCACGAAGATCAGATCGTAAAGCTCGTCGAAATACCACTTGTTCAGCAGGAACTTGTAGAGCGGCTGGTGGCGCTGGGCCAGACGCTCCGCGGATCCGGGCGCATACCAGTACATCCAGGCCGCCAGGACGAAACCCGCAAGCATCATCACCGTAGCGCTGAATGCCACCCAGTGCGGGATGTGGTGCATGTCTTCGAGGATCTTGTTGTTCTGCGCGAAATGTAGCGATGCGCGCCAGAAATCCTTCATCTTCTCGCCGATGAAAACATCGCGGAAAACAAGACCCGCCAGCAGGGCGCCTGTCGCCAGCACATAGAGCGGGATCAACATGACATTGGGCGATTCGTGCGGCTCGATGGCGTGATGTCCATGCGCATCGTGTGAATCATGAGTGTGAGGATCATGCGCGTGCGCATCATGACCGTGTGCGTCATGGCCGTGAGCTTGGTGCGCATGGGCAGCGCTATCATCATGCTTCCATTTCGGCGTGCCGAAGAAGGTCATGAAAACAAGCCGCCAGGAATAGAACGACGTGAACAGGGCGGCGATAACGACCATCGCGAAGGCGTAGACCGCCCCAGGGCGCTGCGATGCGAAGGCCGCTTCGATGATCGCGTCCTTGGAGAAAAAGCCCGCCGTCAGCGGAAGACCCGTCAGCGCGAATGTGCCGATGGTCATCATCCAGAAGGTGACGGGAATTTCCCTGGCCAGTCCACCCATGCGGCGCATGTCCTGTTCGTGGTGCATGGCGTGGATGACAGAGCCTGCGCCGAGGAACAGGAGCGCCTTGAAGAAGGCGTGCGTGAACAGATGGAAGATGGCGAGGTTGTAAGCGCCCGCGCCGAGCGCGACGAACATGTAGCCGAGCTGCGAACAGGTGGAATAGGCGATCACGCGCTTGATGTCGTTTTGCACGAGGCCGACGGAGGCGGCAAAAAACGCGGTCGTCGCGCCAACGATCAGGACAACGGTCATCGCGTCCGGCGCATATTCGAACAGTGGCGACAGGCGCGCGACCATGAATACGCCCGCGGTCACCATGGTGGCGGCGTGGATCAGCGCGGAGACGGGCGTCGGGCCCTCCATCGCGTCGGGAAGCCATGTGTGCAGGAGAAACTGCGCCGACTTGCCCATCGCGCCCATGAACAGCAACAGGCAGACCATCGTCATGGCGTTGACGTCGAGGCCGAAGACATGGACCGACTTATTCGCAAGTCCGGGGGCGGCTGCAAAAACCTGGTCGAAAACCACGGAGCCTGTCAGCCAGAACAGCATGAATATGCCGAGCGCGAATCCGAAGTCGCCGACGCGGTTGACGACGAAAGCCTTGATGGCGGCAGCATTGGCGCTCGGGCGCTCGTACCAGAAACCAATGAGCAGGTAGGACGCCAGACCCACGCCTTCCCATCCGAAGAACATCTGCACCAGGTTGTCGGCGGTCACCAGCATCAGCATGGCAAAGGTGAACAGGGACAGATAGGCGAAAAAGCGCGGGCGGTGCGGGTCTTCGTGCATGTAGCCGATGGAATACAGATGCACGAGCGCGGAGACGGTCGTCACGACCACGAGCATCACGACAGTCAGCGTGTCGATGCGCAAGGCCCAGTCGATCTTCAGCGTGCCCGACGTGATCCAGTTGGCGACAACTGGCGCGGTCGTCGGTGCGCCGCCGTAGCCGACCTGAAAGAAGGCGATCCACGACAGGATGGCGGAGACAAACAGGAGGCCGGTCGTAATCAATTCGGCAGGGCGCGCGCCCAATTGCCGGCCGAAAAGGCCTGCGATCAGAAAGCCTAAGAGGGGCAGAAAGACGATTGCAGAATACATGTTCCGTCAGCCCTTCATCATGTTGATGTCTTCGACATCAATGGTGCCGCGATTGCGGAAATAGGTCACGAGAATGGCGAGCCCTATCGCAGCCTCCGCAGCCGCCACCGTGAGGATGAACAGGGCGAAGACCTGACCGGTCAGGTCCAGCAAGTAGCTTGAAAAGGCGACAAGATTGATGTTGACCGAGAGCAGGATCAGTTCGACCGACATCAGGATGACGATGACGTTCTTCTGGTTGAGGATGATGCCAGCCACGCCGATGGTGAACAGGATCGCCGCCACGATCAGGTAATGAGTAAGACCGATATCCATTGCCGTTCTCCTCAAACGCCGGTGCGCGATGGAACTTTCTTCAGTTCCACTGCTTCGTTGCGGTCGCGTGCATTCTGTTCGGATATGTCCTGGCGCTTCACGTCTGGCTTGTGATGCAGCGTCAGCACGATGGCGCCGATCATCGCGGTCAGCAGCACCAGCCCTGCAGCCTGAAAGAAGTAGACGTATTTGGTGTAGAGAACCGCTCCCAGCGCTGCCGTATTGCTTGTGCCCAGCGGCATCGGCGCCCCCGCAGCACCGGCCGACGTGCGCGCCGGGGCCCAGCCACCCGCAACCATGATGAGTTCCAGCGCCACGACGATGCCGATCAGAACGCCAACCGGCAGATATTGCAGGAAACCGCGTTTGAGCCGGGCAAAATCAACGTCGAGCATCATGACGACGAAGAGGAACAGCACGGCGACGGCGCCGACATAGACGACGACGAGGATCATCGCGAGGAATTCCGCCCCGAGCAGGATAAAAAGCCCGGCCGCATTCACGAAGGCGAGAATGAGAAACAGTACCGAGTGGACGGGATTGCGGGCCGCGATCACCATGAACGCTGACGCGATCAGGATGGTCGAGAACAGATAAAAGAAGGCGCTTGCCAGGTTCATGTCGTCATCCCCGCGCGCCGTTCCGGTTTTGCCGGCCGGCGCCTCGAATTCTGCCTATCTGTATTTCGCGTCGGCGGCGATGTTGCGAGCGATCTCCCGCTCCCAGCGCGCGCCGTTATCCAGCAACCGTTGCTTGTCGTAGTAGAGTTCTTCGCGGGTCTCGACCGCGAATTCCGCGTTCGGTCCTTCGACGATGGCGTCCACCGGGCAGGCTTCCTGACAGAAGCCGCAATAGATGCATTTCACCATGTCGATGTCGTAGCGCGTGGTGCGGCGGGTGCCGTCGTTGCCGCGCGGCGCCGCCTCGATGGTGATCGCCTGCGCGGGGCAGATCGCCTCGCACAACTTGCATGCGATGCAGCGCTCTTCGCCGTTCGGATACCGCCGCAGGGCATGTTCGCCGCGATAACGCACCGATTGCGGATTGCGTTCGTGCGGATAGTTGATGGTCGACTTCGGCCTGAAGAAGTAGCGCATCGACAGTACGAAGGCGCCGGCGAACTCCGTCAGAAACAGTGCTTTTGCAGCCCGGCCGAGTTTCATGATCCGGTCTCCATCACGACGAGAACTGCCGGCCGACGACATAGCCGGCGACAGGGAACAAAACGAACGAGCCGAACATGACGATCGGCTTGATCAGGCGCAGACGCTGCTCGACCATCGCACGCCCCTCGGCGCTCACAGGCTCCTGCCCTGCTTCGCGCGACAGGGCGCGGCCGATAACACGCATGATGATGGCGTAATCGATATAGCCGAGGACGAGGCCGATAAGCGCGCCGTAGACGCCTGCGTTCGAATAGTCCATCACGCGCCCCCTCCCCAGCCGGTGAGCTTGAGAACGAAGGCGACTGCGATAACCATGAACAGCGAAATCGGCAGAAACACTTTCCAGCCAAGGCGCATGAGCTGGTCGTAGCGGTAGCGCGGCACGAAAGCTTTCACCATCGAGAACATGAAGAAGACGGCGCTGACCTTCAGGACGAACCAGATCACGCCCGGGATCCAGGTGAAAGGTGCGAAGGGTATCGGCGACAGCCAGCCGCCGAGAAACAGGATTGTCGTCAGCGCACACATGGTCACGATCGACACATACTCGCCGAGCATGAAGAGCATGTAGGGAGTCGACGAATACTCGACCATGAAGCCGGCAACCAGTTCGGACTCCGCTTCAACAAGATCGAACGGCGGGCGGTTGGTTTCGGCCAGCGCCGAAATGAAGAAGATGACGAACATCGGAAACAGCGGCAGCCAGTACCAGCCCAGCATGCCCCACTTCGAATCCTGCGCCTTGACGATCTCCTGCAGGTTCAGCGTGCCCGCGCACAGCAGCACGGTGATGATGACAAAGCCGATGGAAACTTCGTAGGAGACCATCTGCGCCGCAGAACGCAGCGCCGACAGGAAAGGATATTTCGAGTTCGACGCCCAGCCGCCCATGATGACGCCGTAGACGCCGAGCGAGGAAATCGCGAAGACGTAAAGTATGCCGACATTGATGTTGGCGACTGCCCAATTCTCGTTGACCGGAATGACGGCCCACGCCGACAGGGCCAGCAGCGAAAACAGGAACGGCGCGATCAGAAATACGCCTTTGTTCGCACCCGACGGAATAATCGGTTCCTTGACAACGAACTTGATCATGTCAGCACAGGATTGCAGCAGACCCCAGGGACCGACCACGTTCGGCCCGCGCCGCATTTGCACCGCCGCCCAGATCTTGCGGTCGGCGTAGATGATGTAGGCGACATAGATCAGCAGCGCGACCAGAATGGCCAGCGTCTGCACGACGATCAGAAACAGGGGCCAGACCCAGGAGAAATCCATCGTTCTTTACTCCGCCGCCTGCTGCATCCGCCCCGCGGCCAGTTGCGAACATTCGGCCATGACAGCCGAAGCCCGCGCCACCGGATTGGTAAGATAAAAGTCGCGCACTGCGTTGACGAACGGCGCTTTGCCGGGCTCACCGCCGGCCTCCGCCAGCTTGCCGATGCCACCTGCGTCGCCCGCGGCTATCGTTCCGATCTTCGCCATGTGCGGATGCGCCGCGTAAAGGGCTGCACGCAACTGGGCAAGCGAATCGAAAGGCAGGGTCTTCCCAACTGCGGCCGAAAGGGCGCGCAGAATCGCCCAGTCCTCGCGCGCTTCTCCAGGCGGGAACGCGGCGCGCGCGGCCATCTGCACGCGGCCTTCGGTGTTCACATACGTGCCCGATTTTTCCGTATAGGCTGCGCCGGGCAGGATGACGTCGGCGCGGTGGGCGCCGCGATCGCCGTGCGAACCCTGGTAGACAACGAACGCGCCCGGTGCGATGTCGATTTCGTCGGCGCCGAGATTGAACAGAACATCGACACCGCCCTTCGCCATGGCCAAAGCGTCCAGCCCGCCGTCTCCCGGTACGAATCCAATATCGAGACCGCCGACCCGGGCCGCAGCCGTGTGCAGGATGTTGAAGCCGTTCCAGCCATCTTGCACAAGACCGAGCGACTGCGCGGCCTTTGCGACGAGCGCCAGAACGGCCTCGCCGTTTTCGCCCGTCAATGCGCCCTGACCGACGATAAACATCGGGCGCTCTTTCTTTGGCGGAGCATGGCCGACGAATTGCGCAACGGAGTCCGGTCCCGCGCCGAGATAATTATATGTATAGGTCAAATCCGCCTGTTCGCCGATCACGCCGATCAGGCAATTGCCCTGCATCCAGCGCCTGCGGATACGGGCATTGAGCACGGGTGCTTCCTTGCGCGGGTTCGAACCGATGATCATGATCGCATCGGCTTCGTCTATGCCGGCGATGGTGGAATTGAAAATGTAGGACGCGCGGCCGAACTTCGTATGCAGTTTCGAACCGTCCTGGCGGCAGTCGACGTTCTTCGAGCCGATGGCATCCATCAGGCCTTTCAGCGCGAACATGTCTTCGACTGCGCAGAGGTCGCCGGCAATGGCGCCGATCTTTTCCGGCTTCGTCGCGGCCATCTTCGCGGCAATCGCGGCGAAAGCCTCTGGCCAAGTGGCGGCGCGCAGCTTGCCGTTTTCGCGAATATAGGGCCGGTCGAGCCGCTGCGTGCGCAGGCCGTCGACAACCTGGCGCGTCTTGTCGGAAATCCACTCCTCGTTCACGTCCTCGTTGACGCGCGGCAGGATACGCATGACCTCGCGTCCGCGCGTGTCGACACGGATGGCCGATCCGAGCGCATCCATCACGTCGACGCTTTCGGTCTTCTGGAACTCCCAGGCGCGGCCGCGGAAGTTCTGCGGCTTGGGCAGCAAAGCGCCCACGGGGCACAGGTCCGCAACGTTGCCCTGCAATTCGGACGACATGGCCGTTTCGAGATATGTCGTGATCTCCATGTCCTCGCCGCGGCCGATGGCGCCCATGTCGCCGGTGCCGGCTACTTCCGCGGTGAAGCGGACGCAACGCGTGCAGTGAATGCAGCGGTTCATCGAGGTCTTGACGAGCGGGCCGATGTATTTGTCTTCGACCGCGCGCTTGTGTTCGTGATAGCGCGAGGAGTCGACGCCGAAGGCCATCGCCTGATCCTGCAGGTCGCATTCGCCGCCCTGATCGCAGATCGGGCAATCGAGCGGATGGTTGATGAGCAGGAACTCCATCACCCCTTCGCGCGCCTTTTTCACCATCGGCGTGTTGGTGAACATTTCCGGCGGCTCGCCGTTCGGCCCGGGACGCAGATCCTTCACCGCCATCGCGCAGGACGCGGCCGGCTTGGGCGGTCCGCCCTTCACCTCGACAAGGCACATGCGGCAGTTGCCGGCAATCGACAAGCGCTCGTGAAAGCAGAAGCGCGGTATCTCCGCGCCAGCCTCTTCGGCCGCCTGCAGCAGCGTATACTCGGGCGGGACGTCAATCTCTTTGCCGTCGACGATGATTTTCGCCATCTTCTTACTCCGCCGCCACGGCTACAGGATCGCTATGCGGGTTCGCCGCATATTGATCGATGCGCTTTTCAATTTCGCCGCGGAAATGGGTGATCAGTCCCTGGATCGGCCAGGCTGCAGCATCGCCGAGAGCGCAGATCGTGTGGCCCTCGATCTGCTTGGAGACCTCGAACAGCATGTCGATTTCGCGCTTCTGGGCGCGCCCCTCGACCATGCGGTCCATGACGCGCATCATCCAGCCCGTGCCTTCGCGGCAGGGCGTGCACTGGCCGCAGCTTTCGTGCTTGTAGAAGTGCGACAGGCGCGCAATGGCGCGGACGATGTCCGTGGATTTGTCCATCACGATCACAGCCGCCGTGCCAAGACCGGACTTCAGCGCCGACAGTGAATCGAAGTCCATAGGACAATCGACGATCTGTTCCGCCGGCACGCAGCGCACGGACGAACCGCCGGGAATGACTGCCAGCAGATTGTCCCAGCCGCCGCGAATGCCGCCGCAGTGCTTGTCGATCAGTTCGCGGAAAGGAATGCTCATCGCCTCTTCCACGTTGCACGGCTTGTTCACATGGCCGGAAATGCAGAAGAGCTTGGTGCCTGCGTTGCGCGGCGCGCCAAAGGCGGAAAACCACCCTGCCCCGCGACGCAGGATCGTCGGCGCGACGGCGATGGATTCGACATTGTTGACCGTGGTTGGACAGCCATAGAGACCCATGTTCGCCGGAAACGGCGGTTTCATGCGCGGCATGCCCTTCTTGCCTTCGAGGCTTTCAAGCAAAGCGGTCTCTTCGCCGCAGATATAGGCGCCCGCGCCGTGATGGACGTAAAGGTCGAACGGCCAGCCATGAACGTTGTCCTTGCCGATCAGTTTCGCTTCGTAAGCTTCGTCCACCGCGCGTTGCAGCGCCTCCCGTTCGGCGATGTATTCGCCGCGCACATAAATGTAACAGGCATGCGCGCCCATCGCGAAGGAGGCAATCAGGCAGCCCTCGACCAGATGGTGTGGATCGTTGCGCATGATTTCCCGGTCCTTGCAGGTCCCGGGTTCGGATTCGTCGGCGTTGACGACGAGATAGGATGGCCGGTTCGGATCGGGCTTGGGCATGAATGACCATTTGAGCCCGGTCGGAAAACCGGCGCCGCCGCGACCGCGCAGGCCCGAGGCCTTCATTTCGTCGATGACCCAGGCAGCGCCGCGGTCAATCAGCATTTTCGTGCCGTCCCACGAGCCGCGCTTTTTCGCAGCCTCTAGGCCTGGCGAATGGAATCCGTAGAGATTGGTGAAGATGCGATCCTTGTCGGCGAGCATGCCGCTAATCCTTCTTCATTTTGTCGTGTGCGCTGGACGACGACGGCGGCGGCGGCTCTCCGCCTTGTCCACCGGATGCTTCGCGCTTCGCCTGGCCTCCAACGTCGCTGCCTGCTTTCGCCTGCGCTTCTTCGGCCTTCTTCCGCGCCTCTTCTTCGGCGCGCGCTTTCGCTTCTGCATCGGCTTTCGCCTTCTGCGCCGCCATGTCTTCTTCGAAACGCTGCTTCCACGAACCGATCATGGAGCCGTCGTGCAGCGCCGGATCGTTCAGCGTGTCCGCCTTGCCGGGCTCGGGCTCGGACGATACGCGCCCGGTTTGCGAGCCCTGCTTGACAGCGCGCCCCGCCGCCAGATCGTCGAGCAGCTTTTCGAGGCTCTCGGGCGTCAGATCTTCGTAATAGTCGTCATTGATCTGCACCATGGGCGCATTGCAGCAAGCGCCAAGACACTCGACCTCGAGCCAGGCGAATTTGCCATCCGCCGAAACATGGCGCTGCTCGCCTATGCGCTTGCGCAGCACCGCCTTCAGATCGTTCGCGCCGCGCAGTTCGCAAGGTGTCGTCCCGCAGAGCTGCACGAAATGGCGGCCGACCGGCTCCAGATTGAACATCGAATAGAAGGTTGCAATTTCGAGCACGCGAATGTGCGGCATGCCGAGCATGTCGGCGACCTTTTCGATTGCCGGTTTCGGCAGCCAGTAGTCGTGCTGCGCCTGCGCCCGCCACAGCAAGGGTATCACCGCCGAAGCCTGACGCCCCTGCGGATATTTGGCGATCTGCCCTTCGGCCCACGCCATGTTCTCGGGCGTGAACTCGAAACTGGCGGGCTGCTTGTCAGCTAGTCTGCGAACACTCATGATCCGTCCTGAATAGTCCCTGCCGGGCCGTTACCGGTCCACCTCTCCGAACACGATGTCGAGCGAGCCCAGAATGGCGCTCACATCGGCGAGCATGTGTTTGCGGCACATGAAATCCATCGCCTGCAAGTGCGCGAAGCCTGGCGCCCTGATCTTGCAGCGGTATGGCTTGTTGGTGCCGTCGGCGACGAGATAGACGCCAAATTCGCCCTTCGGCGCCTCAACAGCGGCGTATACTTCGCCTTTCGGCACGTGAAAGCCTTCGGTAAACAGTTTGAAGTGATGGATCAGGGATTCCATCGAGCGCTTCATCTGGTCGCGCGAGGGCTGCACGAACTTGTGGTCGGTCGCCGCCACAGGCCCGGCTCCCTTTTCGCTCAGGAGCGCGTTGACGCATTGCTTCATGATGCGCACGGACTGGCGCATTTCTTCCATGCGGATGACCTGACGGTCGTAATTGTCGCCGTTCTTGCCCACCGGAATGTCGAATTCCATATCCTCGTAGCACTCGTAGGGCTGCGCTTTGCGCAAATCCCACGCTGCGCCAGAGCCGCGCACCATGACGCCGGAGAAGCCCCATTTCCAGCACTCTTCCAGCGTGACCACGCCAATGTCGACGTTACGCTGCTTGAAGATGCGGTTGTCGAGGAACAGGTCCGTAAGATCGTCGCAGACTTTCAGGAACGGATCGCAGAACTTGCCTATATCCTCGATCAGATCGGGCGGGCAATCGCGGGCAACTCCGCCCGGGCGGAAGTAGTTGGCGTGCATGCGCGCGCCCGACGCGCGCTCGTAGAACACCATCAGCTTTTCGCGTTCCTCGAAGCCCCAGAGCGGCGGCGTCAGTGCGCCAACGTCCATCGCCTGAGTCGTCAGGTTGAGAATGTGCGACAGCAGGCGGCCAATCTCGGAGAACAGCACGCGAATGAGCTGACCGCGATAGGGAACCTCGACGTCAAGCAGCTTTTCGATGGCGAGACAGAAGGCATGCTCCTGGTTCATCGGCGCGACATAATCCAGCCGGTCGAAATACGGCACATTCTGCAAATAGGTCCGCGCTTCCATCAACTTCTCGGTGCCGCGATGCAGCAGTCCGATATGCGGATCGACGCGCTCGACAACTTCGCCGTCGAGTTCCAGCACCAGGCGCAGCACGCCATGCGCGGCCGGATGCTGCGGGCCGAAGTTGATGGAGAAATTGCGGATGGGGGATTGTTCGCTCATTCGTTTTCCGATCACCCCTTGGCCTTCTCATCCCCCGGCAGCACGTAATCGGCTCCTTCCCAGGGCGAGAGAAAATCGAACTGGCGATAGTCCTGCGTAAGTTTAACCGGCTCGTTTACGACGCGCTTTTGCGCGTCGTCGTAACGCACTTCGACGAGGCCGGTCATCGGGAAGTCCTTGCGCAGCGGATAACCGTCGAAGCCGTAGTCAGTGAGGATGCGGCGCAGGTCCGGGTGGCCGGTGAAGATCACGCCGAACATGTCATAGGCTTCGCGCTCGAACCAGTTGGCGGAGGGAAAGACGCCGACAATAGACGGTATGGCGCCATCCTCGGCAACCGCCGCCTTGACGCGGATCCGGCGATTGTGTTTCGGCGACAGCAGATGATAGACGACGTCGAAACGCTGCTCGCGCGCCGGATAATCGACCGCAGTAATGTCAATCAAGTTGATGAACATGCAAGCGCTATCGCTCGCGAGATGCTGGATCACGCCAACAATCCCGGCGGCATCGGCGACGACGTTCAATTCGCCGAAATCGACATAGCACCGCTCGACCTTACCGGGCAGCGCCGCGGCGATCATCTCACCCAGCGCGCCGAGGTCTTCGTTCAGACCCGTATCCGCCATTGCCTACCTGCTCGCCATTCCGGGTAACATCGCCCGGCATTGATCCTTAAAACGCTAACGCTCGATTGTGCCCGTCCGCCTGATCTTCTTTTGCAGCATCAAGACGCCGTACAGCAGCGCCTCGGCCGAGGGCGGACATCCGGGCACATAGATGTCGACCGGCACGATACGGTCGCAGCCGCGAACGACGCTGTAGCTGTAGTGGTAATAGCCGCCGCCATTCGCGCACGAGCCCATCGAAATGACGTAGCGCGGTTCAGGCATCTGGTCATAAACCTTGCGCAGCGCCGGCGCCATCTTGTTGGTCAGCGTGCCGGCGACGATCATCACGTCGGACTGGCGTGGCGAGGCGCGCGGCGCGAAGCCGAAGCGTTCGACATCGTAACGCGGCATGGAAAGCTGCATCATTTCAACCGCACAGCAGGCCAGGCCAAACGTCATCCACATCAGCGATCCGGTGCGCGCCCACTGGATGAGGTCGTCTGTCGCGGTGACGATAAAGCCCTTGTCTGCAAGCTGGTCGTTGATGCGCAGGAAATACGGATCGTTCGCGCCCACCGGTTTCCCGGTATTCGGGTCGATAATGCCGCGCGGCGCGGGCGCGACGAGAGGGCCGGTTGCCGGTGCGTTTGCGTCTGCCATCATCAATCCCACTCCAGCGCGCCCTTTTTCCACTCGTAAATAAAGCCGATGGTCAGAACGCCGAGAAAGATCATCATCGACCAGAAGCCGAACCATCCCAGCGTCTTGAACGCAACTGCCCAGGGAAACAGGAACGCCACTTCGAGATCGAAGATGATGAAGAGCAGGGACACCAGGTAAAAGCGGACGTCGAATTTCATGCGGGCGTCGTCGAAGGCATTGAAACCGCATTCGTAAATCGACAGCTTCTCAGGATCGGGAGCCTTGAACGCAACCAGAAACGGCGCAATCAGCAGCGCCGCCGCAATGACGCCGGAGAGCGCGATGAAGATGACCAGAGGCAGATAATTTTCGAGCAGGCCGGGCATCGTGTAGTCCGCTGATGGGCTGTTCTGCAGCATGAAACAGACGGAACGCCACCACGCACATGTGCGTGGATCGACTCTCCCGTCTTTCGGATGGCCGCAGACCTATAGCAGCAACCTTACCTGCGCAAGCCGGACATTGGTTGACGTCCGGCAAAAACAGACACATTCAAAATGCTGAAACCGTTCAGACCGGCTGGTAATAGCCCAGCCTGTAGGCAATGACCCCGGCGAGAGCGCCAGCACCGATCGCCCAGAGCGGGTTGCGCCGGGTCGCATAGATGAAGACGGCTGTCCCGGCTGTCAGGATATATGCCGTCCAGTGATGGTTGGCGGCCTTGGCGATAACCATCCCGGAGGCCAGCATCAGGCCGACGACAAGCGGCGCAAGCCCGGCTTTGACGGGGCCGAGCCACCAGGAGTGGCTCAGCCGTTTCAGACCTTTGCCGACAAACCAGGCGAATATCCCCGTCGGAGCCACCAGACTCAGCGTCGAGGTGACCAGACCTGGAAAACCTGCGACCTTGAACCCGATCAGGCTGACGACCAGCATGTTCGGCCCGGGCGCAATCTGGGCCAGCGCCAGAAGATGCGCGAACTCCGCACCGCTCATCCAGCCCCTGATCGTGACGACCTGCCGGTGGAATTCCGGGACGAGGGTATTGGCGCCCCCCATCGAAATGAGCGCGACCGTACCGAAAATCCAGGCCAGCTGCAGCAGCGGGTTTTCGTCACTCATGGCTCGCGGTCCGTCCGGCTTGCGGTCCGAGCCCGGCGCGCGCGCAGCAGCGCGACAGCAACCGCCAGCGGCGCCATAGCCAGTACGACCGCCGCCAGTGGCAGATGCAGCAGCGCGATGGCGGCGAATGTCAGGGCTGCGAAGAGATAGGTGGTCCAGTGATTGCTCAGGCCGTGCACCAGTTTGGCTGCTGACCCCATCGTCATGCCGGCGATGGCGGACGCGGCTCCGGCGGACGCGGCCTTTACTTCGGGCAGATAGGAAAAATGCTCGTAAGCCACTGCCACGCCCATCAGGATCGCGAGCGGGGCGAGCATCAGCGACGAGATTGCGACGATGGAGCCGAGCGGACCCTGGAAACGGTCGCCGAGAACAATGGAGAGATTCAGGATGTTGCCGCCCGGCAGAACCGAGCAGACGCCGAACATCTCGACATATTCCCTGCGGTCAAGCCAGCGGTTCCGTTCGACGATGACGTAGAGTCCGCTTGCGGCCAGACCGCCGAAGCCCAGCAATCCGATCAGCAGGAAGCCGGAAGCCAGCTCAAGTAGCCCGACATGACGGCTGGAAGATTCGCTATCGGATGCAACGGACAAGCGCGGCCACACTGTCGGGCGGCCAGGCGCATGTAAGCAATGCTGTACGATGTCCGGCGGCTTGGTGGAAGGGATGGCGAGGATGACCGGGCTCGAACCGGCGACCTTCGGCGTGACAGGCCGACGCTCTAACCAACTGAGCTACACCCCCAACCGACTTTCCGGCCCGGCCAATGGCCAACCGGAGATCGCCGAAATATGCCAGCGTCACCTGCAAGTCAAGAACAATCGGCCAGCTTCATGGCGCAATTAAACCGGGGTTCGCCAGGCTTTGCCGGCTCACCCGCGGAAGACTGACGCGGCGCTCAGAATTTCGAAACGCCAAGCCGCCATTTGCGGATTTCTTTTTGCGAAATCACGCGCACCTGGCCGGGTGGCGTACTTTCGGCGGCGTGGATGACCGAACTCGATACGCCCATCATGCGGGCGTAGCGGGTCAGGTCGCCGTAGAGCTTGTCGTTGCGATAGGTCTTTTGCAAGTGCGTTGCGCCGGATTCGACATCGCCGAGAAGTTCGTACGTGAACATGCGATGCACCACGACCGAGCTTTGTGGCGGCACCACGCGCTTTTTCGCGCCCATCAGCGCGTAGACGCAGGCAGAAAAGCATTTCGCGCTGGTGAAAATCGTGTCGCCGCGCCCGCCGGCCGGCTGCCGGATTTGCGCAACGACAACGGCTGCGCCGATTTTGCGAAACAACAGGCCAAGCCGCATGGATGCAGTCACCAGTCCACCCGGCGAATGCACGAAGACGATCGGCCGCATGCGTTTGTCGCGAATGTGCCTGCGGATGAAACGGACAAAATCGTCGGGCGTGCTTCGGCCTATCTCACCATTGGCGACAATGACCCGTGGGCAGCGGTTGTGGCACTTGGCGACATCGCCCGTCGCTTCGAGCCGGAACGTCATCGACGCACTGGCCGGCGCCGCGGAGCCGATCGCTGCTGCGGCGAAAAAGGCCAGTCCTGCAGAAAAGTACGCCAAACGTTTTGCCATAGCCTTCGCCTATCTCTCCGGCTGCCAGTAGAAGCCGTTTCCGGACGCACGATTCGCCGCCAGCCGGTACCTACCGGGGACCATAGCCGCTTTTGCCTGCGGCAACACCCCCATGCCTGACTTGACGGTAAATTTCGCACCTCTCCGAGCCGGTGCGGCAATTGCCTCGCCGGACGCCCGATGGCATAACCGCGGAGTTCTGGCGGCCCGTCAGGCCCCTGCTTCCCTCATCGACCAGGTTCGAAACATGACGAACAAGCCTTTTCTCTATCCGCTGATCATTGAAAAGGCAGTGCGCGCCGCACTCGAGGAAGACATCGGCCGCGCCGGCGACATCACATCCATCGCCACGATCCCTGCGGACATGCAGGCTCGCTGCGTTATGGCGCCGCGCAAACCCGGCGTCGTCTGCGGGCTCTCTGTGGCGGAAATGGCGTTCAAGCTTGTCGATCCCGCGATCTCCTTCGAATATCTGGCCGAAGACGGCCAATATTTCGACAAGGTGCGCACGCCGGTAGCCCGCATAACCGGCAACGCCCGGGCCATCCTCACCGCAGAGCGCACGGCGCTGAATTTTATTTCGCACATGTCCGGCGTTGCGACGCAGACGGCGAAATTCGTCGATCTGGTGAAGCATACGAATGCGAAAATCTGCTGCACGCGCAAAACGACGCCCAACCTGCGCGCCTTCGAGAAATACGCGATCCGTTGCGGCGGCGGCCTCAACCACCGCTTCGGTCTCGACGACGCTTTTCTGATCAAGGACAACCACATCGCCGTGTGCGGCGGCATCAAACAGGCGCTTCAGGCCTGCAAGGCCCACGCCGGGCATCTGGTGAAGATCGAAATCGAGGTCGACGGGCTCGACCAGCTTCGCGAAGTGATCGCGGAAGGCGCGGACGTCGTATTGTTCGACAATATGACGCCGGAGCAAATGGCCGAAGGCGTCAAAATGATCGGCGGCAAGATGCGTACGGAAGCATCCGGCGGCATCAACATCGAGAGCGTCAAGGCCGTCGCTGAAAGCGGCGTCGACATGATCTCGTCCGGCGCCCTGACGCATTCGAGCGCGATCCTCGATATTGGTCTCGATATCGAACTGGGGTGAGCGTGAGGCACAGCCGCAGCAAATGTCGTCAGTTACGAATGTAACTGTGACACAGCGTCTCTTTTCCATTTCAAGCAGCCGCCCGCGTTCCCGCTGCCGAGGCAGGTTGTGAAGGGAAAATCACGAGGGGCCGGAACGTTGGGCTACCGCTCGTTGTAATTATAGAATGCGGTTTCCCCGCATTCCGGCACGGCATTATGCGGTACCCAGACTCCCGGTCTTCCACCGCCCGTTACCCCCATCGGCTTTCGCCTCCGGGGTTAATGCAGCGGACGATCCCCAGCGCACATTTCGCAGACAAATCGTAGTGCCTGACGGCCGGGCGCTTAGCTTGGCCTGCTGTCCATCAAATTGGTCCGGAAAGTCTGCAACTTGGCGGGTTGATGGAGCGTGTAACGCCGAAAAGTTGGAGACTTTTCGGAAACAGTTACGCGCCAGACAAACCTCTGCTGGAAACCGCCCCGGATGCACGCTCCCGGTAAGAGCCCGCATCGGAGGAACCGCTCGCCGCCCGCCCGTCAAGACCGCTCGAGACTGGCCCCTCGCGTGGACGGCGATGGACGGATTTTCGGGGAGAAAATAGGGAGGGGGAAATTTTCGATTGTTGTTTGGAGTCAAAAACTAACGAAAGCCCTCATCCTGAGGAACAGGCCGAAGTCCTGTGTCTCGAAGGATGGGCCGCACACGCATACAGCGGTCCCGCGCCCGTGAGGGGCAAGCGTTGCATTGCGTTTCATCGGCGGGACATGCGCGAGGATTATCCCGCCTTGCGCAGATCGTCCCATTCGCAGGCGACTTCGTCGCAAATTTCGGCGAGTTCGGCCAATTCGCGGGCTGCCGCCGTGTCGGTTTCGGATTGCGCCTGGCTCCGGAAGCGCGCTGCTTCCTCACGCAGATAATCTGAATTGTGCATGGTTTCCTCCGTCCGCGATGAACGGCCAAAGCAATCGATACCGCTTACGCAATCGCTTATCGTATTCATTGTTTACTATATATTAACCATCCTGGCAAGCCCGGAACGAGGGAACCGCCGCGCGCGCATTTCTCGATACGGGCCGCTACGTGCAAATTTTGCTCGCTTGCCTGTTTCGGACTAGGCTCTCCATGACCCGGCCGCACCGGCCGCAAAACGGGAGGGAAACGTGAAGACACTCACCGCCGCATTTGCCACCGCAATCGCTGCAGTTCCACTCGCCGCCAGCGCCGAAACGCTGAAGGTCGCGCTGCCGCAGAAGGGATTGTGGGAAACGTCCATCACAATCATCGGCAACAAGGTCGGCTTCTTCAAAGAAGAAGGGCTCGAGCTCGACATTCTGCATACCCGAGGCGGCTCGGAAACCGTGCAGGCCGTCCTTTCAGGCAGTGTCGACATGGCGCGATCGAACGGCATTCTCGGCACGATCGGCGGTTTCTCCAAAGGCGCCCCGATCCGCATCATCGCTGCGTCCATGACCGGAGCGCCGGACGCGTTCTGGTATTCGAAGGTAGGCTCGGGCATCAAGACACCCGCCGACATGGCCGGCAAGAAGATCGGCTTCTCGCGGCCCGGTTCTTCGACTCATCTGATGGTGCTGGCGCTGATCGACCAGTTCAAGATCAAGGCGACGCCCGCCCCGTCCGGCGGACCGTCTGGCTCGTTTACGCAGACCATGTCAGGCCAGATCGACCTTGGATGGTCGGTGCCACCCTTCCGGCTTAAGGACATAGCAGAAAACAAGGTGCAGATCGTCGCGCGCGGCTCGGATATCGACGCGATCCGGAACCAGACCGTCCGCGTCAACATAACAAGCGCCAATGCGCTCAAGAACAAGCGCGAATTGCTGGTGAAATACCACCGGGCATGGATCAAATCGCTCGACTATTGCTATTCCAACGACAAGGCGCTGGAAGAATATGCCGCCTTTGCAAAAGTACCGCTCGACATGGCGAAAAAGACGCGCGAGTTCCATCCCAAGCAAGCGCTGCTGCCATACGAGATCGGCGATCTGGAAGGCTCGCTCAAGCAGGCTCACGATTTCAAGTTCACCGCGAAAAAGCTCGGAATGGCGGATGTGAAAGGCCTGATCGACATCGTCGCAAAGAAATAGTTTGCTGCCACCGGCGGCATGAGGGGCGGCCACGGCAATGGCCGCCCTTTTTATGCGTCGGCGCCGTGTCATTTCGCACAAGACAAATTCTTTTGTTTGGCTAGACTTGTGGTTTGGCTAGACTTGGCATCGCGAGCCGGCCTCGCAGTCCTCGACAAAGCCCCCGTCTTTGGAGTCCGTCATGCGCATCGTTGCCACACTCTTCTCTGCATCTTTCCTGCTTGCCGTCGCAGCGCCACTGGCCGCCCAGACTGCCGGTCCCTCCAAAGCGGACATGAGCGCCATGACATCGTGTCTTCAGTCCATTCAGGCCGAACAGGAAAAATACGAAAAGCTTTCGGAAAAGGCGCGAGAGAAGGCCGATCCGCCGCAGGAAGCAGCAAGTTGCATCGGTGCTGTGAGCGCGACCTGTCAGGAAAAATCCAAGGGCGACGAGAACAAGGCGCTGCTGACTTGCAACAATCGTGAGATAGCGGTGTGGAACGCCATTCTGGAAGGCGGCCTGAAGGAATTCATGAAAGAGGCGAAGCCGGACGAGAAGGCAGCGATGGAGAAAGCGCATGCCGCCTGGCAGGCCTATCGCGATGCGCGATGCGCCTTCGCCGGAATCGACAACAAGGAAGACAAAGGTCTTGCCGCCGCCCTCGACTCCGCTTGCCGCCTCGACCAGACCGCGCGCCACGCGCTGTGGATCGACGTACGCGAGCAGTAATACGGGCAGGCCGGGATGGCGCGCGTCTGGCGCGCCGCCTACAACAGGCCAAATGTCTACAACAGCCCCAATGTACGCAATTCGCGCCGCAGTTCTTCCGGCATGGCGGCGCTTTCGCCGTGTCCGGCGGCGATGTCGGCGGGCGCATCGGCCGCAGTGAGATAGCGCCAGCCCTGAAAAGGGCGCATGCGCCGTGCGGCAACCGGCGTCACCTTTTTATCGAGCACGATGAAGCAGCGGCCGACGCCGTCCTCGTCTGTGAACGGTTCGATGCCGCGGATTTCCTGCCGCGCCGCAATCTGCCCTCTGACGACCCAGTAGAGCGAGCCGCCGTCCAGCAATTCTTCCTGACGGCGCGGGACCATGCGCGTGCGATGCACCGGCTGCGGCCGCTTTTCCCCGGCCGCGCGGCGCGCCTTCAGCCGTGCCTTGATGCGCGTTTCGAGATCGGCGACGGACTCGACGCCGACGGCGAGTTTGAGAAGATGCAGGGCCATGCGCCTGAAAATAGTCCCGCGCGCCGCGCGGTAAAGGGCGCCTGTCCGGTTGCGCGCAGAAGTCCACAGGCGATTGCAGCCCCGTTTGCAGTCGCGCTTGCTTGACGCTGGGCCCGGGTCACCTTCATATCGAAGCAGAGATCCCGGCAGTGCGCACCCGGAATGCGCCCGGATTTGCGAGAGGAAACAACCATGACCGCCGCGCCCTACCCCGTTATCGATTTTCACTGCCATCACGTACCGGCGCAATTCGGCATCCAGCCGCCGGCGGACATACCCCATTACCAGCAACCGGCCTGGGCGCGCACGCGGCAGATGATGGCGGACGAGGCATTGCTGATGCACGCCGTCGAGAAGGGCGATCTCGCCGCGCGCGTCGTCAACATTCCCGCCGCGCAAGTCGCCGACGCGGACGGGCGCGTGCCGCACGAAACGATCATGGCGATGAACGATCACATCGCGGAAATGGCGCAGCGCCGCAAAGGCCGCGTGCTGCCACTCGCCACCATCGATGCCTACGACGGGGAACGCGCGGGACGCGAAGTCGAGCGCGCGGTGGGCGAACTGGGCCTGCTTGGCATTTTCGTCGACGCCGGACGCGGCGATGCGCTGATCGACGCGCGCGAGGCGCGGCCCGCACTGGCAGCCGCCGCCCGGCTCGGCGCGCCGGTTTTCGTGCATCCGGTCAACCCGCAGCCGATGACGCAACGCATGACGCCCTACGGGCGCATCGGCACGCTGTTCGCGCGCGGCACCATCAACGCACAGGCTCTTATCGCGCTCATGGAGGGCGGCGTGTTCGCGGAACTGCCTAACCTGCGCGTCGTGGTCACGGCGTTGGCCTATGGCGGCATGGCGGTGGCGGCGGAGTTCGAGCAATTCAGCAAACACGAGGCCGGCGCCATCGCGCTGATGCGCAAACATGTCTGGATCGACACGATGGGTTTCAAACCCGCCCTGATCCGCGCCGCCGCAGACCTGCTCGGCGCAGACCACGTCATGTGCGGCTCGGACTGGCCGATATTGAACGAAGGCCCGCTGACGGCGACCGTTGCGAATGCGTTGCAGGCGGCGGGTTTTTCGACGGACGAACAGGCAGCGATTGCGAGCGGCAATGCGAAGGCGCTGCTAGGCGTGGGGTGAGTCCTCGCGGGTTGCCTGTCACCCCTGCTGCATGATGCATACATCCTTCGAGACGCCCCGCTCGCGCAGGGCTCCTCAGGATGAAGCGTGTATTATAATTCAAATAGTCTGCCCTCACCCTGAGGAGCCGCCGCAAGCGGCGTCTCGAAGGGTCGAGGGCGAAGCCTACTTCGCTATCGCGTTCATCAGGCACATGTTGGTGCGGTATTGCTGCTCGCGGAAGGTTGCGCCGACGACGACTACCTGGCCCTTGCGGAACGGATAGCCGCAGGCGGCGGAGGAGGCGTTGGTGCCAACCTCGATCTTCGTGCGCAGGTTGCCCTTGACCGGCCGCACGACGGCCAGCGTCGCGAACAGCTTCTGGCCATCGCGGTAGACGTCGAGCACACGGCCCTGAAACACGACATCGGCAGCCTTGACGGCCTGCGCCCGCGACCACGGCCGGCAGGAACAGGCGTGGGCCGTTTGAATCGCTGCACACGTTGAAATGAAAGCAATCGCTGCAAGAGCTGATTTTCTCATCCGCCTCACCCCCTGCCCTCGAACGGCATCAGCGTCGCCTTGATGGTCAGGTTCAGCACGTTGGACTCCAGCGGCAGGTTGGCCATCATGGCGATGGCCTGGCCGACGTGGTCGAGTTTCATCGTGGCTTCGGGTTTTATCGAACCGTCCGGCTGCGGCATGCCTTTTTTCATCTTGTCGGCCATCTGGCTTTCGGCGTTGCCGATGTCGATCTGGCCAACGGCGATGTTGTATTTGCGGCCGTCCAGCGCGCTCGCCTTGGTGATGCCTGTCACCGCGTGCTTGGTGGAGGTATAGGCGATGGAATTCGGCCGCGGGGTGTGCGCCGAGATGGAGCCGTTGTTGACGATGCGTCCGCCCATCGGCTCCTGCGCCTTCATGATCTTGAACGCTTCCTGCGTGCACAGGAAGACCGCCGTCAGGTTGACGTTGACAACATTCTGCCAGGCCTCGAACGGCAGGTCTTCCAGCAGCGCGGGCGGGCCGCCCATGCCGGCGTTGTTGAAGAGAAAGTCGAGCCGGCCGTAGGCCTCACGGATATTTTCGAACATGGCGCACACTTCGTAGGGTCGCGTCACGTCGCAGACGATGGCGAGCCCCTTGCCGCCCATCGCCGCAACGGCTTCGTCGAGCGGCGCCTGCCTGCGGCCGCATACGACGACCGTGAATCCCAGCCCCGAAAGCGCCAGCGCCGCCGCGCGGCCGATGCCCGTTCCGCCGCCCGTTACGAGGGCAATTCTAGACGTCATGCGATCTCTCCCGTTACATTCACTTTTGGCCAAAGACCACATCTGTGCGGCGGCCGGCTTGCCGGACGAACCGCGAGCCCCGGGGCCGCAGTCCAGATCTGCTCCGTGTTGCCCCTGGGCGCAGGCTCTCCCGCTGGCCGGTCGGGGATACGGCACACGCCAAAATCCGCCTGTGCGATACTCTAGCGGCTCTCGCCCTCATTCGCCAAGCCGGACGGGGCCAGCCGCACAACGACCGCGCCCTGCGCGACCTGCGCGCCGGTTTTCGCCGCGATGCTTTCCACCACGCCGTCGCGCGGGCTGGCCAGAACATGCTCCATCTTCATCGCCTCGACGATGGCGAGGCGCTGGCCGCGGACGACCGTCTGGCCGGGCGCGACATGGACCGCCGTAACCCGACCATGCATGGGCGCGGCGATTGCATCGCCCTGCCCCGCCTCCGATGCCGGGCATGAGGAATAGTCCGGCAGGCGCACGGCGAAATATTCAAGCCCATCGCGCAGGAAGAGGCCGTCCGGCGTTTCCGCGAGGGTTCCATCCGCCAGCGCTTCGTCGAGGTGGCCGTTCGAGTAGATGTTGCCGCCCGCCTTGGCCTCGATCACCCCGTTGCGCTGCCAGGCGATCTGCACCTCGTGCGGCTTGCCGTCGATGGTGAAAGTCAGCAAGTGCCGCCGCACGCCATCGAGCTGGAAGGCGTTGCCGGCGTCCCACGGCGAGCTCCAGCTCTCCGCTGCATCTTCTGTCTTTGTGTCCGGCGTGTGTGCATCGCGCTGCCGGCGCGCAAGCGCCAGGGCTGCTATGCGCACGAGCGCGGTTTCAACGCCCATGCCGGCTTTCGGTTTCAGGGCGTCCGAGGCGAGCGCCGAGGTATCGTAGCGCCCGCTGGCGAATAGGCTGGAGGCGACGATGCGGTGCAGGAAGTCCGCGTTTGTCTTCGGGCCGGCGGCGCGAGTCTGGGCCAGCGCGGCTTCGAGCCGGGCACGCGCTGCATCGCGGGTTGGCCCATGCGCGATAATTTTCGCGATCATCGGATCGTAATGCGGCGAAACGCTGTCGCCTTCTTCAACGCCTGCGTCGACACGCACGCCCTCGCCTTCCGGCAGACGCAGCAGGGAGAGCCTGCCGGTCGAAGGCAGAAAATCGTTACGCGGGTCTTCGGCATAAAGCCGCGCCTCGATGGCGTGACCATTCATGCGTATATCGGCTTGCGCAAGCGGCAGGCGTTCGCCCGCCGCAACGCGGAACTGCAGGTCCACCAGATCGAGGCCGGTGACAGCTTCCGTGACCGGATGCTCCACCTGCAGCCGCGTGTTCATTTCCATGAAATAGAAATCCTCGCCGCTGGCGATGAATTCCACCGTGCCGGCGCCGGTATAGTTCACGGCGCGCGCCGCCACGACCGCCGCTTCGCCGAGCCGCATCCGCATGGCGGCGCCGATGTGCGGGGCTGGCGCTTCCTCGATCACCTTCTGGTGGCGGCGCTGCAGCGAGCAATCGCGCTCGTAGAGATGGAGGACGTTTCCGTGCGTATCGGCCATGACTTGCACTTCGATATGGCGCGGGGCGGCGACGAATTCTTCGATCAGAACGCGCGGATTGCCGAAGGCGGCCTGCGCCTCGCGCCGGGCGCTTTCGAGAGCCGCGGGAAATCCGGCAGCGTTCCCGACGCGGCGCATGCCCTTGCCGCCACCGCCGGCGACCGCCTTGATCAACACGGGAAAGCCGATGGTTTCGGCGGCGAGCAACAGGGTGGCATCGCTCTGGTCCGCGCCGTCGTAACCGGGCGTGACGGGAACGCCGGCCTCGCGCATGAGCGTCTTGGCTGCGTCCTTGAGGCCCATTGTCCTGATGGCGGACTGCGGCGGACCAACGAAGACGATGCCGGCCGCCGCGCAGGCTTCGGCAAAGCCGGCATTCTCCGACAGGAAGCCATAGCCCGGGTGGATACATTCGGCGCCGGACGCCTGCGCCGCGGCTATCAGGTTCTCGACGCAAAGATAGGATTGCGCCGCCGTGGCCGGGCCGATGCAATGGGCCTCGTCCGCCATGCGCACATGCAGGGCGTTGGCGTCGGCGCGGGAATAGACGGCAATCGTGCGCATGCCGAGCCGCCGCGCGGTGCGGATGATCCGGCAGGCGATTTCCCCGCGATTGGCGATGAGGACGGAGGCGAACATTGTGCGATCCTGCTAGCGGAAGAGAATAGTCTTCCCGGAAAACAGTGTCTTGCCGGAAAACAGTGTCTTGCCGGAAAACAGTGTCTTGCCGGAAAATCGCGCAGCGCTTTTTCCGGGCTCGCTCTGCGAAACAGAAAGGTCCCGGCTCTCCGCTGCGCTCCGGCCGGAATGACACCGAAACAGATCTATTCCGCGGCCACCGCCACATGCTCCCGCGCCAGCCGGTCGCCCCTGCCGAACAGTTTGTGGCGGAGCGAGCCCTCGCGGTAGGCGGTCTTGTACATGCCGCGGTTCTGTAGTTCCGGCACAACGAAATCGATAAAACCGCTGAGCCCGGCCGGCTCGACGGTGCGGTAGAGGTTGAAGCCGTCGATGCCGGTTTCCTCGACCCAGTCCGCCATCGTATCGGCAATGGTCGAGGGCGAGCCGACCATGAAAATGCCCGCGGTCGGCGAATCCGGGCTGAAAGCGGTGAGATCGCGGACGCGCCATTTTCGGCCTTTCGACAGAATGGTCATGCGCTCGACAAACGACTGGTTGGCGTCGTTCCTGATATATTCGATGGGGGCTTCGGGATCGTATTGCGCGAAGTCTATTCCGGCGAGAGCGGAGAAGACCGCGAGAGAGCCGGGAACGCTGAGCCAGGTTTTCAGTTCTTCGTAGCGGTCCTGCGCTTCGGCGTCGGTTGCAGCGGCAATGACCGTGGAGCCGGCGATGACTTTCACCGACATCGGATCGCGGCCGAGCGCCGCCGCGCGCCTGCGGATGTCAGTGACGTGACCCTTGATCATCTCTTTCGTGAAGCCGGTGAGAAACACGCATTCGGCGTGGCGAGCGGCGAAGTCGCGGCCACGCGTGGAGGTGCCGGCCTGATACAGCACAGGCGTGCGCTGGATAGACGGTTCGCACATGTGCACGCCGTGCATGGAAAAGAATTTTCCGTCGTGGTCGATCTGATGCACTTTTTCCGGGTCGGCGAACTGGCGCCTTGCCTTGTCGCGCAGCACCGCGCCGTCTTCCCAGCTCTTTTCCCACAGCCGGTAGACGATACCCATGTACTCCTCGGCCAGATCGTAGCGCTCGTCGTGGCCACGGATGGATTTGGAGCCTGTCGCACGGGCGCCGGATTCGACGTAGCCGGCGACGATGTTCCAGCCGATGCGCCCGCCGGTGAGATGATCCAGCGTCGACATGCGCCGGGCCATGATGAAGGGATGTTCATAGGAAAGGTTCGCGGTGACGCCGAAACCGAGATGCGTCGTGTTATGCGCCATCAGGGGAATGGTCAGTGTCGGATCGTTCATCGGCGCCATTGCGCCCTCGCGGATCGCTGCCCAGGGTCCGCCGCCGTATTTGTCCATCAGGCCGATGGAATCGGCGAAGAATATGCCGTCGAGCAGGCCGCGTTCGGCGTTCCTGGCGAGGTCGACGTAGTATTGGGCGGTGTTGTAGCCGAGGCATTTGTCGTCCGGGTGCGGCCACATGCCGGCCCACGACTGGCTCGGGCAGCACATCTGGAATGTGTTGACGATAAGTTCTTTGGTCATGGCGCGGTCCAGTGCGTGGACGATCGGGATTATGCGAGGTTCCTGACGGCTGTTGCGAGCCACATCTCGTCAGCGGTCAGCGTGCGCAATTCTGCGAGCGCTTCTTCCGCGGTTTGCGTGACGCCCGGCACGATGGCGGGATCGCGTTCGCCATCGGCGGGCTGGCAGGAAAATTCCAGCCGAATGCCGTTGGGGTCGATGACATAGAGCGAAAATACACCCGGCAGGACTTCCAGCGGGCCGTCATAGGCATAACCGGCCGCCTCGAGACGCTTGCACAGATCGCTCTGCGTATGCGGCGTAACGGCGAAGGAGACATGCTGCATGGCGCCGAGCGCGTTGCGGTCGCCGCGCTCCTTCTCGCCCTTCGGCATTTCGAAAAAGGCCAGCAGCGCATCGCGGCCCATGTCGAAGAAGTAGTGGCGGATTTCCTCGTAGGGTGGATTGCCGCGATTGTTCGGACCGACGCCAATACCCGGCGGCACTTTCATGGCATGGACCAGCGGCATGCCGAGGACGCCCTGGTAGAAATCCACCGTCATCTTCATGTCGTCGGTGTTGAGCGCCAGATGATGCACGCCGAAAAAGCGTGATTTCCACTGATCTGCCGGCCCGGCCATGACGCCTCCCTTTTTATTTTCAATGCAACCATTTTGCCTGCCCTCGCGGACGGCTTCAATCGCAAAGAACGCGAATTTTCACCCGCGCCAGCGCAACAGGATGCGCTCGGCGCGGCCGATCAGGAACCCGACCGTCAGGCCGAGGCAGGACAGGATGGCAACGCCGGCGATAAGCTGGTCGGTGGCCATCAGGTTGCCAGCCGCCAGCACATAGGCGCCTATGCCGAATTCGGCGCCGATCATCTCCGCCGCGACCAGCAGGATGATGGCGATGGACGCCGAGATGCGCGCGCCGGACAGGATCGCCGGAAGCGCGCCAGGCAGGACGATCTTGCGCACGATGGACCACCACGACAGGCCGAAGGACTGGCCCATGCGGATGAGCCCGCGGTCGACGCCATCGACGCCACCGTAGGTCGCGATCACGGTTGGAAAGAATGTGCCAAACAGAATGGTGGCGATCTTGCTCTCCTCGCCGATACCGAACCAGATGATGAACAGAGGCAGCAGCGCGATTTTCGGGATCGGGAACAGGGCCGAGACCAGCGGCGCGAGTCCGGCCCGCGCCAGAGAGAACAGGCCGGCGGCGAAGCCTACGGCGGTGCCGAGCAACATGCCGAATATCCAGCCAGATACAAGTCTGCCGAGCGATGCGCTGAGATGCTTGACCAGCAGACCCGAAGACGCCAGCTCCCAGAACGCGGTAGCGGCCTGCGACGGCGCCGGCAGAACCAGCGGGCTGATGACCTTCGTGCGCGAGCCCAGTTCCCACAGCAGCAGAACGACTGCGAAGACGATGGGGCCGACGAGGGCTATTGGCTTCGGTCGGAAGCCGCCGCCGCGAAAGGCGACCGGTTGGCCTTGATGCTCAGCCATCGGCAAGCTCCCGGTCCGCAGCGAGGGCTTCCTCGCGCATGAGCGTCCACAGATGCTTTTGCTGGCGCTCTAGTTCGGCCGGATTGGCGGCGCGGTCTTCCAGCGGGATGGAGATATCGACGATATCGCGGATCCGGCCGGGCCGGCGCGAGAGCACGACGATGCGATGACCAAGCCGGACGGCTTCGGCGAGGTTGTGGGTGACGTAGCACGCGGTGAACTTTTCACGCTGCCAGAGTTCGAGCAGATCGTCCATCAGCAGGTCGCGGGTCTGGCTGTCGAGGGCCGAAAGCGGCTCGTCCATGAGCAGGACTGCCGGCTTGACCGCCAGCGCGCGGGCTATCGCGACGCGCTGCTTCATGCCGCCGGACAATTGGCGCGGCCAGGCCTTGCGGAAATCCGACAGTTTCGTGCGGCGAAGAACATCTGCCACGATCGCTTCGCGCTCCGCGGCCGGGAGCGCATGATCTTCCAGCACGAGCGAAATATTGCCTTCCACCGTGCGCCACGGCAGCAGGGCGAAGTCCTGGAAAATATACGTCAGCGGATTCAGCGAGCCGGCAGGCGGCGCTCCGATCTGCAGCACCTGTCCGTGTTCCGGCCGCTCAAGTCCGCCGATGAAGCGCAGCAGCGTGGACTTGCCGCATCCGGACGGGCCGATGATGCAGACGATCTGGCCCTCGCAGATGCGCAGGTCTATGCCGTCCAGAACCTGCAGAGCGCCGTAACGATGGGATATGCGGTCGACGTGCAGGTCCATGGGAGCGATCCGCGGCCGGCAGCGCAGGGGCGCCGCCGGCGCTTGCGATACTTACTTGAAGTCGGCGAAACCGGGAGCGAGCAATTGCTCCATCGTCAGGCTGGCGGGCGCAAACTTGTGCTCCTGGTTCCACTTCAGCTGCTTCTCGACATTCTTGACATCGAGAGAGCCGCCCTCGGCCATGTAGACAGCGCCAGCCTTGATGCCGGGGGCGGCCTTGTCATACGGCCGCTCGTTGTAGACGTATTTGTGGATGAGCTTCGTCATCGCCTCGGTGGCGGCCGGGTCCTTCTTCTGGTCGACCATCACGTTGTTGTAGTCGGCGATGGCGCGCTTGTAGGCCTTCATGAAGCGTTTCACGAGTTCGGCGCGCTCCTTGACGTTTTTCGTCGAGGTAAAGATCGTAGTGACCTGATAGGGCCCGAGTTCGTTGACCCAGCCGACGATTTTCGCTGCGCCCGCCTTTTCCAGCGGGATCGCAACATGGGGCACCATGAACATGGAGTCGACCTGACCTGATTTTACCGCGCCGATCATCGAACCGACTTTCTGCAGCGGTTTCAGCTTCAGATCCGTCAGCTTGAAGCCATTGGCTTCGGCCACCATGCCGGCGATGTAGTGAAAGGACGAGCCGACCTGCGTCAGCGCGACGGTGCGGTCTTTCAGTTTGGCAGGGGTGGTGATGCCTTCGCTGTAGGCCTTGTTCGAGACCATCACGGCCATGCCGTTTACGCCCTTCTTTTCCGCGTAGAGGCCGCCGATGACCTTCACCGCGCCCTTGGCGGCAAGGCTGTAATAGCCGCCGGTCAGGGCGGTGATGCCGAAGTCGATGTCGCCGGAAGCGATCGCAACCGCGATAGGCTGCGCCGCCTGGAAAAACTTGATGTCCGCATCGATGTTCTCGGCTTTGAAATAGCCTTTCTCGACGGCGATGAATGTCGGCGCGTGGGACGTGAAGCGCAAAGCGCCGATGCTGACCTTGTCGGTAGCAAGCGCCGGCGCCGCACAGGCGATCAAGGCGGCGGCTAGAAATGTCTGGCGGCAGAATGTCATCGTCGTTCCCCGATTCTTGCTTACATTGTCCGGCCGGGCCGGACGGATGTGCATTTTAAGCAAATCCGCCCGCGTTTGGCCAGCAAACGCGGGCGACACAGCGTATTTGTCGCGCCTGCTTCGGCAGAGTGGGCCTTACTTGTCGTCCGGGAACCACTTCTGCATTTTTGGCTCGACGTTGTTCTTCTTCATTTCCTCGAGCCAGATCTTGTGGATGCGCGGATCCTGATCCTCGTAGTCGTACTGGTCGCCGCCTTCCTTGATCGACGTCGAGACCGCGCCCTTCTCGCCGGGCTTGAGGCCCCAGATGGAACGCCGCACCGAGGTCGTCAGCGGATAGCGCAGACCGCCGGTGCCGGTGGCGAGATAGCGGGCCGGCTCCGGGCTGGTGTTGAAGTGCTGGTGGAACTGCTGGTCTGCCGGCGGGAATACGACGCCGTGCTTCCAGTCGATGCGCAGGAAGTCCTGCTCCTTGTCGAACCACAGCATGGAATAGCCGTGGCCGACGACGCACATGACGTGGAATCCCGGTCCGTGGCGATGGCCCTTCTTGTAGGTGCCGACCGGCATTTCGGAAATGTGGGCGTGCATCGTGCCGTCAGCCAGCACGAACATGATGTTCGAACCGCCTGCGCCGCGGTCGCTCCAGGTCTTCAGTTCGATCGCCGCAAGGTCGGGAACGAAATTGGTTTCCCACATGTGGTTGCCCGGACGCACGGCAATCAGTTCGCCTTCGCCCGAGAAAAAGGTTTCCTTGCCGGCGCGTTCGGAGAAGTCGAATTCGTTGTCGAAGACGAACTTCTCGTTGTGGAACGTGTTCATCACCAACGGCATGTCGGTGGTTGTGACGAGCAGCGCGCGCTCCTGACCGGAGCCGTTGAAGTGACGGTGCTTGGCGTTGAGCGGAATGGCGAACAGCGAACGCGGTCCCCATTCGAAGCTGCGCTTGGTGCCGTCGGCCATTTCGATCTGGGTCGAGCCCGTACCTTCGAGGCAGTAGTAGACGTCCTCGTAGAGGTGGCGCTGCGGCGAGGTCGAGCCGCCGGGCGGAATGTCGAGCAGGAACATGTTGGCGAAATCGCCGCGGCCGATCATGTGAACGGCCGCGCCCTTTACGCCGTAGCGGTCCCACATCTTCGTTTCGACGGCGAAGAGATCGATGCCGTAGTCCTCGGCAACCGGAATGCCTTCCTTCGCGACCCAGTCGAGATAGGCGTCGATATTGTAATTTGTTCCCTTGTTGATGGGACTGGCTTGATCATCCATGAGCGTACCCTCCGGGTTGGATGGCCTTAGCGGCCGCGTGGTTTCAGGAAAACAGAAGCGACTTGATGACGACCGGCACAACGCCGGGCGGAGAGATCATTTCGCCGACATCGACGAAATCGAGTTCCTGTAGTTGTATGCCATCGATGGATACCAGCGGTCCGGGCATGTGCATTTCCTCGCGCAGGATGCGGCCCATCGTGCGGGCGATATCGCCGTCGATCATAAGAACGAGAAGCTCCGCGCGTTCGCCTTCGGGGGCGAAAGCCTTCTTGATGGCGCGGGCGGCGGCGGCGATCTTCGAATATTCCGGATCGCCATCCCATGTCAGGGCGAGCGCCATCTTTTGCGACGGCTCCATGTCGAGTTTGGAAATCGACTTGTAGATTTCCGCCACCATCTTTTCCTCATCGACATCGCGCTTGAAATGCAGATGCGGGCGGATGACCGGGATATTGTGCACCGGCAGGGCATTTTCGTCGGGCAGGTAGATCGTCTTGCCGCTGACCTGCACGGTAAACTGCGAGGCCCCGATGACGGTGGCGCGAATGCGGTGGCCGGGATCGATGAGCGGCAACCTGGACTTCTGCGGCAGGATATCGGTGAGCGCGCGCGCCAGATGCTTGGCGATGTCGCCGTATTCGGCGTCTTCGTAGGTGAAGATATATTCGCCGACACCGCCGGAGAACGTATAGGCCTCGATGTTGCGATCGCGCGGCAGCGGCTCGGTCAGCTCCAACGCCTTGCCGAGTTCGTCGAGGTCGGAGAACGTCACGTAATCGGCGGCGATCTCCGCGAGACGGCGGGCGTATTTCTTGCGCAGCTCCTCGCTGGCCAGGGACCTCGGATCGCTTGGCCAGCCCTGCTCTTTCGCGATGAGCTGAACGGAATCGTCGAAGCGCGTCCATGCGCCCTTGTCGTCCTGGGCAATGAGCCGGCCGCCGACCGCGAAGGCCTGCAGCGCCACGATGTGGCCCTTGTCGATCAGCGCGAGTTTCGTCGTGCCGCCGCCGATGTCGACGTGCAGGACACAAATGCCGCGCGCTTTGGAAAGTGCGACGGCGCCCGAGCCGTGGGCGGCGAGAAGGCATTCGAGCTTGTGGCCGGCGGTGGCGCAGACGAACTTGCCGGCCTCGGCGGCGAAGATTTCGTCGATGGCGCGGGCGTTGGTCTTCTTGATCGCCTCGCCGGTGAGGATCACCGCACCGCTGTCGATGTCCGATTTTTCGAGCCCGGCTTGCTTGTAGGCGCCGTTGATGAACTGCTCAAGCCTGCCTGCGTCGATGGTGCCATTGGGCAAGAACGGCGTCAGCATGATCGGCGAGCGCCAGATCACCTGCCGGTCGATGACGACAAAGCGGCTCGACAGACCCTGCGTCTGGCGTTGCATGACGACCTTGGCGAAAAGCAGATGCGAGGTCGATGAGCCGATGTCGATGCCGACGGTGCGAAGCTCGACATTCTCCTGCTCCCATATCGACTGGGCGATAGCCAGCCGCGCCTCTTCGGAGACCATGGCGTGTTCGTGATCGTATTCGACGTCGTGCATCAAGCGCCTTCCGGTGTTTCCCTGTGGCCGGCAGCGAGCGCCGGTTCCCTGTCCCTTTTTTCCGGTCCGGCCGGCAGATCCTCCGGCCCGTTCGAACGGGCCGCATCGTCCGCCACCAGATTTTCTATTATGGCCAATATCACACGGCGGGCCGTGGCGACAACCGCGCCGTCCAGATCGCCGACCATGATCCGGTTCACATCTTCAGCGAGCGGAACCAGCACTGTTTCCAGCGCCCGGCCGGCCGGTGTCAGAAACACATACATGTTCTTGCGGCTATGGGGCAATCGACGCCGCTCGATATAGCCGAGCTTTTCCATAGCAACCAGCGCCGAGAACGTGGTTGGCTCCATCAACCCCGCTTCCTCGGACAATTCGCGCTGGGTTAGTCCGTCGCGAACCCATAAAATGCGCAGGAACACCCAGTGGCCAAAAGCAACGCCGAACTCGGCGAGCCGGACCTGCAGCGCCCGCGTCGCCCCGCGCGCGGCGTCCTTGACGAGATGGGCGAGCCGGTCGTCCGGCACCGCCTCGCGCCAGTGGCGCAGAACTGCCTCGGTTGGCGGCAAGTGGACATGGCGTTGTGCGGGGCGTTTCGCCATGGCTCAGGCGTTCTCCGCGCTCAGGACGGATGGCGTCGGGATCTGGTGCTTCAGGGCGATCTCGCGACCGCTGCGCGCCGATTCCAGTATGGCGAAACAGACTTCCATTGTCGCCAGCCCCCAGCGGCCATCGTGCCTGGGACGGCGGTTGTGGACGACGGCGGCAACCAATTCGTCGATCACCTCCATGCGCGGGACCGGGCGCGTCGCCAGCGGTTCGAAATGGCGGCCGCCATCGGCGTAGATGGCGACTCCTTTCGACGTCGGGCGCAGATCGGCGCGGTCGCAGGATGCGATCATCAGGCCGAAATTCTGGTGGTAGCGTCCGCCGGTCGCCTTTCCGGTGCGCGGATCGATGTCCGGGTTGCCGGCCTTCGGGTCAAAGCCACGGTAACGGGGACCGCCGTAGTTGTTCTCGGCCTTCAGCGCGATTTCCGCGTCCATCGACTTGCCGGCGAGCGCCCGGCGCGCGGCGCCGTAATTCTCCGGATCGGCGGGCATGCCGCTTTCGGCGATCCAGTCGACGAATTCGTTGGAGTCGAAATGGGCGTAGCCGGAATAGGTCATATTGGCGAAGGCGCCGTTTTCGAAGGTCAGCAGCGCCGAGCAAGCGCCTTCCGTGCGGCGCGCCGCATCCCATGCGCCGGTCAGCGCCCGCACGGATGCCACCATGCCGCCCCCGAGGAAACGGATGTTGTCGACCTGGTGCGGAACCTGATTGTAGATTATGCCGCCGCCCTTTTCCGTATCCAGTTCTTCCGGGCGGCGCGGGCGGAACAGGAAATCGGTGTAGTCCAGCGCATGCAGCATGCGGATATCGCCGTATGTGCCTGCCTCGATCATGGCGCGGGCCTGCTGAACCGGCCCGTCGAACGAATGGCTGTGGCCGACCATGAGATGAACGCCGGCCTTGTCCGCCGCCTCGATCATTGTGAGGCACTCGGCAACCGACAGCGCCATGGGCTTTTCGCACAGGATGTGTTTGCCGGCCTTCGCCGCGGCCAAGGTATTGGCCATGTGGAACTGGTGCGGACTGGAAACATAGACAGCGTCGATGTCGGCTTCCGCACACATGACTTCGACGGATTCGTATGTCGCGCCGCCGAAATCCTTTTCGAACTGGGCGCGGCCCTCGGCGCGGGGATCGGCCCCGGCGACGAGTTCGACCCGGTCGTCCAGCGCCAGCGTCGGCAGCATGAGCGAGAACGCCCGCCCCAGCGCGGCTGCTCCAATGCGAATTTTGCGCTGCGCCATAACCCTCGCCCTACATGTCGATGACGACTACGCCGCCGCGCCCGCGCGACACGCACACCATGATGTTGCTGTCCTTTTCCTCGTCCATGAGAACGAAATCGCGGTGGTCGACGTCGCCGGAAATCAGGCCCGTCCGGCACGAGCCGCAAGACCCCGCCTCGCAAGAAAAGGGCACGTCGTGGCCATGCTCGCGCAATACGTCGAGGATCGGTTTGCCGACCGGGACTTCATAGCTTTCGCCCGACTTCGCCAGTTTCACGGTGAACGGAACGTCTTCCGGCTTGATCGTGTGCCCGTCGGTGAAAGCCTCGAAATGCACGGCCGATGGCGACCAGTGGCCGGTCATGTCGCGAACGGCGTCCATGAGGCCGGCGGGCCCGCAGCAATAGATCTGGCCTTTCGGCTTTTCCAGCACCGGCCAGAGATCGTAGCCGTTGGCGGGATCGCCACCGTCATGATGGATCGTGACCTTGCCGCGCCAGTGCGGTTGGCTCAGCTCGTCGAGAAAGGCCGTCGTCTCGGGGGAGCGACTGAGGTAGTAGAGCTTGAAGCTCTTGCCCTCGTTTGTCAGATGGCGGGCCATGGCGAGAATCGGCGTGATGCCGATGCCGCCGGCGATGAGCGTATAGCCGGCGGGCGAATTGCCGAGAGGAAAGTCGTTCTTCGGTTCCGAGACGGCAAGTTCATCGCCTTGCTTTACATTGTCGCACATGGAGACAGATCCGCCGCGCCCGCCCTCCTCGCGCTTGACGGCGATAACATAGCGGTCTGTTTCCAGTGGATCGTTGCTCAGCGAATATTTGCGTTCGTCTCCCGACGGCGTTGTCACGACGACATGGGAACCCGGCGAAAATTCCGGCAAATCCGCGCCTTGCGGATGGCGCAGTTCGAAAAGGCAAATGCCTTCTGCGATTTTCTCGGCGCGTGCGACGCGCAATGTGAGCATCTCTCGTTCCCGGTTGAAGCGGTTTGCATGCGCAGCGGTGCAAATGCTGCGCGTCTGGCGAACAGGCGGCTTGTTTAGACGCCTAAGCATTTTTCGGCAAGTTCCGGAGTTTCCCTCCGGGCGCCGCCAGAAGGCGAAGGGCGAACCGGCAGACGGCACGTGACTTTGGCCGGGTTTTCAAATCCAGCCGGTTGCGGCTAGGGTTTACCCGGTACCGGCCGTTGGGAAGGACTGTCCGGTTTCACAGGGAAATCGTCATGAGGGAGGGACGCATGCGCCGCAGCACTCTATTCGCATCCGCAATTCTGGCCGGAGTCTTCGCCAACTCGGGCGCGCGAGCCGCCACCGAGATCGTATTCAACGCCTTCACCGGCCCGCGCCATCACGCGATGGAAGGTTTCAAGTGGTGGGCCGATCAGGTCGCCAAGGTGACAGAGGGCAGGGTCACGGTCAAAATCCTGCCGACAAGCGCCGCGCCTCCGCCCAAACAGATCGACGGTGTCGTGAGCGGGCAGTTCGACGCCGCCTATATCTTCAACGGTTTCACCGACCGCCGCGCCGTGGGGCCGCAATTCGGCCTTCTGCCTTTTATGCTCAACGCCAACGCCGAAATCGGCTCGGTCGCTTACTGGCGGACGTATCAGAAATATTTCGCTTCGAAGAAGGAATTCGACAAGATCGGCATTCACCTGCTGAGCATGTTCCATTTCCCCGGCAATTATTTCCACAGTGGCGACGATACGCCCATAACTTCGATCGCCGACATGAAGAAGCGGAAGATGTGGGCGCTGGCCGGCACGGCATCCCGGGTTCTCAAGAACGCCGGGGTCAACCATGTTTCCGGGCCGGCCGCGCGCGTGAACGAATTCACGCAAACCAATGTGGTGAGCGGTCTTGCCGGGATTTCCTTTGACGGCGTGCGCTCGTTCGGCGCGCTCAGCTTCGTCAAGTCCTCGACCGTTCTGCCCGACAGCCTGGTTGCGCCATGTTTCCTGATGTTCATTTCCGCGAAGAAATGGAACAGCATTTCGGAAGCCGACCGCAAGGCCATAAGTGGCGTCTCCGGCGAGGGTCTCGCACGCCTGATCGGCAAGAATTCGGACAAGGCGGAGGAAACCGGCCGTGCCTTGCTGGTGAAGCAGAACAACAAGTTCGTTGATGGCAGCAAGGAATTCGAGGCCGAACTCAAGAAGGCAGGCCAGCCGCTTGTCGAAGCCTGGATAAAACGCGCGCAAAAACTCAACGTCGACGGGAAGGCCGTTATCGACTTCTACAAAGCGGAAGTGGCGAAGCTGAAATCCGCAAAATAATCCCGCCAGATCCGGCAGCGCGGCCAGACATGGATACGCGCTGCCGGTGGTGTGAAAAGTACTTTCGCCTGTTCCACGGCGCGCCTGGCCCCACTGCGCCAATTCGTTTCGGATAGAACGCCAATGACCGCCATAGTCAATTTCCTCTACGCTGCGACCAGGATTTTCGGAGCCGTTCTGTTGGCTGTCATGATGGCGCTGACATGCGCAGACGTGTTCATGCGCTACGTTCTGCTCAGGCCCATTCTCGGAAGCAACGAAATGACGGAGTTTCTGCTCGGCGGAGTCATCTTTGCCGGGCTCGCTCTCGTGACGGCCAAACGCGAACACATCGTCGTGTCCCTCTTCGAGCCGGCCCTCATGCGGCTGATGCCCGGCGTCTACAAGTGGCTGGCCATCGTGTGCAATTTCGCAGGCATCCTGGCCATCCTGTTTCTGGTCTACACCTACATGAACTTTCAATACCGGATGCAAAACCTGACCGAGATCCTTGAGTGGCCCTACGGCAATACGGCGCTGATGATGACCGTCCTTGCCGCGATAGCTGTCGTTCTTGGCGCGTATGCGCTATGGCGTCCCGTTGGCGGCGCCTCCGGCCCGAAAAGCGCCGACTGATAGCGCACGGAGATACCGCCATGACCGCCGCGCTCGCTGCATTCGCGCTTGTTCTCGCCCTTTCCTTCCTCGGGATCCCGCTTGCCTATGCAACACTTGCGGTGGGCTTCTTCGGCTTCTGGCACCTGCGCGGCTTCGATGCTGCGGTGGCGCTGGCCGGACAGGAGATTTTCGATTTTTCCACCAATTTCGGGCTATCGGTCATTCCGCTGTTCATCCTGATGGGATCACTCATTCAGCGCGCCAACATCGCTGACGAATTATACGAAGCAGGCTACGCCTGGATCGGCCGACGCAAGGGCGGGCTGGCCATGGCGACCGTGCTGTCCTGCGCAGGCTTTTCCGCGGTGTGCGGATCATCTCTGGCAACCGCCGCCACCATGGCCAAAGTCGCGATGCCGCCGATGCGGCGGTACAAATATTCGGACGCGCTTTCCACGGGGACGCTCGCAGCAGGCGGTACACTTGGGATCATGATTCCTCCCAGCGTACCGATGATTATCTTTGGCATCGTGTCGGAGACCGATATCGGCGCGCTTTTTATTGCAGGGATTCTGCCCGGCCTGCTTCTGGTTACCTGCTATCTTTCCGCGATCTATCTCTGGGTGCTCGTGAATCCTGCGCTTGGAGCGAAGGGTGAAATCGTGCCCTGGTCGCGGAAGATGCAAACCCTTTACCGCTCCTGGCCGATCCTCATGCTGTTCGCGATGGTGCTGGGAGGAATTTACCTCGGAGTCTTCACGCCGACGGAAGCCGGCGCAGTCGGCGCTGCAGGGGCCTATCTGTTTGCCCTGTCGCGCGGCCGCATGCGTTCTGTGCGCGAAAACATCGATGTTTTCGCCGACGCCATGACGACATCGGCGCTGATTTTCGCAATCGGCTTTGCAGCCTTGATCTTCGGGCAGTTCCTCAACCAGTCCGGTATGTCGACGGCGCTTTTGAAGTGGACGCAGGGGATGAACCTCGGCAGTACGGGATTGGTGCTGATGATCTCCTTCATCTGCATCCTGCTCGGCATGGTATTCGAAAGCATCGGCATTCTGCTGCTTGTCATTCCGGTATTCCTGCCGGCGCTGAAGGCGGCGGGCGTCGATTTTATCTGGTTCGGGGTCATCGTGATCCTGGTCGTCGAACTGGGACTGATCACGCCGCCCATCGGCATCAATGTGTTCACGGTGAAGACCGTTGTGCCGGATGTGCCTTTGTCGACGATCTTCAAGGGCGTCACAGTGTTCGTAATCGCCGACCTGGTGGCGCTGGCGCTGATCTTCTCTTTTCCGGCTATCGCAACACTGCTGCCGGCAATGATGCAGCGATGAACGGGCGGCAACAGCCTGGCTTTTGCGCGCGGCGCCCAATGCCGCAATTGCGAGCCAAGATGGCCGCCCGTTTCCGCTCCGCTCCTGAGGAAGTTGGAAGGCCTCGACACCGGTGTCGCAGTCGGGTATAAATGATTAGAGAGCTAATCAAATTCCCTGCGGGCGGAGCGCTTGCAGGGGTTGCGGTAATGTGCTCGCTGAAAATCAGATCTTACGCCCGTTGGAGGAATTCCATGCTGACGCCCCAGGAAAACGATTTGATGTGCCGCGTCGAGAACGGCGCGCCGATGGGCGAAATCTTTCGCCGCCACTGGATTCCGGCGCTGCTGAGCGAGGAAGTTGCCGAACCGGACGGCGACCCGAAGAAAATCCGTCTGCTTGGCGAAGATCTGGTCGTGTTCCGGGATTCGGACGGTAAGCTCGGAATTCTGGACGAATACTGCCCGCACCGCCGCGCCTCGCTCGCTTTCGGCCGCAACGAGGAATGCGGGTTGCGCTGCCTCTATCACGGCTGGAAATTCGACGTGAACGGCAATGCGCTCGAAATGTCGTCCGAGCCGGCGGGCACGGGTCTTGTGGAAAAGGTGAAGCTAAAGTCCTACCCGGCGCGCGAAGCGGCGGGTTTCATCTGGACCTATATGGGACCGGCGGAAACCATGCCGGAATTCGAGCCGCCCGTCTTCCAGCCGACGCCCGGCACGCCCATCGCGACATCGAAGGTGATCATCAACTGCAACTGGGCGCAGATTCTGGAAGGCGCTATCGACTCGGCGCATTCCTCCTCGCTGCATTCGTCCGACATGGTCCCTGCGCGGGTTGCCGGGGCGGAGGCCAACAACCAGAACTGGCTGCGCCCCTCGACCGACAAGTCGCCACGGCTTGTCGTCCAACGCACACCCTTCGGCTTTCGCTATACTGCGATCCGCCGGCCGATCCAGAACGCGCAGACTCACGAATATCTGCGCACCACGCTCTATATCGCGCCCTATACGGTGCATATTCCGTCGAACAATCTCTACAACATCGCAATCCTGCATGTGCCGATGGATGACGAGCACACCTATTTCTACTTCCTGGCCTTTGGCGGCGAAGCGTGTCCGGATACGGAAGCCTGGCGCAAGTTTCTGCATCTGCAGGTGGGCATCGACGTGGATGAAAAGTTCCGCAATACGCGCACTATCGATAACGACTACCTTCAGGACCGGCAGGCAATGAAGCTGGGCAACTTCACCGGCGTTCAGGGCATTCCGAACCAGGACATTGTCATGTGGGAGACGATGGGCAAGATCGCCGACCGCTCGATGGATCGCCTCGGGGCCAGCGATCTGGCCATCGTCGAATTCCGCAAGCAGCTCGTGGAGGCCGCGCAGGCCTATCTGAAAGACGGCAGTGTGATTGGCCGCACGGGACCGCACATCCCGCATCACGTGTTGCGCTCATTCGAAGGCGTCGTGCCGAAAGGGACCGACTGGCGCAAGGCCGGCTGCTCGGAAGAAGAACTGGCGATCATGGCCGGCTCCGAACCGTCCGCGACGGCCGCAGAATAGCCCGAACCTATCGCAGCAATCGGAAAAATCGAACGCGCCGGCTCTCCGGCGCGTTTTTCGTCGGAATGCGCTTCCGGCGTTTGACACCGGTCAAAACCGGACTTGAAGCCGTCGCATTGCCGCTTATCTCCTCCTCGGAAGCGTGGCGGCCGAATGTTCCGCCCGCACAATGGCAGGAGAAGCCAATGACACCCGAACCGATGGATACCGGCCTCAGCGCCGCAGATCGCGAGAAAATTGCCGAAGGCCTGTCGAAACTCCTGGCCGATACCTACACGCTCTATCTCAAGACGCACAATTTCCACTGGAACGTCACCGGGCCGATGTTCAACACGCTGCACCTGATGTTCGAGACCCAGTACAACGAACTCGCGCTCGCCGTCGACGCCATTGCAGAGCGCATCCGCGCACTCGGCGTCTATGCTCCAGGCTCCTACAAGCAATACGCCGATCTGACATCGATCAAGGAGGAAGCCGGCGTGCCCTCCGCAGAGGAGATGATCGCCCAGCTCGTCAAGGGACAGGAAGCGGTGGTGAAGACCGCGCGATCGGTTTTTCCGCTTGCTGAGGCGGCGGGCGACGAGCCGACGGCGGACCTGCTTACGCAGCGCATGCAAATCCACGAGAAGACGGCATGGATGCTGCGCAGCATGATCGCGTAGCTTTTCGCCAGCCCCGCAGACCTGCGACGCTGCGAATCCCTGCGGGGAGCGCAGCGTTCTTTTTTCGCCTCCCCTCTCGCTGCAGATGGGTCAGCAAAGCCGTCTGCGCTCCTTCCCCGGCAATGGGTTGTGTGAAATACTGCAACCGCCAACAGGGAGGACTCAATGGCCATCGCCAAACGCCCGCCGTTCAAAGCCGATGTCGTCGGATCATTGCTACGCCCCGCCGCAATCCACGAGGCGCGGGCGAAAATGGCTGCCGGCCAGATGTCGCGCGAGGACGTCTGGTCCGTCGAAACGAGGTGCATTTCCGAAGCGGTGGCACTGCAGAAGGAAGCCGGATTGAAGGCGGCCACCGACGGCGAGTTTCACCGCCGGCACTGGTTCATGGACTTCATCGAACGCATCGACGGCGTCGGCTTCGCCGGCGGCCTGCCGACGCGGTTCCAGACCGAAGACGGCGCCATCGAGTTCGCGCCGCCGAAAGTCGTCACGCAAGGCAAATTGCGGCGCACGCAGCCGCTGGCGCTGCGCGATTTTCTCGACCTCAAGCCGCTGGCCGATGCGGCCGGGCTGCTGCCGAAACAGGCGATCCCCTCCCCCACGCTGGTGCATTTCCGCTCCGGCGATCCGGGCGTCGACCGCACCGCCTACCCCGATATCGGCGCTTATTATGCCGATCTGGCGCAGGTGTACCGCGAGGAGATCGCAGCGCTCTACGACGCCGGCTGCCGCTATATCCAGATCGATGAGACCAACTTTCCGTTTCTGTGCGATCCCAACATGCACGCGCACGTGCATTCCATCGGCGAATATCCGCAGGGGCTGCAGTTCAAATATCGCGACCTCGTCAACGAAGTGACGAAGGACCGTCCGGCGGACCTGACCATCGCCATGCACATGTGCCGCGGCAACCACGAAAGCGCCTGGGCGGCTTCGGGCGGCTACGAATTCATCTCCGAGGTCGCATTCGGCGGGCTCGACCTCGATGCGTTTTTTCTGGAGTACGACACGGACCGGGCTGGCGGCTTCGAACCGTTGCGACATCTTTCGAAGAACGCTGTCGCTGTCCTCGGACTGGTGACGTCGAAAAAACCGCAACTCGAAAGCAAGGACCTGCTTAAACGCCGCATCGAAGAAGCGACAAGGTACGTACCACTGGAGCGCCTTGCTCTGTCGCCACAATGCGGCTTCGCATCCACAATCGGCGGCAACAAGCTGACCGTCGACGATGTGAAGCGCAAGCTGGCTCTGTGCGTGGAAGTTGCACAGGAAATCTGGGGCGAAGTGTAATCAAGTGGGTCGGATCATGTTTGTCCGTGAAGGCGTCATCGCCAAATTGTTCTGCCGCAAGGAAACGACGACGGGCACAAGTCCGCGCACAGGCATCACCAGTTCGCACGACAGCTACCACTACGAACTGCTGATTGAAGGAGATCAGATCATCATGGAGATGGACGAGCGCTTCGATGCGCTCCAGCGCGGACAACGAACCATCGTTGCCGGATTTCGCTCGCGGGGAAAAATGCAAGGCTATGCGTTCAAGAATCTTGTCAGCGGTCAAAGAGGCGCAAGCGGCGGTGGATTGATCGGGGCATTCTTCGGAGCACTCCTTGCAGCCGGCACGGCAGGCCTCGTGTATTTGGCAATTGTGTCGCCGATGACTACCAGCGACTGGATATTGTTCGTCGTTGTAGGGGCTATACTTCTTAATCTGACAAACTATATCGGCGGGACGGTCATTCGCGCGTGGATAGCCGCACGTGCCATCGATCTCTACGAAGCCCGCCGCCCAACCAGATGCGGTATGCAATGACGGGTAGCTGCCAAGGAGTGCAGGCGTCCGACCGGGAGTAAACATGCGCAAGACTTTCGATCTTTATTCGCCCGACATCGATCGCGACCCGTTCCCCATGTATGAATGGCTGCGGGAGGAACATCCGGCCTATTGGAAAGAACGCGACCGCTACTGGGTGCTGTCGCGCTACGAGGACGTCTATAACGCGACGCAGGACTGGGAGACGTTTTCCTCGACCGGCGGCAATCTTGTCGACGAGATTCCCGGCCGCACCAATGCAACGCTCGGCACCACCGACCCGCCGCGGCACGACCGGCTTCGTGCGCTGGCGCAGGCGGCCTTCATGAAAAAGAATTTCGAATATATCGTCGAACCCACACGCGTTGCCGCCGAAGAAGCTGCGGATGCCTGCGCGCGCAAGGGTGATTTCGATTTTGTCGCCGACTTCTCCTCCACCATCACGGTCAAAGTTCTGATGCCGCTGATGGGCCTGCCCGTTCTGGAGCCGGCCGAGATTCGCAACAAGGTCGTGCTGGCGATTTCCACCGACCGGCAGACGCGCGGCCGCAACGAGGAATTGAATGCCGCCTTCAAATGGATGACCGATTTCATCGCCCGCGAAGTGGAAAGCCGCCGCAAGAACCCGCAGGACGATCTCGTAACGCGGCTTGCGGAAGCCGAGATCGACGGCGACCGGCTGACGGAGAAGGAAGTGCTGCTGACGACGGCGACTTTCGTGATGGCCGGTGTCGAGTCGCTTTCCAGCTTCATGACGACGCTGGCGCTGAACCTGCACGATTATCCCGATGCGCGCGCCCGGATTATTGCCGACCCTGCGCTGATGGCGCAGGCGATCGAGGAAAGCCTGCGCTACAATACGTCCGCGCAAAGGTTCAAACGCACGATTGCGCGCGATATCGAACTGCATGGCAAGGTGCTGCGTCCGGGCGAGCGGGTGATCCTCGCTTATGGCTCGGCCAATCGCGATCCGCGCAAGTTCGACAATGCCGATACGTACGATATCAACCGCAATCCGCGCGGGCATCTCGGCTTCGGCTCGGGAAAGCATCTGTGTCTCGGCTCGCAATTGGCGCGCATGGTAAGCGATGTCGCAATGAAGTCGTTTCTCGCGCGCATACCGGAATTCAAATTGCGCACGCGGGACTTCGAGTGGGTGCCTTCGTCCAACTTCCGCAGTCCGCGCACGCTGCCTTTCACTTTGCACTAATTGGAGCAAACATGAGCATCGCACTCTACACCTGGGACACGCCGAACGGGCGCAAGATTACTGCAGCACTGGAGGAAATGGGCCTGCCCTATTCGATCCATCCCGTGCATATCGGTCAGGGCGAGCAGTTCAAGCCGGAGTTCCTGAAGATCAGCCCGAACAACAAGATCCCCGCGATCGTCGATACGGACGGCCCGGGTGGCAAACCCATCAGCGTATTCGAATCCGGCGCCATTCTTGTTTACCTCGCCGAAAAGACCGGCAAGTTTCTCGCTGCATCCGGCGAAGCGCGCATCCGCGCAATGGAATGGCTGATGTTCCAGATGGGCGGCTTCGGCCCGGCTCCCGGACAGGTGCATCACTTCATCGAGCTGAAAGACCCGGCCGAGCGCGACTACGGCCTTGCCCGCTACGACAAGGAAACGCGCCGTCTCTATTCGGTGATGGACAAACGGCTCGGAGAGGCGGAATTTTTCGCCGGCGATATTTCCATCGCCGATTTCGCCATTCTCGGCTGGGCCTGGAGGCATCCGCGCCACAAGGTCGATCTTGCCGATTATCCCAACGTCAACCGCTGGTACGAGCAGATGATGGCCCGTCCCGCGACCAGGAAGGGATTTGAAGTCGACGTCAAAACGCCGCGGGCGTGAGGGCTCGCATTCGCGCAGGTCACGCGAACGCGGGCCAGTTCCAGTCGGCGTCGCCGATCATTTCGGGTGCATGCGGCCATTCGATGCCGAACAACGGATCGTCGAAGCGGAAGCCGCGGGCGTGGCCCGGCTCGTACATGCGGCCCATCTGGTAGAGGACGTCCGTATCGGGATCGAGCGTGATGAAACCGTGGGCATAGCCCTCTGGAATGAAGATGGCGTTGGCTTTCTTCGCGTCGATCTCGCGCGCAATCCATTTCTTGTAAGTCGGGCTGTCCTTGCGAATGTCGGCCACGACATCCCAGATACGCCCGGTCATGCAGCGCACGAATTTCGCCTCGGCAAACGGCGGATCCTGCCAGTGCATCCCGCGCAGGGTGTATTGGGCAGGATTACGAGACAGATTGATCTGGGCGAGCGAGTAAGAAATACCGGCCCTGGAAAACTCCTCCGGACAATAGAGCCGCGCAAAGGCGCCGCGCTTGTCCGCGACAGGTTCGGCCTCGATTTCGAAGACACCGGCCAATCCGGTTTCGTGAAATTTCATTGTGCGCTCCCGGGCCTGCTCACTGCGGCTCAACGATGTGCGTGTGCGGAATAGCGATCACGAACTTGCCGCCCCAGGCAGCGATTTCCTTCATCGACTGCGTGATTTCCTTCGCGAGATTCCAGGGCAGGATAACAAGGTAATCCGGCTTGATCTCGCCGATGCGTTCCGGCGCGAGAATAGGCAGGTGGCTGCCGGGGAGCAAAAATCCCTGCTTTTCGAGGCTGCGGTCGAAAACGCAGACCATGTCCTTGTCGGTCACACCGCAATAGTTGAGGAACGTGTTGCCCTTGGCCGCTGCGCCATAGGCGGCGACCGTTTTGCCCTCCGCTTTCGCCTTGGCCATGAAGGCCAGAAAGTCCGTGCGCACGGCCTCACAGCGCGGCGCGAAGCCTTCGTAGCCGGCGAGGCTGTCGAGTCTGGCGGCGCGCTCCTTGGCGCGCAGGGCTTCGACGCGCGGACTTTCTTCGTGGCTGGCTGTTTTCAGGCACGCGTAGACGCGCAGGGAGCCGCCGTGCGTCGGCACCTCCTCGACATCGAAGACACGCAGGCCCGCGGCGTCGAACATCCGCTCGACCGCCACCAGAGAGAGGTAGAAAAAATGCTCGTGGTAGATCGTATCGAACTGAACGTCTTCGATCAGGTTGAGGATGTGCGGAAACTCGAAGGTCGAAACGCCTTCCGGCTTGAGGATGGCGGCGAAGCCCTTGACGAAGTCGCGCGTGCCCGGGACGTGGGCGAGAACGTTGTTGGCGGCGGTCAGATCTGCGGACTTCCCGTCCCGCGCAAGCCCCGCACCAACGGCTTCGTTGAAAAAGGCGACGCGGGTGGCAATGCCAATTCCTTCGGCCTTTTTTGCGACGTTCGCAGCCGGCTCGACGCCCTGCACCTTTACGCCCATGGCCTTGAAATGCTGCAGCAGATAGCCGTCGTTGGAGGCGACCTCGACGACCAGAGACTGCGGACCAAGCGAAAAGCGCTCTTTCATCGCCACCGCGTAGCGGCGGGCGTGCTCGACCCAGGACGCCGAATAGGATGAAAAATAGGCGTAATCCGAAAAAATTGCGTCGGGCGGCACGGAATCGTCGGCCTGCACGAGCAGGCATTGCGGGCACACGCGCGTATGCAGCGAATAGGACGCGTCCCGTCCGGCGGCTACGTCTTCGGCGGTGACATAGGAATTGGCGAGCGGCGTTGCGCCGAGATCGACGAATGTATGGGTCAGTTCGGTTCCGCAAAAACGGCAGGCCGGTGCTTTGTCGGTCATGTTCGGGTCCAGACGAAAGATCGAAATTGGCGCGGCCTTGCGGGCTGCGCGGTTCCATACGATGAGGAGGTCACTCCCAGACGCGCCAGGGCGCCTTGCCCGACGCCCACAGGCTTTCGAGCTGGGTCTTGTCGCGCAAAGTGTCCATGGCGTGCCAGAAGCCGGTGTGCCGAAACGCCATCAGTTCGCCGTCGGCGGCCAGGCTTTGCAGCGGTGCTCCTTCCCACGGCATGGAATCGGCTTCTATCCGCGATATCACCGACGGGTGCAGTACGAAGAAACCGCCGTTGATGAATGCATTGTCGCCCGGCGGCTTTTCGATGAATTCGCTGACCCGGTCGCCATCGAAGGACAAGGCGCCGTAGCGTCCCGGCGGGATGACAGCGGTGAGCGTGGCGGCCTTGCCGTGCCCGTTGTGGAAGGCGATCAGCCTGCCAATGTCGATAGCGCCGACGCCATCGCCGTAGGTGAAGCAGAAGGGCTCGTCAGGATCGAGATATTTCGCGACCCTTTTCAGCCGGCCACCGGTCATGCTCGCCTCGCCGGTGTCGACGAGGGTTACGCGCCACGGCTCGGCCTTGCTGGCATGGTAATCGATGGTGTTTTCGCGGGCGTCGATGGTGACGTCGGAATTATGCAGGAAGTAGTTGGCGAAATATTCCTTGATCATGTAGCCGCGGTAGCCGAGGCAGACGACAAAGTCGTTGATGCCGTAATGGCTGTAGATCTTCATGATGTGCCAGAGGATGGGCCGGCCGCCGATTTCGATCATCGGCTTGGGCCGCAGGTGGGATTCCTCGGAAATCCGGGTTCCCATGCCGCCTGCCAGCAATACCGCCTTCATGCCAACGCCTTCCGGTTCCACTTTCCGCATTCGATTGCAGGTTTGCCTATAGACCGCCGGCCATGCGAAGACAATTCGGCCCGGCCCGGCGCAGGCCCGGCAGCAGCTTCATTCGCGGTAGAAATCCTGTATGGCCCGCAAGAAATCGACCTTTCGCACCTGGTTTTCGGCGCGCCGGCTGCGCTGGCTGGCGGTGCGGGCCTTCGCGGCGCTGAACCCTGCGCTGGCGGCGCGGCTGAACTTTCCTGCACATTCGGTGCGCGCCGTGGACCGTGCGGAAACAGTGCTGGAGGACCTGCGCGAGCCGGTGTTTCTCACCCATTCGCCGGAGGAGGCGCGCGACATTCTCGCCGCCGCGGCGGCGAACGACACGGGCGACACATCCGGCACGGCGCAGGGGCGCGGGATCATGCGCTACCAGACGGCGATCCTGCGGCCGTGCGCCATTCCCGGCCACACGCGCACGCTCGTGCTGGAAGACGGTTTCCGGCTGATCAATTTCGACGCTTCGCCGGGAAACTGGAACTACGCCAAGCCGGCCATTCTCAAGCGCCGGGCCGCGGGTCCAGGGCGGCATGTGCTGCTCGAGGGTGCGGGGCACTTCTACCACCTGTTCGCCAACGGGATCATGCCGCTGCTGCGATACCTTGAGCTTTATGGCTGCGATGGCCTGACGCTGGTGACGCCCGCGCACTCGCCCGGCTTCGAGAGCGAGGTGCTGGCCGCACTGGCCCGCGCCCATCCGGCGATGCAAATACTGCCGCTGGGGCGCGAGGAAATGCTGACAGGCGCGGAGGCCGTCTGGCTGATGGCGCTGGCGGAAGATTACGAATGGATGCCTGCCACGCGCGCCCGGGCGGACCGGTTGCGTGCAATTCTCGAGGAATATTGGGCCGTTTCTGGCGCGCCTGCCCTGCCCGCTCCGGCGAAAAAGCTCTATCTCGACCGGGGCGAGGCCAAGTTGCGGCGCATGGGCGACGATCAGGCGGTTCGCGATGTTCTGGAGGCGCATGGCTACACGGGCTTCGTCGCCCAGGCCGGTAATTTCCGCGCGCAGGTCGCGGCATTTTCGGGCGCGGACGAAATCGTCGCGGTGCACGGAGCCGGGCTGACGAACCTGCTGTTCTGCCGCCCGGGAACGCGAATTGTCGAGATTTTTCCCGAAAACTTCGTGAAAAGCACCTATTTCTGGCTCGCGCGCCAGATGCAGCTTGATTACCGCTACATCATCGGCGGGCCGGGCGACTACGACCAGACTTTCCAGGCGGGAGCGGAACGTCTGGAACGGGCGATTGCGACCGGTGACCATCAATAGCCAATTGGCGTTTTCGGGTTTCCCTTCCACTTTTCCGCGATTCCCGCTATTTGCGCCGGGAAGCTTTTCAGGACATCCCATGATCGTCGCACCCGAACGCATTCCTGTTGCCGGCCCCTGGATCACCGAGCGCGAGCCGGAACTGGCGGCGGAAGCCGCGCGCACGGCGTGGTACGCCAATCATTACGCCTTCAACGCGAAGTTCGAGCAGATGGTGGCGGACTATGTCGGCGCCGCCCATGCGGTGAGCGTGCCGCATTGCACGGCGGCGCTGCATCTGGCGCTGGCGGCGGCCGGCATCGGCCCCGGGGACGAGGTGATCGTGCCGGACGTGACATGGATCGCATCCGTCGCGCCGGTGACTTATGTCGGCGCGACGCCGGTGCTGGTGGATATATTGCCCGACACATGGTGCATCGATCCGGCCGCCGTGGAGGCCGCAATCGGGCCGAAGACAAAGGCCATCATGGGCGTCGACCTCTACGGTTCGATGTGCGACTGGGATGCTCTGGCGGCCATCGCGGACAAACACGGGCTGATCCTGATCGAGGATTCGGCCGAGGCAATGGGCTCGAAATACAAGGGCAAGCGCGCCGGCAGTTTCGGCCGCGCCGCCGCGTTCAGTTTTCACGGATCGAAGACCGTCGCCATCGGCGAAGGCGGCATGTTCGTCACCAATCACAAGGACATGCTGGACCGGGTGCTGTTTCTGCGCGATCACGGCCGCCCGCCGGGCGACAGGCTCTTCGTGAATACGGAAATCGGCTTCAAGTACCGGATGAGCGCCGTCCAGGCCGCGCTCGGCGTTGCGCAGATGGAGCGCATCGACCAACTCATCGAGCGCAAGCGCGCAATCTTCGGCTGGTATCACGAACGCCTGAAGGACATGAACGGCATACAGCTCAATATAGAGCCGGAAGGCACGTATAATTCCTACTGGATGGTCAGCGTGGTGCCGGACGCGTCTTTCGGCTTCGACAAGTTCGGGCTGATGGACGAATTTTCGAAGCGCAACATAGATACGCGGCCATTCTTCTCGCAGCTGTCCTCGCTGCCGGCCTTCGACGGACTGCCCGAAGCCAAGCGCTTTGCCGGGCCGGCAGACAAAGGCGCGCACGCAGCGAAGTATGGCATCAACCTGCCATCAGGCTATAATGTAACGGAAGAAAACGCGGACGTGGTTTCGCGCGCGCTGCGCGAAATCCTGCTGCGGACCTGACGAAGGTCAGGCGCTGCTCTTGCGGCCACGCCACCAGAGCTTCGCGAGCTTCAGGTTGGAATAGACGCGTTTGGCCGCGTAGCGCGATATCATGCGGCGCAGCAAAAAGCGCTTCAGCGGCGGATCGTCGCGCGCCTCGAGACAGCCCAGACAATAGGCCTCGAACCTGCGGCGCAGATCGAGCATTTCGGCAGCCGATATCGTCATCGGCCGTTTGGCCGACCCTTGCGTGCGCTTGATGCGCTGGATGAAGCGGGCGTCCGGAGCACCGGCAACAGAACCTTCGAGCAGCAGCGGAAAAATCGCCAGATGATCGGAGCCCCAGTCGCTCGGGAAATGGCCCCACGTTTCGGCCATCGTGCGATTGAGGATCGTGCGGTCCCATAACCCGTAGAACCAGCTAGCGTGGGAGCCGAACAGGCGCTGGCGGATGGCGGCAAGGCCTTGCGTGTTCTCCAGCGGCGGCAGCATGCGCTCGCGCCGGTTCGTGCCGTCCATGTTTTCCGAAATGACGACAGGAACGGCGAGTTTGACCCCGGCGCGCGATATCATCGCGCCATAAAGCGCTTCGAGAAAACCGGGATCGGAGAGGTCGTCGTAGGCGCGCCAAAGAAAGTACTGCGTATCGCTGGCAGCCAGAACGTCGAGAAAATTCTGCTTGGCGCCGCGGTTTTCCGTTTGGCGGAAGTAGATGAAGCGCGAATCCTTCGCGCTCCACGCGTGGGCAATGTCACCGGTCGCATCGGTGGAGGCATTGTCGTAGATGCGGACGACAAAGTCCGGAAATGTCTGCGCCGCAAGGGCGGCGAGGCATTCGTCCAGCAGGTCGGCGCCATTATAAACAGGGACGCCGACGGTGATAACCGGGTTGCCGCCGGACGCTGCACCGGTCTGCATCGCAGAGCCCGCTTTCGTTAGCGCTGAAGAACGTAGAGCACGATCGGGCTGAAATTTCCGGTTGCCGGGAGTTTCGCGCTCAATTCGTGAACCGGATGCAGATAGTCGATCTTGAGGTTTTCGATGGCGCACATTTTCGAGTAAACGACGCGCGTCGCCAGATAATAGGCGCTGGAAAAGTCGATGCGCTCGATCCCCGCAAAATGCTTTCTGGCATGCGCCTCGAAATCTGCCTCGTTGAAGAAATGGTTGTGCCAGCGAATCTGGATCGGCGGCAGACCGAAGGTCTCGCGGATTGCGTTCAGCCGGTCGTTGCCTTCGACGAAGTTTTCGATGCACAGGTAATAGCCGCCCTTGTGCACCAGTTTGGCGATCTGTGTGATCGTATCGAACTGGATGTCCGTCTTTTCCAGATTGATGAGAACGCGATCCGTCAGGACGAAATCGAAGGTCTGGCCGGCGAACGTTTCTCCGGACTTGCGGATATCGCCGACCGAAAAGCTGACCTTCGCCACAGGATGTTCCTTGAGACGGCGCTTGGCCAGTTCGACCATTCCCTCGGCATAATCCTGCCCATGCGCCTCGCAGCCGAAGGCTTTGGCGATGGCGAAGATGGTCTGACCGTCGCCGCAGCCAAGATCAATGACGCGGGAGTTTTCGTTGCAGCCCAGCCGCTTCAATTGGGCGATGAGCGTCTCGCGTTCGAGCACGCGCAAATGCACGTCTTCGGTCGTCGCCGTGCTAGCGTCGCCTGCCCGTTCGTTCCAGTAGCTTCTGATTTCCATATGCCTTACGGCCTGAGCCGTTCCCTGTAGCAGCGTTCAGCGAACGCGCTTGAGATAGCCGTGCGGAGCAACGCTGATCTGCAGGCGTTCGTCGATGGAATGGTCGATCTCGAATTCCGGATGCGTCTTGACGAAGTCGTGCACCGCCGTCTTCGGATTGTCGCCAACATCCCACGGGCGGTCGGCGAAATAGCCCTTCGGCATGTCTTCGATGATGGTGTCGAAAACAACACAATAGGAGCCGGGCGTCGTCAGCGAGGCGTAGGCGTCAAGCTCAGCCCGTACATGATCGTGGGTATGGGAGCTGTCGAGGCAGACCAGCACGCGCTCGTAACCGGCGGCGGCGGCGCGCACCTTATCCACGATTTCCTTCTCGATGGACGAGCCTTCGAACATTTCAATCCGGCTGCGCATGGGATGAGCATCGATGGCGGCGCGGTTGTGGGCGCGGATGTCGATGTCGACGCCGACCACCTTGCGCTTCGAGACTCGCGGATCGAGCGTCGTCCCCGCCGAGATGGCGTCCGTCATGTCCAGCAGGGCCAGCATGGAAGCGGAGAAGATGAGCGAGCCACCGTGGGCGATGCCGGTTTCGACGATACAATCCGGGCGGACCTGCCAGATCAGCTCCTGCATGGCCTGGATATCCTGCGGATACTGGATAATGGGCCGGCCCATCCACGTGAAATTATAGGAATAGCGCAGATCGGCGGACGTCTCGACCCAGTCGCGCGTAAGTCCGGCGAGCTTTTCCCGCAATTTCTGCTGCCTGGCGGCGTCCTGAGCCGAAGCTTCGGCGTTGCTCATATTTTCACCCTGTCTCGTAGGCGTACTGCGGGGCTGTAAGCCTGAAATCCGCGCGCAAGCCGCCTTTTTATGGAGAGGAACGCTCCAAAGCAAGGGGCAGAAGCAGGCTTGAGCATGTCAGATAAAAGCCACGATCAAGATAACTATTTCCGGGCCATTCTGCCCGAACCGAGTCTACATTCGGCTTCGCAACCGCCACCGCTGGCGTTACTTGCCGGAAAGTGAAAGAAGAGCTACTCGAAAAGTGACTCAAATTCATAGGCCTAGCTTATCGCATGTTCCCGTGGCTCTCGAAATACCGCTGGGTCGGCGATTTTAGGAATTTTTTCCAGGCGCTGGTTCTGGTTGCGCTATTGCTTATTGTACTAGTCGCGGTCTCGATGGGCCGGATTGACGCACCGTTCCTGTATCGCGCGGGCGGATGATGACAGCGCCTCCGGCCCCCGTTCCCCATACAGGCGGCGAGCGCCGCATCGCTTCGCTGGACCTGTTGCGCGGGGTCGCAGCGCTTTCGGTCGCGATCCCGCATTATGTCATGCTTGGTTCGGGCGATTGGCCGGCTGCGACTGTCGTTTCCATTCTGGCGGTGGAAGTCTTCTTCGTGCTGTCGGGCTATGTGCTGGCGCCGCAACTGTTGCAGTGCCTCGTCTCGCCGCGCGCTTCGGATACCGGCATTTTCCTCATGCGGCGCTGGATGCGCACGGTGCCGCCCTATCTGGTCGCCCTGATCGCGGTGACGCTGATTACCGGCAATTTCTATTCCGGCGACCTCAAATATTACGCGCTCTATATCCAGAACCTGTTCTGGCCACTGCCGGAAGCGCGCGACTATTTCGCCGTCGCCTGGAGCCTCTCGGTCGAGGAATGGTTTTACATCGTGTTTGCCGCGATCGTGGCGCTGGCGCGGCTCGCACGGCTCGGAGAACGCGGGCTGCTGGCGACCGCCGTTTGTTTCATCGCCGTGATCTCTCTCGCCCGCTTGGTCTTTGGCGACTACAGCCACTGGGATGCGAACGTCCGCCGCGTCTTCGTCTTCCGCGCCGATTCGATCACTTTCGGATTCGTCCTTTACTGCCTGCAGGACCGGCTGACAGCGGCGATGGACTCCACGTCCTCTCGCAGGGCCGTTCTGTTGCTGGCGATGGCGAGCGCGCCCGCCGCCTTCGCTGCCGGATGGTACGCCACAGCCGGAAACATGCGGCTGGCGCAGCATCTGTATCCGTTCGCCGCCGCCTGGTTCGGCGCGAGCGTTATTTTTCTGCTTTTCCACTACCGCAATGCGTTCCAGCGGCCCCCGGCTTTTGCCGAACTGTCCTACTTCGCCGGCAAAGTTTCCTACACGATCTACCTGTTTCACATCATCGCGATCCTGCTGTTGCGCCCGCATCTGGCGTCGCTTCCGCTCTTTGCGCAACTGGCCGTCTATTCAGCGGTGCTGATCCTGTGGTGCTGGATATTCTATAACGGTTTCGAGGCGCCGATCCTCGCTGCCCGGCCGCGCTATCCCAAGGTCGGAGAGAAGCAAGAGAGCTTTGCAAACCGCTTCCCGAATGCTTTCTCGACAGTGACCGCGGGCATTAGCAACCGCGGCAAAGCAGACTGGCTGCGCCTTGCCGCGATACTTGCACTGGCCACAGCTGCCTTCGCCGGCGTCGAAAGGCTGCAGGAGTCCCGTAATTCCATCTATTTTTATGCGGCGCTGTTGGCGGCGGCCGTCGCTATTGTTGCACTGTTTGCGGAGACAGGCCTCTGGCGTGTCGCACTGGCGCGCGTCGTGGCGCTTACCGGCCTTCTGGTGGCGATTTTCCTGCCGGTCGCCGATTATATTTTTCTGCGCCTTCAGACGAAAGAGACCGCGCAGGTTGTGCGGCCCGTCTATTCCTACGCGGAAGCGAAAGGCAATCCCGACGCATTCCGCGCCTGGTGGGCGCGCTATACGGACGAATGGCGCAATGGAGCGCAGGCGGCGATAGAAGTGCCCGATCCACAGGGCCAATTGCCATTCGTGCACCGGCCCAACGCGCGCAGTACATTCTTCAAAGCCGAAGTGCGCATCAATAATCTCGGCTTTCGCGGGCCGGATATTGCGCGCGACAAGGGCAATCGCTTCCGCATTGTCGCACTGGGGGAGTCGCCGACATTCGGCACAATGATAGAAGCGGGCGATACGGCCTGGCCGCGCGTGCTGCAATCGTTGATCGAAACGAAGCTCGTATGCGCGCATCCTGTCGAAGTCGTGAACGCGGGCGTGCCCGGATATTCGCTGGTGCAGAATATCGTGCGCATGCGGCGCTCCATCGCTCCGCTGAAGCCGGACATTGTCGTTTCCTATCACGGCTTCAACGGCCTGCCGCTGATCGACCCGGTGCTGGGAGAAATGCCCGCGCCGCCAATCTACAAGCGGCGCGCCTCGCCTCTCCTGGCCGCATTCCGCTTTAACATGCGGCTGTCAAAATACGCCGCCGAGCGCAAGGCGTTTGGCGATGCCGGAGAGCAAACGCAATTCTCGAACCGCTACGGCGAACTTTATGACGAACTGGCGGCAGAATCGAAGAGGGCCGGAGCAAGACTTTTTATCGCCAACATGTCGACCGCCGTGACGGGAGATTCGCCCAAAGAGGTGAAAGAGTTTTACGGCCGTGTCTTCTCTCCCATAGACCGCATCGTCGCGGCGATAGCCGAGCACAACCGGCTTGCCCAGGCTGCCGCGGCACGCAATGGCGCGGCCTTTATCGACACGCGCGGCGGCCTTTCGGGCGCATGGGACCGCGACCTGTTCATCGACCTCGTGCATTTCACGCAAAAGGGTTCCGACCTTCTGGCGCAGAAGGTCTATGCCGCGCTGGAGCCCTCGCTGCTGGCTGCGCCGGTCCCCGGCTGCCGCGTGCGGGAGAGCGCCCGCAATGACTGACGCCCTGCCGAAAGTGACGATAGGCCTGCCGGTCTATAATGGCGCGCCGCATATCCGCACCTGCCTCGAGTGCCTGGCGCGCCAGACCTACGGCAATTTCGAAGTGCTGATATCCGATAATTGTTCGAGCGACGAAACGGCAGACATCTGCCGCAGCTTCGCGGATAGCGACCCGCGCTTCCGCTACGTGCGGCAGGCCGAAAATCTCGGGCTCACAGGCAATCTGGAATTCCTGCTCTATGCGGCGGACGGCGATTATTTCTGCTGGCGCGCCCACGACGATCTGAGCGACGACAATTTCGTCGAGACGCTGGCGCAGATGTTGCGCGGCGCGCCGTGGGCGGCGCTTGCCGCGACGAATTCGGAATGGATCGACATTCCCGAAAACTACCGCAAGACCTACGCGGTCGCCGACACACGCCCGATGCCGCAGTACCGGCGCATGGCGCAGCAATTCCACGATTGTTTCGGCGGCTGGTTCTACCACCTCTATCGCCGCGAGGCGCTGCAGAAGGAATGGGCGCATCTGCGCGATGTCATCGGCCTGGAAACCATGCATTCGGACATGCTCTATCTCGCGCGCTTTATCGCCAGCGGACGGGTGGTCAGCGCTCCGGGATCGGCATTCCTGTCGCAACGGCTGGAGGCGCGCCCGTATATCTATGCCAATGCGGCGCTTGAAGACTACGAGAAAGCCGTCCGGCTTTACCGCCAGATTGTGCGCGAGGGGCTGGCCGGCGTTTCCATGCCGTTCTGGCAGAAGATCGTGGTGCGCATCATGGCGCTGCGCTTTCTCGACAGGCGCGTTGTGCGCCTCAAGCCCTACTACCGGCGCAAGTGGAAAGAACGGCGCGGCGCATAAGCCGCACCGCCACATTGCCTAAACCGGATCGTAGTAATGCATCTCGAGCAGGATGCAGCCCTTCTCGGACTTGAACGGCCCGTGCGCTGCGCCAGGAGGACGGCAGGCGTAGGTCATCGGGGGAAACGGCGTGCCACCCTTGCCGTTTTCGTCGTTGCCGACAGTCAGATCGCCCTGCACGAGAAAGACTTCTTCCCAATAGTCATGGACAAAGGGAGCGGTGGTGAAGACGCCGGGCGCAAACCGCAGGAGGCGCGTACGCGTGCCCCGCTTGCCGTCCTCGTCGAGGCCGCCGGAAATGATTTTCTGTGCGATGCCATCGGGATAGCCGGGCGGCGTTTCCCAACCCGTGGACAGGTCCAGCGTATAGAATTCGTCGTGCGCCTTGTTGACGGGCATTTTCGCTCCTCCGGTATCAGGACTTTCGTTTGCGTGGCGATTGCGGCTTTTTGCGGTTGCCGCCTATCGCCGGATTGACGGGCGCCGGCTGCGGCACGGGATCGTTCATGGCGACATCGTTGCGGCGCTGCGGAATCAATTCGTCGGCGAAGTCCATGTATTCGCTGCGCGCCGCCATCTCCGCCTGGCGTGCAAGAGAAGCCGGCCATGCGCCTAGTTCGTAGCCGTGCCACGGGTTTTCCGGCTTGAGCGGCGGCAGGCCGAGGTCTGCGGCAAGACGTTCCCATGTCGCGCGCGCCTTTTCCATGAATTCCTTGCGCGGCAGGGCAACGGGCGCAAACTCCTCCTTCAGCAGCGCGTTGATCAGCACGCTGGCTGTCTCGCCGTCGTCGCGCGGGCCGCGCGGGCCATGGCCGGGGTCCTTGTAGTCGAGGACGCGCATGTCGTGCTGCGGTTGGCAGCGGTAGGACATCGCCCAAAAAATGGCGTCCGCATTGTGCGGATCAATGTCCTCGTCCACCGCGATAATCCACTTGCCCGCGAAACGGTGCAGCGTGGATGCGCCATAAAGAGCGCGCCAGACTTCCGTGCGCTGGACGCCGCGTTCGAACTGCACGGCCAGCACGGCGTAGAGGCTTGTCAACGGTTCGTGCATGGCGACCTGCTTCACGCCCTTGATCGCGAGCACGTTGCGCAGATGGTTGTAGAAAACCGGCTCCATCGCCGCCTTGCGGATGACGGAGGATTCGCTCGGCGTGACCTGTGAAATGAAAGAGGGAACGATGGGTTTCTTGCGCCGGGTGATCGCTGTCACATCCATGAACGCGTTATATTCCTGCAGATTTACGTAACCGTGCGACTCGCCGAAAGGCGCTTCCGGCTCCAGCCATTCGGTATCGATGTAACCCTCAACGACAATCTCGGCTTCCGCGGGCACAAGCAGATCAACAGTCTTGCAGCGCACAACATTGATGGGGCATCCGGCAAGACCGCCCGCCACGGCGAGCTCGTCGAGATTGTCCGCGAGTTTCTGCACTGACGTATAGGAAACCGCCGGCGGGCAGCCGATGACAACGGCGCAGGGCATTTTTTCGCCCCGCGCCTTGTACTTCTGCCAGTGCGCATGAATTCCGGCGCGCAATTCAACGGACGGATTCATGCCGAGGCGGCGCGGCGCTTTGATCTGGCCGCGATAATTGCCCATGTTCTGAACGCCGTTATCGGGATCCTTCGTGATGAAGTGACCCGCCGAAAGATACGGCCCGTTGTCGAAGCCCGGCGTCGAAATCGGCACGGGAATGCCGTCGAGCGCCGCCCCCGGCCTGTCGAGATCGTCGCCGATCGTCACAACGCTCTGGCACGGCGCGTTTTTGACGATTTTGGGCGGAACGGGATTGGCGATGGCCTTGAGCCAGGTCTCGCCGATCTTGTCCAGCGGTTTCCCGAAACCGACGCGATAAACATCGGGCGTTGCGGCAAGACCTGCGACGAGCACGGCGCTGTCGAACGTGCGCCCCTTGCCATCGACGGGGTTGGTGAACAAGAACGCCTTGCGGTCCTTCTCCGCTATGCCGCCGCGATATTGCCAGCGCACCAGCGGGTGCATCTCATTGTCCTTGTTGACCGGCTCGTCGACGACATACAGAAGATTGTTGCGTGCCAGTTCCGCGACATGTTCGTGCAGATCGGGATAGGAGCGCTTCAAAGCAGCAACATCGGCCAGATAGGGCTCCAGGCTGGCGGGCAATGTCTTTTGTTTGTTTTTCATTCCCGGCGTTCGTCCTTGCGCGATGTCTTGTTCGTTCCTCAGGCGCGTATGGCGCGGGCGGGATCGACGGCGTTGGCGATGGCGAAAGCTGTAGCGAAGGCTTGCGCATCCGCATCAGCGAAGCCGATCACCTGCATGCCGAGCGGCAGATTGCTTTCGCGCAGCACCGGCAGAGACAGCGACGGCGTTCCGAGCATGGAGCTTGTCACGGCGAACAGCGCGCTACCTGTCGAGCGCAGGCCTACGGGTGCACAGGCGCTGGCTGCCAGCGTAATGCAACCGTCGGCTTCGTCCGCCAGCGATGCGTAGACCTTGCGCGCATCGGCGCGTTCGGCCAACGCCTTGCGGTAATCGTCCGGCGTCATCGCTTCGGCTTCGTAGCTGCGGTCGAGCATCGCCTTCGACAGCTTCGACGCATCGCGGTCGCGATAGGTGTTGAGCGGCCAGCGCGATTCCCAGGCGTTGATCGTGCGCGAGACAGGCATGGCGATCTTCAGCGCCTGCTCGGCGGCTTCGATCTTTGCGCTGGTCTTGCGGGTCAGAACCGCGATGCCGGCGCGGCGCAAGTCTTCGGCTGCCGCCAGCAGCGCGTCTTTCGCTTCGCCGGATGCCTCGTCCCAGCCGGATGTTTCGAGCAAGGCGAGACGCTTCGGTGGCGGAGTTTTCGGCAGGCTGGAAGGCCCCTGCAATCCGCCGTGACCGGGATCGCCGCCGCAGCGCTGCGCGATTTCAAAGGCGGTCTGCCAGCAATCTTCCAGCGTTGCGGCCAGAACGCCCTGACAGCTCTGACTCATGTAATCATGACTGCCGCCGCGGTTGATAGCGCCGACGCCAGGCTTGAAGCCGACGATTCCGCAATAGGACGACGGGCGCAGGATCGAGCCGATGACCTGCGTGCCAAGCGCGGCGCTGAAATAGCCGGCCGCAACGCCGGCCGCAGAGCCGCTGCTCGATCCGCCGGGCGTGCGCGCGATATCCCAGGGATTGCGTGTCGGGCCTGGCTCGGACGCGGCAAACTCCGTCGTCACTGTCTTTCCGACAATGACCGCGCCCGCCTCACGCAGGGCGCGCACGCTGGCGCTGTCGCGGTCCGACCGCCAGCCGTCGAAGAGCGGCGAGCCCATGCCCGTCGGCATGTCGCGCGTTTCGATCACATCCTTCACGCCGATTGGCATGCCATCAATGGGCGACAGCGGCTTTCCTTCGCGCCAGCGCGCGGAAGATGCGTCGGCCGCCGTGCGGGCGGCCTCAATATTGGTCACGGTGAAAACGAGCAGATCCTTTTCACGCGCTTCGATGTTTGCCAGGCAACCTTCCAGAAATGCGCGCGGATCATCGATGCCTTCGGCAAAATCCTGGGCGGCAGCGAGAAAGGGCCGCGCGCGCGGTGCGAGATCAGACACGGATGTCCTCCATGGTGATTGAAGCGGCGCGGTCCTGCATGTCGAGCATGCCGGTGCGGCGCATGAAGGCGCGGGCCTTTGCCGGGTCCGCCGCGGTGGCCGCCAGCTCTTCGAAATTCTGCTTGCGCGTTTCCGGATCGCGCGCTTCGAGGCGCTTCTTGTTGGCGATGGTCTGCTGCTGAACGAATTCGTTTGTCACCGTGCGGCGCTGCAGGGAATAGAGATCGAGCTGCGTTTCCGGCGCCTTGTCGACGAGAACGGCGATCAGCTTCTCGCCGAGATTGGCGGCGTCCTGCAAGCCGCCGTTGAGGCCCATGCCGCCTATCGAATTGTTCACATGGGCGCTGTCGCCGGCCAGCAGCACCCTGCCCTTGCGGAACGTTTCGGCCACGCGCTGGTGGGTGACGTAGAGATTGCGGTGGACGATGTCGTAGGGCTTCTCGCGCGGGAAGAATTTCATCAGGCGCGCATGGACACTGGCGTCGCTCAATATCTCGTTTTCCGGCGCGTCGGCATCGGCCGGAAAAACCGTGCGCCACAGGCCGGGCGGGCCGTCCGCCGCCACCTTGAAGCAGTTGCACCATTCTTCAGGGTCGGCAAAGTACGAGCGCGGGCAGTAGCCGCGGTTGGCCTGGAAATCGAAGGGCGTCGTCAGCACAAGAAACTTTTCCGGATAGGTGAAGCCTTCGAAAGCGATGCCTGCCTGCTTGCGTACGGTGCTGCGGCCGCCATCCGCGCCGATCAGCCAGGCGCCTTCGTGGGTGGCGACGCCGTCCGGTCCGCGCACCTCGGCGGCAACTTTTGCTCCGTCCTGCGCAAAGCCGAGAACTTCGTGGCCAAACAGAACCTCGACGTTCTCCATTGCGTTCAGGCGTTCAAGTATGAGCTGCGCGGTCTTGAACTGCTCGCACTGGATGACTGTCGGATATGGCGTATCGTCTTTCAGCAAGGCGTGGTCGAATTCGGCGATCTTCGTATTCGTCGGACGATCCCAGAACTGGAAGATGGGCGTCACCAGACCGACGCGGGCCATGTCTTCGACGAGGCCCGCTGCGCCCAGCACTTCAAGCGTGGCGGGATGGGTGGTTGCAGCGCGCGGGTCCTGTTGCAGGGCCGGGTTATTGTCGAAGACGCGCACGGGCAAGCCGGCGCGGCCGAGCAGCAGTGCGCAAAACAGGCCGACGGGACCGCCGCCTGCGATAAGGATTTGCTGCGGATGATGCATCGTGCTGCTCCTCTCCGTCCTGCAAATCAGCCCAGAACCGGCAGGCTCGTCATGCCGTAGGCATGCGAGATTTTCCGGCCGAGCACCGGGTCCTCCAGCTCAAACTCGAAGCGCGGCGAAGGCCGGATACCGCCCTTTGCCGCGAACGTGCCGCAAAACATGAGCGTGCCGTCAGCCAGTTTTCCGCCGCTGCCGTATCTGGCCAGGAGATCGGCAGGCGTCAGCATGCCGGAGACTTCGCCTTCCTGATAGAGCGTGCGCGCGCCGTTTTCGGTTATGTAGCTGCGCAGGATCAAACGGTCCCAGTGTGACGCGACGTCCTGCATCGGCCACAGGACAGGCGCGACGGGCTTGTCGCACATCTGTTTGGAGACGGTGACGTTGTAGGTCTCGACCTGCCGGTCGGTGTGGTCGGAACCGACGCCGACGAACAGATTTCCGCCGGAGGCGACGAGGACGAACTCGACCTCGCCGCTGGAGGCATCGCCGCTGACTTCGATATTGTCGAGCGTGGTCAGGCGGGCGGCAGAGACGCGGTAGAAAATCGGCGTCGAGGCCGGCCGCTTCACACCGAGAAGTTCGAGTTCAACGATATGCTTTTCGACGGCGACCGGATCTCGCCCGGTCCAGCCGGCGATGACTGCCTGATCCATTGCGAAATTGCCGCGCGCGGCGCTACCGTCCTTGCGGCGGATTTCGAAATCGAGCTGCACCTGTTCGCCCCCTGTCGTTTGACGGGCCGCTGCCGCGGCCGCCTCGTTCGTCCAACCTGTGGTAAGTGAATATCGTGCTGGGCGTCAATCCGTTGGCGCAGCGGGGCAATTTGCCACGTATCAAGGCAGGGCCCGTTGCTGCCTGTATAATGGGCTTTGGAAACAGGGAGAGACGGCAATGGCAAGAATGATGGCACACACGATTTCCGGCAGGGCTCTGGCCCCGTTCGCGCTGGCGCTGGCCGTGGGGGCAGCAGCGTGGACAGCCGCGCCGGCCGCGCGGGCGGCGGACGAGGCGCTCTATTCACAGAAATTCCTTACACTGGAAGCAGCCACCGAACTCGCGCAAGCCGCGCTGAAGGCCTGCCGGACGAAGGGCTATCAGGTGGCTGTCACGGTGGTAGACCGCGGCGGATTGGTTCAGATCACGCTGCGCGACCGATTCGCTGGTCTCCACACCATCGAAACGGCCTACCGCAAGGCGTGGACGGCGCTGAGCTTCCGCACCAATACGACGGAACTTTCGAAACTGGCCGAGAAGGGCGAGATGTGGGCCATCCGCGGCATTCCGCAAGCCCTGCCGCTGGGCGGCGGCGTCATCATCCGCGAAGGCGGCGGCTCGCTGATCGGCGCAGTCGGCGTCTCGGGCGCGCCGGGCCCGTCCATCGACGAGGAATGCGGCAAGGCCGGCATAGCGGCGATCGAGGACAAGATTTCGTTTTGAGATAAACGCGGTCGAGCCTGACGCGCCAGAAAAATGGTGGGCGATGACAGGCTCGAACTGCCGACCCTCTCGGTGTAAATCATTTGCAGGCGTGTTTCTCCTGACACGCTTTGACCCCCACTTGACCTCTTATAGACGCTTGATCTATTGATCCTTTCGGAGCCATCGATTGGTTCAGAATGGCTCAAACAGAGTGTATCAGAGGTCAGGCAGGCTCATGCAATTTGGACCCCCATTGGACCCGCGTCGACCCCTTGGGACCGCGCACAAGTGGACCCCGAAATCGGCCACGTTCCGGGCGGGGCAGCAGCCTTGGAGGACCCCAGCCGACCCCGTTTGCGTTCGCAGCAAGTGGACCCCCGCCATAACGCTCTGAAACGCAAGGCCAATCCGGAGGGTGAAGATGCCTGCGATAGGATTCACCGAGCGCTTTATCTCCTCGGTTGCTGGCTCCGGAGAGCGGGTCGACTATCAGGATGCAAAAATCCGCGGTCTTGTCTTACGGGTCAACAGCGATGCTAGCCGGAAATCATGGTCGGTCACATATCGTCGCGCGCCCGATCGTAAACGCCAGCGCATCACTTTAGGCACGTTTCCAACGGTGTCTCTGGCGAATGCGCGCGCAATGGCACAGCAAATCTTGGTTAGGGTCGCTGCTGGCGACGACCCTGCCGCCGAAAGGCGTAAAGACCAACCTAGCGTGCTTTCGGTGCGGGATCTGATCGGAGAGTACCTGGCTCGACATGCTGCGGGCTTGCGAAGTGCAAAGGAAATCGAGCGCCGTCTGCGCCGACATGTGGAACCGGCGATCGGAGCAACGCCGCTGGAAAAATGGCATCGGCGGGAGGCCGCCTTCCTCCTCGATCAGCTCAAAGTCTCCGCGCCGGCGACTGCAAATCGGGTTTATGACGACCTGAAGGCGATGTCCGGCTGGGCTGTCAAAGCCGGATTTCTCGACCAAAATCCCCTCGCCCCGCTCGAGCGGCCGGCCCAATTGCGTAAGCGTGACCGGGTTCTGTCCGACGAAGAAATTGTCAGGATCTTCGCCGCACTTCCAACCGCGGCGATGTCTGAATCGATGCGCCGGATCATTCGCCTTCTGTTCCTGACCGGCTGCCGGGTTTCCGAAATCACCGGCATGCAACGCTCGGAAGTCGATCTGCGGAAGGCAACGCTACTGTTACCGGCCGATCGCGTGAAAAACGCGAACGCTTTCACCGTCCCTTTGGTGCCGGCGGCAGTCGAGATCATTGAAGTAGCCCTGCAGGAAAGCGGCACCCAACAGTTTGTCTTTCCCTCGCCGAGCGGCAGATCCGCGATCGAGGGCCATGCCGTGTCGGTCGCCGTGCGCCGCAACCGCGACGTGTTTCAGGCTGGAGCCTGGACGCCACACGACATCCGCCGCACGGTCGCCACTGGGATGGGAATGCTTGGCGTGCTGCCTCACATCGTTGAAATTTCGCTGAATCATCTGAGCGGCTTCAGGCGTGGCGTCGCCGGCATTTATAACCGCGCGGCATATGAGACTGAGCACCGTGAAGCTCTGGAGAAGTGGACCGAACACGTCGCCGATATCATTTGCGATGCGCCAGCAGGCGTTAGTAATAATGGAAAGGCATAGTCAAAATTACATGACAATGAATTGTCGCGAGTTTGTGAGGCAAAAATAGAAAGCACTGCTTTCTAAAACATAAAAGTGAAAGCATCGCTTTCCATTTAAATGATATTTCTTTGCATACTAATGCGCTTTCTTGCTCACTTACTCTTCACAAGAAAAAACTTCTGTGCTCCATATGTCGTCCAGTGGCAACGCAGGAGGAACCTGGATGCTCATGTCTACCGAAGCAACCGACGTCAAATTCCATCTGGACGATAAAATCCTTACTTACAAGCAGGCGGCCGGCGTCGTGGGGCTATCCGTCTCGACGTTGAAGCGTCGTGCGGAAGATCCGGAAGATGACTTTCCGAAGCCGTTTCTCATAGGGAAGCGCCGCAAAGGTTATCTTCTTAGCGCGATCCAAGCATGGGCAGCGAAGCGTGCAGCCGCCTGACGCACTTTAAGCATCGACAATCCGAGCGCTTCGATGAAACAATCTATGCCGTGGGTTAAGTGCTTTCCTCGCGAAATGCTGCAAGTTACGGCTTCTATGACGCCGGACGAAGGCTATCTTTTCCTGACCGTCTTTTTGATGATCGCCGATTTAGACAAGCCAATTCCGGCCGCAACCGACAGGATTGCAAGGCGTATGACGATGCCTCGACGGAAAGTCGATGCCGCACTGAAAAGTCTCATTGAAAGTGGAGAGCTAGTCGTCACCGACGGAAACATAGACTGCCCGATGATGAATGGAATTTTGGAGGAAAGACGGCAAAAGAAAAATTCCTCGGCAAAAGCTGGTATGGCTAGCGGCGTCCAACGCAAGAAGAAAAGCGAAGAAAATCAGACCGAAAATTTAACACCCGTTGAATTTCCGTTGAACAAAACTCCAACCATAAAAGAAGAAGAAGAAGAGATAGAAGAAAAAGAACCATCTTACGATGGTTCCAAAAAAGGCAAGGGTGATCTCAGGGAGAGCGATCTACCGGTTGAAACGCCACCCGCCAAGCGAAAATCTTCAATCGAGAAATCTCAGGGGACGCGATTGCCCGACAAGTGGGCTCCGCCCGACGACGGCATCGAATTCGCGGTCACGACGCTCGGCCGCGACCGGGCCCGGGCTGAGCTGATGCAATTCCGAGACTATTGGGCGGCAGCGCCGGGCTCGAAAGGCCGGAAGGCCGATTGGCCAGCGACGTGGCGTAATTGGGTTCGGCGTGCTGCGGAGCGCTTTCCACAGGCGCGGGCAGGCCCATCCGGTCAGACCGGCGAACGCGTTCCATTTCTGCATGCCTTAGAGAAAATTTTAGCCAAGGAGAACGGTGAACATGACGACGCTAGTGGCACAATCATCGAAGGCGAGCTCAGTGGAGCTTCTTCCGAGGCGTTTGCGGGATTGTTTGGCGCTGGCGACGAATAATCTGGAGACAAATTCTGGCGTGCTTTCGTTGCCGGCTGAAGTTGCGCCGCACGAAGCCGATCGCTATGCGCTGCAAGTCCAGCAAGAAACTCTCAAACTGCGGTTGGCTCCGTGCACCGATCGCGACATAGGGATCGCGCTGAAAGTGCTTGCGTCCGGTCTTCTGTTTCAGAGTTTATCGGAAACAGGAACGGAGGCGCGCGTCCAGGCGTATAAACTTGTTCTTGTCGGCCGCACTTCGTCTGTCGGCCTTGCCAAGGCCGTCGAAAGATATGTTCGCGGTGAAATTGGGAACAAAAAGTTTGCGCCGAACCCGCCGGAACTTCTGGCGGCCGCAAACGCCATCGACATGCCGTTTCTTCAAGAGCAGATGGAGATCCGCAAGGTGCTTTCAGCGAAAGTGATAACCCGCGGAAAGGATTCGGATCCTGAGCGGCGGCGCGCTCTCGCTGCGGAGATTCGCAAAAAGTTCGGGATCGGACAAAGCGGATGACTATTCATTAGCCGCGATTCGCTGCGATTGATTTGCTAAGGTTCGCATTGACAAAAATCGATCGCTCAAAATTATGGTTCAATTTGGATCACAAACAACAACCACGTATCAAATGAATTTCTTCTTGCAAAGGTGTATTTTTCTAGCCTGATTTACGGCCATGTCGCTGCTGACTTATTTTTTCAATCGTCGAAAAGACGATCATCAAATTCGTTCCCAATCCGCGAGCCTTCCGCTCTCGAGCGCGGACGCGTTATCCATCTTCGCGCCGGTTTCGCAGTCGCATCTACCGCCGATCGATGCGATGACAGCGCTCAAGTGCGCGCCGTTTCGCGCGGGCATTGCTGCAATATGCGATGCCGTTGCGCAGATGGATGCGCGCCTTTACCGTCGTAGTGGTCGAAGCCGGGATGAGGTTGTCGATCATCCTGTCGCCAAAGTATTGCGTCAGCCCAACGAATGGACCGGCGCAGCTCAGTTTCAACGCCAAATCGTTCAAGATCGGTTGCTGCACGGCAATGGCCTGTCGCTTGTCGTGCGCGCGGGCGGCAAGCCGAAGGAACTGCATCGCATCGATCCGCGCACCGCTACTATCCGCGTCGATCTTAATACTGCCGAACCACGCTACGAGATTTCGCTTCAGTCTGGCGGAACCCGAATTTGCGCATTTCAGGACGTCGTTCACCTCCGCGGCATCACCCTGGATGGCGCGGCCGGGATTGGATCTCTGCAGCTGGGCCAGAACGCAATCGGTCTTGCGCTTGTCCTCGAACAGCACGCGGCACGTCTTTTCAGCCGCGGCGCAAAGCCCGCCGGCATTCTCGAAACCGCGAAGAGCTTAACCCCGGGTGCTGTTCAACGTCTTCGAGCACAATTCGATACTATTCACGGCGGCGCTGACAACTCCGGACGAACACTCATTTTGGAAGAAAACATGTCGTTCCGGCAAACGCAGCTGTCGAGTGTCGACGCCCAATTTCAGGAACTTCGGCACTTTCAAATCCTCGAGATCGCGCGGTTGCTTGGCGTTCCACCCCCGATGTTGGCCGATCTCGAGCACTCGGGGCAACGCGCGAACACCGAAGAGCTCTTCAGTCGATTTCTCACAGCAACCGTCAGTCCCATCCTTGAAGAGCTCGAGGATGCCCTCGAGATCGCACTCCTTTCACGAAGCGAACGTGACGAATTCGAGATCGAATTCGATGAATCCGATCTTCTGCGGGCGGACACCGAAAAGCGCTTTAGTTCATACAAAACCGGCATCGAAAGCGGGGTTTTGATGTTGAACGAAGCCCGGGCCCGCGAAGGCTTGCCGCCGGTTTCCGGTGGGGATGAACCTATGCGCAGCGTTCAGACGATCCCGCTTAAGGAAGCGATCACGCCTTCCAATGCCCGAAACCCAAAAGCAACGGGTGACAAATGAGCGAACGCCGTCATGTGCCTTTTCCGAAGGCTGGGCCCGGATACAGATTGCGGTTCACCCTCGACTCTTGGTGTAACTGCTATCGCGCACTCAAGGCGGATTCATTTCAGGCGGCCATCGCAAAGATCGCGACCTTCGATCCATTGGTGCTACCGACGGCTTTGGCGTTTTCTCTCCGCGATCCGGACGACCAACCTGCCAAAGGTTACGATTTCAACGATCCTATGTTCTCAATCGATGAAGCCGTGAGAGGCGTGATCGATGCGGCATACCTCTTAAACCACGGCAAGACCTTGGCTGAACTGGAAGCTGAAGCGAATTCGTCAATCGATGCAAATGCGAGCGGCGACGATGAACCGTGAAACTCTTTCCGCTTGCGCCGCTGAGATTCGTTTTGCTGAGAACGCTGAAGCGTCGTTCTCGGGCTACGCGGCGATTTTCAACGAACCGGACTCTTACGGCGACACAATCCGAGCTGGCGCTTTCCGCAATACGCTGAAGAAGCGTGCGGCGCCGCCATCGATGTTTTGGAATCACAACTCGGATCGACCAATTGGCGTGTGGACTTCACTTGTGGAAGACGCCAAAGGGCTGAAAGTAGAAGGTCGCCTGATCACTGAAACTGCGGCCGGCGCAGAGGCCTATGCGCTTTTGAAAGCTGGCGCTGTGTCGGGGCTCTCTATCGGGTTCCGATCCCGGTCTTCAGAACGCGGAGCGAACGGGTCCCGCATTCTTACCCAGATTGAACTTGTCGAAGTCAGTTTGGTCAGCCTGCCTGCTGCCTCCAAGGCGCGCGTCACCAACGTAAAGAACACCGGTGCTTCCGGTCTCGCGGCTCTTTCAGAGGCGGTACGCCGCGCCGCTCATACGATACGAGGCTGAAGGATGAAAGACGTATCACTTTTGGAAACGCGCTCTGCTGAACCGCTCGAAACGCGGAACGGTGATGATGCAATTGCCAACGCGACGCAGGCCGTCGAAGAGCTCAAGACCGCGGTCAACGATTTTCGCACCAAGACGGATGAGAAAATCGCTTCAGAGCTGAAAGCGGTCACCGATCGACTTGACGCGATTGAAGTTCGCTCACAACGCCCAGGAGCCGGTGGCGCCGACCCGGACGAAGCCAAAGCTCTCGAGAAGAAAGCATTCCTCAGCTACCTGCGTCATGGCCGCGAGGCTCTGCCGGCCGAAGAGATCCGCTCGCTGCGCGTGTCAGACGATACAGCCGGCGGCTATCTTGCCACTAGCGAGTTCTCCACCGAAGTGGTGAAGGGCATCACCGAATTTTCACCCGTCCGTCAGGCCGCCCGCGTGGGGTCGACAAGCAGCGGCGAAGTGATCCTGCCCAAGCGAACCGGCAAGCCAACTGCCCACTGGGTCGGCGAGACCGAAGAGCGTCCCGAGACCGGAGCCACCTACGGGCAGCTTAAAATCCCCGTCCACGAAATGGCCTGTTTTGTTGACGTGTCGCAGCGGCTGCTGGAGGATGCAGCTGTTAACGTCGAAGCCGAAGTCTCTTCCGATCTAGCGGAAGAATTCGGTCGCTTGGAGGGCGCTGCCTTTGTCGATGGCGACGGTGTCGAAAAGCCGTCCGGCTTCATGCAGGACACGACTGTCGCATATTCACCAAATGGCCATGCAACGACGCTGCAACCGGATGGCCTCATTGGGTTCATATATTCAATGCCAGCGTTCTACCGCAATCGCGGCGTCTGGATGATGAATTCGACGACCCTGGCCGCCGTGCGGAAGCTGAAGGATGGCCAAAACAACTACCTCTGGCAGCCGTCTTTCCAAGCCGGTCAACCGGAAACCATCCTCGGTCGGCCCGTGATCGAAGCCGTCGACATGCCGGCAATCGCTGCAAATGCGTTTCCGATTGCCTTCGGCGCATTTGATCTCGCGTATCGCATCTACGACCGCGTAGCGCTCTCAATAATGCGCGATCCGTATTCGGTAGCCAAAAATGGTTTGGTCCGCTTCCACGCCCGGCGACGGGTTGGCGGTGGCGTCCGCTTAGCCGAAGCGATCCGCAAGCTGAAAATGTCGGTCGCCTGACGGCGCGCATTTACTCAGCAGTTCCCGCCTTTTTGGAGAAAATCCATGCGCGATTCGAAAAGCAACCTCAAATTCATGTCAGTTATTCCGCCAGCCGTCGTCAGCGACGACACCGCCAAAGTCGGAGCAATCATCGATCGCCAAGGCTTCGAAAGCCTCACATACATGATTGCTACCGGAACTCTCGCCGATGCTGACGCTACCTTTACCGTGCTACTCGAGGAAGGTAACCAGTCCGATCTCTCGGATGCATCCGCCGTGGCCGATGGCGATCTGATCGGCACAGAAGCCGATGCAAGTTTCAACTTCGGCGATGACGATGTGGTCCGGAGCCTCGGCTACATCGGCTCGAAACGTTACACCCGGCTCACGATCACGCCTTCAGGGAATGGCGCGGCAGCACCCGTATCAGCAGCGGCTGTGCTGTCCGGCGCTCATTCGCTACCTGTGGCGTGATGTGACGTTGACTTGGCAGGGCAACGCGGCAGCCGCCTGTCGTAAGCGTGAACGGGTGCCACCCTCCTTATCCCGATCTCGCGCGGCGGCACCTTCAACACGAGCAACCTAATGCCAAACATCGCACCGCGGATCTGTCCGAACTGCCAGCGCAGCGTCCCTTACGGGCAACGCTGTCGCTGCAGGCCGCGCGCGCGTCCGCCTGAGAACCGTCCGTCCGCGCGTGCTCGCGGATACACACGGCAATGGGAGGAAGCTCGCAGGAAGTTCCTTCGACACAATCCTCATTGCGTGCGTTGCGGTGCGATCGCGACAGTTGTCGACCATATCCTCCCGCACAAGGGCAACCCGCGCCTCTTCTGGAACCCGGCAAACTGGCAGCCGCTCTGCAAGCCCTGTCACGATGGACCGAAGCAGGCGCTCGAGCGTCGAGAACGGGGGGGCGGGTCGTCTCAGGGCGAAAACGTGGGGACCGGCGCGGGGCGACACGCGCGAATTTTGACGACCGATGATTTTGCCGAAATCGATAGGGATGACCTATCATGAGTCTCTTTCCGGAAACGCTACCAACTGACGCTGAAATCCTTGCATTCCTGCCGCTGGCAGAATTCAAGGCGCATCTCCGGCTCACCGATACTGCTGAAGATGCAGTTGCCGAGGCGATTTTGCTGGAGGTGTACCGAGTAATGGACGGCCGAGATGGCTATTTGGGGCGGGCAATACTGCCGCAGACATGGCGATTAGTTCTCGATTACTTCCCTGCCCGTATCGTCCTGCCGCTCCCGAATCTGATCTCGATCGCATCGATCAAATATCTTAGCAGTGCGGGCGATGAAGTGACCCTCTCACCCGGGGATTACGCCGTCATTTCCGGCGATCGAGCCCGGATAATCCCCGCCAAGGGCAAGAGTTGGCCGTCGACCTGGGACTTTCCAGCCGCAGTCGAAGTCACTTTCCAGGCCGGTTTTGCAGACGTCGAAGCGATCCCGCCCCCGATCAAAAGGGCGATCTTTCTCCAAGCCGCAACCATTTTCGAGAATCGGGAATCCATCCTGGTCGGAAACTTTGCACTTCGACCGCTCCGGTCGGCAATGGACTTGCTGACACCATACCGGGAGATGGAATTTTGAGCGTCGACGGTCTCAAGGAACTGAACCGGAAGTTCGCCCGGATGCCCGAAGAGGTAAGGCGCGACCTCGCAAAGGAACTCGACCGGTCGGCCCACGACGTCGCCGGTCTTGCACGCGGTCTCGCGCCGCGGGACGAAGGCGATCTCGTACAGTCCATTGGCGTTGAACCTGGCAAACACGATCTGGCGCGGAATGTCGTTGCTGGCGATGACGACGCCTACTATGCGCGCTGGGTTGAACACGGGTCAGACAAAACGCGAGCAAGTCCTTTCTTTTTTCCGGCGTACCGAGCTCTTCGGCGCGCGATCCGCGCCCGCCTTGGCCGGGCCTATGCGAAGGCGGCAAAACGCGTCGCTCGCCAATCTGGAGGGACGTGATGAAAGCATCTGGCGTAAATATTATTCGAGCGGCAGCCGAACTCAGCGAATTCGCCATGACCTGTGGGGATGCTCCAATCGAAGCCTACATCGCAAACGCGGAACGCGTGTACAAGCGCCACGGTCTCACAACGGCGACAGACAAGGAGGCCGCATCGCTCGTGAGCGGTGCCTCGATCGAGGTTTTGACGAAGCACACAGAAAAGCATTTCGGACGAACAGTTGCAGAGACGCTATTGGGTTGGTCGCGCGGCTCCAATGCGGTGAACTGAAATGCGTGCCGGCGATCTCGACCGCAAGATCACAATCGAGCGCGCCGCGCGCGGCGAGGCCGACGAATTCAATGAAGCTACGCTGACCTGGACGCCATTGGCTTCTCCGTTCGCCAAAGTCGCCGAAACCCGTGGCAACGAATTCCTAGCGGCGGAACAACGTGTCGCGGAACGCCGCGCGGTGTTTACGATTCGATTTATCTCCGGCATCCGGCGCACAGACCGGATCGTATGGGACAACGAATGCTGGGACATCACGTCGACTCGCGAGATTGGCCGGCGCATGGCGCTGGAAATTCACGCCTTCGTGAGGCAATGACGATGCGTGGCCGCCCCCCAAAAAAGGAAGTCGACGAAGCCGCCAAACGGCGGCGCGGACCGGCCTGGCTGAATGCAACCGGGGAAAAAGTCGAGGCACTGGACAAACCGATTGATGCGCCATCGGTAGAACGGGATCCACACCTGAAATGGATCTTCGACACATCGCCGATCCCGGATCCTCACAAGCGCGGGGCGAAAGCGGTTCGATTTCTCAAATCGCTGAAGCATCCTAAATCGACGGCCAAGGGCAACGCATTCACGCTGGTTCCGTGGCAGGAACGTATCGTTCGGCGCATCTACGGCGATACGGATAACAATGGCCGTCGCAAGGTTTCGACGGTCTTCATTCTGCTGCCGCGCGGCAACCGAAAAACATCGCTGGGTGCCGGCCTTTGCCTGTTGCATACGATCGGCCCGGAAAAGCGAACAGGCGGTGAAGTCATTGCAGCCGCCGTCGACCGCAACCAGGCGCGCATTGCATACGACGAAGCGCGCGAGATCATTCACGCCGATGGCCGTCTCACGCTCGCAACACATATTCGCGACGCGCGCAACGACATGACGGATCGCGCGTCCCGGGCGACGTTCAAAGCCATCGCTGCGGAACCCGGAGCGCAACACGGCAAGACTCCGAACTTCGTCCTGGCGGATGAACTGCACGCCTGGCCATCGCGCGAGATCTGGAAAGTGCTCCGGACCGGCCTTTCCAAGACGCCCGAATCCCTGCTGATCGTCATCACAACGGCCGGAGCCGGTCAGGACAACCTGGCCTGGGAAATGCTGCAATATGCCCGGAAAGTGGCTCGAGGAGAGATTGAGAACGACGCCTTCCTGCCAATCCTTTTCGAAACCGAGCGCGAAGCAGACTGGCGCGACGAATCCATATGGCATGCCGTCAATCCCGGTCTCGCCTACGGCTTTCCGGATCTCGCCAGCCTTCGGCAGATGGCGAGTGAAGCGGCCGATCTTCCGCACGAACGGGACGCATTCCGGCAACTGCACCTGAATGTATGGCTTGACGCATCGGCAGCGCCCTTTGTCGACATGGATGTCTACGACATGGGCGATCAATCGATCGACCTGGAGAGCCTGAAAGGCGAGCCTTGCTGGGTGGGCGTTGATTTATCTTCAGTGAGCGACCTCACGGCAATTGTCGCAGTCTTCCGCGATGACGACACCTACATCGCGCTTGCATGGTTCTTTGTCCCGAAGGAGAACTTGCGACGCAAAGCGGAGAAGGATGGTGTCCCCTACCCCGTTTGGGCGGAACAAGGCTTCATCATCCCGACGCCGGGAAACGCCATCGATCATCGTGCGGTCGAATCCAAGATCCGCGATCTCTGCGACACTTTCGCCGTGCAAGAAATTGCGTTCGACCCCCATATGGCGCACGCCATGCAGTCGAGTTTGTTGGAAGACGGCTTTCCAGTGGTGTCGTTCCGGCAAGGATGGATAACGATGGGCCCGGCAATCAAGACACTCGAAGAAGCGATCGTCGGCCGGCACTTTGTGCATGGTGGCAATCCTGTCCTGCGATGGAACTTTTCGAACGTCGTGATCGAAATCGACAAGGCCGAAAACAAAAGTTTCCACAAGGGCAAAGCCACCGGCCGGATAGATGGCGCCGTCGCCGCCGCGATGGCCGTCTCCCGCGCGTCCCTCGGTGAAACCCGCACTTCAGTATACGACACGGAAGCCCGTCCGGAGGGCTTCCTCATTTTGTGAAAAGGTGAGGCTCCCAAAATGGCTGAAGAAGTCGACCTGCAGCGGCTCATTGTCTCTCTCGAGGCAAGCACCACCAAATATGAACGGGCGCTACAGAAAGCGCAGGCCCAGACGAACAAACAGATGGATGCGATCAATCGCGCGTCGAAGCGGCCGCAGCAGGGCATCGATCAATTGAACCGTTCCGTTGACAAGCTTTCAAGAAGCCGGCGGATCGACCTCTCGTTTCCACATGGCGAGGCCATGCGGTTTAAAAGCTCACTCGACGGGATAATTGCCTCGCGGGTGGGAATCAACGCGCTTTCCGCGAGCCTTCAGGGCGTTGCAACCGCTCTGAGCATCGCCCAGGTCAGCAAATACGCAGACGCCTGGCTCGAGGCCAGGAACCGGTTGGCCGCTGCTGGCGTCGATGTCGCGAAGGTTGGCGTCGCCCAAGAGACCGCTTCCATGATTGCCGAGCGATCCCGGAGCTCCTTTTCCGCGACCGTTGATCTGTACGCACGTCTCACCCGATCTTCAAAAGATCTCGGGGCATCGCAGGCGGAAATTGCCGTCGTTACAGAAACCGTCGCGAAGGCGCTGAAGATGTCGGGATCGACCGCCGCGGAATCCGCTGGCGCGATGGTTCAATTGTCGCAAGCCTTACAATCCGGCCGTCTCGGGGGCGACGAACTGCGATCACTCCTCGAGGGCGCTCCGGTGCTTGCTCAGGCGATCGCGAAGGAATTCGGCGTAGCAGTCGGCAAACTCAAGGAAATGGGATCCAAAGGCGAGCTGGTAGCCGATCGGGTGTTCCGTGCCTTGGTCAAAGCTGCCCCCGAAGTTGAAAAATCGTTCGCCAAAACCTCCGCCACTGTTGCCGATACTTTCCAGCAACTCGAGACGGCCGCCATCCGTTATGTTGGTCAGTCCCAGACGGTTGCGTCTGCGTCTGCGGTCGCTTCAAGCGCGATCGCAGGGCTCGCGAAGAACTTCTCCTATGTCGCCAATGGCGCCGCCGCGCTGGGCATCGTTCTTGCCGCTCGCCTGATTGCGCAAGGCCTCACGCCGGCAGTCGTGGCGTTCGCGGCCAGCTCCCGCGCGGCGCTTGCCGCTGGCGCTGCGCACATTGCATTCAGCAATATGATCGGGACTTCGATCATCCGCCTCGGAGCAGCGACTGCCGCCGCCCGGGGCCTCAGCGCGGCCCTGGCACTCGTTGGAGGCCCGATCGGGGCGGCCATCATCGGCGCGACCGCAGCCGTCGCCTATTTTGCCGTGGAAGCCCAGCGAGCGGAGGATCGTTCCGCCAAATACGCGCAGGCCTTGGAGACCGTACGCAAGTCAGCCAATGATGCGTCGCCAGCTGTCCGCGGCCTGGGCGATGCGGTTTTGACTGCCTCCCAACAAATGGGGGAAGCGCAACGCAACATCGCCAATCGCCAGATTACGCAGGCCCTTGCCGATCAGCGGAAGGCCGCATTCGAACTGCAGGTGATCCTGGCACGCTTCCCGGAAGCGCTCAGGGCAATCGGCGGTGGCGATTATGTCCGCGGGCTCGAATTGGTGAAGACCGCATTCAACGGCTCCGGCGCGGCCGCCCTTCAAGCCCGAGAGAAAATCTACCAACTCGCAAACTCAAACCCGGATTTTCAGGGCCTTGCCGACAAAACGGATCCGCTGCTTCGGAAGTTGGCCGGAATATCCGCCTATGTCAGCCAACTCCGCAATCAATTGAATTCCCTGGCCGCAGATACCGCGCAAGCAGCCGACAAAGCGATCAGCAGTCGTATTCCTAACCCGACAGCCGGTAGCACATTTGACGATGACGCAAACGCGGTGAACCGAGATCCAGTGATCCGAAACCTTCAAGGGCAAGGACAACTCCGCCGCGCGGTCGTCGACGCTGAAATGGACAAGACGGCGAAGAAGATCAGGGACAAAAAGAAAGAGCTCCGGGATGCAATCCTGGACGCCGGCGGGACAATCGACCCGAGTGAACTGGACGCTGCAGCGCGACGGATTGTTTCAGCGGGCGAAAGCGGCGGCGGTGGCGGAAAGGCACGCAAAGCACCCGTCGACAAGCACGAGAACGCAGTCCGCCGCATGATCGAGGCGCTGGAGAAGGAAGAGCGAGCGGTTGTCGCGGAAGTCGCATCTTTCAATAAGTCGAATGCCGAGAAGCGAACCGCTGTGGAACTTGCAAAAGCTCATGTGGATGCGACCTCGGACGAAAGCCAACGGATTGCCGCTCTTGTCCAGAAGATCGACGCGCAGAAAACAGCTCTCAGCGGTCTGAAGCAGAAGAAAGAGGAAATCGCACGATCGAAGGATTTCTTCGAAGACACCACCATGAACGCGCTCGACGGCATCATTCTGCAAGGCCGAAGGCTCGAGGAAGTCTTTGAAGATGTTGCGAAGGCTATCGCACGCGCTGCAATCCAGTCCGCCCTATTCGGCAAGGGCCCGCTTGGGACTGCGCTCGGTGGCGAGGGCGGGCTACTTGGCGGCATTGTCCAAACGGTCGCGGCAGCCATTCACCATGATGGCGGAGAGGTCGGCAAGGGTTCACGTGTCCGCAATGTCCCCATGGGCATTTTCCGCTCAGCGCCGCGTTATCATAGCGGCCTTCGCGCTGGCGAGGTCGCAGCGATTTTGCAGCAAGGTGAAACTGTTCTCACACGCCGGCAGACCGAACAGACGAAAGAGACCATGTTGGGGCTCGCTTCAATGTCCGGTGGCGGCCGCGGCGGCGACGTCAATGTGCAGGTCATCACGCCGCCAGGGCATTCCGGCCGGGTTGAAGAGACGCGGGGCGTCAACGGGGAGCGTCAGTTGAAAATTATGGTCGAGGCGCTGGTCGCCGGAGATATCGACAAGCGTGGACCGATCTCGCGTGCGATCGAGGGCCGATACGGCTCAAAGCGGGGAGGCTGAGATGTCTGCGATCCCAATTCTGATCCAGATGCTGCTTGACGACGCCGGTGTTGCCGCCTTGGTGGAAGACCGGGTTCACGCAGTCCAGGCGCCACAGAATACAGCTCTTCCGTCGATTGTCGTTCTTCAGACGTCGGAAGCGGAAGACTATTCGATTGATCACAGCACTGCCGGGTACCCAGAAGCAAGGCTGACTGTCATCTGCCGAGCATCGACCGCCGGCGGCGCAATCAGCCTTGGGGACGCTGTGATCGCTGCTTTGAGGTCGAAGCAGGAGGGCGTCGATAGCTCTCCCGCAACTCTGTTCAAGGCTGACATCGATTCCACCGACTTCGTCGATGCGCAGAAGCTATTCCGGCGGATCTTGGGATGGAGCGTGTACTTTCGCCGCTAATCTGCCGGCTCCAATCGGCGTGCCGCGACGGCGCAAACCTCCGCCAAATTGCTCAGATGTGCTGCAGCCTGTTTGATCTCGCCGAAAATCTCAGTCAATCCAGTATCTTCTCTCATATTCTGGATCGCTAAGTCGGGGGCGTTGACAACGGCGTGTGCAAAGCGCGCCGCTTCTCCAACGGCCTCCACGTCCACGTGCCATTGCGCGTCATCCGGGGACGGCCAACCGGACATTCGGGCGCGAAGGTCTTTAATTTCGGCTGCAAGAGATGGGTTCTGCATCGGATCCTCCATTTGAGACGATGCCGAATCCTGGCAGCATTTTGCTTTCAAGTCTCTGAAAGAGTTGCTTTCCAAGCGGGGCAAGCTAGGCGTGGTCATTGCTTAGAGTAGGGCGCTGAACCGCAACGTCGAATCTTCAGCGGTCATTGCCACCCCTACTTGGCAACGGAGTTACGTTGCTGGACTTCGTTTCTTTCATGGCGCGTTCAAATATCGCAGATTGCCAGACTAGGTCGTTCATAGCCGTCACAGCACTCATTGCTTGTACGAGGGCGTAGGCGGTGAGGCCGACCGATAGGCCAAATACGGTTCGGTCAGCCCACATTGGCAGCATGGGCAAGAGAATGGTCACCAAACCAAATCCAGAAACAAAAATTGCAGCGACCTGAACAATATGCATAAAAGTTATATGCACCAGATAGGCATTTAGTAGGTCTTTTTCCTGTAAATACGCACCAAAATCACCACGAAACAAAACTTCGTAAATACGGCTAAATGCATTCCACCCAAGTGCTAGAACCAGCCCACCGAAAGTCATCAGACCGGCATATACTGCTGTTGAAACATCCCACTTTTCATCTTTCCAGAACGCATCCGGGATTAGCCATGCAGAGGCTAACCCAAAGACGACGCAAAAAATCAGAGCAAAAGGGACCAGGGCTTTGTAGCCAGACGATTCGCTTTCCTTGCTCAAAAGAGCAATGAAGGATGGTAAGAATTTTGGTCGTATCGAACTCATGAGTAGAACTCTATCAAGGCCCGTCCTGCAGAAAGTAAAATCTGGTCTTCTTGCAAGCCGTCTGTATCAACGAAAACGCGCAATTCTCGAGGTTTGTCTTGCGCTCGTTCGTTACGTTCACGATCCTGAGAGAACGTTGGCTTCTTTATTTGTGCCTCTAATCCGCTTGGCGTTATCCCCGTGAGAGAATATTGACCATACCCAGCGTCACTCAAATCTGCTGCTCTGACCATCAACCCTTCCGGGCTCATTCGCATTTCACGTCCAGCAGGCCGAGCTATCGCCCGCAACTGGCCAATACCGTCTTTTTTCAGCTGCTCGCTCAAGTCTTCGGCTAATCGGGACACTGGTCGCGGATTGTTTGGTCGAACAGTGAAGTTAAACGAAGTCAGGCTCCAATCAGTAAGCGCCTTCCTAACCTCATCAGGTGACGCTTGGGCAACAACACTGATATCTCCATCATCTTTTGACCGTATCACTGATTTGAGGCGATTTATTGCCGGCCTGCCGCCGAGCATTACATCGCTGGCCCTATCATCGATGGCCATCACGCCCAAACTCGGAACAATAACAAAATCAGAATATCTTACGCCATCCTGTCCGACTATCGTATGAGATATCTCGTCGTGTCTCGCATCATATTTTGCCTGCAACGACCCGCCGGTCTGATAGCCGACAGACATTGTGATTATTTGCGCACCTTCGACCATGTGTTCGCGGGGTCTCATCAACAATGTATTGGCCACGTCACCAGCGCCGGTCGATCTGCCATGAACGACATTCTGGCCTTGAAGTTCCTGAAACAATGTCAAATGGTGCTCCGGAGCGACCACTTCATCGCCAATTGTCAAAATATACCGACAGAACAAGAATGCCCGCTCACGTCTTGGCATAATCCCCCCTACAGTATCAGCTTCATCATGAAGCGCCATCATGGCATGCTGGCACCTAATAAGGTCAAGCAATTTTCTGCAGCTTGTTCTGTGGGTACATGCGCTTCCAACGCGCTTAATTCTCCCGCACCTCACGAAACAAGCGAAAATTTTCGCCTTGGACCCCCACTTGGACCCCCCGGCCGAAGTAGATCCTTGATTACTCTCACAACTAATTGATTTTACTGGTGGGCGATGACAGGCTCGAACTGCCGACCCTCTCGGTGTAAACGAGATGCTCTACCAACTGAGCTAATCGCCCGCGCGGACCCGGCAAACCGGCCGGGCGCGACGGGCAAGGCAATCGCATAGCGGGCGATGAACGTCAACATGGCCGGCGGTGCATGCGACGGATTTGAGCCGCCCTCCCCCCTTACGCCTCCCCAACTCCAAGGCTGTCCGGACGATGGATCGTTTCCGGAACGGATCGCTTGCCGAAAAAGTCCTTGTCAAGACGCCCGCCACCGCGCTCTAATCCGTTCCGGATAAAAACCAAGGCAAATCGCCACACGGGAGGACAATATGCGCAACCTGCACAGGCTCGTGCTTGTTTCGGCGGCAGCAGCCGCTTTTTTGGCCGGAGGCCAGAGCCTCTCCGCCGCGGAAATGGAGCTTAAGGCCGCCGGCCCCTGGCCCAAAACCTATCCGCTGATGCAGAGCTTTTTCCGCTTCATCGACAAGGCAAACGCCGCCGGCAAGGGTCATTACAATATCCGCTATGTCGGCGGACCCGAAATCACCAACCCGCGGCAACAGCCGACCGCGATGAAAAACGGCCTGATCGACATGATCTACGGGCCGCCGGCCTATTATCTCGGCCTGTTTCCCGAGGGCGACTTCTCGCACGGCTTCAAGACCGCGATGGAGCAGCGCGCAGCTGGCGCCTACGAACTGGTGCGCGAAGCCATGAAGCAGAAGATGGCCGCGCGCTTCGTCGCCCGCTTCGACAGCGGCGTGGGACTGCATCTTTTCCTCTCCGAAAAGCCGAAGTTCGTGGACGGCAAGCCGGGTATCCTCGACCTGAAGGGGTTGAAGCTGCGCTCCTCGCCCACCTACCGCGACTTTATCAAGGATATGGGTGGCACTGCCGTGGTCATGGGCCCCGCCGACGCCTACACGGCGTTCGAGCGCGGGGCGCTGGAAGGCGCGGGCTTTTCCGTGACCGACATTCTGCCGCGCGGGCTGCAGAAATTCGTCAAATACATGATCGATCCGCCTTTCTCCTACGCCACGATCGCGCTGGTGATGAACCAGAAGAAATGGGACTCGATGAGCCCGGAAGCGAAGAAGATTTTCGACAAGGCCGCCGCCGACTGGGAGAAGGAATCCTACGAATACTGGGTGGCTGAGGAAAACAAGGAAAAGGAAAAGCTGAAAAAAGCCGGCGTGACCATCGTCAAACTGGATGGCGAAGCGGCGAAAAACTACAAGGCGCTTTTCCTGAAGGGCCCCTGGGAGCGGATGGAAAAGAACCCGAAGATAAAGATCGACATGAAAAAGCTGAAACAGCTTTCCTACTGACTGGCGGCATACGGCCGGCGAACACGCGTTTCGCCGGCCCTTTTCTTCGGGCAGGCGCATGCGTGCAATATCGAAAGCCTACGACGGGCTGATCTACGGACTGGCCATCGCCGGCGGGCTGGTGCTGGCGATGATATTCGTCTTCGTTCTGATGGACGCGATCATGCGCGATCTGTTGATTTCGCCGCCGCCATGGTCCGGGCCGGCGAACGAATACGGCCTGCTGTACGTCACCATGTTCGCGGCGCCCTGGCTGGTGCGCACGCGCGGACACGTTCTACTGGAGCTGGCGCGGCAGAAATTATCGCCACCGAAAGCGCTGCTGCTGGAGCGCGCGGTCTATGTCTTCTGCATAGCAATCTGCGCGATCCTCGCCTGGCACGCGATCAACCTTTACGTCGAGGCCTGGTCCACGGGCGAGGAAGACAATCGCGGCATCGACATTCCGCGCACATGGCTCTACGCACCGCCGGCCATAGCCTTTCCGCTGATGGCGGTGGAGTTCGCCCGCTATCTGTTCGGCTACGGCTCCATCTACGAAGGTACGAGCGTCAGCGGAGAGACCGTATGAGTGCGTCTGCCCCGCCGCGCGGCGCGCACTACGCAACCGGAGGCTGACGTGGCCTGGTACCTCGTTCTCGCCTCGATGATCGGTGGCATCTGCTTTCTGATGCTGATCGGCATACCGGTGGCTTTCGCTTTCCTTGGCGCAAACATCATTGCGGCGCTGTTCTTCTTCGGCGGGTTGCCGGGGATACAACAGGTGCTCGTCAACGGCCTCGGCTCGATTACGATTTTCACGTTCGTGACGGTGCCGTTGTTCCTGATCATGGGCGAGTTGTTTTTCCGCACGGGGCTGGCGCTGCGGGTGTTCGACGCGCTCGATATTCTGCTCGGCCGCCTGCCCGGCAGGCTCGCTTTCCTGACAGTCGGCGGCGGTTCGCTGTTTTCGACCCTGACAGGATCGAGCATGGCCAATACGGCGATGCTCGGCTCGCTGCTACTGCCGGAAATGAAGAAGCGCGGCTACAAGCCCTATATGGCCATGGGGCCGATCCTCGGCACTGGCGGGCTCGCCATGATCATCCCGCCCTCCGGCCTTGCGGTTCTGCTCGGCTCCATCGCGCAGATCGACATTGCGGCGCTGCTGATCGCCGGACTTATTCCGGGCTTCGTGCTGGCAGGTCTCTATGCGGGCATGATCGCGTTTCAGCTCTGGCTGGATCCGGATGCTGCCCCCTCCTACGAAGTGCAGTCGCACGGCTGGCGCGAGAAAGTGCGCGCGGTCGCCGTCAACATTCTGCCGATGAGCTTCGTGATATTCGCCGTGATAGGCTCGATCCTGCTCGGGCTGGCGACGCCTTCGGAAGCGGCCGCATTCGGCGTTGCGGCAGTGATCATTCTGGCCGCCGCCTTCCGCTGCCTGACGTGGAACGCAATGTTCCAGGCGTTTCGCGGGGCCTTGCGTGTTTCCGGCATGATCTTTCTCATCATCGTCGGGTCGTCGACGTTCAGCCAGATCCTTGCCTATTCCGGCGCGACGGTGGGGATGGTGGAATTCGTCACGCGCACGCAGTTCGATCCGAACATCATGCTGCTGATCATGTTTGGCACATTGCTGCTGCTCGGCACGATGATCGACGCAACTTCCATCATGATGCTGACGGTGCCGATCTTCTTTCCCATCGCCAAGGCTCTGGGATTCGATCCGGTCTGGTTCGGGCTCGTGTTGCTGCTCGGCATCGAGATGAGCGGCACGACGCCGCCCTTCGGCATGCTGTTGTTCGTGATGCTGGGCGTTGCGCCACCGGGTACGACGCTGTGGCAGGTCGCGCGGGCAGCGGCGCCCTTCCTCTTCTGCGACGCGATATTGCTGGCTTTGCTGATCGCTTTCCCCATGCTGGCGCTCTATCTGCCGCGGCTGGCGCAGGCGGCAAGCGGGTAGCGCGCAGCCACCACATTTGGGTATATTGAACGAAAGCGGCTCAGGGCCGAAGGAAATGGAGGACGCAATGACACTTGCAGAGCCCCGCGCGCCGGCGCAAACAGACACCCATGAAAAATACGATGTTGGCGGCGTTCTGCTCGACCGGCCGTTCAAGATCCGGCGGCTCGGGCATTTCGGCTTCAGCGCCAGGAACCTGAAAGAGATGCTGCAATTCTACAATCAGGAGATCGGTTTCAAGATTACCGATCCGATGAATTTCGCCGAGCATGGACCGGCCATCGCCGAAAAGCTGAAAGGCATTGCCGACACGCATCAATATTTCATGCGGCATGGCACCGATCACCATTCCTTTGTGATGGCCGACCAGGAAGTCGTGAACCGGCTCTACGCCTCACGCCCGCACCAGCCGACGCATTCGATCAACCAGATGACCTGGCAGGTTGGCAGCTTGCGAGAAGTCGTGAACGCAATAGATTATTTCGAAAAGAAAGACGTGCTAATCAACCGCGCGGGACGCGACATGCCGGGTTCGAACTGGCATGTCTATCCGTTCGATCCCGAGTTGCACCGCAACGAATTATACTACGGGATCGAACAGATCGGCTGGAGCGGGAAACCGAAGCCGGCGGAGCTCTACGAGCGCGGCTTTCACGAGCGGCCCGACCTGCCACAGATTTCGGAGGAAGAGGAAGTCTGGCGTGCAGAAAAGGCCGGCGTAGACCTGCATTCGGGTTATCTGCAACGCGAAAGCATGCCATCGGTTTACGACGTTGACGGGGTACTGCTGCCGCGGCCCTTCAAGGTTGTGAAGATCGGACCTGTCGGCATCTACGTCGACGACATCGATGCGGTGAGCGCCTATTACGAAAACATCATGGGCTTCGTTATCACACGCGAGATCGTCTACAATGGCGAACGCTGCCGCTTCCTGCGCTGCAACACGGAGCATCACTCGCTGGCGCTGTATTCGAAGAAACTGCGCACGGAGCTGAACGGCGCGGAGGATTCCACCTGCATGAGTTTTGGCGTGCAACTGGCGAACTACCGGCAATTGCGCGATGCGGTGGCGTTTTTGAAAGACCGCGGACGCGAAATCGTCGAGATGCCGGGAGCCTTGTTTCAGGGCATGGATTATGCAGCGGCCGTCACCGACCCCGACGGCGTGCGATGCATTCTCTACAGCTATATGGAGCAGGTTCCGGGCAATGCGCACATGCTGCCTGAAGGTGCGCCCGCCAACACCAATCCCGTCACGTGGCCGGAACGAATCGAGCCGCGCCCGGACACCTATATGGGCGAGGCCTATCTGGGGCCGTGGGGATAGAATTTAATGTGGCGGACTGAGCAGTCCAAAAAAGTCGCGCCGGAAACGATCCGGCGCGATTTTCTTATGGGCATTGATATTTTTGAGTATGGTATGTCCGCTTGATCGATTTTCGCATGTAAAATAACATGGAAAGCATCTCTTATTGACTCCTGATAGGAGGACACGATGCCGCGTCTATCGCTATGTCAAAGGGACGGATCCGTCTTTAAGCTTCTTGTTGCGGCCGGATTGATTTTATGCGGCGCGTCCCAGAACATTGCCGCAGCTGAATTTACGCGCATAAAAGTTAATTCCGATGCAGTTGTTTTGGCAGACCCATTGGTAAAAGCCTGTTCCCGAAATGCAGGCAATGGGTATGGACTTGCCGCAGAAAAGGGATCTGCCGTGGTTGCCGCAGCGCAACTCGATTTGGAAAAGGTCTACAAGGCCGTGATTGAGTGCAGGCGGGCCCTCGCCAAATATCCAACTGAGCCGTCGGTTATTACTTATAACAACATTGTTTCTACCAGCCTGTGGATATTGCTCTTTGGAATAAAGAGCATTCCGGAGATCGAATCCGAGCGTGTTGCAAAGACTATGGAGAAGGTTGGAGCCGCCCCAAAGCGGGCTGAGAATGTAATCGGATCGATGTATTATTTTTTTCTCGGTCAAGCGCATGCCTTTGGGGTTGGCGTCGATAGAAATTTGGATCGCGCGGCTTATTGGTATGGCCTTTCAGCTGACAATGTCTCCCGGAGCGAACTTGACGGCCTCGTACGGATCGACCCAAGTCTGAAGAGATGGGCAAAGTAAAAAAATCGCGCCGGAGACGATCCGGCGCGTTTTTTTGTTGTCGGGTCTGGAAGGTGATGTCAGTGCGCGACGACGCCCTGTGCATCGTCGTCACGCGCCGCCTTTTTCGCCTGCGCGGCGGCGGCGGCTTCCTTCTCTTCGTCCCATTCGATCGGCTCGGGTATGCGCACCAGCGCATGTTTCAGCACTTCGCCCATGCGCGAAACCGGCATGATTTCGAGACCGTTCTTCACCGCGTCTGGAATCTCGGCGAGATCCTTGGCGTTGTCCTCGGGGATCAGCACCTTTTTCAGGCCGCCGCGCAGGGCCGCCAGAAGCTTCTCCTTTAGGCCTCCGATGGGCAGCACGCGGCCGCGCAGCGTCACTTCGCCAGTCATGGCGATGTCGCGGCGCACCGGAATGCCGGTCATAACCGAGACGATGGCTGTCGCCATCGCGATGCCTGCTGACGGGCCATCCTTCGGCGTGGCGCCTTCGGGAACGTGGACGTGGATGTCCTTGCGGTCGAAGACCGGCGGTTCGATGCCGAATTCGACTGCGCGCGAGCGGACGTAGGACGCCGCCGCGGAAATCGATTCCTTCATCACATCTCTCAGGTTGCCGGTCACGGTCATGCGGCCCTTGCCGGGCATCATGACGCCTTCGATGGTCAGGAGCTCACCGCCAACCTCCGTCCAGGCCAGACCGGTAACGGCGCCGACCTGGTCCTCCAGTTCGGCCTGGCCGAAGCGGTACTTCGGCACGCCAAGGTAGTCCGGCACGTTCTCTTCGGTAACGGCGACCTTCTTTTTCTTGGAGATGAGGATTTCCTTCACCGCCTTGCGGGCGAGGTTGGAAATTTCGCGCTCCAGATTACGCACGCCCGCCTCGCGGGTATAGCGGCGAATGAGGGTCAACAGCGCCGGATCGTCGAGCGACCATTCGCCTTCCTGCAGACCGTGCTTCTTCACGGCGGCCGGAATCAGGTGACGCTTGGCGATCTCGAGCTTTTCGCTCTCGGTGTAGCCGGCAATGCGGATGATTTCCATGCGGTCCATGAGGGGCGCAGGAATGTTCAACGTATTGGCCGTCGTCACGAACATCACGTTGGACAGGTCGTAGTCGACCTCCAGGTAATGGTCGTTAAAGGACGAGTTCTGTTCCGGATCCAGCACTTCCAGCAAAGCCGACGACGGGTCGCCGCGGAAGTCCATGCCCATCTTGTCGATTTCATCGAGCAGGAAGAGCGGATTGGACGTCTTCGCCTTGCGCATGGACTGGATGATCTTGCCGGGCATCGAACCGATATAGGTGCGCCGGTGGCCTCGGATTTCCGCTTCGTCACGGACACCGCCCAACGACATGCGCACGAACTCGCGGCCGGTCGCTTTGGCGATAGACTTGCCGAGCGAGGTCTTGCCGACGCCCGGAGGGCCGACCAGACACAGAATCGGGCCGGTCAACTTGTTCGCGCGCTGCTGCACGGCGAGATATTCGACGATGCGTTCCTTGACCTTCTCCAGGCCGAAGTGCTCGGCGTCCAGAAGATTTTCGGCCTGCGCCAGGTCTTTCTTAACCTTGGAGCGCTTGTTCCACGGAATCGAAAGCAGCCAGTCGAGGTAGTTGCGCACGACGGTGGCTTCCGCCGACATCGGGCTCATGGCGCGCAGCTTCTTCAGCTCGGCATTCGCCTTGTCGCGGGCTTCCTTCGAAAGCTTGGTGCGTGCGATGCGCTCTTCGAGTTCGGCCAGATCGTCCTTGCCGTCCTCGTCGCCCAGCTCCTTCTGGATCGCCTTCATCTGCTCGTTGAGATAGTACTCGCGCTGGGTCTTCTCCATCTGGCGTTTGACACGCGAGCGGATGCGCTTTTCGACCTGCAGAACGGAGATTTCGCTTTCCATCAGTGCAAGGCACTTCTCGAGCCGCTTGGTCACCGATGGCATCTCCAGGATTTCCTGCTTGTCGGAAATCTTCACCGAAAGATGCGATGCGACGGTGTCCGCCAGCTTGGAATTGTTGTCGATCTGCGTCACCGCAGCCACAACTTCGGACGAAACCTTCTTGTTCAGCTTGACGTAATTTTCGAACTCGGAGACCACAGAGCGCGCCAGCGCCTGGACCTCGACGGCGGAGCCTTCCTCTTCGGCGATCACTTCCGCGTCGGCCTCGAGATAATCCTCGGTGCGAATGTACCGGCGCACCTTTGCGCGGGCGACACCCTCAACCAGAACCTTGACTGTTCCGTCGGGCAATTTCAGAAGCTGCAGCACCGAGGCCAGGGTGCCGTTGGTATAAATGGTGTCGGTTGCCGGATCGTCGTCTGCGGCGCTCTTCTGCGTCGCCAGCAGGATGAACCGCTCCGATTGCATCACTTCTTCCAGCGCCTTGATCGATTTCTCGCGGCCCACGAACAGCGGCACGATCATGTGCGGGAATACGACGATGTCGCGCAGCGGCAACACGGGATAGGCTTCAACGGTTCCGGGGGCAGCGGGGACGCGTTTATCAGTGCTCATAGTTTTTCCTGCTCCTTTAAGCCGCAAACGCCGCTATTCAGCCGGCGCCGCCAGCGCACGCGACCTTTCGCATTTGAACAGATTCGACGCCGGGGCGGCAAAGCTCATCTGCGTTGTGTCGCGCTTTTTCCGGACCTTTCTTAAGCGCCCGGAACATCCGGCGGGATGGGACTTGGGGAACGTCCGCCGGCTACCGCTCCTTGTAGCCGAAGACATGGCGTCCGGCAGGGCAAAATTCAAGCATGCTGAGCGGCCAGTCTCTGCCGCAAAATACGCGCACGCGAACTTGAAGACATTCCCATCGGACGGCCAAGGCCGGGCCGCGCATAAACGCGGGCACATACGCCCGGCATGCGGCCCGGCGACTGGCGCGCATTCACCCAAACAATTAAAAACGCTGTCTTTACGCGCTTGCGCCGGACTTTTCCTGACGCTCGGAATAGATGTACAGCGGGCGCGCCTTGCCCTCGACGACTTCCGGTCCGATCACCACCTGCTCGACGCCTTCGAGCCCCGGCAGATCGAACATCGTCTCCAGCAGGATGCCTTCCATGATCGAGCGGAGGCCGCGCGCGCCGGTCTTGCGCTCGATAGCCCTGCGGGCGATGCCGTTCAGCGCTTCGTCCTGGAACGTCAGATCGACGTTCTCCATCTCGAACAGCCGCTGGTATTGTTTGACCAGAGCGTTCTTCGGCTCCATGAGGATCGTTTTCAGCGCCTCCTCGTCGAGGTCTTCCAGCGTCGCGATGACGGGCAGACGGCCGACGAACTCGGGGATAAGACCGAATTTCAGCAGATCTTCCGGCTCCACTTCACGGAACACTTCGCCGGTGCGGCGATCATCGGGCGCAGCAACAGTGGCGCCGAAGCCAATCGACGTGCCCTTGCCGCGCGAGGAGATGATCCGTTCGAGGCCGGCAAAAGCGCCGCCGCAGATGAACAGGATGTTCGTCGTGTCAACCTGCAGGAATTCCTGCTGCGGGTGCTTGCGCCCGCCCTGCGGCGGAACGCTGGCGACGGTGCCTTCCATGATTTTCAGCAGCGCCTGCTGCACGCCTTCGCCCGACACGTCGCGCGTGATCGAAGGATTGTCGGACTTGCGCGAAATCTTGTCGATTTCGTCGATATAGACGATGCCGCGCTGGGCCCGTTCGACATTGTAGTCGGAAGCCTGCAGAAGCTTCAAAATGATGTTTTCGACGTCCTCGCCGACGTAACCGGCTTCGGTGAGTGTCGTGGCGTCGGCCATTGTGAAGGGAACGTCGAGAATGCGCGCCAGCGTCTGGGCGAGCAGCGTCTTGCCCGAGCCGGTCGGGCCGATGAGCAGGATATTGGACTTCGCCAGCTCGACATCGCTGTGCTTCGACGTGTGGTTCAGGCGCTTGTAGTGGTTGTGAACGGCCACCGAAAGGACACGCTTGGCCTGGCTCTGGCCAATGACGTAGTCGTCGAGCACCTGACAGATTTCGCGGGGCGTCGGAATGCCTTCGCGGCTCTTGACCAGCGACGACTTGCTCTCCTCGCGGATGATATCCATGCAGAGTTCGACGCATTCGTCGCAGATAAACACCGTCGGGCCGGCAATCAGCTTGCGCACTTCATGCTGGCTCTTTCCGCAGAACGAGCAGTAGAGGGTGTTTTTGGATTCGCCTTCGGCTCTCGGCATTGTTTTCTCCGTCCGGCCCCACAATTCCGAATCTTAGACGGAATCACGCCGGTATTCAAAATATAGGGATGGACCCTAACAAAAAGTAGCTTTTCTCCGGGCAAGCGGCGCGAACATGACCCTTTTGCGAAGCTCGCAGACGCCGACTGCAGACATCATGGACATGCAATCACGCCGGGACCCGCAGATCAAGCCTCAATGCCCGGCGCTGGGGCGTAATGCCGGACCAACTTCTTTATGCGACATAACTTTCTGTTTTGGTTCTCGAAACAGAGATACATCGCGTGCAGGGTTTGGCCAAAGGCCGCTGCCCGCCTAGCCCCGGAAGGGCCGCATGCGGTGCGCCCCTGCCGGTCTTTTACCGTTCGATCACCTTGCCCGGAAGGCGCGGCGATTTCTTGTCCCCGGTAAGGCGACTATTTCTCAGCTTCGTCAGGCCGCTTCTCCAGCACCTCGTCGATGATGCCGAAGTCCTTGGCTTCCTGCGCGGTCATGAAATGGTCGCGGTCGAGCGTGCGCTCGATCGTGTCGTAGTCGCGGCCGGTGTGGTGGACGTAGATTTCGTTCAGGCGCCGCTTGATCTTGATAATATCTTCGGCATGGCGCTGAATGTCCGAGGCCTGGCCCTGGAAGCCGCCGGAGGGCTGGTGCACCATGACCCGGGCGTTCGGCAGGCAATAGCGCGAGCCTTTCTCGCCGGCGCACAGCAAAAGCGAGCCCATCGAAGCAGCCTGACCGATGCACAGGGTCGAGACTTTCGGCCGGATGAACTGCATCGTGTCGTAGATGGACAATCCCGCGGTCACGACGCCGCCGGGCGAATTGATGTAGAAATAGATGTCTTTCTTGGGATTGTCGGCTTCCAGATAGAGCAACTGGGCGACAACGAGGGTCGCGACCTGGTCTTCGACCGGACCGGCCATGAAGATGATGCGCTCTTTCAGCAACCGCGAAAAGATGTCGTACCGATAGGAGCCGCGCGAGGTGACCTCTTCGACGCTGGGGATAACGAAAGAATTGTAGACCTCTACGGGATCGCGATCGCGCAAGGGATTGATCATCTGAATTTCCTGTCTCGGGCAGATAGAGCGGGCGACGCGGCGCCCGAATCAATCCGGCCCGCCGCATGGAACCGGCAAGATAGTTATTGCAGCGGCGCGGTCAAAGGGGACGCGCGATCCAATAGCGCCCCCGGACCGTTTTCGTCGCGAGCGGTCAGCGTTACGCGCCTGCCGGTGCGGATTCGGCCGCATCCTTGTCTTCGAAGGTCAGCAGTTCCTCGCGCGTGACGGACTTTTCCGTAACCTTGGCCTGGCCCACAATAACGTCGACGACCTTTTCCTCGAACAGCGGCGCGCGAACCTGATGGATCGCTTGCTCGTTCTTGCGGAAATAATCCCAGGCAGCCTGTTCCTGCCCCGGATAGACCCGGCCGATCTCGCGGACGCGCTCGACGACAGCCGCAGTCAGTTCCTGCTCGCTGACCTCAACCTTGGCCTCTTCGCCGACCTGCGCCAACAGAAGGCCCAGGCGGACGCGCCGCTCGGCGATCTTGCGCATCTCGGCCTTCGCCTCTTCCTCGGTTTTGCCGAGGTCTTCCAAAGACTTGCCGGCCTGCTGCCGTTCCTGCTCGGATTGCTGCCAGATGCCGTTGAACTCGTGCTCGACGAGGCTCTCGGGCAGATCGAACGCGTAGTCGCCGTCCAGCTTGTCCAGCAGCACCCGCTTCAACTTCTGGCGCGAGGCGTCGTCGTACTGGCGCTGAATGTCGGCGCGGATCGTGTCCTTCAACGCGTCCAGCGTGTCGACGCCGAACTTCTTGGCGAATTCGTCGTCCAGCACCACTTCGCCGGGTCTTTCGACCTTCTTGGCGGTGACATCAAAGACAGCGTCCTTGCCGGCCAGCTCCGCTGCAGAATAATCATCCGGGAACTTGACGTTGAGCTGGCGCTCCTCGCCGGTCTTGATGCCTTTGAGCTGATCCTCGAAGCCCGGAATGAAGCTGCCGGAGCCGATGACGACATCCATGTCCGTGCCGGTTCCGCCCGCGAAGGCGACGCCGTCGATCTTGCCGGCGAAATCGATGGTGACCTTGTCCTTGTCGCCGGCCGCCTCGCTGGATTCCTCGTAGGGACGCGCATTCTCGGTGAGGCTTTCCAGAGCCTTATCGACTTCGGCGTCCTCGACCTTCAGAACCTGCTTTTCCAGCTCTATGCCGCCGAACGGCTTGACGTCGATCTTGGGGATGAGTTCGAGATTGACGGTAAAGGCCAGATCGCCCTCAGCGGCAATGGCCTTTTCCACGCCTTCGTCGCCGCCATCGACATCGATCTTCGGCTCGGCGGCGAGTTTCAGCGCGTTGTCTTCAATGATCTTCTGGTTCGCCTCGTTGACCGCTTTCTGCAGAACGTCGGCCATGACCTGCTTGCCATAGACCTTTTTCAGATGGGCCATCGGTACTTTACCGGCGCGGAAACCGCGCAGCTGCACCTTGTCCTTCATCTCGGTCAGTTCGTCGTCCAGCTTTTTGGCGAGATCGGCGACCGGCAGCACGACCTTGTAGGCGCGCTTCAAACCTTCGGACAATGTTTCGGTGACCTGCATATCTTGAACCCTTGAATATCGCTGCCGCCGGGGATGCCCGCGGCCTGTTCGTCCCGTTGACGGCGCCCTCTGGCGAAGCTGCCGGAGATGGTGCGGGCGGAGGGAGTCGAACCCCCACGCCTCTCGGCGGTGGAACCTAAATCCACTGCGTCTACCAGTTCCGCCACGCCCGCTCCGCCCCGGTCAGCGCGAAGCCGGCCAGTGCACCTTTCGGGCCGGGTCTATAGCACGCCATACGGCAGATGCGAGCGGAAAATGCGCCGACGTTCCTTTCAAAGGCAATCCCGGTATCGCCATCCACTGCCGCGGCGGATTCACCGGATCATCGCGTTCGGTATGAAAAGCGCGATCTGCGGGAATGCCGCCAGAATAACGACCCCGGCCAGCATCGCCAGCCAGAATGGAAGCACGCCCCGGAATACAGTACTCATCGGCACGTCCGGAACCAGCCCCTTCACGACAAAGCAGTTGATCCCCACCGGCGGACTGATGAGGCCCATTTCCAAAACGATCACCATGATCACGCCGAACCAGATCAGGTCGAAATTCAGGGCCTTGACGATAGGAATGACGATCGGCAGCGTCAGCACGAGCATTGCAAAGCCTTCGAGAAACATGCCGAGCACCACGTAGATCAGCATGATGATAGCAAGGATCCCGAAGCGCGGCAGTTCGAGAGCCGCCAGCCATTCGGCAATCTTGCCGGGAAGACCGCTCAGCGCCAGGAACGGGCCGAAGACGAGCGCGCCCATCAGGATCAGGAAGACCATTGCTGTTGTCTTCGCTGTTTCGAGCAGGACCTCCTGAAAATTGCCGCCGCCCAGCGAGCGCACCCAGAACGCATAGAGCAACGCCAGAAATGCCCCCACGGCAGCCGCTTCGCCGGGCGTAAACATGCCCGCGTAGATGCCGCCTATCGTCAGGACAACCACGGCCGTCATTGGGCCGGCGCGGCCAAGGGCCGCCCATTTCTCTTTCCATGTGGCAACGGGACCGGGCGGGGCGACAGCGGGATCAATGCGCGTCCAGATCCAGATCGTGATGACAAACAGTATGGTCATCATCAGACCGGGCAGAAACCCGGCCAGCAGGAGCCGCCCGATCGATTGTTCGGTCAGGATGGCGTAGATGATGAAGGCTGTGCTGGGCGGAATCAGGATACCCAGTGTTCCCCCGGCAGCCACTGTGCCCGTGGACAATCCCGGATCGTAATCGTAGCGTTTCATTTCCGGAAGGCATACGCGGCCCATGGTGACCGCCGAGGCGATGCTTGATCCCGAAACCGCAGCAAACCCGGCACAGGATACGATGGTGGCCGAAGCCAGCCCGCCGCGCCAATGGCCCAGCCAGGCGTAGGCGGCCGCGAACAGATCGCGCCCCATGCCCGATTTGGCCGCCAGGTTGCCCATGAGAATGAACAGCGGGATCACCGCGAGATCGTAAACGGCTGCATAGGAATATGGATAGGACCCCAGCGCCGACAACGCCGCCGTCCAGCCGTTGAGAATCCCGAATCCGATAATGCCGACCAGGAACATGGCGACGCCAATCGGCATCTTGAGCGCCAGTAGCAGCAGCATGATCGCGATGCCGGCCAGGCCGGTCATTTCCGGCGACATCAGCGAACCTCCCCTTCTTGCGCAGGCGCTTCGCCCCGGCGTACGGCCCAGAGCCATGCCTGGACGAGCATGACGGCGGCGAAAACCGCGCTACCGAACGCGCCCGCGAGGCGGAAGGGATAATGGGGAATACGCATCATGTTGCTGGCTTGCGACCAGCTCTCGACAGCCTCCACACTCATGCGCCAGGCGACAACCGCAAAAAGCAGACCGCCGAGCAGAGCCATAAACGAGGGAAGATATCGCAGGGCGGGACGGTTGAGCCACGGGTCAAGCAGATCGACGGCGATATGCGAGCCCGTCCAGCCACAATAGGCCAGGGACAGGAACACGATCAGCGCCATTGCGAACTCCGTGATTTCCAGCGACCCGCGAAAGGGGGCATTGAAAAAATAGCGAAGCACAACGTCCAGCACCGTGAAAAACATCAGCAGCAGCAGGACGCCGCCGGCGGCCAGCGCAAGCCACCGCAGGAAACGGTCGAACAAAGCCATCACAAGTCCCCGCCATAGCGCACGCGCGCGCCTGGATCAGCGCGCGGGAGCCATGTTCTCCAGACACCAATCAGCCAGCCAGGCGCGCGATCCATTCGCGCACCCGGCGCCTGTACCAGTGCGTCAGATCAGCCCGTAGGCCTTCGCCAGCGCCGTCGCAGGATGCCCCGCCTTGTCGCCGGCGGCCACTGTTTCGTTGATGTGCTTGCGGAAGCCTTCAAGCCATTCCTTGTTCTGGGCATCGGTCAGCGTGATGAGGTTGCGCGATTTCCGCACCGCCTCGACAGCCGCATTGCTGCGCTCGTCGTAAATCTGCGCGCCCTTCAGACTCAGATTGAGACCGGTCGTGTCGTCGATGATCTTGCGCAGTTCGGCTGGCAGCTTGCCGTAGCGCCCGGCATTCATGGCGACGAGGAAGTTCGAGCGGCCCAGCGGCGCGTTGATGGTAAAGTGCTGGGCGACTTCGATCAGCTTGAAATCCAGCGCGGCCGACATCGGGATCATGGCCGCATCGACTACGCCCCTGTCTAGCGCGTTGTAGATCTGGTTGGCGGGCATGTCGATCGGCGTCGCGCCGAGAGCGACCAACTGGGCCGACTGCGCCGCCGACGGCGTGCGGATCTTCAGTCCCTTGACGTCGGCCAGGGTACGGATCGGCTTCGACTTGCTCATGAACGATGCCGAATCGGAGTTCCAAAGCATCAGAACCTTTGCGCCCTTGAACTGCGGCGATAGCATCTTGTCGAAGTTCGCCCACAATTTGCGCGTGCCGTCTGCGCCGCTGTTCGCCATTCCCGGGAGTTCGGTCAAAGCCATGACAGGGAAATCGCCCGAAGTGTATCCGGGCAGCGTGAATGTTATGTCCGAGATGCCCCGGATCATCTGGCGGTACAGTTCCGGCGGCTTGCCCCCCAGTTGCATGGATGGGAACATGCGCACTGTCAGGGCCTTGTTGCTCAGCTTGGCGACTTCTTCAGCCCATGGCGTCAGAACTTTCGCCATGATGACATGCGGCGGCGGAACGAATGTGGCGAGCTTCAATTGCTCCGCGGCGGCTGCAGCCGAAAGCGGCAGACCCGCACCCGCCACAGCGGCTGCAGACCCCATGACGAATTGACGGCGATCCAATGTGCTTTTCATGCGTGTTCTCCCTCTCCTGTTCTCGCTGCAAGATTGATCGGCGAGTCTATTGGCGCATCTTCAGGCGCAAGCCTCACTGTGACTTAGGGTGAAGGCCCCAAAAAGCAAGCGGCCGGGCGGCTCTGCACGGCCCTGCCCGCCACCTGCCGTCCTCATTTGCGCCGCAACTATTGTATCGGGCTCACAGGAGCGGCATAAAGGACGGGATCCGAGGAGACGCCCGCCGTGCCGCCTGTTGCCGAAAAGACCAAAGAACCCACGCCGCAACAGAAGCTTGTTCACGAAGCGTTGCGGATCGTCGCCGAAAGCACGAACGCCTCGACCCCGCCGGCGGAGCGGGATGAATTGCTCGAACTGACGATGATGCAATTGCTCGACCGGAACGTCGCGGTGCCGTATTTCGGCCGCGTTGGCGGACATGGCGCGGGCGTCACTTCCCGAAGCCCCGGCCGGTACCTGATGCACGACGAACCGCGCCTGCCGGAGATGCCGGAGAAACCGACGCTGATCGATTTCTTCAAAAAGCGGATCCTGCTCAAGGAAGGCGGCGGCAACCACCTTTTGCAAAGCGCGGCGCTGGCCCGCAAAAACGGCCTGCCGGACAAGCTGGTGCTGGCGTGCCTTCTGCACGATATCGCTGTGACATGCTACATCCGCACCGATCACGGCTATCACGGTGCGCAGCTCATCGAACCTTATGTGGACGAAGAAACCGCCTTCGCGGTGCGCTACCATCAGGCGCTGCGCTTCTATCCGGACGCGTCCGTCGGATACGAATATCCCGATCTCTACCGCCGCGCCATGGGCGAAGACTACACACCCCCGGCCTACATTGCGCGCGCCTACGAATATGCCCGCAATCACAAGTGGTACATGTCCGCGCGGCTGGTAACGGCAAACGATCTGTATGCATTCGACCCGAATGTCACAGTCGATGTCGACGAATTCACCGACATCATCGGACGCACTTTCAAACAGCCGGAGGAAGGCCTCGGCTTCGACGATTCCCCCGTGGCGCATATGTGGCGCAGCATTATCTGGCCGAATAATTTTCTCTAGACCGGTTGCGTATCGCGGCAATTGGCGAAATGCCAAATCAAGCCGCGATAGCAAATGCAACCTTGCAGGCGTCAGGTCGCCAGCGTGCTTTCCAGAAACAGCCGCTCCGGCTCATATCGTTCGCTGATCAATCCCTGGTCGTGCGAATACAGGATGAAGCGTTCGAGGTTCTTCTTGTTGACTTTGAATCCATCGGGCCAGCGGTTCGGCAGTTTCGCCTGCTCGCTTTCGTAATAGTGCCGGCCCCACGCCAGTTGCGACCAGTTGGGATCGAGAAAATATTCGTCGGCGATGTGGCGAGCCTGCGCGTACATGTCCATGATCGCCTGCGCAAGTTGCGGCTCGCGTTCGGCAAGGTCTCTGTGCATCGCCATGATGTGCATGATCGGCCAGTAGCCGTATTTGTCGAAATAGCGCTTTTCCTCGGCCATGGAATCGCGGAACAGGCGGCGCGTCTTGACTTCGCCCTTCATGACTGACGACGGCGGATGCGGCATGAAAATGGCGTCGATCTCGCCCTTATCGAGCATGTGGCCAAGGTCCTTGTCCTTACCGGCCACTTCGATGACAACGCCCTCTTTCGGCTTGAATTTCACTTTCTCGGAGGTGGTCACGACCCAGTGGATTTTCTCCCATTCGACGCCGTACTCGAACTTGATGTCACCCTTGGT
>JBFWRC010000004.1:0-203815 GCA_050249115.1 Beijerinckiaceae bacterium
AGGAACCAAGGGACCGCTCGGTGCTGTGGAAGCACCAGATGCTGATTTCCGACAAGATGGACGAAAACGGAAAGCCCATCGGTTCGCTCGGCCATGGCGAGATGTGGTACCACACCGACAAATGCTATGTGGAGCGGCCGCATCGATTTTCGTTCCTGTACGGCATCGAGTGTCCGACGACTGGCGGGAACACGAAGTTCACCAGCCTTTATTCGGCCTTCGACAACATGCCTGCCACATATAAGGAGCGCTTCAAGGACACGTTTGTCATGCAGGGCCAGCAATACGATGTCGGCCGCCGCATTGATATCACCGCGCCGCTGGACACGATCCATCATTATCGCCAGCCGATGTTCGTCGTGAACCCGGACTCCGGCAAGACCGCGCTGTACGTCGCCGCGCAAAACACGATGTGGATCGAAGGCGTGGAGGCGGACGAGAGCGAACGTATCCTGGAAGAATTGTTCGCCTATACCGAGGATCCGGCCAACACCTACGAGCATGTGTGGCAGGTCAACGACCTGTTGATGTGGGACAACCTCGCCTGCCTGCATGCGCGCACCGATTGGCCGAAGGAGCAGACGCGCCTGCTGCGGCGCTGCACCGTGCTTGGCGAACGGCTGTGGCAGCCGGACGCCTGATCCGCTTCACATTACGATAGACGCAGAAAGGCCGGAGGCGGGCGCTGTCCGGCCTTTTCACTGCCAGCGCTGGCGCGGGCGCGCGAATCGCTGGATTGTGGCGCCTGCTCGCGCAATGGCTGCCGGGCGAGCGTGGCAACCCGGAGACGTCCGTTGATTTTTCGCAATTGTCGAAACCGAGAGCGATACGGCCAGCGCCATGACTGCCAGTAGCGAAACGGCCGCACCCGCAAGGGCTGCCGGTGAGCGGAGCTGGCGCGAGAGCCTTGTACTGTTCATGGACCGGCGTGTGCTGGCGCTGCTTTTTCTCGGATTTTCCGCCGGCCTGCCAATTCTGTTGATCTTTTCGTCTCTCGGCATCTGGCTGCGCGAAGCCGGCATCGAACGCTCGACCGTCACCATGTTCAGTTGGGCGGCGCTCGGCTATTCGTTCAAATTTGTCTGGGCGCCGCTGGTCGACCGCCTGCCGCTGCCCGGCCTGACGCGCTGGCTCGGCCGCCGCCGTGCCTGGATATTGACGGCGCAGGTCTCGATCTTCGCCGCTATCGCCTGGATGGGCCTGACCAATCCCGCCGCCGGCGGAGCAAGTCTCGTGGCCATGGCTTTCGCGGCGGTCCTGCTCGGTTTTTCTTCGGCCACGCAGGATATCGTCATCGACGCCTACCGGATCGAAGCCGCCGAAGCCGACCTGCAGGCGATGATGTCGGCCTCCTATATCGCCGGCTACCGCGTCGGCATGATCGCGGCTGGGGCAGGCGCGCTTTTCCTCGCCGATTACTTTGGTTCGTCCGTGAACACCTACAATTATCTGGCCTGGCGCTGGTCCTATTTTGTAATGGCTGGCCTGATGCTGATCGGCATGGCGACGACGCTTGCCATTCCCGAACCCGAACGCGGTGCACGCGCAGAACCGGCCCATGCTACCGGCCACTATGCCGGCTTCTTCTTTCTCTTCGTTCTGGCGGCCGGAACTTTCGTGGCGATGTTCTGGCTCACCTCGGGCGATGTGCAGCGCACGATGGATGCGCGGTTGATTGCCGCCGTGGGCAACAAGGCGCTGGCCGCCTTTCTGGTGGAGGCTTTGCGCTTCGCGCTGGCTGTGGCGGCGGTGTTCGCCGTGGTGCGTTTCGTGATCGCCTTGCGCCTCGTCGACGGGGCGATGTTCCGCGAGGCCTATGTTGCGCCCATCGGCGAGTTCTTTTCGCGTTACGGCGCGACCCTGGCTCTGCTGTTGATTTCGCTCGTCGGGCTCTACCGCATTTCCGACATCGTGCTCGGCGTCATCGCCAACGTCTTCTATGTCGACATCGGTTACACCAAGTCGCAGATCGCCTCTATCGTCAAAACCTTCGGCCTGATCATGACCATCGCGGGCGGCTTCGTCGGCGGCCTGCTGTCGCTGCGCTTCGGCGTGATGCGAACCCTCTTTCTCGGCGCGCTGCTGACGATCCTGACCAACCTCCTGTTCATTCTTCTGGCCAAGACGGGCAAGAGCGTGCCGATGCTCTACCTCGTCATTTCGGCGGACAATCTGACGGCGGGCCTTGCCAGCGCGGCTTTCATCGCCTTCCTGTCGAGCCTGACGAACGTGAAATTCACGGCCGTGCAATACGCCATTTTTTCCTCGCTGATGACGCTGGTGCCGAAAATCGTCGGCGGCTATTCCGGCACGATGGTGGACGCTTTCGGCTATGTGAATTTCTTTCTGATCGCCTCGGCGATGGGCGTGCCGATTTTGATTCTGATCTGGATCGTAGGCGCTCGGCTGGAAGCCAGAAATGCTGTTCCGCCGGACGCAAAACCGGAATAAGCTGCAAACATAAACCGGAGGAAACCATGAGCGATATAAAAGCGCTGATCAAGGATCTCGTCGCCGCCAACCATATCCTGTCGAACGAGGGCATCGTCGACGCGCTCGGCCATATCAGCGTGCGCAACCCGGACAATCCCAACACCTATTTCCTGTCGCGGTCGCGCAGTCCGGAGTTGGTGACCGAGGAGGACATTCTCGAATTCAACCTCGACAACACGCCCGTCAAGCCGACCGATTTGCCGATCTATATCGAGCGGCCGATCCACGGCGCGGTGCTGTCGGCGCGGCCGGACGTGAATTCCGTCATCCACAATCATTGCGAGGAATTGCTGCCCTTCGGCATATCGAAAACGCCGATGCGCGCCGCGATCCACACCGCCCGCCGCGTCGGCGTCTGTGTGCCCGTCTGGGACATTCGCGAGAAATTCGGCGATACGGATCTGCTGGTGACGACGAACGATCAGGGCGCCGACATGTGCGCCTGCATGGGAAACAACAAGGCCGTCCTGATGCGCGGCCACGGCGCGACGGTGACCGGCAAATCGATCCAGGACGCGGTGCATTCGGCCATCGCCATGAAGAAGAACGCAAAGGCCATCACCACCGGCATGCAGTTCGGCGAAATCACCTATCTCACCGAAGGCGAAGTCAACGCCGCCTCGCCGGGCCAGACAAACCTGAAAGGCCACGACCGCGCGTGGGAATATTTGTTGCGAAGGGCGGGCGAGGGGTAGTCCCCCTTACCGCCACGCGTCCACGCTCACTGTCGTCACGTATTTCGCGCCGAAAATCTTCCAGGCGCCCTGCGTGCCGCCGCCAGTGACCACGGCGTTGATCTGGTCGGGTTCGTACATCTGCACGATTTCGTCCGGCGCGGCCTTCAATTTCGTGGCCCAGGGCTCGACGCCGGCGACGCCGTGCGGGCGGATCAGCGTTTGCATCCACTGGTCGTCCCAGTATTCGCGCGCCGGCAGGCGGGCGTGCTGCGCCGCCCAGTCGATCAGCTCCTGCTTTGTGGTGATGCCCTTGCCGGCGAACAGCTTCGCCACGAGCGGATCCATCACCAGGCAGGGCGGCAGATAGGCGCTGGCCTGCAGCGAGCGGGTGAACTTCTCCTCCCATGTCTCGCGCGGGCCGAAGCCTTCGTGCATGTAACGGTTGCCGACGAAAACGCTGACGGCGCTCTCGTCCCTCTTCATCCCCTTGCTGACATGCAGTGGCTCCCAGGGGCTGGCCTCCTCGTTTTCGGCATAGACGAGCGACCAGGCGAAGGGATTGCCCAGCGTGCCCATATAGGTTTCGCCGGGAACCGAGCCGCCCTGTCCGTGCTGCGAAATCAGGCTGTAGGCCCGGCCGATGGTGGCGTTGGCGTGGTTGTAGGGACCCATCGCGCCGATGCCGTAATTCATGCCGATCTCGTCGCGGATGGGTCCGTTGACGATCGACATGCAGGTCTGCGACGTGGTGCTGCCTTGCCGCGAGGTCTGGTTCGAGGCGGCGAGCGCCAGGATCACCGGGAAATATTCCGGCCGCGCCCCGGCCATGACGGCGCTGACGGCGACCTTCTCCACCGTATATTCCCAGGCCTCGCGGAAGTTGCCCGCCCGCATGCGACCGACAATTCTGTCAGCTGGCTGGCTCGTGCCCTTGAGCATCGCCGCCACCCGCTCTTCTGTCGGCAGCACGATAGGCAGGAAATCGGTCCAGCGATTGTCCTCGAACAACTTGCGCAGGTTTTCTTCCGTATCGGGCTCCAGTAGCCGCGGCGTCGTGCGCTCGAAGGTCTCGCCGGTGAGGTCCGCGCCTTCCAGCGGGCGCAACAGGCCCTCGATCACGCCCTGCATGAAGGGCTGGCCGGAAACAGGATCAATGCCCTCGATATAGGCGCGCAATTGTTCCGGCGTGCGGTCGACGACCGGCTGCGGCACGAAGCAATTGCGCAATGTCGGGAATCCGCGCAGGCGCGACGTGGAGCGGGCGACGCGGACGAACACTTGCGTATGCACCGCAATGCTCGGCACGCCCATTTCTTCCAGCAGAGAGCTTAGCCCGACGACCGACGGGCTGCAGGAGCTTCAAAGCCCGACGCCGAGAATGGCCGCGCTGCCGTCGGCGGCGATTTTCTTGCGCATGTCCGGATCGTCCACCCAGCTCTCGCGCGGGCGAATGATCTTCGTCTGCACCGCCGGCATGTTGTCGGCGAACCACAGGCGCAATTGTTCGATGAAGGCGGCCGAATTGTCGAACAGGCAATCGACGAGATAGACCACTTTGCCGTCGAGGCTGGACAGGCGCGGTGCAAGGCGCTTGCCGGTGACCTTTGGCGCAAAGCAGACCGGATTGTGAACCGTGACAAGCCCGGACATGTTTCCTCCAAATACGTTCGCTGACCGTCGTTTCCGGTCTTTTTGATTTCGCGAAATTACGGCGGCGCATCAGCGCCGTCAACGTGCGGCGCAGCGCCTATACCCGCACGAGCCCGCCATCGACCACCAGAGTCTGGCCGGTCATGAAGGCTGCGTCGTCGCTGGTCAGAAACGCCACCACGCCCGCCAGGTCGGCAGGGGTTTCGTGCCGCTTGATCGCCTGCATGTTCGAGATCATGTCGAAGGCTTCCTCGATCGGCAGGCCGCGCGGGCGAAACTGGCCTTCCAGCGTTCCCGGCGAGCGCGTAAGGCCGGGCGAAACCGCGTTCACGGTCACGCCGTCGACGCCGACTTCGCTGGCCAGCGCCCGCGTGAAGCCGACAACGCCACCCTTGCTGGCGATGTAATCGGCGTGGTTTGGCGAGACTGAACCCAGCGAATTGGAGGCGATGTTGACGATACGGCCCCACTTGCGGGCCCGCATCCCGGGCAGAAAGGCGCGCGTCATGAGAAACATCGAATCGAGGTTCACCGCCATCGTCTGCCGCCAGTCGGCAAAGGTCAGTTCTGCGAAGGGCCGGGTTTTGAAAAAGCCTGCATTGTTGACGAGGATATCGACCTGCCCGAATTCCGCCAGAACCTCTGACGCAAAGCCGGCTACCGAACTTTCCGAAGAGACGTCACAATCCGCGGCGAGCGCCCTGCGCCCTGCCGCCTCTATTCTGACGATAGTTTCGTCCGCCGGTTTCAGGTCGGCAATTGCTATATCGACGCCTTCTTCGGCCAGACGCGCTGCAAGCGCCTGTCCGATGCCCCCGGCCGCGCCCGTGACCACCGCGACTTTTCCCTGGTGTCCCCGCGCCATTTCGATGCCTCTGCTGTTCAGTTGGTTGCGCCTGTGATCGCGCGGTACAGAAAGAACAATGCTCCGGCGATCATGATGCCTTCGACGAGAAAAGTATGCACTCGGATAGAGGTCCGCTGCAATATCCACCGTCCGGCGTACGCGCCGGGCATGGTGCATATTCCAAGAATGGCGCCGATAAGAAACAGCGGGCCGGTGAGCAACGGTGAAGCGCCGAAGACGACAGTCTTGGTGATGTTAAGAACGATACCGATGGCCGCCGTCATGGCGCCGATTTCTCCGCGCCGCAGCCCTGCGCCAAGAAAAAACGGAGCCAGCAACAGGCCTGCTCCCATCGTGACGCCGCTGACAATACCGTACACCGGACCGATCATCATGAACTCGCGCGGGCCCGCCTTGTATCCCCTGGTCTCGAAATAGCGCCGTCCGGGAATCGACAGTAGCAGAAACAGTCCGAAGCAGACGGATATGACCGTCGCCGACATGTAAACGAAAAGCACCGCTCCCAGAAACATCGCGGGCAGCGAGGTCAGCATGATCGCGCGGAATATCGGTATGTTCAGCTCCTTGTGGAACACCCAAAGCCGCGTGACATTGCTGATGGCGACCGCGACGGCCACGATGGGCACGGCCGTCTTGAGGCCCAGCATCGGCGTCAGCAGGATCACCAGAAACAGCGCGCCGGCCAGCCCGCTCACGCTGTGAAAGACCGCCGTCAGGAAGGCGAGCGCCATCATCAGCAGCAGCATGGGCAGAGTAATGCCGGTATCGGCGAGAAGGCTTTGCAACATTGAAACCGGCGCTGGCGGGAGGTAAAGGCAGTGCCGCCGGTCTATACGCCCGCGAAAGCCGGTCTGGCAACTTGCCTTGTCCGGAGTGATTGCGGCGCATTCCGCCACAGGAAGCCGGCGCTGCGATGATCGCGCCGGAGGATCAACTCTTCTGGCATGCCTCTTCGGCTATCGGGTCGAGGGCCAGGCCGCCTTTCTCCGCAAGGAACGCGACTATTGTATCCACGCCCTCGCCTTTGCGCATGTTCGCGAAGACAAACGGCCGCGTGCCGCGCTGCTTCTTCGTGTCGGCCTCCATCACCCCAAGGTCGGCTCCGACAAGCGGGGCGAGGTCGGTCTTGTTGATGACCAGCAGGTCGGAGCGCGTGATGCCAGGCCCGCCCTTGCGCGGAATTTTTTCGCCCTGGGCAACGTCGATAACATAGATCGTGATATCGGCGAGTTCCGGGCTGAAAGTCGCCGCGAGATTGTCGCCGCCGGATTCGATGAGAATCAGGTCGAGGTCCGGAAAGCGCGCCTGCATCTGTGCGACCGCATGCAGGTTGATCGAACAGTCTTCGCGGATGGCCGTGTGAGGACATCCACCGGTTTCCACACCCATGATCCGCTCCTGCGGCAGCGCCCCTGCAGCTGTGAGAATGCGCGCATCCTCCTGCGTGTATATATCGTTGGTAATCGCGCATATCTCGCAAGTGTCGCGCAGGCGCTTGCACAATTGCTCCATCAGCGCGGTTTTGCCGGCGCCGACCGGCCCGCCGATTCCGACGCGCAAGGGATTTTTCTGTGTCATGACCGGAACAACCTCGAATATTGTTCTTCGTGTTTGAAGGATGCGATCTCGTTGAGAAAGGCGCAGCCGCCGAGATCGTCCAAGGACGATGCGCACGCGCGTGCGGCAAGGTCCGCAATAGCACCCGCCAGACCGGCGGCGATTTCCTGCGCGGCTGTCTGGCCGACGACATTGAGACGCACGGCGGCGGATATCCAGTTGGCTGCGAGCGCGAAGATATAGGCTTCCAGTGCTGCTGCAAGATCGCAGCCATGCGCGGCAGCTGCGGCTGCGAAGCAAACCGGGTAGGCGGTGTCTTCGCCAATCGCACCCGCCGCCTGTTCCAGCGCTGCATGCGGCCAGGCCTTTCGCGTCACGTCGAGGAAGGCCCTGCCCTGTTGCAGGCTTTCCCGGCGCAACTCCGCAGGTCCAGCCATGGCGGCGGCAAGTTCCGCGATTTCGGCAACGGCGGCAGGATTGCATATGCAGCGCCGGTAGCTCTCGGCGAACAGCACCGCATCGTTCCACCCGCTGCCGCGAAGGAGGTTATCCTTGAGCCACGCCGTCAATGTCTCGCGCCCGGAAACGCTGGCGCGCTCGACAGCCCATTCGAGCGCATGGCTGTAGGCATAGCCGCCAACGGGGTAGGCCGGCGAAACCCAGGCCTGCAGGGCAAGCGCGGCGTGCAAAGCGTCAGTCATGGTGACGGTGTCCGCCGCCATAGGCCCCGTGCGCCGGTTCGAACGGCGCGAGGATATGCGCGATGCTTCCGCCAAGTCCCCGCACCATGTCCTCGATCACATGATCGCGCCGAATAAGCAGCCGTCCATCAAGAATCTGCGCTTCCAGATGGCGATTGCCAATATGATACGCGATCTCCGTCAGCGCGCGCGCGTTGCCCGCGGTCACCTCCGCAAGCTCTTCCGCTGCCGCGATCACTTCAATCAGCCTGCCGTCTTCCAATACGAGAGCATCGCCGTGATGCATGTGTGGCGCGCTTGGCAAATCCAGAAGGAACTCGAGATCGTTCGCGCAGCGCAGGACGAACCTCCGCCTGCGCCGTCCGGCCGAATCGAGTTCCACCTGTCCCGCAGGCGTTCCGCGCCAGTGGCCGGCGGTCTCGATGCATTGGGCGCGAATCATGTGCCGACCTAGTACATGAAATAGCGCTGCGCCATCGGCAGCTCTTTGGCCGGCTCGCAGACGAGAACTTCGCCGTCGGCTTTCACGACATAGGTTTCCGGATCGACCTCCACTTTCGGCGTCGCGCCGTTGTGCACCATCGAAGCCTTGGAAATTCCGCCGCGCGTGTTTTCGACAGCGACAAGCTGCTTGGCAACGCCAAGCCGCGCACCAAGGCCGGCGTCAGCCGCGGCTTTGGACACGAAGGTCAGGCTGGTCGAAGCCACAGCGCGTCCGAATGCGCCGAACATCGGCCGGAAAGAAACCGGCTGCGGCGTCGGGATCGAAGCGTTGGGATCGCCCATCGGCGCGGCGGCAATGGCGCCACCCTTTATGATACATTCGGGCTTCACGCCAAAGAAGGCAGGCGACCACAACACAAGATCGGCAAGTTTGCCCTTTTCCACAGAACCGATGTGCCGCGACACGCCGTGCGCAATGGCGGGGTTGATTGTGTATTTGGCGATATAGCGTTTGGCGCGCACGTTGTCGTTGCCGCCGCTCTCCTCTTTTAGCGCACCGCGCTGCTTCTTCATCTTGTCCGCGGTCTGCCACGTGCGGATGATGACTTCGCCGACGCGACCCATCGCCTGCGAATCCGACGACATCATCGAAAGTGCGCCGATGTCGTGCAGAATGTCCTCCGCCGCAATGGTTTCCTTGCGAATGCGGCTTTCGGCGAAGGCAAGGTCTTCGGTAATCGACGGGTCGAGATGATGGCAAACCATCAGCATGTCGAGATGTTCGTCGAGCGTGTTGACCGTGAAGGGCCGCGTGGGGTTGGTCGAGGACGGCAGGACATTTGGCAGTGCGCAGACCTTGATGATATCCGGTGCGTGACCGCCGCCCGCGCCTTCCGTATGGAAGGCATGGATTGTGCGGCCCTTGAATGCCGCTATCGTGTCCTCCACGAAGCCGCTTTCGTTCAGCGTATCGGTGTGGATCATCACCTGGATGTCGGCGGCGTCCGCGACCGTAAGGCAATTGTCGATGGCCGCAGGCGTCGTGCCCCAGTCTTCGTGCAGTTTAAGCGCGCACGCGCCGCCCAGCACCTGCTCCTCCAGCGCCTTCGGTAGTGAGGCATTACCCTTGCCGGCGAAGCCGAGGTTCATCGGAAAAGCGTCCGCCGCCTCGATCATGCGCGCGATGTGCCAGGGTCCGGGCGTGCAGGTGGTCGCAAACGTACCGTGTGCCGGTCCCGTCCCGCCGCCGAGCATGCTGGTAATGCCCGACATCAGCGCTTCTTCGATCTGCTGCGGGCAGATAAAGTGAATGTGCGAATCGAAGCCACCGGCCGTAAGTATCTTGCCTTCGCCTGCGATCACCTCCGTGCCCGGGCCAACGATAATATCGACGTCAGGCTGAATGTCCGGATTGCCGGCCTTGCCGATTGCGGCGATGCGTCCGTCCTTGATGGCGACGTCGGCTTTGACGACGCCCCAGTGATCGAGAATGACCGCGTTGGTGATGACCGTATCGACGGCCCCGTCGGCCCGCGCGCTTTGCGACTGACCCATGCCATCGCGGATGACCTTGCCGCCGCCGAACTTCACTTCCTCGCCATAGGTGGTGAAATCCTTTTCGACTTCGATAAACAGATCCGTATCCGCAAGCCGGATCCTGTCGCCCGTCGTGGGGCCGAACATGTCCGCATAAACGGCGCGGGAGATGGAATTGGCCATGGTGTTTCTCCCTTACAGCTTGCCCATGACGGATTGACGGAAACCGTAGACCGTGCGTGAACCGGCGACAGCGACGAGCTGCACCTCGCGCGACTGGCCCGGTTCGAAGCGGATGGCAGTGCCAGCCGGAATGTCGAGACGGAAGCCACGCGCCTTTTCCCGGTCGAATTGCAGCGCCGGATTTGTCTCGTGGAAATGATAATGCGAGCCGACCTGGATGGGCCGGTTGCCGGTGTTCGAAACATTGAGGCGCAGAATTTCGCGGTCCGCGTTGAGCGTTATGTCGCCGGGTTTTGTAACGATTTCTCCAGGGATCATGGCCGCCTCACCTGATGGGTTCGTGAACTGTGACAAGTTTCGTTCCATCCGGGAACGTCGCTTCGACTTGCACGTCGTGAATCATTTCGGCAATGCCGTCCATCGTCTGTTCGCGCGTGACAACATGAGCCGCGGCCTCCATGAGATCGGCGACGGAACGGCCGTCGCGCGCGCCTTCCAGAACGAAGTCGGTGACGAGCGCGATAGCCTCGGGATGGTTCAGCTTGACGCCTCTCTCCAGCCGTCCGCGCGCCACCATGGCCGCGAGCGAAATCATCAATTTGTCTTTTTCCCGTGGCGTAAGAAACATGCAAGCTTCCTCCTCAATTCCTTCGGCAGGCCCTATGTGGCCCAGCTCCGCGGCAGCGCCTCACCCGAAACCGTTGTAATGCAAACGCTCATCGCAGCGCGCAGACGCGCAATATCGGGCGCAACGAAACGGGCGGCGCATATTCCATTCACAAGCCCGGCGGCACATTCGACGCCTTGTATATCGGCCATAACGCTCCGCAGCGACCAACATGACTCTTCGGCCTTCGCGCTGCAAAGTACAAGTGTGCCGAACGACATCGCGCCGGCAGTAGCTGCCGGTCCGGACAGAAGTATGCCTGGGTCTCCGGCGATGCGCGCAAAATCCGCGTAACGAAGTTTACCGTCCCACCATATTCGCCAACGGTCGAACGCCTGCAGGTCTGTCACGCACTCGCCCATCGCGAGCCGTCCAATGCAATTGAGATCGCACAAGAGCACGGAGGCGTCGCCATAACCGTGGATATCGTAGGTGCGGCGGACTTTTGCAACGTCGAACAGGATCGCTTCTTGCGGCAGCCAGGCGAGCGACGAGCCCGCACGTGCGCACAATATCACCTCGACATGCGCCGTCTCGCCGAGGCTGCGGTAGAATTTTTCCGCTGCCGATGTCGTCAGCGTCAATCTCGCTCCGGCCTGCGCTTCCGCCGCTATCGCAAACCGGTCGCCGCCGGTCATGCCGCCGCCGGTATTGACGATGACTCCGGTAAGCGACGGACCGTATTCGCGCGGAAACCGTACGCGCAGCGAGCCTTCCTCACGCACTCTGCCGCGCACGCTTTTTCCGCCATGCAGGCCGCAGACGACATCGATATGCCCGCGCGCACGAATGGCCTGCGTTGCGCCGCTGCCGGACGCTTCCGGCCTGCATTCAGATTGCAATGCGCTTGCGTACATCGTCTCCCGCGAGGTCCTTTCCCGCGCCCGACATGACGACTTCGCCGCGTTCCATAACGATGAAGGAATCCGCCAATTCCCGTGCGAAGTCGAAATATTGCTCGACGAGAAGGATTGCCATGTCTCCCTTGTCGCGTAAATAGCCAATCGCCCGGCCGATGTCTTTGATGATGGACGGCTGAATTCCCTCGGTCGGCTCGTCCAGCACCAGCAGTTTGGGGCGCATGACCAGTGCCCGGCCGATGGCCAGCTGCTGTTGCTGGCCGCCGGACAGATCGCCGCCACGCCGGTGCAGCATGTCTTTCAGAACCGGGAAGAGCTCGTAAATTTCCTCGGAGATAGAGCGATGGCGTCCCTTCAGCGGCGCAAGACCGGTTTCGAGATTTTCCTTCACGGTCAGTAGCGGAAAAACTTCCCGCCCCTGCGGTACAAAGCCGATGCCCAGCCGGGCGCGTTCGTATCCGGGCAGGCGCGAAATATCCTTGCCGCCGAGCATGATTTTACCTGCGCCAATCGGCTGCTGGCCGGTTATGGCGCGCATGAGCGATGTCTTGCCAACGCCGTTGCGCCCGAGTACGCAGGACACCTTCCCGGGCATCGCGCTCATCGTGACGTTGTGCAAAACCTTTGCAGCGCCGTAGGAAAGATCGATGTTATCGACTTCGAGCATGTTTCGTTCCCCGCACTAGCGGCCCAGATAAACTTCGATGACCTTTTCGTCGCCGGCGACCGCATCTATGGAGCCTTCGGCAAGCACTGAGCCTTCGTGCAGACAGGTGACCTTGCAACCGAGCGCGCGGACAAAGTCCATGTCGTGTTCAACGACAATGACAGCGTGCGACTTGGCGATTTCCTTCAGCAGTTCCGCAGTCTGCGCCGTTTCGGCGTCGGTCATGCCGGCGACCGGCTCGTCGACCAGCAGGACGGCCGGATCCTGTGCCAGCAACATGCCGATTTCGAGCCACTGCTTCTGGCCGTGCGAGATTTCCCCTGCCATGCGGTTGCGGTGTTCGATCAGGCCGACAGTCGTCAGTATTGAGTCGATCTTTTCGGTAGGAACGTTATTGCGCCAGCCGACAAGGCAGGCAAACGGACCGCGCGGCCCCTTCAGCGCCAGCAGAATATTGTCGGCGACGCTGTGGCTTTCGAACACGGTGGGCTTCTGGAACTTGCGCCCGATGCCCAGATTGGCGATCGCAGTCTCGTCGAGCTGGGTCAGGTCGTGGCGGCCCTTGTCGAAGAGCACTTCGCCGTCGTCGGGCCGTGTCTTGCCGGTGATGATGTCCATCATCGTTGTCTTGCCGGCGCCATTGGGTCCGATGATGGCGCGCATTTCGCCAGGTTCGAGATAGAGTGAGAGGTTCTTGATCGCCTGAAAGCCGTCGAAGCTTACGCTGACACCGTCGAGATAAAGAATGGCCTGTGTGACCGGAAGTTGCGAATCCATGACTTATTCCGCCGGTTGGAGGAGGCCGGGATCGGTCTTGGCCGCGGGCTTGCGAAACTTGCCGGCAAGCGTGTCGACCGCCCCGAGTATGCCCTTGGGCATGGCAAGCGTTACGAGGATGAACAGGCCGCCCAGCACGAACAGCCAGTAGGGCGCCAGCGCGCCGGTGGTGAAGAACGTCTTCATGAAGTTGACGACGACAGCGCCCAGCGCCGCGCCCACCAGCGTCCCGCGGCCGCCGACGGCGACCCATACAACCGCTTCGATTGAATTTGCCGGTGCAAACTCGGACGGGTTGATGATACCCACCTGCGGCGTATAGAGGGCGCCGGCAAGGCCGGCCATCATCGCAGATACGGTGAAGACGAACAGCTTGTAGTGTTCGGTGCGATAGCCGAGAAAGCGCGCGCGCGCTTCGGCGTCGCGCACCGCGACAAGCACCTTTCCGTATGAGGTGTGCACGATCCAGCGTGAGATCAGATATACTGAAATCAGCAGCATCGCAGACAGGAAGAACAGCGACGCGCGCATGCCCTTCGATTGCAGGTTGAAACCGAGCAGGTCCTTGAAGTCGGTCAATCCGTTGTTGCCGCCGAAGCCCATATCGTTGCGGAAAAAGGCCAGCATCAGCGCATAGGTAAGCGCCTGCGTGATGATCGAGAGGTAAACGCCGGTAACCCGCGAGCGGAAAGCTAGCCAGCCAAAGACGAATGCGAGAAGCCCGGGAACGAACACGATCATCAGCAGGGCGAAGGGAAACATGTCGAAGCCGTACCAGAACCAGGGCAGCTCTTTCCAGTTCAGGAACACCATGAAGTCGGGCAGGACCGGATCGCCGTAAACGCCGCGCGTGCCGATCTGACGCATCAGATACATGCCCATCGCATAGCCGCCCAGCGCAAAGAACGCGCCGTGCCCCAGCGAGAGAATCCCGCAATAGCCCCAGACCAGATCGAGCGCGACCGCCAGCGTCGCATAGCAGAGATACTTGCCCAGCAATGCGATGACATAGGTCGGCACGTGAAAGGCTGATGTCTCCGGCAGAAGTAGGTTCAGCAGCGGCGCCAGTACGGCAGTCAGTCCGACGATGACGAGGAAGATAATTCCCGCCTTGTCGTGGCGCGAGATGAGATATTTCGTGATCATGCTTCTACCGCCCGGCCGCGAAGGGCGAAGAGACCGCGTGGCCGCTTCTGGATGAAAAGGATGAGCAGGACGAGGATCAGTATCTTGCCGAGCACTGCGCCTGCGAAGGGCTCGAGAAACTTGTTGGCTATCCCGAGCGTGAAGGCCGAAACCAGCGTGCCCCAGAGATTTCCGACGCCGCCGAAGACGACGACCATGAAACTGTCGATGATGTAGGTTTGCCCCAGGTTCGGCGAAACGTTGTCGATTTGCGAAAGCGCCACGCCGGCCAGACCCGCAAGGCCGGAGCCGAGGCCGAAGGTCATGGCGTCGATCCACGGCGTGCGTATGCCCATCGCGGCGGCCATGCGCCGGTTTTGCGTGACGGCGCGCATGTAGAGCCCAAGGCGCGTGAAGCGGATGGCGAAGAGCAAGGCTGCGAAGAGCACGAGCGTAAAGACTACGATCCACAAGCGTCCGTAGGTAATCGACAGACCCAGAAAGTCGAATGCACCGGACATGTAGCTGGGCGCGGAGACCTCGCGGTTGGTCGGTCCGAATGCGGTGCGAATGGCCTGCTGCAGAATCAGGCTAACGCCCCATGTCGCCAGCAGCGTTTCCAGAGGACGGCCGTAAAGAAAGCGGATGATGCCGCGCTCTATGCCAATGCCGACAATCGCAGTGACCAGAAACGCCAGCGGCAGTGCGATCGGCAGCGACCATCCCAGCATGTCCGGCGCCATCGCGCGGAAGGCTTCCTGCACGACAAAAGTTGTATAGGCGCCGAGCATGACCATCTCGCCGTGCGCCATGTTTATGACGCCCATCACGCCGAAGGTGATCGCGAGCCCGATGGCGGCAAGCAACAGAACGGAGCCGAGCGAAAGGCCGTACCAGACGTTTTGCAGATTGGCGAGCATGGCCTGATGCGCTTCGATGGCGCGGATCGCGCCGGCAGCCAGCGAACGCGCATTTGCGTCCGCCGCGCCGGGCAGATTGCGCAGGATCGGGATCGCGTCCTGGCCACCACGTGCGGCGATGACCTCAATGGCCTTGGCCCGGTCGTCGGCGGTTGTGTCGTCCTTGGCGACAAGAATGGCTGCCCGGGCTTCCTCGAACTTCTTGCGTACCTCTGGATCACGTTCGAGTTTCAACGCTGCTTCGACATCGGCGAGGGCGGTAGCATCTTTGGACTTGTAGATGACATCGGCCGCTCGAATGCGGGCTGCAGGATCGGCCGCGCGCAATCGCAAGGCTCCGAGCGCCTGCCCGATCTGTTGGCGCAAACGGTTGTTGATGCGCACGCGCTCGAGTTTGGCCGGAGCTGTTACCTTCTGCGCGGTGGCGGCGTCGAATGCTTCCCCCGAAGCCGTGAGGTAATAAACCTTCTTCGTGGCCGCATCGAAGCGCAGGCGGTTGTTGAGCAAGGCGTCGAGGATTGCCTGCGCTTGCGGTACGCCGGAGTCTACGATTTGCGATACGGCCTTGCGCGATTGCGAGAGGCTCTCTTCCGAGAAAAGCTGCAAGGCGGGGGAAATGTCTTTTGTCTGCGCGCGTACAGGCAATACCCAGGCGGCATACAGGACGGCCATACAACAAGCCAACAATTTTACTGCCGGAAATCGGTCCGCGATTTTTCGCAGCAGTTCGGGGCGCGCGAAATGCGTCATGTCGGCTTTCTTTGTGGATGCTTGGATGTTTTTGTTGACGGCGGCCAGGCGGGAGGAGCCCGGCCGCCGGTAGGCTCAGACCGTTAGCTTCCGCACTTGCCGGTCTTGGTGTTGAAGTTGCCGCACTTCTTGCCGACCCAGTCGGACGTCAGGTCTTTCGAGCCGGGCAGGAAGTCGGACCAAGCGTCGCCGGGAACAAGATCCTTGGTCTTCCACACCACGTCAAACTGTCCGTCGGCGCGGATTTCGCCAATCATCACGGGCTTGGTGATGTGGTGGTTCGGAAGCATCTTCGACATGCCGCCCGTCAGGTTCGGGGCTTCGATGCCGGGCAATGCCTCGATGACCTTGTCGGGATCGGTGGTGCCAGCCTTTTCGACGGCCTTCACCCACATGTTGAAGCCGATGTAGTGCGCTTCCATCGGATCGTTTGTCACGCGCTTCGGGTTCTTGGTGAACTTCTTCCACTGATCGATGAAGCCGGCATTGGCCTCGCTTTTGACCGACTGAAAGTAGTTCCACGCGGCAAGATGGCCGACGAGATTCTTCGTGTCGACGCCGGCGAGTTCTTCTTCACCGACCGAGAAGGCGACAACCGGAATGTCGGTTGCTTTCACGCCCTGGTTCGCGAGTTCCTTGTAGAAGGGCACATTGGCATCGCCGTTGATGGTCGAAACTACCGCTGTTTTTTTGCCGGAGGAACCGAACTTCTTGATGTTGGCAACGATCGTTTGCCAGTCCGAATGACCGAACGGCGTATAGTTGATCATGATGTCTTCTTTCTTGACGCCCTTGGCCAGAAGATAGGCTTCAAGAATCTTGTTGGTCGTGCGCGGATAGACGTAGTCCGTGCCGGCGAGCACCCAGCGCTTCACCGAGCCGCCGTCTTCGCTCATCAGATAGTCGACCGCCGGGATGGCTTGCTGGTTCGGCGCGGCGCCCGTGTAGAAAACATTGCGTTCGCTTTCTTCACCCTCGTATTGCACCGGATAGAAGAGGATGTTGTTCAGTTCCTTGAACACCGGAAGAACGGATTTGCGGCTCACCGAAGTCCAGCAGCCGAAAACGGCAGAAACCTTTTGCTGCGTGATGAGCTCGCGCGCCTTTTCCGCAAACAACGGCCAGTTCGAAGCCGGATCGACAACTACCGCTTCGAGCTTTTTGCCAAGCAGACCGCCCTTCTTGTTCTGCTCTTCGATCAGCATCAGCATGGCGTCCTTGAGCGTCGTTTCGCTGATCGCCATGGTGCCGGAAAGCGAATGCAGAATGCCTACCTTGATCGTCTCTTGCGCCGCAGCGGGCATTGCAGCGGACAGCATCAGCGCCGCGCCAGCCGCCCCCGCCAGAAGTCCCCGCCGTGTAATTGTCTTGATGCTCATCGGTATACCCCTTGGTGTTTGGCCCGAGTGCCACAGCAGGAGCAGCAAGCCATATGCCAATTGAGAAAATTTTCATCAAGTAACTGAAAATATGGGAATTAGATGACCTTTGAGGGGGCGGAAGCCTCGCTGCGCGGGTTCAGCGCCTGCACAAAAATTTCGCAATTGCGAAAAGCGTAGTGCATATTTTTTCATCAGCTTTGAGCCCCTCGCGGTGCAAATGCCCAAAGCTGAGTCACGATCTGCTTCAGTTCAATTCCAGGTCTGCACGAATTGGAGTCGCTTTCGCCCGGAACGAAAGCCGTGATTTGCGCTTTCATTCGACTGGAGGCCGTGCATTGGACGCTTTTTTAGAAACCGCCTTGTTTTCGCATGTCGGCGTACCGACCATTGCCGTGCGGCTAGTCGCAGCCGCCGTCCTGGCCGCCATAATCGGACTTGAACGTGAGTGGAACGATCATGCCGCGGGGTTCCGTTCGCATATCCTTGTGTGCGTAGCAGCCGCGAGTTTCGCGCTGATTACTATCGAGCTTGTGCATGCGCCCGTTTTTGGCGACGGCAACATCCGCATGGATCCGATGCGCCTTGTCGAAGCGGTGACAGCCGGGGTTGCGTTTCTTGCTGCGGGCTTCATTGTCCTGTTGAAAGGCGAAGTACGGGGCGTCACCACCGGCGCGGGGCTTTGGCTCGCTGGCGCAACCGGGCTGGCCTGCGGGCTTGGATTGTTTGCAATCGCCATCCTGGCAACGATCGTCGGCTTCGCAACGCTTCGCCTTCTTCATATCGTTGAACGCAAGATCGTCCGAGGCCGGGAAGGCCGATGATTGATTTTGAAGTTCGTGCGTTTGCGGCGTTTGCCAACGCGGCAAAGCGTGGCCTACACTCGCCATGCTGATCGGGAGGTAGAAATGACACGCATTGCTGTGCTCAAGCGCGAAGACATGAATGCCGAACAGGGCAAGGTCTTCGACGATGTCAAGTCCGAGGGAGGTCCCCTGGGCGGACCTTACTGGGCCTATATCCGCCACCCGAAGCTGATGCGTCAGTTACAGGATACGAGCAATTATCTCGGTCAGAGCGGGGGGCTTGGCAAACGCGAGCGGCAAATGGCGATCATGGCGATCATTCGTTTCTGGGGCGCAGAATATCCATGGGCGGTGCAGACGCGCGCGGCGCTGGCGATGGGCATCGCGCAGGAAACCATCGACGCGATCAATGCCGGCAAGACGCCGTCAATTCCGGATGCGCGCGAGAAGATGGCCTACGACGTGGCGGTTGAGTTGTTGTCCAATCGCAAACTCGCCGACGCCACATATAATGCAGCGGCCAAACTCTTTGGCGACGAGGCGCTGGTAACGCTGATCGCGACCGTCGGCGCGTTCTCGATGACATGCCTCACGACAATTGCATTCGATTGCACGCCGCCAGACGAGGTCCCGCACCGGCTGCAGCATCTTTAGACCATACATGCGAGAGCAGGGACCGGCCGTCTATTCCTGCGGCCGGTCCTGCCGGAACTCCTTCGCCATGTGGCCGCGCCCTTCCTGGTCGCCCTTTTCGAAAATCCAGCGATAGCCGCCTGTGGGGTTGCTGAGAATTTCCCAGCAATTGCCGTCGAAATCCCAGAACATGAAGCTGTAGGTTCCGTGCTGGTGAACGGGGCGGCTGATCTTGTCGAGGCTCCACGTATCTTTCATCGCTGTCACCGTGCGATGCGCATCGTCGACGTCTTCGTCCGAGGGCACGTCCAGCCCGTTGTGATTGAGGCGCGGCATCGTCGCCTCCTGCCGCGATTGCACGACGGCGTAGACGTGATCGCCGCCGAGCCTGACCATCAGCGAAATGGGGCTCGTGCGGACGACTTCGAGATTGAGAAACTCCTCGTAGAATTTGCGCGTGCGCTCCAGATCGCGCGACATCAGCGTGCCGTGCGAAATGAAGGTCGGTTTGATGCTGTTTTTGACCGGCCGTTCGGCGTTGTTGTCCGCAGTCATGGCGTCCTCCGGTGCATGCGTGTTTATCGCTATGCGACCGAAAGGATGGGACTGGTCTCCGGCTATGTCAACGCGCCCCTGTTGGTCCGGTCAATCCGCGCGCGCGGGCAACCGGAGCGGCGTCCGCGTATCCGGCAACACCGGGCGGCGCAGCAGGATTGGCGCCTTGCCGTTGGGTTCGCGCAAGGGCGCATTCACCAGCCACAGATGGGCGAGGATGGCAGGCGGAAACTTGAGATAAAAATTATCCAGCACGCAAACGCCGGTTTCAGGGCCGAAGTTTTCGGCCGGCACGATGTAGATGTCGATAGCCGTCGGAGCGATGCGATGCAGTTGCACGCTGCTCGCCCCATAGGCGCCACGGGCGATCTGGTTGATGCCGACGATACGGCGGCCATCTTCAAGCTCGACGAATTCGTTGTCGCGTCCGTCGATGCCGGAAAAGGGACGCAGGCCCAGTCCGATGGCTTGCAGGATGATCGGATCGTCGCTGCCGACCCTGGCGATGTCGCCGGTGTCGTAACGGATGAATATCTGGTCGCGAGGACGAACCGTCGTCGCCACGATGCGCGCCAGCCCTTCGCCGCACGGAATGAGTTCCGCGTGACCGTAGGCGGGAATGAACCGGTACGGCTCGCCGTTGAAGCTGTAGGCGCTGACGATGCGCTCGGAATGGCCGTAGTAGTCGAGCACCTGCGCCGACAGCCGGTCGCGCGCCAGGCTCAGCGTTGATGGGTGAAGCGTTTCGGACGAACTGAACACGAGCGGAATGCGAACACCGCTATGCTCGCCCAGATGTTGCGAAAGCGATTCCAGCGAGGAAGGATAGCAGAACAGGATGTCGGGCGCGTAGTCGATCAGCGAACGGCGGTAGACCTCGATGGTTGCCGCTGTAATGTGATGCGACGAATAGATGCGCTTCTTGTCGCCGACGTCGGCCCAGTACCGGCCTGCCGCAATCAGTGCGGGCTTTATCGTGTCGCCTTTCAGAAATGCCGTTCGGGCGGTCCGCCAGTCGATGCCGGCCTTCAGGCAGAGCCAGTCGATCAGGGCCTGCTCGAAGGCGATGTTCGCGACAGAGCGTTTCATGCGCAGCGGCTGGCCTGTCGTCCCGCCCGTCTCGGCATGCGGCGAGGGATACAGTGTCCCGATGGCGAAATCGTCTTCGTGTCCCAGAATGTCCTGCTTGGTCAGAATGGGCCAGGTCTCGAGCCGCCCGCCAGTTCCCGTGCGGGCATAGCCCTTCAATGTCCGTGCGATGTCGAGAACTTCACGCAGGCGCCGCTCCTGTTCGGCCCGCAAATCGGCTGGCTGGAGCGCGTCCATCGCCTTCAGGGCGCTCATGCTGGCGGCATAAAGCAACGGCGGCCGGCGTAGAAAACGGTCCGTACTGGCAATGTGTTTTAGCGAATTGAACATGTTCGACAAAGGGACCCGCGCACGCTTTGTCCCATAGTGCGGCAGACGCACCGTGGCGTTATGGGACAGACCTGTTGACCTGACGGCTACAGTTCACGAATCGTGCCAATGACGGCGCCAAATCCACCGTCAGGGCAATGTTTCGGTTTTGCGCGCAGTTTTGGCGCGCAAAATAAAACCGTGGCGCGCTTTCGATCCGAAAATCGAAGGCGCGCCACGGCAAAACCTGATTCGGTTAATCTTTTTGGCCGGCCGCAATCAGGCGTAACCGGGGACCACGCGCACATCGACAACGGCCACGCCGCCGGCCTCCACCACCGCGATGGCTTTCGCGAAGGCGTTGTCAAGCTCGCCGATCGTATGGATCGGACCGATGCCGGTAGCTCCCTGTCCCGAAGCGATGCTGGCGATATTGACATCGGGCTCGATCATTTTCTGGCCGATCCACTTGTTGTCGACTGGCCGTTCGCGGGCGATGGCTACCCGCTCCTGATGCAATTCGTCGTTGTAGAAGGACGAATTGTTGGAAATGACCAGCAAAAGCGGCAATTTATACCGCACCGCCGTCCACACGGCGGTCGCGCCCATCAGGAAGTCGCCATCGCCGACGACGCCGACTGCCATGCGGCCGGTCCCCTTGCAGGCCAGCGCGCCGCCAACGGAGATGCCGGGGCCCGCTGCCAGCCCGCCACCGCCAGCGCCGCCGGCATAGTCGAGCGGGTGGCGGATCGGCCACCAATCCTCGTGCCAGGCGATGCTGGTCGACATCAGGCAGGTGTCGCGGTCGCCGAGCGACTTGCGCAGCGCCAGCGCCAGATCACGCACCAGCGGCCGTTCGGTGCCAGCGCGCAGCGACGGATATTCGCGCGCGCGCGGCGCGGGCTTTTTCGCCGGCAGGTCGGCGAGAGCTGCCACGAGCGCCGTGACAGTCTGGTCGGTGTCGGCCGACACGAAAACGTCCACCGGCGGCAGGATCTGGTGGTCCATCGACCAGCCATTGTGGATCCGGTGATCGACGGACACATGCACGATCTTGCCCTTGGGCGCGCCGGCGCCGAAATTCGTCTTGATGAGGCCGCCGAGATCGACAACGTCGAACGCGAAGATCACGTCGGCCTCTTCCATCGCCTTCTTCGCCTCATCGTGCGGTCCCATGCCGGGAGCGCCGATATGCAGCGGATGCTCGGTCGGGAAGCTGCCGCCGGTCTTCAGATCGGTGAGCACGCCTGCGCCGAGCTTTTCGGCAAGGGCGATGCGGTCGGCCCAGCCCTGTTCGGAGCGCGAGAAACGGCCGTAGATCAGCAAAGGCCTTTTGGCGTTACGGGCAAGCTCCGCAAGCTTGTCCGCCTCGACGGCGGAAGGGCCATCGTCCATTTGCGGCGCATAGCGGTTGACGTCGTAGGCCGGCAATTCCTTCGCCAGCGGCGATTCCTGCAGCGTCACGTCGAGGTTGACATAGACCGGCCCCTTTGGCGCCGTATCGGCGATCCATTTGGCGCGCGTCAGCGCTTCGCGTGCGGCGGCAGGCGAGCCCGGCACGTCGTCGAACTTGATGTAATTGCGGATCATCGCCGCCTGGTCGCGCGAGGTATGGATCCAGTCGATCCAGGGACGGCGTATATTGGCGTCGAGAGGGCCGGTTGCGCCCATGATGACCATCGGCATGCGGTCGCACCAGGCATTGAAGATCGCCATGGTGGCGTGCATCAGGCCGACGTTGGAGTGGACCGCGCAGGCCATTGGCTTGTTGGTGACCTTGGCGTAGCCCTGCGCGATATGGATGGCATGCTCTTCGTGCAGGCAGAGCAGCATCTCCGGATTCTTGTTGCCGAGATAGTTGACGATGGAATCGTGCAGACCGCGATAGCTGGCGCCCGGATTGAGCGCGATATAGGACAGGTCGAGGTCGCGCAGCGTTTCGGCCACGATATCGCTGCCGAAACCGGCCTTGGTGGCGAGCGGGCCTTGCGGTTCTTCCCTGCCGGTGTCGTTGCGGTTTGCGATGTCCGATACGCTCATGGTTTCCTCCAGTGGGTCTGGACCGCAGCATGCGTCCATTTTGCTGCTACTGACGCTGTTTGACGCGGGAAGTCAACGCCGGTCGCGTTACCGCGGGCGAGGCAATTGCCAGAATCCCGGGCGCCTCCTATCCTCACAGACAAGCCGGGAGAGCCCGGCAGACGGGGAGGCAAAGCATGACATTGCGCGAGAGCGAGGTGCGGTCCAAAGGTCAGCGCTACGATGTCGATCTGGCGACGACGATGCCAGGCTCGCCCGGCGGCATTTTCATGCGGCAGTTCTGGATTGCGGTTTACGATAGCGGCGAACTGGAGAAGGGCAGGGCGAAGCCCATCCGCATCATGGGCGTGGATTATGCGATCTATCGCGGCCATTCCGGCAAGGCGCAGGTCGTCGATTACCGCTGTCCGCATCGCGGCGCGCAAATGCATCTCGGCCGTGTCGAGGACGACGAGATCCGCTGCGTCTATCACGGTTGGAAGTTCGACTGTACGGGACGGTGTACGGATCAGCCGGCGGAAGAGGCAGGCTACAAGGAGAAGGTCCGCATCCGCACCTACGATACACGCGAACACATGGGGCTGGTATTCGCCTATTTCGGCGATGGCGAGCCGCCGCATTTTCCGCCTTTCCCCGAGCCCCGTGGCGACGGCGTGATTGACGTGCGTCCGTCCACGCATGTGCCATGCAACTATCTGCAATGCTTCGAGAACAGCATGGACGAGGTGCATGTGGCGTTCACGCACGCACCGGGCGGCAGCCACGCGAAGATCGCGCAGGATCTGCCGATCATCACCGCCGAGGAAACCGATTGGGGGATGATGCGCTACGGCACGCGCAAGGACGGGCAGGTGCGCCACACGCTCCACTATGCGCCGAACGCCGTGCGCGTTCTCGTGCCTCCGTATTCGGGAATGGAAGATGTCGGCGGTTGGCCGGAAATGATCTTGATCTTCACGCCGGTCGACGACGAAAACTGCCGCTGGTTCGCCACCACGAAAGCATTCGTCACTGGCAAGGACGCCGAGCGCTATTGGGCCAAGCGCGCCGAACTCGTGGCCGCGGTAGCAGCCATGCCGTCCATCGATTCCATGGTGCAGGACCTGTGGGATGGCCAACTCGTCTTCGACGAGGTTCGCCACCCCATGCTGGCGCGGTTGCAGGACATTGCCGTGCAGGCCGGGCAAGGCCGCATTGCCGACCGCGAAAACGAGTTTCTTGGCAGGTCGGACGCCGGCATAATTGCCTGGCGCAGGATACTTTTGCGCGAATTGCGCGCCATAGCCGGCGGCGGCCAGCGAAAAACATGGGCCCCGCCGCCGGACGATGTCGTGCCCGTCATGGGTGCCTGATTTTGGGTGCCTGATTTTGGGAGCCTGAACTTGGGCGTCTGAACTTGGTCGCCTGAAGAGAACCGGCATTACGGCTTGATGTAGCTCCAGCCCTGTTCCTGCAGTTCCATGATGCGCGTGACGCCGGCCGGCACCACCCGGATTTTCGGGAAAAGTACGACTTTCTTGCCCGATTGCTTCTCCATCGTGTGGATCGTGTTGCCACAGGCCGAGAAAGCAACATTGGGCATGCTTTGACGGAACGACTGGATGCGCTCCTTGATGGGTGAGGTGTCGGTGCGGAACATGTGCAGGCCCGGGCCGTAGACGACGATTTCGACTTCGACCTCTTCGCCCTTTTCGGCGTAGGCCTTGGATACGTTCGCTGCGTTGTTCAGCGCCAGTTCCATTTTCTGTTTGTCATTGTCGTCGACGTGGATGACGAGACGATGCTGGACTTCGTCGTCCTTGGCCGCCGGCTTGCCCTGCGCGGACGCGGAAGCAGAAAACGCGAACAGGGCGAAAGCGGCAGCGGCGAAGCGTAGCATGTGTGACCTCTTGTAGATCAGGGCATTGCGCGAAAAGGGCATGGTTTTCGTTGATTGTGCTGGCGCAAAGTATGACAGCGACAATATCCGAAGGCACGTATTTTACAATTCAATTTGCATGTTATAGGGCAGGCCTATTCCCGCTTTTCGCGGCGCGGTTCGAAGAAGCTGGACAAGAGAAGATAACGGTTGCGCAGCCATTCGCGGAGCGAGCCTTCGAGGATCAGGCCAAGGCCGAGCCGCGCACCGACGATCATGCCGCCGACCGCCAGAGGCCACGACAGCGATAGCAGCGAGCCGCCGCTGAGGCCCTGGCCTATCGTGCAGCCACCGGCCAGAATGCCGCCTAGGCCCATCAGCAGGGCGCCCGCGATATGGCGGCGCATTTCGCGGTCGTCGTCGAAGGCTTCCCAGCGGAATTCGCGATTGATTACGGCATGCAGCCAGGCGCCGGCGACGACTCCGGCGACGCTGGCGACGCCAAAGTCGATGCCATTGGTTTCCGGCGCTGCTATCAGAAGGATCGCGCGCGCGGTCGGAGCCACAAAAGTCAGCGATTGAACCCGGCTGGGGTGCTGGTCGAAGGGGTCGACCGCGACGCCGGTAAAGAACCACCCGGCGGCCACGCCAAGGCCCAATGTCAGCGCTGCCGCCAGCAGTCTCGGCGTTCGCCAAAGCCGCGTGTCAACCAGGGCCAGTCCAGCGAAAAGCAACACGATAGCCGCGACAGCCGCAAACCGCAGGTCACGGCCCGTCAAATAGGCGAGAAGGTCGGAAAACGTCGCCTGCCGCCCGCCTGGCCCGTTGATGAAAACGGTTTCCAGAACGCTAATTCGCAATGGCGCGAGCGATCCGCGCAATACCGCATAGGCGGCGAGCGAGAACACCAGAATAACGACGAAGCTGCGCATATCGCCGCCGCCGAGCCGGATAAGCGATCCGAAGGCGCAGGTGCCGACAAGCGCCATCCCAAGGCCGAACAGCAGGGAACCAGCCAGTATCGAGAGCCAGGGAAGCCGGGGACCAGCAAGGGTGGATCTTCCGGTGTCGAAAACACCGGCGAGAACCATCGCCTGCGTCAGCGCCAGCGCGACAGCGAGCGCCAGTCCGAAAATCTTCATCCGCCGCCAGTCATGGCCGATGACAGCGTCCTCGATGGCGCCAAAGGTGCAAAGGCGCGCTCGCCGCACCATATACCCGACCAGAATACCCGTCGCCAGCCCGGCGAGCGGGATAGCCCACGCGGGCAATTCCACCATGGAGACCTCCCCGGAAGGGCGGCTTGTTATTTGTTTTCTGGCCGCCCGGACTGTCAGTTTTTACGAGCGTCGCAAAAAATATTGTACATCACAGTAATAATCGTGCGGACGTTTTCGTTCGCAATCGAATAATAAACAGTCTTGCCGTCACGCCGGGTTGTGACGAGGCCATCAAGCCGCAAGCGGGCCAGTTGTTGGGAAACGGCGGCCTGACGCAGCGAGAGGATGTTTTCCAGTTCGCTGACCGAACGTTCGCGCTCGGACAACAGGCAAAGCAGCAACAGGCGGTTTTCGTGGCTGAGCGCCTTGAGAAAATCGCTGGCGTCGCGGGCGTTGCGCATCAGATTTTCGAGCTGCGGCGAATACTCCGGCCCGGACCGGAGTTCGTCTTCGATTTCCTGGGATACGACTGCGTTGGTCAATGTGTCTCTCCGTAACGTTTTCGACTGTCCGCGAGCGGCGCCCGAAGACTTCCCTGCCTCAAGCCGCCCTTGCCCGCATCCTCTTAATTCGTGCCCTTGCCGGGCAATTCGGCCATCAGCTTTCCGAGAACGCCCCAAAAAGTAGCGTTGTCGAAATAGCCGGTTATGCGGCCCAATTCCTTGCCGTTGTCGACCAGCACGAAGGTCGGCGTAAACCGGACCGGCGCGCTGAGAGCAACGTCCTTCGGTTGCCCCCGCGTGATATCAACTCGCCGCAGCGGTGCAATCTTCGCTTCGGCGCTCGCACGGTAGCCGGGCGCCACCTCGGCATCCCAGCGTACGCAATACGGGCAACCGCTACGCTCGAACATCAGCAACTCGGCCGCAAAAAGATTGCCGCCCCACAGCAGCGCTGGCGCGCACACCGAAAGGACAGCCAGCATTCGCGCGAAGAAGCCGCTTGTGTTCATCAAAGAAATATTATCATATCTGAATGTATTTTGCCAGAGGCCGATTTTGCCGCTCGATCAAACCTTTCTTGGCGCTTTGGGGGCGGGGATTCTGTCCTTTCTCTCGCCCTGCGTTCTGCCGCTGGTTCCGGCATATCTCTGCTTTTTGACCGGCATGGAGCTCGACGCGCTCACCGGCGCCGAGGCGGCGGGCGAAAAGGGCGCCGCCGGCCCGGCCGGCATTGCCAAAGCCCAGCGCCATGCCTTTGCCCGGGCGTTCTTTTTTGTCCTCGGATTTGCGACCGTCTTTATCGCCCTGGGCGCGACCGCATCGTCGATAGGCCGCTTCGTGGCGGCCTGGTTCGATACGCTGGCAATCGTCGCCGGGGCGCTCATCGCGATCCTGGGGCTGCATTTTCTCGGCGTGTTCAAGATCGGACTTTTGTACCGGGAGGCGCGGTTTCAGACCTCCGGAAAACCGGTCGGCCCGGCGGGCGCCTATCTGGTAGGTCTGGCCTTCGCTTTCGGCTGGACGCCTTGCGTCGGGCCGGTGCTCGCCACCATACTGATGGCTGCCGGAGCGCAGGAAAGCGCCTGGCGCGGCATAGCCCTGCTGGGCGCATACGCGGCGGGCATCGGAATACCGTTTCTGCTCGCGGCGTGGTTCGTTGGACCCTTCCTGAAATTCGCCGCCCATTTCCGGCGGCATATGGTGCTGGTTGAAAAAATCATGGGGGCGGCGCTGGTCGTCACGGGCATATTGTTCATGACCGGCGGCATGCCGCTGATCGGCAACTGGCTGCTTGAAACATTCCCGATATTCAGCAAGGTCGGGTAGACGCTCATCTCCACCAAATGCCCGAGGACGAAGTCATGATTACGCGACGCGCATTTCTTGCTTCTGCTGCCGCAACCGGACTGGTTGCGGCGCGGCCATCATTTGCCGAAGATGCTGTGAAGGTCACAAAGCCGGTCTTGTCCGAAGACGGCATGTATCATTTCGACTGGTACATGGAGAGCTTCCTCGATTTCTCCGAAGATATCGCCACGGCCAGGGAAAAGGGCCGTCGTCTGGCGGTGATCTGGAGCCAGAAGGGCTGCATCTATTGCAAGCGCATGGCGCTCGAACATTTCACCGATCCGCAGATCGTCGGCTACGTGCGCAAGAATTTCGACGTCGTGCACATGAACCTGTTCGGCGACCGCGAAGTCACCGATCTCGACGGCAAGAAGATGAGCGAAAAGGCGTTTGCGCGGCTGTACGGCATTCGCCCGACGCCGACCATCCAGTTCTTCCCCGAGAAGGCCGAAGGGCTTGGGGCGAAGCCGCCGCATGCCCGGGAATCTGCCCGAATGCCAGGTTTGCTGGAACCCAGGCCCTTCCTCGCCATGTTTCGCTACGTCAAGGAAAAGGGTTACGAGAAGCAGCCGTTCCAGCAATGGCTGAAGCAGCAGAAGATATAAGACTGTTCGAAGAAACGCGATTAGAGCATCGCGCGAAAAAGTGTTTCCGGTTTTTCGCGAATGGCGATGCGCTGATCTAATGGCTACCGCGTTCGTGCATGCGGCGGATGCGCAAGATCGTCCAGCCGACGCTGGCGACGATGAAGGGGATCGCAATGGCGATGGCAATGGCAGGATCGAAATGGATCAGGCCAGCTTCCTTGGCGCCCTTGAAAACATAATAGACGATTCCGGCCACATAATAACTCAGCGCGGCTATGGACAGGCCTTCGACTGTCTGCTGCAGCCGCATTTGCAGCTTCGTCCGGCCGTCGAGTGCCGACAACAGATCGTTGTTCTGCCGCGCCAGTTGCAGGTCGATGCGGGTGCGCATGAGATCGGCCGCACGCGAGCATCGTTGCGCGAGCCCTGCAAGCGCCGACTGCATGCTCTGACAGGTGCGCAGCGCCGGCGTCAGGCGGGTCATCAGAAAGCGCCCGGCCTGCGGATGATTGCGCCAGGGCGCCTCGCGCAGGGACGACAGCCGGTCCTCGACGATGGCGCCATAGGCCATGGCGGCCCCGAAGCGATAGGTCGTGGCCGCGATGTCCGCCTCGATACGCGCCGCCAGCCGCGACAACTGGGCGAAAAGCGCTTCGGCCGGATGGTCTGCCGGCTGACTCTCTATCGCATGTGTCAGCGCTTGCAACTCGTCCTCGATGGAACGCACCGAAGCCCCTACGCGCCGTGCGAGCGGAAGAGCTATCAATGCGAGCATGCGATAGGTTTCGATTTCCAGGATGCGCTGGGCGAAGACGCCGCATTCGGCCGGTGGCAATCCGCGATCGGTCAGCCGGTAATGTACAAGACCGTCCGGGCCGGCGCGGAAATCGGTTTCAAGCAGCGCGCGGCCGTTGGCAATGTCCGAAACGCAGGTTTCGACAGGCGGTTCGGCAGCATGGGAATCGGCTGCTGCGACGTCCAGCTGCATCGCCGCCAGCAGGACATGGTCGCGCGCCGCCGCCTGTTTCAACTGCCCGATACACGCGCCGATTTCCCCGGCGCTGCCCGGCGCCGAAACGAAGGTGCAGGTTTCGAATTCGGTATGCGCTTCCCAGCGCAATTCGCCTGCGGGACACTGGACGATGTGATAGCGCGCGCCAGCCTCGGGCTGCGGCGCGCTGAAAATCGCGCACAACCTCTTGATCAGCCCTGGCGTTGTGCTTTCCCGCTGACCGCCAATGGGGGTGACGCTTGCTTCCGGTCCGTCCATGCCGTCCACCCCGCCGCGTGCGGCAAGAACAAGACGGCAGAGCATCGCGGGGACATGAATCGCCGGGGCCGGGCGCGCATGCAATTCCGATAGCGCCGCGGCGCGGGCAGGGTGATCGGAGATAGTGCAGCTGTCGCTCTTGGCGTTCATGTCCGGGCCCCGGCGGCATGGCGGCGGAAAGAAAAACGGCGCGGGTTGCGAACCGCGCCGTTGGAGAGTGTGATTCGCGCAATCTCTACTTGTTGACCGGCGAATCCTTGGCGAAGAGCAGGGCGACGACGTCCTTGATCTGCTGCTCGCTGAGGAAGTTGTGGAAGCCGAAGCGCGGCATGTTGGAGCACGGCTGCACCGACCACGAATTATAGATTTTTGCGTAAGTCAGTTTCGCTTCTTTCTCGCTATAGTCGCGGCTCTTGCCGTACTCCACGAGGCTCGGGCCGAGCGTGCCATAGCTGAGCTCTTTCTTGCTCATCTGGTGGCATGCATAGCAGTTGCCGCCGTTGATCGTGTTGGGCCGGTCGTTGAAACGCCCGCCGAAACCGCTTTGTGCGATTTTCTCGCCGGACCGCCAGTCGCCGATGACCTTGCCGTCTTTCGGATATTTGACGGTTTTGGCCTGCGCCGCCTGCATTTTCTTGAAGTCGGCGTCGGACAATTGGTTACGCGTTTGCGAGCAAAGTTTCTGCTCGGCGTCCTGGATCGGCCGCTTGGCCCATTCGCCCTTGGCCTCTTTGAACATGTCCGCGTAGGCGGCTTCTATCTTGGCCTGATCGACCTTGATTTGCGGCCCCTTGTCCTGCGCAAGGGCAGGCGCAAAAGCGGCGGCAGCAACAGCGAGCGACAGTGCAAAAATGGTATGTTTCATGTCGCCCTCCCTTAGCGCTTCATGGACGGGACGGTGATTTCGCCGCCTTCCGCCATCTTGTTCAGATACAGGTTCAGAGCGGTCACGCCGTCCGAGCCGTAGGCGGTGCGCGGCATGCGCATCTGGCGATAGCAGTCCCAGATACGGTGCTGCATCGTGCGCACCTGGTTCTGCGAAACGCGATAGGTTGGCCAAGCCCCCTGGGTGTCCCGTGCATCCTTGCCGGGCGCGTTGAGCTGCGGCAGGCCTTGCAGGCGGATACGCTTGCCCTTTTCGCCGTGGCAGGTTTCGCAGGAGAAATCGCTGATCGAGGAACGCTTGTAGAAGAGGGCCTCGCCGATTGCGAAAGCTTCCTTCTCTTTGGGATGGCTGAGCGGCATCGAGAACTTCATGCCATTAGATTTGTTCGCTATGTAGGCGACCAGATCTTCCATGTCGGAATTGGCGGCGCGATTGCTCGGGCTGAATTTGCGTTTGACGATGTCGGCGGTGTCGAGATCCTGAATGGTCTTCATGCACCATAACAGGCGCGCTTCCAGATCCATCACTTTCTTGGCGTCGTCGAAATAGCGCGGCAGCTTGGCGTATGCGCCTTCCAGCTTGCCGGGGCCTTCGCCGAGATCGCACTTTTCGAGTGAAGCGTTCTTATTCCCGCGCTTCTTGGCCCATAGCTCCTCGCCGCGGTCGACATTGAGATACCCGGGATTGGCGAGCGGATCGGAAATCATCTTGCGATATTTCTCGATCTCTTTCTCGCTGGCGTCCTGCGCCAGTGCTGCCGTGCCGGAAAAGCCAAGCACGATTGCTGCGACAAGGCAGCGTTTGATGTTCATTGTCTTCATTCCCCCTCCTCGCCCTCCCGGACGCACAGGAATTTCTTTTATCTTGCATACGGTTCCCCGTATGCAAGTCCGACACACGACGGCAAGCCGCCATGCAGAGTTCCGCCACCATGGATTTGATGAACGTCAATTCCACACTTTACATTCAAAAAATTTTATATCAAGATGTTTGTCGTGGGCGAAAGATATGATATGCGCCCGCTGATCGGGAGGCGTGGAGGGACCAAATCCAAGGCCCTTGCCCGTAACAGAAGGAAATCCGAACATGACCGCGACCCATTCGAGGCGCGAAGTTCTGACTGCGGGAGCGATCGCGGCGTTTGCCGTTGTGCTGGCCCCCCGCATGAGCTTTGCGACACCAGCGGAAGTCGAAGCTGCTCTCAAGAAGCTCTACGACGGCAAGAAGATGAACCCCGGCAAGATCACGCTCGATCTGCCGCAGATCGCCGAAAACGGTCTGGTTGTGCCTATCAACGTTTCGGTCGAAAGCCCGATGAAGGACAACGATTACGTCAAGGCCGTGCACATTTTCGCCGACGGCAATCCGTTGCCGGGCGTCGTCAGCTACAAGTTCACGCCCGATAGCGGGCAGGCTGCCGCCAGCATCCGCATGCGTCTGGCCAAGACCCAGAACATCATCGCCGTCGCCGAAATGTCGAATGGCAATCTGCACACCGCTAAGTCCGAGGTGAAAGTCACCATCGGCGGTTGCGGCGGCTAGAGCGAAGACGGGAGACTTTCATCATGGCAACACCGAAACCCCGTGTCCGCGTCCCGGCCAAGGCCGCCAAGGGCGATGTGATCGAGATCAAGACGCTGATTTCCCACCACATGGAAAGCGGTCAGCGCCGCGACAGCAAGGGCGGCAAGATTGCTCGCCAGATCATCAACAAGTTCACGGCCGCCTTCAACGGCAAGACATTCTTCGAGGCCGACTGGCATCCGGCGATTTCCGCCAATCCCTACCAGTCGTTCTTTTACCGGGCCAGCCAGTCCGGCGAGTTCACCTTCTCCTGGAAGGATGACAACGGCCAGACCTATACCGCGACCAAAAAGATCACGGTAGCCTGACAGGCTTAGCGTCCAGGGCGGTGGCTGCTCGCAGAGCGGTTGCCGCCATGGATTTAACGAAAGCAGCAAAATCCCGAACGCATTTCTCCCGCAGCCGCCGGTTGCCGGGACAGGGAGTGTTTTGTCTTGATATCACGCCGCGAATTCATGCAGGCCGCCGCCGCAGCTTCTGCGCTATATGCAGGCTCGGGCATTGGCCCTCTGGGCCGCGCCTTCGCACAGCAAAAGCTGACCCAAAAGGATATCCTGGCGTTTCAGCCTATGGGCAACGTGACTATCCTGCACGTCACCGACATTCACGCGCAGCTTGTGCCCCTGTATTTCCGCGAGCCGTCGGTCAATCTCGGCGTCGGCGAAGTGAAGGGCAAGCCGCCGCATCTGACCGATCAGGCATTTCGCGACTTCTTCAAGGTGGCCACCGGTTCCCCCGACGATTACGCGCTGACCAGCAGCGACTTTGTGCAACTGGCGAAGAACTACGGCCGCATGGGCGGCATGGACAGGATCGCCACGCTGATCAAGGCGGTCCGCGCCGATCGTGGCGACGACAAGGTGCTACTGCTCGATGGCGGCGATACCTGGCAGGGAAGCTGGACCGCGCTGCAGAGCAAGGGGCAGGACATGATGGACGTGATGCACGCCATCAAGCCGGACGCCATGGTCGGCCATTGGGAATTTACCTACGGCGCCGACCGGGTGAAGGAATTTGCCGAAAGTTCGCCCATCGCCTTTCTCGCGCAGAACGTTCGCGACAAGGAATGGCAGGAGCCGGTTTTCAAGGCGCAGAAGACGTTCGTAAAGGGCGGTTCGAAGATCGCCGTGATCGGCCAGGCGTTTCCGCGCACGCCCATCGCCAATCCGCGCTGGATGATTCCCGAATGGGAGTTCGGCCTGCGCGAGAAGGAATTGCAGGAAGAAGTCGAGAAAGCACGTTCGGAAGGAGCCGACGTGGTCGTGCTCTTGTCGCACAACGGTTTCGACGTCGACCGCAAGATGGTATCGCGTGTGAAGGGCATCGACGTCTGTCTCACCGCGCATACCCACGACGCCATGCCCGGCGTGGTTCAGGTTGGTCAGACCATCGTCATTGCCTCCGGATCGCACGGCAAATTCGTTTCCCGTCTCGATCTCGACGTGAAGGACAAGAAAGTCGCCGGCTTCCGTTACAAGCTGATGCCGGTTTTCTCCGACGCCATCGCAGCCGACACGGACATGAAAGCGATGGTCGAGAAGCTGCGCGCGCCGCATGCCAAGAACCTCTCGCGCGTGCTGGCGCAGAACGAGTCCCTGCTCTATCGCCGCGGCAATTTTAACGGCACGTTCGACGATCTGATCTGCGAAGCGATGCTGAAGGAACGCGATTCGGAAATCTGCCTGTCGCCCGGCTTCCGCTGGGGCGGCACGCTGGTGCCCGGCCAGCCGGTGACGTTCGAGGATCTCTCAAACGCCACGGCCATGACCTATCCGGCCTGCTACCGCATGCAGATGACGGGCAAGCAGATCAAGGACGTTTTGGAAGACGTTGCCGACAATATTTTCCATCCCGATCCCTATTTCCAGGGCGGCGGCGACATGGTTCGCGTCGGCGGCATGGGCTATTCCATCGACGTCTCCGCGCCCATTCACAAGCGCATTTCCGGCATGACCTATTTGAAAACCGGACAGCCGATCGATCCGGAGCGCAAATATGTTGTCGCCGGCTGGGCCAGCGTCAATCAGGGCGTCGAAGGACCTGCCATTTGGGACGTAGTCGAGAAGCATCTCGCCAACGTCAAAACCGTAAAATTGAAACCGAACACTTCGGTGAAGGTTACCGGCGCGTGATCGCGCCCTATATGAGGTAGAAATAGTGTCAACCAACAAGATGGGAACGGGAATGAGCGACACCGCGCAACCCGTCGACAGACGGAACTTTCTGAAAACCGCCGGCCTCGCCGGAGCCGGGGTAGCGGCGGCAGCGCTGCCGGCCCTTGCGGCAGAGCCGGAAAAGGTGATTACCGAAGTCCCCGAATGGTCGAAGGCGCTTGGCGCCGGCGTGCAAAATGCGCCTTACGGCAAGCCATCGGAATTCGAAAAGAACGTCGTGCGCCGCGACGTTGAATGGCTCACGGCCAGCCGGGAGTCTTCTGTCAACTTCACGCCGCTGCATGCGCTCGACGGCATTATCACGCCGAACGGTCTGTGCTTCGAACGCCATCACGGCGGCACGGCGAACATCGATCCGGACAAGCATCGGCTGATGCTGCATGGGTTGACGGACAAGAACCTCGTCTTCACGATGGACGATCTCAAGCGCTTCCCGGGCCGCATCAACCGCGCCTATTTCCTCGAATGTGCAGCCAACTCCGGCATGGAATGGCGCGGCGCGCAGCTCAGCGGCTGCCAGTATACGCACGGCATGATCCACAATGTCTGGTACACCGGCATTCCGCTGAAGACACTGTTGGATCAGGCCGGCGTCAAGCCGCAGGGCAAATGGCTGCTCGCAGAGGGCGCGGATTCGGCCGGCATGACCCGCTCCATCCCGATGGAAAAGGCGATGAAGGATTGCATGGTCGCCTGGGCCATGAACGGCGAAGCGCTGCGCCCGGAGCAGGGCTATCCCGTGCGCCTCGTGGTTCCCGGCTGGGAAGGCAACATGTGGGTCAAGTGGCTGCGCCGTCTCGAAGTCGGCGACAAGCCGTGGGAACATCGCGAGGAGACCTCGAAGTACACCGACCTGCTCGCAGACGGCAAGGCGCGTCACTTCACCTGGGTGATGGACGCCAAATCCGTCGTCACCAATCCGTCGCCGCAGGCGCCGCTGAAGCACAAGGGACCGAACGTCCTTTCCGGCGTTGCCTGGAGCGGCCGCGGCACGGTTACGCGCGTCGACGTAACGATCGACGGCGGCAAGAACTGGACGCAGGCGCGCATCAGCGGGCCGGCAATGCCGCTCTCGATGGTACGCTTTTATCTCGACATCGACTGGAACGGCGAGGAAATGCTGATCCAGTCGCGGGCCATTGACGATACCGGTTACGTGCAGCCGACCAAGCACGAATTGCGCACCATCCGCGGCGTCAATTCGATCTATCACAATAATGGCATCGCAACCTGGCTGGTGCGCAAGAACGGAGTGACCGAGAATGTCGAAATCTCTTAAGATGGCGTTTGCTGGTGCTGCCGCCGTCTTTGCCGTAATCGCCATCGGCGGGTCGGCGATTTCGGTAGCCAAGGACAAGCCGGCTGCGCAAAAGCCGGCTGCAAAAATCGCGCTCGGCCGTGCAGCTCTTCCGGAAGAGATCAAGGCCTGGGATATCGACATACGTCCCGATGGCGTCGGTCTTCCCGCCGGCAAGGGCAGCGTGAAAGAGGGGGAAGCGATTTTCGTTGAAAAATGCGCCGCCTGTCATGGCGAGTTCGGCGAAGGCGTCGGCAAATGGCCGGTGCTGGCTGGCGGGCGCGGATCGCTGAAGTCGGAAGGGCCCGAGAAGACGATTGGCTCCTATTGGCCGTATCTTTCGACCGTGTACGACTACATATATCGTGCTATGCCTTTCGGAAACGCGCAGACGCTTACACACGATGAAGTCTATGCAATCACTGCGTATCTTTTGCACATGAACGAAATCGTCGACGAAAAATTCGTCCTGTCGAAGGAGAACTTCACGTCGGTGAAAATGCCGAATGTTTCGAACTTTTACGAAGACGACCGCGAAAAGGCGGAGAAGCACTTCTGGAAGAAGAAGCCGTGCATGAAGAATTGCAAGACCGAAGTGAAGATAATCGGCCGCGCGCGCGAAATCGACGTGACGCCCGATCACAAGACTGGTCCTAAAGTGGAGTAGCCGGCTGCGCGCGGCGTCCGTAAGAGTTGACGCCGCGCGCGCCTATCGGGAGGGGATCGGATTATGCAAGAAATTCCCGCGGTATCTGCCGTGAGATCCGTTTTTTCATTCAGGGCTATCAAGATTGTGTTGTATCTCGCCGGCGCATTGCTGGCCTCCGCATGCGGGGCGTTCGCCGATCAGCCAAAGGCCGTCAAGGGCGATAAAGCGCTGGGCGAATATTTGTCTTCGACTTGCGTAACCTGCCACCAGATTTCCGGCAAATCCACAGCCGGCGTGCCGCCGATTGTCGGTTGGGACGAAGAATCCTTCGTCGCTGTCATGAAAAGCTACAAGGACAAAATCCGCGAGAACAAGGTCATGCAGACCTTGACCGCGCCGCTGTCCGACGAAGATATCGCTGGCCTGGCTGCCTATTTCGCATCCATAAAGCCAGCCAGCGAGTAACAAGGTTTTTCAGGCGTCCGCATATCCGCTTCTCGGTAATACGGACATAACGAGGGAGAGGAAGCATGACGATTAGCAGAAGACAGGTCATCGCCGGTGCAGGCGCCGGTGTGGGCGCGCTGGTTATCGGTGCTCCGGCGGTTCTTGGCCAGGCCAAGCCCCGCGTCGTTGTCATCGGCGGCGGACCAGGCGGCGCGACGGCGGCGAAATACATCGCCAAGGACAGCCAGGGTAAAATCGATGTGGTTCTCGTCGAACCCCAGAAGGAGTTTGTAACCTGCTTCCACTCCAACCTTTATCTCGGCGGCTTCAAGAAGTTCGAAGAGATCACCCATAAATACGACACGCTCGCCAAAAAATATGGCATCAAGCTGAATCATCAGGCCGCGACCGCCATTGACCGCGACAAGCGCGAAGTGGTCCTCGCCGACGGCTCGCGGCTTCCCTACGATCGCGTCGTCGTCGCGCCCGGTATCGACCTGAAATACGATTCCGTTCCGGGATGGAGCAAGGAAGCGGAAACGAAAATGCCGCATGCCTGGAAGGCCGGCGAGCAAACGAAAATCCTGAAGGCGCAGCTGGATGCAGTGCCGGACGGCGGCACGGTCGTCATGATAGCGCCGCCCAACCCGTACCGCTGTCCGCCCGGACCCTACGAGCGCGTTTCCATGATGGCGCACACGCTCAAGGCCGCCGGAAAGAACAAGGCAAAGATCATTGTTCTCGATCCGAAGCCCAAGTTCTCCAAGCAGGGCCTGTTCATGGAAGGCTGGGAGAAATATTACCGCGGCATGGTCGAGTGGATTTCTCCGGACATTCACTCCGGCATCAAGTCGGTCGATCCGAAATCCATGACGGTGGTCACCGGTTTCGAAACCTACAAGAACTGCGCCCTCGTCAACGTCATACCGGCGCAAATGGCCGGCGCAATCGCGCATCAGGCCAAATTGGCCGACAAGAGCGGCTTCTGCCCCATCGACGCAACATCCATGCGCTCGAAAGCGGACGGCAATATCTTCGTCATTGGCGATGCGTCGATTGCCGGCGAAATGCCGAAGTCGGGTTTCGCGGCCAACAGCCAGGCCAAGGTTGCGGCAATGGCCGTGCGTGGCGACCTCATCAAGTCGAGAGTCTTCCCGGCGCGTTACGCCAATACCTGCTGGAGCCTGATCGAAACCGGCGATGTCGTGAAAGTCGGCGGCACGTATGAGGCCAAGGACGGCAAGATCGCTTCGACATCCGGGTTCATTTCCAAGACCAAGGAGCCGGCCGATCTGCGCAAGCAGAACGACCAGGAAAACATGGGCTGGTATGCTGGCATCGCAACCGATATTTTCGGCTAGAGCTAAGTTGACAAGCGGGCTCCGCTTCAAAAAGTCCTCGCACGGCAGGCCTTGTTCTGGCATTGCCGTGCGAAGCGCGCTAGATAGAGCGCAATCTCCGCTGGTCTAAAGCCGGTACGGGTTTGGTGTATCGAAAGAGGGAAACGGAATGGAAATGGCTAATTCAGTTCGCTTTGGCATTTATGCTCTGGCCATTGCTGGATTTACGGCAATTGGCGCGGCTTCTGCTCTGGCGCAAAATGCTGACGAAAAGAAAATCATCGACGACGCCAAGAGCGTCTGGGGTCAGTGCCGCGCCTGCCATCAGGTCGGCAAGACTGCGCGTAACGCAGTTGGCCCAGTTCTCAACGGAATGATGGGCCGCAAGTCCGGCGAAGCCAAGGGCTACAATTATTCGGCCGCCAACAAGAAATCCAACCTGACGTGGGACGACGCTACGTTCCGCGAATACATCAAGAACCCGCGCAAGAAGATCCCCGGCACCAAGATGGCGTTCGCCGGGATCAAGGGCGAAACCGCCGACAAGAAGATCGACGCGCTCATCGCCTTTCTCAAGCTCTACGACGACAAGGGCATGCTCCCGTCCGAGCGCAAGTAGGCAAACATTCTGCCGTGCGGCTGACCTTGCGCAGCCAGACGATTTTCCTGCCGGGGCGCTCTGCGCTCCGGTTTTTTATGGGCTGCCGCCCTCCGAAATTTCTGTCTTTGGCCAGTTTCCAGTTCCACCGAAATCGCTATAGACTGCCGGACTAACGCCGCCCGGAACAGGGCGGACGATTATTCGGGAGCCAGGGAGCTGGGCATGGACGATTTGAGATACGAAGCGCCGGATTCAGTCGACGGAGCGGTGAAGCTGCTGGCAGGGACGCAGGGGATTGCCCGCGTGCTGGCCGGCGGCACCGATGTTCTTGTGCAATTGCATTCCGATCTCGTTGAGCCGGACATTGTCGTCGATATCAAGCGCATAGCAGGCCTCAAGGGCATTTCCCGCGAAGCGGGCGGCTGGCGTTTCGGGGCGAATACCACCGGCATGGAAATGGTCGACCATGCGGATTTCGCCAAAGCCTGGCCGGGTGTCATCGACGGCGTCAAGCTGATTGGCTCCATGCAGGTCAAGGGCAGGGCGACGGTTGCCGGCAATCTCTGCAACGGGTCACCCGCCGCCGACAGTGTACCGCCTATGATGGCCTCCGGCGCCATCGCAACGGTACAGGGTCCGAATGGCAAGCGCGACGTAGCGGTGGAAGACATTCCGGCCGGACCGGGCAAGACCACGCTCGCAAAAGGCGAAATCGTTACGTCCTTCTTCCTCCCCGATTCGCCGCCCCATTCCGGCGGCGCCTATCTGCGGTTCACGCCGCGCACCGAAATGGACATCGCCGTCGTCGGCTGCGCCGTTCACCTGACGCTGGATGCATCCGGCACATGCACCGCCGCACGTATGGCGCTGGGCGCAGTCGCCGCGAAATGCATCATGGTTCCGGCTGCCGCCGATGCGCTGGTTGGAACGAAAGTGGACGAGGCCGCGCTCGACAAACTGGCGGAGGCCGCGCAGGCCGCCTGCCGGCCTATCGACGACAAGCGCGGAACGAAGGAATTCCGTATCAAGGTGGCGGGCGTTCTCGCGCGCCGGGTCGCGACGATTGCGCTGGAACGCGCAAAGGGCGGGGGAGCGTAGTCGGATGGGCAAGTATCACGTCAATGCAACGATCAACGGCGACGAGGTCGACTATCTGTGTGACCCGACGCAGACCCTGCTCGATGTCCTGCGCGACGAACTGGAACTTACCGGCACCAAGGAAGGCTGCGCCACCGGCGATTGCGGCGCCTGCTCGGTTCTGGTCGACGGCGTCCTCGTCTGTTCATGCCTCGCGATGGGCGCGGAGATGAACGGCAAGACGATCGAGACCGTCGAAGGGCTGGCCAAAGGCGACAAGCTGCATCCGCTGCAGCAGAAGTTTATCGACCACGTCGCCCTGCAGTGCGGCATCTGCACGCCGGGGCTCCTGATTGCATCGAAAGCGCTGCTGGATCGCAATCCCGATCCGAGTGAAGAGGAAATCCGCTTCTGGCTGGCCGGCAATCTGTGCCGCTGCACCGGCTACAACAATATCGTCGATGCGGTACAGGCCGCAGCCAAAGAGATGAGAGGAGCCTGAACATGGGACGCGCACCGACACCCTTCGGCACGATGATCAAATACGAAGAGAAAAACCTCAAGGTCATCGGCGGCAAGCCGAAAGACCGGCCAGACGCCATCGACAAGGTCACTGGCCGGGCCCGCTATGCGGCGGATATCAATCTGCCCGGACAGCTTATCGGCAAGGTGCTGCGCTCGCCGCACGCCCATGCGAATATTCTGTCCATCGATACCAGCGCCGCGGAAAAACTGCCCGGCGTGAAAGCGGTCGTCACGCGCGACGATTTCCCCGAGATGGAAGTCGAATACGCCGCGTCCGGCGAGCTGATGATCAACTTCAAGGACGTCACCCGCAACATGATGGCGCGTGAGAAAGCGCTCTACGACGGTCATCCTGTAGCTGCGGTGGCTGCGACCTCCGAGGCCATCGCCAAGAAGGCGCTGAAGCTCATCAAGGTCGAATACGAAGTCCTGCCGCACGTCATCAACGTGGTGGATGCGATGAAGCCGGACGCACCCGTTTTGCACGACGACATGTTCACCCGCGGCGTCGAACCCAAGCCCGAAAAGCCCTCCAACATTGCTCTGCGGATGATCTCCAAGCTCGGCGATGTCGAGGAAGGCTTCAAGAAGGCCGATATTGTCATCGAGCGCGAATACAATACGGCCGCGACCCATCAGGGCTATATCGAGCCGCAGGCCTCGATCGCGCATTACACCGATGGCGGCGTGGCGGAAGTCTGGACCGGCACGCAGGGGCACTTCGTGTTCCGCTCCCAGATCGCCAAGCTGCTGCAGATGGACATCTCAAAAGTGAAAGTGACGCCGACAGAACTGGGCGGCGGTTTCGGCGGCAAGAACAACGTCTATCTCGAGCCGCTGGCGGTAAAACTGTCGCAGAAATCGCGCCGTCCGGTGAAGATGGTGATGACCCGCGACGAAGTCTTCCGCGCGACGGGGCCGACCTCCGGCACCAATGTCAAAGTGAAGATGGGCGCGACGAAGGATGGCAAGATCACCGCAGCCTGGGCCGAGATGAACTATCAGGCCGGCGCTTTCGCTGGCTCTTCGCTCGGTCTTGCCGCGATCACGGTTTTCACCCGCTACGATCTGGAAAACGTGCTCGTCGTCGGCCACGATGTCGTCTGCAACCGCCCCAAGGTCGCAGCCTATCGCGCGCCCGGCGCACCGATGATCGCTTTCGGCGTCGAAGGCGTGATCGACGAACTGGCCGAGGCGCTGAAAATCGACCCTATCGAGATCCGTTTGCGCAACGCCGCCAAGGAAGGCACGCAAACGCATTTCGGGCCGAAGCTCGGCCGCATCGGCTATATAGAGACGCTCGAACGCGCCAAGGCTTCGGATCATCTCAAACAGCCGCTTGGCCCCAACCAGGGCCGCGGCATCGCCACCGGCTTCTGGTTCACGCTTGGCATGGAAACCTCGGCGACGATCAACATCAATGAGGACGGCACGGCCTCGGTCATCTTCGGCACTGTCGATGTGACCGGCGGCATGCGCTCGGCCTTCTCGATGATTGTCGCGGAGGAGCTGGGCATTCCGGCCGACAAGGTGCGCGCTATCCCCAGCGACACCACCGTGCTCGGCTTCAACTTCATGACGGCAGGTTCGCGCGGCACGACCGCCGGCTCCATGGCTGTCGTGAAGGCGACGCGCGGGGCGATTGCGCGCATGTGCGAGGTCGCCGCGCGCAAGTGGGAGGTCGAGCCCGATCAGGTTGTCTGGGAGGACGGACACGCCCGGCCCGCCGGCGCGAACGTCGGCGATTTTGAACCCCTGTCCGTTGCGCAGATCGCCAAGGAGGCAGCCTGGTACGGCGGCACCATTGCCGGCCATGCCGAAATCAACGTCGTCAATCAGGGGCCGGGTTTCGGCACCCACATTGTCGACGTCGAGGTCGACCGCCAGACCGGCGCGGTAAAAGTGCTGCGCTATTCGATCATCCAGGATGCCGGCAAGGCCGTGTTCCCGGAATTCGTGAAAGGCCAGTGGCACGGCGGCGCCGTGCAGGGCATCGGCATGGCCCTGAACGAGGAATATCTCTACAACGACAAGGGCCAGATGGTGAATGCGGGCTTCCTCGACTACCGCGTGCCGGTGGCCTCGGACGTGCCGTATATCAATGCGGAAATCGTCGAAGTGCCGAACCCCAACCACCCCTACGGCGTGCGCGGCGTCGGCGAAGTGCCGATCATCCCGCCCATCGCCGCCATCGCCCACGCCATCCACGACGCCACCGGCGTGCGCATGTACGAACAGCCCATGTCGCCCCCGCGCGTGCTGGCCGCGCTGGATGCCGCCGCGCCGAAAATGGCGGCGGAGTAAGCCACTCGTGCTTTAAATAAATTACGGGCGCTGGATCACCTCCAGCGCCCGTTTCCTTTTGGCATTTGAAAAATCACATACCCGCGTCGAGCGGATGGTCGATCTTGCCGCCGGCCTCGGCCCAGTCCTTGATTGAGCCGAGGTTGTAGACCTCTTCGTAGCCCATGTCCTTCAGGCGCTTGCCGGCCAGCGAAGAGCGGCCGCCCGAGGCGCAATAGAGGATGACGGGTCGATCCTTGCGCAGCGCCTTTTCGAACATCGGCGAGGCGGGATCGGCCTTGAACTCCAGCATGCCACGCGAAATGTGCAGCGCGCCCGCGGCCTTGCCGGTATTGGCGACTTCGTTCATCTCGCGCACGTCGATGAGTACGGCCTCGTTCTCGGCTATTTTGCGCTGGGCGTCGGCGACGGAAATGCGCGGCACCGCCCCCGTTGCGGCCGAAAGCATGTCTTTCAGGGTCTTGAACATGAGGGTCTCCAGTTTCCGGGCCAGCTTGCGGCAAGGGAATTGCTTTCGCCGCGTCCCCGCTAGATAGGCTGCCTTGCGATGGCGTTGAAGAGGCGCTGCCGGGCGAAAAAGAAAAAATCCGGGCGCGTTTTGCCGCAGGTTTCAGCGCATGGACTGTCCGTCAAAACAGGTCGAGGACGGGGACGGCCCAGATCACCTTCATCAACTGGCCGAACATGAAGTACAGCACAGCCCATGCCGCCAGCGCCTGACCCAGAACGATCTTCCAGTTCTCCTTGCCCCACCACGCCAGATACACCGCGATCATCAGCGGCAGGGCGATCAACTGACCCGCGAGTTTCGTCAGCACGGCGATAGCGACGAGAAACGCGAACATGGCGGCGACCCGCGGCGCAGCCATCGGATCGTCCGCGGTCGCGGCAGGCGCGCCTTGTGCGGCCGGCGCAATGCGCCACGCCCGCAAGGATTCGACCAGAACGAAAGCGGTCGCCGCCAGGCCCAGTACGCCGATCGTGCGCGGGAACATGGCGGCATCCCACTCCCAGCTTCGCGACAGCCAAAGGGCGGCCCCGAACAGCGCAAGGAAAGCGCAGGCCAGCGCGATATTCGACGGCGCCGGCGCCAGCGGTTCGGCTTTCTTGGCCTTGTCGCCCCCTTCATCCGCATGCGGCACGGCGCCACCGCTCTTGCGCATCTGCCGTTGCCGCCGCATCTCGAAGGCGAAGGAAATCGCCAGAATCACGATCATCGCGACTACCAGCGGCCGCGTTACGAAACCCCAACCGATGGCTTGCAGCGTGATGTCGAGATTGGTTTCCATGATCGGGCCGAGCACGAAGCCGAGGATCACCGGCGGGCGCGGCCAGCCGGCCTGCTTGAACCAGATGCCGATCGCGCCGAACAGCAGCAGAACCGCCCAGTCACCCATGTTGCTCTTGTTCACCCACGCGCCCATGAACGAGAACAGGATGATCGCCGGCACGATGAGATTGGCGCGCAGGAAAACGATCTTCGAGATCTGTTTGCTCCAGAGCATCAGCGCAAGCGCGCCCGTGACATTGGCGATGACCAGTGTCCAGACCATCGAATAGGTGAAACTGAGTTTGGTCGTCAGCATGTCCGGGCCGGGCCGCAGCCCGTGGATCAGGAACGCGCCGAGCAGAATGGACATGGCCGCAGAGCCAGGAATGCCGAAGGCAATGGTCGGCACGAGATCGCTGCCCTTGACCGAATTGTTGGCGGTCTCGGGCGCAATCACGCCGCGAATGTCGCCCTTGCCGAATTGCGATTTGTCCTTCGCCGTATGCACCGCATGGCCATAGGCGACCCAGTCGGCGATAGCGGCGCCGACGCCCGGCAGCATGCCGATGTAAATGCCGATCATGCTCGAACGCAGAACAAGCCACCAATGCGTGAACGCATCCTTGATGCCCTGCAGCATCTGGCCCTTGGTCGAAACGTCCTGCGCGTGGCGGGCGATGGGCAGGCCGCGGCAGGCCAGTTCCACGATTTCGGGAATGGCGAATAGGCCCAGCGCCAGAGGAATTACGTCGAGCCCGTCCAAAAGATAGTTGATCTCGAAGGAATAGCGCGCGATGCCGCCCTGCGTCGAATATCCGATGGTGGCGATGAGCAGCCCCAGCAGCGCCGCAATCAACCCGCGAGCAATCGAACGCCCGCTGAGCGCGCCGACATACATCAGGCCGAGAACGCCGAGCATGAAGAATTCCGGCGGCGCGAAAGCGAGTATGAGCGGCGCAATGATCGGCAACATCACCGCCAGCGACAATGCTCCGAAAACGCCGCCGATTGCCGAACCCGTATAGGCCGCGCCGAGCGCCCGCATCGCTTCGCCGCGCTGCGACATCGGATAGCCGTCGACAACCGTCGCGGCCGCCGCGCCGGTCCCCGGCACGCCAAGCAGAACGGCGGTCAGCGTATCGGAGGTCGTCGTCACCGCATACATGCCTAGCAGCAGGGCGAAAGCGACGACAGGGTCCATGCCGAACGTGAAAGGCATGAGCATGGCGAAGCCAACCATCCCGCCAAGGCCCGGCACCGCCCCGAGATAGAGCCCGATCATCACGCCCAGAAACAGCATGCCGATTGCCGGCCACGCCAGCACCAGACGAAGTCCTTCGACAAACGCTTCCATTGCCCTGCCTTCGAAAAGGCCGGACGCTCACGCGCCCGGCCGTCAGCCTTTGGTTCGGTGCAGTTTGCCTATTTCCGTCCGGCCATCTTCTTGCCCTGCTCGACATAGGCCTTCAGGAAAGCCTTGAGCTCCGGCTTGATGTCGAGCGCCTTCATGAACGTCGTCTGCACCCGCTCGCCGCCGAAGGCCTGGATGCCCTCGCCCATGGATTTCCTGGCGTCCGCAAGGAACTCCTTGTCCTTGAGTGTTGCCGGCACGGCTGCGCGCAGGGCCGCTGAGGCCTCCTTCGGCGCATTCGGCGCCAGCGCCAGACCGCGCTGCGACACCGCATAAGGGCCAAGGATGGCGTTGATCGCCTCCCACATCTGGCCGGAGGGTTCCTTGCCGAACTTTGCCTTGTAGAAATCAAGGAAGGTCGGAATGTCCGGCAGCGACGGATCGCGCTGGGTCAGATCGCCCTTGTCGTCCAGCAGGCCTGTCTGGAACAGCGGCAGGACCGTCCCCGACTTGACCAGCGTCGGCATGGTGATGGTCGCAAAGCTCGCAACCGCTTCCATGTACATGTTGATGATGCCCTGGCGCATCGCGGTGCGGCCACCGCCGTCGCCGCGCAGGCCGGTCACATAGCGATACTTGATGCCCGCCAGATCGGCCAGCAGCCGCTCCGGAATATCCTTGGCGCTGGTCACCAGGAACCCGCCGAGCACGAGGCCTTCGGCCTTGAACACGTCGTCCGGCTTGTTGATGCCCGGTTTTACGTCCTTGCGGACATACATGACCTGGCTGTCGGCGACCCCGGCGATGAAATGGAATTTGCGCAGGTCGACCCGCAGCGCCGGATCGTCCAGCATCGGCAGCAGGATCGACAGCGTGCCGCATACCGCGGTGAGACCGTCCGGCCGCGCAGCTTCGCCGACGTAGTTGATGGCGTTGGCGCCGCTGGCTCCGGGCATGTTCCGCACGATGATGGTCGGATTGCCGGCGATATACTTTGGCATGTGCTTGGCGAAGACCCGGCAGGACAGGTCCGATCCGCCGCCCGGCGCATAGCCGACAACAAAGCTGATGGTCTTACCCTTGTAGAAAGGATCGGCAGCCGATGCGGGCGATGCGAGAAGGGCAGCTGCGGCACAGGCGGCCAAAACAGATTTTGCCCCTGGGCGGGCAGACTTGAACTGGAACATCGTTTCCTCCGGAATGGGATCGGGCCGGCGTTTCCCGGCTTCGGCTTGTCCGCAGACGCGGGCTTGGGTCGGATATTGACCCATGCAGCAAGTTTTGCCTACCCCGGAGCACTGGAAATGAAGGGGCTTTTTTCCAGGATTCGTGCACAAACGGCGGCGCGCGCTGTCCCAAAAGATTGTCTTGCGGCGGCAAAGTGATATGACAGAACCAGCCGCGGAGCACTCGTCAGAGGCCAAATTCGCACGGCGGGAGGAGACCAGATGGACGACGCAAAGGCAGATGGCTTTGGAATTGGTGCGCCTGTACGGCGCAAGGAGGACATGCGTCTGCTGACCGGTCAGGGCCAGTATACCAGCGACCAGTTCCCGAAGAACGTTTGCCACGCCGCTTTTGTCCGCTGTCCGCACGCCCATGCCCGGATCGTGAAGATCGATACGGCCGCGGCAAAGGCCGCCCCAGGCGTGCTGGCGGTCTATACCGGCAAGGATCTCGTCGCCGCAGGGGTCAAGCCGATCCCGCACGATCCGAGCTGGAAGGGCGGTTCGGACGTCAAGCTGACTGTCCTGCGCGACGTCTATCTGACCGATCATCACGCCATGCCGCCGGAAATCGTCAGGCATATCGGCGAGCCCGTCGCGGTTGTGATCGCCGAGACGCAGGCTCAGGCGTCCGACGCAGCGGTGCTCATCGAACCGCAATACGAGCCGCTTCCGGCCGTCATCCGCGCGACCGACGCGATCAAGAAAGGCGCCGTGGAAATCTGGCCCGGCTGTCCGGACAATACGTCGCTCGATTGTGAAGTCGGCGACAAGGCAGCGACCGATGCGGCCTTCGCCAAGGCGGCGCATGTCGTCGTTTTCGAGACGCAGATCAACCGCGTCACCGGCACGCCCATGGAGCCGCGCACGACGATCTGCGACTACGACGCCAAGACCGGTCAGTATTCCGTACGCGCCGGCTCTGGCGGCGGCGTGATCCGCCAGCAGGAAACTCTTGCCGGCATGATGAGCGTGACGACAGATCACGTGCGCTCCTACAGCGGCGACATGGGCGGCAACTTCGGTACGCGCAACACGTTCTTTTCCGAGTACGGCGTGCTGCCGTGGGCGGCGAAACAGCTCGGCCGTCCCGTCAAATGGACGGGCGACCGCACCGAATGCTTCCTGACCGATTATCAGGGCAGGGACTTGTGGTCGCGAACGGAACTGGCGCTGGACGAGAATGGAAAGTTTCTGGCCATCCGCGGCGATAACATTTCCAACATCGGCGCCTATACGGTGCATTACACGCCGCTGCGCAAGGGCCTCGGCATTATGCAGGGCGTCTATGACATCCCGCATGTCTATTTCCGCGGCCGCGCCGTGATGACCAATACCGTGCCTACGACGCCTTATCGCAGCGCCGGACGGCCCGAAGCCATGTACATTCTCGAGCGCATTGTCGACATCGCCTGCGACGAGCACGGCTTCGATCCGGTGAAACTGCGCAAGCGCAATCTGATCAAGGCCAACAAATTTCCGTACAAGAATGCGGTAGGCATCACCTACGACAGCGGTGACTATGCGCGCAACATGGACGAGGCCCTCGAGCTCGCCGACCTCAAGGGCTTCGCCGCGCGCAAGCGCGAATCGAAAAAGCGCGGCAAGCTGCGCGGCCTCGGCATCGCCAATTACATCGAAGGCGCTGGGGGCTTCCCGCGCGAGCGCGCCGAAATCACGATCTCGCCCGGAGGCGAGGTCGAACTCGTGCTCGGCACGATGAACAGCGGCCAGGGGCACGAAACCAGCTTTGCGCAATTGCTGGTGAGTTGGCTCGGCGTACCGCTGGAAAGCGTCAAATACGTCGCGCACGACACGCGCCGCGTGAAGGCCGGCGGCGGCTCGCATTCCGGCCGCTCCATGCGCATCGCCTCGCTCGCGATGGGTGAGGCTGTCGATGAACTTCTCGAGAAAGGCAAGAAGATTGCCGCGCATGTGCTGCAGGCGCAGGAATCGGAAATCGAGTTCAAGGACGGCGAGTTCAGGGCAAAGAGCGGCGGCAGTATCGGCCTGTTCGAAGTCGCAAAAGCGGCTGCCGAGAAGGACACTGTGCCGAAAGAGCTGCGCGGAAAGTTCGGCGGCGTCGGCGACCATACCACGCCCTTCGGGTCCTATCCGTCCGGCACGCACATCTGCGAAGTCGAAATCGACCCTGACACCGGCTACGTCGATCTCGTGCGCTGGGCGGGCACCGACGACGTCGGCCTTGCAGTCAACCCGATGATCCTGCATGGCCAGACGCACGGCGCGGTTGCATGCGGCGTCGGCCAGGCGCTGTTCGAGGACATCGCCTATGACCCGCAGGACGGGCAGATGCGCGGCGGTTCCTTCATGGATTATGCCGTGCCGCGCGCCGACACGATGCCGAATGTCAACGGCAAGCTGATCGAGGTTCCGGCGACGTCTCACCGATTCGGCATTCGTCCCGGCGGCGAAGGCGGCACGACGCCGGCGCTCGGCTGCGCCATTAACGCTGTCGTCGACGCTCTGTCGGAACTTGGCGTGCGCCATGTCGAAATGCCTGCAACACCCGAACGCGTGTGGCGGGCAATCCAGAAGGCCAAAGCCGCGCGCGGATGATGCGGCGAGCGAACATTGCGAACAGTCCGGCCAGGGCCGGCTTTTCAGGGAGTTGAAACCATGGCGAACATAGTCAGCAAGACCGGAGAACTGGATTTCGAAAAATACCGGCTGCGCAAATTTGTCGACAAGCTGATCGAGATCGACGAGGTGAAAGTCGTCGATGCGCAGGTACCGCTGCGCGACGTGGCCAGCACCATCGAGGAAACCAAAAAGGCCGTTCTGTTCAAACAGGCCGGTCCCGAAAAGGTTGAGATGATCGCCAAGGCGATGGCTGGCCGCAAGCGCCTGATCGCTGCTTTCAACAGCGACAAGGAAAACATCCTCACCGAACTGCCGCGGCGCCTTGCCAATCCGCAGAAGGTTGTAGAGGTTCCCTCCGACGAAGCGCCTGTTCACGCGATCAAGCTGCTGGGCAACGAGATCGACCTGATGAAGCTGCCCTTCTATCCGCAGCACGAATTCGACGGCTCCTGCTACATCTCGTCCGGCATCGACTATACGAAGGACCCGCTGACCGGCCGCACCAATGTCGGCAGCCGCCGCCTGTCGCTGCGTAACAGAACGCAGACCGGCACGAACATCACCGCGCCGTCCGACCTGAAGCGCATCTACGAAGGCTGCGCGAAGCGCAGGGAGCGCTTGCCGGTGACGTTCACCCTGGCCGCGCATCCGCTCGACATGGTGGCGGCCACGACGCGCATTCCCGGCGACGAATTGAGCCTCGTCGCCACCATGCGCGGCGAGACGGCTCCCGTCGTCCGCAGCCTGACCAACGACATCCTTGTGCCGGCGGATGCGGAAATCATTATCGAGGGCTATTTCGACGAACGCGGCTATTGCGAGCCGGAGGGACCCTTCGGCGAATACATGGGATATTACGGTTCCATTCACATGGACCCCATCTTCACCTGCACAGCCATAACCATGCGCAAGGATGCCATGTATCAGACCTTGCAGCACGGTTCGGGCTTCGTGCTGGACCAGACGGACTCGGCCAATATCACCGGGCTGCGCATCGAAACCCAGGCGATGGAGATTCTCAAGCGCACCGTTCGCGATCCGCGCGATGTCAATTCGCTTTCGGGAACCGGCGGCTCCGGTCACCTGCGCGTGTCCATGCGCCAGACCGAGCATGGTGAGGCACGCAAGGCCATGCTGGCGCTATTCGCTTCCATCCGCAATCTCAAGCACGTCTGGGTGTTCGACGAGGATATCGACGTCCACAACGATGCGCAGGTCGAATGGGCCTTCTCGACGCGCTACCAGTCCGACGTCGATACGATCACCATTCAGGGCGTCATGGGCCAGACCATGGATCCTTCGCTCATGGGCCGTCGCACGGGCGCCAAGACCGGGTTCGACTGCATGCTGCCCTTCGGCCGCCACGACGAAATCGTCTACATGCGCTGTGGTGCGAAGAAATTCGATGGCCGTCCGGCCCGCTTCCAGACTGTCGAACAGGCCTTGCAGAACGGTCCGCTGTTCTACTCCCATGTCGTGGAAGCCGTCGGCAGCGAAGATGGCCGCGAAGTGGCTCTGGCGCTGGACGAATTGCGCGATCAGGGCAAGCTCGGACGCGATCGCGACGGCCGCTACCACTATGTCGAAAACGGCAAGCCCGGTTACACGGCGCGCGTCGGCGAATTCTATCACGATCCCAACGACGGCGTCTGATGCGGAACCTGAAAGACGCGCTGGCGCTTCGCTTCGGCGATTATGCCCACGACATCTCGCCGCCGGCGGAAGCCGGCGGCGCATGGGCCAGGCTGGCCAATCGCGGCGTTTGCCGCCGCTTCAAGCCGGAGCGGGTTCCGGCGCAGACAGTCGACACGCTCTGCGCGCTGGCGCTGTCTTCGCCCACAAAGAGCGATCTGCAGCAGCGCGACATCCTGATCGTCGAGGATCCGGCGAAACGTGCGCGATTGAACGAACTTCTCACCGATCAGGACTGGCTTCCGGCCTGTCCGCACTTCGTGATATTTCTCGGTAACAACCGCCGCCACCGCCAGTTCTTCGAATGGCGCGACTATCCCTTCATTAACGATCATCTCGACGCATTCTTCAATACGGCGGTGGACGCGGGCATAGCCTTGTCGGCCTTCGTCATCGCAGCGGACGCAGCCGGCATTGGAACATGCCCTGTCAGCGTCATTCGCAACTACGCGCAGGAAGTGAGCGACATGTTCGGTTTGCCCGATCATGTCTATCCCGTCGCAGGCCTTGGCTTCGGATACCCTGCCGGCGAGACCTATGTCAGCGCCCGCCTGCCGCTGTCGGCGACCGTACATCGCGACCGCTTCGAGGAAAGCAGCATCCGGGCAGACGTCGATTCCTACGACCGCCGCCGCGATTCCATCTTTCCTTATCGCCGCCAGCGCGAGCCTGATCGCTTCGGCAAGGCGGAGTTTTACGGCTGGTCGGAAGACAAGGCGCGTCAGTATTCGAAGCCGGAACGGCAGGACTTCGGCGCTTTCATACGCCGCAAAGGCTTCAATCTGGATTAGACTGCGTTGCAACACTGCGCGTATCGCAGAGGTACGAGGAAACGACATGGACGATACATCTGCCGCCGCCAAACCGGCCACGCCGCAACCGACAGCTGCCGAGATGGATGAACGGCTTGCGCTGCATCGCCGTTTTCCGACATCGCATGATCTTCGCCGCGCTGCTCAGCGCAACATGCCGAACTTCGCCTTCGAATACATGGATGGCGGCGCAGGCGCCGACACCGGCATCGCCCGCAACTGGCGCGCTCTCGACGCGGTGGAATTGCTGCCGCGTTACGGCGTCGTCGTCGCGCCACCTTCGGCGGAAACCACGATCTTCGGCCACCGCTATTCCGCTCCCGTCGGCATCGCGCCCATTGGTGGTCCGGGAACCGCGTTTCCCGGCGCCGAAACCTATTTCGCAAAAGCTGCGCAGAAGGCCAATGTGCCGTACACGCTTGGTCTCCTGTCCGGCATCGACATGGAGCAGGGCGCGGAACTGGCCGGCGACGTGCTGTGGTACCAGCTCTATCGCTTCTCGCGCGACAACCATCGCATCGGCCTCGACCTCACGCGCCGCGCCCAGGCGGCCGGCGTCAAAGTGCTCATGCTCACCATTGATACGCCGATCCGCACGACACGTCCGCGCGAAGTGCGCAGCGGCATCATGAACCCGTTCAAGCTGACGATGCGCCTGCGCCAGGATGCGATGATGGCCCCGCGCTGGCTCGCTTCCCTGCGCAAACATGGAGTACCGCGTTTCGCTGCGCTGAAGCCCTACATGGGTGGCGACCTGAGCCTTGAGGAAGCAGCCGCGTTCATCCGCCGCGAGCAGGGCGGCGCGTTCACCTGGGACGAAGTGAAGCTCTACCGCGACGTCTGGAAGGGCCCGATGATGCTGAAAGGCATTCTGCATCCTGCCGATGCGCAAAAGGCCGTGGACCTTGGCGTCGACGGAATTCTCGTCTCCAACCATGGCGGCCGCCAGATCGAGGCGCTGCCCTCGTCCATCGATGTGCTTCCGGCGATCCGCCAGCAGGTCGGAGACCGCGCGACCATCATTCTGGATTCCGGCATCCGCTCGGGCGTCGACGTGGCGCGCGCGGTAGCTCTTGGCGCGGACGGTGCGTTGGCTGGCAAGTCCTTCCTGTGGAGCCTCGGCGCCCTCGGCGAGCGCGGCCCCGGCCATCTCATCCATGTCTACACCGAAGATGTGCGCGCAACGCTCGGTCAACTCGGCTGTCTCTCCGTCGAGGATCTGCGCAAGGTCGGCCGCCGTCATCCCGGCGCTTACAGACTGGAAGATTTCGCTCCCCCGGCGTAAAACGCCTGCGCGAAAAGGCTTTCACGCCAATCGCCATTCCCAGAAATTTGTCGCGCGGGAAGTCTGTCCCGCGCCCGCACACAATCGTCCGGAAACCGAAAAACATGGCGAAGAAATACGATGTCATCATAGCTGGAGGCGGGCCTGTCGGCGTGGCGCTGGCAGTAACATTGGCGCTACGGGGCCATTCCAGCGCTATCGTCGAGCGGCGCAAGGGCATGCACAATATTCCCAAGGGCCAGAACCTGACCCATCGCACGTTGGAACACTTCTGGTTCTGGGGCATCGAGAACAAGTTGCGCGATGCGCGGCTGATGCCGCCTGGCCACGCCATCGGCGAGATCCTCGCCTACGGCAACATGATGAGCGACTACTGGCACGCGCCCGCCGGACGCGAACTGGTGACGGACTATTATTTCCGCAAGAACGACCGCATCCCGCAATATATTCTGGAGCGGGTGCTGCGCGAGCGCATGAACGAATTCGGTTGCATCGATCAGTTTTTCGGCTGGCGTGTCGAAAGTTTCGAGCAGGATGCTGACGGCGTGCGTGTAACGATGATCGGCGAAGACGGCGAATCCGAAACGCTCGAAGGCGCATATGTCGTCGGCTGCGACGGTGGCCATTCGGTTGTGCGCCAGCAGATGGGCGTTGAGCGCGGCGGCACCGACTTCGACGAATTGATGGTGCTGGCGGTTTTCCGCTCGAAACAGTTGCACGAAGCGTTCAAACGTTTCCCGGACCGCTCGACCTACCGCGCCATTGATCCTGCTTTGAAGGGATACTGGAAATTCTTTGGCCGCATCGATGTGGGCGAAGGCTGGTTCTTCCACATGCCGGTGCCGAAAGGCCGCGAATTGTCGGATGCGGAAGTCAAGGCGCTGATCGAAGAAGCAGCGGGGCTGTCCTTCGATTGCGAATTCGATCACATCGGTTATTGGGACCTGCGGGTGGCTGTCGCCGAACGCTACCGGGCTGGGCGCGCCTTCATTGCCGGCGATGCTGCGCACACGCATCCGCCCTATGGCGGTTTCGGCGTCAACAACGGCCTGGAAGACGCCGTAAATCTTGGCTGGAAAATTGGCGCAAAGCTCGAAGGCTGGGGCGGCGAGACGCTGCTCGATTCCTACGATCTCGAACGGCGCCCGGTGTTCCGCGATGTCGGCGAGGACTTTATCGCCGGCCGCATCAAGCGCGAAGCGGCCTTTCTCGACCGCTACAATCCGCACAAGAACCGCGAGGAATTCGAGGCTGCCTGGCAGGCGCACGCTACCGGCGATCTTGGCGCCATCGTGCAAAGCTACGAGCCGAACTACGAAGGCTCCTCCGTCGTTGCCGGCCCGCCCGGCGGCAAATGCACGGCGCACGGCAAGCACGCAATGAAAGCGCGCGCGGGACATCACCTCGGCCCGTTGAAACTTTCGGACGGCCGCAATGTCTTCGAGGCTCTGGGGCGTGGCTTCACGTTGCTGGCCTTCGATGCAGATGCAAGCAGCGTTGCGGCTTTCGAAGCAGCCGCACACGCGCACAATGTCCCGTTGGAAGTCGTCCGCGACACGTTCGGCGGCGGCCGCGAGGCCTTCGAGGCGAGATTGATCCTCGTACGTCCGGATCAATTCGTCGCCTGGTGCGGAGATGCGGGCGATGCGGGCAGGATCGTGCCGATGGCCGCAGGCGCGTGAGCCATCCCGGAAGTGGCGCTGCCGCTATCGGGGACCTTTGTGTAACCGAGAGGGGGCCCGGATCGCCTTCGACGTGCGGAATGAAGCTATTTTGCAGCTTCCGCTTCCAGCCAGCGCGATAGCGTGAACTCGCTGCCGTCGCGCGCCTGCATCGCGCGCACTTCCTCCACTACTCGCGAAAGGCCCATGGCGCGGGCCTGAAACATTGGTCCGCCGCGCCACTTCGGCCATCCGTAGCCATTGACGAAGACGAGATCGATATCGGATTCGCGCAAGGCGATTCCTTCTTCCAGAACCTTGCCGCCTTCATTCGCCATGGCCGCGACAAGGCGCAATTGAATCGTTTCAGCGGTGAAGCCGGTCTGCGGCAGGCCGGCTTCACGCACGGCTTCGTCGATAATTCCGGTTACAACCGGGTCAACCGACGGTTTCCCGTCGACATAGCGATAATAGCCGGCGCCTGTCTTCTGGCCGAACCGCCCCATTTCGCACAGCGTATCGGCGATCTTGCTGTATCGCGCAGCCGGGTCGCGGGTGGCCGCCTGACGCTTGCGCAGCGCCCAGGCGATGTCGAGGCCGGAAAGATCGAATACCTTGAACGGTCCCATCGGCAAGCCGAATGCCTCCATTGCTGCATCGATCTGCTGCGGCGTTGCGCCTTCTTCGAGCATGAATTCGCACTGGCGGCGATAGTAGGAATAAATCCGATTGCCGATGAACCCGGTACAAACGCCCGATACAACGCATTGCTTGCGCAGGCGTTTGCCGACGGCCAGTGCCGTCGCAAGCACGTCCGCTGACGTGTGGTCGGTGCGAACCACTTCCAGCAGTTTCATGATGTTGGCCGGCGCGAAAAAATGCATGCCGACGACTCGCTCTTTGTGAGCGACATTGGCGGCTATGGCGTTCGGGTCAAGGTAACTTGTGTTGGTTGCGAGAATGCAGCTGGCCTGCACGATGTCCGAAAGCTTTTCGAAAAGTTCTCGTTTCACAGCAAGATCGTCGAACACCGCTTCGATAACCAGATCGCATGCGGCCATGGCCGACAGATCGCTGCCCACAACAACGCGAGCTAGCCTTTCGTCTGCTGCCTCCTGCGTCACCCGTCCGGATTTCACGTTTCTCTCGTAGCCGCTTTTGATGCGTGCAGCGCCGGCTTCCGCGGCATTGCTATCGCGTTCGGCAATGCTGACGCGGTAACCGGCGTCTGCAAGCGCCGTCGCAATGCCCGCGCCCATCAACCCGGCGCCGCACACGCCGATGTGCGAGACCTCGCGCGCAGAGGATAAATTGACGCCATCGATCTTCAAGGCCTGCCGCTCTGCCGCAAAGATATGACGCAAAGCCCTGGATTGCTCGGTGTCCATCAATCGCAAGAAGGCTTCGCGCTCTGCCGCAACGCCTTCGGCAGTTGTGCCTTCCGCTGCTTTCAACACAAGCCGCGCTGCTTCGATTGGCGAACTCTGCCCGCGCGCCTTCTTCGTTATCTCTGCGATCTGCCTGTCTATCGCCGCACGATCGAATGCCGGCACGGGCAGGTCGCCGCTTCGGCGCACAGGTTTGCCGATTGTATTATGCGCTGCATCTTTTGCCGCTGCGAGCAGATCGCCGTCGGTTACGATGTCGATGGCGCCAAGCCTGTGCGCTTCGCTTGCGCTTACCTGCCGGCCGCTCGTAATAATTTCGAGGGCGGGCCCGATACCGATCAGGCGCGGCAGGCGCTGCGTGCCCCCCGCTCCAGGTGTAAGTCCGAGCAACACTTCGGGCAGGCCAACCTTTGCATCGCGCCGCGCCACACGCACATGCGATGCGAGCGCTATTTCAAACCCGCCGCCAAGTGCTGTGCCGTGGACGGCGGCAACGACAGGCTTGCTGCACGCTTCGATGGCCGCGCAGAGTTCGAACAGGACAGGTTTCGAGGGGGGCTTGCCGAATTCGCGCACATCGGCGCCGGCAAAAAAGGTGCGTCCCGCGCAGGCAATCACAATTGCCTCGACCGATGCATCGGCATCGGCTTCTTCGACAAGGCGCTTCAGTGTTTCGCGCACGGCCTGCGACGTCGCGTTCACCGGCGGATTGTCGGTCGTCAGTATCGCGAGGCCTTGATCGTCAGTTCGCTGCACCAGCGGTGTCTGCGTTTCTGTCATGGTCTGCGTCCCGGTTAAACGCCAAGCCAGCGGCGAATGAGTTCGCCATTGTTGCGCAACTCGGCGGTAGGTCCGTCGAATACGACTTCTCCTTTGGCGAGAATGACGTTGCGTGTGGCCAATTCGAAGAGATCCCCGAGATTTTTGTCGATAACGATGGCCGAGATGCCGCTGCCCGCGATCTTGCGCAGGGTCGACCAGATTTCGTCACGTACTTTCGGTGCGAGGCCTTCGGTCGCTTCATCGAGCATCACGAGTTTCGGATTGGTCATCAGCGCGCGGCCGATGGCCAGCATTTGCTGTTCGCCTCCCGAAAGCTGGTTGCCCCAGTGCCGTCGCCTTTCGGCAAGGCGCGGAAAGGTTTCGAATATGCGTTCCCGCGTCCACGCGCGCCCACCCTGCGCATCGGGACGCGCAGCCAGGTCGAGGTTTTCCTCAACGGTCAGGTTCGGAAAGATACCGCGTCCTTCCGGAACGATGGCAAGGCCACTGCGCGCAATTGCCGATGGGCGGGCGCCTGAAATGGTTCGGCCAGAAAATGAAATCCGGCCGTCCCGAGGTCGCAGCAATCCCATGATTGTGCGCAGAAGTGTGGTCTTGCCCATGCCGTTGCGCCCGAGCAGACCGAGCGTTTCGCCCGGCGCCACATGGAGCGAGACGCCGCGCAGAACGATGCTCGCGCCATAACCCGACGTGACATTCTCGATCGAGAGCAGGCGATCGGCGGATGCGGAAACGGGTGACGTCATGCGCTTTCCCCCGCAGGTTCGAAGGAGCCAAGATAAGCTTCTCGCACAGCGGCATCGTTGCGTATCTCGTCCGGTGTCCCGCTGGCGATCAACTGGCCGTTGACAAGTACGGAAATCGTATCGGCCACTGCGAATACGGCATCCATGTCGTGTTCAATGAGAACGATGGTGTGGTCTTTCGCCAGCGAACGCAGCAACGCCGTAACCCGCTGCGTCTCTTCCGGTCCCGTTCCGGCAAGCGGTTCGTCCAGGATGAGCGTGCGCGCACCGCTGGCGATCAGCATGGCGATCTCGAGCTGCCGCTGTTCGCCGTGGCTCAACTCGCTGGCGATACGGCCGGCCGTTTCGATCAGTCCGGTCGCCTGCAGCGCGAAGGCGACAGCTGCGTCTTCATTTCCTGGTGCGCGGGACAGGAGGCCGGGCTCGTGCGCCTGCGCAGACAGCTCGCAATTCTCCCGGACAGTGAACGCGGGAAAGATGTTCGTGCGCTGGAACGAACGGCCGATGCCATAACGCGCCTTGCGGTGGCTTGGCAGCGCGGTGATATCCTGCTTTCCGATTGATATGGACCCGGTGCTGGCGGGAAATGCCCCGGAAAGCAAATTCGTCAATGTCGTCTTGCCTGCCCCGTTCGGACCGATGATGGCGTGGATCTTGTTCGGAGCAAACGACAGTGTGACATTGTCGACAGCCGTCAGGCCGCCGAAAGTTTTGGTCAGGGCCTGGGCGGAGAGAACGGGCAGGGGGCCCGCCTGCGCTTCCTCGTGCGCGGAGGCCTCTGCTTTCGGTGTCCTTCCTGTGGCACGCCGCGACGGTAGCCAGCCGGCGATCCCGCGCGGCGCTGTCAGCACCAGGACAATGAGGACAAGGCCCATGGCGATGGCCCAGTGATCGGCCACGGTCGAACCGACGAAGTGCCTGTCTTTCAGAACTTCCTCAAGGACAGAATAGGCGAGCGTTCCTAAGATCGCGCCATGCAGCGATCCTACGCCGCCGAGCACAACCATCATGATAGCCAGTCCCGACTCGCGCCAGCCCAGCAGGTCCGGCGGCACAAAGCCGTCAATGGATGCAAACAATGCACCGGCCAGTCCGGCTATGGCTCCAGCGATGGTGTAGATCGCAAGCTTGTAGCGGAACGTGTCGAAGCCAAGCGCCTGCGCGCGTGTCTCGTTCCAGCGGATCGCCTGCAGCACACGGCCGAAGCGCGTGCGTACCAGCCACAACGCAAAAAGGTAGGTTGCGGCGAGCAGGATCAGAGCTGTGAAATAGAGTGTGTAGCGATTGGAGAAATCGATCACCTTGATCGAGCCGACAGCCAGCAGCGGCTTGAAGTTCAGCGTTGCGCCATCCGATCCTCCGGCAATCTGCGTGTCGTGAAACAGCGCATAGAGCATCTCGCCGATAGCCATCGTTACCATGATGAAATAAAATCCGCGCGTGCGCACGACGAAGAAACCGGCGATTGCAGCGGCTACGGCGGACAGAAGCGTGGCTGCGCCAAGAACCAGCAGCAGGTTTCCGGCGGCGAATTTCGGCGTAACCAGAAATGCCGCATAGGCGCCGAGCCCAAAGAAGGCCGCGTGTCCGAAGCTGACAAGGCCGGTTACGCCGATCAGCAGGTCGAGGCTCAACACCATGATCGCGATGATCGTGACGCGCGTCAGAAATTTGATCGCGTAAGGCGAGTTGATCGATTCCGGCAGGAAAGGGAGCACGGCAAGCGCCAGTGCCAGGATTATCAGTATCGCACTTGTCGCAGCGGAAGGGCGGCCGAGCATGTCAGCTCCTTCCGAACAGGCCGGCGGGGCGGATCAACAGGACGGCCGCCATCAGCGCATAGACGATGAAGCTGGAAAAGCCCGGCAGATAGACCTTTCCGAAAGCGTCCGCGACGCCGATGAGGATCGCACCGAGAAACGCGCCGCGGATCGAGCCGATGCCGCCGACCACGACGATCACGAACGAGATGATGAGAATGCGTTCGCCAATGCCGGGATAGACGCTTTCGATAGGCGCTGCCAGCATTCCCGCTGCCGCTGCAAGTGAGACCCCTGCCGCGAATACGAACCGGTACAGAATGCGTGCATCGAAGCCGAGCAGTTCCACCATCTCGCGATTGGATTCGCCGGCGCGAATGAGCTTGCCAATCTTTGTTCTTTGAATCGTGAACCACATCGCCAGCGAGAGCAATAGACATATGCCGGTCAGCGCCAGCCGGTAGACAGGATAGTTCAGCGTGTCGGTCAGGCGTATGGAGCCGCTCAGGTAAGACGGCACGGGCACGCTGTGTTCGTGCGAGCCCCAGATCACGCGCTGCAATTCGTTGAAGATGAGGATCAGAGCAAACGTCAGGAGCACTTGCTGCAAGTGATCGCGGTCGTACAGGAACCGGATGAACAGCCATTCGATCAGCAGACCGAAGGCGAATGCGAGCGGAATGCCTGCGGCCAGCGCAAGAAAAATATCGCCGAAAACGGAGGTCAGTGTCAGCGCGCAATAGGCTCCCAGCATATAGAACGAGCCATGTGCCAGGTTGATGACGCCGAGGATGCCGAAGACGAGCGTAAGCCCGCTCGCAGCCAGAAATATCAGCAAGCCGTATTGCACGCCGTTGAACAGCTGCAGCAGCGCAAGTTCCATAGTCTGTTTCCGCGAAACGTCCTCGTCAGGACGGAGATTGCAAGACAAACGCCGCCGGTTTTGCCGGCGGCGCTGTATTCCTGCGGGCCGGACTCAGCCCATCTTGCAGTTCTTGTCGATATCGCCGAGGCTCGCCACAGCAACGCCCTTGTTGACGTTCTTTCCGTCGCGCAGTTCGCGCAGATAGAAGTTCTGCACAGGGTTGTGCGATTTCGACAGCTTGAGAGGACCGCGCGGCGACTTGATTTCGGCATTGGCGATCGCGCCGTGCAAGTCGTTCTTCTTCTTGATGTCGCCGTTGACGGCCTTGAGACCGGCGGAAAGCATGGCCATCGTGTCGAAGCCCTGCACGGCGTAAACGCTGGCCGGGCTCTTGAATGCAGCTTCATAAGCGGCGCGGAAAGCCTTGTTCTCCGCGTTGTCGAGATCGTCCGCATAGTGCAGCGCGGTCTTCACGCCGTTGCCGGCAGCGCCGATGGCTTGCTCGACGCCGTCGGTCAGGAAGCCCGGGCCCCAGAGCTGAATGTTCTTCAACAGGCCCGCTGCCGCATAATCCTTCACGTATTTCGCCGCGCCGCCGCCGGCATAGAACGAATAGACGGCGGGCGGTTTTATCGAGGCAATCTCCGAAAGCGCCGACTGGAACTGCACCTGCGGGAAGGGGATCGTGATATCCTTGATGATCTTTCCGCCGCCTTCCTGGAATGCCTTTTTGAAGCCGTCGACAGATTCCTTGCCGGCGGCATAGCGCCAGGTAAAGCTCACGGCTTCCTTGATGCCGGCAGCGATCATCGCCTTGCCGGTCGCATAGCCGGGCTGGCCGTTGGCGAAGGAAGAGCGGAAGATATTCGGGGCGCACAGGCCGCCGGTCAGGTCGTTCGCGCCTGCATTCGAGATGATGGTGAGAACACCGGCTTCTCTGGCGATCTTTGCCATGGCGATGGCAACACCGGAATGCACAGGGCCGGTCAATACGTCGACTTTTTCGCCGAGCACCAGTTTATTGGTGTATTCGGCTGCTTTCGGCGGGGCGGCCTCGCTGTCGACCTTGATGAACTCCAGGGTCCGGCCGCCAAAGGCATCCTTGTTCTGATTATAATAGAGCATCATGCCATTGGTGATGGCTTCGCCGAGCTTCGCATAGGTGCCCGAATAAGGCAGTAGCAAGCCAACCTTGATCTTGTCGCCGGCAGCCCAGGACGGGCGAATAAACGGACTGGCGACAGCAGATACGCCAGCCGCGCCCGCCAGGGTCAATACATTACGCCGTGTGATGCTCATTTGATCCTCCCCTCGAAGCCTTCTCGTTAGCCCTTTTGGACGCATATCCGGGCCGTCGCCCGTTCGGGCAAATAGAACCGGCAAAACCCGGCGCGAGCTTAATGGACGCACCGGGCAGAGTCGATAATATGCACTTTAATACATGGTAAGTGCCCGTCAAGAGATATAATGCAAGTCAGTATTACGCTTTTTCTGTTCCGGCGGACAAATGCGGAAAATTCTTGCGGATCGTTTCGGCCAGTTCCGCTGCGCAAGCGTCAATCTTCCGCGCGGACGTGTCGATCTGCGCATTTGCCTTGGCGTAAAGCGGTTCGCGGCTGGAAAGAATTGTCACCAGCTCCTCCATCGCCGCTTTGTCGTTCGCCATTGGGCGAAGGTCACCTTGCTGGCGGACGCGGTTCATGTGTTCGTCCGGTTGCGCCTTGATCCATATGGTGAAAAACGAGGCCCGCAGCAAATCGTAGGTCGCTGCTTCGGCGACGATGCCGCCGCCAGTCGCCAGTATGAATGGCGCCGTTCGCTCCATCAGCCGCTTCAGGGCCTGGAGCTCGAGGCGGCGATACCCTTCCTGCCCGTAGAGCTTGAAAATCTCGGTTACGGAGAGCCCATGATGGCTTTCGATCTCCTGGTTCAGCTCCATGAATTCGATGCCGAGAGCCTTCCCGGCCAGTCTGCCAAGGCTCGATTTCCCCGCGCCGCGCAAACCCACCAGCGCGATCCTTGGCCCGTGCTGCGGTGCGGAGGCTTCAAGTTGCGGGAGAGGCGCCTTGCCCGACAGGATATCGCGGGCGGCCGTTATTCGCTCCGCCGATGCGCCAGGCAGCAGATCGCGTATCGCGGACCAGTTCTCCGGCACATCGGCGATGAGATCATCGATGCGCACGCCGGTCGCCCGCGCAATCCGGCGTAACAGGACAATCGAAACATTGCCTGCGCCGGCTTCCATCTGGGCAATATAGCGTTCGGAAATACCGGAGGTCTGTGCAAGAACCTTGCGCGACATGCCGCGGATGGCGCGTATGCGGCGAACCCTGTCGCCAAGATCGGCCAGGTACCGCTCGTCGTCGCCTGTCACGCCGGGCGGGTTGGAGCCAAAGCCATCCGCCGGCACAGGCTCTGCCCGTTTCGAATCTGCTTTCAGTCGGTTGCTGGCCATCGAGAATCCCGTTGCCGGAGAAATATTACATGACAGATGCGAGAGCAAGTCGCACAATTCGCTTGCTTTCATGAATTATATTTCATAAATGGGCGGAAAGCGCAGCCGCGAGAATGCATGGGGAAACCGCTACCGGAGTGAGCACATGACCGCTACATCTTATTATAACGCTTGCACGGATTTGCTCGACCGCAATGTCGACGCAGGACGCGGAAACAAAACCGCTTTTACCGATCCTGCGCGGTCCCTGACTTACGCGGAACTGCAAGGCGATACGCGCCGCTTCGCCAACCTTCTTGCTTCGCTTGGACTGCGCCGGGAAGACCGGATGGCGATGATCATGCTCGATACGGTTGAATGGCCAACGGCCTTTCTCGGCGCCATCCGCGCCGGCGTCGTCGCGGTGCCGTTGAATACCATGCTGCCGCCGGAACAATATGCCTACATGCTGGGGGACAGCCGTGCGCGCGCGCTTGTCGTGTCCGCAGCGCTGTATGCTGCGGTGGAAGCGGTGCTTGGCGAGCTGCCCGCGCTGGAACATGTGATCATTGTGGGCGGCAAAGAGACACCCTCCATAAGGGGCAAACAGTCTCACGCTTTCGCGGCAGCTCTTGACGCACAACCGGACGCATTCGACACCGCGCCCACCAGCGCCGACGAGCCGGCCTTCTGGCTTTATTCGTCCGGTTCGACCGGCATGCCCAAAGGCGTCAAGCACGTCCACGCCAGCCCCATGGCGACAGCGAAACTCTACGCCGAGGGCGTCCTGGGCATTCGCGAAAGCGACATATGCCTGTCTGCGGCGAAATTGTTTTTCGCTTATGGTCTCGGCAATGCCCTTTCCTTCCCGATGGCGGTTGGCGCCAGCGTCATTCTCAACCCGGATCGCCCGACACCGGCTCTCATGTTCGACATGATGGAGAAATACCGGCCGTCGATATTCTTCGGCGTGCCGACGCTCTATGCCGCCATGCTTGGCGATTCGTCCCTGAAGGACAGGACGGGTTCGCCGGACTTGCGCATCAGCGCATCGGCAGGCGAGGCCTTGCCCGAACATGTCGGCGCAAGCTGGAAGCAACGCTTCGGATCTGACATCCTGGATGGCGTCGGCTCGACCGAAATGCTGCACATCTTTCTCTCGAACGCGCCGGGAAATGTCGTCTATGGCACGTCCGGAATCGCGGTTCCTGGCTACGAGTTGCGCTTGCTCGACGACGCCATGAACCCTGTGGCAGATGGCGAAGTGGGCGAGCTCTATGTTTGCGGCCCCTCGGCGGCGGAAGGTTACTGGAACCAGCGCGAGAAGAGCCGGGCGACATTTCAGGGCGAGTGGACCCGCACCGGCGACAAATACATACGCGACACGGCCGGGCGTTATACCTATTGCGGCCGCTCCGACGACATGTTCAAGGTCAGCGGCATCTGGGTGTCGCCATTTGAAGTCGAATCTGCGCTTGCCACCCATGCGGCCGTACTCGAGGCCGCCGTCGTGCCGGCGTGCGACGCGGAAGGTCTCCTGAAACCCAAGGCTTTCGTTATTCTCAAGAACGGAGCTTCGCGCGACGGCCTGGAGGAAGTGTTGAAAGAACACGTCAAGAAATCGGCCGGAATGTGGAAATACCCGCGCTGGATCGAAATCGTGGACAGCCTTCCGAAAACTGCAACAGGCAAGATCCAGCGCTTCAAACTGCGCGAGGATGCTTGATGCCGGCGGCGCTTGCGGAGAGCGGCTTTCTGGATATCGCGGGCCAGCGCCTTGAATACCGGTTCTGTGGCCCGCAGCCCGCCGATGCGCCCACGATCCTGCTGCTGCACGAGGGCCTTGGCTGCGCGGGGCTGTGGCTTGAATTTCCGCAGACGCTGGCAGAGGTGACTGGCTGTGGCGTGTTTGCCTGGTCGCGCGCCGGCTATGGCCAATCGGACCCCGTTCCCTTGCCGCGCCCGCTTTCGTATATGCACGATGAGGCGTGCGATGTGCTGCCTGGCCTGATTGATTCAATCGGTTTGCGCAAGGGACTGCTGATTGGCCATTCCGATGGCGCATCCATTGCAGCGATTTATGCCGGCATGCACGACGACCCGCGCATACGCGGCATCTCGGTAATGGCTCCGCATTTTATCGTCGAAGACATTTCGATCCACTCTATCGCCGACGCGAAGCAGGCTTACGAGACGACGGACCTGCGGAAGAAACTCGCGCGCTGGCACGCCAACCCGGACGTGGCGTTCTATGGTTGGAACGGCGCGTGGCTCGATCCGGAATTCCGGAGTTGGGATCTGAGCGAATTTCTCCGCGATATTCGCGTTCCCGTTCAGATCCTTCAGGGCGAGGACGATCAATATGGCACGATGCGGCAAGTGGACGTCGCCCGCGCATGTTGCCGTGGCCCGCTGGAGGTCACTGTGCTTGCGGGAGTTAAACACACGCCCTGGCGCGAGGCGAAGGAACAAACCCTGTCGTTGCTGTCGGACTTCGCCCGAAAGACGCTGGCGCCCGAAACGATGGCGAAGCCCGCCGCAGAAGCACAATTCGCCTCAGGCAAGGAGCGTTGAGATGATCCGTTTGCAATCCTACATTGCCGGTCGATGGCAAGACGGCAAGGGCGCGGGCCGCGCATTTGGCGACCCTGTGACAGGCGAAGATATCGGCGTTGTCGATTCTTCCGGCCTTGACATGTCAGCGGCGATGGCGCACGCCCGCGACCGGGGTGGCGCGGCCCTGCGTGCGATGAGCTTCGCCGAACGTGGCGCGATCCTCAACGCCATAGCCGATGCCTTGCTCGCAAAGCGCGCGGACTATGACGAAATCGCCCGGCGCAACAGCGGCAACACGAAACGCGACGCGGCAATAGATATCGACGGCGGTATCGGCACGCTGAAATATTACGCCCGTCTCGGCAAACAGCTTGGCGATGCGCGCATGCTTTGCGAAGACCAGCGCGATCAGCTTGCAAAGACCGGCAATTTTCTGCTTCAGCACATCTGGACGACCCGGCCCGGCGTCGCAGTTTGTATCAATGCGTTCAACTTTCCGTCCTGGGGACTTTGGGAGAAGGCGGCTGTCGCTATTCTTGCCGGCGTTCCGGTTTTCGCAAAGCCGGCATCCGCGAGCGCCTGGCTCTCCGAACGCATGGTGCGCGATGCGGTGGCCGCAGGCGCAGCGCCGGACGGCGTGCTCTCGCTCGTTTGCGGCCCGGCCGATGGCCTGTTGAGCGCAGTGACGCCTTTCGATCACGTTGCCTTCACGGGCTCTGCCGATACAGGCGCGAAAATCCGCGCCCATTCGGATGTGTTCGCCGCTGCACCACGCATCAACATCGAAGCCGACAGCATCAACTCTGCGGTGCTCGGAGCGAGCGTAGTTGCCGGCGGCGCTGCGTTCGATCTTCTCGTGCGCGAGATCACCGGCGCGCTCACAGTGAAAGCCGGCCAGCTCTGCACCAACATTCGCCGGGTGCTTGTTCCCCAGGCGTTGATCGGCGAATTCGCCGATGCGCTTGCCGCGAAGATAGACGCCATCGTCAGCGGGGATCCCGCGAACGAGAGCGTTGCGCTCGGCCCGCTGATGAATCGGGCACAGCAGCAGGCGGCGCTTGACGGGCTCGCAAAATTGAAAGCGGAAACGCAGGTGCTGCGCGGCGGTGGCAAGCCGGCTCACCTAGCCGATGCCGATCCGGAACGCGGCGCATTCCTTGCTCCCACGTTGCTTGCCGCGAAAAGCGCCGGCGATCTATCCGCCGTTCACGACACCGAAGTGTTCGGTCCGGCTGTAACGCTGATCCCCTGCAAGTCGAACGCAGAGGCCGTCGCGCTTGCTGCGCGCGGCGGCGGTTCGCTTGCGGCCAGCGTCTGGTGCGACGATCCGGCCGAGGCCGCGACGCTGGCGGCCGGTTTGGGCAGTCATCACGGCCGCATCCTGTGCGTTGATCCTGAAGTGGGCAAAGGCCACACCGGACATTCCATCGTTATGCCGCAGGGCGTTCATGGCGGCCCTGGCCGGGCTGGCGGCGGTGAGGAACTGGGAGGACTGCGCGGCCTTCGTTTCTATATGCAGCGCACCGCCATCCAGGGATCGCCGGCGATCCTGGACAAGCTTGGGGAGGCGGCAGCAAAATCCGCCTTGTAGGAGAGGTACGCGAAAAATAATGCATGATAATGCAAATTTTCTATAGACACTGCATTATAATGCAATATAGTTCAGAAAAGCAGCCCCGGGTTGGGCAGATTTCAGAATCGACAGGTCAGGCGAGGAAACCAGGAATGGCCGAACACGAACGCAAGCTCGCTAACGGCGCGAGTCGCATCGATTTCCAGACCAGCCCGGACAAGTACCGGCATTGGAAGTTCAAGGTTGACGGCCCTGTGGCGACCCTTGCTATGGACGTGGATGAAAACGCGGGCCTGTTCGAAGGCTATCAGCTCAAACTCAATTCCTACGACCTCGGCGTCGATATCGAGCTTTATGATGCGCTTCAGCGTCTGCGCTTCGAATATCCATCGGTTAAAGCTGTGCTCCTGCGCTCTGCCAAGGACCGGGTCTTCTGTGCGGGTGCGAATATTCGCATGCTCGCAGGCGCATCTCACGCGCACAAGGTGAACTTCTGCAAGTTCACGAACGAAACCCGCAATTACATCGAGGACGCCAGCGAAAATTCCGGCCAGAAATTCATCTGTGTCGTCAACGGCACGGCGGCCGGCGGCGGTTACGAACTCGCGCTGACGGCGGATCACATCATGCTGGTCGACGACGGCTCTTCAGCCGTGTCGCTGCCGGAAGTGCCTTTGCTGGCTGTTCTTCCCGGCACGGGCGGGCTGACGCGCGTGGTCGACAAGCGCAAGGTGCGGCGCGATCATGCTGACGTGTTCTGCACCATCGAGGAAGGCGTCAAGGGCCGCCGCGCCCGCGATTGGCGTCTGGTAGACGAGTTGGTGCCGCAAAGCAAAATGGAAGCCGTCGTTGCCGAACGTGCGCGGGAAACCGCGGCCGCTTCGTCGCGAAATGGCCCGGATCGTGGCGTCGAACTGTCGCCGCTGTCGCGCACCTTCTCGGATGACGGTGTGCGTTACGAATACGTCAACGTTGAAATCGACCGCGCCAGCCGCATCGCAACAATCACGGTGAAAGGCCCTGCCGCTATGGCGCCACCGGATGCAGACGCCATGGTCGCACAGGGCGTCGCGTTCTGGCCGCTGCAGATGGCGCGCGAGCTGGACGATGCTATCCTGCATTTGCGCAACAATGAATTCGATATCGGTACCTGGATATTCAAGACGGAAGGCGATGGCGCGAAAGTGGCTTCCTACGATGCATTGCTGGATGCCAGTCAGGCACATTGGCTCGCGCACGAGGTCCGCCATTTCCTGAAGCGCGTTCTCAAGCGCGTGGACGTCACTTCGCGCACGATTGTAGCGCAGATCGAACCAGGCTCCTGCTTCACCGGCGTTTTGGCAGAGCTGGCCTTCGCCGCCGACAGGTCCTACATGCTCGTCGGCCAGTTTGATGGCGACAATCGTCCTGAGGCGACTATAGCGCTGACAAGCGCGAACTTCGGACCCTATCCCATGGGCAACGGTCTGACGCGTCTGGAAACGCGCTTTCTCGGGGAACCGGAAAAGGTTGGCGAACTTGCCGGCAAGCAGGGCGAGAAATTCGAGGGCGACGTCGCCGAGGAATTGGGCCTTGTCACCTTTGGTCTCGACGACATCGACTGGGCCGACGAAGTGCGCGTCTTCCTCGAAGAACGTACCAGCTTCTCGCCAGACAGTCTGACGGGTCTCGAAGCAAACCTGCGTTTCGCTGGCCCCGAAACGATGGAAACGAAAATCTTCGCCCGCCTCACCGCATGGCAGAACTGGATATTCCAGCGCCCCAACGCCGTCGGCGAAGAGGGCGCATTGCGCCGGTACGGTACCGGCCAGAAACCCGTCTACGATATGCGCCGCGTCTGAGGCGCGCAAATACGGCTGTGAATTCGAACGAAAAGGAGCGCGAGAATGTTGGACCTCATTAACGTCGACTATTCGACCCAGATTCCCAACAATGTCGGACTGGCGGACGACCGGCAGGTCCTGCGTGCGCTCGAACGCTGGCATCCCGGTTACATCGGCTGGTGGAAGGACATGGGTCCCGACGGTTTTCAGGAGGCGCTCGTTTATCTGCGCACGGCCGTGTCCGTCGATCCCAAGGGATGGGCGAAATTCGATTACGTCCGCATGCCGGAATACCGCTGGGGTGTCCTGCTCGCGCCGCAGGAAGAAGGCCGAAAGGTCAATTTCGGGCAGCATATGGGCGAGCCGGCATGGCAGGAAGTGCCAGGCGAATATCGCGCCATGTTGCGCCGTCTCGTCGTCATACAAGGCGATACCGAACCGGCGTCCGTCGAGCAGCAGCGCCATCTCGGCAAGACCGCGCCGTCGCTCTACGATATGCGCAATCTTTTTCAGGTGAATGTCGAGGAAGGCCGCCATCTGTGGGCTATGGTCTATCTTCTGCACAAGTATTTCGGCCGCGACGGCCGCGAGGAAGCCGATGAATTGTTGCGCCGCCGCTCCGGCGACGCCGATCATCCGCGCATGCTCGGCGCCTTCAACGAGGCGACGCCCGACTGGCTCTCGTTCTTCATGTTCACGTTCTTCACCGATCGTGACGGCAAAATGCAGCTTGAAAGCCTGGCGCAATCAGGCTTCGATCCGCTGTCGCGCACATGCCGTTTCATGCTGACCGAAGAAGCCCACCACATGTTCGTCGGAGAGACGGGCGTCGGTCGCACCATCGAGCGCACCTGCCAGGCGATGAAACAGGCGGGCATAGAGGATCCGAACGAGATCGAGAAAGTGCGCAAGCTGGGCGTCATCGATTTGCCGACGATCCAGAAAAAGCTGCACATGCATTATCCGCTGACGCTGGATCTGTTTGGCTCGGAAATCTCCACAAACGCCGCCAACTTTTACAATGCCGGCTTGAAGGGCCGTTTCCAGGAAACCAAGATCGACGACGATCACCGTCTCACGTCCTCGACCTATCCGGTGTTGAAGATGGTCGATGGGCAGATCAAGGCTGTGGACGAGCCCGCGCTGACCGCACTCAACATGCGCCTGCGCGATGATTACACCGAAGACTGCGCCAAGGGCGTCGAACGCTGGAACAAGATCATTGCCAAGGAAGGCTTGAACTTCCGCCTCGAACTGCCGCATGTTGCGTTCAACCGGCAGATCGGCGAATTCCGCGATGTTCACGCTACGCCGAAAGGCGTGCTCCTTTCCGATACGGAGTGGAACAGGACAAAGGACAATTATTTACCTTCCGCTTCCGATGGCGATTTCATCGATTCTCTGATGGTGCCGGTGATGGAGCCGGGCAAATATGCAAGCTGGATTGCGCCGCCGCGCGTCGGCATCGACAACAAGGCCGGCGAATTTGAATACGTGAAAATTCACGAATAATCCACAAGGTGCAGAACAGCGCGAGCCGGCAGGAGAACTGTCCGGCTCGCATCCCGTTCAAGGAGGGGACACGGATGGACGATACGCCGGCCGGACTTGTCAAACAGCATCTCATCGATCCGGAAATCTGCATTCGCTGCAATACCTGCGAAGAAACCTGTCCCGTCGACGCCATCACGCACGACGACAACAATTACGTTGTCGATGTGACGAAGTGCAATTTCTGCATGGATTGCATTTCGCCCTGTCCGACAGGCTCAATCAACAACTGGCGTATCGTGAAAAGCGCCTGGTCCGTGGACGATCAGTATTCATGGGAAGAGCTTCCGCCGCAGGAGGAACTTTCCGCCGACGCCGACAACGCCAAACTTGAAGCGATGGAAGACGACGTCGCTGCGCTTCTCGCCGAGGCGCATCTGGGCGCAGGCGGACGCATGAAGGCCCCCGCGACGGCCTCGAAACCCACGGTAAATTTATACAACCGTTCGCGTCCGGCGGTCGCGACCGTCACCGGCGCCTACCGCATCACCGCCGCAGACGCGGAAACGGATGTACGCCACATCATCCTTGACTTCGGTGAAACCCACTTCCCCGTTCTTGAAGGGCAAAGTATCGGCATCGTGCCGCCCGGCGTCGATCCAAACGGCGAGCCACATCGCATTCGCCTTTACTCCATTGCAAGTCCGCGTCACGGTGAAAGACCGAATTCCAACAACCTCGCATTGACGGTAAAGCGCGAGCCGCACGGCGTTTGTTCGAACTATTTGTGCGATCTGAAAAAGGGCGACAAGGTTGAAGTCACCGGGCCGTTCGGTGCGACGTTCCTGATGCCCAACGACGCCGCGGCCAATATCGTCATGATTTGTACGGGCACAGGCTCTGCGCCGTTCCGCGGCTTTACTGAATGGCGGCGGCGCACCATGGCCAATGCGCCCGGCCGCATGATGTTGTTCTTTGGCGCACGGCGGCCGCAAGAGCTGCCGTATTTTGGCCCGCTACAAAAAGTCCCTGCAAGTTTGCTGACACAACACCTGTGCTACTCGCGTGTCGAAGGTCAGCCGAAAACCTACGTGCAGGACGTGATGCGAAAGGAAGCTGATACTTTGGCCCCATTGCTCGGCAAAGATGCGACGCATATCTATGTCTGCGGGCTGAAGGGCATGGAACAGGGCGTGGACGCTGCGCTCGACGACATTTGCCGCGGGGCCGGATTGAAATGGTCCGATATCCGCGCCGCCATGCGCGAGGGCGGGCGTTATCACGTCGAAACTTACTAAAAGCGTTTTGGGGAGGAACTATGACAACCTTAGCGCCAGACAAGGTCTCCCGCGATCCCGCCCGGCTGTTTGCGTGTCCGGACATCGAAGTCGAGCGCCGCGCAGATGGCGTTCGCATTGTGCGCTCGCGGGTTCCAGTACCGGAGGCGCCGCGCGCCGTTAACGAATGGCTGCTCAAATGGGCGAGGCAAACGCCCGATCGCGATTTTCTGTGCGAGCGCGAAAGCGTCGAACCCGGAGCGCCGTGGCGGCGTCAGACCTATGCGCAAGCGCTTGACGACGTGAAGGCGATTGCGGCCTGGATGCTGGACAACGGTCTGGGGCCGGAGCGGCCCGTTGCGGTGCTCTCGGACAATGGTATCGATCACGCGATGATCGTTTTGGCCGGTTCGCATGTTGGCGTTCCGGTGGCGTCCGTTTCCGTCGCCTATTCGTTGATGTCGAAGGATCACGCAAAGCTCAAGGAGATTATAAAACAGCTTGCGCCAGGTGCGATTTTCGTCGCCGACGCCGCCCCCTTCGCCGGCGCGCTCAAGGATATCGAAGAGCTGCACGAGGCAAGGATCATTGCGGGGAACAATGCAACAGCCGGAATGATATCTCTGGCGGAGGTCAAGAAATTCCGCGACGAGGCCGCCGTCGAAGCGGCCTATGCAAAAGTTGGTCCGGATACGATAGCAAAGATTCTCTTTACCTCCGGTTCTACCGGCGAACCGAAAGGCGTCGTCAACACGCAGCGCATGCTGACCGTGCCGCAGGAAGCAAAAGCGCATGGCTGGAAATTCCTGAACGATGGGCCTGTCGTCACGCTCGACTGGTTGCCGTGGAGCCATACGTTTGGCGCCAATCACAACTTCAACATGGTACTGCGCAGCGGCGGCACAATGTACATCGACAACGGCAAGCCTGCGCCTGGAATTCTGCAGCGAACGCTGGCCAACATTCGCGATGTGCCCAGCAACGTTTATTTTAACGTGCCGCGCGGCTTCGATTTGCTGGCCGCCGAAATGAAGAAGGACAAGGCGTTGCGCGAAGCGTTCTTCCGTAATTTGCAAATCGTGTTTTATGCGGGCGCAGCACTGCCGCAGACGGTATGGGACGACTACAATGCGCTGGCCGAAGAGACGATCGGCGAACGGGTCGTTCTGACATCCGCATGGGGCTCTACCGAAACGGCGCCGCTCGCGACGGACTGCCACTTTCAGGCGGAGAAGTCCGGCAATATCGGCGTGCCGCCTCCCGGCGTCGAGTTGAAGTTTGTACCCAACGCCGGCAAGGACGAAATTCGCGTGCGCGGCCCCAATGTCACGCCGGGTTACTGGAAGCGGCCCGATCTGACGCAGGCCGCATTCGACGAAGAGGGCTTTTACAAGATCGGCGATGCCGTGCGCTTCGCCGACGAGAGCGATCCGGGTAAGGGTATCTTTTTCGACGGTCGCGTGTCCGAAGACTTCAAGCTTACTTCGGGCACCTGGGTCAGCGTTGGCGCTCTGCGTGTCAAGGCCGTCGAAATGCTTGCACCGCTTGCGCAGGACATTGTCATTGCGGGCCACGACCGCGCCGAAATCGGTTTTCTGGTTTTCGCAAATCCGGCGGCTTGCCGCGCGGTGGCCGGCGCGCATGACGATACGCCGCTGGAAAAGGTTCTTGCCGATCCGAAGGTCGTTTCGCACCTGCGCGACGGCCTTGCCGCGCTAAAGCAGCAGGGCGGCGGTTCGTCGACCTACGCCGCGCGCGCCATCCTCATGGCGGAACCGCCCTCGGTGGACGCCGGCGAAATCACGGATAAAGGCTACGTCAACCAGCGCGCCGTGCTGACGCGGCGTGCAGCGCTGGTAGAAAAGCTTTATGCTGGCGGCGAGGGCGTGATCGTCCCGTAGCAAGACTGGCGGATACAAGATGTTCCACCGCAAATGCGTAATCGAGGGCGCCTTCGGCGTCGACCGGCTTGCCGTGACCGAGGCGCAGAGCCGCGATCCGGGTCCCGGGGAAGTGCGCTTGCGTGTCGAGGCTGTGAGTCTAAACCGGCGCGATCTTTTGATGGTGCAGGGCGTCTACAACCCGAGGCAGGTTCTGCCCTCGGTGCCCTGTTCCGATGGCGCAGGCATTGCCGATGCCGTCGGCCCGGGGTGCAAGCGCATCCTGCCCGGCGACCGGGTCGTGCTGCATATGATGCCGAAATGGCTGTCCGGCGAACCGTCCAGCGATAAGCTTTCGCAGGCCATGGGCGGCGCCAGCGGCGAAGGCACGCTCGAGCAGATGATCGTCGTTCCCGAAGATGCAGTGCTGCCAATTCCGGACGGCATGAGTTTCGAGGCTGCGGCCACTTTGCCCTGCGCTGCGCTCACGGCCTGGTCCGCCATCGTGACTCTGGGGCCGACCCGGAGCGGCGACACGGTGATGATCCAGGGCACTGGCGGCGTTTCGCTCTTCGCACTGCAGTTTGCAAAAATGAACGGCGCTTTCGTTATCGCCACGACTTCCTCGCCGGAGCGCGAACAGCGGCTGAAGGCGCTAGGCGCCGACGCTACAGTCAATTATCGCACCGACAAGGACTGGGCGCGCACGGCGCGAAGCCTTGCGCCGGGCGGGCGTATCGATACGATTGTAGACGTCGGCGGCGGCGGTACGCTGGATGCGTCGCTGCGTGTGATACGCCCCGGCGGCACGATTGCGCTCATCGGCGTGCTCGACGGAGCGAAGGCGCAGATCAATCTGCCCCTCGCCGTCATGCGGCAGGTGCGTTTACAGGGCGTGACGGTCGGCAGCCGCGAGACATTCGAGGCCATGCTGCGCGCGATAGCGATACACGGCATCGAGCCGGTTATCGACGGAACGTTTACATTCGAAAATATCCGCGAGGCCTTCTCGCGGATGGACGCCAACGCCCATGTCGGCAAGATCATCGTGAAACCCTGGGGATAGTGTTATGCGTCCGGCTGGCCGCGGCGAACTGGAATCTTTGTACTTCGACTATCCGCATTTCGATGCGCCGGCCGCGCGCGAGAATCTGGCGCGCGCCGAGCAAGTCGTCATTGCCGGGGCTGGCCCCGTCGGCATGGTAGCGGCGCTGACGCTGGCGCAACATGGCGTGCGCAGCGTTTTGCTGGAGCGAAAGTCGACGTTCAACGACGGCAGCCGTGCAATCTGTGTGTCGCGTTCCAGCTACAATCTGTTTCAGACGCTCGGCATCGAAACGCGTTTTCTCGACAAGGGGCTGCCCTGGACCTCCGGTCGTTCGTTCTTCCGTGGCCGTCAGATTCTCGAATTTTTCATGGCCGATACCGGAGACGAAAAATACCGGCCGATGTACAATCTCGAGCAGCAATATATCGAAGCCTTTATTCACGAAGCGGTAGCAGCCTCGGACTTGATCGGCATGCGCTGGCAATCGGAGCTAACAGCCATGCACGACACCGGTTCCGGGCTGGTGCTGAGCGTGCGCGACGCCAAGGGCGCATACGAACTGCCGGCCCAATGGCTGCTCGCGGCCGATGGCGCCCGCAGTTCCATCCGTACCATGCGCGGCCTGCGGCTGAGTGGCGAGAATTACGAGGGCCGCTATGTCATCGCCGACATTCGCCTGAAGCGGGATTGCAAGGTCGAGCGTTTCGCCCTGTTCGATCCGGACTGCCGGCCGGGCGGGACCGTTCTCGTGCATCAGCAGCCGGAAAACATTTGGCGCATCGACTACCAGTTGCGCGACGGCGAAAGCGAGGCGGATGCGTTGCGCGAGGAGTCCATCCGCGCCAGCATCGCCGGAGTGCTCGCCGATATCGGCTTCGAGGAGCCCTGGGAGCTGGAATGGTGGAGTATCTATTCGGCCAACACGCTGGCGCTCGACGATTACCGCTCCGGCCGTGTTTTCTTCATTGGCGACAGCGCCCATATCGTACCAATCTTCGGCGTGCGCGGTCTCAACAACGGCATTCTCGACGCCCATAATATCGGCTGGAAGCTGGCGGCCGTTCTCAAAGGCGAGGCGCAGGAAAGGATCCTCGACAGCTACACGCCCGAACGGCGCGGCGCGACGCTCGACGTCTTCGCCAACGCTTCGAAATCCGCCCGCTTCATGACCCCGCCGACGCGTGGCTACGAGGTTCTGCGCGATGCGGCGCTCAGCCTTGCGCTCGATCATCCCTTTGCTGGCGAATTCGCCAATCCTCGCAACATGACTCCCTATACGATTGCGGACAGCCCGCTCACATTCGCGGATACGGATGCCTTCGCCGCCGGCCCGCCGCCCGGTGCAGTTGCGCTTAACGTGCGCCTGGAGGGAAGCTACCTGTTTGACGCTTTCGGGCCGGGCTTCAATGTTCTGTATTTCGGGGAGCTGGAAGCTGTGGAGAAAATCCTGGCGGTTTTGCCGGGGACGAAAGCGATACCGCAACCTGCCAGCGGTCCGGCAGCAACGCTCTACGGCGCAACAATCCGAACGGCCTACCTGCTTCGCCCGGACGGCCACGTCGCAGCGCGCTGGCTGAAGGCGGATGGCGAAAGCGTGGCAGCCTGCCTTCGCAGCTTGCTGTCGGGTGGGAGGGAAGCAGAATGACCGACAAAACGATGGAAGACGTTTACGCTGCGCTGGCCGAAGGTATCGACGCGGCGGGGCGTGAAAAGGAAACCATGTTTCTGGCAAAAGTCTCGCTTTTGCTCGCGCAGGAACTGGGCGATGCGGGGCGCGCGCTTCAGTTGATCGCTGCAGCACAGGCGAATATGGAAGGTGTTCGCACATCCGCCTGAACGGCGCCGCGGCGTTAACTCGGAACGCCTTCAGCCAGTTCGAAAACGGGAGGCAGCCTTGCATCGCACGTTTGCCGTGCTCGGAATTTCGCTTGCGCTCTTCGCCGGGGCCGCGGCCTCTGCGCTTGGCGCATGCGAGCCCGCTGGCGATGGGGCCAATTCGGTGCGCTTTGCCGTGTCGGATGCGGAAGTCAGGGATTCCCGCACCGGTCTGATCTGGCGGCGATGCTCGCTTGGTCTGGAGTGGAAGGGCGGGGCGTGCCGTGGCGAAATGCTGCGGCTGAGCCTGGAGGAAGCAAAAAAAGCCGCAGCAGCGCTCGGCGCCGGCTGGCGGGTCCCTACCGCGGACGAATTGTTCGGGCTGGTCGACAGGACATGCGGCGAGCCGGCTCTCGACGTCGCTGCGTTTCCCGATGTCCGGGCCAGCCGGACCGGCGAACTTGACGGCGCCATGTATTGGACCGTCACGCCACTCGGCGGCATTTACAAAGGCTTGTATGTGACTGTCGATTTCACGACAGGCGACTACGACGGTCACAGCACCGGGCTCTTTTACGCCGTCCGCCCGGTCCGCTCGCCTTGAAGGACAGCCTTACCGGAAGGTCCGGCTGTCGTCGGAAATGTCCTTGTGAGTCGTGAAGTACCAGCCGAGCAGGGCGAGAACGCCGAAAATCGAGACGCCGGCGATGAGTTCGGACAGGCCGTGCAGATTGTAGTCCATAGTATACCTCAAGCTTTCTTCTGGCGGATATGGAGTGCTATCCGCGTGCGCTATGCGAAAAATTCTCTGCTGCAACGCACAATATCTTCCTTGGATTAATATTTGATGACAGCAAACGTTTGCAACCGTCCATATTGGTCTATGAGACATGCGTTTTATGCATATCTAGCGCGCATGTATCTTAACAGCATGAACAATAGAAATTCTCGTCCACTTCCAGCGCCGGCTTCATCCATCCTGGCGGCAGGTCGTCCTCGTCCACATCGGCTATGGCTTTGAATATTTTGAGATGATGGCGCCTGGCCCCGTCTTCCGTCCAGAAAGCGATCACCGTTTCCAGCGGCGGGCATCCGGGAATCTCGCAGGCGACCTCGTTGGCGGTCACAGTATCGCTTTCGCCAAGCCGGAACCGGTCGCGCACCCAATTGCGCACGCGCGTGGAGGCCTCCCGGTGCGCGGACCCGCGCTGGAACGTCTGCAACCGCCATCCCGACAGCGAAGGCGAACCGGGGCTTGAGTCATCGGCATCTGCAACCATGCGCCATGCTACCACGAAGCTGGCGGCCACGCCGCACGGCTTTCCTCTGCCGCTTCCCTTCCGGTCCGGTTCGCGCTACAGGCTGGGCACAATCCCGCAGCCGCCAGATGGAGGAAAAGACGTGGCCGAAAAAGTGCTCGCAGCCGTACGAACCGCGCCAGGAAAAACGGAAATCATAGAATATCCCATGCCGGACATCCCGGTCGATGGCGCGCTGATGAAGATGGAAGTCGCCGGCATTTGCGGCACCGACGTCAAGCTGTACGAAAAGCCGCCGACTGCCGATCCCGTCATCATGGGCCACGAGAACATCGGCGTGATCGCCAAGGCGGGCCGCGAATTCACCGCCCGCAAGGGCTTCAAGGAAGGCGATCTCGTCTTTGTCGAGCACTATGTCGGCTGCATGAAGTGCCAGTGGTGCCATGCCGGCGAATACCGCCATTGCGAGAACACCGATTGGCGCTCGAATCCGGACGGCATCCGCTACGGCTACACCTCCGCCAAGCGCGCGCCGCATCTGTTCGGTGGCTTTGCCCAATACGTCTATCTGCCGTGGAACGCTGTTATTCACCATGTGCCCAAGGGCGTGTCCCCCGAACTGGCAGGCATCGTGACGCCGATGGCAAACGGCATCGAATGGTCGCTGTTCGAAGGCGGCGTCGGCTATAATTCGACCGTTCTTATTCAGGGGCCGGGCCAGCAAGGCTTGTCGCAGACCGTGATCTGCAAACAGGCCGGCGCCTCGAACATCATCGTGACAGGCACGTCGAAAGACCATGCCCGCATGGAAGTGGCGAAAAAGCTCGGCGCCGATCATACCATCGACGTCAACGCCGAAGACCCGCTGCAGCGGATCATGGAAATCACCGGCGGCAAGGGTGTCGACGTGGTGCTGGATTGCACGGCGGGGGCCGGCACGGTGCCGATCCTGCTCGGCATTGAGGCGATGAAGCGCAAGGCCGGCCGCATGGTCGTGCAGGGCGAGATGGCGGAGTTCCCGAACTTCCCCATCGGCAAGATGACGGTGAAATACATCACCATGCATTCGGCCCGCGGCCACAGCTACCGCGCCTGCGAACTGGCGCTGGAACAACTGGCGTCGAAGCGCTTCGATCTCGATCTGATCACGACCCACCGCTATGGCCTCAAGGACGTCGACAAGGCGATCAAGTCCGTCGGCGCCAAACCCGGCGGCGACAAGGACGTGATCCACGCCTCGCTGATGCCTTGGCTGGATACGTAGGAAAAGGCGTCATCCCGCAAACCGCGCAGCGGTTATGCGGGAAGAAAAGGCCCAAAAGAAGATGTCATCCCGGGGCGCGCGCAGCGCGAACCCGGGACCTTGCACTTGCGAAGAACGAACCCGGATAGCGCTTGGCGTTTCCGGGAAGCCACTACCGCGCAGCCGCCGCTCCAGCTCCGCGCCCGAATGCAAGCGCAATCGCGCCACCCGCGCCGATGCATGCCAGCCCTGCCAATGTCCAGGCCGTGCCGTGATAGACGAGCAGCGCAGCCCCAATGCCGAGGAGCGCGCGCCGCAGATAGATCGCCGCCTGCGGCGTGACGCTGTCGGCGGCTGCAGGCGTCAGCCGGAAAATCTCGAACGCCATGCCCGCTGCATAAAGCGCGATCAGCGCCCGCATCGTGTCGAGCACGATCTCCATCGGCGTGCCGATGAACAGTATCCCCGGATTGAACGCGAACAGGAACGGTATCAGCTGACCGGCCAGCGCCAGCCTGAATGCCGCAACGCCGGTCGCCATCATCGGCGCATTGGCGAGACTTGCCGCCGCGAACGCGGCGAAACAGACAGGTGGCGTCACCATCGACATCATTCCGAAGTACATGATGAAGAGGTGCGCCCCGGCTGTCGTGATGCCCATGTTCACAAGTCCTGGCGCGACCAGAATGGCCAGCGTCAGATAGACGATCTGCGTCGGAAGCCCTAGCCCTAGAATGAGGCATGTCAGCGCCGAAAGAAGCAGCGCAACAATTGCAACGCCACTGGCCAGATCGATGATGACCGAGCTGATTTTCAGCCCCAGCCCGGTGAGCGAGATGACGCCGATCACGATACCGGCGCAGGCTGAGGCCGTGAACAGCGAAATGGCGTTGTCGACGCCGTCGCGCATGGCGCCCAGAATGTTCTCGAGCCGGAAAAGATAGCGCAGGTCGGGCGCAATCGCTGCCGCGACGACGGTCAATGCAATGCCGATCAGCACGGAATCGGCCAGCGGATAGTCGGTCATGATCAGAACCGTGACCACGATAAGCGGGATGGCCGCAAGCCCGCGCGAGCGGATGGTCGCCATCAGGTCGGGCAGCGAGTCAGCCGATTCTCCCTCGATGCCCAGGCGCTTCGCCTCGAAATGCACGGCCACCCAGATCGTGCCGAAATAGAGGAAGGCCGGGATGAGCGCGTGCAGGATAATCTGCGAATAGGGGATGCGCGCGAACTCCGCCATCAGGAAGGCCGCAGCGCCCATGATTGGCGGCATGATTTGCCCGCCTGTCGAGGCTGCGGCCTCGACACCGCCTGCAAACGCCGGTTTGAAACCCTCGCGCTTCATCATCGGAATGGTGATGACCCCGGTCGAAACGACATTGGCGACGGCGCTACCCGAGACTGTCCCCATCAGCCCGCTGGCAAGCACGGCGACTTTCGCGCTGCCGCCGCGGCGGTTGCCGGCGATAGCCTTGGCGAAATCGACGAAGAATTCGGTGACGCCGAAACGCTGCAGGAACGCCCCGAATACGATGAACAGGAAAATATATTCGATCATTACCTTGAAGGCAGGGCCGAGAATGCCGTCGAGCGAAAGATACTGCTGCGTCAATATCCGTTCGAGGCCAAACGTGGCTGTACGCAGCAATCCCGGCAGCCACTCCCCATACAGCAACGGATAAAGCAGAAAGATCACGCTGAGCAAAGGCAGGGCCAGGCCGGCCGTGCGGCGCGTGGCTTCCAGCGTAACGACCAGAGCGATGCCGGCAACGATCAGATCCAGTGTCGTGACGTCGCCGGCGCGTCCGAAGACTTCCTCGAAATCGAAAACGATATAAAGCGCCACCGCAATACCCGCGATGCCCGCAACGATATCGCCTGCCAATTCGAAGCTGCTTCGCGGGGCCTTGCGCCAGCCGAAAAAGAAGAAGGCGTAGGCCAGCGTGAAGCCGAAGAAGATCGCCCGCACCACGGCATCGTCGAAGGGGAATGTCAGGACGCTCCAGCTGCCGAATACGAAAACCGCCGCAGCAACGAGCGTGCGCGCCGTATCAATGGCCTTGAGCCAGCGATGTCCGTCCGTCGCGCCGGCGCCCGCGTCAGTCATTTCCGTTCCCCAATGTGTGGCTCGCAATCCGCGGCAGGCCGGCCCGCTTGATTATTTTAGAATGCCTGCTTCTTTGAAGGCTCTCGTTGTTCCCGGATGCAAAGGCGCACCAATTTCGACAGGAGCTGCGCTGTTCTTCGACTTCGCTTCGGCCATCATCGGTTTGATCGATGCGAATTGCGGCATCTTCTTTGACATCGCATCGAGATTCGAGATCAGCGTTTTGGCGAAGATATAAGCGACCTCGTCGTCAAGTTTCGCGGTCCCCATCCAGCCCTGCAAAATGCTGATCGCGGCCATATCCTTGTCGTGGCCCTTGAATACGCCTTTCTCCATGACCATGCGGCCGTAGGTGCCGCTGCTGGCGATCAATTTGTCGATGTTCTTGTCCATGTTCACGGCGCGGACTTTCGACAGCTCGCTCAATTCCGTAATCGATCCGTTCGGCAGGCAGCATTGCAACTGGGCATCGGCCTTCCCGTCTTTCACGGCCCGTGCACCGGGGCCGAATGCGAGATAAACGGGCGTGATATCCTTGAAGGTCATGCCGAGCCCCTTCAGCAGCATCCTGGCATGTTGCTCCATGCCACTGCCGCGCGCACCCACCGCAATGCGTTTGCCCTTCAGGTCTTCCAACGTTTTGATGGGAGAATCTTGCTGCGTGACGAAGAACAGCGACCATGCACCCATGGGCATGACCGTGCGCAGATCGAGCTTCTTTTTGAAGGGTGCTTCGCCGTTCGCCGCACGGACGACCCAGGTCTTGTCCATGCCGAAAACCTGAAGCGTGCCCTTCTCAGCCAGCCGCGCGGATTCGATGGCGCCGCTGACCGATTCTGCGGTCGCGGATTTGACAAGGCCGCTGCGGACCATGGCGTCGGCAATGATGGCGCCCATGCGATAATAGGCGCCGCCCTGCCGGCCCGTCCCGATGCGGATGTCAGGTTTCGATTGTGCAAGTGCAGTTCCGGCCAAATGCGGAAGGGACGCGACAGCCAGTATGATGGCAGCCGGAATGAGGGCGATGTTGCGCGCCCGCAGATGCGTTGGTTCTTTTCTCATGATTTCCTCCCCGCTGCGGCGATGCGCCAGCGCCGCCGGATGTTTCCGGCATTTTATATCCGGGCGCAGCACCCGGAGCGGGGAGAAATGTCCGTCAGATCGGCCAGCAGGTCAAGCAGGCTGGCAGGAAAGGAAGCCCGTCCTCTGGCCGCAATTGGGCCACGGACTCCAGCGGATGCGGCAGGACCATCCGTGCTCCTGCCGTCGCGGATTGTTTGGCTGCGGCAGGGCTTACTTGCGCACTACCAGTACGGAACACTTCGCGTGCCGAACAACCGACGTTGCGGTCGAGCCCAGCAAATACGTCGACATGGCCGGCCTGTGCGAGCCGATCACGACGAGGTCCGCGCCCCATTCTTCGGCTTCGGCGAGGATTTCCGGATAGGCTCCTCCGAAGCGGATGTGGGTCGACAGGCGCTCTTGCGGAAAGTCGAGCTTCGCAGCGATTGCCCGTATTTCCTGCTCGGCCCATTCTCGCTGCTTGTCGTCGAAGTCCGTCGGCATGTAGTCCATGTAGGTGGCCGGAAGCATCTGCTGCACGTTGATGAGGCGCAGCGCGCCGCCCGAAGATTTCGCCAGCGCAACGGCAGTGTCCAGTGCATCGTTGGCAGCTTCCGGTTCGCCGAGATCGACCGGCGCAAGAATGGTCTTGTACATTTTACTGCTCCCTTCGTCGCTTTGAACTGCAGTTCACAAAAATCATGCTAGCGGCGTGCGGCGCCCGCGTCCTTGCGGCAAGTCAAAGGCGTCGCTCGCGCTTCGGTGGCGCCGCCACTGCGGCATCGAGAATCGCGCGGGCTGTCGCCCCGGCTGGCCGGCTGGCGTCGATGTGCGTCCAGTCGCGAACTTGGGTTTGCCAACGCAACTGCTGCTGCACGACACCGGCCGTCGCATCGGAAGGATCGTTGCGGCGTGCTTCCACGCGCGCGATCAGGCGGTCTTCGGGGGCATCCAGCCAGATACCGTTGAATGTCGCGCCCGCTTTGCCGGCAACAGCCGCGATCGCGGCGCGTTCATCCTCGCGCAGGAAGACCCCATCGGCTATGGCGCTCCAGCCGCCTTGCAACGCCGCAAACGTCTCGCGTCGCTGCATCTCGTAAACGCGCTGTGAAACTTCCGCCTCGTAGGCTTCCTGCGGCAAGCGTTCCTGCGCCTGTTTGCCAAACAGCGACTTGCGTATCCTGTCGGTAGACAGAATACGCGCACCCGGCGGCGGACCGGTTTGCGGCGCTATCTCCGCCGCTGCAGTCGACTTGCCAGATCCGCTCAGGCCCCCCAAGGCTATCAGCTTTGGCGCGGTTGGTTGCAGAAACGCGCAGGCCAGATCGACATATCCGCGTGCTTCCGCCGTCAGGTCTTTGTGCTCCGAACTTGCGTTGGAGGGTGCGTCCGCGCGTCCCGCAGCGATGTGCGCGCGAACCGTCGCGCGTATGCTCATGAAAAGCGGCATCAGGCCAAGCGCATGCGTATCGCCTGTCTGGTCGAGATAGCGGTTGAACAGCCTGTTGGCTGCCGCGTGCTGATCCGCATGCCAGAGGTCCATCAGCAGAAAGGCAAGATCGTAGAGTACATCGGTGGTGGCAAGCGTCTCGTCGAATTCCAGGCAATCGAACAGCGTTGGTTCGCCTTCGAACAGGCAAATGTTTCTCAGATGCAGGTCGCCGTGACAATGACGGACGAAACCTGCCTCCGCCCGCGCATCCAGCAAAGTGGCGCTGGCGTCGATCAGCGAGCTGGTTGTTCTCAGCAACTGCCGGACCTGATCCGAGGCATGAAGCGATGTCTGGGAAAAAGCCATTTCATTTGCCGTATGCGCCGCTTTCAAAACGTCGCGCCCGGTCTTGTCTTTTCGAACTTCGGCAATGGCGTGAAAATCCGCGATGCGCTTCGCGAGGGCGTCGACGAGGTCCCGGTTCAACGGTCCCTGCTTTACGATCTTGTCCAGCAGGGCTTCCTGATCAAAACGCGCCATGACGACAACAGCGTCGGTCAGCTCGCCTTCTTCGCCGAACGCAAGCGCGCCATCGGTCCCGCGGACGATTTTTCGAACACACAAATACATTTCCGGCGCGGTGCGACGATTGAGGGAGAGTTCTGTCAGGCAATACTGCAGCCGCGCCTGCGGCGTCGAAAAATCGAGATATGGCAAAGAGACAGGATTTTTCAGCTTGTAGGCGCGATCGTCACAAAGGAAGACCGAAGAGATATGCGTCTCGAACCATTCGCCGGGCGTCCCTGCGATCCCCGCTTCTCGTTCGAGAAACGCGCGGACTTCCGATTGTTCTTCACTCAGCATCCTTCGGTCCGTTCAGCCCGACAGGGCTTTGAGGCGCTCCATGTCGAGTATGCGAACTCCATCCGGCACGACAAGGATCACTTTGTCCCGGGCAAGCCGCGAAATTGTGCGGCTTACGGTTTCAACGGTCAGTCCGAGATAATCCGCAATATCAGCGCGCAACATCGGCAGCGGCAAGGTCACCGACTTGCGGCCGATCTTTCCATATCGTTCGTACATGTTCAACAGGAACACTGCGATGCGCTCTTCCGCATGCAGGCGTCCCAGTATGACCATCTGATCCTGCGCGATTACCAGCTCGTGCGAAATGAATTCGTGCAGCCGATGCATCAGATGGGGATTGTCGTCCGCGAACTGGCTCATCTGCGCACGGTCGAACTGGCAGAGCTCCGCATCGTCGATGGCTTCGGCGCCATAGGCATGCGTATCGGCCAGCGACAGGCCGAGAAAATCGCCCGGTAAAGCAAAGCCGACGATTTGCCGGCGGCCGTCGGGCAAAAGCCTGAAGAGCCGCACCGTTCCATGCACCACATTGTAGACGTGATGCGCCGGCTCGCCCTGCTCGAACAAGGCGGATTTTCCCGCGACTTCGACGTGCTTCGCCAACCTGTCCAGCCGGATCAGGTCTTCGTGTTCGAGGGCGGCGCAAATGCTGAACAGCCTTACGCCGCAGCGTGTGCACGTCTCTCCGGGCTTTCGCAATGCGCAGCTTTCGGTCTGTTGCAAACCGTATTCGGATCGAGGTTCAAGCATGAACTGTCCTGACGTCGGGCGAAATTTCTACGCATCATTTTGATCGGGATCATTCCATCGGGGATGTATTGGGCCCTATCAATTCCAGACGTAGTAATCAGGTTACATTTTCGCAATGCCTTTGGCTATGGCACTTCAGGCTTTTTCGTCGCACTACGGTTTCCGGGCCAAACCCGTGGAGGCCATCGACGAACGGCGGGCGTTTGCGCTCGTTTCGCTAACCTGGCCGCGCTTGCAATTTGCCGAATGGGGCGAGATGGTGGCCGAACGCCAAAGGGCGGTGAGCGGCCAGGGGCTATGGATCGCGATTGAAGACTTGCGGGACTACATTCACGCGCTGTTTTTCTGTCAATTGACCATTTCATCGGGTTCGCAAACCGTTCTTCGGGTCTCCGATATCATTGTCGCCGAACTGCCGGGACGGCCGGTTATCCTGTCGGCAATCGAATGCGTTGTGCATCTGGCATGGAGCTGTGGCGCAACCGCTATCGACTTCGATCTTGAAGAGTCGATCGGCCGCTACGCAATGGAAATGGTTCAGGACTATTTCCGGCGCGAAGGTTGGGCGGAAACCAGCCGAACCGCCAGCCGCTTTTATCCCCGCTTCAATTGAACGTCTGTTTCCGATCCGCCGCAAAGCGGTTTCGGCAAAGTCCGCCCCGGTCTCGCATCGGTCATAGCAGCGATGTAGCCAGTAGGAGCAGCCCGGAAATTATTCCGGCGACCGGCGCCCAGCCCGGTGCGCGGAAATGGTCGCCTTGAGCTTCAGGTCCGCGGATTTTCAATGCAAGCAACGCAGCATTGACCAATACGAAGAGGACAAGAACAAATTGCGAAGTCAGCTCAGCAAGCCGCGCAATCGGTGTCGTCAGCGCCAGCACGGTCACGATAGCGGCGATGACAAGCGTCGCTACAAGCGGTGTCTGCAAGCGCGGCTGAACGTATCCGAATATCGCTGGCAGATTGCCCTGATTGCTTAGTCCGTAAACGACGCGCGAAGCCATGATCATTTGAATCAAGATTCCGTTGACCGTCGCAACTATAGCAACAAGAGTGAACAGATGCGCCAGCCACGCAGGCTTGTTCTCGAAGACAAGCGCGAGCGGCGCTTTCGATCCTGCCAGCGCATCCATCGGGACGGCGGCGACCATTGTGGTTACCACGACGACATACAGCAGGGTCGCCAGACCCAGAGTCAGAAATATCGCCCGGGGCAAAGTCTTTGACGGATTCTCGACCTCCTCGGCGACATTGACGATGTCCTCGAAACCCACGAATGCGAAAAATGCCAGGAGGCTGCCGGAAGCGATGCCGCTCCACGTTTGCGCACTCCAGTCCGGCACGAAGGCGTGCGAGAGCACGGACGTGTCCTTTATGCCCGACGCACCGAACCAGATCACCATGCCGAGGCCGGATATTTCAATCAGAGTGAACAGGGCGGCTATGGTGACGGACTCCACAATGCCCCACAGCGCTGTCGCAGCCAGAATAGCGATCAGCGCGACGAGCAGGTAGTGTTCCGGAATATCGAGCAGCTCGTGGATGTACGAGACAGCGCCTATCGAAATCGCCGCGGACGAAATGACGCCGGAGGCCACAAGCAAAAGGCCCGCAGCGGTCGACAAAATTCGCCAGCCGAATCCGTGCTGGATATATTCGGCCTCGCCGGCGCTGACCGGAAAGCGTGTCGAGAGCTCCGCATATGTAAGGCAGGTGAATGCAACGACGCATGCGGCGATCAGGAACGTAACAGGGGCATGAATGCCTGCCTTTGCCGCCGTTACGCCAACGAGCACATAAATGCCCGCCCCGATGGTGACGCCAAGCCCATAGAGCGTCGTCAACGGCAAGTTGAGACCTCGCCGCAAGCGCGGTCGCGTCTGGCCCGTGACAGCGGGTGGGGGGGCGGCCGTTTGCATCATGGCGTGCCTGCTTGAAACAATCGGATCGCCGCGGACAATTGTCCGTATGCCAGGCTTATTCCGGCCTCACGCCGGCGACGCGGTACGTGTGCATCTCGCCGTCTTCATCGCGCACGGAGACATACTCGCCAACAGTGAAAGCATGCGCGCCAAAGCGGTAGCCCGCTTCTTCGTCGCCTTCGTCCTGATAGTCGTAGTCGAACGACCAGGTTGCGCCGCCCGCGCCGCCGGGCTTATGCACCAGCAATCCGCGTTCCACTGTCCGGCCGCCTTCGATCTTGTGTACGAAGCAACGCGCCCGTTCCTTTTTCCAGCTTTCCGCATCGATATGCAGGGTCTCGTCAAGCGGTGCATGGAATTCGTAGCCTTCGCCGGCAGATCCCTGCGGGTGTTCTTTCGACCTTGCCAGTTCGAGCCGTATGACATGCATGCGCGCCGTGGTCTGTTCCGTCATGATTTCTTTCCGTGTCCGTTCGTTGCAATCCGCCAGGAAGGGTGCCCTGTTGTGTCAGTGAGCCATCAGCACAGGCAGCGTCATCGAGCCAAGTATTGTGCGCGTTGTGCCGCCGACGACGAATTCTCGCAATCGCGAATGGCCGTAGCAGCCCATGACCATATAGTCCGCGCCCATGTCCGCCGCGTGGGACAACAGAACCGAAGCATTGTCGTCGCCCGGCGAAAGCTGTTTCAGTTCTGCCTTCACGCCATGCCGCGCCAGGTGATGGGTGATGTCGAAAGCCGGCAATTCGTTCTGTTCCGCCTCACTGCGTGCAATCGTGACAACTTCGACGGACTTCGATTGTTCGAGCAAGGGCATCGCTCCGGCAATCGCTCGTGCCGCGACCATGCCACCGTCCCAGGCGACCAATGCCTTGTCCAGTTTTGCAGGGCCCTTGTGGATGTAAGGAACAACAAGCGCCGGACGTCCCGAGGAGAACAGCACGCTCAACATGGCCTCGTAAGAAAACTCTGCTTCCTCGGGCGGGCTTTGCCGGACGATCGTGAGATCGAAATTGCGCGCAGCTCTTCCGATAGCGCCTTGAATTTCGCCCGTCAGCCCTTCCAGCAACCGAAATTCGGTTGCAACTCCCGCGGGCGCCGCGCCCTGTAAACGTGCGTAAGCTTTCTCGGCTGCATCGCGCGCTTCTTCCACGGCTTGAATCATCAAATCGTAGGGATAATCGCCAACGAACGAAACAGGCGCGATGATTTGCGCAGCATAGCCAACGGCCGTCACGTGCGCGCCCGAACGCTGAGCTATCGACAAAGTATATTCGTCGATATGGACGCCTTCGGCGCCGGGGTCGACAATCATCATTATGTCTTTGAGCGCCATGATATCTCTCTCCTCGGCCGCCATCCTGCGTTTACAGCTTAATTTTTATGAGCGTATCCGCCAATCCGCTTTGATCTAATTCAAATACGGCGACGGCAACGCTTGCCAATCTGAACTAAGCCGGACTTTGCTGCAGCGCACCGGCCCGATCAAGAGGCTATCATGTTTGTTGCAACGCCTCTCCTGGCATGGGTGGTCTTTTTTCTGTGCGCTTCGGCGATCGGATACGCCGGACCAATTCTCGTGCGCAATGCCGACATCGTGGGGTGGCGCGCGGGATTGACCAGATCGTGGATCGGCTTCCTTCTTCTGGCGACGGCCACATCGCTGCCCGAGCTTGCCACCGGTCTCAGCGCCGCGATTGTCGCGCAGGCGCCCGATATAGCGGTTGGCGACGTCTTCGGCAGCTGCATGTTCAATCTCCTGATGATCGTGCTGCTGGATGTGCTCTGCAGGGAGAAGCCGCTATTCGCTTCCGTCGCGCAGGGACATATCCTCACCGCAGCCTTCGGGGTGGTTGCGCTGGGCTTTGCCGGAGCCGCGGTGCTGACTGGCCGTAACGGACAGGTATTGTCCTGGGCCAATGTCGGGATAACCACACCGCTCCTGATTCTCATCTACTTCGCCGCCATGCGTTCGGTATATCGCTACGAGGCGGCGCAGACCGTTTATTGGGATTCCGTGCAGGGCTACGAAAGCGTCAGGATGCGCACCGCCATCCTTCGTTACGCTTGGGCCTCGGCCGTGATCGTGGTCGCGGCCCTGTTTTTGCCGGTCGCTGCGGTCGAATTGGCCAGACAGATGGGCTGGCGGCAGGCCTTTGTCGGCTCCCTGTTTGTTGCGGCGGCAACCTCCTTGCCCGAGCTGGTGGTGACAGTCGGAGCGCTGCGCATGCGTGCACTGGATCTGGCGATCGCCAATCTGCTTGGCAGCAACCTGTTCAACATCTTGATTCTGGCGGTCGACGACATTGCTTACCGGCCAGGCCCGTTGCTTCCAGCGGCCTCGCCCGCGCACGCCGTGACCGCGTTCATGGCTTCGGTCATGTCGGGTATCGTTATTGTCGCGCTTCTTTCCCGGCCGGATTACAGGGTCCAGGGTCTGCTCGGATGGGCGAGCCTGTCGCTGTTGGTGGTGTATTTGCTGGGAACGCTCTCGGTCTATCTGTATTGAAGTGTTGCCGGCCTTTGCGGAATTGCCGTCCGTTCAGCCTGGACCGGGATACTGTGCCGTTGAAATCGGCCTGTATTTCATGTACCCGGAACCAACCCCAGCTAAGGGCTGCGGTTATGCGGCGGCGGCCCGCTGTTCGAAGCCGGACACGTTTTACAAAACCCTGCAACAGGAGTGACGCTCATGTCTTTCAGTCTGCCCGATCTGCCCTACGCCTATGAGGCGCTGCAGCCCTACATGTCCAAGGAAACGCTTGAATATCATCACGACAAGCATCACCTGGCCTATGTCAACAACGGCAACAACCTGCTGAAAGGCTCCGGTCTTGAAGGCAAGTCGCTGGAAGAGATCGTCAAGGGCTCGTTCGGCAAGAACGCCGGCCTCTTCAACAACGCTGGCCAGCACTACAACCACCTGCATTTCTGGAAGTGGATGAAGCCGAACGGCGGCGGCGCCATTCCCGGCAAGCTGGAAAAGGCCCTCGTCGACAGCTTCGGCTCGATCGACAAGATGAAGGAAGATTTCGTTGCTGCAGGCGTCGGCCAGTTCGGCTCGGGCTGGTGCTGGCTCTCGGTGGAAGGCGGCAAGATCGCCGTCACCAAAACTGCAAACGGGGAAAATCCTCTCGTTCACGGCGGAAATCCCATTTTGGGTTGCGACGTGTGGGAGCATTCCTACTACATCGACTATCGCAATGCCCGGCCGGACTATCTCAAGGCCTTCATCAACAATCTGGTGAACTGGGAATACGTGGCCGAACTGTACGACGCCGCATCGGCCTGATCGCGCGCGGCCTGCCCGCGCACGTTTCGAGATAAAGTAACGCCCGCAATAGCAAGGTTGCGGGCGTTTTGCGTTATTTCAGCACTTTGAGAACGATAAACCGCTCGTTTTGCGGCGAAATGCGTTGCAGCCAGGCGGGCAGCCTGCCCTCGAGGATCAGCTTGCCCATCGTATCTTTCGCCTTGCCGCCCCGCGCGCCTGCGGGACCGGGATCGCACAGGCCGACGTAATCCGCCCCCGCCGAGTGCGCTATAGCTTGCGCTTTCGCAGGATCGCCGTCGAAGAAGTCGAGAGTAGCGAGAATTGGCGCGACATTGCGGTGATAATTGCCAGCCAGCACCGCATGATGGGTGAACACAAGGATCGGCGGCCCCGAATTGAGATCGTTCAGCACCTTGCCGGCAGGCAGCCGCGCCAGGGTCGCGTATTGGCCGGCCTCGTTGCAGACCGGATAAATCGCTCCTGCGCGCCAGTCGGGCTTTGCGGCGGGGTCCGGCTTTGCGGCCGGTTTGATGGCTGCCGGCTTCGCGGCGCTGGTTTGCGCTGACGGTACGGCGAGGCTCAGCACCATCCATGTCGGCGCGAGCAGCGCGATCGCGAGCGCCGATGTCAGGCCCATCGCCATCCTGCTTTGGTTTCCAAACCGCGCCTCGAGCCAGTGCAGGCTCGACTGCAGGAAAACAACGCCAACGGGCACGCCGGCCAGGATGCCCAGACGCAGCATGCGCTGCTGCACGCTGGCGGCGGCGAGGGTAGCCGCAAGCACGGCGAAAGCCATGAGAAAATTACGGTTTCTTCGAGCTCCGAGCGCAAGCGCGGCAAGTCCGGCTGCGAGCAGGATCGCAAACCAGAGCGCGTAAGAAACCCAATAGTCCGGAAACAGGCGCACCAGCGCCGGCAGGCTTTGCGTTTCGATTATGTCGCCAAACAACCGCTGGCGGGTCGCGGCATCCAGCCCGACGACGCTGCCGTCCAGATTATGCGGAAACAGCAGCCAGAGGACGCCCAGAGCCGCAACGGCTGCAGCCAAACCGGCGCCCGCGCGACGGGTGAAGCCGCGTAGTCCGGCTTCGGCTACCAGCCATTTCGAAGACAACGCGAGCACCGCGAAAGCAACCGATATCGCGAGCAGGAAGCCGAGAAAAAAGACCGAATAGGCGTCCGGATAGGGCATGAGCCAGTTTGAAGGCGGAACAGAGAGCAGGAACAGCAGGATCGCCGACAGGCACATGCCGATAGCGGTCCGCTTGAGGCCGGTTCCATCTTCGTCTGCGCCAAGCGCCCATTCCAGACCGAGCAGGGCAAGGACAACCGCCAACAAGGGCAGGGCGTCGATACCGACAGCCGCCGAAGCAGCCGTTGCAAAGCCGATGAGATAATGGCCCCAGCGCGTGTCGCGTGCCACCAGGCCCAGCACAGCAAGGAGAAACAGCAGCACCTGCACATTGTGGTGGTCGATGCGGCCCGGCGCGAAAACACCCATGGCCGGCGCGCAACTCACCGTCAGGAGCAGCGCCAGAAGCTTGTTGGCCTGCGGCGCGACGCGCTCGCAAATGGCCGCGACCAGCAGCACGGCGCAGACCATCAGCGCTGCGGTCCACACTATGGCTGCGAGCCGTTCGGCCGTGACGCTATCGGTAAACAGGTCGAAAAAGCGGATCAACAGCGCGATCGGGACATCGACCAGCCGCGACCAGTGGATGTCGCCACCCGCGGGAGGATTGAAGCGCGCGACGGTCGTATCGAACCAGCCGTTGCCGCCAAGCCAGTTGCGCACCTGCACAAGCCGCATGAAATCGTCCGGATCGGGAAAGGCGCCTTCGCGCAGAACCGCCGGCAGGTTTTTCGCATTCCACGCCAGTTGAAACAGCAGCGCCCAGATGGCGAGGCGCAGGGTGGTGACGGGAGCGGCTGCGGTATCGCCATTTATCTCCGGCGCTGCCGCGGCGCCGGGATGTCCGGCCTGTTGTAGCGTCATGAAAACCCTGGAATTTATGTGATTGCCGGCCGAATCCGCGCGCGCTGCCGGTCCGCCTGCGGGCGCAGGCGCGAGCGCAAGTTTGCGATCAAAGACTTAAGATTCGGTTGGCCGTCTCAGCCGAGATTGTCGAGCACGAGCGGCCGGACAGCACCCATCCAGATGGCGTGATCCGTGTGATCTTTCAAAGCATTGTCCGTGCGCGGATGGGAAAAGACGACAAGTCCGTCGCGGTTGCGCGACAACCACGACAGGACGTCGCCAACCTTTTCCGGCGGGATGGTGAGCTGGCAACTGAAATCGGGGTGCGGACCGACTGGCTTTTCGTGCACGCGACCCATCTGGATGCCGAAAATGTCGCTACAGCGTGAGCAAATCTCGCGCGCTTTTTGCACCGTTTCCGGACCAAAATACACGTGGGCATGGAAACCGGGCATAGTCTGCGCGGTTTTCGGCTCGTCGGTCATGATTTCTGCCCGCTGTCTGGTACCGCAAATATGGACGCCGCTGTTCCAAGCGGCGTCCCCTTCCTGGGCACAATGCCCGCGCCGGGTCTAGGTGCGAACCCGAGAGATAGTGCAAGCGCAGCTATTCCGCACCTTCCACAACGCGCAGGTCACGCTTGCAGCCGCCGTCGAGCGCCTTGAGCGCAGCCTGGTAGCCGGCGCCGTCGTGGGTGGCGATGGCCGCGTCGAGGCTCGGAAATTCGACAATTACCGTGCGCTGCAGGATGCCGGCTTCGTAGGCCTTGGCCGCATTGCCGCGGGCCAGAAACTTGCCGCCGCCGGCCTGAATGGCGGGTCCCGCCAGCTTGGCGTAGGCTGCGAGTTTATCGTTGTCGTAGATCTCGTGATAGGCGCTGATCCAGTAGGCTTTTGCCATGGTTTTCTCCTTGCGTGGAACGTGTGGACGGGCGGCGCGGCGAGATTATTCGAGCCCTTCGACGACGCGCAGGTCGCGGGTGACGCCGCCGTCGAGCGCTTTCAGCGCCGCCTGATAACCGGGGCCGTCGTGCGTGGCGATCGCGGCTTCGACCGACGGAAATTCAACGATGACAACACGGCCGATCTTGCCGGCTTCGTAGGCTTGCACCGCGGTACCGCGCGCCAGCGGCTTGCCGCCGCCTGCCTCGACAGCCGGCCCGGCCAGCTTTGCATAGGCAGCCAGCTTCGCTTCGTCGTGGATGGCGGCATAAACGCTTACCCAGTATCCCTTGGCCATTTCGTTCTCCCGTTTCGTTTTGTTGCAGCCGCACCTCGTTGAAGGCGGTAAAATGACAGCAGCCGCGGAACCGCGCAAGACTGCTTTATGTGCTTCACGCCGCGAACTTCGGTTGCCGCAAATATTCGGCCCGCCGCGCCGCGACACGGTCGCGAATCTTGCCGCCGAATGTCTTCATGTCTTCGAATTCCTGCGCCGTGATATTGCCCGGCACGCATTTTTGGAAACTGTCGCGCGCCTGCACCCGCGCCCACCAGTCCTGCACGGCAGGTCTGCCGGCAATCCATATATCGAGCATGTCGAGATAGGCGAGCCGGGCGACGAAAGGCATCATGTTGATGTCGGCGAGAGAGATTTGCTCTCCGACCAGCCACGGCCCAGCGGCAGCAATGTCCTTTTCCATTTTGTCGAAGGCGATCTCGAACTGGCCGATGCCCTGATAAACATACGGGGAATCGACGCCCTCGGCATAGGTGGATTCGAGCCGCGCCCGTTTGATCGGGTCGCCGGTATTCTTGAACCGGCTTTCGCGTTGCTCTTCGGTCATGTTGCGCATGCGCTCGCGGAACATGGCCGAAAAGGAAAGTTCGCGCGTCGCCTCGAAGAGATATTCGTCGACCAGCTTGCTCCACAATCGCATGCGCGCGCGGCCGTGCGCATCCCCCGGCGTCAGCGGCGGATCGGGGAAAGTCTCGTCGAGATACTCGCAGATCAGCGAGGATTCGATGACGATCTTGCCGTCGTGATCGAGCGCGGGAACGACGCCCTTGGGATGAATCTTCAGATACTCGGGGCTGAACTGCTCGTTGGCGAAGAGGTTCACTTTCTTGACGGTGTAGGCGACGCCTTTTTCCGTGAGCGTGATGAAAACCTTCTGCGTGCAGATGGAATTCATGAAACTGTAGAGGGTGAGCATGTTATTTCCATTGTCTGCCCGGAAAACAGCGCAGCGATTTATCCGGGACCTTTACGTTACGGACGGCGGTCCCGGGCTCGCGCTGCGCGCGCCACGGACTGACCGGCTTGTTATGCCGCCATCTCGTAGCTCATGATGCCGACGCCGGTCGCCCACGGCTTGACCGCCTCGTAGGCCACAAGGTCAGCCCCCCGTTCGCCCATAATTCCGGCCATTGTCATCCATGCGAGCAGTTCCAGCGTTCCCGCGCCGGCGGCCAGTAATTCCTTGTCGGTATAGGCGGACAGCGCAGCCAGATCGCCCTTGCGCATGTGCTCGATAAAACGGGCGTCGAATTCCTGATCGATATGGCCGTGGCCGACTTCGCCTGGATCGTGCGAGAGCCCCCCGGTGGCGACGATGGCGATACGCTTGCTGCTGGCTTGCAGCACCGGACGCAGCGCCTGGCCAAGCGCAACGCAGCGTGCGGCTGTCGGACGCGGCGTCGCCAGCGTGTTGAACATGATCGGAACGATGGGAATATTCTTTTCCGGCATCAGGAAATGCAGTGGCACGATCGTGCCGTGGTCGAGAGCCATTTCATGACTGTAGTTGAGCTCGAATCCGCTCGCATAACAATGCGACAGCAACTCCTCGGCGAGCGCAGCATCGCCAGGGATGCGGGCCTTCTCGACGCGCAGCCACGGTTCGACGGGTCCGTCGTAATAGTCGGCCCGGCCGATGCAGAAGGCGCCGACATGATCGAGGAAAAAATTGATCCAGTGTTCGGAGGTCAGCGTCAGCACGACATCGGGCTTGCTTGCCGCGAACGACTGGCGCATGCGCTCGAAGGCGGAGAACAGCCTGTCCTTCTGTTCTACCGGTGCAGCTTCGGTCCAGGCGGTCATACCGGGCGCATGGCTCGCCCCGGTGGCGTAGACGATAGGCATCAGGCGTTACTCCGAATGGCGGCGAGGTAGTCTGGTTCCGGCATTTTCTGCAAGAGCGTGAAGGGCCGCAGGATGAGGCCATGCGCGCCGAGCCTGTAAAGCTTGCCGGTGTCGTTGGCGACGACCGCTGCCCTTTCGTCCTCCGTCAGGTCGAAACCGGCGGCGACTGCCGCGCGATCGGCGAAGAATTTTTCCCGCGTCTGCGGGTTGCGGTTTACCTCCCGCAACAGCTTGTTGAGGGCATAAGTGCTCATTGCCGGTGTTCCGTCCCCCGTATCGAATTTCCGGCACATTATCAGACAACGCCCGCTCCGCAACCGCCTCGCGGCAGGCTCCAGATTGCGCCGTCCGACGCAGGCGCATAGAGTGCAGGCAGCGAAGTCGCAGGAAAGAAAGGCTGGAGGATCGCCATGGGCATGCTGGACGGAAAGGTAGTGATCGTAACGGGGGCAAGTTCCGGTATCGGCGCATCCTGTGTGGAAGTGATGGCGGCCGAAGGCGCCAAGGTCGTCGCCGCCGCCCGGCGCCGGGAACGACTCGACGAACTGGCGCAGAAATGTGGGCCCAACGTGCTTCCGGTAGTCTGCGACGTGAAGAAGGAAGCCGACATTCTGAACATGTTCGAGACCTGCGACAAGCAGTTCGGCACACTGCACACGCTCGTCAACTGCGCCGGTTTCGCGCAGCACAAGCCGACCATCGACATGACGCTGGCCGACTGGAACGACATTATCGAGACCAACCTTACCAGCGTCTTTCTGTGTTCGCGCGAGGCGTTCAAGCGCATGCAGCCGGCCAACAGGGGCCGCATCATTTCCATCGGGTCGATTTCCGCGAAAATGCCGCGGCCGGATAATATCGGCTATCCTGCCACCAAAGCCGCCATCGAGGCGATGACCCATTCGCTGGCGATGGACGGCCGGCCCTACAACATAACCGCGTCGTGCCTGCATATCGGCGCAACAGTTTCGGAGCTTTCGCCCAACATGGACACCCGCAACCGCGACGTGACCATGGCGACCGAGGACGTTTCCCGAACAGTCCTGCACATCGCCGCCATGCCGGACGAAACGAATATCTTCAATCTGGTGATGATCCCGGTACGGCAGCCCTATCTGGCGCGGGGGTAGTTTTTATTGTCTTACCGGAAGCGGCGAAGCCGCTGTCCGGTATCTTTCTCCGCTGGACGGCGATCCCGGACAATTGCTTCGCAATTTCCGGGAAGACACTTTGTGTCCCGCGAAAACCCTCGCACCCCTCAATAACAGACAATCTGCCCGCGCTGAGCGCCGCCCATGTCCTGCATGGATTCCAGAGTGGTGCGGATGTCTGCGATCAGCCGGTCCCGGTCTGCGGCCGGCAGATCCGCCCCGTCGATATCGCGCAGCCAGATGTTGAACGAGCTTGTCCTGTTCTGCGCCCGGGCGCCGGTAAAGGCCGCCAGCGCCGCACGGCCTTCGCTCTTGTAGCGGAATTCGAGGAACTCCATCAGGTCCTGTTCCACTGCAGCGGGGTCCAGCGGAATGTGGAATCCGCCGTTGCACATGCAACCGGCCAGATGCGGCGCGAAGATGATCGCGCTGCTCCAAAGTTCCGACAGGTCGCGTCCGGTTTTTGCACTCATCCCGCATTCTACCCCGGGCCGTGTTGGCCTCGCAACGCTGTTGTGATAGGCCGTGTGCGGGGGGCTGGCGTGCGGCTGTCAGGGCGAATGCGCACAGGGTCTCCGGTCCGGTTCGAAACCCAAAGAGAGACCATGCCTACGAGGAAACGTACCGCCGCGGCGGGCAAGGCGGCGGCCGTCAAACGTCATCCCATCCGGCTCGCCGCCGATATTGGCGGCACTTTCACAGACGTCGCCGCCTTCGACGAAAAATCCGGCCGCCTGCTGCTTGGCAAGTCGCTTTCCACGCCGCGCAAGCTGGTCGACGGCATTTCCGAGGGCGTGGCCAAGGCGGACGCCGCTTTCGGCGACGCGACTATCTTCCTGCACGGCTCGACCATCGCCATCAACACCATGCTGGAACGCAGCGGCGCGAATACCGCCCTCATAACGACCGAAGGATTTCGCGACGTCTACGAGATCGGCCGCATCAACCGGCCCGACGCCTATAACCTCTACTTCAAAAAGCACGATCCGCTGATCCGCCGCTCGCTGCGCTTCGAGGTGCGCGAACGCCTGACGGCAGAAGGCGACGTGCATCTCGAACTCGACGAACAGGGCATCCACGCCATCTGCGACAAGCTCATCGAGCTGGGCATCGAGGCAGTCGCGATCATGTTCCTGCATTCCTACCGCAACCCGGATCACGAAATTCGCGCCCGCGATATCGTCCGCCAGCGTATGCCGCAGGCTTTCGTCTCGGCCTCGCATGAACTGAGCCAGGAATACCGCGAGTTCGAGCGCGTCTCGACGGTCGTCGCCAACGCCTTCATCGGCCCGCGCGTGCGTGATTACATTGCCGGCATCGACGACCATCTGCGCAAAGAGAACTTCAAGGGCTCGTTCCTGCTGGTGCAGTCGACTGGTGGTTTGTACGAATCCGCGCAAGCCAAAGAGCAATGTGTGCGCATGCTGGAATCCGGCCCCGCTGCCGGCGTCATTGGCGCACAGGCCCTTTGCAAAGCGGTCGGTTGGCCCGACGCCATCGGCTTCGACATGGGCGGCACGACCGCCAAGGCCGGCGTCATCTATCAGGGTGAGGCGCTGACGACAGGCGCGGCGCTGGTCGGCGGCTACGAGCGCGCTCTGCCAGTGCAGATTCCGATGATCGACATCTTCGAGGTAGGCACCGGCGGCGGCTCCATCGCCTGGATCGACGAAGGCGGCGCGCTGCATGTCGGTCCGGTGTCTGCGGGCGCCGAGCCTGGTCCCGCCTGTTATGGACGCGGCGGGCAGGAGCCGACAGTCACCGACGCCAATCTTGTTCTCGGCCGGCTTGATCCGGAGCGGTTTCTGGGCGGCGAAATGGCGCTCGATGTCGAGGCCGCAAAGCGCGCCATCGAAGAGAAGATCGGCAAGCCGCTCGGCCTTGATGTCATTGACGCCGCGGCAGGCATCCTGCGCATAGCCGCGACCACCATGTCCTATGCGGTGAAGGGCGTGACGACCGAGCGCGGCCTCGACGCTGCAGCCTTCCCGATGATCGCCTATGGCGGCGCGGGGCCGTTGCATGCAGTCGCAATCGCCCGCGAGATCGGCACGGAGAAAGTCATCGTGCCGCGCGCGCCGGGTCACTTCTGCGCCTTCGGCATGCTGTTCTCCGACCTGCGCTACGATTTCGTGCGCACCTGGCCGATGCGGCTGGCGACGGTGCCATTCAAGGACATGCAGAAAATCTTCGACGAGTTGATCGCCGAAGGCAAAGCGGCGCTCGCCAAGGCGCATCAGGGCCGGCTGCCGGTCAAGATCGCGCTGTCCGCCGACATGCGCTACGTCGGCCAGGAGCATGCGGTGACCATCCACCTGCCGAACGAACTCATCAAGAAGCAGGATCGCGCAGGTATCAAGCAGCGCTTCGACGACGACCACCTGCTGCGCTACGGCACTTGCGCACCGAAGGAAGCGGCCGAAATCGTCAGCCTGCGCGCTACCGTGAGCGGCGAGATGAAAGCGCCGCCGCTCGAGAAAATCGCAAAGGGCGGATCCGCGCCGCTGAAATCTGCGCTGCTCGGCGCACGCATGGTGAGTTTCGACAACCGGCCAAAGCCCGTCAAAACGCCGCTCTACCGGCGCGAGGAGCTGAAAGCGGGCAATCGCATCAAGGGCCCGGCCCTGATCGAGGAGCACGCATCGACCACCACCGTATTCCCGGGCGACAGCCTTGCCGTGGACGCCTACGGCAATCTCGTCATTACCATCGGGAGGGACTGAGAATGGCCCGCACCGTTCAGAACAAGCCCGCGAAGAAAGCCGCAAAGAAGATGCCCGCGAAGAAGGCCGCCGCGAAAAAGTCCACCGCGAAAAAGTCCACGCCGAAAAAAGCTGCAGGAAAGAAAGCTGCAGGAAAGAAAGCGTCTGCGAAAAAACAGCAGGCAAATAATGCTTCGCCCGCAAGCCGCCGCCGCTTCGCCAAGGCCGATCCGATCCTGACGGAAATCATTCGCAACGGCGTGCTGGCCGTGACGGAGGAGATGAAGACCAATCTCACCCGCACCGCCTACAACATGATCATTTACGAGGCGCTGGATTTTACGGTTGGCCTGTTCACCGCCGAAGGCGACACGATCTCGGTGGGCATCGGCCTGCCGATGTTCATTCGCGGCATGGCGGAGACCGTGCGCGCCAAACTGCGCCACTTCGGCGCGGATGGCATCCACGAAGGCGACATTCTCGTCACCAACGATTCCTATACCACAGGCAGCCATCTCAATCACTTCACCTTCAGCCTGCCGATCTTCCACGAAGGCAAGCTGACGGCATTCGCCTGCTGCATGGCGCACTGGATTGATGTCGGCGGCGTCGTCGGCGGCGTCACCACGGACATCTATTCCGAAGGCATCCAGATCCCGATCGTGAAATATCAGGCCGCCGGCAAGGTCAATCAGGACCTCGTCGACATCATCGCCATGAATGTGCGCATTCCCGAGCGCGCGATGGGCGATTTGCGGGCGCAAGTGACCGCGGTGAAGACCGGCGAGCGCCGCTTCAAGCAGCTTCTCGCGCGCTATGGCCGTGAGGAAACCATGGGCGCGATCCGCCAGATCATGGACCAGTCCGAACGCTCGGCGCGCCTGCGCACGAAGGAAATTCCGGACGGCGTCTATGAGGCGACGTCCTGGATGGACGACGACGGCGTTGATGTCGGCAAGCCGATTCCGATCAAGGTGAAGGTCATCGTCGAAGGCGACCAGATGACCATAGACCTGACCGAAGTCTCGCAACAGGTGCGCGGCTTCTACAATTCCGGCATGACGACGGGCTATGCCTGCGCGCAGGTCGCCTACAAGTGCATGACGTCGCCGACGGATTATCCCATCAACGAGGGCAGCTTCCGCTCGCTCAACGTGAAGCTGCTGCCGGGAACTATCGTCAGCGCCGTCAAGCCGGCCGCCATGCGCTGGTGGATGACCTTTCCGATGACCATCGTCGATACGATCTTCAAGGCGCTGGAAGCCGCCGTGCCCGACCGCGTCATTGCCGGGCATCATGCCGATCTCATCGCCGTGCGCGTCCACGGCATCAATCCGGCGAACGGCCAGTTCTATCTCGGCGGCTTCGGCCCGCTTGGCGGCGGTTGGGGCGCGAAAATGACCGAGGACGGCATGAGCGCGACGGTCTGCCTGAACGATGGCGACACGCACAACACGCCGGTGGAGGCCACCGAAGCGAAGTTTCCGCTCTTGGTGTCATCGCAGGCCTTGCGCAGCGGTTCGGGCGGGGCAGGGCGCTGGCGCGGCGGTCTCGGCATAGAGCGGCATGTGATGGCGCGCGCACCGATGACCTTCAACGCCGAAGTCGACCGCGTCCACTGCACGCCCTGGGGCCTGAATGGCGGCAGGGATGGCATGGGCAACCAGGTGACGCTCACCAACAGGGCCGGTGAGGAACAAAACTTCTCCAACGCCAAAGTGCTGATGCAGCGCCTCGCGCCGGGCGAAGGATTCTGGTCGCGCTCGGGCGGTGGCGGCGGTTACGGCCCGGCGCACGAGCGCGAGCCGGAACGCGTCGCCTTCGATGTCGCCGAAGGCTATGTAACCGAAGACGAAGCGCGCGATGCCTATGGCGTGGCGCTGAACGCCGACGGTTCGGTGGACGAAGCTGGCACGAAAGTTCTGCGCAGCCGCATGGGGAAAGTGCGGATTGCCGGGGAGTGACATAATGGCTGCCGCACAGCGCAATCTTCACGGCGTCATTCCCTATCTCGTCTCACCGGTAAAGCCGGATGGCAACGTCGATGCGCAAGCGCTCTCCCGCCTTGTCGATCGTCTGATAGCTGAAGGCGTGCATGGCCTCACCCCGCTAGGGTCCACCGGCGAGTTCGCCTACCTCAACATGGCGCAACGCGAGGCGGTGGTTGCAACCTCTGTCGCGGCAGCCAAAGGCCGCGTGCCCGTGATTGCCGGCGTTGCCGCGACCACGATCGCCGATGGCGTTGCCCAGGCAAAGCGCTGGGCGGCGCTCGGCGCGGACGGCATACTGGCGATACTGGAAGCCTATTTCCCCATAAACGACGACGGCGTCGTGTCTTATTTTTCAGCCATTGCCGATGCGACGGACCTGCCCGTAACGCTCTACACCAACCCGAACTTTCAGCGCTCGGATCTGACGCTGCCTGCTATCGAAAAACTTTCGCACCACCCGAACATCCGCGCCATCAAGGATGCATCGACAAACACAGGCCGCCTGTTGTCGATCATGAACCGCACGGAAGGCCGTCTCGGCGTATTCGCTGCCTCTGCGCACATCACGACGGCGGTCATGCTGATTGGCGGGCTCGGCTGGATGGCCGGTCCATCCTGCCTCGTGCCACGGCAGAGCGTGCAGCTTTACGAACTCTGCAAGGCGGGGAAATGGGACGAGGCGATGGTCCTGCAGCGCAAGCTCTGGTCGATTAACGAAGTTTTCGCTCGCTTCAATCTCGCCGGCGCCATCAAGGCCGGACTCAAGTTGCAAGGCTTCGATTGCGGCGACCCGCTGCCGCCGCAGGCGCCGCTGGATGAAGCAGGCGTTGCGGCAGTTAAGGCTGCGCTGGAGAAACTCGGAGCGTTGTGAGGCTGCGCTGCTGTGCTGGCTTTTGATGGACACCGCATAGCGCGGCCATCCTTCGATACGCCCTGCTTGCGCAGGGCTACTCAGGATGAGGGTTTTAATTTAATCATAATAGCCAGCCCTCACCCTGAGTAGCCGCCGCAGGCGGCGTATCGAAGGGCGGTGTTGTCCGCGCAGTTTGTAAACAGCCCGAACGCCACGCTTCCGAACTTCACGCCATTTCGCGTTCGAGCTCCGGATAGACCTCGCCAAAGAATTTCGACGAATGGGCGCGAATGCGCGGCATGACTTCCTCGGCGAACAGCCGCGTGCTCTTGCGCGCCAGCGCATTGTCCATGTTGCCCATGTGGAACTGGATGAGGAAATTGCCCGCCTGCGCGGTCTCCACCAGATCGATCAGTGTTGCAGCCACCGTGTCCGGGCTGCCGACGATGATGGATTGCGACTTCTGCAGGTCTTCCCATGTCTCGGCATCGCCGAGAAGCGGCCCGCCGGGCTTCATGTTCTCGATGATGCGCCGGTATTCCTCAACACCCATCGTTGGCACGCCCGCGCCCATCGTCAGCATGCGGCCCCTGTCGTTACGCAGATGTCCCTTGAGGCAATTCTTGAGGAAATACCAGACGCCCTCGCGCGCCTCCTCCTTGGCCTGTTTGTCGGTTTCGCCGACATAGACCGAAATGAGGATGCCGAGCCGGAAGGGATCGTATTTCGAACCATGCTGCTCCAGCACGGATGAAAACTGCTGCCGCACTTTCGCGATTTCGCCCCCTGCAACGCGCGACGACATGAAATAGCAATATCCGCGCTTGGCGACTTCATGCATGGTCTGCGCGGACCGGGCGCCGGGAATCCAGATCGGCGGATGCGGGTTCTGCGTCGGTTGCGGCCACGGGTTCACGTAACGCAGCGGATAGTGCTTGCCCTCGAAGTGGAACGGTCCCTCGCGCGTCCACGCCTGATGGATCAGCTCCACGGCTTCCCAGAACATTTCTTTCTGCGCGGCGGCGGACGTGTTGTAGTTGAACGTTTCCTGCCCGCCCCCCGGCGCGAGCCCGGCGATGATGCGCCCGTCCGACATGTTGTCGAGCATGGCGTATTCTTCGGCCACGCGCAGCGGGTTGCCGTGCAGCGGCAGCAGGTTGCCGAGGACGACGATCTTGCCGTTTTTTGTCTTCTGCGTCAGCGCTGCCGCAAGCAGGTTCGGCGAGGGCATCAGCCCGTAGATGTTCTGGTGATGCTCGTTGAGCACGACGCCGTCGTAGCCGAGCGTATCGGCATAGGCGAGCTGATCGACGTATTCGTTCAACAGGCCGCGCGACTTTTCCCGGTCGTAGAGCGTATTGGGCACCGTTATCCAGCCGGTGTCCTGCGTATCGTCGAAATCGTCCGGCAGATAGGGATAGGACATGAAGTGCCAGGCGAACATCTGCACAGGTTTCGACATCGGCGTTCTCCCAATTCGTTCATTGTGCGGCAAATATCCGCTTTATCCGTGTTTGAGCGCGCCTTCCGGCACGAGAGTGTTGCGGCGGAGGAACGCGATCATGGCGCTGTCGAAGCCGGCGGGGTCTTCGATGCAGCACGCGTGTCCGGTGTTTTTCAGAACGAAATGCTCGCCGCCGGGAATCAGCGATGCTGTCTTCTTGCCTGCTTCCAGCGACTGGTCGTATTCGCCGTTGATGACGAGGGCGGGCACGCGCATGGTCTTGCAGGCCTCGGTCATGTCGTAGGAGCCGCGCGCGCGGAAAATGTTGGCGATGCAACGCGCGTTGAGATTGTGGGCGTCTTCCACGAAGAGCTTGAGAAGCCATTGTCCGATCGCCGTATCGGCGAAGCCGGGCGCAACGTAGCCGCGCATCAGTTCCATCAGATAGGCGCCGAGTTCCTTGCCCTCGAAGCCTTTGACGATGCTTTCGACATCGCGCGGGCCGCTGGACGATCCGCCAACCAGCACGACGGCCTGCGCCTTCTCCGGCTCTTCGGTGCCAATGAGCAGGGCAATGCCGGAACCGACGCTGACTCCGGCGAAGATAGCCTTGTCTATCCCTTCGTCTGCGCAAACGCCGAGCACGTCGTTCGCCATGTCGCGCAGGGTGAATGGCGCGTCCGGCTTGTCGGAGAGGCCATACCCGCGCAGGTCGACCGCAATGACACGGAAAAACGGCGAAAACCGCGAGACCTGATAGGTCCACAGCCGCCGGTCGAAGGGGTTGGCGTGCACCAGCACCAGCGGCGGTCCATCGCCGTGGACTTCGTAATGGATGCGCAATCCGTTGCGGTTCGACCAGGGCATGGATGCTGTCCTATTGCGCCGCCACGAGCGCGCGCTTTTCGCCGGCCGTGACCATCGGAACGACCTCCTTCGCCAGCAGCGTCAGGGATTCGCGCTCCCATTCGGCATTGGGTCCCGTCCAGTCGACGCCTGTTACGAGCAGCGTACCGAACGGGCCAGCCTGTTCGCGCAGCGCCAGCAATTTGTCGGCTACCGTGCGCGGCGAGCCAAAGATCACCTTCGCCTCGATGATGGAATTGACGGTCAGTTCGTTGTCCGGCGTATCGGGCGTCGGCTTCAGCGCGACGAGCTTGCCGATATTGCCGAGGACCGTGCGCATGTAGCCGAGATAGTGCTGATAGGCGCTGCGCAGGTCCATGATGCGCCGCCGCGCCTCTTCGTCCGTCGGCGCGACGAAGACGTTGCGGCCGATGCGCCAGTTCGCGCCGTCGGCATCGCGTCCGGCCTCCGCGCAACCCTTGCCGAACTGCTGCCAATGGCTGGCAAGGCCTGCCGCGCTCATCAGGCCGCTCGAAATCGCGCCATAGCCTTCCGCGCCTGCGCGCCGCACATTGTCCGAACCGGGCGTTGCAGCGGGAATGCAAATGCGCGGATGCGGCTTCTGGTAGGGTTTGGGCATGTAGCCGAGGCCCAATTCCTCGCTGATCGCCTTCTGGATATTGGCCTGCCAGAATTCGCCTTCGATGTTATAGGGCGGGTCCTGCGACCAGATTCGCTTGACGATATCGAGGCCCTCGAACAGCATGCGCGTGCGCGCCGCAGCATCGGTGACCTGAAACAGCTCGTAGTCCGAGCCGAGGCTGCCGGTGCCGGCGCCGAAGATCAGCCGGCCCTTGCTCATGTGATCGAACTGGGCGATTTCGCCGGCCACCACCGCCGGATGGCGGTTCGGCATGTTGATGACGCCTGTGGCGAAGGTGATGTTCTTCGTCTGTGGGATGAGATTTGCCATGAACATCAGCGGCGAGGGATAGGGCTCGCTGATGGCGCTGAAATGCTCGCCAATCCACAATTCGTCGAAACCGAGTTGCTCGGCCAGCAGCGCCTTGGTCGTGTCCTGCTCCACATGCTCGTGCATGGGCGGGCCGGGCGGATGCAGCGGCATCATGAACATTCCGAGGCGCATGGCTTAGCCTTTCGTTTCCTGCATTCTCTTGGGCGGCTCGGGCACGTCAGTGCATCGCCGCGCCGCCATCGACCACTATAATCTGACCGGCGATGAAATCGCTAGCCGGGGAGCACAGAAACACCAAGGTGCCGGTCAGATCGTCCGGCGTTTGCAGTTTTTTGAGGAACCTGCCTGCCGCCGAGCCCTGCCGGAAGTCCTCCATGCCCTCGCGCGCCATAATGGCCTCGGTCATGACGAGGCCCGGTGCGATGCAATTGACGTTGATTCCGTCTTTGCCGAGTTCGTTCGCCATGGACCGCGTCATGGAAATCACGGCGCCCTTGGAGGCGACGTAGTGCATCATCCCTGCCGTGCCCTTGAAAGCGGTGCCGGAGGCTATGTTGACGATCTTGCCATAGCCCTGCTTGCGCATCGCCGGCGCTACGGCTTTCACGCATTCAAAAGGGCCGCGCACGTTAACGGCCATGGCCCTGTCGAACTCCTCCGTCGTGATTTCCTCGAAGGGCTTTTGATACAGGCGCGCAAAAACCGCCGCGTTATTGACGAGAATGTGGACGTTGCCGAAAGCTTCCGTCGTGCGAGCCAACGCCGCGACGATCTGTTTGGCGTCGCTGACGTCGCAAGGAACGCCGATGGCCTGTCCGCCCGCATCGTTGATGGCTGAGACCGTGGCCTGCGCCGGAGCGACGTCCCATATCGCGACTTGCGCCCCTTCGTTGGCCAGCGCCCGGGCGTATGCGACGCCGATGCCTTCGGCGCCGCCGGTCACGATTGCGGTCTTTCCATCGAGCTGCCCCAAGGCGTCCTCCGAGTTCGCTTCAATCCGCGCCTGCAGACGTTTTACTTGCGCTTGCCGGCGTTCGCTTTTCCCTTGTCGATATATTCGCGCAAAAACGTGCGGATTTCCTGTGGCGGTGCGATGGTGCGCAAATACATCGCTTCCGTTGCCGGCCCGCTCACGTAGCGCGGAGCGTATTTCATCGTCTTGATTGCTTCCTCGCGGAAGGCCGGATCGTTCTGCATTTTCGCGAGCCCTTCCTGCAGCGCAGCGACCGCGGCCTTCGGCGTTCCGGCCGGCATCATCAGCGTGCGCAGATACAGCGTGCCGACATTGTTGACGACGCGAAACGCCTCGAACAGCGGTCCTTCCGGATCCTTGCCCTTCACGGATTTGTAGAACGCCACGAAGTGCTGCGCCGGAATGCCCTTCGCTTCGTCCGGCGTTGTGAACGCCTTTCCATCGTCGAACGGATCGTACCACAGCGGAATACCGATGCCGGTGTTGACGATGCCCGGTTCTATCGAAGCGCGATAGGTCGGCATGGACTCCGCGGTCATGTGAATCTCGTTGCGCTGCAGCGCCAGCCGCGTCTGTGCCGAACCGCGATACCCTGAAATATACTTGTATGGGACGCCCAGGAGATCGAATTGCATGCGAATGCGCACGTCCTTGTCCGATTCCGGCGACAGGCCGGCGGCCCAGAAATCCTTCGCCTTGAGGATGTCTGCCGGCTTCTTGATGCCGGGCGGCACGTCGGCGCGAATATAGGCGACGCTGGTGCCCGGACCGTTGGCGACCAGCACCATTTTCGTCATGTCGACCTTGATGCCGGGATCGCCCATCGTCGCCTTGGAGGCTGCGCCGGTGAAAAATCCCATGACGCTGCCGTCTTTCGGCCCGACCTGACCGAGCCAGTTGAGGCCGATGATGCCGCCGGCGCCCGGCATGTTGCGCGAAACGATCGTTGGCGCGCCGGGAATGTGTTTCGCGACATGCCGCGCGACCAGCCTCGCCTCGAAGTCCGTCGGCCCGCCCGGCGTGAAGTTGATCAGAAAGGTGAGCGTCTTGCCCTTGTAGAATGCGCCGTCCTGTGCACCCGCGCCGGATATTGCAGCCGTCAACAGCCCGCAGACAAGCGCGGTTTTCGCAAATGCGCTTCGCATGCCTTCATCCTCCCGTTTGCGCGCTGCCACTGACCTGCAGTGCGGCGTGTCTTCATACGCTCAGTACCGTTTCAGAATGTCCCGTGCGATGACCATTTTCATGACTTCCGTTGCGCCTTCGGTGATGCGGTAAGAGCGTTGCTGCCGCCACATCTTCTCGATGGGCAGGTCCGTTGTCAGTGCGATGCCGCCGTGGATCTGCATGCACATGTCGGCTGCCTTGAACGCCATCTCGTCGGCGAAATACTTGCACATATAGGCTTCCGTCCGCGCCTGGTGCCCGGCTTCGATCAGGTTGGCGGCGCGATACACCAGCAGCCTTGCAGCTTCCAGCTCCACATACATGTCCGTCAGCATGAACTGGATCGCCTGCCGTTCGGCCAGCGGCTTGCCGAAAGTAACGCGTTGCTTGGCGTAACTCGTCGCCATTTCGAGACAGCGCTCGGCGACGCCAAGCGCCCGCGCGCCGTGGTGCACGCGCCCGTATCCGAGCCATTTCTGCGCGAACTTGAAACCCTCGCCCTCAGCGCCGACCATGTTTTTGGCTGGCACGCGCACATTGTCGAACACGATCTCCCACGGCCGGTCGCCCATCATGGTTTCGTATTGCGTGGCAAGCGTGATGCCGGGCGAATCCATATCGACGAGAAAGGACGAGATGCCGCCGCGCGATCCCTTCGAGCGATCTGTGGCGGCCATGAGCTGGATGAAATCCGCATCGCCCGCGCCAGTGATGAAGCGCTTCGTGCCGTTGATGATGTAGTCGTCGCCGTCGCGCACTGCGGTCGTACGCATGGAGCCGGGATCGGACCCGGCGTCCGGTTCTGTCTGGCCGAAGCAGGCGATCTTCTCGCCGCGCAGCGCCGGCAGCAGATACTTTTCTTTCAACTCGCCTTCGAGATCGTACAGATTGGAACGGATGTGCGGGCCGGTGATGCCGTGACCGCGCGCCGGAAGCGCGATGGTGCGGGCGAATTCCTCCCAGACGACAACGCTGGCCATCAGCCCCATGCCGAGGCCGCCGTATTCCTCCGGCACGTCCATCATCCACAGGCCGAGCTCTTTTGTCCGCGCCTCGAATTTCGCCCGCCATTCCGGTTTAAGCTTTTCGCCGTCGCAGGTCTGGCGCTCGTTCGGGATCATGTCCTCGTTCACGAAGCGGCGTAATTGCGCGCGCAGCATCTGCAACTCTTCCGGTAGCGAAAAGTCCATCCGGTTTCCTCCAGTGTTCTTGTTTTTGAGGCAGCGGCGTTACTTTGCCGCTACCATTTCCTTTTCACTTTCCCGCGCCATTTCCTTCGCCATTTTCGCCTGGCCGCTCGAGAAAGTAAGATGGATCATTTCGTTCAGCGCAGGATCGCGGACGACGCCATCTGGCTCCTCGCCCGCGCGCACTTTCTCGATCTGCTGGCGCAGAAGATTGCGATACATGACGATCCCGCGGTCGCCGGCGCCGATCAGCTCGGTCGTGCGGTCGGCGATTGGTCCCTGCGTCTCCCACGCCATCTGGTCCTGATACACGAAGTGATCGAGGCGGTATTCGCCGTCCGGCTGCAGCGGATGCTCCATGAAAGTGACCGGAATGTCCTCGTCTTTCTGGTCCGTGATGGAACCGTCCTCGTTCGGCAGGAACTCAACCCAGTAGATCGCCGTGTGCGTATCGTCCATCGGCACGCGGAAGTGCGTGGTAATGAAACGCTGCTGCGGTGCGATCAGGATGTTGGGGAAGATGGCGGGATGGCCAGCCTCTTTTTCCGGCTTTTCGCCGCCGTAGGTGCGCACCTTGCGGATACCGGTCCAGGCCGGTTCGCGGCACAATTCGAAATCGAAGCTCTCGATGGGGCGGCCGAAATAGGCAAGGTCCGCCGCCCATTTCTTGCGTTCCTCGGGCCGGTCCTTCAGCGCCCGTTCGTACATGCGCGCATGCAACCAGAAGACATGCGTCGGATCGTGCGAATTTTCCTGCGCCTGCAGCCAGTTGTGATTGTGAACCGGCAGCACCACGATGTCCCGCACGCCGTCCTTTCGCACCAGCGTTTCCCAGCGCGGCAGCAAGGGCGCGGGATCGGGTCCGAGATAGGCGAAGAGCAGCCCGGCCAATTGCTGCACCGGATAGCTTTTCTGGCACGCCTGTTTCTGCAACGGGCCGCCCGCCCGTTCGTAGGGCTGCTCGATACACTCGCCGTCGACGTTGAAGACCCAGCCGTGATAGGGGCAACGCAATCCGTCTTCCTCGACGAAGCCGTGATAGAGCGAGGCGTGCCGGTGCGGGCAACGCTCGGGGATCAGGCCGAGGCGTCCCTTGCCGTCCTTGAACAATACGAGGCTCTCGCCAAGCAGCCGCACACGCTTGACGGGTTTGTCTTCGGTCAGCTCGCTGGCGCAGGCCACCGGCATCCAGTACCGCCGCATCAGTTCGCCGCAGGGCGTGCCCGGCCCGACACGGGTGAGCAATTCGTTGTCTTCTGCCGAAAGCATGAGGACCTCCCGGATATGTATTCGCCGGCGCAACACCCGCCAGCCTTTGCGGCAATCGTAGGCTCGCATGCATAAGGCGTCAATCGCCCGGACCGGCGCGAAACGTTTGTGGCCGAAGCGTCCTCGGGGCCTATTCGCCTGCGCCCGTCGCGCGGAAGCCTGCAACGCCCTTTTCGACTTCGGTCACGTGATGCGGTCGCAGGTCCTCCGGCCGTTCGCAGCCGCAGGAATGCGCGATCATTTCCACGTCGTGCCGCATGCGCTCAATATAGTGCGCGACGCGCTCGGCCTTTTCCGCGACGTCGAGGCCGCGTATCAGGCGGGGATTGGTCGATGTGACGCCCGTGGGGCATTCGCCGCTGGCGCATTTCATGGCCTGGATGCAGCCCAGCGAAAACATGAAGCCGCGCGCGGTGTTGACGAAATCGCAGCCCATGCACAAGGCCCACGCAACCTTGTCCGGCGTGATCAGTTTTCCCGATGCGACGATGCGAATTCGGTCTGTCAGGCCATGCCGCGCGCGCGCTTCAACAACCATCGGGACGGCCATTGTGATGGGCAGGCCGGTGCTCTCGGCAAGAGCCGCAGGGGCGGCCCCGGTGCCGCCCTCGCCGCCGTCGACCTGAAGGTAATCGGGGCAATGCTCAGGGTTCTTCTTGCAGTCGGCGAACCACTCGTCGAGAAAGTTCACATCGCCGACAACAATTTTACAGCCGACCGGCAGACCGCCAACATCACGCACACGCTTCACGAATGCTCCCAGTTCGGCGATGGATCCGATATCGCTATGGCGATTGGGACTGATCGAATCCTTGCCTTTTTCGATGCCGCGAATGCGCGAGATTTCTTCCGTCACCTTGACGCCCGGCAGCATGCCGCCCTTGCCGGGCTTCGCGCCTTGCGCCAGCTTGATCTCGATCATCTTCACCTGTGGATTTTCCGCGATTTCACGGAGCTTGTCGTTGTCGAGTTCGCCCTTGGGGTTGCGAACGCCGTATTTCGCGGTGCCTATTTGGAAGACGATGTCGCCGCCGCCTTCCAGATGGTAGGGCGAAAGCCCGCCTTCGCCGGTGCTCATCCAGACGCCGGCCTTGGCGGCGCCGCGCGACAGGGCGGAGACCGCGCGGGGGCTCAGGGCGCCGAAGCTCATTCCGGAGACGTTGAAAAAGCTCATTGCGAGATAAGGATGTCTGCACGCGCCGGGGCCTTCGGCTATCCCGATTCGCTTGCCGGCAAACGCCTTGCAATCTTCTTCGAGCACGGGGAACGGCGCATTGCGGAAAGCGAAGATCGGCGTAGCGGAGGAACCGAAGCTGATGAGATTGGAAACGCCTTTGGCCGAGCGATAGACCCACGAACGTTCCAGCCGGTTGAACGGTCTCTCTTCCCAGTCGGGCAGATACTGATACTGCCGCATATACTCGCCCCATTGCTCGGCGAAGTAGCGCACATGACCGATGATGGGGAAGTTGCGAAGGATCGTGTGTTCGGTTTGGGTGACGTCGTGAACGTAGATGGCGGCAACGACGAGCAGGATAATTCCAAGCACAATCAGAAAAGCAATCATTCAATTCCTCCCTCACCTGCCTCTGGCTTGGGCATGCGCATGCCTGTCCAGGCCTTGAAGCGTCCTGCGCCAGGGCGAGCCGTGCACTTTTCCGCAGTCAATGCGACAGAACAATGAAGGCCGCCTCAATCGCGATCAGGCGCCGGCCTGCGCCCACTCACGCCCTGCTGCTGCGATCTCGGCGCCTGTCGCAAGCCAGACGTCGTCGTGCTTGCAGATGTATTCCAGCGCGCTGTCAAGCGCGCCGATGCGATGCGGCACGCCGATGATATAGGGATGGACGGCGATCGCCATTACGCGCGCCTGCGTGGCGCCTTCACGGTACAGGACGTCGAACTGCCGCCGGATCATCGTGTCGAATTCTTCCGCGGTGCGATTGTGCTTTTCGAAGGCCGGCTTGTCGTTGAGCTGGAACGTGTAGGGGATCGATGTGATGGTGCGCCCGTCGTCCAGCGTCATCTGGTAGGGCTGGTCGTCGTTGCACCAGTCGGCGATGTAGTCGAGGCCGTTGTCTATGAAATGGTCCAGCGAGTTCCACGTCTCGTTGAGCCCGGACGAAAGCCAGCCGTGCACCTTTCGTCCGCTCGCCTTGGCTATCGTTTCGACGGTGTTCCTGATGACACGCGCCTCGTCTTCCGGCGGCACCGAATTCAGCCGCCTCGTATTGCTTTCGTTATGTCCCATCAGCTCCCAGTCGCGCTTGATGCAGGCCTCGATAATCTGTGGATGTTCGGCGCAGAGTTCGCTGTTGAGCGCCACCGTGCCGCGCGCGGAATATCTGTCCAGCACCTCCATGATGCGGAACACGCCGATACGGTTGCCGTAATCGCGAACTGTCCAGCTTGGAATGTCGGGAACCTTGCCGCCGCCGCCCGCTGCCGCGGGCACCTGCTCGTGGAGCGCGAAGAACTCGATATTGGGAATGATCCAAACCGCAACGCGCGCGCCGTTCGGCCAGCGCCGCTGTGGCCGTTCAATGATCGGCGAATAGGGGAAAGGTCCGTAGCGGCGCGGTTTCATTCGGCGGCCCTCGCACTGGCGCGGCCGGCGAGCTCCGCAACGATCCGGTCGGCATGCATCACGTCTGCGTATTTGTGGTGCAGGTCGAACAGGTTGATCTTGTGCGACAGTTCGGCCCGGTCGAAACAGCATTCTTCCGCCATCACCATGTGGAAGCCGTAGGAATAGCCGTCCACGGTGGAGGCCCGCACGCAGCCGGACGTACTCTCGCCACAGACGATGATCGTATCGATGTTGAGCTGCGCCAGATGCGCGATCAGTGGCGTTCCGAAAAACGCACTGGCGCGTTGCTTGAACAGAACGACATCGCCCGGCTGCGGCGCGAACTCCGGCCGGATCGCGTAGACGTCCTCACCGGCCGGAACCTTGCGGCGGTTTGTCGCCGTCACCGCGCGGGGCTTGGCGGCTTCGCGCGTCTCTGTCGTCGAATAGAAAACCGGCAGTCCGGCAGCCCGCGCCGCAGCGAAAAGCTTCTGTGTCGGCGCGATTGCGTTCCAGGCGTTCACGCCGCAGGACGAGGGATAGGTCTTCGCCACCTCTTCGACCGGCAGCGCGCCGCCCTGATAGGCCAATTCGTACAGGTCGATGGCGAGAAGAGCTGCCTTCGGGCCGATGTAGAGGTCGCGCTTGTAGTGCTTGTAGAGGTCCAGCGTCTTTGCCGGAACGATGTCCTTCCAGCAATGATCCTCGAAATCGTCGATCATCGGCGTCTCCCTGTCTCGCGCAATCGCGCGCAATGCTGTAGTTTTTCCTGAAATAGATCAATTCCGCATGGGTGAACAGCCCGGAGGGGCGCATGTCTGATACCATTCTCGAAATCCGGCCCGGTGAAGTCACCGTGGAGGCGCCGCCGGCGGACGGCCCGGCGCTGACCTTCATCGGCCGCTGCCGTACGCCATGGCAGACCACGTCCGAATGTCCGCGCCGCGGCGATCTGCAAGGCCCGCTGTGCAGGATCGAGGTCGATCCGATATGGGCGCAGGCGCTGCAGGGCATAGAAGAGCACGGCTATCTGCAGATTTTGTACTGGATGCACCGCGCCCGCCGTGATCTCGTGCTGCAAAGCCCCAAGCGTAACGGCAAGACCATCGGCACCTTCGCCATTCGCTCGCCGAACCGGCCCAACCCGGTCGCCTCTTCGCTGGTGAAGCTCGAAAAGGTTGAGGGTCACGTTTTGCATGTCCGCGGCCTCGATTGCCTCGACGGCACGCCGCTAGTCGACATCAAGCCGGACAAGTGCCCGCATGCCTGAAGGCCAGCCGGCATGACCGGCCCCCGCGTCACGATACGGCTGGATTTTGCCGAAGGCCGTCAGCTCGGCCACGGCAAGATCCGCCTGCTCGAACTGATCGGCGAGCACGGCTCGATTTCCTCGGCCGCCCGGGCGATGAAAATGTCCTACCGCCGCGCCTGGCTTTTGACCGACGAGGTCAATTCGATGTTTTCCGAGCCGGTGGTCGAGACACAGCTCGGCGGCAAGGGCGGCGGCCGGGCGGGACTGACGGAGTTTGGCCAACAGGTGGTGAAGCTTTACCGGGCGATCGAGAACGATGCAGCGGGCCGGTTTTCCGGCGATATCGGCGCAATCGGCGCGAAGCTGAGAAAGGCCGAGGGGTAAGGCGGCGCGAGCTTTTATTGTACAGATTGTTAAATTTCAGCAATCGCTGCTATAATCACCACACAGAAGCTCTGTCATGTCCAGCAGCGTGTGGCTCGGTCCCGAGCTCGAGAAAACCATACAAAAACTTATCGAAAAGGGCCGCTATCAATCGAAAAGCGAAGTGATCCGCGAAGGCATTCGCCTTGTGGAGGAGCGCGAGAAACAGCTTGCGCTGATCGACGAAGCCCTCGCGCGGGGGCTGGCGGATGTGGAAGCGGGGCGCGTTTATCCTGCTGAAGAAGTCTTCGCTATGTGGCGCAAAAGATTGGCCGTACCCGATGCTGCCGAATGAAGCTTGTTTTCACTTAGCAGGTGCGCACAGCGCTGATCGAAGTGGTGGACGCGATCGCAGCGCACAACCCGGCGCGCGCCGCTACGTTTGTCGATGAGCTCGCCGAAAAATGCGAAAATCTGGTAGCGAATCCTAACATGTATTCTCTGACGCCGGGTTACGAGCGGGCCGGCATTCGTCGGATAGTTCAAGGCAATTATCAGATTTTTTTTATAATGTATCTCAGGACGCCGTTACCGTCCTCCACGTCCTCCATGGCGCCATGGACTATGGCAAACTGCTGTTTCCCGAAGACTCATGTGCCGCCGCCCCGCTGCGCGAACTGGCGATTGCCACGCCCTTGATTTGCGCGAACACCTGCGCTCCGGGTGCAAGCCGCAACGCTTCCAGCGACTTGCGCGTTATCCGCGCGAGGATTTGCGCGCCGTTTCCATCGCCGCCCAGCGCGGCGACAACGAGCGCCTGCGGCTGGTCGGCATCGGTATCGACCGAGCGGACAACCGCCGGCAGGACATTCAGGATCGTAGTGTCCTGCGGCCGCTTCAGCGTGAAGCTCACATCGGACGCCGCGATGCGCAGGCGCTTGGCTTCGCCCGCCTTCCCCTCTATCCCGGAGGCGGTCAACTCTCCGCCCGGTATCGCGAACACGGTCAGTGCGTAAGCCGCGTCTATCGCCGCAACCCGTCCTTCTATGACAACGGCCGCGTCCGGCGCTTTGTGGAGCGGCAGAGCCGGATCGGCCTGAAGCTGCGTCAGCGGCCCGCAAGCGCGCACGCGCCCGCTTTCCATCAACACCAGTGTATCCGCAAGCCTTTCGACTTCCCGCATGTCGTGCGTCACGTATATCACCGGCATCGCAAGCCGTTCGTGCAGCGATTCGAAATAGGGCAGCAGTTCGCCTTTGGTGATCTGGTCCAGCGCCGACAGGGGTTCGTCCATCAGCAGGATGCGCGGGCGCGAGAGCAGGGCGCGTCCCACGGCGACGCGCTGGCGCTCGCCGCCCGACAACGCGAGCGGATCCCGCTCAAGCAATGGCCTGATGCGCAGCAGGTCGACGAGTTCGTCGAAATCCAGCGCTGCCGCATGCGCGGCGCCGGCGCGCCTTGCACCATACAGGAGATTGCTGCGCACGTTCATGTGCGGAAACAGGCTTGCCTCTTGAAAGACATATCCGGTTTCGCGCCGGTGCGGTGGCACGAAGATACCCCGTTCGCTCTCCTGCCAGCACAGGCCGGTAACAGACAGCGAACCTGGCACATGCTGCAAGCCGGCCATGCAACGCAACACGCTTGTCTTGCCGCATCCCGAAGGACCGAACAGAGCGGTGACGCCCCGCGCCGGAATGGTAAATGCGGCGTCGAGAAAAAAATCTCCGATGTGGCCGCGAAACGTAGCGTTGATGGTGTGCGCGCCGCTCATGCCGGGAGCTTTCCGGCTCGGCGGCCAATGCGACGATCGATCAGAGCAATGCTCAGGATCACCACGAAAGCAAAGAGCAGCATGCCCGCCGACAGGATATGCGCCTGCGTCCATTGCTGCGTTTCAACGAGATCGTAGATGGCGATCGAGAGGACCTTCGTCTCGCCGGGAATATTGCCGCCGATCATCAGGATCACGCCGAATTCGCCGACCGTATGCGCGAAACCCAACACAGCGCCTGTGAGGAAGCCCGGCCGCGCCAGGGGAACCGCGACGGACAGGAATGCGTCGAACGGAGAGGCTCGCAAAGTCGCGGCGACTTCCAGGGGCCGCTCGCCAAAGGCTTCGAACGCATTCCGGATTGGCTGCACGACGAAAGGCATGGAATAAATCACCGAGCCGATCACCAGTCCCGGAAAGGTGAAAGCAAGCGTTCGCGCGCCGTAGAGCTTTGCAACGAGGCCGCCCGGCCCGTCGGGGCCCAGCGCCAGCAAGAGATAAAAACCAAGCACCGTCGGCGGCAGCACGAGCGGCATGGCGACGATTGTCGCAACCAGCTCCTTCCAGCGCGCGCGCGAGCGGGCGAGCCACCACGCTATGGGCGTCCCGATGACCAGAAGTGCGAGCGTGGTAATCGACGCCAGCTTGATCGTCAGGACAATCGGAGAGATCAATGGCGACAGGTCGGGCATGAGCAGGTCAGCATGAGCAGGTCGGACATGGGCAAGTCAGCATGGAACCGTCACGGCTTGCCGGCGGAATAGCCGTAGCGTTCGATAATTTTCAATGCTTGCGATTCTTTGAGGAAGTCGAGAAACGCCCGCGCAGCAGGATTGTTTGCCCCGCGTGCGAGCAGAACGGCGTCCTGCGCGATGGGAGTGTGAAATTCTCCCGGCACGAGCCAGCGCGAACCTCCCTCGCTCCCGGTTATTTGCGAAAAGGCGACAAAACCAAGTTCTGCATTACCTGTGCTGACGAATTGATAGGTCTGGGCGATATTGGCTCCCTGCACCAGTTTGCTCTTCAACGTCGCCCGGAGCCCAAGTTTGCTCATGACCTCGATAGCCGCTGCGCCATATGGCGCCGTGACCGGATTGGCTATCGCGAGCTTCGAAAAGTTACCCGCACGCAGCGTTTCGGGGCCATGCACGAGACCGGGCTTGCGGCTGTAGAGCGCGAGGCGGCCGATCGAATAGGTAAAGCGCGTGCCAGCCATGCCATGGCCGGCCGCAATCGCATCGGCGGGACGCTTGGCGTCGGCGGCCAGAAAGACGTCGAACGGGGCGCCTTGCGTAATCTGCGTATAGAGTTGCCCGGTCGAACCGAAGCTGAAGATCACGGTGTTGCCGGATGCCTTGGCATAGGCATCGCCAATTTCGCGCGCCGCCCCGGTGAAGTTCGCCGCCACGGCGGCACGCACCTCGGCGGCCGATATCCCCTCTGTCATTCCGGCGATCGTGCAGAGGGCCGCTGCCAGCACGCGCGAAGCGAAGGATTTGCTTGCCCGTCGTATCAATTCCGGCATCATGAATGGCCTCCATTCGCTATATTCAATTGAATATAGCGGTACCTAAGCCATGTTTCCGGGCAAGGCAAGCGCTATATACAATTGGATATAGCGAATGTGTTGACGGCCCGCGTTTTTGGCTGTCCGGCATTGGCTAACCGGCGCAATGGTCCTATGTGTTCGCGTAAGCCCGCGCCGGTCCGCCCGGCGCAGTTTTTTGAAAGGCGGACGGTTTGAACTCGCCCCAGCGCCAGTCCTTCGACGATACCAACTCGTTTCCGCCGAATACGTCCCGGGTTTTCTGGCAGATGTTCCCGTCGGTGGCGCTGCCGATCTACATGTCCGTGGGCGACCAGACCATTGTCGCCAGCGCTTTGCCGGCAATTGCCGGATCGCTGGGCGACGTCGAGCGCGTGTCCTGGGTATTCATCGGCTATCTCATCGCCTCCACCATCGCCGCGCCGGTCTACGGTTATCTCGGCGATGTATTCGGCCGCAGGCGTTTGCTTATCGTTGCACTCGCCATTTTCATGATCGGGTCGGTTCTGAATGCATTTGCGCCGACGGTAACCGCTTTGGCCGCCTCGCGCTTCTTTCAGGGGCTGGGCGGCGGCGGCATGATGAGCATGGCGCAGGCGCTCATGGCGGAAGTCATTCCCCCGCGGGAACGCGGCCGCTACCAGGGCTATAACGCCACAGTCTTTGTCGTCGCCTCGGCGCTTGGGCCAGTGGTGGGCGCCTTTCTCACGCTGCAATTTGGCTGGCGGGCCATATTCTTCATCAATATCCCGATCGGGATCGTCGCGTTCTTTCTCGTGTTCCGCTTGTCGAACCGGCGCGGATCGCGCGGGGAAGGCTGGCGTTTCGATTATCCGGGACTGCTCTATTTCACCGGCTTCATCGTGCCGCTGCTGCTGGCGCTGGAGCAGGTGCGCCGCTTCGACATGTCGGGCTCCATTCTTATGGCCGCTCTTGTCTGCGTGTCGTTGTTGTCCCTCGTGCTGCTGTTGAGGCAACAGCGCAATGCCGTTGCGCCGCTGCTTCCGATCGCGCTGATGAGCCAGCGCGCGATCTGGAGCGCGCAGGCGATGATCCTGTGTCACGGCGCGATAATGACTGCGTTGATCGCTTTCCTTCCGCTTTATCTGCGGGTGACCGGCATTGGCACCATTCACGATGTCGGCTTCATGCTGCTGCTGTTTTCCGCCGCCATCGCGTTTTCTTCGATTTTGGTCGGGCGCATGGTGACTCGAACAGGCCAGACGATGATCTTCCCGTCCATCGGTATGTTCCTGACCTCGCTGATGTTCGTGTACATCGCGCTCTATTCGGCAAATCTCACCTTGTGGGGCCTCTACGTCGCGATAGCGCTGCTGGCTGTCGCAATGGGCACGGTCATGACCGTATGTCAGGTCACGATCCAGGCAGTGGCCGGACGGCGCATGCTTGGGGCAGCCTCCGGCTCGATCCAACTGGCGCGCACGGTTGGCGCAGTGTTCGGCACAGCGCTGTTCGGTACGGTCCTGTTCACATTGCTGGCGCTGCAGGACCCGGAAGCGGCGGCCAGTTTCGGCAAGATCCTCAATCTCGGTCCCGAAGCGCTCACCGCCTTCGAACCTGCGCGGCGCACGGCGATCATGAGTGAGATCGCCACTGGTTTCCGCTGGGCCTTCTTCATGCTCTCAGGCGTGAGCATGGTTGCCATGGTGCTCGCCTGGACCAATCCCGTCCGGCGGATTTAAAGCGCTGCGGCCTGGGCGGCGCGCCTGGAGGCAAGCGCCGCCGTCTCTCACGCCAGCGTCAGTTCGCCATGAACACCGGCAGTTCGGCATGAGCCATGATATGCGCTGTCGGCCCGCCGAAGATCATCTGCCGCAGACGGCTCTGCGTGAACGCGCCCTTGATGAGCATATCGCCGCCGAGCGCCGCGGTATGTTGGAGAACGGCTTCGCCCGGCGTGCGTCCGGCAGGCCGCGTCACGGCTTCGACGGGCAGGCCGTTATGCGCCAGCTTGTTCGCCAGTTCTTCGCCGGTGGGTCCGTCCACCATGAAATTTTCGATTGTGAGAATGTAGATTTTTTTCGCCTTGCGCAGCAGCGGAGCCGCAAGCGCAACGCTGCGCGCCGTTTCGGTGCTGCGGTTCCAGGAAATGACGATCGTCTCCCCCGTCGAAGCCGGCGCCTTGGGGGGAGCCAGAAGGATCGGGCGTCCGCTTTCGAAAATCAACGCTTCGGCAGTGGCCATGCGCGGATCGCCACGTTCGGAGCCGGGACGTCCGAGCACGGCGATGTCGAACAGGCGGGCGTAGCTGGCGACCTGACTGTCGCCGAACGTTTTTTCTTGAATGAAATTCTGCGCTGGCCCCGCAGCGCCGGCAGAGTCTGCCGGAACGCCCTTTGCCGTCATGAATGCATTGAATTTCTCGCGGGCCTCTTCGGCCAGCTCCTTCCAGGTATTCTGGTCGGTGACCGTCCAGCTCACAGGCATGTCGAAGGCGACAAGATCAGGAAGATCGGGTCCGAGCGCCAATCCTTCAACATGGCTACCGAATTGTTGCGCAAGCAGCATCGCGGTTTCCAGCGTCGAATCGATCGCCGAATGCAGCTCCACCGGTATGAGTATGTTCTTCATCTTTTCTCTCCCCTCTGTGCCGAAGCTTACGCGCATTCGCCATGCTTTTCAAACGTGGGCGATTACGTGGGAAAATTGGCCTGTACGCAGCGCAACTGCGCGTATCGTGTTTCGATTTGGCCTGTACGCAGCGCAACTGCGCGTATCGTGTTTCGATTTGGCCTGCTCGGTTGCGCCATTAACGGCGTGGTAAAGTTAAAATCCGGTGATTTCGAAAACGGAAAGTCTTGCGGCATTTTCTTTCTTTTTAAACCACAAGCGGAAGCCGGCCTTTGAATCTTGCTTTAGCCAAGTGCGTAACCGCTTCTCAACCCTGTTGCTTAAGCGAACGGCAATGGCGCAACCCTAGTGTCACTCACAACAGGGTCCACTCTGCGGGTAATCGCGAAGCAAGGACCGGGGAGCATGTGTCATGTTGGACGGGAATGCAGCGCGGGTTCTGCCCGCCGCCAGCCGCAGGAATCCGGAAAGCGCGATGAGCGAACGGAACGAGACAGTAAAGCCGCACAACCAGCCCGGACCGGCGGGTTCCGATCGCGTTGCCCGCGCGATTGCCGACGGTCTGATGGTTCTTCCGCCGGACGATGGCGTGCCGCCCGTGTTGAAACGGCGGGGCCGCTCGCTCGCGACGCCGGTGCTGCCGCCGGTGATGCGGCAACAGGAAACCAAAAGCCAGACGATCCCACCTGTAACGACTGCTCCGTCGCACCCCGCGCCGCCGCAGCAGGCCGAGGTTACGGCGAAGGGCGCTCCGATAATTCAGCCGCAGGTTCCGCCGAAGCCGGCTGGCGCAACGGTTACGCCCCACCCGGCCGTATTCCGCTCCCGGGCGACCCCCCTTGCGATACACGCCGAAGGCGCGCTTGCGCGCCAGGCCACCGCTGTTCCGCCTCCGGTTTCCGAGCTGGAGATTCCCGAGGCCGTCATCGCACCTTCCGAGGGACATACTGAGGTCGCTCCGGATTCGGCAGCAGAGCCGCAACCGCATTTCGTGCAACCGCAAGAACGGCAGGTCGCTCCGCCGAGCCTGCATGCGGTCCAGTCAATGTACCTCGACGAGCTGACGCCGGACGAGCCGCCGGCTGCACCGGAAGCTCCGAAGGAGCCTGAGCAGGAAGCCGCGCCGCCGCCACGCAACGATCCGCCGCCGCGTGCAAGGGAAGAAGCGCGGCAGCCGCAACAGCCGCAGCAGTCTTTCGAGCCGCCGCAGCAGCGTTATTCCCAGCCGGCAGCCCCGCCGCCGCCGCCGCCGCAGTCTTTCGAGCCGCCGCCGCCGCCGCATGGCTACGGCTACTCGCCGCCGTCCCATCAGCCCTATGCCGCCGCTTATCCGTATCCCGGCTACATGCCGATGCCGGTCTGGCAGCAGGCTCCGATGGTAATGCCGCAGATGGGTTATCCTGTGGCGCCCCCGCCGCCGCAGCAGATGGGCCCTCAGCATGCCTTGCCGGGCCAGCAATTGATGAACGGCCTGCTGCAATATCTGCCGCCGCCGGGCGCCGTCTGGCCTGCCGAGGAACGCGCGCGCTGGCTCGAAGCCGCTTCGACGCTCTTCGATCTGGCCTATGGCAGCCTGCCTGGTTCGACCCGCCGCTGACGGCCGCGCCGCGGCCCGATGACAAACAACGCCCGCCGGTGCATTCTCGCCACGAAAAGGGAGAACGCCGGATGGAGACGACCGACTATCTTTCGCTTCTGGATCTGCGCGGACGCAATTTCGTCGTTCTGGGCGCCGGGCAAGGAATTGGCGCCGAAGCATGCCACGCCCTGGCCCAGGCCGGCGCCAAGATCGCCTGTGTCGATTCCGACCCGGGCCGCGGCGAGCAGATCGCGCGCCACGTCGATGGCCTTGCACTGAGTGGCGACGTCACCCGGCGCGAGGACGTCCAGCGTATATTCCGCGAGGCGCAGGCATCGTTCCGTTCCGTACACGGTATTGTCGATATCGTCGGCGCCGCTGCGACCAAGCCTCTGGTGGCCTTTGACGATGGCGAATGGGAGCAGCAATACGCCATTGTCCTTCGCCACGTATTTCTGACTTTGCAAATCGGGGCAGAGGCAGTGGCCGATGCCGGCGGCGGTTCCATTACTTTCGTTGGGTCGATCGCCGGAACGGCCAGCATTCCCGGCCAGTCGGCCTACGGATCTGCGAAGGCGGCGCTGCACCAGCTCGTCCGCACGCAGGCGCACGAACTGGCCCCCAGGAATATCCGCGTGAATGCGGTAGCGCCGGGCATCGTCCGCACGCCACGCCTGCTTGCGCGGCTGTCGGACGCTCAGTGGGAGAAGATCGAAAGCCGAATCCCGCTCGGCCGCGCGGCCAAGCCTTCGGAGATAGCTTCGGCCATCCTGTTTCTGGCATCCGGCATGGCCAGCCATGTGACGGGACATATCCTTGCGGCCGATGGCGGTCTTGCCGCCATCACTGCGCTGCCGGCGGTTGGCGACTGACGGCTCACTTCTTTACGAATTTAAGCGTGAAGCGGTCGCTCTCGCCAATGGCCATGTATTTGGCGCGGTCGACATCCTTCATCCGGAGCGAAGGCGGCAACGTCCACACGCCCTTCGGATGGTCTTTGGTGTCTTTCGGATTTGCGTTGGCCTCCGACGCCGCGACGAAGGCGAACCCGGCCTTCTCGATCAGTTTGATCGCAAAGTCCTGCCGCACATAGCCGCTTTTCATCTGCTGGTCCTGCGGCACGTCCGTACGGCCGCGATGATCGACCACGCCGAGGACGCCGCCCGGCTTCAGCGCCTTGTGAAAGGCGCGCAACGCGCCGTCGATTTCGTTGCGGTCGAGCCAGTTGTGCAGATTGCGAAAGGTCAGCACGAAGTCCGCGCTGCCCGGCGGAGCGATGTCGTGCTTGTCCTGGTTGAACTTCGTGACCACGACCTTGCCCAGCGTCTGCGGATTTGCCTTGATCTTGTCGAGCATCCGCTGATGATCTTTGAGATAGTTCGGTGGCGCGGTTTCGTCGCGGTTGGCTGCGTAGAACTTGCCTTTGTCGCGCACGTAGGGCGCCAGGATCTCCATGTAATAGGCGCCGCTGCCGGGAAGGATTTCCACCACGGCGCTATCCGGTTTGATGCCGAAAAATTTCAGCACTTCCAGCGGGTGCCGCGCCGCATCGCGCGATTTGTTGCGCGCCGAGCGGGCATCGCCTGCAACAGCCTTTTCGAGCGTTGGCCCGCTTTGCGGCAGGGCCGGGTTTGCGGTCACAAGCGCCGCGGCGCACAGCGCAGCGACGGCGACGGGGCGGAGAGCCCGGAACAAAATCGGCGGCATTCAATCCTCCCGCGTTTATCGGTTGCGCGGACTATATCAGCGCTGGCATTGCTGCGGAACGCAGTATTCCAGTGCTCGCCGCGCGTTGCGGTCCTACGCTGTCCGGCGTGTGCGGTAGGCTTCTGTCGGATCGGTGGAGACAAGCGGCAAGGCCGCCGCCTGTGAGCGCAACTGCTGCGTCTCCCGCTCAAGACTGCGCACGTCCGACCGCGCCTCGCGGGCCGCCTTCCGGTATTTGCCTTGCTTGAGCCAGGATGCGATCCCGCCGATCAGCACGCCCAAAATGATCGAAGACAGGATCACCAGATACAGCGGCGCCTCGAATGTCAGACCGGGGATTTTTGCGCCGAACGGATCGAGTACCACTTTCACAGGATGGCGGTTGATTGTCGCGAAGACGATAACGATCGCTGCAATCGGCAGAAGGATCAACCACTTCAGCAAGGTCTTCATGGGCAATGTCTCTCGCTCGATACGTACGCGCACGTCGCGCGATGGTTCCGGTTTGTCCTGCTCTGCAGTCGGACAGGTCTCGCCGGAAGCATGTGCGGCCAACCTTGCAAGGCTGCGCTTTCGTCCCGGATTTAACAGATTTGTCCCGTCAAAGAAAACCCCACGGCGCGGGACGCCGTGGGGCTGCAATGCATCCGGCAATACAGGGCCGGCAAGGTAGCCGTCAGTAGCCGTCAGGTCGCGCCGTCTATCCGGCTGCAGCTGCGCCGCTGCCCTTGGCAGGCTTTTTTGCAGGCGTTGCAGGCGCGGCTTCGTCATCGTTCAGGCGTTCGCGCATTTCCTTGCCCGCCTTGAAGAAGGGTACAGCCTTCTCCGGCACGTCCACCTGTTGCCCGGTGCGTGGGTTCCGGCCACGGCGCGAGCCTCTGTGGCGCACGGAGAATGCGCCGAAGCCGCGCAATTCGACGCGGTCGCCGCGCCCGAGCGCATCGGTGATTTCTTCGAAGATCGCGTTGACGATGTTCTCTACATCTCTCTGGAAGAGATGCGGAAACTGGTCGCCGATCTGTTGAACGAGTTCTGATTTGATCAATGCAGGTCCCCCTCTGCCTGAAATAATGACTTGCTCAGCAACACCAAGACCAATCGATTTTGGAGCATAGTCCGAAAACGTAGCTCCGGCATTTAGCACATAACGATGCTCTATTCATCGTATCCGGTCCGCATGCGCTCACATGGTTCGATGCGAAGCCGCGGATCTAGTGATCCTGATAACCCTGCCAGACCGCCAAAAGCCCGTCAAGCGCGCCGAAGCGCGCAGCTTCGCCGGTCTGGTGGATCGCCGCGGCAAGAGACGTCAGTCCTGCTGCGTTTGCGATGGCGGCCGCGCCTGTCGTGAACCAGCCCGAGCCCGCGCCGGATTTTTTCTTCCAGTCCCTGATCCGCAATTTCGCGGGAACCTTTCTTTCCTTCTCAAGCCAGGCGATGGCTTCGCGCTCGCCGCCGATCTCGTCGACGAGTTTCAACGCCATGCTCTGGCGGCCGGTGTGGACGCGCCCGTCGACCACCTTCGCCAGTTCGTCGGCGCTGAGTTTGCGGCGCTCCTGCACCAGTCCTTTGAACCAGTCGTACGAATCGGCGACGATATCGGCCAGCGCCTGCCGGGCCTCGGGTGACGTCGGCTCCAGTCCGCTTGGCGCTGCCTTAAGCGGTGTCGAGCGGACGATGTCGACTTTCACGCCGACCGTATCCAGCAACCGCGAGACATTTGGTATCTGAACCAAAACGCCGATCGAGCCGACGATCGAATTCTTGTGCGCGAAGATGCGGTCGGCTGAAATGGCCGCTATGTAGGCGCCGGAAGCCGCGACTGAGCCGACGACGGCGACGACGGGCTTTTTCTTGCCGAGCTCGCGTATTTCTTCGAATAGCTTTTCCGAACCGGTGGTCGTGCCGCCGGGACTTTCTATGGACAGCAGAACGGCCTTGGCATTGGACTTGCCGATCTCTTTCAGCATGTCCAGGGTTGGGCGGTCGCCGGTGATAAGGCCAGAGATTTGCACCCGGGCGATATGGGCGTCGCGCGGTCCCGGTGCTCCTCCGCGTGCTGCGCGCCAGCCGATGACGGCGATGGCGGCAATCGCGATAACGAGCGCAACGCCGCGCCAGAAAGTCACTTTCCTGCGCAGACGTCTACGGTCCAGAATCGTGTCGGCGTGGGGACCGGAAAAAGCGGTCATGGGCGGAGGCTCCGCAAAACGTGTTTTCTGGCAAATGTTTCAGGACGCCGTATCGGGCCGCGGTACCCCGGAGCCGTAGCTCCGGAGTGATTTCTTTCAGGACGAATGCGTCGCCGCTTAGCTGGCGTCGTTGTCTTCCTTGCCTTCGCGGGCCTTGAGCGCCGCGCCAAGGATGTCGCCGAGCGAAGCGCCGGAATCGGCAGAACCGTATTGCGCGATGGCTTCCTTCTCTTCGGCGACTTCCAGCGCCTTGATCGAGACGGACACCTTGCGCGCCTTGCGGTCGAACACGGTGATGCGGGCGTCCACCTTCTCGCCGACGGCGAAACGGTCGGGACGCTGATCGGCGCGGTCGCGAGCCAGTTCGTTGCGCTTGATGAAGGTCTGCAGGTCGGTGCCGGCAATCTGCACCTCGAGACCGCCTTCCTTCACTTCGAGCACTTCGCAGGTGACAACGCCACCGCGCTTCAGCTCGCCGCCCTCTTCGCTGGACTTCGCTGCCGCGAAGGGGTCGCCGCCGAGCTGCTTGATACCCAGCGAGATGCGCTCCTTGTCCACATCGACATCGAGAACCTGGGCGCGAACCATGTCGCCCTTCTTGAATTCCTCGATGACCTGCTCGCCCGGACGCTTCCAGTCGAGGTCGGACAGATGCACCATGCCGTCGACATCGCCTTCCAGGCCGATGAAGAGACCGAATTCGGTCTTGTTCTTCACTTCGCCCTCGACTTCGGTGCCTGCCGGATACTTCTCGGCGAACGCTTCCCACGGATTCTGCAGCGTCTGCTTCAGGCCCAGCGAGATGCGGCGCTTGACCGGATCGACTTCGAGAACCTGCACGTCGACTTCCTGGCTCGTCGAAACGATCTTGCCCGGATGCACGTTCTTCTTTGTCCAGGACATTTCCGAAACGTGGATGAGGCCTTCGATGCCCGGCTCCAGTTCCACGAACGCACCGTAGTCGGTGATGTTCGTGACGCGGCCATGGAAGCGCGCGTTGATCGGATACTTGGCCTCGATGCCCTGCCACGGATCTTCCTGCAGCTGCTTCATGCCGAGCGAGATGCGGTGCGTGTCGTGATTGATCTTGATGATCTTCACTTTCACCGTCTGGCCGATGTTGAGAACTTCCGATGGATGATTCACGCGACGCCATGCGATGTCGGTGACATGCAGCAGGCCATCGATACCGCCCAGATCCACGAACGCGCCGTAATCGGTGATGTTCTTGACGGTTCCGTCGATCTCCTGGCCTTCTTCCAGCTTGCCGACGATCTCGGTCCGCTGTTCGGCGCGGGATTCTTCAAGCACGGTGCGGCGCGAGACGACGATATTGCCGCGGCGGCGATCCATTTTCAGGATTTCGAACGGCTGCGGCGTGTTCATCAGCGGGCCGACGTCGCGGATGGGACGGATATCGACCTGCGAGCGCGGCAGGAACGCCACAACGCCGTCGAGGTCGACAGTGAAGCCGCCCTTGACCTGGTTGAAGATGACGCCCTCGACCTTCTCCTTGTCTTCGAAAGCCTTTTCCAGCTTGACCCAGCTCTCTTCGCGGCGCGCCTTGTCGCGCGAGATAACCGCTTCGCCGAGAGCGTTTTCGATGCGCTCGAGATAGACTTCGACTTCGTCGCCGACGTTCAGCGACTTTTCGCGGCCGGGGCCGGTGAATTCTTTCAGCGGGATGCGGCCTTCGGTCTTCAGACCGACGTCAATGACGGCGACATCCTTTTCGATGGCGACAACCTTGCCTTTGACAACGTTGCCTTCCAGCATTTCGCTTTCGTTGAAGCTCTGATCCAAAAGCGCGGCAAAATCCTCGCGCGACGGCGCAAGGCTCATGGAAGTATCGGACATGTGGTCTCCTGATGGTCCGCCGTGTTCGAAAAATACGGACGTGGACCTGGCGCCGGAATGGGTTGGCGTTGATCGGGACCTGCGGAGCCCGGCAGTCTTACTCGAAAACTTCCCCTAAAAGGGGCCGGCGCTGGGCCGGACCATGCAGGCATAGGTGTTTGCCGCAGGTTTTCACCCGCAGCGGCCTGCTCATAGCAGGGGCGCGGTGGACGAGCAAGCCAAAACCCGGCGTTTGGCCCTCAAGGGTTTGATTCAACGCCCCTCGTCCGCCGGCGCGGGCAGTCAGGGCCCGTGGTATGGTCGCGTTCTGGCATAGGCCAGCAGCATGAACGGTATGACGGCAGCCACGATGGCCGCGCCGCCGGCTGCCGTCAGCCCCCACAGGGCGATCAACGGCCCGGTGACGAGCGCCGCGGTCACGCTGGCCACGGCCGCCGCCGAATCGTTGACGCCGATGGCGCGACCGCGTTCGATCGTCCGCGTCTGGTCGGCGATCAGAGCCGTGGACGCGACATTGCCGCCGGCCCAACCCAAACCAACAAGGAATGTGCCCAGCGTGATCAGCACATAGGAGCCATCGGTGAAGGTCACCATAGCAGCGCCGACCAGCGCAATGGCGACCCCGACGTACATCACGACCGGCCGTCCGAACCGGTCCGCCATCATGCCGAGCGGCACCGTGAAGGCGAACATGCCGGCCGAATGGAACACATGGCTGATCGCGATGGCCGAGAGCGAATATCCGTGGTGGCTGAGGATCAGCGATGTCAGCACCATGACGATGGACATGTTGGCCTGGCCGGAGCAATTCGCGACGATGCCCTGCAGGATCGGCAGGCGCCGGAACAATTCGAACGGGTGGAACTCCGCCTTTTCATTCTCGCGCTGCTGCGCCGCCGCGGAGACGAAGCCGGGATAATACTGCGCAAGGTTGCGGCCGATCTCTTTCGGATCGGGCCGGACGAACGACACCAGCGCCATGCCCGGAACGATAAGGAAGGGCAGGAAAAACCAGGGCAGGGCGAGCGGCTCGTAGCCGGTTTTTCTCGCGTAGCTTTCCGAGAAGGTGATGACCGTCGGGCTGACCAGCAGGCCGACCAGCGAGCCTAGCGCCACATAGCCGAGCGCCTGCGCGCGGAAGCGGGGTGGAAACATGTCGGTCGCCGCGACGCGCATCTGCTGCGCCGCGTTCATTCCCATGCCGAAGACCAGCAGGCCGGCGACAAATATGGCGGCGCTGTGCAGCAGCATGGACGAGCCAAGCACCAGGGCGCCGCAGAGCGCCAGCGCCAGCCCCAGGAGAATGCCGGGCTTTCTGCCGTAGGTGTCGGTGATCTTGCCGACCGGATAAGCGACGAGGAAGCGGCTTGCCGCGATCAGGGCGACCGAAAGGCCGGCCAGCCCGTCCGAACCCGTCAGTGCCTGCACCATCAGCGGCCCGAAGCCATAGGCGAATTGCATTCCTGCGCCGGTGAATGTCTGCGACAGGGCGAACAGGGCGATGTTGCGCTTGATCAGGGCGGGTACGCGGAATACCGCAGGTTGTGCTGCAATCTCGGTCATGATTGGGCTTTAGCGGCACGGTGGCGCAAGCGCAATGGCGGGCGGCCTGAAGAAGTCCATCCCGCCATGAGTATCGCGAATGGCAGCCACCCGCATAGCGAATGCCGTGCTGTCAGCCAGCTTTTTTCAGAACATTGACGCGGAAGACCTGATCGAAGCCCAGCTTGCCACCATCCTTGTCCGCCAGCGAAACGAAACGTTCGCGTACCCCGTCCGGATCGGCGTCGAACTTCGCCTTGCGTTTTTCGTCGCGGTCGATCTGGTCGTCGCGCCATTCCTCGAATGTGTCGAACACACGCCGCTGGCGGTACATCATCTCTTTGGTTTCGGTAAAACCCTTGTCCAGCATGGCCAGCATGGCGTCGTAGGCCTCACGGCGCACGATGGTTTCGTCGTTCACCACCTTCGTCGCCTCGTGATAATGGCCCGAAGCGACCGGCTCCATCACATAGAGTATCCCGCCCGGAGCCAGCACGCGGGCGGCTTCTGCCAGGCCTTTGCGTGGGTCGGGGAAGTGATGCAGGCTGTTGGAAATCACCACCGTATCGAAGGAAGCGTCAGCGAATGGCATGTCCTCGGCGCTGGCGACCATGAAATCGACGTCCTTGCCCTCGGCGCTGGCGGCGGCCTTGGCCCGGTCGATCACTTTCTGCTTCACGTCGATGCCGCCGACCTTGCTGTAGATATCGGTGAGCGAGCGGGTGAATTTGCCCTCGCCGCAGCCGACGTCGAGCGCCGCGCCTTTGCGCCCGGCCAGCAGTTCTGCGGCGGCCTTGGCGTTTGAACTGAGGGGCTTTTCCTTGATTTCTTTTTCGGTGAGCTCGAGCGCGGCGCGTTTCTTGGCGGCAAAATCGGTCATGGAACTCCCCGTAATTGGTTTCCGGCGCTGTATGCCCGCCTGCGGACCGGCGCGCAAGCGTCCGCGACAGCCGCGACAGGCCCGTTGACGCCTGCCCCGGGTGCGGGCAGAAAGCAGCCAACGAATTTCCGGTTCGGGATCTATTCAGGAAGGAAGCCCATGGCCTCGGACGCGCCCGTAACAATCCCCGCCCTCCAGCAGATGAAACGCGACGGCGTGAAAAGCATCGGCGTTGTCGCCTGGGATTATCCGACCACGCGCTTTGCCGATCTGGCCGGGCTCGACTTCGTCTCCATCGGCGACAGCGTCGGCGCGAACCTGTGGGGACACGACAACCCGTTGCAGGTAACGCTCGACGAAATTCTCGTCTGCTGCAAGGCCGTGCGCCGTGCCACCACGCGCATGCTGGTTTCGTGCGATATGCCTTACGGCCCGGTGCAGGAGGGACTTTCCAGCGCCATGAAAGCGGCCGTGCGCATCGTCAAGGAGGGCGGGGCGGACATGATCAAGGTCGACGCCGCCGCCAACCACCCCGAGATCGTGAAGGAAATGGCGCAGGCGGGGATTCCGGTGTTCGCCCAGTTCGGCCTGACGCCGCAGACGGCGTTGAAATACGGCATTCCCTATTCGGCGCAGAATTCCTCCGCCGCCGTCGCGATGAGCGAAGCAGCCGAAAAGCTGGTCGAGGAAGCGTTGATGCTGGAAGCGGCCGGCGCTGTCGCGCTCGACTTCACCAATTCCGGTCCGGTCGCCGGCGAAGCGGTGGTGAAGGCGGTGAAAATCCCCTGCATCGGCGGCTTTGGCGGCGGTCCCTGGCTCGACGGGCGCGTCCGTCTCGCCCAGACCGTGCTCGGCATCGGCGAGAAATGGATCGGCTCGAAGACGGACACCTATTTCAACACCGCGCAGGGCACGATCGACGCATTCAAGGCGCTTGCCGAAGATTGCCGCGCCGGAAAACAGATAAAAGGCTAACAGGTGCAAGTGCTGCGATACGTGGCCTGCGGCCGCTACGCAGCATGACGGCGCGCCCGGCGCAAGTGCGCCGGAATCCGCGATGCGCAAGCATCGGGACAAGATCGACAGGCGCGCGACGGCGCGCCCGGCGCAAGTGCGCTGGAATCCGCGATGCGCAAGCATCGGGATAAGATCGACAGGCGCGCGACGGCGCGCCCGGCGCAAGTGCGCCGGAATCCGCGATGCGCAAGCATCGGGACAAGATCGACAGGCGCGCGACGGCGCGCCCGGCGCAAGTGCGCCGGAATCCGCGATGCGCAAGCATCGTAAAAAAGAGGAAACAAACAATGCCCTTCGCAGTCTGCGACGGAATCAATACCCGCTACGAAGTGACCGGCAATGGTCCGCCGCTGCTTCTCTTCTCGCCCGGCGGGTTCAACGCCACCATCGAGCAATGGTCGGCGCTCGGCATCTACAAGATCGTCAAGCCGCTCGAATGGCTGTCGCAGCACTTCACCTGCATCGCTTTCGACCGGCGCGAATGCGGCCAGTCCGGCGGGCGTGTCGAGCGGGTGACCTACGAGCATTTCGTGCGCCATGCGATTGCGCTGATGGATCATCTGCAAATCGAAAAGGCGCATATCATGGGCGGCTGCATGGGCTGCTGTCCGGTCGCGGCCATGGGGGTTCTTGCGCCGCAGCGCGTCGACAAGATGATCCTGTGGTGGCCGGTCGGCGGCGCAAAATACCGCATCTCTTCGCACCAGCGCATGGCGCAGCATCTGGCCTATGCCGAGGCGCACGGCCTTCAGGGCGTCGCCGATCTGGTGAAGGAAACAGGCAAGCCGTTCAACGCCGATCCGCGCGGCGGGCCCTGGGCCTCGGTGCTGCGGCACGACGCAGCTTTCGCCGCCGGCTATGTGCAATGGGACAATGCCCGCTATCGTGCGCTGTGCGCCGGCATGGTCCGGACCTTGTTCGACCGCGACACCGCCCCCGGAGCCGAGCCCGAAGATCTCATGCAATGCGATATACCGGCGCTTGTCGTGCCCGGCGCCGACGATAACCACGCAACCTCCGCCGCGCGCTACTTGCAGGAATGCCTGCCCAACGTGCAATACTGGGACATGCCGGTTGCAGGCCAGACGCGCGACGCGAGCGAGCCGGTGGTGCTGGAGTTTTTGAAGGGCGCGTAACCAGGGGCAGACGCCATGCAAACCCGTCCCATCGGCAAAACCGGAATCGCGCTCTCCGAAATCGCCTTTGGCTGCGGCGGCAACGCCGGTCTCATGCTGCGCGGCGAACCGGCGGAACAAGAGCGCATCGTCGCCCGCGCGCTGGAACTGGGAATCAACTATTTCGACAACGCGCCCGATTACGGCGACGGGCTTGCCGAAACCAATCTCGGCCGCGTGCTGAAGGCGCTCGGAAGAAAGCCGCTGCTCAATTCCAAAGTCGAAGTCCGCCAGCGCGATTTTGGCGATATCGCCGGCCACGTCGTGCGCTCCTGCGAGGAAAGTCTGCTACGGCTCGGCGTGGATTGCCTCGATGTTTTCCAGATTCACAACGGCCCCTCCGCCAGCGATCCAAAAATCGAGGGCAAGGTCTACACGCAATTGCATATCGGCCAGTTCCTGGGCGCGAATGGCGCGATGGAAGGCATCGAACGCCTGAAGCGCGCCGGCAAAATCCGCGTCGCCGGCTTCATCTGCCGCGGCAATGACGGCACGGAAGTGCGTCAGGTTCTCGACACCGGCGTTTTTCACATTGTCAACGTCCCCTACACGTTGCTCAATCCGACAGCAGGCATCGAGAAGCCGGAAGGCTTCGCTTCGGGCAAGGACTACGGCAACGTGATTTCCTGCGCGCACGCGCTTGGCGCAGGCGCAGCGATTTACGCGCCGCTGGCCGGCGGCTTTCTCACCGACGACGCCATTGCCGGGCGTCAGCGCCATCCGCTCGCCCGCGCCACCAACCCGGCGTCCGAAAGTGCGCGCAAGAACGCAGCCCGCGCGGCGCATTTCCGTTTTCTCGCGGAAGCGCGCAACTGCTCGCTGGCGCAGGCCGCTTTTCGTTTCATTCTCGATCATCCCGGCGTCACAACGGCGCTCGCCGGAATCACGACGATGGATCAGTTGGAGGAGCTGGCGGCCGCCACGCAACTGCCGCCACTTACGCCGGAGGAAAAAACAAGGCTGATGCAAATCTGGCAGGCGAACTTCGGGCTCTGAACGATTTTACCGCAGCGCCACGCCCTGGGTCTTTCCGTGCCCGGTCTGCGCATCGTATTCGCGGTCCTTGCGCGACCATTTGCGCACGATGAGATGTGGTGCATTGCGGCAGCTTGAATCGCCGATTTCCTGCGCCGCGTGCTTGCCGTGCTGCCCGTGTCCGAGTTCGTGATGGCGCAGGCGGTCGATCATGTGCTCCCATGTGCGCTGCAACTCCGGCGGCGCGTTCTGCTTGTCGACCCATTCCGGTAATGTGTAGCGGATCGACAGGCGCACATAGCAGCTCCTGTCCCATCTGACATACCAGTTCGTATAGGCCCAGAACCCTTTCGGGCCGTTGGCCTGCATTTGCGCAATCAGTTCGGCGCCCGTGCGTCCGCGTATGGGATAGGTCTTCGTTTCCTCGAAAACGGAGACGTTGCTGGGCACCTTCACGGACGCAAAGGCCGCGACCGCGGCTTCCGGCACGACGGCGCCGGGCGCCATGCCCGCCATCCAGGCCGCAACGCCGCCTGCCGCCGCCAGCGCTATCAAGGTTCGTCCGCTCATGTCCGCGCCGTTTGTCCGCTTGCGAAAACGCGGATTATAAGCGGCGGCAGTTAAACAGACGATGCAGCAAGTGCGTTAGGCTTGCGGTAAGGTTAATGGGCGGTAGCCGGTGCCGGGCTATTCCGCCGGCTCGGCCTTCTCGCGCCGGCCGGTTTCCCATTCCTCGATGCGCCTGTGCAAGTCGGCGACATCTTCGGTAATGGGGCCATAGCGGTCGACGTCATCGACGGCGTAGCCGCGGTGATACATCTTGCGGTAGGCCTGGCTGCCGGCCTTGACCACCACCCGGCCCGGATCGTCCGGCGACCAGCCATCCGGTTCCTTTCCCGAGCCGAACAGCACTTGGCCCGGATCAGTCCTGAAAAAATTCATCGGATCTTCGCCACGCTCAACCTTGTCGATCTCGCGCGCCAGCTGTTTGCGCAAAAGCACGATGGGAACGTCCGTCCGGCCAAGCAGTTCCTCGCTGCGGTCGGTGCGTTCGCCCTGCGCCCACCATACCAGCGCGTCCTGCGCCAGAACGAAATCGAGAATGGCGTTGCCGTTCTCGTCGAACAGGGGCGGCTCGTAATAGGGGATCGACTTCTGCTCCGGCGCCTTTACTTCCGGCGGGGCGGAATAGACCTGATAGGAAATATGCAGCGTATGGGTGTCGTCGATCGGCACCCGCACCTGGTAATCGCTGCGCGGCTGTCCGGGCCCGCCCGTCTGCGTATAGAACGGGAAAACGACGGTCGAATGCCTGCGCGTAAAGTCCCGCTCGGCGCCAAGTTCCTTTGAATAGTCGATGCCCTTTTCGAAGCCATATTTGGTTTCGTTGGCCCAGACCTGCTTGATGCCTTCGCCCCATTTAACGCGATTGCGCAGGGTATGCTGGTCCCACGCTGCGCGCTGTTCGAAATCGCCCTGCCGTTCAAGTATGTACTGGAAGTAATACCCGTGCGTGTACACGCTGTGCGTCGGATCGCCCGTGTTCTCCTGGCATTGCAGCCAGTTGCAGTCCAGAATGTTGATCGCGACCTGTCGCAGGGAGTTCGGCCACACAAAGAGATCCCAGTGCGGCAGGGCAGGCGCAGGCTGCGGGCCCATGTAGGTGAACAGCATGCCGCCCATTTCCTTGACCGGATAGCCCTTGAGTTTGCGGCCTATCTTGCCGCGCGGCGTTGCTTCCATCGGCCGCTCGGTGCATTCGCCGGTCTCGTCGTAGAGCCAGCCGTGATAGGGGCAGCGCAGCCCGCATTCGTCGGGAATGCCGTATTGCAAATCTACAAGGCGGTGCAGGCAGCGGTCGCCGATCAGCCCGTAATTGCCGCTCTTGTCCCGATAGGCAACAAGGTCCTCACACAGCAGGCGGACCTTGCGCACAGGCTCGTCGTCGAATTGCGATACGGCGGCGAAAGGTATCCAGTAGCGGCGCATCAGTTCACCGCAGGGCGTGCCCGGACCGACCTGCGTCAGCCTGTCGTTCTGTTCCTTTGTGAGCATCGTGTTTGCCTCCGATTTGACTGCCGGCTATTTTTTTCCGCCGAGAAATTTTCGCGCGCGCGCCGCAACCGACGGCGGGAACGAATACACCCGGTTCAGGAACCCTTCTATATCCTTGTAGCTCGAATAATCGACACCCGCAGCAAATTGAACCGACCAGTCCTTCACGAAGGCCGGGTCTTTCGCGGTGTCGTCGAATGCCTTGCGCAGGGCCGCTAGCCGGTCGGCCGGCACGCCCTTGGCGACGGAAAAGGCGCGAAAATATTGCGCCGTTCCGAAGACCAGCTCCATCAGTTGCTTGTCGGCGTCGGTTTTGGCCAGATCGATCGCCAGCGGCACGCCCTTGAGATCGGGATTCGGCTTGAGCGACAGTTGCATCATGACAGTGACCAGCTTTTTTTCCAGCCACGGCTTCTTGTGCTGCTTGATCGTGTACCAATCGCCGCTGGCCCGGCCGTGAACCTCTCCGCGTTCGATCGCCAGATCGATCTCGGACGTGCCGCCCGTATAACCCATAAGCACCTTGAACTTCGTGCCCAGCGTCTCGTTAATCAGCAGGGCATAGGCGCTTGTGGCGTCGGGGCCGCTGGCCCCGATCAGAACCTCCTTCTGTGTGGCCTGCTCGTAGGTCTGCGCGGGACCGTCGCGGCGCACCACGACGACGGGCGTGCCGCGCGAGGCCATCGACCCGAGCCATCCGAACTCGCGCGGATCGAACTTCACGCCCTTGGTCTGGAGAAGCGGCGCAATCGTCAGGAGATCGGCATACAGACCGATGACCGTGCCGTCCTTCGGCGCAGTGTTGTTGACGTAATTGGCCGCTACCACGGTACCGGCGCCCGGCATGTTGCGCACGATCATCGCGGGCTTTCCGGGAATATGTTCGGCAAAATGGCGCGCCAGAATGCGCGCGGACTGGTCGTAACCGCCGCCGGGCTTGTAGCCGACAACTAGAGAGATCGTTTTGCCCGTGTAGAATGACGCGGTAGCCGGTTGCGCATGCCCCGCCGCGGGTAAGGTTACCGCCAGAAAGACCGGAGATACAGCGCCAATAGCAGCGTTCCGGATGCAAACGCCGATGCGTGAACCGTTTTTCGTCATCGTCTCCTCCCACGGAGCATTTCGTGAAACACTATCACCTTTGCCGCGAAAGAAAAGCAGGGGCTTTTTCCCACTGCCGGGGCGGTTTTCCGGCCATCCGGCGCATTATGGCCCGCGGCGGCGATTCACCATTAATTCACCAAGATGCTGACGGCGCGAATGGCCCTTGGTACCCCTCTTGCATCGGCGATCGGTGGTTCCGCGCAGGCGCACATGCGTTGCCTTACGGATAGTGAATATGAGTCGGACAAGTTATCCTGTTTACCGGACATTTGCGTTGTGGCGCTTTATCTGCGCACTGATCATCGTTGCGTACCACCTCGCGCACTTCAAGCCCGAGACGGCGGGGTCGCTGCCAGTGTTCGAATTGCTCAATCCTTTGCTGGACCTTTTCTTCATCGTATCCGGCTATCTGATCTTTCAGCATTACGGCGACAGGGTTCGCGACTGGCCGTCCTACAAGGCCTATATCGTACGCCGCATAGTGCGCATTTATCCGCTGCATCTGGTCACCTTCGCGTTCTTTGTCGCGATAGGCATGGCCGTGCATTTCGGGATCGTGAATTCGGCGTCCGGAGCGGCGCGATACGACTGGTCGCAAATTCCAGCCAATATTCTCCTCGTGCAGGGCTGGGGCTTTTCGAACGACCTGTCGTTCAATTACGTGTCCTGGTCCCTGTCTGCGGAGTGGTTCTGCTATCTTCTGCTGCCCGCTATTGTCTATGCGTATGTGCGCGGCGGCATAGCCGGCATCGCGCTCTTTCTGTTGGCTTTCGTCGCGCTGCTGGAGATCATGATCGCCGCGCGCATCATACCCGACAAGGCATGGTGGTGGGCGAAGGAATGGGGCGCGTGGCGCGCGTTCGCAGATTTCACCATGGGTGCTCTGATCCTCAAACTGGTCAACGTATCGCGCTGGAAGCTGCGCAGCCACTGGCCTTCGTGGATCGTGCTGGCGATTGCAGTGACGGCGATGTTCTGCTCGCTTCACTTCTATCTATGCTGGGCGCTTCTGTCATTTGCGCTTTATCTGTCGGCGCTCGCCGAGAACAACAATTCCGCAGCCACCGAATGGATTGCGCCTGCGCTTCCCGTGCTCAACGCATCATTCGGTGTTTATCTATGGCACCCGGTTGTCATCACACTGATGAACAGCCTGCTGTGGAACTGGTTCGTCGCCCATACAGGCGTCATAGGTCTCTATCCATGGCTTGTTATCGTCGGCCTGACGTCGGTCGCGGTCGCCTTTGTCTCCATGTATTTCGTCGAGGCGCGCATGACGAAGCTGCTGCAGGGCTGGCTTGTCGGACCGCCTGCGCCAGCGCCTGCCGGCGCGCCCGCACGCGCGTGAGCCAATTGCCGGGGCCTTATTCCGGCGCCTTCTCGGTCGGCTTGTAGTAGTTCTCGTAGATGTCGGGCGCTGTTGCTCGCCGAACACCCTCGCGCTGGTATGCGGCGCCCCGACATCCGCCTCGGATTGCGCATGTTGGTCGAGACACAATATCTCGTACTGTACCGCACGGAGCCGGATACGGATGACGGCCCCTTGCAGCTTGTAGAATTTGTTCGCGTTGTGGATGGGCGGCGCGATCTCTTTGATCTCGATATTCAGGACGGCTGCGCCGCCCAAATAATGTCGTCTCACGCGCCCAGCACGCCCGCCATCCAGTCTGCTGTTTGCGTGCGCCAGCGGTAGCCGCGATTGTTCACGACGTGGTTGCCATCCTCGACGGTCAGCAGCGTGCACGGACCTTTCACCTGCGCAGCGAGCCGTTCGGCATCCTGCCAGGGCACCACCGTGTCGCGCTTGCCGGTGACGATGAAGATCGGGCAGGCGATGTTCTGTGCGCAGTCCTTCAGGGTCAGCGTGGCTGCCTTCTCCTTCGCTTCGTCCATCGTCGCCGAATGGCTGCGGACGCGGAAGGCTTCGCGGGTCAGGCCCGGCAGGCGGTCCCACGCCTCGCCCCAGTCGTAGGGGCCGGACAGCGCCACGCAGGCCTTGATGCGGGCATCGTGCGCGGCCGAACGCGGCGCGTAATAGCCGCCAAGCGAAACGCCCCACATGCCCAGGCGCGAGGCGTCGATGTCGCTGCGCGTCTCCACGTAATCAATGACGGCGGAGGTTGCCGTTTCGTAATTCCCGCGGATGGGAAAGTCGTATTCCGCCTCGCCCTGTCCTGGCCCGTCGAAAACCAGCGTCGCCACGCCCCTCGCCAGAAACGGCGCCTCGTATTCTGCGGTTTCTTCCTTGCAGGAGTCGAGGCCGCAGGCCATGAGCATCACAGGCGGCTTCGTCGCTGCCTCGGGCTTGCGCAGAATGCCCGCCAGCGTCCGGCCCTCAAAGGGTATTTCCACGCGCTCGCCCCGCGGCGACAGATGCGTTAGCGCATCGTTGCGGCAGGCGATCGCCTTCTCGTGCGCCGCCTTCATTTGCGCGATGTCGTGAACGAACAGAAACTTTCCGAAGTGATAGTAAGCGCCGGCACGCTGCAGGTGTTCGCCGGCGCTGAGCGTATGCCCATGCGCCAGAGCCTTGCGCCCCAGCTCCTCGTGAACCGCGCCACGCGCCGCCCAGGCCGAGCACCATTGGTCCCATGTGTCGATGGACGCCGTCACGTCCTCGAAGTCGGCCAGCGCAATGCCGTTGGCGACGAAACGATGCCCCCAGTGCGACACCGCGGCGGCGACACGCGGATCTTTCGCAGTCTTCTGTTCGCTCATTGACGGCCCTCCCGCCGGTACCAGGGAAACCAGGTGCGCAAAATCCAGCGCATGATCGCGTCCATGCCGATGCCGAAGGCCGCCAGGATCAGCACCGCGCACATGGCGGTATTCTGCTCCAGTGCACGCGCATTCGACAGAATGTAGAAGCCGACGCCGGGAATGGATGCGTAGATTTCCGCCAGCACCGCGCCGACAAGCGCGCGGCCTATGGCGAGCCGGATACCGGCGATGAGATAGGGCAGGGAGGCGAACAACGATATGCCGAACCATATGTCGCGCGGGCCGGCACGAAACGAACGCGCCACTTCGAGATATTCGCGCGGCACATTGCGCACGCCGTCCGCGACGTTGAGAATGATCGAAAACAGCGCTGCAAACACGATGATGGCAAAGCGCGCGCCCTCGCTGTAGCCAAACCACATGGTCAGCACCGGCAGAACGGCAACCATCGGCATCGTGTAGAAGCTGTTCACCCAGATTTCCGACACCCGGTTCATCGCCGGCGAGCGCCCCATCGCAACCCCGATGACGACGCCGAACACGAGCGATGCCGCGAGCCCGACGAAAACCGAACTCAGCGTCGACCACGATGCGGCCCACAGGGCAGGGTCGGAAAGCGCAGCCGGCAATGCCGCTATCGTGCCGCTCGGGCGCACGACGAATGGCGCTGCGAACAGGCGTACGCTGAATTCCCACAGGCCGAACAGGACGAGCCCGGCCAGCAGTTTCAGCCAGAAGGGGCTGGCTGCGATGCGCGCGCCCAGTGACGGCCCGGCGGCTGTTGGTGCGGTAGCGGTGCTCATCGCAGGGCTGCGCCCCAGGTGATGAACCGCGTTTCGATCAGGCGGACCAGCGCCATCAGGACGGTCCCCAGCAGGGTTACGACAAGGATCGACGCCAGCACGCCAGCCATGTCGAAGGCGCGCTCGCTGCCGATCAGCAGATCGCCGATGCCCGTCGGGTTGAGCAGGATTTCCGCCGCCACCATGCCCACCAGCGCACGCGCCACGCCCTGGCGCAGGCCCGTCATCGCATAGGGCAAGGTGTAGGGAATGATGACGTCCGTCCACAGCCGCCGCTCGCCGGTGCGGAAAGCGCGCGCCACTTCCAGATACTCGGGCTTCAGGCTGCGTGCGCCTTCCAGCGTGTTGTAGAGCACCGGAAACAGCGCGAACAGAAAGACGACCAGAACCTTCGGCCAGAATTCGAAGCCGAATATGGCGAGGATGAAGGGGATCAGCGCCGCCATCGGCGTGGCGTAGAGGCCGAGTATGTAGTCCTCAAGCGCCACGCGCAGCCACGGCAGGCGCGCCATGCCCATGCCGAGCGCCAGGCCTGCCGTCAGCGCGAAGGCCAGCCCCGTCAGGAACAGCGCCAGCGATGAGGCGAGGGCGCGCAGCAAATCGGAGGCGTTGGCCGCTGCCGAAAGCGCTGTGAGGATCGAACCGCCCTCCGCGCGCGCGGACGTCCATGCTGCGCCGATAGCGGCCGGATCGAGCAGCGACCAGAGTTTCGGCAGCGTGCCGGGATGCGGCTCGGAAATGGTCTTGCCGGCTATTCCGGCAATCCACTGCGCGATGCTGTTTGAAAAGCCGGTGTCGGAACCGAGCAATGGTGCGAAAAACGCCGTATTGAACTGCCAGCCTGCAATCTCCCAAATCAGGAGACCTGCAAGAAGACTCAGCAATACCTGCCCGGTTTTGTGTCCGGCCCCCAAGTTCATTGTTTGCCCATGATGCTGTCATCCCGCAAACCGCAAAGCGGTTATGCGGGACCTTTCTCCAGAGACAAGCGATCCCGGACAAGCGCCTCGCGCTTTCCGGGATGACGCAACTCGCGCCTACTTCATTTTCTGCGCGGCTTCCCAGACGCTCAGATCGGTAATCTGGTCGTAGGTCACCGGCGTCTTTGCGGGATTGATGCCGCTGCGGCCCTTGCTGAACTTGCCGACGCGCACCTGGTTGGCGATGGCGCCTTCCACACGCTTCTTGTCGAGACCCGCAGTGCCTTTCGGCCAGAAGGTGATGGCGACGAGTTGCGGAATGGCGGCCTTCGCTTCCTCCGGCGTGCGCTTGGTCATGCCGACCATGCCCGAAACCTTGTCGAGATTGGCCGGATTGTTGATCATGTCGGCGGCATCGCGCAACGCGGCGACGACGCGGGTCAGTGTATCCTTGCGCTTTTCGATGGTGCTCTTCAGCGCGATCAGCGAAATCTGATGGATATTCGGCGCGATCGTTTCAACCGTTTCGAATACATGCACCTTCTTGCCGCTCTTCTTCTCGATCGACGGAATGTCGTCGAGATGCAGAATGCCGAAGGGGATTTGTCCCGCTGCCATTGCCGTGCCGACGTTGGAGCTGAGCGGCACAGTCTTCACGTCCGCGTCGATCTTCAGTTTGCACTTGCGTGCAAGGATGGTGTTGAGCTGGATCCAGCGTGCGCCACCCTTGGAGTCGACGCCGACCGCGCCTTTTTTCAACGCATCGCAGCCCTGCATTTTCGGGTCCATCGACGCCAGAACCCAGTCCGGATTGTCGAGGCCGTAAATCAGCTTCACCGGCGCGCCGGCGTTCGAAGCAAGCGACACGACGAACTGCGTCGGCGAAAACGCAAGGTCGAGATTGCCGGCGACGACGGCCTTGGCGGCCGCAGCGCCCGAGTTCATCGGCTTCAGCGTCACGTCGACGCCGTGCTTCTTGAACAGGCCGGCTTCCTGCGCCACCAGCGCGACGGACGACAGAAACACCGGCGGCACGCCCGGCAGCGCCATGGTGATTTTTTCCGCCGCCGTTGCAAGGCCGGTGCTCAGGGCGACCGCGGCAGCGGCTGCAAGAAAGCTCTTTCCAATTTTCATAATACCCTCCCTTGGTAAAGCACCCGGCCGCTTCGCGGCCATCATGCCGAATTAAGTACGAATTCCGCCCGTTTTACATCGTCGACCAATGTCGCCCAGACCTGTTCGCGCAATTCCGAAAAGCGCGGCTGCAATAAGGTCTCGCGCGAGCGCGGTCTTTCAAGATCGATGTCGATGACATCGCTGACGCTGCTCGGGCGGCCCTTGAGAATGATGACCCGGTCGCCCATCAGCACCGCTTCCTCGATGGAATGGGTGACGAAGACCATCGAGGTTTTGCGCATGCGCCAGATGCGCAGCAGCTCGAATTGCAGGATCTCGCGCGTCTGCGCGTCGATGGCCCCGAACGGCTCGTCCATGAGCAGCACATCCGGTTCGGTCGCCATCGCCCGGGCAAAACCGCACCGTTGCTGCATGCCGCCGGAAAGTTCGTAAGGGTAGCGGTCTTCGAAGCCTTTAAGGCCAACAAGATCGATGTAATAGGGCACTTTCTCGCGCACGTCGGCCCGCGAGGCGCCGGCCAGTTCCATGCCATAGGCGACGTTCTTGAAGACCGTTTTCCACGGGAACAGGCCGAAGTGCTGGAACACCATGGCAACGCCCGGCAGCGGCTGCTTCACCACCCGTTCGCCAATGCGTACTTCTCCTGCGTCGTAGCTCAGCAGGCCGTCGATACAGCGCAGCAGTGTAGTCTTGCCGCAGCCGGACGGACCGAGGATCGAAACGATTTCCTCCTTGCCGACGGAGATATTGATGTCGTTGAAGACGTGCAGCGATCCGTAGTGCTTGCCCAGGCCCGCTACGACAATACGTGCATCGCCGCCTCCGGCTGCAGGGATAGTGGCAGCGGATGGTGTCTGCGGGCTGGCCGCGCCGGGCAGGTTTGCAGCGTCTGACATGGGCAGCGAAAGCTTCCTATTCTGCAGCGGTTGTCGCCGGTCCAGCCTTTCGGTTGGCCCAATAGTTTGGATCCGCTTTCGTCCGCGCTGCCGCTTCGGCGGTTTCGAACCCCGGCGCCATCGACGCCGACGTGCCGGCCAGAATCTGGTGGTGGTCAATATTCAGCGTCCGCAGCCAGCGCTGCTGGCCCATCGTCAATGCGATGAAAAAGCCGATTTCGACCAGCTCGGCTTCGCTGAAATGCTTGTGCAGCCGCGCCCAGAAGGCGTCGTCGGTCTGCAGGTCCCAGGTGATCGCCTCGGCATAGGAGAGGGCGGCCTTTTGCCTGTCGTCGTAGCGGGTTGAGCTTTCAAAATTGATGAGGTCCCAGTAATCGGCTTCCTCTACGCCCTCTTTCGAGGCCTTGATCGATCGCTGGTTGCCGCAGAACTCGCATTTCACCGAATGCGACACGTAGATTCTGCACAATTCCTTGATGGCATGCTCTGCGACGCCGGTGTGGAACGTATCGCGCCAGGCATTGGCGAAGGACCAGAAGACGGCCGGCACGTGGGCGCGGACGGCCTGGCTCTCGGGCCTTGGCGTGCCGAAGTTTTTGCAGCGCTCGAACTCGGCTTGCATGTCGGCGTCGGTATTCTCAGGCAGAACGTAGCTGATGCGCGGTTTGGCCATGACCTGCTCCCCGGAGTGTTTCCTGCCTGCCCCGCCTTGTGGAGGCGTTCTGCCGTTTGCGCCTTCGCTTCGCCGGGCACATTCTGCAATCGTTTGCAATAAACGGCTGACGTCGGCGCTGTCAAGCAGAGCCGGATGCGAAAATGTTTTGCAAACTGTCGCGGGACGAGGTTGTGGACCGCTACGGCGCTGCGCTTTCTTCGGCGGTTCTGGCGCGCTTTTCCATCTGCGCCAGCCAGAGCGCAGCAGCCAGAATGATGGCGCCGCCGATCCACGTCCAGATGCTGGCGATTTCGCCGAAAAAGATCGCGCCGAAGGTCGCTGCGAACGCCAGTCGCGAAAACTCGAACGGCATCACAACCGTCGCATCGGCAGCCGCGTATCCGCGCGCCATGCATTGCTGGAACATGTTGGCCGCCACTGCCGCGGCGACCAGCCAGGCCAGTTGCGTTGCATTGGGCGTCTTCCAGTATATCAGACCGGGTATCGCGGAGGCCAAGAGCATGCCGACGACCATCCACGCGACAATCTTGTCCGGCGCGTTGGTGCGGGTCAGGAACTTTAGCGTTATCGCGCCGTAGGATTCGGCCAGCATGGCGCCGATCGCCAGCAGGACGCCGAACATAAACAGGTCCCCGGTTTTTGTGCCGGCATGCGGTTGCACGATCAGCAGCATACCGGCGAAGCCGAACGCCATCGTCAGCCAACGCGGCCCGGTCATGATTTCCCGCAGCACGATCATTGCCACGAGGGCGGCGACGAAGGGTTTCGAATACTGGATCGCGACCACGGTGGCGATGGGGATGACGGAGACCGCGGTAAAAATGCAGTACAGCGCCAGCATGGTTGCAAGGCCCCGCGACAGCATCAGCAGCGGCCTGTCGCTTTTCAGCTCAGCCGGCTTGGTCCGCAGAAAGTAGGGAGCAAAAAGCAGCAGGCCGATGATGCAGCGCACGAAGACGATCACCGGAACCGGCAATTCGCGCCCGAGGTGCTTGGCGATCGAGGTGTAGGAGACAACGAAAAACGCCGCCAGAACGGTCCAGACCGCCGCGCGGACGACCGGCGCACGGTGGTCGACAAGCGCGGAGACGGCGGAAAAGAAATTCACGAAAGCGCTCCGCTTGGCAAAATTGGCCCGAAACGCATCGTTGCGGATATTCGCGCACCGATCAAGCTTGCTGCATTCCAGTTCCCGCGAAATCAGCCGAAAATCAGCCGAACCACGTTTTCGTCGCACCCGGGTGGAACGTTAGCGTGACCCGGTCGTTCCCCCAAAGGGGCAAACGGGCGTTGCCATTCGGCGCGCCATGACAAGGAGACATTCCATGGACAGACGGTCATTTTTGAGAGGCGCATTCGCGCTCGGCGGCGCGGCATTCGCCGTAACGGCCTTGAAGACCGAAAGTGCGGTAGCAAAAGTTCTCGGCGCGCCTGAACCGGTTAATCCGGACCTGCCGGCCGAAGACGCCGTCGAGGTACAGCGCAACAGGCGGGGCCGTGGCCGCGGCAACCGCGGACGCGGCAGGTATCGCGGCCGGCGCTGGTCGCGCGGCCGCCGTCGCGGATTCTATGGCCGGCGCCGGCGCTGGCGCCGCCGTCGCGTTTGCTTCTGGCGCCGCAATCGCTGGGGCCGCCCCGTAAGAGTGTGCCGGTGGCGCTGGGGATGGTAAGCCGTTCTCCCTGACATGAATCCAAAGCCGGCGCTGCTTGGCAGCGCCGGCTTCTTTCCGGCCGGAGGGGAGCGCGATCGCCACCGCCCGCGGCCCATGCCAGCCGAAATTATTCCGAGAACGCCGTCTTGAGTTTGGCCGCATATTCGGGTGAAGCTTTTGCGAGCCGGTCCCAAACCACCTTTTGCGACATGGAGACAAACTTCTTACCCGCATCGCCTTTCTGTGCGACGACCTTCATGCCGGCCTTGCGCAAAGCTGCATCGTCCGACTTGTCGAGTTTGAGATAAAAGTCCCACGCTATCTTTTCCTGCTCGATCATCATCTTCTCGAGAAGATCGCGAGTCTCCTGCGGCATCGAATTCCATTTCTTCAGGTTCACGTTGGCGACGAGATCGCCCATGAAGAAGCTGGGTTCGATGCGGTATTTGAGGTGTTTGTTCCATCCCAGAACGTTCAGCGTGTTGATCGGGAAGCCGACGCCATCGACCAGACCGCGCTCCAGCGAGGTGTAGACTTCAGGGATCTGGATCACGACCGGCGTTGCTCCGAGCTCTTTCAGGAACTCACGATAAATCGGCGTGGTGCGAATTTTCAGACCCGTCAGGTCAAGCAGCCCATCGGGTTTGAATTTCGGCTCGGCGCGCGTGTAGATGTAGAAGGGGAACGAAGCGCCCGGCCAGCCGAGAAGATAGGTGTTCATCTTCTTGGCGTGGGCTTCCTGGAGCAGTTTCCAGCCGCCGTTTGCGCGCACTTCCCAGGGCTTCTTCGTTGAGCCAATGATGGCGTCGCCTTCCGGCACCACGCCCTGATAGTAATTCGCCGCGCCATACAAAATATCGATAACGCCATTGCGCACGGCCTGCGCCTGATCCGGCGCTTTGATAACTTCCGGTCCTCCGAGATGGACGATCCTGACCTTGCCTGCGCCGGCCTTGTTCACGCGGGCGATATAATCGCGCAGCATGTCGTTGGTCTTCAGCGGCGTCGGGAAGGCGCTGACAGCGCGCAAGGTGACAGTCTGCGCGGATGCCGCCGGAATGGCCAGTACGGCGGCCGCAATTGTTGCTGCGGCAAGGCGTGTCGTGAAACGCATCGATTTCCTCCCTTGTGGCCGCTTCCCCGTTCCGGGCGCGGCGAGTGCCGCAACTTTAGCATCGCAGGGCGAACGGTCAATGCGAACAGCAGCACCTATTGCTGCGGTATGGGCGAGCCGGTAAGGTGCCTGCGAAGGGCGGCGCGAAAAGATCGCCGTAGCTTAGAAAATACGCGACTGACGCGCGCATGGCGGGGACGGGGACGAGCTGTGAGAACATTGGCCGGCGTACATACCTGGATCATCAACGCCCTGGCGGCTGCCTCCTGCGTCTTGCTTGCGCTGTTCACCGTCGGCATCTGCTACGATGTGCTGCTGCGAGCCGCCGGCTTTCAACCGCAACTCTATGTCGCCTCTCTGGTCGAATACGGCCTGCTCTATGTCACCGTGCTCTCCGCGCCGTGGCTCTTGCGCGGCAAGGGCCATGTCTATGTCGACATGGCGGTCAGCGGCCTGCCGGAGCACATGCGTCATCGGGTCGAGCAGGCCGTCTACGTGCTGGGTCTGATAACCTGCCTCATCCTTGCCTACGCCGCCTTTCAACTGACCTGGGAGAACTGGCTGCGCGGCGAGAACGAGGTGCGCGATTTCGACATGCCGCGCTGGCTCATTTACCTGCCCATGGCGGTCAGCTTCGTGCTGCTGGCGCTGGAATTCCTGCGTTACTTGTCGGGCGTCGACTCGCTCTATCGCGACAGCGACCGGAGCACGCAGCTATGATCATGGAATGGTACAACGCTGCGGCGCTGCTTATCGGCATGGTCCTGTTCTTCATGGCCATGTCGATGCCGGTCGCCTTCGCCTTCCTGCTGACCAACATCGTCTGCGGGTATATTTTCATCGGCGGCTTCGCCAGTCTGACACAACTTATCGCCAATGCGGCGACGTCGGTCAGCACCTTCACGCTGGCGCCGATCCCGCTGTTCGTGATCATGGGCGAATTGTTTTTCAACACGGGGCTCGCCTTCCGCGTTTTCGACGCCCTCGACAAATGCCTTGGCCGTCTGCCTGCGCGCTTGTCCTATCTGGCGGTCGGCGGCGGCACGCTGTTTTCCATGTTATCGGGTTCCAGCATGGCCAACACGGCGATGATGGGATCGCTGATGATCCCGGACATGATGCGCCGCGGCTACAAGAAGCACATGGCGATGGGCCCGATCCTCGGCACTGGCGGCCTTGCCGTCATCATACCGCCGTCGGGACTTGCCGTGCTGCTCGGTTCGCTGGCGCATATCGACATTGGCGGCCTGCTGATCGGCGGCATCATGCCGGGGCTCATTCTGGCAGGCATATACGCACTGACGATCTGGGGCATGACGATCCTCGATCCGGAAGCCGCGCCCGCCTATGCGGTCGAGAAAGTCAGCCGCCGCGAGATGTTTCTGGCGGTGATGATCAACGTCATGCCGATGGGCCTCGTCATCTTCTGCGTCATTGGCCTGATCATTCTCGGCATCGCAACGCCCACGGAGGCCGCTGCCTTCGGCGCGCTCAGCGTCTTCATCCTCGCCGCCGTGTTCCGCTGCCTCACCTGGGAGGCGGTGTGGAAGTCGCTGCAGGGCGCGCTTCGCGTCACGGCGATGACCTTCTTCATCATCATTGGCTCGTCCACCTTCAGCCAGATCATGGCCTTCTCCGGTTCTTCGACCGGCATGGTGAGCTGGGCGACAGGCTTCAACGTTCCGCCGATCATGATGCTGGTGATCATGTTCATGGTGCTGGTGGTCCTCGGCATGTTCATGGATCAGGTGTCGATGATGATGCTGACCCTGCCGATCTTCATGCCGCTGGCGCAATCGCTGCAGTTCGACCCGGTCTGGTTCGGTCTCATCATGCTGATGGCGCTCGAAATCAGCTTCACGACGCCGCCCTTCGGTCTCCTGCTGTTCGTGATGATGGGCGTCGCGCCAAAGGGAACAACCTTGCCCGAAGTCGCGCGCGCCGCTCTGCCCTATATCGCGGGGGCATTCTTCGTCGTCGCGCTGATGGTGATGTTCCCGCAGATTGTGCTGTGGCTGCCCTCGCTGGTGCCGCATTAATCCATGGCGCAATTGGCGGGCGGTTGCAGCAAAACGCCCGGGCCTTCGCCAGCCCACGGCTTGTACTTCTGCATAACGGCTGCAAGCAGCGGCCATTCGGAAAAGCGCGCGAGCCAGATTCGCGCGCGCGCCAGTTCTGTGCAGATATCGAACCAGCCTGCATCAGCGCTGCGAAACTGCCGTACGAACGGCAGAATCGCGATATCGGCAAAACCGGGCGATGCGCCGCCGAGCCAATCGTCTGTCAGGCGCGGCTGCAGTTCTTCGAGAATGGCGGCGCATGCGTCGCGATGCGCCACGGCATTCTCCTGCGGGTAGCGGCTCGCGTATTTATAGCGATCGAGATGATATTTGAATGCAGTATCGATCGTTACGATCAGTTCGGCATCGGTTTCATCCGGCAAGGCGAGTTTCGCTGGATTGCGTTTTCCGACCCAGCCCATGATATCGAGGCTTTCGTCGATCACGCTGCCGTCTTGCAGCCACAGCACCGGGACGGTTCCCTTCGGCGACAGCGCCAGCATGTGCGAAGGCTTGTCGCGCAGCACGACTTCGCGGAGTTCCGCCGTTTCGCCGCCAAGACAAAGCGCCAGCCGGGCCCGCATCGCGAAGGGACAGCGACGGAAGCTGTAAAGCACTGGATAGGGGCGCTCGCGCACTTCCGCCGCGACGTTCACGCCCCGCCGTCCTTCGGTTGCTTGCCGCTCCGCGTTCCGCCGATATGGGCTTGCCCCCGCTTTTCCGCCAGCTCCACCTGCATCTGCCGTTGCCGGAAGGCGCGGAGCTGGTCCGGCGTGTGCGTGCCGTGGCAGTTCGGGCAGGACACGCCCTCTTCATAGAGCGGGGATTTTCTGTCGTCCTCGCTCACCGGCAGGCGGCAGGCGTGGCACATGCCGTAGCCGCCGGGCTCCAGCCCGTGCCGCACCGAAACGCGGCGGTCGAAGACGTAGCAATCGCCCTGCCAGGCGCTGGCCTCCGCCGGAATCGTTTCGAGATATTTCAGAATGCCGCCTTCGAGATGAAAGACGTTCCCGTAGCCTTTGGCCACGAGATAGGACGTCGATTTTTCGCAGCGGATGCCGCCGGTGCAATACATGGCGATGTTCTTCGGCCGCCGGTCCGGCGGCAGCGTATCGAGATTGTCGCGCACCCATTGCGGAAATTCGCGGAAGCTGCGCGTGCCGGGATCGACGGCGTTTTCGAAGCGGCCGATGCCGATTTCGTAATCGTTACGTGTGTCGATCACCAGAGTATCGGGATCGCGGATCAGCGCGTTCCAGTCTTGCGGTTTGACATAAGTGCCGACAATGCCGGCCGGGTCGACATCCGGCTCGCCCATCGTAACAATTTCCTGTTTCAACCGCACCTTCATGCGGTGAAAGGCGGGCTCTTCGGCAAAGCTGAATTTCGCCGGGACAGGGCCGATCCTGTTATGGCCGGTAAACCATTCGAACAGCCGGACGATGCCTGCGCGCGGCCCGCTGACGGTCCCGTTCACGCCTTCGCGGGCGAGCAGGATGGAACCGCTGATGCCAGCCGCCGCGCAGACCGGTTCCAGCGCGGCCTTGACCGCTGCGATATCGTCGAGCCGCACGAATTTGTAGAAGGCGGCCACAAGCTGCGGCCGTTCCGGCGGCGGGTGGGGCGGGTCGATTTGCTGCAAGGTCGTCATGGCGACGGCTTACCCCGTCTGCCCGCCGATTTCCATCGCCGCGACTATTTCCGGATCGCGCCGCTGTCTTCGGCGTCCGGTCCCAGCGCCCTGCCGGCGTCCGCCGGCAGCCGCACGAACAGCAGCAGCGAGGCGATGGCCGCCAGCGCGATCGCGAAAAAGCCCCAAGCAATGTCGGTCGTATTCACTGTCTCCGCGCTACGCAGCAACTGGCTCGAATGGATGACGAGCGCGGCAAGACCGACGCCGAAACTCTGCGCCATCTGCTGCGCCATGGCCGAGAAACTGGTCGCCCGGCTCATCAGCGGCCGCGGCATGTCCGCATAACCCATGGCCTGAATCGCCGAGAACTGCGTCGAGCGCGAAATGCCACCGATATACAGGATCGCCAGAATGAGAAGATGCGGAAACGACGGGGTAAACTGGCTGCAGATGAGCAGAAACACCGCCATCACGGTACCGTTCAGCAGCAGCAGCCGCCGGAAGCCGAACATCGCAATCAGCTTTCGGATGATGAACCGCGTCGTCAGCGAGCCCAGCGCCCCGGCCAGCGTCGTGGCGCCCGCGGCAAACGCCGACATGCCAAAGCCGACCTGCAGCAGCAGCGCCAGCAGGAACACGAACGCGGTCGTGCCCATGTAGAACAGTCCGCCGGCTCCCAGCGACGCGCGGAACGTGCCGATTTTCAACAGCGAGAGATCAACGATCGGGGCAGGCACGTTCTTGGCCCGGCGCAGATACCAGATTCCGCAACCAAGCCCTGCCACGAGCAGTGCCACAATCGCCCAGATTGGCAGAATGCCCCGGCCCATGGACGAAAACGCCCCCATAAGAAAGGCAACGCCTGTAGCCACCAACAGGAAGCCGATCAGATCGAGCGGGCGCGGTTCTTCCCTCGCCACGTCGGGAATTTTCCACATCACCAGCGCCAGGCCGGCAAGGCCAATGGGCAGGTTGATGAAAAAAATCCAGTGCCAGGAAAAATAGGTGACGATAAATCCGCCCACCGACGGCCCGAACAGCGGCGCCATCGCCGCCGGCAGGGTGATGTAGGTCATCGCCTTGACGATATCCGAACGCGGCGCTGTGCGCACCACGATGGCCCTGCCGACCGGGTTCATCATCGCTCCGCCGATGCCCTGACAGATTCGCGCGGCCACCAATTGTTCGAGCGTCTGCGACAGCCCGGCCAGGACCGAGCTGGTCGTGAAAATCGCAATCGCCAGAAGATAGACGCGCTTGGCCCCGTAGCGGTCCGCCAGCCAGCTGCTGATAGGCACGAAAATCGCCAGCGTCAGCAAGTAGGCCGTGATCGCGAGGTTCAGATGCAGCGGATTTTCGCCCATTTCCCGCGCCATCGAGGGCAGGGCGGTCGCAATCGCCACCCCGTCGAACTGGTGCATGAACTGCGAACAGCCGACGATGAGCGGTATGGCGAACGAATAGCGGGCGCGGGACATGGGGGCCGGAAGCGGAAGCCGGAGGAGAAAGCGTTAGCGCTATCTAGCGCGCATCCGGCCGATCTGCCAGCGCCGCCGGCGCGCCGGCGATGCTTGACAAGGACGGCTGCCGGGACCTTAGCATGGTGTCAACATATGGGAGGCAAGACCATGGATGATGTGAAGATCGCCGAACGGCGGCCGAATGTCGCGACCGATGACGCGGTCCTGTTCTCGATGCGCAATCTGCCCCTGCTGGAACAGGGCACGACCTACGATCCGCTGGCGACGGCGGAAAATCTCTGGGTCAACATCAAGGTCTATGCCAGCGGCGGCGAGAACGCGCTCCATTCCCACGGCGGCGAGGATCACGCCTTTATCGTCCTGCAGGGCAAGGCGACCTTCACCTTTGCTGACGGCCGCACCGAGCTGGTCAGCGTGCATCAGGGCGTGATGATCCCGAAGAACGTGAAATACAAATTCGAGGCCGACGAGGCGGAAAACCTCGTTCTGCTGCGCGTCGGCGGGGGCCAGCGGACAGGCGCGGGTCTGGACGATCTCACCCGCTTCGGTACGCCGAAAGACGTCACCCGCCAGACCGCCTTCGCCGACGGCCAGACCAAGATCGGCAATTCGGAGAAGAACGGCGAAAGCGGCAAGCCGCGCATCTACGCCCGCGGCAAGTTTTTCGCACCGGAATAAATTCGCACCGGAATAAAATTGGCTTCACCGCACCGGCACACGCAGCCGCCATGGCGGAAATGATTTCGACCGGCGCCCATATGATGGAGCCGGACGAATTGCGGCAGGAGTTGCCGCCCCGTCCCGGGGCAGGAGATCGAACGCATACTGCGCCAAGCCTGCGCGACACCGAAAGACGTCGTCGAGCGCACCGCGGGGTATTTCAACTGAGCTGGCAGCATGAGAACGATGCCAGGCCCGCGACAGACGCCAGTGCGGCGAACGGTCCGAAATAGAGAAGCCTGCAAAACTGGTGCTGCGAGAGAGGATTGAATTGCTTAGGTTAAATTTTAAGTATCTGTATTAAAGAGATAAACGATGCAATAGCTCTAGGCATTTTGGTTACTTGTGGACTTGTGGAAAACGGGTCCAATTTCGAAATGCTTCGTCTAGTATTTGAAAAACTGCCCATTGGTGAAGAGGGAATCATGCCGCTTGATCACTTCGTATCCCAAGTACATTTGAAAAATTTCTATTCGCCTGAGTTAGGCGGTAAAATGATGTATGGCTTTAGAAAGCGCGACGGCCTGATATTTCCCTGTAAGTCGGCAGACGTTTGTCGTGTAAAAAATGGCAGCACGAATGGTTATCTTCTACATGATCGAGTTATCGAAAAATTTCTGAGAACTATTGAGCCGGGATATAATCAAGCGGTAAACGACTTGAGGGAGGACAGGGTAAACCCGCAAGCCATCTATGTGATCGCAGGCTTCACTGCTTTCGTGACGAGTTGTTCCCCAACCGCAATGAGATTAGGTGAAGACCCGCTACGCCATGCGGTCATCTCGACAGCAAGAATATTGGAAGAAAGGGGCTTGGTCGATAAAGCCCCAGATGTACTAGGCGGCAAAACACTTACAGAATTGGTAGATGATGGTTTGATCAAGGTCGATATCGATCAGAAGTATCCACAAGCGATTGGAATTTCACAGATCGTCGACCGTACCTTCATGTTGGGTAATTCCCGTTGGGAGCTAATTCACAATGACGATGAGGGAAGCCCTTTCTTAACAAGTGATTTCGCGTCGGCGATAGAAGTTGCTGATGACCAGAATATGTTAAATCGAATCGTCCCACTTTCGCCAGATTTTGCAATTCGAATTTTGCTAGATAAGAACTTTAAGGAAAAAGGGAACGGCAAAGATTTTTCCGATTTTCGGTTTAATCGGCTGCGCTACAAAGGAACCGCGATCCGGCAGGTGAATACGTTGATAGCTCAATGTGCAGAAGAATTAATATTTTTTCGAGATAATCATAAGTGGATTCCCAGGTTTTTGGGAAATTGCAGTAGTTTTTGGATAGAGCCGAAAACAATAGCTATTCCGACCAGTCGCGGGATAATGAATAGTTCAACAATGCGTATTTGTAGAAAAGCTTCGGCTGCGATAGGCAAGCATTAATACCACCGCGCCGCGCGAAATGATCCGGTGTGATCGCGGCGCGGCGCGGGGAATTGTTGAAGGGTTAGGCTACCGGGCATTGCTCTGTTTTCGGGTCGTCCCTGTCCAGCCTGTCGATCTCAACCGCTTCGTCAATGATGACTTTAAGCGCTGCGGGAAACATGCGCATACTACCCGGCGTCGCCATTGCCACTTCAAGAGCGCTGTAACGCATAGCGATTTCGCTGTCCGGTAGATACCCACCTTGTGTGGACTTGTATAGCTCACGCAATGCGCGTTGCATGCTTAGCTTGCTCTGCAAGAGACGGGCTACCTCTTCTGAGTTCATTTTCATGGTCCTACTCCTCAGTTGATCGGTTGATCGGTGGCAACGCTTTCGTCGCCCACATAAAATTCGTGCGCTGCCTCAGCCATGCCGAAAAACATGCTTGACGATATACCCAGCCGCTCCGTTAAGTCGTTCAGCTTGTCATCTGCATCGTTGAGGCGTGAAGGGTCTGCATCGTTGACGTAGGCGAATCCGCGGTAGTGATGCTGGAGCGCTTCAAGGAATAATTCCTTCTTCCTCTGAACCTCGCGCTCCCACAAGTCCGCGCTCGAATTCGGTTTGGTGTTCTCGTTTGCGGTTTCCATTTCTCGACTCCGTAGTTCGATGTTCCGGGCGGGATTGCCCTCAAATGCGCGCACGAAAGTAGCCGCGTTGCCGGATGGCAGACGGATTCGTGGCGTTGGTTGTCTTCGATTTGTAGTCGTTGCTTCCGGCCGATGCGGTGTCCCGATGGCGCTATGGCCGGGTGGACAATTGAAAGTGCCGGGTCGCGTGGTGGCAAGGTCTCATACCTTTTCAGAATTACAATAGGATATTCCTTGAATCCGACAGGCGATTACTTTTACCTATGAAAATTGACATATTGATCGGTACTGCCTATCGAACTGGGCCATCCAAGGCGCATCGTCTCGTAGAGCTTGCTCGCATCGGTCACGATCCCGCCCCAAGCGTCCACGCTGTAGAGCTTCGGCTTGCCGTCCAGATCGCCAAAGCGAAATTCGGTTGATCCGCAGATCACGGTTCCGCGCCGGGTGAGGGCGGGCCAGATGTCACAAAAGAACACTTCGTATTTGTGGAATACGGTATCGGGCATGGGGTCGATCCTTCTGTGTGCTGGCCGGATTGGCTGGACACGAGAAGAGCCGATTTGCAGAGCTTTTGCAACAGAAAAATAAACAAAAACAATAGGTTGAGATAAGTCAGTTCTGACTGTATCGCCAGATATCCGAGTCTAATCAGGAGCTTCGTCTGCGCAATCCTCTACAACCGGCTCCAGCTCTGCCGGAAGCTGGGCAAGCTCTGCGGTCATGGCCAGAATGTCGCGCTCCAGTTCGTCCAGCAGCGGGTCATCCGACTCAGTGGATGAAGCTGGCGGCGCTACAGCTGCCGGACGGGCCGGAGATGGTGCATCCAGCGGGCAGACAGCCTCACCGCACGGGCAGACAGCCTCACCGCACGGGCAACGGCTATCTGGCGGCGCATCATCGGGATTGTCGCGTTCGCCTGCGGTCAGTTCCGCGAGGATCGCGTCAAGCGCAGCCTCTTCTGCCGGGGAGAGGTCTGGATTCGCAGGGGAGGTCACTGGCGCGCGTAATGGTCCAGATGGCGCCGATTGCGCAGTAACAGCCTCACGCGCCTGTGCGGGCTTCTCTGGGCTTTTCCGTGTGCCGGGAAGGGTGATCGGAATAGGCTCGCGCGCCTGTCTGCGCAGATCATCCCAGTAAGCCTTTCCGGCAGATCGCAGATCGTTCGCGGCAATCACAACCGATTTGACGCCAAGCGCCTTGGAGGTCCGCACAACGGCTTTGGAGAGATATTGCGCCCAGCCGGGGAAGTGCGGGCGAATATCGACCTGATAGCGCTTGCCAGCCTTGCCAGACCATTTGCCGGCGGCAGCGCGAAGGGCATGGGCCAGGTCGCATTCCGCGCCAGCATCGGCGAGAATGAACAGGTGAGCGTGCGGGCGACCGTCAGGATCGAGTTCGAGAACGGCAGCCCAATCGGACGCGGGAACGCCGATCTTGGACAGGGAATAGCGCAGCCGATCACGAATGAGCTTCTTGAAGCCGACAGGATCAAGGACAGCGGATGCGAGCGGGCCGCCGCCGAAATTGACGGAAGCCGAGAAGAGCGCGCGCCCGGATTTTACCGAACTTGATTGTAGAACCTCTTCGATGGAGTGGAGGAGAGTCTTGTCGCCTGAACGTTCCCAAGGAGTGAATTGGAGGGTAGGGAGAACGCTTGTGCTAGGTGATAGGGACTCTCTTAGGAATACCACTAAAGGGAAGTTCCGGGCGAACTGGCGGCGCGTGGCGAGTTTCTGTGCGGAAACAATGTTTTGCGCGTCTGCGGCTTCGAAAATCTGGCAGGCGCTTTTCGCCTTTTTTGCACAAGGGTTCGCCGGTCGCGTTGAAGCTGGACGCGACAATTTTATTGTGCAGTTTCGGGGAATTTCTGCTATATTACCAAACACAGTGTCAGTCTCCTCTGACAGCGAGGTCTACAGTCTCCGATCTCGTTCTCTGTGTGAAAGTGGAACCCAGCCCGGACGTTACCTCGCGTCCGGGCTTTTTTATGGCATCGCATTTGATGACTTGCCTTTGAGGGCTTCGGCGACTTTATCCGCGATCTTCTTTGCCCTTGCCGCGTTGCCGGTCCAGCGGCGGTTCTGGTTCGACGCATGCTGGATCACGATCCCGGTTCCCCTGCGCCGCGCCACAACCTCGCCAGTCTCGCCGTCCGGCACGCTCAGGTCTTGATCGGCAAGAGCATAAATCAAAGCCACGAGGTTCGCGGCTTGCTCGCGCGTAAGTTCGAAAGCGAGGTTCAGAAGTTTGAACTTCACAATTAGACCTTCGTCCGCCGGGCGAACGACCACTTCGGAATCCAGCTGCGCCAAGGCAGGGCTAGTTTGAGCGGCCATAAGGTCATGAACGAGTTCCGCCATGGATTTGCGCTGAGCCTGCGCAATGTCGCGCAATGCCTTGACGGTTTCGGGCCAAAGCCCAACGTTGGTAAATCCTGTCATATTCTTTCCTATCTCACGAAAGAGTGTCAAGTGTTGGTATGGTAGCAGACATAACGGGAACACGCAACCGCTATCTTGTTCGTGACAATAAATTTCCCGGACGCATCTGGTTGCGCAATTCGTCGATCATCAGGGTGCGGGCCGACTTCTCGAATTCGCGCGCCATTCTCTTGGCTAGGTCGGCGTTCTGAGCGGGCGTCCCGGCTGAGCCGTTCACCGTGATCGGCGCGGATATCTGGATCGTAGGAGCGCCGGACGCGCGGGCGATCATGGGAGCGCCAGTGAAGCCCGTGGGGCGCACAATGCCGCCGCTGGCGAACGATCTCACCTTCCCGGCGTTGATCGCTTCTAGCAGCACTCTATGATTGCGAGTGCTAGCAGCATTGACGACAAACTCACCGTTGCTGAGCCGGGCAGGGATCGAATCCGATGTTGCCGAGCCGGGGCCGGAGATATAGCCGCCGCTTGCCGCCTTGACCGGCAGCAGCATTGACAGGATGCCGCCGCCACTGCCGCCGACCAGTCCGCCGAGTGAACCTTGGCCGAAAAGGGCAGCTTGTATAGCCGCCTTGGCGATGGCTTTCGCGAGGTCGCGAAAAACATCGGTTAACCGCTTTCCGTCCACAATCGCATCCGCCAGCGAACTTGAAATTTGATCCCGGAAAAACTGGTTACGTCGCGTAGCCTCTTCCTGAGCCTGCTTGGCGTTGTCGAGTTTTATTTTCGCGGCGGCATAGGCATTTGCGAGCCGTTCGATATCCGCCGTCAATTGCGGCGTGATCGTCCGGTCAGCATCCTTTGCCGCCTGTAGCAGCCGGAAGCTTTCCGCCGCTCTGGCGGCTTCGTATGCGGATTTGCCAATCGCCTCGTTCTCAGCGCCAAGTTCGCGGATGCGCCGTTCGGTGCTGGTCTCTTGGCGGTCGTATTCATCCTTCTTGGGCCGGGACGATCTAGCCTTCGATCCGCCGCTGCTATCGCCCTCATTCGCTTTGACGATGGCGGCAGCCTGCTTGCGCAGTTCGGCGGGGTTGATCGTGCCACCTTCGTCCAAAATCGTCTTGCGCAACTCGTTATACTTGTCACGAACCGCCTTCTTGGTTTCGTCCATTTCGGCTTCAATAACCGCGCGGCGGGCAATCCCTTGTCCTTTGATCGCGCGAATGGCCGGGTCTCGATTGACCATATCGGAATCATCATCATAGGACGTGCCAGCGGTAGGGTTCGGGATGCGCTTGGCGATTTCATCGTCGGCAGACCGGGCTTGGCGCTTCGCAACGTCGCCCAATTCGGCTTTCAGTTCGCGGGTCAGGGCGATTGCCCCGGCAAGCCTCGTGAGCAACGGGCCGAGAGTTGACGCGAGACCTTGGAAATTCGGATTGGAGTTGGCGAGTGCGAAGAGAGCCTCACGCAGTTCCGCAGCCGATATCTCGCCAGTTTTGAACTTCTCTACCAGCGTGCGCAGTTCTGCCGCAGCCGGTGTGGACAGGCGAGATTCACGAAAGATGATCGCGGCCCGGTCGATTTCCTGTCTCACCGTGGAGCTGAATTGCTGAATTTCTTTTTCGGCAGCATCCAACTTTAGTTTCAGAGCGTTTCTTTCGCCTTCGAAGGCTTGCGCAGCGGTCTTGGCTATCTGGTCGCCTAGATTGCGTTGCGCGCCCGCAGTGAGGTCTGACTGTTGCCGCAAGCGCTCCAATGCAGCCGCGTAGTCGTCTGAGCGTTGCTTCGCTTCCTGAGACTTCGAGCTGAAATAGATCGCCGCAGCACCTATGCCGAGAATGGCGGCACCGGCCGGACCACCTACCAGCGCCAGCGCGCCGGACAAGCCGCGCATAGACAGCGCGCCCGCATTGGAGGCTGCTACAGTGCCGAGCATCGTTGCGTTCAATGCCGTGAGGGCAGGGACGCTACCGGCGGCTGCGCGAGTAGTGGCGAGCAATGCGGACGCGGCAGGGGTCAGGCCAGCCGCCACCAAGCGAACCGCCATGACAACGCCAAGGGCAGCCGCGCCGGTCGCGACCACTTCGAAATTCTTTGCCAGCATATTGACGCCCGCGCCCATAGATTGCGTGGCGACTTTGACGCTTGCCGATTGGCCGACAAATTTGACCGCAGCGGCTTCCAAAGCCTTGAATGCATCCTGAGTTGTGGCCGTGGTCTTGCCGAACGCTTTCTCGATTTCCGGTGCGGCATTAACGAGCGCCTTGAATACACGCGCGCTGGTAAGTTGTCCTGTCTCGCCCAGCTTTTTGAGTTCGCCGGTCGCCACGCCGAATTCCTTGGCGATGGATTGCGCGATCACGGGCGCGTTTTCGAGAAGCGAGCGCAGTTCATCGCCCTGTAGCTTGCCGGAGCCGAGCGCCTGTCCAAGTTGGATCAACGTTGACGATGTTTCGGCGGCAGTCGCGCCGGAGAGTTTGAGCGCCTTGGCGACGGTTTCCGTCGCGGTCGAAATTTGTTGCTGACTTGCGCCAAATTCCTTGCTGGACCGGGTGAGCCGCGCATACAGGTCCGCCACGGCGTCGAAGTCCGAACGCGAGCGCTGGGCAATGTCGGCAATGGCCGCAGTCGTGAATCCCGCACTGCCAGCTTTCACGCCAGCGGCAACAATCTTGTTGCTGGCGGTCGTCCAGGCGTCGGCATAGCGTCTGACCGCTTCCACTGAGAGAATCGTCGTGATTGGACCTAGCGCCTTCGGAACCGCGTTGCCGATGCTGGAAAGCGAGCGGACGACGCTGCTGCTCGAATCCTGAAACATCGTTTCCATGTTGCGGGATGCACGCCTGCCGCGATTTTCGATGCTCTGCCAGTTATCATTGGCAACGCGACTAGCTTTCTGCATGTTGCGTTCGAAGTCGCGGATTCGCGCTTCAAGACTGACGACAAGTTGCTCAGCGGTTTCTGCCATATCAGATAACTAGCAGCCCTTCGGGCCGCTCCCCTTCGTTTGCGTAAATGCTCATTCCATCGCCGCCGAGACTGGCGCGACCAACCGCCATTGCAGTAGCAACCGCGCCGTCGATACGGTCTTTCGATTTGCCTTTGTGGAAGCTCTTGTTTCCGGCTTTGTCCGTTTCGACAGCGATGTTCGAAAAATTCCAGCGCAAGACAGGGTGGCCCCCATGCTGAAACTCATTGCCAATGATCGCGCGCTCCAATTCCTTGATCGCCGGTGCCATCGTGATCCAGCCTTGGCGCATTTCGACGGCGGGGTATCCATCGTCCAAAAGATTGTTGAGCATATTGCGCGCTAGATGCGGATCGAATGCAATTTCCCGCACGTCATATTCAGCGCAGAGATCGCGAATGCGCTCCTCGACGGCGCGGAAATCCACTACGTTACCGGGTGTCGCGGTGATGAAGCCTTGCTCGCTCCACAATGGATAAGGAACGCCGTCGCGATCCTGCCGCAGCCGCAGATTGTCGGCAGGGCAGAAAAAGTATGGCCGGACGATGTACCGATCCGGCGCGCGCCAGCATGCGGATACGCAAGTCAAATCGCCGTTGCTGGACAAGTCAACGCCGAGATAGCAGGGCAGCCCGTCCAGTTCGCTTTCATCGATAGGGGCGTTGCCGTGATCGTAAATCGACATTTCAACGAACGGATCACTCGAATGATCCAACCACACATTCAGGTGCAATTGACGGAACGCCTCGCGGTCTGCCGGGCGGCTTTCGGCTTCACGCGCCAGTTGCCGCAAGCCTTCGATATCGGGGAAGCCGTTCGCAAGACCGGGGTTGACAGCATGCCATATCGTTTCATCGCGCCAGTCCGCGTCCGCTGGCGTTTCAAACAGGATCGGCAGGGTAGCAGGATCGTCTATCTCGCCCTTCGCAACCTTGCGGGCATAGTCCACAATATCGTGCGCAACATTGTCCTGTCCGCGTCCGGCGGTCGTGATGACGACCAGAAGCGAGCCGGGGACTTTCACCAAGCCAGTGCGCAGCACGTCCCAAAGATCGCGCTTTTTCCATGCGTGCAATTCGTCCGCCAGCACAAAGGTTGGCGTGCGACCATGTTGTGTGCCTGCATCGCAGGAAATCGCTTCCATGACACCGCCGGACTTCGGATGCACGATCCGGTTGCGGTAGTCGAGATATTGCAGGCGGCTTTCAATTCGGCTGTCTTGCCGGGTGATACCTGCCGCCTCTTCGAATGCGATGCGCGCTTGCTTTTGATCGGCGGCAGCAAGGATCACTTGTCCGCCGTTGATACGTTCGGGGCCGATTTGATGCAGCAGCGCGAGGGCAGCGCCAAGCGAGGTCTTGCGGTTGCCACGCGGCAACAGACAGACCACGGTGCGGACAATGCGCCTGCCGTCCGCATGGCAGGGACCGTATATCTTGCGGACGATGCGCTCTTGCCAGTCGGGGAGTTCGAAGGCGTGTTTCGGCCGGCGCGATTTGGGATGCTTCAGCAGCCGCAGGAAGTTGACGGCGCGTTCGCCGTATCCGAACGGGTCTGGGATCGGCTCGTTACTACAAATCCATGAAGGTTTCATCTTTGGAACCTTCGCGGATAGCCGGGCGGGCGCGGCTGACGGGCGTCAAGCCGAGTTCGGCGGCAAGCTGGCGGGCTTGCGTCATGGCTTCATTGACGATCCCAGCCGCCGGATGCCGCTTCCGTCCTGTAGGCGAATCGAATGTTAATCCTTCCGCGTCCAGTTGCTTCTGTGCGCGGATCGTCAAGCCGACAGCAGCACAATAGTTCGCGAAGGTGGCAAGATCGGCTTCCGACAGTACGCCGCGATCTACCAAGATCGGCAACACTCTTCGCCATTCGCTACGCGCTTCCTTTGGCAACCATTCGGGCGGCGCGCGGTCGGCTGCAATCGGGCTAGCGTCTGTCAGCAATGTTTTCGGCTTACGTCCGCGCATGACAGGTAATCTCCAATGCTTCGCGTCTGCCGATCTCCAGTACGCTTGTGATTTCGTAGTCCTGTCCGCCGAACCGGATACGGTCTGCCGCAGTGACGCCCGCGCGGTATCGCACGCGCCACGTTATTGTTTCCCGCGTGACGGTGCCGGATGGTTCGTTCGTTTCCTTTATCTGCCGGTCGAGCAGTTCGGCGTGAACCGTGCGCCACAATGCCCAGCCTTCGGCCGGAACCCCGTACTGGTCGATAGCGCCAGCGCTGTTGCGCCAGATTTGAATCCGATATTTCAGCTTCCCGGCGACGATCATGCGGCCGCCCTTTGCAGAATGCCGCGAACGGTCACGACGCCGTGAGAAAGCTTTTCGTCAACGTCGCGCATGAAGCGCGATTGCTCTACCCGGAGGTCGTGGCAGATATGGCCGGAGACTTGCCACGGCGGCGCGACGATGGAATCGAAGATCGCGCCCGCGATCTTCTTGACTTCCGTTGTGCCCTTTTCGGCGCACCAGATATGGAGGTCCAGATACACAATCGAATGCCAGTCGTTGTAGACGGTCTGACCTTCGCCCAAGAAGATGCAGGGCAGCAGTTCTGGTGCGCCGGTTTGATCGATGATGTTGTCCGCCGAGACAAGATCGGTGACGCCGGAGTGCGAGGTGAGCATGGCGCGCATCGCGCCTTGAAGAGCCAGGGCGAAATCTGTCATTTCTGCCATCCTTCGCGAACCGCTTTAGCGATAGCGCGCCGCAGCCGGTTCGTGATGCGCTTGCGGGTCAGCCGAAACGCTGGCCAGAAATACGGCTGGGCAGGCGCTTTCGATGTGCCGTATTCGACAAGGTGCGGGTATCTCACTGCGCTGTTGCCAGCGGTAACGAGAACCTCATTTTCCTTCGCCACGCGGCTGCCGCCGGGTTGGCTGTACGGCGGTGTCGATTGGCCGGGCAGGGTGACGGCTATCGATTCTTTCAGATCGCCAGAATCTTCGGGCGCAAGGATTTTCATGCGACCGGCAAGCTCTTCGCCGGACTTGGCGAGCGCCGGTGGCACGGCTTCGCGTACCGCCTTCGGAATAGCGGTTAACCGCTTATTGAGCCTGTCCAGTTGCGCGCTCAAAACGACCAGCTCCTATACGGATTTATCAGCTCGAAAACGGAATATGGGAGCGAAAAAGGGCGTTCATCGCTCCCATAGGAGACAAGATCGCGCGTCTCGTAAAAGTGCGCGGTCAGGTGCAAGACTGCTGTTTCCAGCGGGGCCGGGACAGGTTCGGAAAGCTCGCTGCCGATATGGTTTTCGACGGCGGCAACGGCGGCAGCGTGCGCCCGGTCAAGGGCGGCTTGATCTACTTCGTCCCCGTCCAGATTCAGGTGCGAGAGAAGAACGGCAGTGTCGAAAGTGACGCTCACGGCCAAAGCTCCCCGTATTCATTCGAGGTCGCGTGCTGTCCGGCGGGATGAATTACCGGAATTACATCAAATCGCGCGCTTGCCACCCCGCGCCGGTCTCCGTTGGTTTCAATAAGTTGGCGACCACCCCCGGTCTGCGCATTCGTGCCGCCTTCCGCGCTCATCGATCCGGCTATGCCACTCTTCGCGCCCATAGCGCCCGCTTCCCTTGCTTTGATGCGTTCAAGTTCTTTCTTCGCAGCAGTAATGAGTCGATGCGCATCGATCTCCGCATTGTCACATACTTCTTCTAGGTCGCGCGACCAGCGCGTGATGTAGTCGCGTGCCTGCGTGCGCACAGTTTTGACACTGGCAGGCGTATAGCAAGCTTGCGGCTTGCTTTCAGAGAACGCATCGGACCATGCGCGCACGATGACGGCTTTCCAGAGCTGGGTAGCAGCGTCCCGGTATGCGTCGTGGCCGGGTGTGGCGGACTGGATTGATACGTCTGGCATGGTACTCATACGATTGCCTCACAGAATGTTCGTGAACGTTCGATGCGTTGCTTGCGGCTGTTGTGGCAGGATGCGCACAAGGCTTGCCAGTTGGAGCGCCGCCAGAAGAGCTTCAAGTCGCCTTTGTGCGGTTCAATGTGGTCAACCACTGTTGACGGTGCGCCGCAGAAAGCACAGACGGGATTGCGGCGGATGAATTCTTCGCGCGCTTCACGCCACTTGCTGCCGTAGCCGCGTTGTGTTGCGTTCGGGCGTGTCGCATCGTGGCGTCTATCGCGGTCGATCTTGCCGGTGCGCTGGCAGGGGCAGCGCTCATTCGGCTGTACGGTCTTGCCGCAAGAGCATATGCGAGGTCCGCGTGAGGGCATGGCTTATGCTGCCATCGCTTTGAGCGCCGCCAGTCCTTCGCGGTCCAGTTCGCCCGGATCATATGTTTTCGGAGAGTCGTTGCTGGTATCCTCTTCGCCGCCGCCGTGTATGGCTTTCAACATGGCGAGCCTGCCCTTGTAGGCGGTCAGGATTTCTGCCGGTGTTGCGTTCCATGCAACGTCTGGCGTCCAAAGCAACCATCCACAGGCAATTTGGAATAGCTCTTCGTGGTACTGCTCGAATGACATCTTCGGCGCTTTGCGCCTTGTGTCGGCTTCGTCTTGATCCGCGCCGGTCATGTTCAGGATCAAGGCGAGTATCGGCGGCACGACTGCATTCAATGTTTCGGACAGGGGAGCCTTGCCGATCATGCCTGCATACGAGACAAACTCTTGCCGGTCGGCTATGCAGGCTTTCGCCACGTCATAGGCGCATTCGAGATTTCCATCGTCCAGCGCTTCGATAATTTGGCCGAAACCACCATACCGGCGATTGAGCGTTGAAGCGGCCCGCAGAGTAGGGCGAAGCGCATAGCGCTTGCCCTGCAATTCGATGATGAATTGATCGTCCGCGAGCCGCATGGTTGTCAGTCCGCCTTATGCCGCGACCGGGCGCGTGCTGGCGTGCGACAGGTGCGCCAGAATTGCGACAGGCGCGCTGCCAGCGTTGTTGGCCGGGGTGATGGTCACGCGAACATAGCGTTTATGGCCGATGTAGCCGATCTTTTTGACAGCGCCATCGTCGGCATAGTCGAAACCGGCGGCAGCTTCCGGCGCTACGCCGTCCGTCATGCTGATCATGTTAGCATCGTCCACACTGGCCGCGTCGGACTGATCGTCCGCGTTGGCTTCCTGCATGGTGACGGCGAACGTCGCATCGGCGTCGGCAAGAATGCCGGTCTGGACCGCGAAGGTGAGTCCTTCGTAGCCGAGCCGGTCGATCCATGCGCCGGTAGTGGCGGTGTTGTCGCCAATGACGACAGGTGCCAGTACGGGCACATATTTGTTATTGTGCAGGGTATCGCGCATTTCTGTTTTCTCCTGATACGTGATCGGCGCCTATTACGAGGTCGCCATTTTGAGCTTCTTGATCGCCTTCGGCTGCACAACGTCCGCCCCCACTCTCCGGGTCGCATGGAAGCGGGTCATGCCCTGAGTTGCGAGAAGGAACGGGTTGACCAAAATCGACAACTCGGTGCGGTCGATGATGCGATAGGCGGTATTGAAATCGCCGAACGCAATCGGGAACTTGTTCGCCGCTACGTCGTCCATATCGACGCATTCGACCACAGGTCTGCCGAGGATCGTTTCGGGCTGACCGGCGGCATAGGCGGGCTGCCAAAGGTAGTTGGACTGCCCATCCTTCAGCGTGCGCAATTTGCCAAGCGTCGTGCCGTTCATGGTCCAGACGCCCTTGTTCCGGTATTCGGCCGGAAGCGAGTAGAGCATCGCAATGAGGGCGTCGGCTTTGAGGTCCGTTGCGTGCGTGTTCGCGGCATAGGCGACATCGGGATGCACCATGAAGCCGCGCGGTTCCAGCGTGCCGGAGCCGTTCACGAAAGCGGTTGCTTCCTTCTGTCCGAAATCTTCGGCCAGCGCCAAGCGAACTTCGGCTTCCACGTCCGCGGCAGCATCCTGCAAAAGCTGATTGCTAATATCGACGTAGGTGTTCACTTCGCGGATGGTGACTTCATGTTGGCCGAATGCCGGTTCGGAAGCTTCCTGAGCCTCGTTCTCGCCCTTCCACTTGGCATTCGTGATGCCGGTGCGCTTGCCCATGACAACGCTGCCGAGAGAGGTCTTGCGCGTGGAGGCAATCGAACGGATCGGGCTGTATTCGACCAGATCGCGGATGAATTCGGTCGTCCAATCGGGCGGGGCGAGATAGCCGCCGGACGGATCATTGCTGACGCGAAGGGCTTTTACCTCTTCGGCGGCTTTGTTGCCGGTACGAATGTAGACGTTGAAGCCCTTCGTTTCGGCAGCATTGGCGTTGTCGTTGGCCGGTTCCTGAGCGGGCCGGTTCAAACGCTTTTCGAGTTCGTCCAGGCGGGCGGTTGCCTTGGTTTCGACTTCCGAGAGGCGCGTTTCGACGCTCTTCGAAAGATCGTCCAGCGCCTTCGTGACAATGCCAGCGGCGTCATCGTTTGCCGGGTCGTTGTCGCCTTTCAGTTCAATCGGCGCTTCCATCGCGCCACGGGTAGCGAGTTTCATCTAGTTTCCTTTGGTAAGTTGCGCCGTGGCGCGGTTGATGGCGGCAGCGATGGCGATTGCATCGGCAGCCGTTTTCGCTGAATTGATCCGGGCATTCGGATGCATCGGAATCGAAACCAGCGAAATCTCGACAAGCTCTAAATCGGTGATGGTTCTGCCGCCGCCCTTGCGATTGAAGGCTTTGCGGGTGGTGAAGCCGATGGACAGTCCGCGCATTGCACCGGCTCGAACAAGGGCGCGGGCTTCCTTTGCCAGCGGAACATCTTCTACAAGCAACTGCCCTTCGACCTGTAAGCCGTTTGCGTCCTCTTGAATCGAGGTCCATGCACCTACAGGCTTGTCCGGGTTGTGCGAGAAGAGCATCGGGACAGGCGCGACGGCGCTCGCGAACGCGCCCTTTTCGATCATATCGCCAACGCGATCCGGCGAGCCGAACGGCCATGCGGTGCCGCAGATTCTGCCAGCCTCATCGATTGCAAGTGTCGATTTGAATTCAAGCTTGTTCATCGGGTTCATCGTTCGATTGAAAGACAGTCGGGTCCATGTCGGCAAAGCCGTACTCTTCGCCTTCGATTGGTTCATCGTCGGCAAGATCGTCGGCTTGCGGCTCATCTTCGGCGGGGAGGGTTTCGCGCTTGCCGAACCACAATCTCTCAAGGATCGTTACGGCTATCGGGTAGCTTTCGGACAGGGGCCGCGCGGTCACATAGGCATTGACCAGCTCTTGCGCGCGGGCGGGGCTTTCGCCGCCGCCGATCAACGCGAGCCGGACTGTGTGCTGGATGTCCGCAAGGGAAAACTCGGAAGCGAAGATGCGCTTGCACAAACTGCCAATGCCGCCGCCGCAGACGTGCTCCAATTCGAAGATATGTTCCGGCTGGATGCGCAGCACGCGGGTCTTTTCGCCGAAGAGAATTTCAAGCGCCATGTCATCGTTCATGCGGCGGCTTCCTTCGGCGGTGTGTCGTTGTTGCTTGTCGTGTAGGGATTGGCGAGCGTGTCGCCGCCTTCGATGGCGGGCATATTCTCGCGGGCGCGGACCTCGTTCGGCGTCATCGCGCGCATGGCGACAAATTTGCTGTAGGCTTCCGCCCGCGTGCCGGTATCAGCGCGCAAGAGGTCGTCAACGATGAATTCGACGCTGTAGCTCTTTGCCTCTTCGGGCGTCAGCAGCACGCGCCGGTAAGCCGCTTCCCAAGTCCTGAGCCACGGCAGCAGCGTGAATTGCAGGAAGTGCTGGCGCATCTCTTCGGAGTTAGACCACGTTGCGCGGCCCATTTCGAAAAGCATGTGCGGCGGCACGCGGAACGCGCGCGCTATTTCGTAAATCTGGAATGCGCGCATCTCAGCGAATTGCGCATCGACACTGGAAAACGTCAGGGTTTTGAAATCGCCGGAATCTTCCAAGACCGCCGTCTTGCCGGTGTTGTCGCCGGTGTGCGCCGCGTTCCATGAATCCCGGAGCCGTTTGAGCGCAGCATCGCCCAACTTGTTCGGGAAGCGCAGCACGCCGGAAGGTCGCGCCCCGTTTTTGAATAGTTTATTAGCATGGCTCTCTAGCACGATGCTGAGCGCGATTGCTTCGCGCGCCAGATGGATCGGGGATACGCCGCTTGTGCCGTCGAGGCTAAAGGCGGGGATATGCAGCACGTCGCGGAAATTGTATCGGCGCTTGCCGGTCGTGCCGGTCGTCTCGAATACGGGTTCGCCCGTCCGGGTATCGATTAGGCATGCGGTCTGCGCTGGGTCCAATCGGATAAATTCGCGCGGCTGACCGTTCACTTTATTCAGGAACGCGAATCCGTTGCCGTGTAGCAGTGCATCGGTCGTCAGGATTTCCCGGAAGCGGGCTGCGCTGGTCCACTCGTTCGCGTCATCGTGCACAAGGGCATAGGCGGGGTGCTGGTCGTCGGCCTCTTTGCCGTTCTCCAGCTTGGCGAAAACCTTGGCAGGAAGCGTGCCTACCGTGCCTGCGATCAACGCGACGGCAGCAGCAACTGGCGTTGCTTGCATGGCGGTGGCGGGCGTGACTGAAACGCCCGCCGCCGTCTCGGCAGCGCCAAACAAGGTCAGAAGCCACGGCTCAGGAGCCGCGAGAGATTTAGCCTCTACGCCTTGATTTGGACGCTGCCACCACTGCTTTACTCGTTCGAACACTTACGCTTACCATACTTTGTCTCAGTACGGTAAAGTTTATGGCATAGCTTTTCGAGATGCAAGCAAAAAATTCCTATAATCGGGACTTTTGTAGGAATAAATGTTACTGTCTCTATCCTGTAGTTGTCACGTTAATTCGTAATGGGGCAGCATCGCGATTGCGTCAGCTTTCGCCTTCAAGCTCACGTCGCCATAGCTTTCGCCTGCCGTCCGGGGCGCGTGTCCCTGAATGGCGTCAACGATGCGAGGGGACAATCCTGCATCCCAGCTCACAGTCTTAAAGCGGTGCCGCCAGCCATGATGCGGCGAAACATCGGGGCCGATGATGCCCAGACCGCGTACCCATATCGTCAGCCGGTTCGACGTTTCGCGAGCCGCATTCAGCGGATCAAGCTTCTTGTTCTTGCGATTGAAAAACAGCGGCCCGTCCGGCTGGGCTTTCACAAAGTCGAGGAAGCCGAGTTCGATCAACTGCGGATGCAAGGGAACGTCGCGAAACTCGTAGGTCTTGACGCTGCCAGCGTCCGGGGTGATCCGCAGAAATGCTATTCCGCCTTCCTCGCGAATGTCCTGTTTTCGGAGCTGGCAGAGTTCCACAACGCGCGCGCCGGTAAATGCCAGCAACCACGGTATCCAGCGCTTCGCATTCGTCCGGGTAGGGGTTTCGTTCGTCTGCGGATTCGGGGTCATCTTGGGCGCGTACTGTTGCGCAGCCGCCAGCACGCCTTGCGCTTCGGCGTTCGTCAGCCCCTTTTCGCGGTTGCGCGGCTTGGGCGCGATGCGCAGTTTGATCCCTGCCGCGACGTTCGATTGCAGCAGTTCATTGTCGTATCCGTATTGCAGGATCGTCCGCAACGCCCCTAGCTGGGCAGCCTGTACGGTTTTCGGCGCATAGGTTTCGAGTAGCTTGTCTTTCCAGCGTATGAGGTCTGAGCGCGTCAAGCGCGCGGCGTCGTCGTGCTTCACGAATTTAATCAGGTTATCGATTGCCGGATTCCAGCGGCGCTTGATGTCGCGTCCGCGACCGGAGCGCGCCAGTTCGGCTGCATACGAATCGAATAGTTTGCGCAAGGGAACGGGTTCGGTTTTCAGTTCGTCTGCTACGGGTTCCGTCAGGATTTCCAGTTTCGGCGTTCCGGCGAAGTCGCCACGATCCCGTTCAAGGCTTCTCGCCAGCGCTTCCAGTTCGACGCTGGCGAGCGTTCGTCCAAGCTTCCGCCATTCCGGGGTTCCCGCTTCGACCGCCGTGTAGCCGCGCTGGCGAGCCTGCCAGATAGCCCAGCCGACAACCGCCGCAATCTCTTCGTCCGTTGCCCTTCCGGCTGCCACGCGCCGCAGGACAGTCGCGCGGGCCGGTGCCGCCCATTGGTTGAAGTCGGCCATGCTGCCGTCCTCTTCGGCAGGCGCATTGCGTGCCCGCTCGTCGGCTGCCAGCTCTTCGTCATAGTGGAGCTGGGCCATGCTGGCGTCAGAGAGGGGCCGGGGCGCGGGGCGGTCGCCGCTCGCCAGCTTCCGCTGCGCTGCCGCAAGAATGTCGTGGAAACCCGCGACCGCGCGGGGCAGGTCGCGGATGGCGGTGCGCCGGTCAGCTCCCAGCGGTTTCTGCAATTCGTGCTTGCCGACGATGGGGCGCAAGTGCTGCGGCACGACCACCCGCGCATAGAAGCGCTTCTTGCGCTCCATGAGATTATTGACCTTACCAGCCACTTTTCGCGCCTCATTTTGGAGCCGGAATTGTAGCATTAATACGGGTAAAAGCCCCTGTATGGCAATGACTTCTAGCGATATCAGGGATTTGGGATGGTGCTGCGAGAGAGGATTGAACTCTCGACCTCTCCATTACCAATGGAGTGCTCTACCACTGAGCTACCGCAGCAAGGCCGGCGGAAAGGCGCCCCGGAGCGGGGCGGCGCGAACGGCGTGCCGCGGCTTTTGCCACAGGCGGACAGGGGGCGCAAGGCAGAGCGGCGGGAAAATCGCCGTCCATTGGGGTGAGATGCGCAGGGTGCGTGCGAAGCCTCGCCGTTAACCAGCCGTGCATGGCCCGGGCCCTGCGCGCCGCCGCGCGCCCGGATTTTATGGCGCTGCACAATACCCGTGCTATAAGCGGCCACACTTTTGCGCCAATGGGGGCTTTGCTGGCCGCAATGACGCCAGACGACAAGAAAATCGCGGCGAAGCCGGCGGGGACACATGCCGCCAGCGCGCCGGCTTCCGGCAAGGACAAGCGCGCGGAGCGCCTGGCGGCGGCTCTGCGGCAGAATTTGACGCGCCGCAAGGCGCAGGCGCGCGGCCGCAAGGCAGAAACGGGGGACGCCCGGCAGGCCAATCCCGCCGTGCGCGCAGATGAGATCGGGGACGGGTAGATGGACCGAATTCGCATAACCGGCGGGCAGAAACTGAACGGGTCGATCCCGATTTCCGGCGCCAAGAACGCGGCCCTGCCGCTGATGATCGCCTCGCTCCTGACCAGCGAAACTTTGACGCTCGAAAACGTCCCGCATCTCAACGACGTCGCGCTGCTGCGGCGGATACTGTCCAATCACGGCGTCGACCACCAGATCGACGGCAAACGCGCTGGCGATCAGCCGGACGCCGGGCAGACCATCCATTTCAAGGCCGGCGAGATCGTCGACACCACCGCGCCCTACGAGCTGGTTTCGCGCATGCGCGCCAGCTTCTGGGTGCTGGCCCCGCTGCTCGCGCGCATGGGCGTGGCGAAAGTCTCGCTGCCCGGCGGCTGCGCCATCGGCACGCGCCCGGTCGATCTCCTGCTGCTGGCGATGGAACGCCTCGGCGCGAAGATCGAGATCGAGGCCGGCTATGTCGTCGCCAGCGCGCCGAAGGGCCTCAAGGGCAATGTCATCGAATTCCCCAAGGTTACCGTCGGCGGCACCCACACGGCGCTGATGGGCGCATCGTTGGCGCAGGGCACGACGATCATCCGCAACGCCGCCCGCGAGCCGGAAATCACCGATCTCGCCGACTGCCTGAACAAGATGGGCGCGAAAATCCGCGGCGCCGGTACGAAGGAAATCGAGATCGAGGGCGTCACGTCCCTGCATGGCGCGCGCCACGAAGTCCTGCCCGACCGGATCGAGGCCGGCACGTTCGCCATGGCGGTTGCGATGACCGGCGGCGACGTGCTGCTCGAAAACGTGCGCCCGGAATTGCTGCAGGCGGGTCTTGACGCCATCGTCCGCTCCGGCGCGGAGGTGACGCCGGTGAACAACGGCATTCGCGTCGCCCGCAACGGCTCGGGCATCCGCCCCGTCGATGTGACGACCGATCCGTTCCCCGGCTTCCCGACCGATCTGCAAGCCCAGTTCATGGCGTTGATGACCCGCGCGGAAGGCACGTCCCACATCACTGAAACGATTTTTGAAAACCGTTTCATGCATGTGCAGGAGCTCGCCCGTCTCGGCGCGAAGATCAAACTGGATGGCGACCGCGCCATCGTCGAAGGTGTACCCAAGCTGAAGGGCGCGGAAGTCATGGCGACCGATCTGCGCGCCTCGGTGTCGCTGGTCATCGCCGCGCTGGCGGCCGAGGGCGATACGACGGTCCACCGCGTCTATCATCTTGACCGCGGCTTCGAGCGGATCGAGGAAAAGCTCGGCCGCTGCGGCGCGCTGGTGGAACGGGTTTCCGACGGCGGCTAGATCAGCGTGCGTTCAAACGAAACCATTTGAACGCACAAAAGCTGATCGGTTCGATAGATTAGGGCATCGTTGTGGGCGAAAAACCGGAGCCACTTTTTCGCACGATGCTCTAGGCGTCCGCGGGCAGGCTCGGGTACGGCGAAAATATCTGGCATGGCGAAAAAACCACGCAAACCTCCCAATCCGAAGGACGGCGAAACGCTGCACCTGCTGGCGCTGGACGGCGAAGATCTCGCGGTTCTGTCGGCTCATCTGCAAGACGCCATCGTCCGCGTTGCCGACATGGCCATGCGCCCGGCCGACCGCCGTTTCGCGCTGATCGCTTCGCGTTTCGACTGGAATGCGGCGACCTCCGGCGGTGCGTTGCGGCGGCGTCCGTCTGGTGTGCATTTCGACCATGTGCAGCGCGTCCGGTTGTCCGGATTTACGCAGGACCGGAGCGATCTCGTGCTGAATCTGCTCGGCATTGTGTTCCATCCCGGCGAGGAAGCGCCTGGCGGTCAAATCGATCTGGTTTTTTCTGCCGGGGCCGCAATCCGTCTTGACGTCGAATGCATCGATGCGCAGTTAAACGATATCGGCCGGGGCTGGCGCACGCGCTCGCGTCCCGAACACGATTTGCCCGGGCCGGATTCTTCCCAAGGTCCCGCACCGGAGAATACCCCTCCGGAAAAAAGCTGACAGGAACAACAGCTGGACCAGGTCCGGCGTGTACGGAGTTTTCGCATGGCCATCCGGCTGACCACCAGCCAACCCGATTTCGAACAGCGCTTCACGGAACTGCTGGCGCAGAAGCGTGAAGTTGCGCAGGACGTCGACGACGCCGTACGCGCGATCATCGCAGATGTGATCGCGCGCGGCGATGTAGCGCTGGCGCATTATTCGAAGGAATTCGACAGGCTCGATTATGCGGCAACGCCGCTACGGGTGAGCGCCGCAGATATCGACGCGGCCTGCAAGGCCTGCGATCCCGAAGCCTTCAAGGCGCTCGAATTCGCTGCGGGCCGTATTGCCGCCTACCACGAAAAGCAAAAGCCGGCCGACTCCCGCTTTACCGACGCCGCCGGGGTCGAACTCGGCTGGCGCTGGACGCCCGTCGGCGCAGTGGGCCTGTACGTGCCCGGCGGCACGGCGAGTTACCCCTCGTCGGTTCTGATGAACGCGATTCCGGCGAAAGTCGCTGGCGTGTCGCGTCTCGTCATGGTCGTTCCCGCTCCCGATGGTGCGATCAATCCGCTCGTTCTGGCTGCTGCGCATCTGGCCGGCGTGTCGGAAATCTACCGCGTTGGCGGCGCGCAGGCTGTCGCAGCACTTGCCTATGGAACGCCAACCATCGCGCCTGTGGACAAGATCGTCGGCCCCGGCAATGCGTTCGTCGCTGCTGCGAAGCGGCAGGTTTTCGGCAAAGTTGGCATAGACATGATCGCAGGGCCGTCCGAGGTGCTGATCCTCGCAGACGGCGAAGCGAATGCGGACTGGATCGCTGCCGATCTGCTGGCCCAGGCCGAACACGATACGGCCGCGCAATCGCTGCTGATATCCAGCGACGCGGCGCTCGCCGATCGCGTCGAAGCCAGCGTCGCCTCGCAGCTTGCCACGCTGCCGCGCGAAAAGATTGCCGCCGCGAGCTGGCGCGATTTCGGCGCGATTATCGTTTGCAACGATCTCGCCGATGCCATTCCGCTGGCCGACCGCATCGCACCGGAGCATCTCGAAATCATGAGCGCGGACGCCGAAAGTCTTGCCTCGAAAGTGCGCAATGCCGGCGCTATTTTCATTGGCGCGTTTACGCCCGAAGCGATCGGCGATTATGTTGGCGGCTCAAATCACGTTCTGCCGACTGCGCGCTCGGCGCGCTTTGCGTCGGGGCTGAATCTGCTCGACTTCCTTAAGCGCACGTCGATCCTGAAATGCACGCCCGATAGCCTCGATGGTTTGGCAGATGCCGCCATCGCGCTGGGATATGCCGAAGGATTGCACGCCCACGCGCGGTCTGTCGCCTTGCGCAGCAACCGGGCGCGCAATGCAGCGGAGAGCCAGACATGAGCACCGCAACCGGAGCGCGCCGTCTTATCGCCGTCACGCTTGATCCCGATTCCATCGGCAAGGGAAGCCCGGATCAGGAGCAGGAACGCGCCGTCGCAATTTACGATCTCGTCGAACAGAACGAATTCGCCGTTCCCGGTCACACCGGCGGGCCCTATTCGCTGTTCATCGCCATGCACGACGCAAAGCTGGCCTTCGACATTCGCGATTTCGACGGCAGCTCCATCGTCGTTCACATCCTCTCGTTGTCGCCGTTCCGCCGCATCCTGAAGGATTACTTCATGGTGTGCGAGACCTATTACGCTGCGATACGCACTGCGACTGCGGCGCAAATCGAAGCCATCGACATGGGCCGCCGCGCGCTGCACAACGAAGGCGCGACGCTGCTGGCGCAACGGCTCGATGGCAAGATCGATTGCGATTTCGACACGATCCGCCGGCTTTTCACGCTGGTGACAGCTTTGCACTGGAAGGGCTGACCATGACGGCCCAACGGCGGCCTTTGCATGCCGGGCAATCCGCCCGCGCGCGTCCTGTGCAATGCCATGCGGAGCCAGGCGCGTGAGTGCGGTGTCTGCAGAAGCGAGTTCGATCAAGCGGCCGCAGGCGGTGCTCTTCGCCTGCACGTTCAATTCCGTACGCTCGCCGATGGCCGAGGCTTTGGCCAAACACATGATCGGCAAACAGGTTTACATCCAGTCGGCGGGCGTCAAGGCCGGGGAACTCGATGGCTTTGCTGTCGCGGCCATGGCTGAACTCGGACTCGACATTTCCGGCCACCAGCCGCGCACCATCGCAGATCTCGAAGACACTGCCTTCGACATTATCGTGTCGTTGTCGCCGGAGGCGCATCACTCGGCGCTCGAATTTACCCGTACCATGGCGGTCGAAACAATTTACTGGCCGACAATCGACCCGACGGCCTTCCAGGGCTCGCGCGAGACGCGCTTGCAGGCGTATCGCGATGTGCGCGACACTTTGAAGAAACGTATCGAGGAACTGCTCGGTCCGGTCGCCTTCGGCCGTGACGGGGCGGGAATCTGAGCGGGAACGAAACGATGCACATCGGCTGGTTTTCCGTCCACGATCTCGAGGCGATGGCTGCTCCGCCGCGGTCTCGCGGTTGGGCGCGCGTGCTGGCTGCCGACTTGCGCGACCGGCGCATGATTCAGCTGACAGAGCTGTCACCCTTGCCGCGCGACGAAATCGACCGCACCCGAAAGGCGACCGGCGACCGCACATGGTTTGCTGCGCGCCGCTCGGTCTTGCGCCACCTCGTCGGCGGGATCGCGGGCTGCGGCGCGCAAGCGGTGGATATTTCCTACGATGCAGACGGCGCTCCGCGGGTGAATGCGCCGCCGGGCCTTTTTGTCTCCGTTTCCGGACTCGGCCCGCTGGCTCTGCTCGCGGTCGGCGACATCCCGGTCGGTGTCGATTTCGAGCAACTCGCCCGCGATACTGCTCCGGTCCCCGATGTACTTGCGCCGCTGGAACAGGCGCGCCTTGAAAAACTGTCCGTCGATGACGCGCGCGCCGAATTTCTCTACATCTGGACGGCGAAGGAAGCTTTTCTCAAAGCGCGTGGCCGCGGATTTCTCGAAGACCCGGCGCAATTTGCAACGCGCTTCAACGATGGCGCGATAGCGATAGAACGCAACGGCAAGACCGAACCTGCGTCCGGGCGTCTGCATGTCGTCAGCCTCGACGGCGATTTCCTGATTGCCGCCTGCGTGACGTTGGGCTGACATAGCGCCGATGCGCATGCGTGCGTTGTTGTTTTGCCTTCACTCCAGCAGTTTCTTCATCCGCGCCACGACAGGCGCGGGCGTCGCCAGCGCGCGCTGCACCAGCTTCCGCATGTCTTCGCCGACGACCGGATCGATTTCGATATTCAGCTTCTTGGCTTCCGCGATGAAGTCCGCATCTTTCGTCATCGCGCGATAGGCTTCAATCAGGGCTTTCACGCGTTCGGCCGGAATGCCGGGCGTAGCGGCAAGGGGCCGTCCCATCTCGGAACCTATGGCCATCAATTCGAAAATCTTCTTGTCGTCCGGCGTCTTTGCAAGATCGACAAGCAACGGCGGGCCTTGCAAATCGGACGGTTTCGTAAGCGCCTGCTGCACCAGAACGGTAATCTTCTTGTCCTTTATCCAGTCCGGCTTGGTCACTTTCCAGCTCGACCAGGTATTGTAGCGGCCCTGCACCTCGCCGCGCTCCATCGCCAGATTGATCTGGCTGCCGCCGCGAAAGCCGGTAACGATCTTTATTTTCGCACCCAGCAATTCGTTCACCAGTTTCGGCACCATGTAGCTTGGCGAGGAACGGCCGCTGGCGCCGGTGATGAATGGCTTGCTGCGCAAGTCTTCGAAAGTCTTCACCGGCGCCGTATGCCAGGCGACGATGTTCTCCTTGGTCGAGGCGATGGTCCCGATCCAGTTGAATTTGCCCGCATCAAACTTGATCGCCTTGTCGCCGAAGGCCTGAAACAGCGACAGGGTGCCAACCATGATGCCCATCGATGTTCCGTCTTTCGGTGCGACATTATAGAGATAATTGGCCGCAACGATGCCGCCGCCGCCAGTCATGGTCTGGTGCAGGACCGTAGGCTTGCCGGGAATATGTTTGCCGAGATGGCGGCTCACCAGCTTGCCGTGAATGTCGTACTCGCCGCCGGCCGCTGCCCAGTTGATGATGCGCACGGTCTTGCCGGCGTAAAAGTCCGACACCGGATCGGCGAGCGCCCGGTCGTGCGCTGCCATGCAAGAGCCCGCCACGGCACATGCGGCCAGAAAATACCGGTTCATGATTGCCTCCCTCGCCGGCGCGTTGTGCCGGGATGTGGAGATTGCAGCGCCGCGCCGGGATTGGCAAGCGCGCATGCGCGCGCTGTCCCTTACGCCGGCTCCGGCCTTGCGCCTGTCATATCCTCCGCCTTCACGATTTGGTCGAAGCGTTCGGCCCCGATAAAGCCGCTCGCAACCGCCGCTTCGCGTAGGCTGATTCCTTCGCGATGCGCGGCAAGCGCGATCTGCGCCGCCTTGTCGTAGCCGATCTCCGGCACGAGCGCAGTCACCAGCATGAGCGAATTCCGGACAAGGAATGATATGCGCTGCTGGTCAGCCTGCAATCCGGCGATGCAATTTGCGGCGAAACTGGCGCAACCGTCCGCCAGCAGTCCGGCCGATTGCAGCAAGCAATGGACGATGACAGGCTTGCAGGCGTTCAGCTCCAACTGGCCGCCGGCGCCCGCGAAGGCTATCGCCGTGTCGTTGCCGATGACCTGCGCGCACACCATCGTCAGCGCTTCCACCTGTGTCGGATTGATTTTGCCGGGCATGATCGATGAGCCTGGCTCGTTCGCAGGCAGAATGAGTTCGCCGATGCCCGAACGCGGTCCGGAGCCGAGAAAGCGTATGTCGCCGGCGATTTTCGCGAGAGCAACTGCCAAAGCTTTCAGCGCGCCGCTCGCTGCGACCATGGCGTCGTGTGCGGCGATGGCCGCGAAGCGGTTCGGCGCGCAAGAAAAGCCGCGGCCGGTTGCAGCCGCCAGTTTGCGTGCAACGCGCGTTCCGAATTCAGGATGTGTGTTGATGCCCGTACCGACGGCGGTCGCGCCTATGGCGAGGTGTAACAGCTCGGGCAAGGCAGATTCGATCCGTGCCGCCGCGGCATCGAGCTGCGCCACATATCCGGAGAATTCCTGCCCCAGCGTCAGCGGCGTGGCATCCTGCAGATGTGTGCGCCCGATCTTTACGATATCGGCAAATACCGCCCGCTTCTCTTCGAATGCATCGCGCAGGCCGCGTACCGCCGGCAAAAGGTGGCCATCCAGCGCTTCGACGCCCGCCATATGCATGACGGTGGGAAACGTATCGTTCGACGATTGCCCGAGATTGACGTGATTGTTCGGATGAACCGGAGATTTCTTCCCCGCTTCGCCGCCAAGCAAGATGCTGGCGCGATTGGCCAGCACTTCGTTGACATTCATGTTGGTCTGCGTGCCGCTGCCGGTCTGCCAGACCACGAGCGGAAATTCATCATCATGCTGTCCAGCAAGAACTTCCTCGGCCGCCTGCACGATGGCTTGCGCCAGCTTCACATCGAGCAGGCCGAGTTCGGCGTTGACCTGCGCCGCGCAGGCTTTCAGCAATGCGTAATTGCGTATGACGGAAACCGGCATGCGTTCGCTGCCAATGCGGAAATTCTCCAGCGAGCGCTGTGTCTGCGCGCCCCATAGCCGGTCTGCTGGCACTTCGACTTTGCCGAGCGCATCGCTTTCGGTGCGGGTTACGGACATGGCGTTCTCCGGCTGGCGCTTGCGAAACTTGCTGTTTCATACATATCGCGCTGAAGCGCGCCGGCAATCGCTGGGGCGCTAACCGCCGTTCGCAGCCAGTATTTTCCGGCACATCGCCCGGTATTGCGCCCGTTCGCTTTCGCTCAGCGGCGCGAGCAGCTTTTCCTGCACTGCCTCAACCTGCGGACGCGCGGTTTCCAGCGCCGCAGCGCCAGCTTTTGTCAGGTTGAGAATGTTGGAACGCCGGTCGCCCGGGTCCGCCACGCGGCTGACGAAGCCTTTGGTTTCAAGCCGGTCGATGACGCCGCCGATGGTCGCCCGGTCGTAGCCGATGGCGGAAGCCAGCGCAGCCTGGCCCTGTCCCGGCGCATCGGCCAGAGCCGACAGTGCAGCGAATTGCACCGGTGTGATGTCGCCGGAAACGCCTTCGGAAAAAAGCCGCACCGCCACCTGCTGCACGCGCCGGATGTAATGCCCCGGCATCGTATGCACGAAGAGCTGGCCTGCATCCTGCGGCGAGCCGCCTCCGGTAGTTGGCGCCGGCGCGCGTTTCAGTCGAGGCATTTGTCGACCGTCCAGCCATAGAGCCAGTCGACCGCCGCGCGATACTGCTCCTGCGTACGGCCTTTCCAGAGGGAGTTGCGCACCAGCCGCTCGGCGCCCTCGGCGTGGAACAGGCGTCCCATTTCGCGCGCGGAGAGAACGACGCGTGCCGTGCGCGGAATGCGAATGCCCTCGTACATGCGAAAGGCTTTTTCGATATCGCGATCGCACACGCGCATGCATTCGCGCAGGACAACCGCATCCTCAAGCGCCATGCATGCCCCCTGCGCCATGTATTGCAGCGGCGGATGGGCGGCGTCGCCGAGCAGTGTGGCGCGGCCCGCGCCCCATTTGGTTGTCGGATCGCGGTCGGCCGTCGACCAGCGCTGCCAGGTGTTGGCGAGTTCGATCAACTGGCGGGGCTTGGGCGAAATGCCCTGAAAATACGACGTGATTTCCTCACGCGTGCCTTCCTTCACGCCCCATTCTTCTTCTTTCCGGCTGTGGAAGGTGACGACGATATTGTATTCCTCGCCGCCGCGCAGCGGATAGTGGACGATATGCCCCTTCGGCGCCGCCCAAAGCGTCGCCGCATTCCATTTCAGATTGTCGGGATATTTGTCGACCGGGCAGACTGCGCGATAGACGACATGGCCCGAAACACGCGGCGGGTCGCCGATAAGCTTGTCGCGCACAACCGACTTGCTGCCGTCGCAACCGACAAGCGCTGTTCCTTCGAACTCGCGGCCCTTCTGGTCTTTCACTTTGCAGCCATTGTCGGAGATTTCGACCTCGACGATGCGGCAGTCGGTGACGACATTGATGGTTTCGTGGGTCTGCGCTTCCTCGTAGATCGACAGGTGAATGTCGGCGCGATGGATGACCGCATAAGGGTTGCCATAGTGCTGGCGAAAATCCTCGCCAACGTCCAGCCGCCCGATCTCGTATTCGTCGAGCGCGTCCATCATCAGCAGTTCGGTATTGTAGACTGCGCGGGCCCGGGCGCGCGGACCGCAGCCCAGTGCGTCCATCGCGGCAAAAGCGTTGGGGCCGAGCTGGATGCCGGCGCCGATTTCGCCAAGTTCCGGCGCCTGTTCCAGCAGCGTGACGTTGAAGCCGGCCTGCGACATGGCCAGCGCCGCCGCCAGCCCGCCGATGCCGCCGCCTACCAGAATGATGGTGTTGTCCTTGGAGGCCATGATCTGCTCCCTGTGCTGTTGATATTTGTATGTATACATACAATATGTGTACTGTCAATTACAGGTAAGGGAGAAAATGTGCAGGTAAGGGAGAAAATGGGGCAGTGTCATCCCGGGGCGTGCGTAGCGCAAACCGGGGACCTTTTTGCAGCGGAGGGCTGTCCCGGATAACGCTTCGCGTTTCCGGGAAGACATTTCTGGAGAGAACTCCCCCTCTACGATGCCGGCAAGCAGCGCTACGCAGCGTCCGGCTGTTTTTCCGGCACGGCATTGGCGAAGGCGGGAATGTCCTTGCAGGCGGCGTCCACTTCCAGAATGCGTTTGAAGCTGGAGAGATCCGCGCCGAACCGCCTGGCGTTGCCGAGCTGCGGTATGAGGCAGATGTCGGCAAGCCCCGGTGTGGAGCCGAAACAGAAGGGACCCTTCGTGCCGGCCAGCAGACCCTCGCAGGCTTCCAGCCCTTCGTAGTTCACGCGCCGCGCCCATTCGGTGGCCTCTTCCTCCGAATGGCCGAGGGCCTTCACCGCGTTCAGCACTTTCAGGTTTTGCACCGGGTGAATCTCGCAGGCGATGGCCAGTGCGAAGGCGCGCACCTTGGCGCGTTCGATCGGGTCTTTCGGCAGGAACGCCGGTTCGGGGTGCGTCTCTTCGAGCCATTCCAGAATGGCGAGCGACTGAGTCAGCACATGCCCGTCGTCCGTTTCGATAGCCGGCACCAGCCCCTGCGGATTGATCTTGAGGAAGTCCGGAGCGCGTTGGGCGCCTGTCCGCAGCGCGTAAAACGCCTGTTCGTCGATCTTGACGCCTTTCAGCGCGAAGCCGATGCGCAGGCGATAGGCGGCCGAACTGCGAAAGAAACCGTGCAACTTCATGGGGCGTTCCATTGGTTGGCGGCTGACGCCGCGATTGTCTGGTTAAACCACCATAGCCGGTATAGCATCGCGGTCAATCGGCGGGGAAACCGCTGCAAAACGAGCCGGCCATGTCCGGCGGGAGGTTACATGCCCTTCGAAACGATAGCCGTTGAGACATCTCCGCGCGGCGTGATGACAATAACGTTGAACCGTCCGGAGCGCGGCAACGCGATAAACGAGCGCATGCGCGCGGAGTTGACGGACGTATTACGCAATGCGTCCGCCGACGAACATATCCGCGCTGTCGTGTTGCGCGCCAATGGCAGGCACTTCTGCGCCGGTGCGGACGTCTCCGGTCCGCGCACACCGGACGATGCCCCCGGCCCCCGGCCGCCGTCTCTCGGCGAGATGCTCGATGCCATCGATACTTGCGGCAAGCCGGTCATCGCCGTGGTGCAGGGCGCGGCGGCCGGCGGCGGCGCGGGCATTGCGGGCGTGTGCGATGTAGTGGTCGCGCTGGAAGGCTCGTTCTTTTCCATTCCCGAAGTGCGCATGGGCTTCGCGCCCGGCGGACTGCAGGCGATCCTCATGCGCGCCATCGGTGCGCGCCAGTACCGCCGTTACGCCATCTCCGGCGAGCGCATTCCGGCGCAGACGGCGCTGCGCATCGGCCTGGCGCACGAAGTCTGCGCGCCGGATAAACTGGATGCGCTGCTCGCAGACGTGATCGAAGCCTGTATGCTCGGCGCGCCACAGGCGCAGGGGCTCATCAAGCAAGCCGTCGCCTCCGCCGTGGCGGGCGAGCCGTTCGACCTGGCGCACGGAATGGCCTCGCCCGAAGCGCAGGAAGGGATCGCCGCCTTCAAGGAAAAGCGCAAGCCGGCCTGGTACAGGTGACGCAAGCTGCTACTGCATCAGCTTCGCGATCTCGGCGACGGCTGCTGGATCGGCTTTGGAAACCTCATCGATCAGTTTCAGTGCGTCTTCTAGTTTAACGCCGGGCGTTTCAAATCCGAGGATGCGTTGCGCTTCCTTCTGGTATTCCTTGTCGGCAACGGTCGCGTAAAACGCCTTGCGCAGCCGTTCCAGTTCGCCCTTGTCCATGCCCGGCGGACCCACAACGATATACTGGCCGGTAACGCGGCTCATCAGGCGCAGGGCGTCCCAGACGGGACCGGATGGAGCCTTGCCTTTCACCTTGGCGTAGACGTCGCGGAACATAGGAATGTCGGTGATGTTCGGATCCTTTACGGCGTTGCCCTTCGCGTCTTCGTTGGCAAAATACCACAGCGGCACGGCGTGTCCCGTCTTCACAAGCTGCGGTTCTGCCGCCGCACGATAGCCTTGCAGGGCGACTGTCGCGATGTCGGCCTCGTTGCGGCGGATCGCCAGCAGGCGTGCCGGCGCGCCGCGATATCCGGGCACGTATTTGTAATCAACGCCGAGCAGGTTGAGCGCCAGGCGTCCATAAATGTCGAGCACGAGGCGCGGGTTCTGCCCGGCAAAAATAAGGCCTTTGCCCTTCAGCAGGTCGCCGGGTTGAGCCACGCCGCCCGGAACCGCCGCCTTGCGGGTGAACATCAGATAAGAGCCCGACGTCATCGCCCCTATGATCGACAGCTTCGTGTAATCGTAGCGAACGTTCTTTTGTTTTGTGAGTTGCAGGATAACAGGGCTCCAGATGTCGAAGACGATTTCCGATCCGTCCCTTGGAGCGCGCGCCGCCGCATAGTTCAGCGCAATGACGCCGGCCGCGCCGGGCATGCTTTGAATGACAGGCGCCTTGCCATCGTTGTGCTTTGCGAAATACCGGAAGAACAGACGCGCTGATGTGTCGACACCGCCACCGGCAGGAAAGCCGACGATGGCTCTGATGTCCTTGGCAAGGGCATGATGCGTCAGTCCCGGCGCTACAAAACCCGCCAGCAGCGCAGCTGATGCGAGCGTGAAAGCCTTGCGGCTGCGAATTGCCATGCTCATGTGCGTTCCCTTCTCCGCTTTGCGTTGCCGCATTCAATCATCCGCAGCCGCGCCTGCGCAAGGCCGCAGCTCCGATTTGCCGGTCAATTGGCGGATGAATCGATCAGCATACCGTTGGATGGCACAAGCCGATCCAGGCTTCGCGCAGAACCAGGCATCGCGCGCGCGGCGCAATGCGGCGTCCCGCCGCTATGTTAAATAAAATCGTGGCCCGCCTTACGTTTGTGCCCATCCCAACAGTCTATCAAATATTGCCATTACAGCAGCTTCGTCTTGTGCGCCGCCGCGCCAGGCGACGATCTGGTCGGGGCGGACAAGCGCCAGCGGCTGCTCGTAGAGATCCGCGGCGACGGGTTCGCCGGACAGATCGAGAACCTTGAGATCGATCCCGCGGCGCGCAGCCTCTGCTTCGAAAGCGCTGGCTCCATTCTTCGCGTGTGCGAAACATAGCAGCGTCCAGTTGAAGCCGAAATTGTCGAACAACGATGAACCGTCTGTCATCCACACATGCGGCGCGCGGCCGCCGGGCTTTCCGGTTGGCACATAGACGCCGGGGATGTCGTTCGGCTTTGGCGCATCGTCGGCGCAGATGCCGGGCGAACCGTCGTAGCGGTAGCCGAACGTGAAACCCGGTATCGTGAATTCCTCACGCCCGTGCCGCGCCAGATAGGCTCCGGCGCGCTTGCGCGCGGCTTCGCCGGCCGGGCCTTCGTCTTCAATGGCGGGGGAGGGCACATAGAGGCCGACGGAATCGGCGAAACCTGCGGCAAAGCGCGTATTGCGATGGGCGATGGGCTTGCGCTCGGCCTCGTAGCTGGCGAGAAGCTGCGGGCTGGCGCGCCCGCGCACAACTTCGGCAAGCTTCCAGCCGATGTTGACCGCATCGCCGACGGCGGTGTTGTAGCCCATGCCGCCTGTCGGCGTGAACAGATGCACCGCATCGCCGCCCAGCAGCACGCGGCCGCGCCCAAAGGATTCGGCGACCAGCGCGCGGCCGGCAAGCCAGCTTTCGAAGCCGGTGATCTCATGCGGCAGTTCGCAACCCATGGCCTGATGAAACAGCGCACTCAGATAGGCCTTGTCCAGCCCTTCCATATGTTCGCCCGGACGCAATTGCGTCTGCATGACAAACTTGCCGCGTCCGTCGATGGACGCGAGCAGCGCCCGGCGGCGGCGATTGAACGTCCAGTACATCCAGGCGCGCGGCGCTTTCACCACATCGTAAAACGCCGGCGCGTCGATATAGACCGATAGCATCCGCCCGCCCATGAAATCGCGCACGGCCTCCTCGCCGCCATAGCGAATGCCGAGCTGCTTTCGCACGACGCTGCTGCCTCCGTCCGCTGCGAAAAGATATTTCGTGCGCACGCTACGCGCCTCGCCGGTCTTTGCGTGCCGCATGTGCGTGACGACGCCTTCGCCATCCTCGTCGAACCCCGTCACGGCCCAGTTGAATTCGACCGAGACGCTATCGAGTTTGCAGGCATGGCGGTACATGACCTGCTCGGCATGGCTTTGCGGAACACGGTGAGGCAACTCGGCGGCGTTCCATATGTGCTCTAGCTCGCGCGCCAGCTTTGCCGCCTGCCCGGATGGGGGCATGGCGTGGCGGCCGAGTTCGAAACCCGCGATGGTGGTGAAATAGGCGACATCTGTCGGATAGTCCGGCGGCATGCCGAGTGCGCGGATTTCTTCCGCGAATCCGTGCCGGCGGTAATGCTCCATCGTCCGCGCCTGCGTGGCATTGGCTTGCGGAGCGGTCGCGACGCCCTCGTCCTGATCGGCGACGAGCACGGAAATGCCCCTGCGTCCGAGTTCGTTGGCCAGCATGAGGCCACACGGCCCAGCGCCCGCGATCATGATGTCAAAAGTGCCGCCAACCATGAAGTTTCCCCTTCGTCGCTACGCCTGTATCATGCAGTCGGGTTCCTTCAAAGTTCATCCGGCCGCTTTGACGGATGTCAGGGAAAACGCTTGCAGCCGCCCTGCGGCGAAATGGGGACGAAACCAATGATAGAACCGTATCTGCGCAACTACTGGTACATCTGCGCCTGGCGCGAAGACGTCACCCGTACGCCACTGCAACGCTGGATTTTGAATGAGCCGATTGCGCTGTTCCGCACCGAGAGCGGCAAGGTTGCCGCCATCGCCGACCGCTGCCCCCATCGCGGCGCGCCGATGACGACCGGGCAGGTGCGCGGCGAAGGGCTCGAATGCGGCTATCACGGCTTGACTTTCAATGGCGCGGGGGAGTGCATGCGCCTTCCGGGACGTGATCGTGCGCCTGCCTCTTTCCGCACCCGCGCTTATCCCGTCGTCGAAAAGTGGCGCTATGTTTTCATCTGGATGGGCGATCCGGCGCTGGCGGACGAGAGCAAAATCCCGGATTTTCATTGCACGGACGATCCGGCATGGTACGGCCGCGGCGAGACATTGCCGGTAAAATGTCACGCGACCTTGTTGCGCGACAATCTTCTCGATCTCAGCCACGCGCATTTCGTGCACCAGAAAACACTGGCGACAGATGCGGTGCTCTCCACGCCGATGGAAGTCTACGAAAAGGATGGCGAACTGCATGTGCTGCGGTTGATGGAAAACATCGAGCCGTCGCCCTTCTTCAAGCATTGCCTCGGCGGCTATACCGGGCGCGTCCACTATCGTCAGTTGATCCGCTTTATTCCCGCGTCCACGATCATCATCGAAAGCTGCTCGTGGAATGTCGACAATCCCGAACATCGCGCAGAATTCCGCGTCATGAACGGGCTCACGCCGGAAACGGACCGCACGAGCCTGTATTTCTGGTCGCTGGCGCGCAACTTCGACTTGACGAACGATGCGCTCGGCGACTGGATTTTCAACGCCAACAAGAACACTTTCTTCGAGGATGTCGATGTCATAGAAAAGCAGCAGATCATGCTTGAATCAGCGCCCGCGCCGGCCCGCGAATTGCTGTTTCATGTCGATGGCGGCGTGAACGCCGGACGGCGCCTGATGGCGCGGCTCTACGAGGAAGAGCAGAAAAAGCTCGCTGCCGCCGCGGAATGAGTGTGATGTCCGGACCTGCAAGACCGCGGAGCATTTCGAGCGCGCCATTTGTCTCGCGCCGCAGTTCCGGCGGAATGGCGCGCTGATGGGTCTTGACATCGCAATTGCTGTCACGATTACCGACGCTGCCGCCATCCTGTGACTGCCCGGACTGCGGCGTTCGCGCGCCTTTGCGCTGTATTTTGCCTTGCAGGCCGCGATAGCATCCAGCGTGTCGTGGCGCAACGGCAACCGCAAGCGCAGCCTGTTGTTCGGCGCGCTTGCGGCTTTGGGCACAGCAATCGTTCTCTCCGGGCAGGCAGTGGAAGGCTGATGTGTTGCCCGGGCCGTTCGTCAGCCAGCGAGCGTGGGGATCAGCTTCTCCGCATTGCCATGCTCGATCATGCGCAATTCTTCGTCGGAGAAATTTGCCGCGCGCAGGCCTTTCAGATTGGCCTCGGTCGTCACATAGGGATAATCCGTCCCGAACATGAGTTGCGTCATCGGGATAAAGGCTTTCAAGGCAGCTACCATCGGCGCCGAGGTCGCGTTCGCGGTCTCGTAATACTGCCGCTGCAGCGTCGGCAGGATCGAACCCTCCGGGGCGAATTCCGCGCGGTTCGGAGCGAATTTTGAAAGCGCTTCGGCACGTGCGGCCAGGATCGGGATAGTGCCGCCGCCATGCGAGAAGATAAACCGGATGTCGGGATATTTCGCGAACGCGCCATGCACCAGCAGGCTCAGAATGGCGCGCGTCGTATCGTGCGGATATTCGGCCCACGAATCGCCGACGCCAGCGACGATGTTCAGGCAGGCGCAGGGTGCAAGCGGATGCAGGTAGACGATGGCCTTGCGCTTGTTCAATTCCTCGAATACCGGGGCAAACTGCGGATCGCCGGGCCATTTGTCGCCAAAGCTGGTCGCCATTTCAATGCCATCGGCGTTCAGTTTCGAATAGGCATGGTCGATCTCGGCCAGCGACCCTTCGATGTCGTTGACAGTGATAAAGGAGAAGAAGCCGTGCCGTTTCGGATTGGCGTCGCGCAGGCCCGCGCCGTATTCGTTGATCGTGCGCAGCAGTGGACGCATCTCCGCGTGTGGCGTCGAAAACCAGTGCACGGGCACGGAGGCGAGCGAGAGGATCGTCTTGTCGATGGCGTTCTTGTCCATCTCCTCCATCATCCGTTCCGGCGACCAGTCGCGCACGGCCGGGAACATCAGTCCGCCCTTGGCTGCCGAATCCTTGAACTCCGGCGAGAAATAATGGTGGTGGACGTCGATCACGCGTCCGCTGCCCCGTTTGCCGGCTCCCGCGCCGCCTTCGGCCGCAAACAGGGCGTCAATGCCGCCGCGCCCAAGGGCCAGTGGCCGGCAGCAAGGATCGTTGCAGGGACCCGTATCCGTCCGAAGATCGGCTTCGGTAGCGAAAAAACGCGGACTGCGTGGCGTGCGAATAGTCATGATATTCCTCCCCGGATTATTCCTGTCAGCCTTTGTCCTTATATGACGCGAGCTGGCCGTGCGATGCAACGGCCAATTGCGCCGCGCACCACCTTGCCCGCCGCCGGATGCACACCTAATACTGACAGGATCCTTGGTGCGGCGATACGTGGAGCGATTTCATGATACAGGTTAGACGTCTGGGCCACGCGACATTCTCCACTCCAGATCTTGAACGGCAGATTGAATACTGGCGCGATATTGTCGGTCTTCAGCTTGTCGACAAGACGAAAGACTTCGCCCTGTTCGCCACGAAGCTTGGTCAGGAGGCCATCGGCATCGAGCGGGGGCCGGCTTCGCAGCTCAAACGCCTGTCTTTCCAGGTTGCGCCCGGCAGCGATCTGGGCGAACTCGCGGCCAATCTCCAGGGGCACGGCGTCGCCAGCGAGAAGCGCAGCGACATCACACCCGGTGTCCGGGATGCGATAACCTTCACCGATCCCAAGGGCACCCTCGTCGAGGTTTTCGCCGACTACGTATTTCACGAGCAGGACAAGTCCGATACCGGCATTGCGCCGCTGAAATTCGGCCACGTCGCCTATCGCGTCGAGGATGTGCAGAAGCTGACGGATTTCTACACCGACGTGCTGGGCTTCCGCGTTTCGGACTGGATGGGCGATCACTTTTCCTTCATGCGCTGCGGCGTCGATCATCACACCGTCAATTTCGTGCGCTTCGAAAAGGCGGCGCTGCATCACATCGCCTTCGAGGTGAAGGACTGGTCCGAATTGCACCGTTCGGTCGAGGTATTGGCAAAGCACCGCATTCCTCTGGTTTGGGGGCCGCTACGCCATGTCGTCGGGCACAACATCGCCGCGTATCATCGCAACGGCGACAACGTCCGCGTCGAAATGTTCTGCGAAATGGACCAGATGAAGGACGAAGCGCTCGGCTATTGGGATCCGCGCCCCTGGCACGAGGAAATGCCGTTGCGCCCCAAGCGCTGGCCGAAGGACACCTGGCGCAGCGCCTGGGGCTTCGGTTCGGACGGGCAGGGCTTTTCCGGCCATCCGCTGTAGAACATCGTGCGAAAAGCTGATCCAGGCAGCGAAGCGCGAACAGGAATCAATGCGCAAGTGTGGAATGGATGCGCTCTTTTTCCATTTCGGCGCGCACGAACCTGCGCTTCGGCAGCAGCCAGAGGGTGGCCGCTGCGCAGATCGCCGCAGCGATAGCGAATGTTGCGCGCAGGCCGATGAATTCCGCCAGAAGGCCGAGCCCGAATGCGCCGATAGCCGGCGTGCCGCGAAAGATCACCGTATAGAGCGACATCACCCGCGCACGCATGGAATCTTCCACGGCCGATTGAACAAGCGCCTGCGTTCCCGTCGTCAGCGTGTTGAGCGCATATCCGGAGATCGCCGCAAAGACGACGCCAACCCAGAGATTGCGCGTCGCCACAAGCCCAAGCGTCGCCAGCGCCAGCAGGCCAAGGCCCGCGTAGCACATGGTGGTCAGGCCTTGCACGCGCCCGTGTACGCCGATCCAGGTCGCGCTGATCATTGCGCCGACGCCCATCGCGGACGTCAGCCAGGCCAGGCCCTTGGGGCCCGACGAAAAGACTGCACCGGCAAAGCCCGGCATCATGTCCTGCAGCGGACGCAGCGAAACCGAAGCCACCAGGCACATCAGGAAGAGAATGCCCATGGCGTGAAAATCGCGCACATAGTGCAGGCTTTCCTTTATATCCGCGATCATGTTGCGGTGGCCCTTGGCGCGCTCGGGCGGCGGCACATGCATGAAATGCATCATCACCGAAAAGCAGAACGTGCCGATGGCGTGCGCGATCAGGAGCGCCGCAACGCCGTATATGTCGATAAAGAAGGCGGCCAGCGCAGGGCCGATGAAACGGCTCGCCTGAAACAGCGCGGAGTCCAGCGACACGGCTGTCGCCACGAGGTTGCGCGGCACGGTGTGCGGCACGGTCGCGTGGCGCGCGGCGGTCGAAAAGGCATGCACGCACCCCACCGCCAGCGTCAGCAGAAACAGAACCTCGATAGTCACTTTGCCGGCAACCATCAGCGCGGCCAGAGCGGCGGCCTGCACGAATTGCAGCCATTGGGTTATGCGCAATTCCTTCACCGGCACGATGCGGTCTGTGAGGGCTCCGGCGATGGGGGAAAGAAAAAGCAGCGGCACCAGGTCCGCGGCTGCAATCAGCCCGAGCCACGTCGGCGAATGCGTCAGTTCCCATGCCAGCCAGCCTACGCCGACCCGCTGCATCCACGAGGAAATGGCGTGCGGGCCCAGACCGACCATGAACAGGACGTAGTTCCGGTGCCGGAAAACCTCGAAAAACGGCGGGAGCGGACGCGTCTGGGACATGTTGAATGTGAATTGGGTCCGGGGAGCGGCGACAGGGCAGGGAATGACAAAGCCAATATCCACTTATATCGCTGTGAAGGAAAGCCGATTGTTCCCCCTCTGGCCCGCCGCTGCGGGGGTTTCCTTTCCAGCGCGCTTAAGGTGTATGAAGGGGCGGGCGCCGGGCCGGAAGCGGTTCCGCCCGCCAGGGAGAAAGCTGCGGACAAGCAATGCCGGACGAAACAGCCAGAACGAGCCCGCTTCCCTCCGTCGACCGCCTGTTGCGTACGCCGGAGTGCATGGCGCTCGCGGATATGCACGGCCGCGAGCTGGTGACGGACGCCCTGCGTGGGGCGCTCGGCGCGGCGCGCGCGGCAATGCGCTCGGGAGCAGGGGGCGCACAGGCCGATGCGGAGCTGATTGCAAACGCTGCAGCCACCATTGAGCGTATCGCCGCGCCGCGCCTGCGCCGCGTGTTCAATCTGACCGGCACCGTGCTGCATACCAATCTCGGCCGCGCGCCGCTGCCGGCCTCCGCGCTTTCCGCCATCGCCGATGTTGCGCGCGGAGCGTCCAATCTGGAATTCGATCTCGGCAAAGGCAGACGCGGCGACCGCGACGATCACATCGAGGCGTTGATCTGCCGTCTCACCGGGGCGGAAGCCGCCACTGTCGTGAATAACAACGCCGCCGCAGTCCTGCTCGTTCTCAACACGCTGGCGCAGGACAAGGAAGTCGTCGTTTCGCGCGGCGAACTGGTGGAAATCGGCGGTGCGTTTCGCATGCCGGATATCATCACCCGCTCCGGCTGCCGGTTGCACGAAGTCGGCACAACGAACCGAACCCATCCGCGCGACTATTCCAGCGCTATCGGGGACGAAACTGGCGCTTTGATCAAAGTGCATACGAGCAATTATGCGGTTCAGGGGTTCACTGCCGAAGTGCCGGAAAAGACGGTGGCCGAAATCGCAGGCAAAGCGGGCGTTCCGTTCGTCGTCGATCTCGGCGCGGGCTCGCTTGTCGATTTGTGCCGCTACGGGCTGCCGCATGAGCCGACTGTCGCCGAAACCATCGCCGCCGGCGCCGATGTCGTCACCTTCAGCGGCGACAAGCTGCTCGGGGGCCCGCAAGCCGGCCTGATCGCCGGCAAAAAGGACATGATAGCGCGCATCAAGAGCAACCCGATGAAGCGCGCCCTGCGCGTCGGCAAGATGACCATCGCAGCGCTCGCCGAAGTTCTGCGCCTGCATCTTGATCCTGACAGCCTGCCGCAGCATTTGCCGGCGCTGAAACTGCTGACGCGGCCGCAGGACGACATACGCGCAGCGGCGCAGCGGCTTCGTCCCGAATTGCAAAGCGCATTCGGGAACTCCGCAATCGCATCTGTCGAAGATTGTGCAAGTCAGATAGGTTCCGGGTCTCTGCCGGTCGCCTCGCTGCCCAGCGCGGCGCTCGTCGTGCGGCCAGCGGGCAAGCGCGGACAGGGAACGTTTCTGAATGCTGTGTCCACAGCTATGCGCGCGCTTCCCGTGCCGGTCGTCGGGCGCATCGAGGATGGCGCATACTGGCTCGATTGCCGCTGCCTCGACGACGAGGCGGCATTCCTTGCGCAGTTGCCGCAAGCGGCGCTGGCAAAGGCGGCGCAATGATTATCGCAACGGCGGGTCATATCGATCATGGCAAGACGTCGCTGGTGAAAGTTCTGTCCGGTGTCGATACCGATCGCCTGCCGGAGGAAAAAAAGCGCGGCCTGTCTATCGATATCGGCTTTGCTTACATGCCCGCTGGCGATGCGACCATCGGCTTCGTCGACGTGCCCGGCCACGAACGCTTCGTCCGCAACATGATCGCCGGCGTCAGCGGCATCGACCGCGCGCTGCTCGTCGTTGCCGCCGACGATGGCGTCATGCCGCAGACGCGTGAACATCTGGCGATTCTCGATCTGCTTGGTATTTCTGGCGCTATCGTCGCGCTCACCAAGACCGACCGCGCCGATGCCGCTCGCATCGCCGACGTGCGGACGGAGATCGTGAGCCTTCTTGCAGGGACCGATTTGGACGGCGCACCTGTATTTCCTGTCTCCAGTGTCAGCGGCGAGGGCGTGGAAGCGCTCCGCGTCCATCTCGTGGCGGAAGCGGCAGACGTCGAAGCCTCCCGCACGGCCGGCGCGTTCCGCATGTCCGTGGATCGCTCCTTCATCATCGAAGGAGCGGGGATCGTTGCAACGGGCCTTGCACTCTCCGGGCAGGTTTCCGTAAACGGCAGGCTGCAGATTTCGCCCTCGGGTCTGGACGTGCGGGTACGCGGGATACATGCGCAGAACCGCAAGACAGATACGGCGCGCGCCGGCGACCGCTGTGCGCTCAATATTTCCGCACCGCGATTGACGCTGGCGAATGTGTCACGCGGCGACTGGCTGCTCGATGCATCCATCCACGCGCCGACGCAACGCTTCGACGCGCGCATCCGCCTCCTCGCAACGGAAGAAAAGCCGTTGCGCCATTGGACGCCGGTACATTTGCATATCGGCGCGGCCGATGTGCCCGCACGCGTTGCCGTATTGCAAGACGGGCCGCTGGAACCCGGCGGCGAATGTCTCGTTCAGCTCGTCCTGCCGCAGCCGGTCTCGGCATTGCATGGCGACCGTTTCGTTCTGCGCGATCAAAGCGCCACGCGCACGCTTGCCGGCGGCTCGGTTATCGATCCTTTCGCCCCCGATCGCGGCCGGGCAAAGCCCGGACGGCTGGCCCAGATCGCCGCCCTCGAGCGCGGGCATCTGGTGTCCTCGTTGGCAGCAGCGCTCGCGAGCGCGCCGGAAGGGTTGGCATTCGGGCATTTCTGCACCGCGCGCAACGTGCAGCCGGCCGATTGCGCGGCGGCGCTGACTGCGCTGCAGGCGCTCGTGATCGGCGAGGGCGCAGAGGCTTTTGCCTATACGGCGGCGCGCTGGGAGGAGATACAAGCGCAAGTGCGGGCCGAGTTCGCCGCCGCGCAGACGGAAAACCCCGCTGCGCCGGATTTGACCTTGCTGGCGCTGCAGAAGCGTATCGGCAGGCGCGTACGGACGCAGGTGCTTCCGGCGGTCCTCGACAATCTTGTTAAAACCAGCGTGCTGGATCACGCCGCCGGCGCATGGCGGATTGCCGGCGTTGCGCGCCAGTTCGAACCCGCAGACGCCGCCGTCTGGAAGCGAATTTTGCCCTTGCTGGACGACGACAACCTGCGTCCGCCTTCGGTCGCCGAAATTGCCGCGGAGCTGGCTCTGCAATCGCGCGCCGTGGAACGGCTGCTTAATCGCGCCGCGCGCATCGGGCTCGCGGTGCAGGTGGCGGAGAACAGGTTCTACCTGCCGCAGCATCTCCAGCAGTTGGCCGCCATTGCCGAGGCAACCGCGGCGTCCGATCCCGGCAAACTCCTCGTCGTGCGAGCGTTTCGGGATGCGTCGGGTATTGGCCGCAATCTTGTCATCGAGGTGCTGGAGCATTTCGACAGGCTCGGCTTCACCCACCGCGCAGGCGAACACAGGCGCATTCTGAAACCCGCTTCCGAAGTGGCCTGGATTCGCGTCCGCGGCTGAGCGCCGGTTTTGCCCTTCGGCGCAACTTGCGCTAGCAAGATCGCGAGGATGGAGAGGAATTGTCCCCGGTGGGGCGCCCGGTCTTCAAAACCGGTGAGGGGCGTTGGACGTCTCTGGTGGGTTCGACTCCCACTCCTTTCCGCCATTTTGTATGAATCGATTAACGATGTGACGCTTCGGACAGGTGGCTTGCGGCGGCGAAAGAATTCTGCCAGCCTGACCCTTATTTCGCGCGGGCCGGAACGTACCCGCATTCGAGGGAGGAAGAGATGTCCGACAAGACCAATGCGCCATTTCTGCGCAATGCTTGGTGGCAGGCGGCGTGGGCCGACGAAATTGACAATGAAAAGGGCATCCTCGCCCGCACGATCATGAACGAGCCCATCGTCTTCTTCCGCGATGCGAGCGGCAAGGTTGGCGCCATCGAAGACCGCTGCTGCCATCGTGGCGCGCCGCTCAGCCACGGCAATGTTGTCGAAAAGGGATTGGAGTGCCTCTATCACGGCCTCGTCTTCGACGGTTGCGGCAAGTGCGTCGAGATTCCCGGACAGGATTCTATCCCGCCGATGGCGAAAGTGACGTCCTATCCGGTTGTCGAACGGCAGGAGTTCATCTGGATCTGGATGGGCGATCCGGCAAAGGCGGATGAATCGAAAATCCTGGATTGGCCTTTCCACACCGGCGAGAAAAAGCTGCCGCACCGCAAGGCGACCATGCCGATCCAGGTCAATTACATGATGATGATCGACAATCTCATGGATCTGACGCATCTCGGCTACGTCCATCGCAAGACCATCGGCGGCGATCCGAAAACGCATGTCAACGCCAAGATGGACACGGTGCGTACTGAGACCGGTGTCAAATACACCCGCTGGATGGACGATTGCTTGCCGCCGCCGACCTATGTGAAAGGCGCAGGGTTCAAGGGCCGCATCGATCGCTGGCAGGAGTTCGAATACGTGCTGCCGGGTTCGGTCAAGCAATGGTCGGGGGCGCTCGATGTCGGCAAGGGCGCACGCGAGAACCGCGAGCAGGATGGTTTCCACCTGCGTCTGTTCCACGGCATCACGCCCGCGACGGAAACGACGAGCTATTACTTCTGGTCGACAGCCAACGGTTATCGCACCGATGATCCGCAGGCGACCGAGGATATGTACAACGAAATCTACCCGACCTTCGTTGAAGACGTGGATATCATGAACGTGCAGCAGGAGCGCATCAACATGAACCCGGAACGCCCGTTGATCGGCATCAAGGCCGATCACGCGCTGGTACTGGCCCGCCGCGCCCTGCAGGCCGCGCTGGACGAAGAGAGCGCGGTGTCGCAAGCGGCGGAGTAGCTTTCGTCTTCCAGGAGACCGCAAAGCTGTAATCCGGGATCGCACCCTTGCTGCGACCGGTCCCGGATTGCCATCGGCGTCCGGGATGACACGTCGGTGCGTCACCCTTTCTGCGCCGCTTCCCTGTCGCGCTTGTCGAACAGCGTCAGCATGTTGACGATTTCTTCCGGCTGCATGCGTCCGACCGGGCCGCTCGCGTATAGCGAATGGACGATCTTGCCGTCCGCGCCGATGATGAATTCCGTCGGCTGCACGATACCGCCGCGCTGTTCGCCCCACCACGCGCCGAACGTATCGGTCTGTTCGCGGGTCACTTCGACGCCGATGGGGAAGGTCGCGCCGGGCGCCGCCTCCGCAGCCTTGTCTGCGGGATCGACGCTTGCCGCGAAAATTCGTCCGCCCAGCGCCTCGATTTCAGCTTGATGTTTTTGCAGGCCGGCCAACTGCCGGCGGCAATAGGGTCACCAATGGCCGCGATAGAACACCGCGATTAGATATTTCGAATCCATGCTCTTGGGAATGTTGAATGTCCCGCTGCCGGCGAGCTTGAATGTCAGTTGCGGGAAAGTTGTTCCCGAATACAGCTTCTCGGTCATGCGCGCCCTTTCGAATCCGTTGTTGTCGACGATCTAACGGAAGTGTGCGCCTGTTCGTTCCGTCTTGCAACGAGCGCCCTATCAAAAAACAGCGAGTTGCTGGCGCGGTTGTACCTACTGTAGCGACAGAAACGCGCCGCCATCCCGGCGGTCCCGAACGGTTCCGGCGATGCATGCATCGCGGTAACCTGCCTCCCGCAAGGCCGCGACACAGGCTTGCGCGTTTGCAGCGGGAACGCCGGCAACCAGGCCGCCCGCAGTCTGCGGATCGAACAGGATCGGCAAAGCGGCCGCGCGCGCCGTACATGCTGATGCAAACAATGCGAGCGCCGCATGGGCGTTCTGGTCTTGCAGCGTGCTCGCGATGCCCTGCTTCAGAAGTTCTCCGGCGCCTTCGAGTAAAGGCAGCGAAGGCGCATCTATCGCTATTTCCACACCGGAAGCCTGCGCCATTTCGCCGAGATGTCCGGCCAGTCCGAAGCCGGTGACATCGGTGCAGGCATGCGCCCCGTGCTCCAGAAAAATCGCCGCGGCAGGAGCATTGTCCAGCAACATCGATTGTATTGCCGCTTCGATCCAGCGCCCGCGCGCTCCGTGTTGCATATCTGCGGCGAACAGCACTCCTGTGCCCAGCGGCTTGGTGAGAACGATCGCGTCCCCCGGCTGCAGTCCGCTCTTGCGCAGCAGGGCGGCTTCCTCGCCGGCGCCCTGTATGGAAAAGCCCATCGTCAGCTCGGCGCCCTCGGCCGTATGCCCGCCAACAAGCGCAGCGCCAGCCGAGTTCAGTACCCCCACCGCCCCCGCCATGACCTGCCGCAGGTCGGCCTCGATCTTCGCCGGTGCCGAATAGGGAAGGGTGACGATGGCGAGCGCCGTGTGCGGTTTGGCGCCCATTGCGTAGATGTCGCCCAGCGCGTGATTGGCCGCGATCTTGCCGAAGAGATACGGGTCCTCGATCATCGCCCGGAAGGAATCCACAGTTTGCACGAGGACCTTCCCGGCAGGCGGGCGCACGATTGCCGCGTCGTCCGAAAATCCTTCGCCGCCAGCGACGTCCTCGCTGCGCAACACACGAAGGTCTCGCAGGACCGCGCGCAGCACGTCGGATCCTATTTTCGCGCCGCATCCGCCGCAACGCATGGCTTCGGCGGTGAAACGGCCGGTCCCGGGAAGCGTAGCGAACGGCTTCGCCGGTCGGGTTGTATCCATCGGCGGAAGTTCGATGAATTTCGCCATGAAGCGCCGGTCGATCCAGTCCTTCCAGCGCCATACCCAGTCGCCTTCGATGGCCAGACCGTTGCGCGCGGCTATGGCGTGCTTGTCGCCTGTCGAAACGAGCTTGAGAAACTCCTTCTGCGGGGTGAACGGCTGCAGCGTCTGTCCAAGCAGCGCCCGGCGCAGGTTCGCCGTCAGCGGCGGGCCTTGCCGGACAGCGAAAACCCCGGCCTTCGGGCGCGGATGATCGACAACCGCCGCAACATCGCCTGCAGCAAATACGTTGTCATGGGAAAGCGATTGCAGGCTGGCGTTGACCTTCACAAAGCCGCGTTCGTCCACGGCAAGCCCGCCCGCACCGAGCCATGCCGGCGCGGATGCATCGGTCACCCAGAGAATTTCGTCCGCTGCATGACGCGCACCGTCTTCCAGAACGAGCGCGCCCTCTTCGACGCGCGCCACGCGCTTGCCGGTATGCATGGCAACGCCGCGCTCGCGCAGAACCCGCTCGAATATGCCGCGGGTGCGCGGGTTGAAGGCCGGCAGAATCTCCGTCGCGGCGGAGAAAACCGCAAACTCGACCGGCGCGGATATTCCTGCCTCGCGCCGTAGCGCCTGCAGCCGGTGTTGCGCCGCGAGCATCAGTTCGATGCCGCCCGCGCCGGCCCCTGCGACGGCGATGCGCAGCGGTCCTTTCGCTGCCAGCGCCCGCGCGCACAGGGCCTCCCAGCGCGTCAGGAAATTGGCGATGGGTTTCACCGGAACCGTGAAATCGGCTGCTCCGGGCACGTTCGCGACATTCGGCGTCGAGCCGGTGTCGATGGAGACGACATCGTAGGAAACCGGTGGCCGATTGCGGAAAAGCAGACGATTCCGGTCTGGTTCTATGCCGGTTACCTCATCGTGCAGAAAGCGCACGCCCGCGAAACGCGAAAGCCGGTTTAGATCGATATGCGTTTCGTCGAAAGAATAGTGGCCCGCAATCAGGCCTGGCAGCATGCCGGAATAGGGCGTGTCCACATCCCGGTTGATCAATGTCACGCGAACCCCTTCAATGGGCCGCATGCCGAACGCCTTGAGCACGATGACATGGGAATGGCCGCCGCCGAGCAGGACGAGGTCTTTGACTATGGGCGCGCGTACTTGCATCGGCGGCCGCAATCTCCTTGTGCGCGGCGACGGCGCCGTGCGCGCATTTGATCCCTGTCATGGTCACGCCCGCGGTTGGCGCGATCATGTCTTTTCCGTCGCACCGCTTGTAGCAAGCCGGCCCTGGCATGGCCATCCGCCCGCGCTTTCCGGCTTGCCAAACATGGAAACGGCCGCCTGAGTGAGAACAGCATGAGCAAAGACCCGAACGAAACGCCGCTTTTCGCCCTGAACGCAGTGGCCGTCGATACCGAAACGACGGGGCTCGACCCGGACAAGGCGCGCGTCATGGAAATCGGCTGCTGCCGGATTCCCGATGAGGCTGGCGCTGCGTTTCAGAGCTTCGTGGCGATTGACGGCGACGTACCGCCGGAAGCTGCGCGCGTCACCGGCATCGACGCCGCCATGTTGCGGGGCGCGCCGGATTTTCCGGAAGCCTTCCGCAGCATGCTCGAATTTGCCGGCGAGCGCGTTGTCGTCGGTCATTCCTTCGGCTTCGACATCGCCGTTTTCGCCGCCGAGTGTGCACGAAACGGGATGGAGCGCTGGGCGCCCGTCGCGCTCGATACGCGCTTTCTCGGCCAGATCGCGATTCCCAACCTGCCGGACTACACGCTCGAAATGCTGGCCAGCCGCCTGGGCGTGCCGGTCGAAGACCGTCACCGCGCACATGGCGATGCCATCGTGACGGCACGGGTGTTCCAGGCGCTGACGCCTCTGCTGCGGGAACGCAACATCCGCACGCTCGGCGAAGCGATTGCCGCGTGCAAACGGTTCGAGGAGCGCGCCGACTATCCCAAAGTCTGGGCGCCACTGGCGCCGGCGGAAACGCTGCGCGAAGACGACCGCCACGTTGCGCCACTGGACACGTTCCTTTTCACGCAGCATGTCGCGAGCGTGATGACGCTGTTGCCGAAATTCGTTGCTCCGCAAGCTACCGTCGCAGAAGCCACCGCGCTGATGGCCCAGGAGAAGGCGGGCTCCCTGCTGGTCGGCAGCGCCGGCGAAACAGGCGACAACCTGGGCATTCTCACCGAGCGCGACGTGTTGCGCGCCATCGGGTCCGGGGGTGCGGACGGACTTGCCAAGACCGCGGGCGCAGTCGCATCGCGGCCCCTGCAATGCATCCACTACGAAGCCTTCATGTACCGTGCTATCGGCCGCATGAATCGCCTCAACATCCGTCATCTCGGCGTTACCGATGCAAGCGGCCGTGTGATCGGCGTGGTTTCCGCGCGCGATCTACTCCGCTCGCGCCTCAGCGCTCCTGTCGCACTTGCCGACGGAATCGACACCTCGGATGATGAAATGGAACTGGGCCGCGTCTGGGCGCAATTGCCGTCGGCGGCCCGCGCCATGCTCGCCAACAACATGGACGGGCGCGAAGTGTCCGCCGTCGTCGGCCGCGAGGTCGCCGCCCTGACCCGGCGGACGGCGATACTGGCCGAGCGGCGCATGCAGGCCGAAGGCGCCGGACCCGCGCCCTGCCGCTATGCCGTCGTCGTGCTGGGATCGGCTGGCCGCAGCGAAAGTCTGCTCGCCTTCGATCAGGACAACGCCATCGTCTACGAAACCGGCGAGCCGGAAGGACCGGAAGATCAGTGGTTCGCGAAGCTCGGAGCCTACATGTGCGACACGTTGCACGCCGTTGGCGTTCCCTATTGCGAGGGTGGCGTTATGGCGAAGAATGCGGCCTGGCGCGGTTCTGTCTCGGCATGGGAGCGGCGGGCTGCAACATGGATCGGCAAGTCGCGGCCGGAAGACCTTCTGGCCGTGGATATCACCTTCGACTTCCGCCCGGTGCATGGCGATCTGACCCTTGCCGAAGATCTCTGGCGGCGGATGTGGGCGATGGCGCAAGGCCAGTTCGCCTTTTTGAAGCTGCTTGCCGAAGCTGGCGCGGCGGGTGGTTCGGCGTTCGGTTTCTTTGGCAATCTTCAGACACAGAATGGACGGATCGATCTCAAGCGGCTTGGATTGAAGTCCGTGGTCACGGCAGCGCGTATTCTTGCCCTGCGCCATCAGGTGCTGAAGCGCTCCACGGTGGAGCGCCTGCGCGGCGTCATCGCCATCGGCAAGGGGCCGGAACGCGACCTCGAGCGCATGATCGAAGCGCAGCGCATATTTCTGACCTGTATCGCCCGCCAGCAGGTGCGCGACATGGCTGAAGGCCGCAAGCCGAACAACACGGTTGTCTTCGCGAGCCTGGGCGCCCGCGAACAGGGCGAATTGCGCGATGCGCTCAAGCATATGGAATATGCTGGCCAGATCGTCCGCGATGCGCTGTCGGCCTGAAGCGCATCGGGAAAGCAGGCGTTAACCAGGCCACACTGTTTAACTGGCGTTAATCGAAAAACCCCTTTGCCGCCAAAATCTTTCCATTTGGCGGTCGTGTTTGCCCGCGAGATTCACGCCTATACGTTCCGGCGATTGAAGTTGCGCCGCAATCGTAAAGGAGGTTGCCATGATTTCTGCCATTACGTCGCTTGCGGGCCGCACGGGTTTCCGCGCCGCAATCGCCGCCGCCGCCCTTTCCGCAACCCTTGCGGTGACCACCACCGATGCCTCGGCGCAGTACCGCCGTCATTGGGGCTATAGCGGCGGGGCCGTTGCTGCCGGCGTTGTCGGCGGTCTTGCGATTGGCGCGCTCGCTGCCGGCGCCGCCCGCCCTTACTATCGCCCGGCGCCCGTCTATGTCGCGCCCGCACCGGTCTATGTCGACGCTCCCTGCTATTGGGAACGTCAGCGCGTATGGGACGGTTGGGGCTGGCGCATTCAGCGCGTTCGGGTGTGCGAATAGGACGCTGCATTTTGTGGGTTGAAAACAAAAATCCCCGCGATCGCTCGCGGGGATTTTTTTAAACTTGTGGAGACCCATTCTTCAACAGCGCGATCAGACCTTCACCGATTGTTCCGCTTCGCCCTGTTGCCGCCAGTCCGCTACGATGGCGGCGGCGTCAAGCCTGTTGCGCATTTGCGTGCGCACGTCGCGCCAGCGGAAGCGGATGGAATTGCGCACGATCTTTTCGTCGAACTGTTTGAGCTGCGGATCGATCGGAGCCCAGTGGATCAATTCCGGCGGGCTGAACGTGAAAGCGCTCTCTCCTTCTGCCGCATTCGGCCAGTGGATTGTCGCGGCGCGCTCGCGGAACTGCTTCTCGACCTCTGCAGCCAGAGCCGGTTCGCCGCAATCTCCGAAAGTGGCGGCAACGCAATGTGCGAAACATTCGCCGGCGAACTGCTTCGCGTCTTCGGAAGAGAGTTTGCACTCCGTTGCAACGAGTGCGGTCACGAATACGCACAGATCCGAGAGGCAGGCGGCGAAGACGCGCCATTTCGCGAAGTCGATCGCCTTGACGTATTCGTCGTCCTGGAAAAGCTCCCGGTATTGTGTCCCCATCCGGGTTTTCACGTAGCCGTAAAGAGACGTTTGCGCGACATAGGCGGAGCGCGTGTGAACGAAGAAACCGAGCTTGTCGAGCGTATCGATCGGGCTCTTGTCGAAGCGAATCGACAGCCGCGGAAGCACGCTGTCGCGCAGGAACCCGATCGCTCCCGTCAGGGAAAAAGCCACGTCAAATTTCTCCGTTGTATCTGCGCGCAGGGTAGCCGCAATGAATATTGTGCGACGCACAATCCAGCCGAGACGGCATAATCCTATGCCTGCTGCGTAAAAACAACAGGATACTGCACCGCAAAATATTGCATTGCAGCCTGACGCAAGCGTCAGCCGCAGTTAGACCATAGTTCAGTATGCGATAAAGGCACTTGTAGATAATTTCGCAACACAGCCGGACTCTCGGGGTGCGGCGGTGTTCGCCGCGCGTGCGGCTTCAATAATTAGGGGGGCGTCATGCCTGACGATAATCAAGCCGCCAGACAGCGGCACTGGAGCAAGACATTCAACCTGACGATGGTCGTTCTCGCGATCTGGGTTGTTTTTGCCTTCATTCTTCCGTGGTTCGCGAAAGACCTGAACGCCTTCAAGTTCATGGGCTTCCCGCTTGGCTATTACATGTGCGTGCAGGGTTCGCTGATCGCGTTCCTGGCGCTGATCTGGATCCAGAACTGGGTTCAGGACGGGATCGATGACGAATACGATCCTGAAACCTCGAAGCAGAAATAGGGAGCGCACCATGTCCACCACAAGTGCGCCCGCACCGAAGGGCGCGAAATTCACCGATAATCTTGGCAAGGTCTACGGCCTTTATACGCTGGGGTTCCTCGGTTTCTTCGCCTTGATGGCCCTGTTCGAAAAGATGGGCGCCAGCGCCCGCACCATCGGCATCGGCTTTCTCATCTTCACGATCGCCATCTACGCGGTGATCGGCTACCTGTCCCGCACGATGGAGGTCGACGCCTATTACGTCGCCGGCCGCGAAGTGCCCGCCTTCTACAACGGCATGGCGACGGCGGCGGACTGGATGTCCGGCGCGTCCTTCGTCGCCCTGGCCGGCGGCGTCTATTTCGGTGGCTACCCCTATCTCGGGTTCATCATCGGCTGGACCGGCGGCTACGTGCTCGTGAACTCGCTGCTCGCGCCCTACCTGCGCAAGTTCGGCTGTTACACGGTTCCGGACTTCGTCGGCACGCGCTACGGCGGCAATTTCGCCCGCTTCTGCGCGGTCATCATTCTTGTCGTGGCGTCGTTCACCTATGTGACTGCGCAAATCAACGCGACCGGAACGATCGCAGCGCGTGCGCTGGACATCCCGTTCAACGTTGGCGTCTGGCTCGGCGTTCTGTCGATCCTGCTCTGCTCGATGCTCGGCGGTATGCGCGGCGTGACCTGGACGCAGGTGGCCCAGTACATCGTGCTGATCATCGCCTACGTCGTTCCGGTTGTCTGGATGTCGAACAAGCAGGGATTCGGTCTCATCCCGCACTTCTCCTACGGCGAAGCGGTCACCAAGATCGCCGGCTTCGAGGCGCAGTACGGGCTCAAGGCGGCTGCTCAGGCAATTCCGGGTCTTTCCGTTCTGACGACGCCGCAGAATGCGCCGCAGGGCGGCATGCAGTCCTGGCAGATGATCTCGCTGGCGATCTGCATGATGGCCGGTACGGCGTCGCTGCCGCACATCCTGATGCGCTACTTCACCACCCCGTCCGTCCGCTCGGCCCGCAAGTCGGTCGGCTGGTCGCTGCTCTTCATCTTCCTGCTCTACTTCACGGCGCCGGCTCTGGCCACGCTGTCGAAGCTGCAGCTTCTCGATCCGTCGCTTGCGACTTCGATCATCGGCAAGAAGATCGCCGACGTTCAGGCCCTGGAATGGATCAAGAACTGGAGTCACGTGGGCATGCTGAGAGTGGTCGACCAGAATGGCGACGGCATCCTGCAGCTCAACGAGTTCTTCATGCGTCCCGACATTGTCGTGCTGGCGACGCCTGAAATCGCAGGCCTGCCCTATGTCATCTCCGGCCTTGTCGCTGCCGGTGGTCTGGCTGCGGCCATGTCCACCGCAGACGGTCTGCTGCTGGCCATCGCCAACGCCCTCAGCCACGATCTGTACTACAAGATCATCGACCCGAAGGCGGATACGGCCCGGCGTCTCGTCGTCGCCCGCATCCTGCTCGTGTTCATAGCAGCCGCGGCAGCCTTCGTGGCCTCGCTGAGACTGACGGGCATTCTGGGCGCGGTGGCATGGGCGTTCGACTTCGCCTGTTCCGGCCTCTTCTTCCCGCTCGTTCTTGGCGTGTGGTGGAAGCGGGCGAACACCCCCGGCGCCATCGCCGGCATGGTGGGTGGCTTCCTGATCGGCTGGGCTTACCTGTGGTACGTCCGCAGCGGCGGTTCGCCGATCCTCGGCATCGATCACCTGCGCTTTGGCATCATCGGTATGGCGGCGAGCCTGATCTGCATGGTCGTCGTCACGCTGATGACGCCGGAGCCCGATGCGGAAACGCAGGCGATGGTCGAAGAGGTGCGTCTGCCCGGCGGCAATACAATCCTGGCCGAAGCCCATTGATCCGCGAGACATAATGTTCGAAGAGGGGCGGAGCGATCCGCCCCTCTTTTTTGCCGCTTGCAGAAGCAAAGCACGGAACGGAACCATGGACGTCAACACAGCGCCATTTGCGGCGATTCCCGTCTGGGCCCTCATTCTCGACTATGTGTTCGGCATCGTCATGTGGACGCTGATCGGCCGCGCGGCGATGAATCTCTTCATGCCGGCGGATTCGAAGTGGTTCTTCATGCGCGCCTTCGTGAAGCTGACCGATCCTGTGCTGCGCGTCTTCCGTATCGTCACGCCCGGCTTCCTGATCGAACCGGTCGTGCCGCTGTTCGTGGCCTGGTTCTTTTTCATGATTCGCTTCTATCTCATGCCCTGGCTGCTCGGATATTCGGTCATGGGCATGCTCTCGTTTCCGCTCGAGAGCGAAATCGCGCGCTTTATTTACGAGCTTGGCAGGAAGCAGTGACATCGGCAATGCCGTTTCCAACACTGTGATCTGCCGGAACTATTTGGCTGGGCGGGTGAGTTCAGGCGGCCGCAATGGTTGCCGTAAGGTAAGAAGTTGCCGCAATCTGAATCAGATTGAGACAAATCTAAACGCGTTGTTAAGACACTTGCTGGTTTACTGACACCATCTGTAAACCAATGTGTGGGCTCGACATGCAGGATATTGTACGTCCCGGGGCCGAACCGGAATCCTTGATAGCGTTTATCCGCGAAAATCCTTATGCCGAAGCAATGGACCAGATTGCGTCGATGCCGGAATCTGCCCGGGCCCGTCTTGCGTTTTTTTGTTACCAGCGCCGCCATCTGCATGGCGTCGGCCTCGACATAGCAAAGACCTGCTCCCGCGGCGCCCTTGCCGAAGCGGCCGGCGTGGCCGGGGAAACCCTCTACCGGCAATCGCGCAACCCGTCCGAGACGATGGGCGCCGGCCAGTTTACCGACGAACGCGCGGCCCGCACCAAGAAAATTTCTCTCGCTGGCGGGCGTTAATGACGCTGCCGGATTTCACCTCTCCTTGAGGGCGTCTGCGCTTGTCTTGATGAGGGGTGCAAAGACGTATTCGAGGATTCTTCGTTTTCCGGTCTTGATCTCGATGGCGACGGTCATGCCGGGGCTCATGGGGGTTTTGACGCCGTCGGCGGTGAGGAAGGTTTTGTCGGGCCGCACGATGACGGAGAAGACGAGGTTCTGGGTGCGCTGGGCGCCGCCGGGGCCGGGGGCGGCGTTGGGCTGGCCGGGATTGGCTTCGGCCTGGGCGGCTTCGGGCTGCGAGATCGCGTCGCGAGCGATGCGCACGACCTTGCCTGCGATGGTGCCGTAGCGGGTGAAGGGGAAGGATTCCACCTTGATCACCGCCTCCTGGCCTTCCTTGATGAAGCCGATGTCCTTGTTCAGCACATAGGCTTCCACTT